>NZ_JACYUH010000003.1:0-290269 GCF_014841655.1 Frigoribacterium sp. CFBP 8759
AACACCAGAAAGGCCCCTTCTTCGGAAGGGGCCTTTCTGCGTTTAACGCTGACCCACCCACCAACCCCGGTAAGATCGTCAGCGATGTCAGCTCCCTTCTCCACCGCCACCGGCACCGACGTGCGCGTGCGGTTCTGCCCCTCGCCCACCGGAACGCCGCATGTCGGCCTCATCCGCACCGCCCTCTTCAACTGGGCCTACGCCCGGCACACGGGTGGCAAGCTCGTGTTCCGCATCGAAGACACCGATGCGGCCCGAGACAGCGAAGAGAGCTACGAGCAGATCCTCGACGGGCTTCGTTGGCTCAACATCGACTGGGACGAGGGCATCGACGCAGGTGGGCCTCATGGCCCCTACCGTCAGTCTCAGCGCCACGACATCTATCGCGGGGTCATCGATCAGTTGCTGGAGCGGGGGCTTCTCTACGAGAGCTTCGCCACGGGTGAAGAGATCGAAGCTCGCAACATCGCCAACGGTCGCGACCCCAAGCAGGGTTACGACAACTTCGAGCGTGAGCTGAGCGACGAACAACGTGCGGCGTTCCGAGCCGAGGGGCGTCAGCCGGCACTCCGGTTGCGAGTGCCCGACCGCGACCTCAGCTTCGACGACCTCGTCCGTGGTGAGATCACGTTCCCGGCGGGATCGTTCAGCGACTTCGTCGTCGTCCGACCGAACGGGGTGCCTCTCTACACTTTCGTGAACCCGCTGGACGATGCTCTGATGGGCATCACCCACGTCCTGCGCGGTGAGGACCTCCTCTCGTCCACTCCCCGCCAGATTGCCCTCTACGAGGCGCTGGTCGAGCTCGGCATCACCACGTTCGTCCCTCGGTTCGGCCATCTGCCCTATGTCATGGGTGACGGCAACAAGAAGCTCTCGAAGCGCGATCCCGAGTCCAACCTGTTCCACCACCGAGACCGCGGCTTCATCCCCGAGGGCCTCGTCAACTACCTGGCGCTCCTGGGGTGGTCTTTGACTCACGATCGGGACGTGTTCTCGATCGACGAGATGGTCGCGGCGTTCGACGTGGTCGACGTGAACCCGAACCCCGCGCGATTCGACGTGAAGAAGGCCGAGTCGATCAACGGCGACCACATCCGACTGCTGTCCGTCGGGGACTTCACCGAGCGATTGCTGCCCTACCTCGACGGGGTCGTCAGCATTCCGCCGACGGAGGCCGAGCGTGCCGTGCTCGTTCAGGCAGCGCCTCTCGTCCAAGAACGCATGACCCTCCTGTCCGAGGCTCGTGGCATGCTCGGCTTCTTGTTCGTCGCCGACGACGACCTTGTCCACGAGGATGACGCGCTGGCCTCGCTGGGCGAGCGGTCCACCGAGGTGCTGCGCGCCTCCTCGGCTGCCCTCGAGGGCCTGGCCGACTGGACGCACGAGTCGATCCAGGCGGTCCTCAAGGAGGCGCTCGTCGACGGACTCGGCCTCAAGCCCCGCGTGGCCTATGGCCCGTTGCGGGTGGCGCTGTCCGGGCGTCGCGTGAGTCCGCCGTTGTTCGAGTCGATGGAGATCCTCGGCCGCGAGTCGACCCTTGCCCGACTCGCGGCTCTCGCCGACCGCTCATGACCGAGCGCTACGACGTCGCTGTCATCGGGGGCGGCCCCGCAGGGTTGAGCGCTGCGCTCAACCTCGTCCGCGCCCGCCGACGGGTCGTGCTGATCGACAGCAACCGGCCGCGGAACTCCGCCACGCTGCTCTCGCACGGGTACCTCACCCGCGACGGCATCTCGCCGCTCGAGCTCCGCAAGCTCGGACGCGACGAGTTCCTGGGGTACGAGGGGGCCGAACACCGGCAGACCCTGGCGACGAACGTCGTCCCGGTCGACGGCGGGTTCGAGATCTCGTGCGCGTTCCGTGGGCAGGAGTCGTCCGCCCTGGCAGGGACCGTGCTGGTGACGACGGGTCTGAGCGAGACCCTGCCAGAGATCGCCCAACTCCGAGCGTTCTACGGCACGTACGTCCACAGCTGCATCGAATGCGACGGGTACGACAAGCGTGACCAGCCACTCGCCCTCATCGGTGAGCACCCTGACCTGGTCGACCGCGCCCTGTTGCTCTCGCAGTGGACCGATGACCTCATCGTCTTCACGCACGGTTCGGACGTGGTGACCTCGGAGGACGAGGCTGCGTTGGCCGCCCGGGGGATCACCGTGGACCGTCGTCGCGTCACGAGCATCGACGGCGATCGTGACGGCATGCGTGGGGTCGTGCTCGAGGACGGCACGGTCGTGCCTCGGGCCGGGGGTTTCGTCCGCCCGGAGTGGTCGGCCGCGCTCGACTACGTCTCGGCGACGGGGGCCGACCTGGACGGCGACGGACTGCTCGTCGTGGACGGCCATGGTCGCACGTCGGTTCCTGGGCTGTACGCCGCCGGCGAGAGCACCGCACCCGGTCCCCAGCAACTCATCGTTGCCGCCGGCGACGGCGCCCGTGTCGCTGCCGTGATCAACCGGGACCTCATCGGTGGCCTCGAACACCTGGCAGATGCTGTACAGTAGACGTCGGTCCAGATGATGGGCCGACAGTGATGTAGACCTGACGGTTGTCATCATTGGGGTATGGTGTAATTGGCAACACGACTGATTCTGGTTCAGTTGTTCTTGGTTCGAGTCCAGGTACCCCAGCAAATTGATTCCCCCCGGCCTTGAGGCCCGGGGGAATTGCTGTTCGGGCCTGTCTCGCCGCCTCCGACGGCGTGTTCGGCTTCGCCGAACGCGATCGTCCCCTCGTCGCGCCTCGCGCCTCGGGCCGAGTGGTCGGTGTGCCGTCGGGCGCCAGCAGCTAGGCCGGTTGGGGCTCTTCTGACTCGGAGCCGAGCGGGCGCCGGGGGTCGCGTCCTCGTCGGGCGAGAACCCTGGCGAGGGGGCGCTCGACGCGACGGTGGATGACGAACGACAGGGCCACCAGGAGTGGAACCGACACGGCGACCGACAGCCAGCCGTCGATCCAACCCAGGCGCGCGAAGAGCTCGGGCACGGCCGGGGCCACCAAGGGGTGGAACAGGTAGAGCGCGTACGACGCGGCACCGCCGGTGAGCACCCAGGTCGGCGTCACGCGGCGAAGGGGACCTTCGGCCAGCACCGTCGCCGCGACGACGGCCGTGACGCCCGCGAATCGGGCTGGTGCGTTGCGCCCGAAGCCCCCGTCGCCGACGGACGTGGCGAGCACGACCGCCAGGGCCACCAGGGAGACCGCGAGCACGGCCCACAACCAGCCACGGCGGGCGGGACGCGTCAGCTCGGCGATCACCATGCCGATGAGGAAGAACAGGACGATGGGGTCGAAATAGACCGCCCATGCCGGGCGTGCGGCGTCGAAGGCCCACCACAGCGCCGAGCAGCTGACGAGCACCGCTCCGACGGTGGGCAGGACTCTGACCCTGAGGGCCAGGCACAGGGCCACGAGGGCGTAGAACGCACACTCGAAGACGAGGGTCCAGCCGACGCCGAGGACGGGTTCGATGTTGCCTTCGGCGTTGCGGGTCGGGATGAAGAAGTATGACCCGAGCGTGTTGGCCGGCTCGAGGGTGGCGTGCAGCACGGCCGAAGGGACGAGTACCAACGTCAGCACCTTGAGGGTCGTCGCGAGCCAGTAGAGCGGGACGATGCGATCGAGTCGGCGACGCGCGAAGATGGCCCAGGCCCGCGGCGTGCCCTCGAGGCGACGGACGGTGTGCATCATGACGAACCCACTGATCGCGAAGAAGACGTCCACCCCGACCGATCCGTAGCTCCACGGGCGGAACGAGGGGTCGAGTCGTTCGTGGGCGTAGAACACGGTGTGGGTGACGACCACCAGGAGGGCTGCCACGAACCGGAGGCCCTGGATGCCCGAGAAGCGTTCGCGATCACGGAAGGACGCCTCAGGGGACGGGGTCGGGGTCTGCATATGATACATTTTACATGCAGGAGATGCGGGGCCCTAGGGTTCTGCCTCCCACGACCTCGAAGGCCCTCACCTGTGGTGAGGGCCTTCGAGTCGTCGCAGGATGGTGACTAGTCGCCGATGGTGGCTCCGAAGCGGGCCGGCAGAGTGCCACGGTGGGTGCTGCGCAGCTCGTCGATGGACACCGTGAAGACGTCCTGTACCTCGAGCGACCCCGACTCGCCGTCGGTCACGCCGATGCGGGCCACCGGGTAGCCACGGCCCTCGCAGAGGCCGCGGAAGCGGACGTCGTCCTCGCGGGGCACCGAGACGATCACGCGACCGGTCGACTCGCTGAAGAGGGCGGTCGCGACGTCGATGCCGTCCCGCTCGATGATCTCACCCAGCCAGACGCGAGCACCGACTCCGAAGCGCAGCACGGCCTCGGCCAGCGCCTGTGCCAGGCCGCCGTCGCTCAGGTCGTGGGCCGCCGCGATCAACGACTGGTCGCCACCGGCGTGCAGGAGCTGCGCGAGCTGCGCCTCGGCCGCGAGGTCGACCGCCGGCGGGCGTCCACCGAGGTGGTCGTGGACCACGCCGGCCCAGGCCGATCCGTCGAGCTCGAGCGCCGTGGTGCCGAGCAGGTAGATGTTGTCGCCTTCGTCCTGCCAGCCGGACGGGATGCGCTTGGCGACGTCGTCTATCACGCCGAGGACGCCCACCACGGGAGTGGGGTGGATCGGACGCGTGCCGGTCTGGTTGTAGAACGACACGTTGCCGCCGGTGACCGGGATCTCGAGTTCGAGGCACCCGTCGGCCAGTCCCTCGACGGCCTGCGAGAACTGCCACATGACCTCGGGGTCCTCCGGGCTGCCGAAGTTCAGGCAGTCGGTCACGGCGGCGGGCACGGCACCGGTCACGGCGACGTTGCGGTACGCCTCGGCCAGCGCCAGGCGAGCACCCTGCTTGGGATCGAGCTGGCAGTAGCGCCCGTTGGCGTCGGTCGCGATCGCGAAGCCGAGACCGGTCTCTTCGTCGACGCGGATCATGCCTCCGTCGTCGGGGAAGCTGAGCGCGGTGTTGCCCAGCACGTAGGTGTCGTACTGGTTCGTGACCCAGCTCTTGTCGGCCAGGTTGGGCGAGCCGAGCAGTTCGAGGAACTGCTCGCGAAGGACGGCGTTGCCCGTGGGGCGGGGCAGCGACGAGGCGCTGTCGGCCTGCAGGGCGTCGATCCAGGTGGGGTAGGCGACGGGGCGCTCGTACACCGGGCCGTCGACGGCGACCGTGCGGGGCTCGACGTTGACGATCTCTTCGCCGTGCCAGTTGATGACGAGACGGCCGGTGTCGGTGACCTCGCCGAGCACGCTCGTCTCGACGTCCCACTTCGCCACGACCGCGAGGAACGCGTCGAGCTTCTCGGGACGCACGACGGCCATCATGCGTTCTTGGCTCTCGCTCATCAGGATCTCTTCGGCGGTGAGCGACGGGTCGCGCAGCAGGACGTTGTCGAGTTCGATGAACATGCCGCCGTCGCCGTTCGAGGCGAGCTCGGACGTGGCGCAGCTGATGCCGGCTGCACCGAGGTCTTGGATGCCCTCGACCAGTTCGTCGCGGAACAGCTCGAGGCAGCACTCGATGAGCACCTTCTCGGCGAACGGGTCGCCGACCTGGACGGCAGGACGCTTGGTGGGCCCGCCGGACGAGAACGTGTCGGAGGCGAGGATGGAGGCGCCGCCGATGCCGTCACCGCCGGTGCGCGCACCGAACAGGACCACCTTGTTGCCCACGCCCCGGGCGTTGGCCAGGTGGAGGTCTTCGTGGCGCAGGACGCCCACGGCCAGTGCGTTGACCAGGGGATTGCCCTGGTAGACGGCGTCGAAGTAGGTCTCGCCGCCGATGTTGGGCAGGCCGAGGCAGTTGGCGTAGAAGCTGATGCCACCCACGACGCCGTCGACCACGCGGGCCGTGTCCGCCGCGTCGATGTCGCCGAAGCGCAGCTGGTCCATGACCGCGACGGGGCGGGCACCCATCGAGATGATGTCGCGTACGATGCCGCCCACGCCGGTGGCCGCCCCCTGGAAGGGCTCGATGTAGCTCGGGTGGTTGTGCGACTCGACCTTGAAGGTGACGGCCCAGCCGCCCCCCACGTCGACCACTCCGGCGTTCTCGCCCATGCCGACCATGAGGTTCTTCTTCATGGCGGGCGAGACCTTCTGGCCGAACTGCCGGAGGTAGATCTTGCTCGACTTGTAGGAGCAGTGCTCGCTCCACATGACCGAGTACATGGCGAGCTCACCGCTCGTGGGGCGACGCCCCAGGATCTCGCGGATCTTCGCGTACTCGTCGGCCTTCAGGCCGAGGGCGCCGTAGGGCTGCTCGCGATCAGGCGTCGCCGCGGCGTTCGCCACGGTGTCGGGCACGTGGCCCTCGGGGCGGACGTCGATCATCTCGGCGTCGTGCGGGGCGCGGTCGGTCTGGTCGGTCACTTGGCGAGGGCCCTCTCGAGAACGGACGTGAAGAAGGTCAGGCCGTCGACGCCGCTCGACATCGCGGCGGGGGTGTCGGGGCCGAAGCCCTCTTCGACGGCGTGCTCGGGGTGCGGCATGAGGCCGACGACGTTGCCGCGCGCATTGGTGACGCCGGCGATGTCGTCCATCGACCCGTTCGGGTTCACGCCGACGTAGCGGAAGGCGACCTGCCCCTCGCCCTCGATGCGCTTGATGGTCTCGGCGTCGGCGATGAAGCGCCCGTCCGCGTTCTTGAGGGGGATGGTGATCTCTTGCCCCTCGGTGAAGCCGTTCGTCCAGTCGGTGCGGGCGTTCTCGACGACGAGACGCTGGTCGCGGCGGATGAACTGCTGGTGCGCGTTGCGGGTGTGCGCCCCCGGGATCAGGCGGGCCTCGGCGAGCATCTGGAAGCCGTTGCAGATGCCGAGGACGGGCATGCCCGCGTTCGCGGCGTCGACCACGTCGGCCATGATCGGCGAGAAGGAGGCGATCGCGCCGGCACGCAGGTAGTCGCCGTAGCTGAAGCCGCCGGGCAGGATGATCGCCTCGACGCCCTTCAGGTCGTGGTCGCCGTGCCAGAGGGCGACGGGCTCGCCGCCCGCGAGTCGGACCGCGCGCTGCGCGTCACGGTCGTCGAGGGAGCCGGGGAAGGTGACGACGCCGACGCGCATCAGAGGGCGGCGGGAGCGTCGGCGACGGTGATCGAGACGACGTCCTCGATGACCGAGTTCGAGAACATGTCGTCGGCGAGCTCGCGGACGTCCGCGAGGACGGCGTCGGTCACCTCGCCCTCGACCGTGACCTCGAAGCGCTTGCCGATGCGGACGTCGGTGAACGCCCCTTTGCCGAGACGGGAGAGGGCACCGGCGACGGCCTTGCCCTGGGGGTCGAGCAGTTCAGCCTTGGGCATGACCTCGACGACGATTGTGGGCACTGGTTTACTCCTGCAGAGGCGTCAACGGGTGGACGCGACGAGTCTACGGCAGCCGCGCGCGCCTCCTGGTGGTGCCGTCGTCGTGGAGGCATCGGCCGTCGCGGCGATGGTCAGCGGAATGCGGGCCACCTGTCAGCCGGATCATTGGTTCGCGCCGCAGAGTGTTCTCAGCGGACAGAGCGCGGGCCTCGTGATCGGGCCTTCTGTTCCGCGTCCGGTCCCGGGGTTCCTGATCCGCTCCGAGACCGCCGGACGCCCGGCCGAGCCCCCCGTCGGCCGGGCGTCTACCCCGTGTGGGCTGCGTCCGCGGGTCTGTCGGCGGCCCTCAGGGCGGACTCCGGGTCGACGTCGGGGCGCGACCGGCCGAGCAGCCAGACGGCCAGGGGCAGGCAGATCGCGCCCGCGATCGCGTTGCGCAGGTCGAGGCCCTCGTGCATCACGTCGAACGGCGGCCCGATGGCGAGCACCGCCGCCACCCCGATCGACCACCAGGAGGCGCGGCGCCGCCCCTCGGCGAACGCTCGCGGCGGCAGCTCGAACCGGGCGGTCGCCAGCGAGACCAGGCAGGTCAGCCCGATGACGAGGGCCCAGATCGGGAGGCGCGTCCACCACCAGGTGGCGGTCGAGGGTTGGGGGAGCGGCCCGCCCACGGCCAAGAGGACCCCGAGCACGGCGATCAACAGCGGGAGGTGCCAGAGGTAGATGGTCATGCCGCGGCTGCCGACGGCGAACACGACGGCGCGGGCCGCCGACGTGGACATGAGACGCGCCAGGGCGGGGTGCACGAGCGACAGGACGCAGATCTGCGCCACCCCGAGCACCATGAGCGGCACCGTCGGCGGGTTGAGGTTGCTCAGCATGTCGTCCGACCACGGCCCGGCCGTCGTCAGCGGGACCAGCGAGGCGTACGCCACGACGGCGACGACGAGCAGCACGGCCCGAGGGGTCCGACGGAACAGCCCGTCGGCGTAGGCGAAGCCGAGCTGCTGCACGAAGAGCCACACGAAGGCGAGGTTGAGGAGGCCGACGGCCGTGACGCCGGTGCCGTACCGCACCGCGTCGACCAGGACCGCGGCGACCACCAGGACGAACAGCGTCGCCCACGGGCGGGTCGTGTGCAGCCGGGCCATCACCGGCACGAGCAGCTGCGTGATGCCGTAGGCGGCGAGGAACCAGAACGGCGAGCCCACGCCGGTCGCCACGACGTCGAGCAGTTCGGGATCGACGCCGAGCAGGGTCGCGACGGCGAGGGCGATCGCGAGGACGACGAAGACCGCGCTCGCGGGCCGGGCGAGGCGCAGGAGGCGACCGCGGACGAAGTCGCCGGCGTCGGCGCCGCGGCGCCGTGCCCCGGCCCAGGCCGTGGCGCTGGCGAACCCGCCCACCACGAAGAAGAGCGGCATGATCTGCCCGGCCCACGTCGAGAGCGGGAACCAGGACTGCTCTTGCAGGGGACGGTTCGCCACGACGGCGCCCGTCGCGTCGACGGCGACACCGACCATCATCACGTGGATCGCGACGACCAGCAGGACGCAGAAGACGCGGGCGAGATCCACCACGAGGTCGCGGCCCGGGGGGACGACGACGGACGGCGGTGTCGTGGCGGCGGTGCTCATGTCGACGACGGTAGCGACCCGTGGCCGCTCGGGTGTGGTTGTCCACAGGTGCGGCGCGTCCGAACCAGGGAACGTCCTCCGAGGTGGCCCGGATTGTTTTGATCTGATCAAAAGAGTGGTTCACTTGATGCATGACCCATCCGACCGACGACCCCCGCGAGGCACTGCGCTCCGCCGGGTTGCGCGTGACCGAGCCCCGGCTCGCCGTGTTGCGCGCCCTCGAGCCGTCGCCCCACGCGGCCGCCGAGCAGGTCTTCGCCCGGGTCGCCCTCGACCTGCCCGGCACGTCGGTGCAGGCGGTCTACGGCGTCCTCAACGCGCTGACCGGTGCCGGGCTGGTGCGTCGCATCGAACCCGCGGGCTCGGCAGCGCTCTACGAGCTGAGGACGGGCGACAACCACCACCACGTGGTCTGCGGGGTGTGCGGCTCGGTCGCCGACGTGGACTGCGTCGTCGGCCACGCCCCCTGCCTCACCCCCTCGCACGACTCGGGGTACCTCGTGCAGACCGCCGAGGTGACCTTCTGGGGCCTGTGCCCGGCATGTCGGGCGGCCGAGTCCGAGGGCGCGGAGGGCGACGAGCCGACCCGCGCCTCCTCGTCCGACCGCGTGGACGCGGCCGTCCCGGCGGCCTGACCAGCCCGCCCCCCTGATCTCACACGACGACGAACCACGAACGAAAGAGGACACATGACCGACGCCAAGAAGATCACCACCACCGACAACGGCGCCCCCGCCGCCAGCGACGAGTTCTCGCAGTCGGTCGGCGCCGACGGCCCGATCGTCCTGCACGACCACAAGCTGGTCGAGAAACTGGCCAACTTCAACCGCGAGAAGGTGCCCGAGCGCATCGTCCACGCCAAGGGCGGCGGCGCCTTCGGGACGTTCGTCACGACGGCCGACGTCTCGCGCTACACCCGCGCCGCGCTCTTCCAGCCCGGTGTCGAGACCGAGATGCTCGCCCGCTTCTCGACCGTCGCCGGAGAACAGGGCAGCCCCGACACGTGGCGCGACCCCCGTGGCTTCGCGCTGAAGTTCTACACGAGCGAGGGCAACTACGACCTCGTGGGCAACAACACGCCCGTCTTCTTCATCCGCGACGGCATCAAGTTCCCCGACTTCATCCACTCGCAGAAGCGCCTGCCCGGCTCGCACCTGCGCGACCACGACATGCAGTGGGACTTCTGGACGCTCTCGCCCGAGTCGGCGCACCAGGTCACCTGGCTGATGGGCGACCGCGGCCTCCCCGCCTCGTGGCGCAACATGGACGGCTTCGGTTCGCACACCTACCAGTGGATCAACGCCGAGGGCGAGCGCTTCTGGGTCAAGTACCACTTCAAGACGAACCAGGGCAACAAGATCCTCACGCAGGACGACGCCGACCGCATCGCGGGAGAGGACGCCGACTTCCACATCCGCGACCTCTCCGAGGCCATCGACCGCGGCGACTTCCCCACCTGGACGCTGTCGGTGCAGGTCATGCCCTACGACGAGGCGGCCACGTACCGCTTCAACCCGTTCGACCTGACGAAGGTGTGGCCGCACGCGGACTACCCGCTCATCGAGGTCGGCACCATGACGCTGAACCGCAACCCCGAGAACTACTTCGCGCAGATCGAGCAGGCCGCGTTCGCCCCGTCGAACTTCGTCCCCGGCATCGCGACCAGCCCCGACAAGATGCTGCTCGCCCGCATCTTCAGCTACGCGGACGCCCACCGCTACCGCATCGGCGTCAACCACCAGCAGCTGCCGGTGAACACGCCCAAGACCGAGGTGCACTCGTACTCGAAGGACGGTGCCGCGCGGTACCACTTCAGCGAGGCGACGGCGCCGGTCTACGCACCGAACTCGGTCGGCGGTCCCGCCGCGGACCCGCAGGCCGCTGGTGACACCGGTGGCTGGGAGAGCGACGGCGAGCTCGTCCGCTCGTCCGTGACGTTGCACCCCGAGGACGACGACTTCGGCCAGGCCGGCACGCTCGTCCGCGAGGTGCTCGACGACGAGGAGCGCGACCGCCTGGTGCAGAACATCGTGGGCCACGTCTCGAAGGTCACCCAGCCCGCCCTGCGCGAGCGGGTCTACGAGTACTGGACCAACGTCGACCCCACCCTGGGCCTGCGCGTCCGCAAGGGCGTCGAGCCCGAGGCTCCCGGTTCGAACGAGGACCCGGCCGAGGTCGGCGTCCCGGCGTAGCCGCGAGCCGCGACAGACCGCAGGAGGCGCGGTGACCGTTCGTCGGTCACCGCGCCTCCTCGGCGTCTCCGGGCTTCGCGCTGTCTCGGGTGCCGCGCGGGTCAGACCATCTGGCCGTTCCAGTGCAACTCACCCTGCGGCCAGTCGGCGAGGGTGCTCGTGCCCTCGCGGAGCAGCCAGCCGTGGTCCTGGGTGACCAGCACGCCGGCGCCGTCGGCGCTGAACGCCGTGTAGTGCGCCGTGAGACCGTCGAGCGGCAGCCACCCGCCGCGTCGGTAGAAGCCCTGGACGTCGTCCCCGGTCTCGAGCACGCCGAAGCCGCTGTCGAGCGACGTCAGCGCCGCGTCCACCCGCCGCAACAGCTCGCCCCCGAGGCCGGTGCCCTGGACGGCCGGTGAGACCGCGACCATGCCCACCGCGGTGACGAGCAGGTCGGCGTCGCCGACGGTGACGAACTGACGTCGCAGACCGGCGTGCGCGACCACGACGTCGCCCTGACGCGCGACGACCCGCAGCTCGGGTTGCATGCCCGCCCAGCTGCGGGCCCCGGCGTACCAGTGGTCGTAGCTCGGGAAGGCCCGGGCGAGCATCGCCGCGACGGCCTCGTGGTCGTCGAGCGTGAGGTCGCCCTCGGGGGTCGTGGAGAAGGTGGGGGAGTCGGCTGCAGGCATGCTCACCACCGTAGCCATCGGCGTCGCCGAGGGAGCCGCGCCAGCGGCTCTGCGACGCCAGCGCCGAGGGAGCCGGCGACCGAGGGCTAGGCCGACTGCGGTCGGACGGTCACCTGGAGCTGGTTCGACCAGGGATCGTCGAACCCGAGCACACGCCCGTCGTCGCGGGTGGCGACGCCGTGGTGGCCGAGGCGCTCGCCGAGGGCGCCCAGGTCGTCGGCCGTCGGCACCTCGATGCGCACCAGGCCGAGGCCCAGCGCCAGCTGACGGCGCCCGGCGCCGGCGCTGTTCCAGGTGTTCATCGCCATGTGGTGGTGGTAGCCGCCCGCGCTGACGAACAGTGCCTGCGGCCCGAAGCGCGTCGTCGTCTCGAAGCCGAGCTGCTCGACGTAGAACCGGTGGGCCGACTCGACGTCGCCCACGCTCAGGTGGACGTGGCCGACCGTGGCGGGACGGGACGCCGAGCCGGCCAGCGCCTCCTCGGTGACGTTCTGCTGCACGAACGCGTTCGGGTCGAGGGCGAGGGTGGCCATGTCGACCTGGCCGTGGGTCCAGGACCACTCGCTGCGGCTGCGGTCCCAGTAGAGCTCGATGCCGTTGCCCTCGGGATCGGTGAAGTAGAACGCCTTGCTGACGAGGTGGTCCGCACTGCCGGTGAACGTGCCGGGGTGACGGGTCGCGACGCTGTAGACGGCGGCGGCGAGGTCGGCCTCGGTCTCGAACAGGATCGCCGTGTGGAAGAGGCCGGCGTCACGCGGCCCGGCGTGCTTCAACTCGGGAGCGTGCTCGAGGATGACGATCGGGGTCGCCCCTCGACCGAGCACCACGCGGCCCACGGCCGGCTCGGCGGTCAGCACCGTGAGGGTGACCGCGTCGCGGTAGTACGCGGTCATCGCGTCGAGGTCGGCGACCCGCAGGGTGACGGCTCCCATGCCGGTGTCGGCGGCGAGCAGGTCGGACGAGGAGGCGCGCGTCGCGTCGGTCGCGGAGGTGTCGGTCATGGGGGCCCTCGGTCTGGTCGGGTGGTCACCGGGTCGGTGACGTGTCATCGACAGGAACCGGCCGCTCGGGCCGGGCATTCCCGACCGACGGCGCACCGCGTTCCGTGCACGGCACCGGATCTCGACGCGGTGCCGTGCACGAAACGCGGTGTGGAGCCCGGGTCAGGACCCGGGATGCGGCCCGGGGGGTTGGCCCCGGGGCGTGGGGCCCGGGTCAGCGGGCGGTCAGGCGCTCGATCAGCTCGCGGTAGCGGGCGGAGGTGCGGGCGACGATGTCGTCGGGCAGGGCGGGGGCCTCGCCCGTGCCGTCCCAGTGCGCGGAGAGCCAGTCGCGGACGATCTGCTTGTCGAAGCTCTGGGTGCGGTCGCCCGAGGCGTCGACCTCGGCGTCCCAGAAGCGACTGCTGTCGCTCGTGAGGACCTCGTCGCCCAGGGTGATCTCGCCCGTGGCCCGGTCGGCGCCGAACTCGAACTTCGTGTCGGCGAGGACGACCCCCCGGACCTCGGCCACGTCCGACGCCAGGCGGTAGATCTCGAGCGACCGGTCGCGCAGGGCCGCCGCGGTCTCGGCCCCCACGAGTTCGACGGTGCGCTCGAACGAGATGTTCTCGTCGTGCTCGCCGAGCGGAGCCTTGTACGCCGGGGTGTAGATCGGTTCGGGCAACCGGTCGCCGTTCGACAGCCCCTCGGGCAGCGGGATGCCGCAGACGGTGCCGTGCTCGCGGTACTCGGCCCAGCCGCTGCCGACCAGGTACCCGCGGACGACGCACTCGACGGGGAACATGTCGAGCGGCTTCACGAGCATGGCGCGGTCCCGGAACTGCGCGGGCAACGAGACGGAGGCGGTGGTCGGGTCGACCAGGTGGTTGGGCACGGTGGTGAGCTGGGCGAACCACCAGAGGCTGAGCTGCGTGAGCAGTGCTCCCTTGCCCGGGATGCCGGGCTCGAGCACGTGGTCGAAGGCGCTGACCCGATCGCTCGCGACGACGAGCACGTACTCGGTGTCGGCGAGGGTGGCGGCGTCGCCGACCGAGCCGGCGACCGGCGCCGGGACGTAGAGGTCGCGCACCTTGCCCGAGTACACCGGCGTCCACCCGTCGAGGTGGCGAGGGGCGGCGTCGAGGCCGGAGGCGGAGGGCGTCGTGCCGTCGGGGGCGGTCATCGGGCGACCCGCTCGGCGATGTCGTGGCGGTACTGGCCGCCCTCGAGGTCGATGCGGGAGAGGGCGTCGTAGACGCGACCCCGGGCCTCGGTGAAGTCGGCCCCCTCGGCGACGACGCTGAGCACGCGCCCTCCGGTGGCGATGAGCTGGTCGTCGAGGCGCGCCGTCGCGGCGTGCGCGACGTGGACCCCGGCGACGGCGGTCGCGTCGTCGAGACCCCGCAGCGGGCGACCGCTCACGGCGCCTTCGGGATAGCCCTCGCTCGCGAGGACCACGGTCACCGCGACGTCGGACGAGAACCGCGGCGACTCGTGGTTGCCCAGCGATCCGGTCGCCGCGGCGAGCAGCAGCCCGCTGAGCGGCGTGACCAGACGGGGCAGGACGACCTGCGTCTCGGGGTCGCCGAACCGGGCGTTGAACTCGATGACGCGCACGCCCCGCTCGGTCAGGATGAGCCCGGCGTAGAGGAGGCCGATGAACGGCGTGCCCTCGGACTCGAGCTGCCGCACCGTCGGGGTGGCGATGGCGTCGAGGACCTCGTCGACGAAGTCCTTCTCGCTGCCGAAGCGGTCGGCGAGCCAGGGCAGTGGCGAGTAGGCACCCATGCCGCCCGTGTTGGGACCGGCGTCGCCGTCGAGCAGGCGCTTGTAGTCCTGCGCGGGGCTGAGCGGCACGACCGTGTGGCCGTCGCTGAGGAAGAACAGGGAGACCTCGGGACCCTCGAGGAACTCCTCGACGAGGACGGGCCCGTGCTGCAGCCAGTAGGTGGTGTGCTCGACCGCCGCGTCGCGGTCGTCGGTGACGAGGACGCCCTTGCCGGCCGCCAGCCCGTCGGCCTTGACGACGTACGGGGAGCCGAAGTCGTCGAGCACGCCGAGGGCCTCGTCGAGGGTGCCCACGCGCGTGGCCCGCCCGGTCGGTACGCCGGCTTCGTCCATGATGCGTTTCGCGAAGGTCTTGCTGCCCTCGAGCGCCGCGGCCTTCTTGCCCGGCCCGAAGACGGGGATGCCCCGGGTGCGGAGGGCGTCGGCGACACCGGCGACGAGCGGTGCCTCGGGACCGACGACGACCAGCTCGACGTCGTTCTCGAGGGCGTACTCGGTGACGACGGCGCCGTTCGACGGGTCGAGGTGCACGATGCCGACCTGGTCGGCGATGCCCGCGTTGCCGGGGGCCGCGGTGATCTCGTGGCCCGCGTCTTCGCGCAGCAGGGCGGTGATGATGGCGTGCTCGCGAGCACCGGAACCGAGGACGAGGATTCGCACGCGCCACAGCCTACCGAGGGCGTGCGGCGATGCCGAGTCCGTCGCCCGGGCCGGGGAGGGCTGGCGCGGGCGGGCCGGGGCGGGCGGGCCGGAGCGGGGCGAGACGAGGAGGCGCGGGTAGCGTGGGCGCATGGCCAGGGCACGGATCGAGGACGCGGCGGGATCGGCCGCGGTGGGCGAGGTGCGGGCGGCGCTCGCCGCCGACGAGACCGCGCCACGGCCGCTGACCGCCATGGCCGTCCGTTGGTTGCTGCAGGTGCTCGCCGACGGCGAACCCGGTGCGACGGTCGAGGTGCGCGTCCCACCGTTCGGCGCGGTGCAGTTCCGCGAAGGACTCAGTCACACGCGGGGCACGCCGCCGAACGTCGTCGAGACCGACGCCGCCACCTTCGTGCGACTCGCCACCGGCGATCTCAGCTGGCAGGAGGCGCGGGCCGGGGCTCTCGTGTCGGCCTCCGGCAGCAGGGCGGACCTGACCGGCTACGTGCCGATCGCCTGGCAGCGGGGCTGACCCGCGCCTCCTCGGCGGTGCCTCCGCCGTGGTCGCTCCTCGAGGGGCCCTGCTCGACGTCGAGAGGGGCGGCGGCGGGGGTCGGCCTCCTCTGGGATGATGGGCGGGTGACGAACGCACCCGACGACCAGCAGCGACCCGAGCCCGTCGTCGAGCCCTCCGCCGATCGCGCAGCCGAGTCGATCGTCGAACGCGACGAGGTCACCGTGCGTCGGGCACCCAAGGTGCCCGTGTTCTTGATCATGGGTGCAGCGCTCGGCGTGGTCGTGTCGCTGATCGTCACCTCGCTCTTCCCGTTCGACTCGGGCGAGGGCGTCGCCCAGACCTACGGGTACATCTCGCTCTGGGGGCTCACCATCGGCGGGGCCGTCGGTTGCGTCGTGGCCATTGTCGCCGAGCAGGTGACCAGCCGTGGGGCGAAGCGGGTCCAGGTCGAACGCGAACGGCTCGAGATGCCGATCGACGACGAGGTCGACACGGCGGCCCGCCCGGTCACCGACGGCGAACCCGACCGCGACTGACCTCGCCTTGCCGAGCCGAGCCGAGCCGAGCCCAGCCAGGCCTCACCGAGCCGAGCCGAGCCGAGCCAGGCCTCACCGAGCCGCGCCAGGCCTCGCCTACCTGCCTCGTGCCCGGCTGACGGCCCGGGTCAGGCCCCGCGAGCCCGCCGCAACCTGGTGAGCAGCTCGGGGCCGCGGGCGTCGAGGAGGCGGCCGCCGCGTCGGATGCCGATGATCGTCAGCACGAGACCGAGGACGACGCCGACGACGAGCGTCGCGAGCCCGAGGATCACCGAGCCCTGGACCAGCGCCACGACTCCGAGCACGAGCTCGGGCAGCGACAACACGAAGACGATCGCCCACGAGGCGTAGAGCCCGAGGGTCGAGGTGACGTTGGCCCCGGGCGGTGACTTGAAGGGGCTCTCGCCCGCCGCCGGGACGGGCATCAGGTACAGCGCCGAGGCCACGCTCGACACGCCGAACCCCGTGAGCAGCAGCCCCAGGCCGATGCCGAGCAGCGCCGGGGCCACGTCGAAACGGCCCACCACCGCCAGGGGGACGAGCGTGGCGAGCACGACGGAGGGCACCGCGAACAGCGAGAGCGTGAGGACGCGACCTGCGCGGTCGGCCGAACCCGCCAAGCCGGTCGACAGGTGCGCGGCGAAGGCCGTGCCGTCGTACGAGACGTCGGCGGCCAGCGTGATGGCGAGGAGCGCGGCCACGGCCGGGCCGATGGCGTACAGCGGCCAGGTCGTCTCGAGGGAGAACGACAGGAAGATCGCCAGGACCGGCATCAGCGGGACGACGATCAGCGACCCGCCGTACCGCGGGTCGCGCAGCCAGTAGACGGCCGTCCGGGCGGCGACCGCACCGGTCGGCGTCGCGGGGAACCGGGCGAAGGGCCCGAGGCCCTTGGACGCCGCGGTGGCCGTGACGGCCGGGGGAGCCACGAGCGCCGTCGCCAGTCCGCGTCGCCAGAGCAGGAGGAGCACCCCCAGGGTGACCAGGGCGATGAGGGCCTTGAGGGCTGCCTCGCCCGGTCGGCCGAGGGCGACGTCGCCGGGGATCGACCAGGCGGCGCCGAGCGGGCTCCACGACAGGGCGTGGGCGACACGGGGCAGGTCGTCACCGACGGAACTGAGCCCCTGGCCGACCAGCCCGATCAGCGGCCCGGCCAGGATGAGGGGCACGAAGATCGCGACGCTCATCAACTCGCGGTAGCGACGTTTGGCACCCAGCGCGCTGGTGGCGGTCTCGACCGCGCGGGACGCCGCGACGCAGACGAAGACGCCGAGCACCCCGCAGAACGGCGCGAGGACGGCCGAGAGAGGGTGGTGCAGCCAACTGAAGGTCGTCGCGAGGGCGGCGACGAGCGTGACGATGCCCGGGATGCCCAGCAGCCCGGTGACGAACAGGGCGACGAGGAGCCTGTCGGCGGGCAGGGGGAACGGGCGCAGCTTCGAGACGCTGAGGGTCTGGTCGTAGCCCCGGGCGACGAAGGGCACGACGATCCAGCCGACGACGGCGAGGGAACCGCCGAGCACGCCGGCCGTCCAGGCCCAGCGCTCGGGCGCGAACGAGAGGGCGACGAGGCCGACCACGACGGCGGCGAGAACGCCGAGGCCGTAGAGCCCGCCGATGACGGCCGCGACGATCTGCCAGGTGCTGCGCTTGAAGCCGTTCAGCAGCACCCGCCAGCGCAGGCTCAGGAGGTGCGCAACCACGACGGCCCCTCGTTGTGCTGACGGCCGCCGACGAGTTCGACGAAGCGGTCCTCGAGGGTGGAGCCGGCGCGCACGTCGTCGGTCGTGCCGGCCGCGAGCACGCGCCCGGCCGCGATGACGGCGACGTGGTCGCACATGCGCTGGACGAGGTCCATCGAGTGGCTCGACACGATGACCGTGCCGCCGTTCTGCGTGTAACCGTGCAGGATGTCGCGGATGTTCGCGGCCGAGATCGGGTCGACCGACTCGAACGGCTCGTCGAGGACGAGGAGGCGCGGGGCATGGACGAGCGCGCAGGCGAGCGCCACCTTCTTGGTCATGCCCGCGGAGTAGTCGACGACGAGCGTGCCGCCGGCGGAGCGCAGGTCGAGCAGGTCGAGCAGGTCGCCGACCCGCTGGGCCGTCGTCTCGCGGCTCATGCCGTTGAGCAGGCCGTGGTACGTGACGAGCTGCTCGCCGGTGAGGCGGTCGAACAGCGAGATGCCGTCGCTCAGCACGCCCACGAGCGACTTGGCGTGCGTCGGGTCGGACCAGACGTCGACGCCCAGCACGGCGATGCTGCCCGAGTCGGGACGCAGCAGACCGGTCGCCATCGAGAGCGTGGTCGTCTTGCCGGCGCCGTTCGGGCCGACGAGGCCGAAGAACGAGCCCGTCGGCACGGTCAGGTCGATTCCGTCGACGGCGACCTTGTCGCCGAACGCCTTGCGCAGACCGGTGATCTGCAGGGCGGACGCCGGGGGCGTCGCGGTCGGTTCGGGGCGGGGCATGCCGACGTCGCTCATGGCCCCCAGCCTAGGGACGCCTGCCGACACCGCACCTCCCCCGGCGGGTGGAAGCAGGGGCGAGGTGCGGGTGGCGACGGCGGCGCGACTCAGCTGAGTTGGTTGGCCTCGACCCAGGCGAGGTACTCGGGGCTGACGGTGCCGGTGACGTACTCGCCCGTGAAGCAGCTCATCTCGAGCTCGGTGACGTCGCTGCCCTCGGTGATGGCCGCCTGCATGTCGGCGACCTCTTGGTAGATGAGGTGGTCGGCACCCAGTTCGCGGGCGATCTCGGGGATCTTGCGGTCGTGGGCGACCAGCTCGTGCCGCGACGGCATGTTGATGCCGTAGACGTGGGGGAACCGGACCGGGGGAGCGGCCGAGGTGAACGTCACCTTGTTCGCTCCGGCGGCGCGGGCCATCTCGACGATCTCGCGCGAGGTCGTCCCGCGGACGATCGAGTCGTCGACGATCAGGATGTTCTTGCCCTTGAACTCGCTCGACATCGCGTTGAGCTTCTGGCGCACCGACCGCTTGCGCTCGGCCTGCCCCGGCATGATGAAGGTGCGGCCCACGTAACGGTTCTTGTAGAAGCCCTCGCGGTACTCGATGCCGAGCTTCTGGGCGACCTGCATGGCCGCGGGGCGTGACGAGTCGGGGATCGGCATGACCACGTCGATGTCGCCGATCGGCGAGTGCGCGGCGATCGTGTCGGCCAACCGGTTGCCGAGGCGCAGGCGGGCGTCGTAGACCGAGATGCCGTTCATGATCGAGTCGGGGCGGGCCAGGTAGACGTACTCGAACGAGCAGGGGATGAGGCGCGGGCTGGCGTGGCACTGCTTCGACACCATCTGGCCGTCGAGCGAGATGAAGACGGCCTCGCCGGGGGCGACGTCGCGGACGATCTCGTAGCCGCCGGACTCGAGGACGAGCGACTCGGAGGCGGTGATCCACTCTTCGCGGACGCCGTCGGCGGCGAGACGGCGGCCCAGGACCAGCGGGCGGATGCCGAAGGGGTCGCGGAAGGCCAGCAGACCGTGGCCCGCGATCATCGCGATCGCCGCGTAGGAGCCCTGCACCCGGTCGTGCACGCGGGAGACCGCGGCGAAGATCTGCTCGGGGTCGAGCTCGCTGCCGTTGACCTGCTCTTGCAGCTCGTGCGCCAGCACGTTGACCAGGAGCTCGGTGTCGCTGTTCGTGTTGAGGTGACGACGGTCGACGTGGAAGAGCTCGCTGGTGAGCTCGCGCGTGTTCGTCAGGTTGCCGTTGTGGATCAGCACGATGCCGTAGGGCGCGTTCACGTAGAACGGCTGCGCCTCTTGCTCGTTGCTGGCCGCGCCCTTGGTGGCGTACCGCACGTGACCGAGGCCCATGTTGCCGAGCAGGGCGCGCATGTCGCGGGTGCGGAAGCCCTCGCGCACCTGACCCTTGGTCTTGTGCACGTGGAAGATGCCGCCCTCGGCGGTCGCGATGCCGGTGCTGTCCTGCCCCCGGTGCTGCAACAGGAGGAGCGAGTCGTAGACGAGTTGATTTGCTGGCTCGTGCGCGACGAGACCGACGATGCCGCACATGCGGATCTGGCTCCAGACCGTAGAGTTGGGGTTACCGCGACAGTCTAGAGCGACACCGAACGGATGAACGAATGGCGACCTCCTCTGCCCACTCGACCAGCGCCTCCTACGCCGCAGCGGGGGTCGACACGGCCGCCGGCGACCGGGCGGTCGAGCTGATGAAGGCGGCCGTCGGCGCCACGCACGGCCCCGGTGTCGTCGGTGGCGTGGGCGGGTTCGCCGGGCTGTTCGACGTGTCGTTCCTCAAGGACTTCGACAAGCCGTTGCTCGCGACGTCGACCGACGGCGTCGGCACGAAGGTCGCCATCGCCCAGGCGCTCGACAAGCACGACACGATCGGGCAGGACCTCGTGGGCATGGTCGTCGACGACATCGTCGTCGTCGGCGCCCGGCCGCTGATCATGACCGACTACATCGCCTGCGGCCGTGTGGTGCCGACCCGCATCGCCTCGATCGTCGAGGGCATCGCCCGCGCCTGCAGCGCGACGGGGACCGCCCTCGTCGGCGGCGAGACGGCGGAGCACCCCGGCCTGCTCGGGCCCGACGACTACGACGTGGCCGGCGCCGCGGTGGGTGCGGTCGAGTCGGGGCGCCAGCTCGGCCCGCACCTCGTCGGCGACGGCGACGTCGTGCTCGCCCTCGCCTCGTCGGGCGTCCACTCGAACGGCTTCTCGCTCGTGCGCCACATCCTGGCCTCTCGCGACCTCGGCTACGACGACACCCTGCCCGAGTTCTCGGGCACCGTCGGCGAGGCACTGCTCGAACCGACGCGCCTGTACACCTCGCCCCTGCTGCGCGTGCTCGACGACCCTGCGCTCGACGGCGCGATCCACTCGCTCAGCCACGTCACCGGGGGCGGCATCGCGGCCAACCTCGCCCGCGTGCTCCCCCTCGGGTCGTGGACCGAGGTCGACCGTTCGACCTGGTCGCCGCTGCCCGTCTTCCGGGTGCTGAGCGACCTGGCCGGCTCGACCCTCGAGTCGAGCGAGGGCACCTGGAACCTCGGCATCGGCATGATCGCCGTCGTGGCCGCCGGACAGGCCGACTCGGTCACCGCGGCCCTCGAGGCCGACGGCATCGCGACGTGGCCCGTCGGCACCGTCTCGACCCGGGCGCGTGACCTGTCCGGCTTCGAACAGGGCGCCAAGGGAGTCGACGGAGGCGCGGTGCGGCTCGTCGGGTCCTACGCGGGCTGATCACCGGCGACGTCGCGTGGCGTTCGTCCGGCGGCGGACGTACGATGAAGCCACGCCCCTGCCGGGCGTCCTGACGACGACGTCAGACCGGACGACGAAGGAGTCGACCCATGAGCACCACCCGCATCCCCCTCTCCACCGTCTCGCGCGCGGCGGTCGCCGCTCCGCGCAGCGCCCGGGTCAGCCGCGTCCCCGCCCAGCCCGCGCCGCTGCGGTCGTCCGCGTCACCCGTCACCGGCGGGCGCAAGGTCGCGGCCCTCACGGCCGGCGGCATGATCCTGCTGTTGGTCGTGGGGCTGTTGCCCGCGGTCGCGACGCTCGTCGGCGGCTGAGCCGCGCCTCCTGACGGCGGCCGCGTCGCCGGTTCGGCCCGTCACCCGGTGAGCTGGTGACACACGACGACGGCCCCTCGAGATCGAGGGGCCGTCGTCGTGTGGCGTGCGTGGTGCGGACTCAGAGGATGCAGAACTCGTTGCCCTCGGGGTCGGCGAGGACGACCCACGACACGTCCGTGTCGTCTTGGCCGACCTGTGCGCGGACGGCCCCGAGCGATTCGAGCCGCGCGACCTCGTCGGCCTGCGTCGCCTCGCGGCTCTGGCCGTCGACCGGCGTCGGACGGAAGTCGAGGTGCAGACGGTTCTTGACCGTCTTGGCCTCGGGGACGCTCACGAAGAGGAGCCCCGGCAGCGTGTCGGCCGTCGGACGGATCTCGGGCTCGTCGTCGTCGACCGAGACGAACACCCACCCGAGGGCGTCGGCCCACCAACGGGCGAGCCCGGCCGGGTCGCTCGCGTCGACGACGACCTGCTCCCAGGCGAGGGACGAGGACGAAGAGGTCATCAGCCGGCCGGCCTCAGGCGCTCTTGTTCTGGTCGTGCTCGGTGTCGTATTCGTCGTCGAAGTCGTCGGCCCATTTGTCGACGTATTCGTCGCCGGAGTCGTTCTTCGTCGCCAACTCTTTTTCGAGTGCACCGTAGTTGGTGTCAGGGCTGAAGTACTTCAGCTCTCTGGCGACCTTGGTGTGCTTGGCTTTTTGACGGCCGCGCCCCATGCGTGACCCCCTCTGAACTCGGCCCGGAAACGGTGTCGGACGACCCGGGAACTGCCGACAGGATGCTGGTGAAAAACTGGACCGATCTTATCATGTACCCCTAGCCCCGGCTGCCGCCTCGGACGGGCATGATGGTCCGGATGACTGCAGGGGGCGAAGGCGAGCGGACGAGGGTCCTCGTGATCGGTGCGGGCCAGGCCGGGTTGTCGGTCTCGTGGTACCTGCGCCGGCTCGGACTCGAGGTGGGTCGCGATCTCGTCGTCCTCGACCGGGGCCCCGGAACCGGAGGCGCGTGGCAGCACCGCTGGGAGAGCCTGCGGCTGGGTGCCGCGCACCGGGTGCACGACCTGCCGGGCATGGCCGAGCTGGGGCTGGGGTTCGCCGACGCCGACCGGTCGGCCCCGGCGCGTGACGTCGTCGCCGACCGGTACGCCCGGTACGAGGACGCGCTCGGGCTCGACGTGCGGCGCCCGGTCGAGGTGACCGAGGTGACCGGGCTGGGCGACGGGTTCTCGGTGCGGTGGGCGAGGCGCGCCTCCTCGGGGGGCGCTCCGGCTGCGGCGACAGGGCCGGGGTTCGGCGCTCTGCGGGCCGAGGTCGTCGTGAACGCGACCGGCACCTGGGGCGCCCCGTTCGTGCCGTGGTACCCCGGGCGCGACACCTTCCGCGGGCGTCAGCTGCACACCTCGGACTACCGGGCGGCCTCCGAGCTCGAGGGGCTCGACGTCGTCGTCGTCGGCGGCGGCACGAGCGCGATCGGATTCGTGTTGGAGCTCGACGGCGTCGCGGCCTCGACGACGTGGGTGACCCGCCGGTCGGTCGACTGGCTCGACCAGGGCGAGCTCGACGTCGAGTCGGCCGTCGCGGCGGTCGCCGCGCAGGACCGCGCGGCACGGGCGGGGCAGGCGCTGCCGAGCATCGTCAGCGGGACGGGCGTGCCCCGCACCCGGCGCTTCGTGTCGGGCATCGAGCGCGGCGTGCTGGTCGAGCGGCCGATGTTCGCGACCGTCGAACCCGACGGGGTGCGATGGGCCGACGGCACCTCCGCCCACGCGGACGCGATCGTCTGGGCGACCGGGTTCCGGCCCGAGCTGCGTCACCTGGCGCCGCTCGGACTGCGCTCGGCCGACGGGGGCGTGAGCGTCGAGGGCGGCGCCTCCACCCTCGACCCGCGGCTGTTCTTCGCGGGCTACGGGCCGCAGGCCTCGACGATCGGGGCGAACCGGGCCGGCCGGGCGATCGCCCGTCAGGTGGTCGCGCGGTTGTCGGAGAGCGACGCCGAGCGCCGACGGCAGGGGTGACGCAGGCGATGCCCGTGCGCGGGCTCGCCCGCGTTCGGCGGGAGGGTGCGCGCACCATCGGCGGCGGGGCCAGCGGGGCGAGCGGTCATGGGTGGCGGGGCGGGCGCACGGCGTGCGTGGCGGACCAGACGGCGACGGCGGCTGCGGCGGACCAGGCCTGGGGGCGGCACGAGGCGGGGTACGGCACGGGCGACGGCACCTCGCGGGCCGGGTCGCCCGAGTGGAGCTCGGGCATCCGGTAGTCGAAGGTCGGCGCCGCCGCGAGCAGGCCCTCGGCGAGCACCGCGGCCTCGTCGGCGAACCCGGCCCGGGCCAGGCCCTGCACCGCGATGGCCGTGTCGTGGGTCCAGACGCTGCCCCCGTGGTAGCTCAGGGGCCAGTAGCCGGCGCTGTCGGTCGACATCGTGCGGAGGCCGAATCCGCTGGACAGCTCGGGCGAGACGAGGCGGGACGCGACCAGCGCCTCCTCGTCCGGGTCGAGCAGACCCGTGCCGAGCAGGTGCCCGAGGTTGCTCGTGACCGTGTCGACCGGCCGCTTGGCCGCGTCGAGGGCGATCGCCGGGTAGGCGCCCGCGGCGTCGTCGACCCAGAAGGAGGCGCGGAACCGGTCGCGCAGGCGCCCCGCCCAGTCGCGCCACGCGTCGCCGCCCGCCCGACCGAAAGCGTCGAGCAGGTCGGCCCCGTGCACGGCCGCCTCGTACGCGTAGGCCTGCACCTCGCAGAGCGCGATCGGCCCCTCGGCGAGGGTTCCGTCGCGCCACTGGACGCTGTCCCCGGAGTCCTTCCAACCCTGGTTCGCCAAGCCGTGGCCGGTCTCGTCGACGTACTCGAGCAGCAGGTCGCCGTCGCTGTCGCCCGAGTCGCGCATCCAGGCGAGGGCTGCGTCGAGGTGCGGCAGCAGCGCCTCGACCTCGGCCCGCGGCAGGCCCCAGCGCCAGGCGTCGTGCAGCAGGCAGATCCAGAGCGCGGTCGCGTCGACGGTGCCGTAGTAGAGCGGGGGCAGGCTCACGTCCTCACCGGGGATCGTCAACGTCCGTTGACGGAGTTCGTGCATGATCTTGCCCGGCTGCTCGGCCGTCCCCGGCACGTGTCGAGTGCCCTGGAGGCCCGCCAGCACCCGCAGGGTGCCGCCCGCGACCGTGAGGTCGAGGGGCAGGGTGAAGCGGGCGGCCCAAAGCGAGTCACGGCCGAAGAGCGTGAAGAACCAGGGCGCACCTGCGGCGTAGAACACGTCGTCGGGTGCCGTCGTCGTGGTCAGCCGGAGCGCCGCCAGGTCGTCGCGGGCACGGTCGACCCAGCGGGCGAGCCGGCCGTCACGCGGCGCCGGGTCGAGGTCGGCCCAGTGCGGCGGCGTCCGCACGCCCCGGACGACGGCGTCGGGGGCGGTCGCGACCAGGTCGAGACCGACCGTCACGGAACTCCGGGCGGGGACGACGGCGACCCACTCGACGACGAGGCCGGCCGGGGTGTCCCGCATCGCGCCTCCTCGGGTCTCGAGGTCGACCCGGACTCCTTCTGCCCGCCAGGAGGCGCGGGTGCCGTCGGACGTGAGCGTCGCGTCGCGCACGGGCGCGCCCACGATCCCGGCCTTCACGTGGTCCATGGGGGAGGCGTCGGGTCGGAGGGTCGCGGCCAGGGTGACCGTGAGCTCGCGGTCGAGCCGGGAGGTGACCGTGTGGCGCTCGTGGACGCCCGTGGTCGTGACGTCACGGAGCGAGCTCAGGCGGACGTCGGGGTCGGCTCCGGCGTCGTCGAGGCCGCGCAGCAGCGACTCGAAGCGGACCGACGAGGCTCCGAGGGGCACCGTGGCCACGTGCTCGGGGACGAGGCCGTCGACGGTGACGCCGTGCCCGGCGACGAGACGCACGTCGCCGAGGTAGACGCCGTGGATCGTCGCCGCGCCCATCGACCCGTCGGCGGCCGACCACGCCTGGACGGGAGCCCTCAGCACGACGGTCTCGGCGGCGAGGAACGGCTGGAGGCCGGGTGTCGGGGTCGACCGGTCGGCGTGGTCGGAATCGAGGGGGGAGGTCTGGGTCATCGGGGGCTCCTGGGGCTCCGGGTGGCGGGCGTGGGGTGCGACGGGGTGGGCGTCGCGGCGTGCATCACTCTTTGACGGCCCCGGCGCTGGCGTTCATGATGCGGCGCTGGAAGACGAAGAAGACGATGGCGACCGGGATCGTCATGACCGCGGCGGCCGCGAGCTTGATCGGGTACTGCGACCCCTGGCTCAGCTGCCCCGAGGCGAGGCTCGCGACGCCCTTGGTGAGGGTGGTCAGCTCGGGCGACTGGGTCGACACGATGAAGTGCGAGAGCTCGTTCCACGACCCCTGGAACGACAGGATGATGATCGTCACGAGGGCCGGGCGAGCCATGGGCAGGACGATCGACCAGAAGACCCGGAAGGTGCCGGCGCCGTCGATGCGCGCCTGCTCTTCGACGCTGCGCGGGATCGACTCGAAGAAGTTCTTCATGATGAAGACCCCGGCGGCGTCGGTCAGCAGCGGCACGATCATGCCCGAGTACGAGTCGTACATGCCGAGCTGGTTGATCACCAGGAACTTCGGGATGAGCAGCACGACCGTCGGCACCGCCATCACGCCGATCAGCAGCACGAAGATGACGTTGCGCCCCCGGAACTGCAGCCGCGCCAGGGCGTAGCCGGCGAGCGAGTTGAAGAAGACCCGCCCGAGCGTCACCACGATCGTCACGATCGCCGAGTTCTGGAACCAGGTCGGGAAGTCGCTGTTGAGGAACAGCTGGCGGTAGGCGGCGACCGTCGGCGTGATCGGGATCAACGCCAGCGGGTCGGAGGCCGCCTCGGGGTCGGTCTTGAACGACGTCGCCACGTTGATCAGGAACGGCAGGATGTAGATCGCCGCGATGACGATCAGCACGGCGTAGAGCACCGAGGTGCCGGCGATGCGTCGCGTGCTGCGGGGCTCGCGCCCGGCCGGGTGAGGTGGGGCCGGGGGAGGCGCGACCGGCGAGGAGGGGTTCGTCCGGTCGGCGATCGGTGCGGTCGTGGTCATCGCTCGACTCCTGTCGTGTAGAGCCGGGTGCGTCTCTTCGACACGGCCCGTTCGCGCAGCACGATGCGCTGCAGGATCGTCAAGGCGACGATGATGACGAACAGCACGAAGGCGATGGCCGCGCCGCGACCCCACTCCTGTTCGCCGAACGCCGAGGTGTACGAGAGGTAGGCGGGCGTCAGCGTGGTCTTCTGCGGGCCGCCCTGGGTGCCCGTGTAGATCTGGTCGAAGACCTGCCAGGTGCCGATGAGGCCGAGGGTGAGGACCGTGAAGAGCGTCGGTCGCAGTTGCGGCAACGTGATGCGCCAGAAGCGCTGCCAGCCGCTCGCGCCGTCCATCATCGCGGCCTCTTGGACGTCGCCACCGAGGTTCTGCAGGGCCGCCAGGAAGAGCAGCATGAACGTGCCACTGGTGGTGAAGACGGCCATCAGGATGAACGCGGACATCGCGACCGACGGCCCGGCCAGCCAGTCCCACCAGCTGACGCCGAGGGCGGTGTGGTCGGCCAGCAGGGCCGGGGGCTGCGTGACGCCGACGACGGCGAGCAGGTTGTGCAGCACGCCGCTGGCGTCGTTGAACCACGCGGGCCCGGTGATGCCGACGAACGAGAGCAGCTTGTTCACCGCGCCGCTCTGCGAGAACAGGAACAGCCACAGGACGGTGATGGCGACCGAGCTGGTCACCGACGGGAAGTAGAACGCGGTGCGGAAGAACCCGCGGCCGCGCAGCACCTGGCGGTTCACCAACACGGCGAGCAGCAGAGCCACGGCGGTCTGGATGGGCACGACGAGGATCACGTACCAGGCGTTGTTGCGCAGGCTCAGGCCGAAGTCGCGCTCGGCCAGGCCGCCGCCGCCGAGCAGGTCTCGGTAGTTCTGCGCCCCGACGAAGCCGACGCCGGCCGCGAAGGGGGAGCCCCGGCCGGTCCAGTCCGAGACGCTGACCCAGAGGGCCATCAGGACGGGCACGGCCAGGAAGAGGCCCAGGACGATCAGCACGGGCGAGACGAACAGCCAGCCCGAGAGGCCCTCGCCGCGCGAGACGGCGCTGCGCCGGCGGGGGGCCTTGGTCGAGATCGCGGTCATGGGGACTGCCTTTCGTGCGCTGTCTCGGGTCGATGGGTCGCGCCTCCTCGGATGATCGCCGACGAGGCGCGGCCGCGGGGGAGGCGGGGAGCAGGACCGGGGAGGGACGGAGGCGCGACCGCCCTGGGGAGGACGCGTCGCGGCCCCGGCCGCCCCCGTCGGGTGGGGAGTGCGAGGCACCGCGCCGGGGGAGGCGCGGTGCCCCGAGGGTTACTGGAGGATCGCCTCGAAGTTCTTCTGCGCGGACTCGAGGATCGTCTTCGGGTCGCCGTCCTTCAGGCCGGAGAGCTGCGAGTTGAAGTCGCTGATCACGGCGGCGGACCCGTCCTGCGTGGGCGTGCCCTGGGCGAACTCGACCGAGTCGAGGAACGCGGCCTGGTCGGGGTTGTCGGACTTCCAGGTGTCGGCGGCCGACTGGATCGAGGGCATGACGCCGAACGCGTCGGCGAAGGCGAGCTGCTGGTCGGTGCTCGTCAGCTGCTCGACGAGGTCGACGGCGGCCTGCTGGTTGGGGCTGTCGGCGGCGATGCCCCAGCAGTTGGTGAACTGCAACGTGCCCTGGCCGCCGGGGCCGGCGGGCAGCTCGGCCACCTGGTACGACACGTCGGGGTAGTCGTTGGTGAGTGCGCCGGTGATCCAGTTGCCCTCGATGGTCATCGCCGCCTTGCCCGTGCCGAAGGCCTCGCCGCCCCAGCCCGCGCCGAGGTCGCTCGAGAACGCGGCGTCGCCGCTGGTCAGCAGGTCCTTCACGTAGGTCAGCGCCTCGACGTTCTCGGACGAGTCGAGCGTCGCCTCGGTGCCGTCGGCGGTGGTCACCGCGCCGCCGGCCTGCGCCATGAACGCGCCCACCCGGGCGTACTCGGGGCTGAAGGCCAGGCCCACGTTGTCGGCCGTCGTGAGCTTCGCGGCGACCGCCTTCAGCGAGTCCCAGTCGGTCGGGACGTCGGCGTCGGTCAGGCCGGCCGCGGCCCACATGTCGGTGTTGATGATCAGGCCGAGGGTCGAGAAGTCCTTGGGCGCGCAGTAGAACCGGTCGTCGAGCGTGAAACTGTCGACGAGGGTCGGGAAGAAGTCGCCCTCGTTGGCGAGCTGGTCGCCGTAGGCCAGCAGGCTGCCGTTGCCGGCGAAGCCCGCGAGCGTGTCGGTCGAGACGTAGAACACGTCGGCCGGCTCGCCCGAGGCGAAGCCCTGGCTGAGCTGCTGCGGCAGGTCGGAGGCCACGCTGACCTCGGCGCCGGTGCCCGAGTCGTCGGACCAGCTCGCGACGGCCTCGGTGACGGCCTTCGTCTCGGCGTCTCCGCTCGAGCCGATCAGCACGGTCAGCGAGTCGTCGCTGCTGGTGAGGGCGCCGTCGCTCGCGGCGCCCGACCCCTCGCTGAAGCCGGAGCCGCAGGCCGTGAGGGCCAGGGCCGAGATGGTGGTGAGGGCGGCTGCTGCCGCCAGGCGGGTCGTGCGTCGTCGCATGGTGGGCCTCTCGTCGCGTCGTTGCGATGGTGCGGGTGCTGTGGTCGGGGTGTGGTGCCGGGGTGTGGTGCCGGGGTGGCGCCTCGGGATGGAGCGGGGGCGGACGTGCGATTTGATCGATCAAATCCGTGTCGTCAGAGTAGGCAGGCCGCCCCGTGGGTGTCAAGACCGGGGAGCCGAGAGGCACCCGGGCGCTGGGGTAACGTGACCCGAGGCCGCCGACCGGCGCCGGGGTGGAGGGCGCGATGACTCGGGTTCCGACACCGCGCCTCCCGACCGTCAGCGACGTCGCCTCGGTCGCGGGGGTGTCGCGGCAGACCGTCTCGAACGTGCTGAACGCGCCCGACATCGTCCGACCCGACACGCGGGGCCGGGTCGAGCGGGCGATCGCGGACCTCGGCTACCGGCCGCACGCGTCGGCGCGACGATTGCGCACCCGCAAGAGCTCGACCATCGGCATCCGGCTCGACCCCGTGCAGAACGGCATCTCGGGCGCGGTGCTCGACCGGTTCCTGCACGCGGTCACCGAGCAGGCCGACGCTCGCGACCACCGCATCCTGCTGTACACGGCGGCCGGGCCCGACGACGAGATCGCCCAGTTCCGCCGCCTGCTCGACGGCGCCGACGTCGACGGGTTCGTGCTCACCTCGACGTTCTTCGACGACCCGCGCACCGAATGGCTGATCGACGCCGGCGCCGACTTCGTCACCTTCGGTCGGCCCTGGGGGATCGACGACATGGGCGACCCGCAACACCGCTGGGTCGACGTCGACGGACGCGCCGGCCTCGCCTCGACGACCGACGACCTGCTCGACCGGGGTGCGACGCACGTGGCCTTCCTCGGCTGGCCCGCCGGCTCGGGCGCCGGGGACGACCGGAGGCGCGGGTGGCGCGAGGCGCTCGCGTCACGGGGCACGCTCGATCCGGCCTCGATCGACGCGCTCGACCTGGCCGTCGAGGACTCGGTGCCGCTCGCCTCGGCTGCGGTCCGGTCGGTGCTCGACGCGGGAGTCGCGGTGGACGCCGTGGTGTGCGCGAGCGACACCCTCGCGCTCGGGGCATCGGTCGTGCTGGGGTCATCGGTGCCGGTCGTGGGCTACGACGACACCCCGGTCGCCTCGGCGCTCGGCCTGTCGAGCGTCGAGCAACCGCTCGTCGACGTCGCAGGAGCCGTGCTCTCGCTGCTGCTCGACGACAGCGAGCCGCGGCACCGGCTGCTGCGGCCCCGCACCGTCTGGCGCTGACGCTCCCGGGCGCCGGCGCTACTTCTTCTTGCGGGGGGAGGTGCCGGTCGAGTTGCGGGCGGCCGAGCGGGCCTTGCGTGCGGCGGCGCCGCCTCCGCGGTTGCCGGCCGCCGAGCCCGGTGCGCGCGGGGTCTGCTTCGGGCCGGGTTTCGTGCCGTTCTGCGCGGGCTGGACGTCGAGGCCCCGCTGCACCGCGCCTCCTTCGACCGCCGCCCCGGCGCGGCCGTCCGGGCCCGCGTCGGCGCCCAGGGCCCCGCCGGCGGCGCCCGACCGGCGACCGGCCGGCTCGAGCACGCGGCGCGGCACGGGGCGGGGGCGGATCGGCTCGCCACGGCGGTCCTGGCCGGGGATCGGCCGCGATCGACGCCCGTAGAGCACCTCGGACGAGTCGAGCAGCCACGGCACGAGCGAGATCGTCACGCCGTGCACGAGCATGAGCTTCTGGCGGATGCGGCGGCTCTTGTGGTTGTGCAGCGCGGCCTCCCACCAGTGGCCGACGATGTAGATGGGCGTGTAGACCGTGACGACCTCGCTGCCGTGCTCTTCACGGTGGGCCTTGATGTACTTGATCAGCGGCATGCTGATGTCGCGGTACGGCGAGGCGACGATGCGCAGGGGCACCTCGATGTCCTGCTCGGCCCACTGACGCTGCAGGAGCGCCGTTGCTTCGTCGTCGATGCCCACGTGGATCGCCTCGAGCGACTCGTGGCGTGCGGCGATGGCGTAGTCGAGGGCCTTCAGCACGGGCTTCTGCATGGTGCCGACCAGCACGATCGCGTGGTCGCCGTGCGAGCCGAACTGCGTCGTGGCGTCGGGCTCGATCTCGACGAGCACGTCCCGGTAGTAGCGGTTCACGCCGAGCATCAGCACGAAGAGGATCGGCATGATGACGAACACCAGCCAGGCGCCGTGCGTGAACTTGGTCACCGTCACGACGATCAGCACCGACGCCGTGAGCAGGGCGCCGAAGGCGTTGATGCCGCGGGCGCGGTACACCGCTCCACGGTCGGCGCATCCCTCGCGCAGCATGCGGGTCCAGTGGACGACCATGCCGGTCTGGCCGAGCGTGAACGAGACGAAGACGCCGATGATGTACAGCTGGATCAGCCCGGTGACGCTGGCCTGGTAGACGAGCAGGATGGCGCAGGCCACCAGCGCCAGCACGATCACGCCGTTCGAGTAGATCAGTCGGTCGCCGCGCGTGTTGAGCGCCTTGGGGGCGTACTGGTCGCGGGCCAGGATCGACCCGAGCAAGGGGAACCCGTTGAAGGCCGTGTTCGCCGCCAGCAACAGCACCGCCGCGGTGCAGGCCTGGATCACGTAGAAGGGGATGCCGAACAGCGACCCGCCGAAGACCGCGCTCGCGATCTGCGCGACGAGGCTGCGCTGCGGCGTGGTGGCGCAGTCGACGAACCCCTGGAGGTCGCAGGCGTCCTCGGCGTAGTGCACCTTGGCGATCAAGGCGACGGCGACGAGGCCGGCGAACAGGACGATGGCGATGCTGCCCATCAGCACGAGGGTCTTCTGGGCGTTCTGCACCTTGGGCCGCCGGAACGCGGGCACGCCGTTGGCGATCGCCTCGACGCCGGTCAGGGCCGAGCAGCCGCTCGAGAACGCCCGCAGCAACAGCAGGATGAAGGCGGCCTGCGTCAGCTGGTCGGCCTGCACCGTGTACTCGGCGCTCTCGGCGACGGGCGGGTCGCCGAGGGCGGTGCGCACCAGGGCGATGACGATCATGACGAAGACGCTCGACACGAAGAGGTAGGTGGGGATCGCGAAGGCCTTGCTCGACTCGCGCACGCCCCGGAGGTTGACGGCCGCCAGCAGGACGACGAAGAAGATCGCGAGCTCGACGCGCACCGGCGCCAGTTCGGGAACGGCCGAGATGATGTTGTCCACGCCCGAGGCGACCGACACGGCCACCGTCATGACGTAGTCGACGAGCAGCGCCGAGGCGACCACGAGCCCGGCCTTCTCGCCGAGGTTCTTGTGGGCGACCTCGTAGTCGCCGCCGCCCGACGGGTACGCCTTGATCAGCTGACGGTACGACGCCACCACGACCAGCAGCAGGACGACGACCGCGACGGCCACCCACGGCGCGAGGGTCAGGAACCCGAGGCCGCCGATCAGCAGGATCATCAGCAGTTCTTGCGGCGCGTAGGCCACCGAGCTGAGCGGGTCGCTGGCGAAGATCGGCAGTGCGAGGTGCTTCGGGAGCAGCTGCCCCTCGAGCTTCTCCGAGGGGAGGGGTTCACCGATCAGCCAACGCTTCGGCGACCGGGTGTCGTTGGTCACGAGCGGCGACTCTACTCCCGTGCGAGGGCCTGTCAACTTCGCTCGTGGACGATTTATTCCCGGTCAGCGCGGGTCGGTCCGAACTGGTTCGTACCGGCCGCGGCTCAGGCAGGCGAGGAGGCGCGGGCCGGGGCGACCACGGAGGTCGCCACCCGGCGCCGGGCGAAGAGCGGCAACGTGATCGCCACGAGCGGGCCGATGAGCAGGGCCTCGGCCGCCGTGCCGATGCCGACCTGCCCGCCGAGCAGCCACCCCGCGGCGAGGACCGTGAGTTCGATGACGGTGCGCGCGACGCCCACCCGCCAGCCCAACCGGGCGTGGAGGCCGAGCATGAGCCCGTCGCGAGGGCCCGGCCCGAAGTCGGCTCCGATGTAGAGGCCGCTCGCGACGGCGAGCAACAGCAGGCCGCCCGCGAAGGTCAGGCCTTGTGCCCACCACTCGGTCTGCTGTGGCAGGACGCGCAGGCCGAGGTCGGCGACCGGACCGATCATCAGGGTGTTGGCGATCGTGCCGAAGCGGGGTCGCTGGCGCAGGGGGATCCAGAGCAGGAGCACGACGAGGCTCGTGACGAACGTGACGGTGCCGAACGTCAGCCCGGTGTGGCGGACGAGCCCCTGTGACAGCACGTCCCACGGGGCGACGCCGATGCCCGCGCGGACCATGAGGGCGATGGCGAAGCCGTAGGCGGTGAGGCCGACGAACAACTGCAGCAGGCGACGCGAGAGGAGCATGGGGTCGATCCAATCGCTCGACTGGCCTGGTGGCAAGGGTCCAATCCGCCTAGGGTGGCCGCGTGACCAACCTCGACCACGGTGCCACCACGGTCTCGTCGCGGGCGCTCGGCGTCCTGCTCGACTCGTGGCGCGCCTCCTCGGTTCCCGGCTACCTGGCGCTCGCCGACCGCATCCGCCTGCTCGTGCTCGACGGCCGGCTGCCGGTCGGCACCCGCCTGCCGTCCGAACGCGACCTCTGCGCGCACCTCGGGGTCAGCCGCACGACCGTGGCCGCGGCCTACGCCGCCCTCCGCGACACGGGGCACGTCGACAGCGTGCGGGGCAGCGGCAGCGTCGTCCGGCTGCCGGCCCGCGCGTCAGTGCCGCGTCCGACGACGACCAAGGGGCTGCTCGACCTGACGAAGGCGGCGCTGCCCGCGGTCGACGGCATCGCCGAGGCGGCGCAACGGGCGGCGGGGCGGCTCGGCGCGTACCTGGACGACCCGGGCTACGACCCGGTCGGGCGGCCGGTGCTGCGCGAGGCGATCGCCGAACGGTACCGACGGCGGGGGCTCGAGACGACTGCCGACCAGATCGTCGTGACCCTCGGGGCGCAGCACGCGATCGCGCTGCTCGCCCGCGTGCTGGTCTCGCGCGGCGACCGGGCCGTCGTCGAGGCGCCCGGCTACCCGCACGCCTTCGAGGCCCTCCGCGGCGCCGGCGCCCGCCTGGTGCCGGTCAGCGTCACCGTCGACGACGGCTGGGACGAAGCGGCGCTAACGCAGACCCTGCGGCGCACCAGCCCGCCGGTGGCCTACCTGATGCCCGACTTCCACAACCCCACGGGCGCGACGATGCCCGCCGACCAGCGGGCGCGCGTGCTCGAGGCGGCGGCCGCCGAGGGCACCGTCGTGATCGCCGACGAGACCATGGCCGAGATGGCGATCGACGACCGTCGGGACGCCCCCTCGCCGATGGCCGCGTACGGACGCGCGGTCACGATCGGCTCGGTCGGCAAGTCGCTCTGGGGTGGGCTGCGCATCGGCTGGATCCGTGCCGAGCGCCCGCTCGTCGAGCGGCTCGTGCGCGCCCGCTCGGCGGGCGACCTGGGCACCCCCGTGCTCGAGCAGCTCGTGGTCGCCGAGCTGCTCGGCGACTTCGACCGCGTGCTGGAGGCGCGGGCCGGCCACCTGAGACGAGGTCGCGACCGCGTCGTCCACGGCCTGAGGGAGGCGTTCCCGTCGTGGCAGGTGCCGTCGCCGGCGGGCGGTCTCACCACCTGGGTGGGGCTCGGGGCGCCGGTCAGTTCGCAGCTCACCCTCGCGGCCCGCCGGGAGGGCCTGCTGCTCGCGGCCGGCCCGGTGTTCGGCATCGACGGGGCGTTCGAGCGGTTCCTCCGCGTGCCGTTCTCGTACGCCGCCAGCGACACCGACCGGGCGCTCGCCGCCCTGCGCGCCGCGTGGGACGGGGTCGACGGGGTGCAGGCGCCGACCTCGCCCCTGCTGGCCGAGGTCGTCTGAGTCGGGTCCTGCGGTCGGCTCGTCCCCGTCACGGCGACCGGGCAGCGATCTGCACAGCGTGAAAGAAACCGCCGCCAGTTCCCAGAGAGGCTGGTGACAATGGAGGTGCGGTGCACGTCGTTCACCGCGCCTCCTCCGCTCTCCCTCTCACCACCGGAGCACCGTGCACCTGCTGTCCGTCTTCAGCCTGCGCAACCGCGCGCTGATCGCCCTCGTCACCATCGTCGTCGCCGTCTTCGGCGGCATCGCCCTCACCTCGCTCAAGCAAGAGCTCGCGCCCAACGTGCAGTTCCCGCAGATCGCGATCGTCAGCTCGTACCCGGGGGCCACGCCCGAGGTCGTCAACGAGGACGTCTCGACCCCGATCGAGCAGGCCGTCCAGATCATCCCCGGGCTCGAGGGCACCTCGGCGACCTCGAGCACCTCGCAGAGCACGGTCTCGGCCGAGTTCACCTACGGCACCGACCTCGACTCGGCCGAGCAGAAGATCCAGTCGGCCATCAACCGGCTCTCGCTGCCCGACTCCGTCGACACCCAGGTGGTCACGGGCAGCCTCGACGACCTGCCCGTCATCCAGATCGCCGTCACCGGCTACGACTCTGCCGACTCGCAGGCCCTCGTCGACCGGCTGACCACCGTCACGGTGCCCGACCTGCAGAAGCTCGACGGCGTCCGCGAGGCCTCGATCTACGGCGACGCCGGCCAACGCGTCACCATCTCGCCCGACCAGACGGCGCTCGCCGCCGCGGGGCTGACCACGGCCGCCTTCCAGGACGCCCTCGACGCCAACGGCACGCTGATCCCCGGCGGTACCCTCACGCAGGACGGCAAGACGCTGTCCATCCAGGCCGGTCAGAGACTCACGAGCGTCGACGAGATCCGCGCCCTGCCGCTCCTCGGCGGCACCTCGGCCACGACGATCGGCGACGTCGCCGACGTGCAGCTGACCGGCGCACCCGTCACCTCGATCAGCCGCGTCGACGGGCAGGACGCCCTCACGGTCGCCATCACCAAGACCCTCGACGCCAACACCGTCGACGTGTCGCAGACCGTGCGCGACGCCATCCCGGGCCTCGCCTCCGACCTGGGTGACGGCGTGGAGCTGTCGGTGGTGTTCGACCAGGCGCCGTTCATCCAGCAGTCGATCGACGCGCTCGCCGAAGAGGGGCTGCTCGGCCTCGTGTTCGCCGTGATCGTCATCCTGGTCTTCCTGCTGTCGATCCGGTCGACCATCGTCACCGCCATCAGCATCCCGACGAGCGTGCTCATCACGTTCATCGGGCTGCAGGCGGCGGACTACACCCTGAACATCCTGACCCTGGGTGCGCTGACGATCGCCATCGGCCGCGTGGTCGACGACTCGATCGTCGTCATCGAGAACATCAAGCGGCACCTCACCGCGGGCGTCGACCGGCTCGAAGCGATCAAGGTCGGCGTCCGCGAGGTGGCGGGTGCCATCACCGCGTCCACGGTCACGACCGTCGTGGTCTTCCTGCCGCTGGCCTTCGTCGGCAACATCACCGGCGAGCTGTTCCGGCCGTTCGCCCTGACGGTCACCATCGCGCTCGTCGCGTCGCTCTTCGTCGCGCTGACGATCGTGCCCGTGCTGGCGTACTGGTTCCTCCGGGCACCGAAAGCCCACAAGCACGCGCCGGGGGGCGAGGCCGCCGCCGTCGAGGGGGCGACGGTCGAGTCGTTGACGACCCGCGCCTCCGACCCGTCCGACACCCGGCCGCTCGACCGCCTGCGTCGCGCGTACGTCCCGGTGCTGCGGGGCACCCTGCAGCGTCCGGTCGTGACGATCCTCGTGGCGTTGCTCATCCTCGTGGGCACGGGCGCCGTCATCCCCTTCATGAAGACGAACTTCCTCGGGGCGAGCGGGCAGAACACCTTCAGCGTCACGCAGACCCTGCCGCCCGCGTCGAGCCTGCAGACGCAGTCCGACGCCGCCGACCGGGTCGAGCAGGTGCTCGAGGGCGTCGACGGCATCAAGACGGTGCAGCTGACCATCGGCTCGAGCGGGACGTCGATCGCGAGCTTCCTCGGAGGATCGGGCGACAGCACCGTCACCTACTCGATCACCACCGACGAGAGCGCCGACCAGGACGCCCTGCAGGCCGACGTCCGGTCCCGGCTGGACGACGTCACGGACGCGGGCGAGATCGAGGTCTCGGCGTCGAGCGGCTTCGGCACGAGCAACGACATCACCGTCGACGTCACGGCACCCGACCCCGACAGCCTGCAGACCGCGACGGACGCCGTGCTGAAGAAGGTGCAGGGGCTTCCCGGCACCGCCGAGGCCAGCTCCAACCTGCAGGCGGCCCAGCCGGTCATCGGCGTGCAGGTCGACCGCGTCGCGGCCGCGGCCCTCGGCTACAGCGAGGTCGCCGTGGGGGGCATCGTGTCGCAGGCCATCCAGCCCTTCCGGGTGGGGTCGCTCGAGATCGACGACAGCTCGGTCGACGTCTACACGGTCGACCCGACGCCGCCGGCGACCATCGACGAGCTGAAGGCCCTCGAGCTGCCGAGCCCGACCGGGCCCGTGCGCCTCGACTCCATCGCCACGGTCGAGCAGACGACCGGGCCGACCTCCGTTACGACGACCGACGCGGTACGTTCGGCGACCGTGACGATCACGCCGTCGAGCGACGACCTCTCGGCCGCCGGCACCGAGGTGTCCGACGCCGTGGCCGCCGTCGACCTGCCCGACGGGACCGACGCGACCATCGGTGGGGCGACGGCCGACCAGGCCAACGCCTTCTCGCAGCTCGGCCTCGCCGTGCTGATCGCGATCCTGATCGTCTACATCGTGATGGTGGCGACGTTCCGCAGCCTGATCCAGCCGTTGCTGCTGCTCGTGTCGATCCCGTTCGCGGCGACCGGGGCGATCCTGTTGCAGCTCGCCTCGGGCGTGCCGCTCGGGGTGGCATCGCTGATCGGCGTGCTCATGCTCGTGGGCATCGTGGTGACCAACGCCATCGTGCTGATCGACCTCGTGAACCAGTACCGCGAGAAGGGTCTGCGCGTGCGCGAGGCGTTGCTCGAGGGAGCGTCGCGGCGGTTGCGGCCGATCCTCATGACGGCGGCGGCCACGATCTTCGCGCTCACCCCGATGGCGCTCGGCGTGACCGGGCACGGCGGCTTCATCTCGCAGCCGCTCGCCATCGTCGTGATCGGCGGGCTCGTGTCGTCCACCCTGCTGACGCTCGTGGTGCTGCCCGTCATCTACTACCTGTTCGAGCGCATCGGCGAACGCCGGGCCGACCGACGGGCGGCGGAGTCGGGCGAGGGCGCCGCGGGTGCCGAGCGTGCCGAGGGTGCCGAGACGGCTGCCGCCCGGGGGTGACCTCGGTCGGCGTGCCCGAGGAGGCGGGGCTTCCGGTTCGGGGGAGGCTCGGGTATCGTAGGTGGGTCGGCTCAAGACACCGCGCCTGTGGCGCGAGCACATCGGCACCTGGAGGTGCCGATCATGCACAGCTTTGAACAGCACGAGGGTTTGTAAGTCTTGTGGGCCGGATTCCCGTCGAGTCACGACGGGATGAATTCACGATTGTGAACGGTCCTGGTCAATGGCTGCCCGGGTATTTCTTCGCGTCATCTCTGACAAGCCCGGAAAGAACTCCTCCATGTCTCCTTACGACAACTCCCGCCCGCGCACCGACCGCACCGGCGGTGCCCCCAAGGCCGGCTCGAAGAGCCCCAAGCACCGCGGCCACCGCGCCGACGAGGCCGGGGCCCCTGCCCCCAAGAAGCGCTGGGACGCCAGCGAGCGCGCCGACCGCGGACGCCGCGAGTTCGGCACCCGTGACGGCGGCGGCAACCGTGCCCCCGGCGCGGCCCGCTCCGACGACCGCCGCCCCAACTGGGAGCCCCGCGAGAAGCCGGCCGGCGGCAACCGCTTCGGCAACCGCGACTTCGACAGCCGCAACGGCGAGCGTGGCCGCGACGCCGCTCCCCGCTTCGGCCGTGACGGTGGTCGCGAGGCCGCCCGCGGCTACGGCCGCGACGGTGGCCGCGACGCCGCCCGGGGCTCCGACCGCGGACCCCGCTCGTGGGACCGCTCGGACCGCCCCGCACGCGACGATCGCGCTCCCCGCGACGACCGTGGCGCCCGCAGCTACGACCGCAGCGACCGCCCGGCCCGCGACGATCGTGCCCCTCGTTCGTTCGACCGGAACGATCGCCCGGCGCGCGACGACCGTGCCCCTCGTTCGTACGACCGGAACGACCGCCCGGCGCGCGACGACCGCGCCCCTCGTTCGTTCGACCGCAGCGACCGCCCGGCGCGCGACGACCGCACGCGTGACGACCGCCCCCAGCGCTCGTACGGTGACCGTCCCGAGCGCGGTGGCCGCGCCTCCGGTGGTTTCGACCGCGACGCCCGCCCGGCCCGCAGCTTCGACCGCAGCGACCGCCCGGCGCGCGACGACCGCGCGCCCCGCAGCTTCGACCGCACCGACCGCCCCGACCGCCCGGCACGCGTCGGCGACCGCTCGAGCGACTTCTACCCCAAGCGCGACGCGGCGACCCACTACTCGCCCGAGGACGACGTCAAGCTCGAGAAGCTCAAGGCCGAGGTCGTCACCGCGGCCGACGTCGAGGGCGTGAGCTTCGGCGACCTGGGCCTCGGCGACAACATCGAGCGTCAGCTGGCCTCGATGGGTGCCGCGGCTCCGTTCGCGATCCAGGCCGCGACGATCCCCGACGTGCTCGCCGGTCGTGACGTGCTCGGCCGTGGCCGCACGGGTTCGGGCAAGACGATCGCCTTCGGCGCCCCCCTGGTCGAGAAGCTGATGGAGAACAACGGCGCGAAGAACCGCAAGATGGGCCGCAAGCCCCGCGCCCTGATCCTCGCCCCGACCCGTGAGCTCGCCATGCAGATCGACCGCACCGTGCAGCCCATCGCCCGCTCGGTCGGCCTGTTCACCACGCAGGTCTACGGCGGCGTGCCCCAGCAGCGCCAGGTCGGTGCCCTCAACCGCGGCGTCGACATCGTGATCGGCACCCCCGGCCGCATCGAGGACCTCATCGACCAGGGTCGTCTCGACCTGAGCGAGGTCGTCGTGACCGTGCTCGACGAGGCCGACCACATGTGCGACCTCGGGTTCCTCGAGCCGGTGCAGCGCATCATCCGCGAGACCGCGACGGTCCGCCCCGACGGCGCCCGCGCCCAGAAGCTGCTCTTCAGCGCGACGCTCGACAAGGGCGTGGCGAAGCTCGTCGACGAGTTCCTGGTCGACCCGGCCGTCCACGAGGTCGCCGGCGAGGACCAGGCCAGCGCCACGATCGACCACCGCGTGCTCCTGATCGAGCAGCGCGACAAGACCGCGGTCATCGAGCAGCTCGCCTCGGGCGGCGGCAAGACCCTGGTCTTCGCCCGCACCCGCGCCTTCGCCGAGCAGCTCGCCGACCAGCTCGAGGACGCCGGCATCCGCTCGACGAGCCTGCACGGCGACCTGAACCAGGCCCGCCGCACGCGCAACCTCCAGCTGCTCACGAGCGGCAAGGTCAACGTGCTCGTCGCGACCGACGTCGCCGCCCGCGGCATCCACGTCGACGACATCGAGCTCGTCGTCCAGGCCGACATGCCCGACGAGTACAAGACCTACATGCACCGCTCGGGCCGCACCGGCCGCGCGGGCAAGGAGGGCACCGTCGTCACGCTCATCACGCGTCAGCGCCGCCGTCGCATGGAAGAGCTGCTCGACCGCGCCGAGATCGACGCCGAGATGATCGAGGCCCGCTCCGGCGACCGTCTGATCGACGAGCTCGCGGGAGTGCAGGCGTAGCGAGCCCTCCCCGGAGGCTCACACCGCGCCTCCTGCTCTCGGACCCCGTTCCGGACGACGGACCCCGCATCGCGTGGGTCGATCGTTCGGAACGGGGTTCTTCGTCGTGCGGACGCCGTGCGAGGCGGACGAGCCGAGGAGGCGCGCCGCCGGCCCGCGGCGGACGTCCCGTGGACGGGGGCGCGGCGGGCAGGCCGCACGCCCCCTAGTCTCTCGATGTGCCCCCGACCCGCGACCGCCCCGGCCTGCTGCGCGTGCGCCTGGGGAACCGGAGGCGCTGGCACGTCGTCGACCCGTCGCTCGACGCGGCGGCGGCCGATGCGGCGGTGGCCGAGCTGCGGCGGCGGAACTCCGGGACGTACGTCGGGCCGGTGCGGAGGGTGGTGCGGTACGCGCCGCTGCTCGCGTTCGTGCTGGTGGTCGTGGCGGGTGGCGCGGGCATCGACGACGTGGTCGATGCGTTGCAGCTGACCGAGGCGCTGGCGGAGGGGACCGTCAACCTCGTCGGCGGGATCGTCCTGTTCGGCGCCGCTGGTCTCGCCGCGAGGGGGGTGTGGGCGGTGACGACTCCCGACCTGCCGGTACCGGTCACGGCGCCCGGCATCGTCGAGGTGGACGACGACGTACTCGGGTGGGTCACCGACGAGACGCTCGCCTCGGACGTGTGGCGACTGAACGAGGCCGTGTCGTTGTACACGGAACTCGTCGAGGCCTCGTGGACGGTCGAGGAACTCCTCCACGGGTACGTCGACGTGGACGGCGACGGAGCACTGGAATTCGTGGGCGACCCGGGACCTCAGCTCGAGTTACCACTCGACCGCCGCACGGACGCCCGGCCGCTCGTCGCCCTCAGCTCGGCGATCGGCGACGCCGCCGAGGCGCTCCGCGTCGTCGCGGGACCGCTGGGGTTCGACCCCGACCCCGTGCTCATGAGGGACGACGCGGCATGACGGCCTTCGTGAGCGTCGCCCGCGCAGGCGACGAGACCCATTACCTCGTCACCGATCCGTCCGTCCCTCTCGACGCCGCCTTGGAGGTCGTGCGTCGCCGGGCCTTCGTCTCGAACGGTTCGGCGGGCAGGCGCGTGGCCTCCTGGGCAGGCGTGACGCTCGGGGTGGCCGTCGCCTGGTGGCTCGCCTGGGACGTGGCGGGCTTGCGGGAACCACCGTCGTTCGTCGTGCCCGTGGCCGCCGGAGCATCCGCGGGCGCGGCGACGTCGGCGGGTCTCCGTGCCCTCGCCCGCTGGATCGGCGGGCTCGGGACGCGCGGACGGGTGCGTGCCGGGCATCGCTCACGAGCAGAGACGCCCGGCGTCCTCGAGTACGTGCCCGTCGAGGTGCGGCAGTGGGCGGATGCCGGGCACGCCCCCGTGGCGGACGTCGTGGACCTCGCGAGAGCCTGCGTGGCCACGCGATCCGCGCTCACGTCGATCGAGTTGTGGCGCGAGGCGACGTCCGACGGCAGCTGGCCACACGCGGACGCCGTCGTCGGTCCGGTGCTCGCCGCCGAGTACGAGGCGCGCCGGGCCGAGCTCGACGAACTGGCCGCGCGGCTCGGATTCACGGTGCCGACCGACTTCCCGTCGTCCCTCGAGGACTGAACCCGCGCCTCCTGCGTTGGTGAGACCCCGGAAAGTCGTCGAGACACCCGCGCGCGCAAGAGGGTCTCGGCGGATTGCTGGCATTCGGTGGGGCGGCCGGCAGGCGGGCGGCTAGCGGCGGTCGAGCAGGCCGCGCACGTAGGAGGCCTGGCCGAGGTGTTGCACGCAGTCGTTCAGGATGCTGACGAGACGGGCGCCGGCCGTGACCGGAGGGTCCCAGGCCTCGTCGACCACGTCGTCGTACGAGGCGCCGTCGAGGTCGTCGAGGTAGCCGCGCGTCCGCAGCGTCACGGCCTCGAGGTAGCCGATCAACAGCTCGGCGTCGACCCGCACCGCGGCCACGTCGGCCGGGGACATGCCGTAGCCCATCTCGGCGGGCGAGAACGGCAGCGCGAACGACTCGGCCCAGCCGTCGGCCGTCCAGACCTGCTCCGACGCGGCGAGGTCGGCGATCTGGACGTCCTGCCCCCGCGCGGTGTGCCAGACGAGCCAGGCGATCGTGTTCGCCTCGTCGTCGGGGCGCCAGGCGAGGTCGTCGACCGAGAGGTCGGCGACCGCCCGCACGGCGATGGCGGGGAGGCGCGAGAAGGCTTCGACGAGGACGTCCGAGGGGGTCATCGACCCACCCTACGACCGGCCGCGCGCGCCCGTGCGGGTCACCAGGACCATCCGGACGACACCGAACCACCGACGTGGCGTCGAACCACCGGAGTGCGTGGTTCGACGCCACATCGGTGGTTCGACCCGGCGGTGGCGGTGGCGGTGGCGGCGGTGGCGGCGGGGGCGGTGGTGGTCGCTCAGCCGACGGCGTCGTCGCCGGCCGCCGCGCGCGTCAACGAGTCGCCGATCGCACGCATCGCCGCCGCGAGGAAGTCGAGGTGGTTCGGGTCGACCGCGTCGCGGAACGCCCGGCGGTAGAAGTCGTGGATCTGGTCGATCGCCTCGCGTCCGGCCGGGGCCAGTTCGAGCAGCACGCTCCGCCGGTCGGAGGGGTGCGGCTGGCGCGAGATGTACCCGCCGCTCTCGAGCCGGTCGACCAGGCTGGTCGTCGCCCCGGTCGACAGCTCGAGGAACTCGGCGGCGCGCTTCGGGGTCGTGTCGTGGTCGGTGGCGATGAAGGTCAGGCAGCGGAGGTCGGTGGTGCCCATGCCGAAGTGGTCGGCGACGACCTTCTGCACGCGCTCGCCCTGTCGCTGCAGCGACGCGTACGCCGAGAGCACGAGGGTCACGTCGAACTGGCCCTCGTCGTCGAGGGGCGGAGGGGAGCCGGCGGGCGGCTGAGGGGAGACGTCGGACATGGTGGGCTCTCTGCTGGCGGGACGGCGACGCGAGGACGGAGCGAAGACGAGGAGGCGCGGCGACGGACGCCACGGAGGCCACGATACCTCGCCGAGTGAGTTGTTCGAGCTTCGAATCACCCACCCCCGCGCAGCGAATGCCCAGCGCGCGGTCGTTGCCTTCCCCTTGTCGGGCGAGTATCTTCAAACCCAAGCAACTCGACGGCGGTATCGTCGCTCGAGCAGCTCGACCCGCCGCCGATGGTTCTCCCCCTGTGATCGGCGGCGGCCCGCACGGCCCGTGGCCCTGCGCGGATCGGGTGGTGGTCGACCGTGAATCGACCGCCACCTCCCAGGGGCGGAGGCGGCCCGACCGCCCCCGCCCCGGGGCGCCGCCCCTACCTCGCGATCGGGTTCGCCAGCGTCCCGGCGAAGATCAGCGACGACGACTGCGCCGCGAGGTCGACCATCTGGCGCGTGTCGCGCAGCTGCAGCCGGTTGAGGCAGGAGTGGTCGAAGCGCGCCGCCCGCAGGTCGACCGACCCCGGCAGGTCGGGGTGCTCGTCGGCGTGCCGTTCGACGCACTCGGCCACGAGCGCCCAGAACCGGGCCGCGGGCAGCACGCCGTCGCCGTCGAGGATGGCGGCCAGGTGTCGGAACACCCCGTCGAACACGTCCGTGAACACCGCCAACGCCTTCTCGCGGTCGTCGACCGCGTGCACGGTCCGCCGCACCGCCTCGGGGACCTCGCGCGGGGCGACGACGACGATCTCCTCGCCGATGTCCTTCATGAACGCGGCCGTCGGCACGCACCCCTCGAGCACGAGGATGACGTTCTCGCCGTGCGGCATGAACGCCAGGTCGTGCGCCCGCAGGCAGTGCACCACCGGTCGGAGGTAGGCGTGCAGGTACGACCGCAGCCAGTCCTCGGCCGACAGCCCCGAGGCCTTCACGAGGGCCGAGGCGAGTGCGTCGCCGGCACCGTCGCGGTGCAGCAGTGCCGCCATCGTGGCGAGCCGCTCACCCGGGCCGACCAGCGGCACCGGGCTCTCGCGCCAGAGCGCGGCGATCATCTTCCGGTGCGGCGACGACGTCGTCGTCCGGTGGTAGGCGTCACCGGTGTAGCCGACGGAGGCGCGCTCCCTCAGGACCCGGAACCGCGCCTCCTGCAGGGTCGCGTCGGTGTGCACGAGGTCGTGCACCCAGTCGTTGATCGCGGGCGTCGGCCTCATGTAGGCCGGCGAGAGGCCGCGGACGAAGCCCATGTTCTGGATCGCCAGCGCCGTCTTGACGTAGTGCCGGTCGGGCCGGCTGCGGTTCGCGAAGGTGCGGATCGACTGCTGCGCCTGGTACGTGTCGTCGCCCTCGCCGAGCAGCACGAGGTCACGCCGGGCGACGTCGGGGGCGAACGAGATCGAGACGCGGTGCTGCCACTGCCACGGGTGCACCGGCAGGTAGTGGAACGCGGCCGGGTCGAGGCCCTTCGCGGCGAGGGTGGCGTCGAACCGGGCGACGCTCTCGGGGCCCAGCTCGGCCTGCCACAGCGTCCTCTCGTCGAGTCCGGCGCCGAGTGCGAGGTGCGTCACCGACCGACGCGCCGCCAACCAGACCAGCCGGACGGGAGCCGCGGCCTCGGGGGAGAAGGCGTGGAACTCGTCGAGTCCGAGGCCGATGCGCCCGGCGTTCGCGACGAAGCCCGGGTGCCCCTCGGTCATCGCCGCCTCGACCGTCTGGAAGTCCGCGGTGGTCAACCGCTCGGCGGTCGGGCCGCCCCGGTGACGTTTGTAGGCGGCGCTCGCCAGGGTCGACGAGACCTCCTCGAGGTAGGTGGCGAGCAGCGACTCGGGGATGCCGAGCAGGTCGTCCAGCTCGACGACCAACGCGAGGGCGTCGAGGGGCTCGGGGCGGTCGTCGATCGTGCGGGTGACCGTCGTGTCGTCGATCGCCCAGTGCTCGAGGGCCAGCCGGCGGGCCGTGAACCGGTAGTCGATCCGGTGGCCGTCGTGGTCGAGGGCGACCCGCCAGGCGCCGTCCGTCGCAGCGGCGTCGGCGTCGTCGTCGTCGACTGCGGGGGCGGTCGCGGCGTCGTCGTCGGCCACCGGGGCGATCAGCCGCTCGTGGGCGAACTCGCTCAGCGCCTTGGTCACCAGGTGCCGATGAGCCCAGTCCACGGGGCCGGGGGCGAGGTGCGCCGCCGCCCGGTCGTGTCGCGTCAGGACCGAGAGCCGAGCCGTCTTGTCGGGCAGCTCGACGTCGCCGAGTGCCCGGAACCCCACCTCGTCGTTCTTCGCCGCGATGCGGTCGTTGGTCACGTCGGGCTCGACGACGATGCGCCTCGCCCGCTCGATCTCGAAGACGAAGTCGACGACGCTCGCCATGACGGCGCTGGTCAGGCCGTGCACCCGCTGCCCGCGCGGGGGAGCGACGAGCAGGTGCATGCCCACGTCTCCGGGCTCGGCGTCGTGCACCTCGGTCAGCAGCACCTCGGCCGGGTCGTAGGTCTCGACGAAGAACGTCGGCTCGCCGTCGACCCGCCCGAGCCAGGCCTGCTGGTGCGGGTCGGCGTCGATCGCGGCCAGGTAGGCGCGCACCTCGTCGGTGCTCAGGCCCGCCATCTGCCAGGCGGCCGATGCCGGGTGCGCCAACCACCGGCGGAGGCAGACGGCGTAGGGGTCCGCGGCGAACGGCTCGATCGTGACGAGACCGCAGGAGGCGCGGCGCGAGAACGCCACGCCCGTCGCCCCCTCGTCGGTGCGGGACGGCAGCGCGGGTGCCGCGGATGCTGCGGGCGCCGCGGCGGATGCTGCGGGTGCAGTGGGCGCCGCGGGCGAGGCTGCTGGCGCGAGTTCGGGCGCGAGCGCCTCGGTGTCGTGGGTGGTGCTCATCGGGTGACCCGCGCCTCCTCGGTCGGTGTCGGTGTCGGCGTCGGTGTCGCTGTCGCGGTCGGCCCGTCGGGCCGGCCGAAGGTCTGGAAGGCGATGCGGCGCTCGATCGGGTAGGCCTCGCGGCCGGTGATCGAGGCGATGATGCTCGAGTTGCGCCAGGCGCCGAAGCCGAGGTCGGGGGCGGTGAGGCCGTGGGTGTGCTCCTCGGCGTTCTGGACGAACAGCCGTCCCCGGCCCCCGTCGATCGAGTAGTCCCGGGCCACGGCGAGGCGGCCGAGGTCGTCGCGGTCGACCCGGTCGCCGAGGGCGTCGAGGAACGACGGCAGCCGTGCGGCGTAGCCCGTCGCGACGACGAGCGCGTCCGTGCGGCGGGTGGTCGTCGTGCCGAGCTGCGCGTGCCGGACCGTGATCTCGAGCTGCTCGTCGGCGTCGATCCACCGGGCGTCGACCAGCTCGGTCTCGGTCAGCAGGGTCGAGTCGACCGGCCCGTCGACGCTCAGCCGGTAGAGCGTGTCGTACACGTCGTCGACGAGGTCGCCGCTGATGCCCTTGTAGAGGCTGCGCTGTTCGCGGCCGAGGCGGTCGCGGGTCTCGCGCGGCAGCGAGTGGAAGTGGTCGGTGTACTCCGGGCTGGTGAGCTCGAGCGTGAGCTTCGTGTACTCCATCGGGAAGAACCGCGGCGAACGGGTGACCCAGTCGAGCCGGTGCCCCGGTCGGTCGCCGACGCGGGTCGTGTCGAGCAGGTCGCGGTAGATCTCGGCGGCCGATTGCCCGCTGCCGACGATCGTCACCGAGTCGGCGGCGCCCAGGCGGTCGCGGGCCGTCAGGTAGTCGGCGCTGTGCACGACCCGGCCGTGGGCGTCGCCCCGGCCGTGGGCGTCGCCCCGGTCGGCGAGGCGCTGCAGCGGCTCGGGGAGGCGCGGCTCGGTTCCCACCCCCAGCACGACGTGTCGGGCGTGCCAGGTCTCGACGGCCTGGTCGGCAGCACGTCGCGAGGTCACGACGTACGTCCCGTCGGGCTGTTCGTCGACGCTCGTGACGCGTCGACCCCACCGCAGGGTGTCGAGCTGGCCGGCGACCCAGCGGCAATAGGCGTCGTACTCCGCGCGGAGCGGGGAGAACTCCTCGCGGATGTAGAACGGGTAGAGCCGCCCGGTCGCCTTCAGCCAGTTCAGGAACCCGAAGCGCGAGGTCGGGTCGGCCATCGTCACGAGGTCGGCCAGGAACGGCACCTGGATCGTGGCGCCCTCGATCATCATGCCGGGGTGCCAGGCGAAGCCGTCGTTCTCGTCGAGGAACACCGCGTCGACGTCGTCGAGCGGGTCGGTCAGGGCGGCCAGTCCGAGGTTGAACGGGCCGAGGCCGATGCCGACCAGGTCGTGGAGGCGCGGGGCGTCGCGCGGGGTGGCGGCGGCTGCGGCCGCAGCGGTGGCGGCGGTCATCGGGCGACCTCCGTCCCGGCGGCGACGAGGGCGGGGGCGTCGCTCTCGAGCAGGGCCCACGAGGAGGCGCGGACCAGCTCGAGCACGCCCCTCACGTCGTCGAGACCCGCGTCCGGGTTGAGCAGCGTGAGCTTGAGGCAGGGACGCCCGTCGACCACGGTCTTCGCGACGATCGCCCTGCCGGACTCGAAGAGCACGCGTCGGACGAGCGGGACGAGCCGGTCGGCGGTGGCGTCGTCGACGCCGGCCGGCTGCCAGCGGAACAGCGCCGTGCTGAGCTGGGTCTCGGCGAGCAGCACGAACTCGTCGTCGCCCCGCAGCAGGTCGTGGGCGCCGGTCGCGAGGTCGATCACCCGGTCGACCAGCTCGCCGACGCCGTCGGCGCCGAGGGCGCGGAGCGTCGCCCAGAGCTTGAGCGCGTCGAACCGTCGGGTGGTCTGGAGCGATTTCGAGACCTGGTTCGGTTCGGGGTCGGTGAGCGGGTTGAGGTAGTCGGCGTGCCAGGCGACCGGGTCGAGGTCGTGCCCGTCGCGCACGATGAGGGCGCTCGACGACACCGGCTGGAAGAACGTCTTGTGGAAGTCGACCGTGACCGACCGGGCGTGCTCGATGCCGTCGAGCAGGTGCCGACGCGTCGGCGACACGAGCAGGCCACCGCCGTACGCCGCGTCGACGTGCAGCCACACGCCCGTGCGGTCGCAGACCTCGGCGACGGCGGCGAGCGGATCGAGGCAGCCGCGATCGGTCGTGCCGGCGGTCGCGACGACGGCGACCGGCAGGTGTCCAGCCTGCACGAGGGCGTCCAGGGTGACCGCGAGGGCCTCTGGTCGCATCCGACCGGCGTCGTCGGTGGGGACGGTCACGACGGCGTCCTCGCCGAGGCCGAGCAGCCGAGCCGACTTCTGCACGCTGAAGTGGCTCTCGGCGGTGGCGACCACGACCATGCGGCCGAGCAGGTCGTGCAGTGCCGTGGCGCGCGGGACGGGTCGGTGGCCGGGGGCGGCGGTGTCCCGCAGCCGCGCCTCCTCGTCCCTCGCGTCGGCGCGGGCGCGCGCCGTGGCGTGCTCGCGGGCGAGCAGCAGGGCGTGCAGGTTCGACTGCGTGCCGCCCGAGGTGAAGACGCCGTCGCGGGTGGCGGGGTCGAAGCCGATGCGCTCGGCGGTCCAGTCGACGAGGCGACGCTCGATCAGGGTGCCGACGGCCGACTGGTCGTAGGTGTCCACCGAGGGGTTGACGGCGGCGAGCACGGCCTCGGCGGCGACCGCCGGGAGGGCGACCGGGCAGTTGAGGTGCGACTGGTAGGCGGGGTCGTGGAACCAGACGGCGTTCGCCGTGAAGAGTTCGTCGACCTCGCGCAGGGCGTCGTCGAGGCCGGTGCCCGGGGCGTCCAGGTCGACGGCGTCGACGAGGTGTTGCAGGTGCGCACGGCTCTCGCCCGAGAAGGGTTGGCGCGTCGTGCGGAAGCGGTCGGCGATCCGGGCGACGGCGGCGCCGGTGAGGCGCTCGTACTCGTCGGCGGTCGCGGTGGTCAGCAGTGCGGACGCGTGGCGTTCGGACACGGGTCTCCTTCGGATCGTGGAGCGGTGGGGCAGGGCGCGGTATCGCGCGTCGTGCGGGTGGTGCGGGTGGTGCGGGTGGTGCGGGTGGTGCGGGTGGTGCGGGTCGTGCGGGTGGCTCGACGTCGGTGTGCCCGTCGGAGGCGTGGTCGTCGACGTCGGATGCGACCCGCGGTTCGTTAGGTTAGCCTTACCTTATGTCGACCCGCCGTCCGCCCGTCAAGCCCGCCGACCCCCGAGTGCACCGCCTCGAGGTGCTGCGTTCCGAGCGCGTCTCGCCGAGCTTCCAGCGCGTCACCGTCGTCGGCGACGACCTGCACGAGTTCGGCGGCATGGGCTTCGACCAGTGGTTCCGGCTGTTCTTGCCGGTGCCCGGCAGCGACTCGTTGAGGCTGCCGCGGGCGACCACGTCGCTCTGGTACGCGCAGTACCTGGCGATCCCCGAGGCCGAGCGGCCGCACTGCGCGAACTACACGGTGCGCGAGTTCCGGCCGGCGGGTTCGGCCGGGACGGAAGCGGGTGCCGGTGTGGGTGCGGGTGCGGGGGCGGCCGGCGCGGGTGCCGGTGCGGCCGGTGCGGGCGGGGCCTCGCGCGCCGAGCTCGACATCGACTTCGTGCTGCACCGCGGCGGGTCCGGCGAACTCGAGGGAGGCGCGGCGATCTGGGCCTGCGCCGCCCGCCCCGGCGACGCCCTCGGCCTGCTCGACCAGGGCGTGCTGTTCAACGCCCCCGACGACGCGACCGAGATCCACCTGGTCGCCGACGAGACCGGCTTGCCGGGGACGGAGGGCATCGTGCGGTCGCTGCACCGCGCCTCCGTGGGGTCGGTGATCCAGGAGGTGCCGACCCGGGCCGACGTGCGGCCACTCGACGTGCCGGACGGCGTCGAGGTGACGTGGGTGGTGCGGGACGAGCTCGACGCCCGGGCGCTCGGCGCCCTGGGGTCCGGCAGCCGGCCGCTCGGCGGCGACGACGACGTAGACGGTCGGGGTGCCGGGGGTGCCGAGGGTGCCGGGGGTGTCGCGCCCGGGGAGGGGGCGCTCGCCGCGCTGCTGGCCCGGTCGGCGGCCGACCCGGGGGCCTACGCCTACGTCGTGGGTGAGTCCGCGCTGGCGACCAGCGGACGGCGGCACCTGCACGCGGCAGGGCTGCCGAAGAACCGCATCACGTTCTCGGGGTACTGGAAGCGCTGAGTCCGGGACCCGCCACCGAGGTCGCACCACCGTCGCGTCGGGGAACCACCTTCTCGCGTGGTTCGACGACGCGACGGTGGTGCGACGTGGTCGTGGTCGCGGACGAGGGCGCTCGAGGGCGAACCGGTCACGAGGCCTCGGTCACCAGTCGCGGTCACCAGGCCGCGGTCACCAGGCCGCGGGCAGCGGGTCGCCGGCCGCGGGCGGGTGCTCGACGAGGGCGACGGCGTCGTCGCGGTCGACGTGGCCGGGGAAGTTGTAGCGCGCGAACCGGCCGGTCGGGTCGTGGATCGAGGTCGGCATGGCGACGGAGGTGCGGCGCAGCGCCTCCGCCAACACGGCGGTCGAGGTCGGGTCGAGGGTCGCGTCCTTCCGGTCGCGCAGGATGAAGTCGACCCGCGCCTCCTTGGCGGTCAGGCGGAGCACGAGCACGCGGCCGCCGTTGCCGACCGGGGCCGTCGTCAGGACGGCACGGTCGACCCTGACCAGGGGGACGGGGCGGCGGGTGCCGGCGCGCAGCTGCCCGGAGTCGAGGTCGATCCAGGGCTGCGGGGCCCGGGCGTTCCGGATCACCGTGATCAGCGCGAAGATCCCGACCGTCACCCCGACGGCCACCAACAGGGCGAGATCCCACCGGAAGCTGATCTCGGCGATGCGGAAGACGAACTGGACTGCCTGGATCGCCGCGAAGAAGGCGAACGCGGTCGTCGCCCCGACCCACGTCGACCACCAGCGGCGCTCGCCGACGCGCACCCAGCCGTGCGGGAGCTCGGTGGGTGCCGGTTCGGCGGGTGCCGGGTCGTCGGGAGGCGCGGGCGCGTCGTCGGGATCGCTCACCTCGCCGACGCTAGCGCGTCCCGGGGGCGCGAGTCGCACCGTCGACTGAACGTCGCACCGCGAACATCGGCGGTGCGACGGTCAGCGGACGGTGCGATGCGAGCCCGCGGCGCGGCGCGGGGGAGCCGAGGAGGCGCGGGTCAGCCCCGCAGGACGCGCACCTCCCAGGGCGCGAGCGTCAGCCCGCCCCCGCCGGGCACGTTGCCGATCACGACCTGCGGCACGGACCGGCGCCGCAGCGCCGGGTGGAGCGCCGGGTCGAGCTCGTACGCCTCGCCCGACCAGTTCGCCAGCACGAGCAGCTGCTCGTCGCCGAGCGTGCGGGTGAACGCGTAGAGCCGCTCGTCGTCCGGAGCGAGCAGCTCGAACGACCCGAGCGCCACCACGGGCGACTCGTGCCGCAGCGCGATCAACCGCCGGTAGTGCTCGAACACCGAGCGGTCACCCGCCGCACGGTCGGCGTCGACGTTCACGGTGTCGTGGTTCGCGACCACCTCGATCCACGGGGTGCCGGTGCTGAAGCCCGCCGCCGCGCCTCCCGACCACGGCACGGGGGTGCGCGCGTTGTCGCGGCTGCGGAAGCGCAACGCCTCGAGCAGGCCCTCGGGGTCGGCCCCCGCCGCGACCGACTCGTCGAACCAGTTGATCGACTCGATGTCGCGGTACTGCTCGACCGCGGTGAACCCGGCGTTCGTCATGCCGATCTCGTCGCCCTGGTAGACGTACGGTGTGCCCCGGTGCAGGTGCAGCACGGTGGCGAGCAGCGTCGCCGACTCGAACCGGTACCGGCCGTCGTCGCCGAAGCGCGAGACCGACCGCGGCTGGTCGTGGTTGCCGAGGTAGAGGCTGTTCCAGCCCTGGTCGGCGAGGCCCTCCTGCCACCGCGACAGCGAGCGCTTGAGCGCCACGAGGTCGAACGGCAGGTTGTCGAACTTCGAGGCCGGTCCGTGGTCGAGGCCGACGTGCTCGAACTGGAACACCATGTCGAGCTCGTGCCGGTCGGCGGCCGTGAACAGCCGGGCGTCGTCGACCGTCACCCCCGGCATCTCGCCCACCGTGATCAGCTCGCGGTCGGTGCGGTGGGCGAAGACCTCGCGGTGCATCTCGCGCAGGTGGTCGTGGATCTGCCCGCCCATGACGAAGTGCGAGGCTCCGGGCGCCAGCGACGAGGGCTCCTTCGCGATGTGGTTGATCACGTCCATGCGGAACCCGTCGACGCCCCGGTCGAGCCAGCGGTTCATCATGTCGTAGACGGCCCGGCGCAGGTCGGGGCTCTCCCAGTTGAGGTCGGGCTGCTTCGACGCGAACATGTGCAGGTAGTACTGGCCGGTGGGCTCGTCGAGGGTCCAGGCCGGGCCGCTGAAGGCGCTGCGCCAGGCGGTCGGGTGGGTGCCGGCCCCGGGCGTGCCCGCGGCGTCGGTCCCCTCGCCCGACGGCAGCGGGTCGCGCCAGAGGTACCAGTCGCGCTTGGGGGAGTCGCGCGACGACCGGGCCTCGACGAACCACGGGTGTTCGTCGCTCGTGTGGTTGACGACGAGGTCCATGACCAGCTTCATGCCGAGTGCGTGCACCTCGTCCATCAGGGCGTCGAACTCGGCGAGCGTGCCGAACAGCGGGTCGACGTCGTCGTAGTCGCTGATGTCGTACCCGTTGTCGGCCTGGGGCGAGCGGTAGATCGGCGACAGCCAGATCACGTCGACCCCGAGGTCGTGCAGGTGACCGAGCCGCTGCCGGATGCCGCCGAGGTCGCCGACACCGTCGCCGTTCGAGTCGGCGAAGCTGCGCGGGTAGATCTGGTAGACCGTCGCGGTCGTCCACCAGGCGGGAGGGGCGGTGACGGGCGGGGCGTCGTGCGCCGCGCCTCCGGCGGTCGTGGGGGTGGTGTCGTTCGTCGTCGAGTCGCTCACCGGCCCAGCCTGTCACGGCCGGCCTCGGCCGCGCCGCGGCACCGAGACCCCAGGGGCATCGGGGGCTCAGGAGGCGCGGGGACGGAGGCGGGGAGGCGCGGGTGCGGAGTCAGGGCGCGGCGCGGCCGAGCTCGCGTTCGAGCAGCTCGAGGTCGATCTTGACGTGCTCGCGGGCGATGGCCGCGGCGTCCGCCGCACGCCCGTCGCAGATCGCGGCGACGAGCGCCTCGTGGTCGGCGAGGGCGCGCAGCTCCATCTCGCGCATGCCGTCCGGCCCGCCCCAGAGGTGCGCCGGCGCCGAGATGCTCACGCGGGCCTCGAGGTCGAACAGCACCCCGCGCAGCGTGGCGTTGCCGGCGGCCTCGGCGATCGCGACGTGCAGGGCCTCGTCGGCCTTCTGCGACGCGAGGCCCGACGCGGCGCCGCGGTAGCCCTCGAGCCGGTCGTGCAGTCGGTCGACGTCGTCCGGGGTGCGGTTCTCGGCCGCGGCCTCGGCGACGACGCCGTGCAGTCGGCTGATCGCCTCGCTCGTGTCGCGCAGGTCGGACCAGCGCGCGGCGAGCGTGCGGCGCACGACGTCGGTGCCCGACCCCGGTGCCGGCGCCTGGACGAACGAGCCGCCGCCGCGCCCGCGTTGCGTCACGATCAACCCCTGCTCGACGAGTCGGGCCAGGGCGGCCCGCACGGTCATGCGGCCGACCCGCAGCGAGGCGGCGAGGTCGCGCTCGGCGGGCAGGCGCGAGCCGGGCAGGTACTCGCCGATCGTGATGGCCGTGACGAGGCGGTCGGTGAGGTCGTCGACCCGGGTCGTGGGGGCGAGAGGGGCCCCGAGGGCGCCACCGAGGCCGCCGTCGACCGCGACGTCCGAGCGCGCGCCGCCCGCGCCTCCTCGGCTGTCGTCCTGGCCCATCGCGTCCCCGTCCCTGCTCGACGACCCGTCCTGTGCGGAGCCGTCGAGGTCTCGTCGTGTTACGAGCAGATTAAGGCATCGCGAAAGGTCTTGTCGCGAGACCTTAGCCGGGTGCATGCTCACCGGCATGTCCACGATCACCACCGGCACCGCCGCCTTCCACGACGCCGAGACCTGGTACCGGGTCACCACGCCCGATGAGCCGCGCGAGGGTGCGCTGCCCCTCGTCGTGGTGCACGGCGGCCCGGGGATGGCCCACGACTACCTGCGCAACCTCGAGGCCCTCGCCGACGAGACCGGCCGCACCGTCGTGCACTACGACCAGCTCGGCTGCGGCCGCAGCACCCACCTGCCCGACGCGCCCGTCGACTTCTGGCAGCCGAGCCTCTTCGTCTCGGAGTTCGCCAACCTCGTCGCCCACCTCGGACTCGAGCGGTACCACCTGCTCGGCCAGTCGTGGGGCGGCATGCTCGGGGCCGAGATCGCCGTGACGACACCGGACGGGTTGGCGAGCCTGGCCATCTGCAACTCGCCCGCGTCCATGCAGCTCTGGGTCGAGGGCGCCGCCGAGCTGCGCGACCAGCTGCCGACCGACACCCAGGAGGCGCTGGCACGCCACGAGGAGGACGGCACGACCACCGACCCCGAGTACCTCGCCGCCACCCAGGCGTTCTACGAGCGGCACGTCTGCCGCGTGGTGCCCATGCCGCAGGACTTCGTCGACAGCGAGGAGCAGATGGAGGCCGAGCCGACGGTCTACCACACGATGAACGGGCCGAACGAGTTCCACGTCATCGGCACGCTGCGCGACTGGACCGTCGTCGACCGCCTGCCGGCGATCACGATGCCGACCCTCGTCGTCGCGGGCGAGTTCGACGAGGCGACTCCCGCCACCTGGCAGCCCTTCGTCGACGGCATCGCCGACGTCCGGTCGCACGTGTTCGCCGGTGCCAGCCACTGCTCACACCTCGAACAGCCCGAGGAGTTCCGGGCCGTCGTCGCGCCGTTCCTGGCGGCGCACGACGAGCTGCGCGACGCCGGGCGCGCCTCCTGACCGGCGTGGGCCGCGCCTCCTGAACCGACGCGGCCCGCGCCTCCCGCCCCCCGACCCGCACCGATCCGCACCGATCCGCGTCCCACCCGCACCCCCGACCCGCACCCACCCGATCCGCACCGACCCGATCCCCACCCGAGCGAGAGAGCACACCATGTCCCTGCCCACGAAGGCCGCCTCCGGCGGTGAGCTGAGCAACCAGCAGCAGCTCGAGCAGTACGGCTACAAGCAAGAACTCAAGCGGTCGGTCTCGACCGTCGACCTGCTCATCTACGGCTTGATCTTCATGGTGCCGATCGCGCCCTGGGCGATCTTCGGCACCGTCTACAACGCCTCCTCGGGCATGGTGCCGCTGGTCTACCTGGTGGGCCTCGTCGCGATGATCTTCACCGCGCTCGCCTACGCGCAGATGGCCAAGTCGATCCCGCTCGCCGGGTCGGTCTTCTCGTACGTCGGGCGGGGCATCCACCCCGTGGCCGGGTTCTTCGCCGGCTGGGCCATCCTGCTCGACTACCTGCTCGTGCCGACGCTGCTCTACGTCTTCGCCGCCGAGTCGATGATCGGCATCTTCCCGGGCACCGCCCGCTGGATGTGGGCACTGATCTTCGTCGCCGTCAACACCGCCGTGAACCTGCTCGGCATCAGCTCGATCAAGCTGATGAACCGGGTGTTCCTCGCCATCGAGGTCGTCTTCATCGTGATCTTCGTCATCATCGCCGTGACCGCGCTCAACGGCGGCACGATCCCCGGTGCCGAGTTCACGACCGACCCGATCTGGGACTCCAGCAAGGTCACCGCCCCCCTGATCGCCTCGGCGTTGTCGATCGCCGTGCTGAGCTTCCTCGGCTTCGACGGCATCTCGACCCTCGCCGAGGAGAGCACCGGCAAGCGCGGCGGGGCCGGCAAGGCCATGATCATCGCGCTGTTCATCGTGGCGTTCTGCTTCATCCTGCAGACTTGGCTGGCCAGCGCGCTGGCCGGCGGCCGCGACTCGTTCCCCGAGGGCGAGGCCGGGAACGCCTTCTTCGACCTCGTGCGCGAGGCGTCGAACAGCGGGTGGGCGACGGCGTTCTTCGTCGTCAACGTCTTGGCCGTCGGCATCGCGAACGCCATGGCCGCCCAGGCCGCGACGTCGCGCCTGCTGTTCTCGATGAGCCGCGACGGGCAGCTGCCGGCCTTCCTCTCGAAGATCAACACGCGTCAGGTGCCGCAGGCCGCGATCCTCGTCGTGTCCGCGCTCTCGGCCGTGCTCGTGCTGTTCTTCGTCGGCCAGATCGACGTCATCTCGTCGCTGGTCAACTTCGGGGCGCTGTTCGGCTTCATGCTGCTGCACGTGTCCGTCGTGGTGCACTACGTCGTGAAGAAGAAGTCGCGCAACTGGTTGCTGCACCTCGTCGTGCCCGTGGTCGGGTTCCTGATCATCGGCTACGTGCTGGTCAACGCGGCACCCGAGGCCAAGATCGGCGGGCTCGTCTGGCTGGTGCTCGGCGCGGGCGTGTTCCTCTACTACCGCAGCCGAGGAGGCGCGGCGCCGTCCCTCGGGCAGGGTGCGGACGAGCCGGCGGTCACGTCGGTGCCCGCGGCCGACTCGGAACGGCGCGACGCATGACCGCCGAGGACGCCGCCCGCGACGGGATCGACCACTTCCTCGGCAAGGAGCACGGTCGCCCCGGTTTCACGGCCACGGTGCCGCCGGCCCTGCGCATCGAGCCGGGTACCGGCGAACGCATCGGGTTCGAGACGAGCGACGCGGTCTACGCCGAGCTGCACCGACACCACGACCTCGCGGAGCTGTCCGTGCCGATCAACCCGGTCACCGGGCCGGTCTACGTCGAGGGCGCGAAGCCGGGCGACGCGCTCGCCGTCACGGTGCACGAGATCCGACTCATCGAGCACGGCTGGTCGGTCAGCCTGCCCGGGTCCGGGGCCCTGCAGCACGTCATGGGCGACGAGATGTTCACCCGCCGCGTGCCGATCGACTCCGACGGGGTGCACGTCACCGACCGGCACGTCTTCGAGGCCCGCCCGATGATCGGCTGCATGGGCACGGCGCCCGCCGAGGGCGAGAACTCGACGATCATGCCCGCGTACGCCCAGGGCGGCAACATGGACGTCACCGAGAACACGGTCGGGTCGACGGTCTACCTCCCGGTCATGGTCGAGGGGGCGTACCTGTCGATCGGCGACGTGCACGCGATCATGGCCGAGGGCGAGTCGTCGTTCGTGGCCATCGAGGCCGAGGGCACGGCGGTCGTCTCGATCGACCTGGTGCCCGGTCTCGGCCTGCGGGCGCCGCGCATCGAGACCGCCGACGACTGGATCTTCGTCGGCCTCGGCGACCCGGTGCAGGAGAGCATCCGCCGCGGGTACGAGGACGCCTTCTCGTTCCTCGTGGACGACCACGGCTGGTCGCGCGGAGACGCCTACGCCGTGCTCAGCGCCGTGGGGCACTCGAGGCTCGGGGGCCCGACCGGCTCGGTCGCCCCCGATCCGCTGCACCCGTTCGACGCCGTCGGCGCGGTCACGCTGCACCGCGTGCCGAAGCACGTGCTGTAGCGCCCGTCGCGCGTGCGCTGCGCGTGCGCTAAGCGTGCACCGCACCGCCGACCGGACGTCGCACCGCCGAATTCGGCGGTGCGACGTCCGGTCCACGGTGCGACAGGTGCAGGAGGCGCGGATTCAGCCGAAGAGGCGCGTCGCGATCGAGCCGATCAGGTCGTCCGTCGGCACGTTGGTCTGGTCGACGGTGACGACGACGTCGTCGCGCAGCCAGTAGGTCTGCGCGCGGTCCACCGGGTAGAGGGGGTCGGGCGTCACGAGTTGGCAGCTGCGCCCCTCGTGGACCGAGGTGCAGGTGTAGCCCTGCGAGGCGAGACCGTCGAGGGCCGCGGCGCCGGCGGCGGGCTCGAGGTGACCCATCGCGACCGAGATGCCCGAGACGTCGGCCCGCGGGTCGCGCCAGAGGCAGGACAGCTCGGTCGCCGCCCCGACGACGTCACGAGCGCCGGCCCCCGCGGGCGGGGTGGTCGGCGTGACCACGCCCGAGCTGGTGCCCGAGCCGCCGAACTCGACCGGGTTGAGCGGGATGTCGCCGAAGGTCGAGGCGTAGGTGGCCTGGTCGACGATGTCGGTGCAGTCGACCGGGAGGGCGACCGGGCCGGCGGTCTCGGTGGGCGCGGGCGTGGGGGCGGGCGTGGCGGTGGCCGAGGACGGCGTCGCGGAGTTCGTCTCGGACGGGCTCGGCGTCGCGTCGTCGGCCCCGCCCGTGCAGCCCGCGGTCAACACCAGGATCAGGCAGGCCGTGGCCCCCGTGCCGATGGCGGTGCGCATCGTGGTCGTGCTCCTCATGATCGTGCCCTCCTGGCCTCCGGTCGTCCTCCGGTGGTCGCTCTCGACGCTACAGACCGGTCCGGCCCGAGCACTCGTCCCAGAGGATGAGGTCGGGCCGGCCAGGATCACGATCGCGTCACGAGGCGTCAGTCGTCGAGGTGCGCCAGGGCGTAGTCGGCCTCCTCGGCGGTGAACTGTTCGCCGTACTCGCTGACGAGCTGGTTGCGCAGCACGTCGCCCGTCATGCCGTCCGCCGCGTAGGCCTTGGCCTTGCGGACGGCGTTGGCCTGCCAGTCGGCGTCGACCGTGTCGACCGCGTACTGCGCCGCGGTTTCGGAGGCGCCGCCGGCCACGAGCTTCGCGTAGGTCTCGAGCTTGCTGCTGCCGAGGCCGTTCGCGATGGTCTCGGCGTCCGCCAGGGCGTCCGAGTGGTCGGCCGGCACGTCGGCGGCCGCCGACGTCGGCGTGGCCGACGCGGTGGGCGCGGGCGTCGACGAGGTGCGGACGGGGGCGGGCTCGGAGGTGGCGGTCACGGCCGGGTCGTCCTGCTGCACGCTGTCGATCGCCGCGCCGAGGCCGACGGCGACGACGATGGACACGATGGTGGCGACGGCTCCCAGGCCGAGGCCGATCCACGCCATGACCTTCGACTGGTGCCGCAGCAGCGCGATGATGCCGAGCACCACGGCGGCGAGTCCGACGATCGTGCCCACCACGGGCACGAGGCCGAGCAGGAACGCGACGATGCCCACGACGAGGGCGGCGATCGCGAGCCCGATCGGGCGGCCCGGTCGGGTCGGCGGGGTGGACGTCCCCGTCGCGGGGTAGGAGGTGGTCGGCTGGTCGGCGGAGGGGCGTCGCTCGTCGGAGCCGCCCCCCAGCGGGCTCTCGGTCGTCATGCTCCCAGCCTGCCAGGTGGCGGACAGACGGGTTCACCCCCGAACGGGGCGCGTCGGCGGGCCGGGGGACGCCAGGCGCGTCGTCCGGGGCGGGGACGAGACGCGTCGCCCGGACCGGGTGCGAGACTGGTCGGCAACGACACGGCCGTCACCGACGACGGCGCACGGCGGGCCGCACGACGCCCGCCCCACCAGAGAGGGTGGCCGATGGGCACGCAGCACGAGCAGGCGTCCGAGCACGCACACGACGCCGGGGCGACGACCGACGAGAGCGGCCGAGGGGACGCGACCCGCGCCTCCTCGTCCGGGGTCACGGACGGTCGAGACGGGCCGGCCGCCCCGACCGCCGACCTCGTCGTGCACACCGTGCGGGTGCACCGCAGCGACCAGCCGTTGGCCCGCGAGGACGAGCTCGCGTGGCGCCTGGCCGCGCTCGCGACCGACGACGCGCCCGTCGACGACGACGTGACCGAGATGGTCATCAACCGCCTGATCGACAACGCCGCCGTCTCGGCCGCGTCGCTGCTGCGCGCGCCGGTCGCCGTCGCGCGCGACCAGGCGCTCGCGCATCCGCCGACCACCGGAGGCGCGGGCTCGCAGGTCACGGGCGTCGCGCCCGAGCACCCCGTCTCGCCCGAGTGGGCCGCCTGGTCGAACGGGGTCGCCGTGCGCGAACTCGACTTCCACGACACGTTCCTCGCGGCGGAGTACTCGCACCCCGGCGACAACATCCCGGCGATGGTCGCCGTCGCACAGCACCGCGGACTCGACGGTGCGGCCCTGCTGCGCGGCATCGTGACCGGCTACGAGGTGCAGGTCGACCTCGTCCGGGCGATCAGCCTGCACGCCCACAAGATCGACCACGTCGCCCACCTCGGCCCGTCGGTCGCGGCAGGCCTGGGCACGATGCTCGGGCTCTCGACCGAGGTGGTGCACCAGGCGATCGGCCAGGCGCTGCACACGACGACGGCCACGCGGCAGTCGCGGAAGGGCGCGATCTCGTCGTGGAAGGCCTACGCCCCGGCCTACGCGGGCAAGGCCGCGGTCGAGGCCGTCGACCGCGCGATGCGCGGCCAGGGCAGTCCCGCCCCGATCTACGAGGGTGAGGACGGCGTGATCGCCCGGCTGCTCGACGGACCCGGGGCGTCGTACGACGTGCCCCTGCCGGCGCCGGGTGCGTCCAAGCGGGGCATCCTCGACACCTACACGAAGGAGCACTCGGCCGAGTACCAGGCCCAGGCCTGGATCGACCTCGCCCGGCGGCTCGGCCGCGCGCACCCCGCCCTCCGCGACCCGGCGCAGGTGCGCCGCATCGTGCTGCACACCAGCCACCACACGCACGTCGTGATCGGCTCGGGGGCGGGCGACCCGCAGAAGTACGACCCCACGGCCAGCCGCGAGACGCTCGACCACTCCATCCCCTACATCGTCGCCGTCGCCCTGCAGGACGGCGAATGGCACCACGAGCGCAGCTACGCCCCGGCCCGGGCGCAGCGTCCCGACACCGTCGAGCTGTGGCAGCGCATCACCACGGCGGAGGACCCCGCCTGGACGGCCCGCTACCACTCGACCGACCCCGCCGAGAAGGCGTTCGGCGGCCGCATCGAGGTCGAGTTCGTCGACGGCACGACCCTCGTGGACGAGATCGCCGTCGCCGACGCCCACCCCCTGGGGGCGCGACCCTTCGGACGCGAGGACTACGTGCGCAAGTTCCGGACGTTGGCCGAGGGCGTGCTGCCCGACGCCGAGGTCGAGCGGTTCGTCGACCTGGCCACGCGCCTCCCCTCGTTGACGGCGGTCGAGGTGCGGCAGCTGGGCATCGTCGCTCCCGACGCCCTCGCGGGTGCCGCCGCCCAGCCGGGCGGGCTCTTCTGATGCTGTACTCGACGGTGTCGCCTGCCGACAAGCGCGCGGCGTTCCGGGCCGGGCTGGCCGACGAGCGCACCCTGGTCTTCCCCGGCGCGTTCACGCCGCTCACCGCTCGCCTGATCGAGCAGAAGGGCTTCGACGGCGTCTACGTGTCGGGCGCCGTGATGGCCAACGAGCTCGGGCTGCCCGACATCGGCCTCACCACGCTCACCGAGGTCGCCACGCGGGCCGGGCAGATCGCGTCGATGACCGACCTGCCCGTGCTCGTCGACGCCGACACCGGGTTCGGCGAGCCGATGAACGTCGCCCGCACCGTCCAGGTGCTCGAGGCCGCCGGTGTGGCCGGGCTGCACATCGAGGACCAGGTCAACCCCAAGCGCTGCGGCCATCTCGACGGCAAGCAGGTCGTGGACGCGGCGACGGCGGCCGGTCGCATCCGGGCCGCGGTCGACGCGCGCCGCGACCCGTCGCTCGTGATCATGGCGCGCACGGACGTCCGGGCGCTCGACGGGCTCGAGGCCGCGGTCGACCGGGCCCGGGCCCTGGTCGACGCGGGGGCCGACGCGATCTTCGCCGAGGCGATGGCCGACCTCGGCGAGTTCGAGGCGATCTGTTCGGCGCTCGACGTGCCCGTGCTCGCCAACATGACCGAGTTCGGCAAGAGCGCCCTCTTCACGCACCAGCAACTGCACGACGTGGGCGTGAGCATGGTGATCCACCCGGTGTCGCTGATGCGTGCCGCGATGGGTGCGGCGTCCCGGGCGCTCGACGCGCTCGTGGCCGACGGGTCGCTCGACTCGCAGGTGCCGACGATGCAGACCCGTGCCGAGCTCTACGAGCTGATCGACTACCCCGGCTACGCCCGCTTCGACGCCGGCGTCTACGACTTCACGCTGGAGGGCTGAGGTCGGGCGCCGGTGCCGGACGCCGCCGAGTGGACAGCGCGCCGCGTCATGCGGCGGCGCGCTGTCCACTCGGCGGTTCTCGGTGCGCATAGGTCGTCTCGTCGACATGACGCGGTGGGCGGGCGGTCGTCCACAGCGAAGTTCTGGAGGCGCGGCCGGGTCCGATCGACGGGCGAGCATCGAGGGATGGACGACGACCTCCCCGATCTGATCTTCTCCGCCACGCCGGGTGCGCAGTCCCGCGAGGCGCGCGCCCTGCGACGCGACGCCGCCGCGGGACGTCTCGTGCGCGTCCAACGGGGCGTCTACGTGGCGACGGAGGACTGGGGCCGACTGAGGCCCTGGCGTCGCCACGTCGTCCGGGTGCGGGCCGCCGTGTCCGCGCTCCCCGCCGACTGCGTCGTGTCCCACGGCTCGGCCGTCGCCGTGCACGGGCTGCCGAGCGTCCAGGGCGACCCGCGCCGGGTGCACGTGATCGACCGACGTCGGGCCTCGACCCAGTGCACGCCGGTCCTCGTCAAGCACGGGGCCGGTCTCGAGGACGACGAGATCGAGTCGGTGGGCGACCTGCTGGTCACGAGTGAGCTGCGCACCGCCTTCGACGTCGCGAGGTCATCCGGGTTCGACGACGGCGTCCTCTGTCTCGACGGCGTGATGCGTCGTCGGCTCTTGGTCACGAGTCGGCTTCCGAGGGCCGCCGAGATGCGCACCCGAGTCGACGATCTGCGTGACGAGTTCCGGCTCCGGTTCGGGGCGATGGCCGACGGCGTGGTCGGACGGCGGGGTGAGCTGGCACTCGGGCGAGCGATCTCGTTCGCCACGCCCCTGTCCGAGAACGGCGGGGAGTCGCTCGTGCGAGTCGCGTTGCATCGGCTCGGTGCGCCTCAGCCGATCCTGCAAGAGGAGTTCTTCGACGCCCGGGGATTCGTCGGACGATGCGACTTCTTCTTCGAAGAGTTCGGGTTCGTGCTCGAGTTCGACGGTTTCGGCAAGTACTCGGACCCTCGCTTGCTCGCGGGCTCGTCCCCGGCCGAGGTCGTACGCCGTGAGAAGAAGCGCGAGGCTCGATTGTTGGGCACGGGGCGGGTCCGACGCATCGAGAGATGTGACATCGACGACGCGCTCGATCCGCGACGGCTGGCGGCGATCGTGCGCCGTGGCGGGGTGCCGCTGCGGTCGGGCCGCACCTCGGCGTCGTGGTCGTGAGGGTGCGCTATTCGCACAGCGTCGTCGGCGCCGCGGCAGCGAACCGCCGAGTGGACAAGGCGCCGTGTCGCGCGGCGGCGTCGTGTCCACTCGGCGGTGCGGAGCGGTGTTGAGCGGTGCAGAGCGGTGCAAAGCACGGCAAAGCGGTGCGGTGGGGTTGGTTGGGGCGGACTAGGCGAGGTCGGCGAACAGGGCGCTGACGAACTCGGTGCGCTCGACCATGCCGTGCACGCTGATCCACTCGTGTCGGGCGTGCGCTCCGCCGCCGACGCCGCCGACCCCGTCGAGCACCGCCAGGCCCAGCGCGGCGGCGAAGTTGCCGTCGCTGGCGCCGCCGACCGACACCTCGCGCAACTCGAAGCCGAGCGAGGTGGCGACCCGGGCGGCGCGTTCGTACAGCGCGCCGGTCGCGACCGAGCGCTCCATCGGCGGGCGGTTCCAGCCGCCGGTGACCTTCAGCGTCGCGGCGGGATCGTGCGCCGCGAGTCCGGCGAAGACCCGCTCGATGCGCTCGGCCTCGGTCGACGAGGTGACGCGGACGTCGACCATCGCGCGGGCGTAGCCGGCCTTGACGTTGGTGCGGGTGCCGCCCTGCAGCACTCCCACGTTCAGCGAGGTGCCCGCCTCGACGTCGGCGGCGGCGTGCAGGGCCAGGACGACGCGGGCGATCTCGTCGACGGCGCTCGCCCCGGAGCGCGGATGCAGGCCGGCGTGCACCTCGACCCCGAAGGCCTCGACCTCGAAGATGCCGACGCCCTTGCGGGCGGTCTTCACGGCACCGTCGGCGGCCGACTCGAAGACGAACACCGCGCCTCCTCGTCCGACCTCGCGCTCGATCGCCTCACGCGAGGCGATGCTGCCGACCTCCTCGTCGCCGTTGAGCAGCAGGCGCACGTTCGGACGTGGCAGCCCCAGGCGGTCGCCGATCGCGAGGGCGTTGCCGAGCTGGATCAGCCCGGACTTCATGTCGAAGACGCCCGGGCCGGTCATGCGGTCGCCCTCGACCGTGACGGGCCACCCGGCCAGCGTCCCCTCGGACCAGACCGTGTCGTAGTGGCACAGGGCCGACACCCACTCGGTCGAGCCCGACGGCGACGGGTAGTCGAGGGTCACCGTGTCGCCGTAGCCCTCGACGACGTGCACCCGGCGCTCGGCCGGCGGGCCGACGGTCTCGCCGAGCCAGGTCTCGATCCAGCGGAGCCCCGCCTCGAGCAGGTCGACGTCGTCGGACGGCGTCTCGAGGCTCGCGTAGGTCGTCAGGTCGGCCACCATCGCGTCGAGGCGGGCCTCGACCTCGCGACGGAGGGCGGTGACCTGGTCGGGCTGCAGGGCGTCGTGGCTCACGGTCTCGCTCTCGTCGGGCCCGCCACGGTGTGCGGGCATCTGACCATCTCACTCCCGTGGGCGGGGCGGCGACCGGTGGGGAGGCGCGGCGCGGGACCCGAGGAGGCGCGGCGCCGGACCGAGGAGGCGCGGCGCGGGACCCGAGGAGGCGCGGTCGGCTCTGTCGGAGGCCCCCGATACAGTCGGGGGCACCGACTCCGGCACCCGTTGCCGCACCGACCGCGACATCCACGAGAGGGGCCCCGTGCGCATCCTGCACACCAGCGACTGGCACCTGGGGCGCACGCTGCACGGGGTCGACCTGCACGAGCCTCAGCAGGCCTTCGTCGACCACCTGGTGGGGCTCGTGGTCGAACGGTCGATCGACGTCGTGGTGGTCGCGGGCGACGTGTACGACCGGGCCGTCCCCGCGGTGCCCAGCGTGCGCCTCCTCGGCCGGGCCCTCGCGGGCCTGACCGAGCACGCCACCGTGATCGTCACGCCGGGCAACCACGACTCGGCGGTGCGTCTGGGGTTCGCGGCCGAGCTGATGCGCCCGGGCCTGCACCTGCGGGCGTCGGTCGACCTGCTCGACGAGCCCGTCGTCGTCGACGACCCGGAGGGGCCGGTCGCCTTCTACGGGCTGCCCTACCTCGACCCCGACAGCGTCCGCAGGTCCCTGGCACCGGCGGGAGCCGACGAGCCGTTGCCCCGGTCGCACGCGGCCGTCGTGGGTGCGGCGATGCAGCGGGTGCGCGACGACCTCGCCGGGCGACCCGGCACCCGGTCGGTCGTGGTGGCGCACGCGTTCGTCGTGGCGGGGCCCGCAGCCGACCGCGAGCCCGACGGCGCCCCGACGCCCGAGCGCAGCGAGAGCGAGCGCGACATCCGGGTGGGCGGCGTCGACTCCGTGCCGTCGGCCGCGTTCGAGGGCGTCGACTACGTCGCCCTCGGCCACCTGCACGGTGCCCAGCGCGTCGGCCCGTCCGGTCGCCTGCGCTACTCGGGTTCGCCCCTGGCCTTCTCGTTCGGCGAGCGGAACCAGGTCAAGTCGTCCACGATCCTCGAGCTGGCCGCCGACGGCTCGGTCTCGGTCGAGCTCGTCCCGGCTCCCGTCCCGCGACGACTGGCCGAGGTGACCGACTCCCTCGACGCCCTGCTCGACGGGCGCCACGACGACCTGCGCGACGCCTGGCTCCGGGTCTTCGTCACCGATCCGGTGCACCCCGAACGGCTCTACACGCGGGTGGCCGAGCACTTCCCGCACGCCCTCGCGATCCACCACACGCCCGTCGGAGCGGTCGAGGCCTCGGCGCTGGCCGCCGTGACGGCCGAGTCCGACCCGATCGAGGTGGCGGCCGAGTTCGTCGCCTTCGCCTCGGGCGGGGCGGCGAGCGAGACCGAGCTCGCCATGGTGCGCGGCGCCTACGAGGCCGCACTCGCGAGCGAGGTCGGCGAATGAACCTCCACCGGCTGACCCTGAGGGCCATCGGGCCCTACGCGGGCGAGCACAGCATCGACTTCGCCGCGCTCGGCGCCTCGGGCACCTTCCTGCTCGAGGGCCCGACGGGTTCGGGCAAGTCGACCATCATCGACGCGATCGTCTTCGCCCTCTACGGCGGGCTCGCCGGTTCGGCCTCGACGCCCGACCGCCTGCGCAGCCACCACGCCGCCCCCGACGTCGAGCCCTTCGTCGAGCTCGTCTTCGAGAACGGCGCGGGCGTGCACCGCATCCGACGCACGCCCGCGTACCGCCGCCCGAAGGCACGCGGCACGGGCACGACGCCGGCGAACGCGACCGCCAAGCTGTGGCGCCTCTCGTCGCCCGACGCCGTCGACGGCGAGATCGTCTCGATCAGCACGCAAGAGGCCGGCGCCGAGGTCTCGCGCATCCTCGGGCTCACGCGCCAGCAGTTCGTGCAGACCGTCGTCCTGCCCCAGGGCGAGTTCGCCGCCTTCCTCCGCTCGACCGGCGAGAAGCGCAAAGAGGTCCTGCAGTCGCTCTTCGGCACCGAGATCTACGAGCGCACCACGGCCGAGCTCGTCGACCGGCGGAAGGTCGCGAACGCCGCCGTGGCCGCCGCCGACCGCGACATCGAGCTGGCGCGAGCCAGACTGCTCGAGGCGAGCGGCCTCGAGGCCGAGGCCCTCGACGAGGGGCTGGCCGCCGACGGCGGGGTCGCCCTGCTCGGTGACCTCGAGGCCCAGGCCGTCGCCGCGTCGGCTCAGCGGTCACGGGTGGTCGAGGCCCGAGACGCGGCACGACGGTCCCTCGATCGCGTGCGGGCGCTGGGGGCGGCACTCGACCGACGAGCCGACCTGACCGTCCGGCGGACGCGCCTCGACGAGGGCGACGGCGAGATCGCCACGGTCCGCTCGCGCGTCGCCGCGGCGACCCGGGCCGCGACCGTGACCGACGCCCTCGCCGCGGTCACGCGGGCGACCGAGGCCGAGCGTGATGCGGCGTCACGCCTGGCCGGGGCCGCCGGGGCCGCCGGGGCCGCCGGGGCCGCCGGGGTCGTCGCCGACGGCGAGACGACCGTGGCGCACGGCGAGGTCCCGCTCCGAGCCGACGTCGCCGCCCGTCGCGACGCCCGACTGTCGGAACTCGCCCTCCTGACCGAGGCGGCCCGGACCGAGAAGGCCCTGCCCGGTCGTCGCACCGCTCTCGAGGCGGCCGAGCAATCCCTGGTGGTCGCCGACGAGCGGCGCCGTGAGCTCGACGCGCACCTCGTCGCGGCCCCCGCCGTGCGGGCGTCGCTCGTCGTCGAGCGCGACGCCCTGGCCGACGCCTCGACCGACCTCGTCGCCGCCGAGCAGGCGACGGCCGAGGCACGGCTCCGCCTGCGTGATCTCGACGACCTCGACGCCCTCGGCCGGGCCGTCGACGCGGCGTCCGCACGACGGGCCGACGACTCGGCGGCGGCGCTGCGGGCCCTCGACGACGAGGCGGGCCTCCGCCGTCGGCAGATCGAGGGCATGGCGGGTCACCTGGCCGCGGCTCTGGTCGTCGGCGACCCATGCCCCGTGTGCGGCTCGCGAGAGCATCCGGCCCCGGCGGCTCCCGGCACCGAGCACCCCACCGACGACCAGGTCGAGGCCGCGTCGCGGTCGTCACGAGCGGCCGAGGCCCGTCAGCGCGAGTCCGCCGCACGGCACGCGACCGCCGAGGGGCGGGCCGCCGAGGCCCGCCGCGCCCTGGGCGACCTGACCCGCGACGACGTCGAGTCCGACCTGGCCCGGCTCGCCCTGCGCGTGTCCGAGGCCACCCGGGCCCGTACCGCCCTCGCGGCGGCCGAGGCGGCGCTCGTGGCCCACGACCGCGAGGTCGACGAGCTGCGGGCCGAGCGGGACGACCTCCGCGAGCGAGCCGCCACCGGCCGGGAGCGCGTGGCCGCCGACCGGCGGGCCCTGCTCGACGACGAGGCCGAGATCGCGCGACTGCTCGACGGTCGGGCCCCGACCATCGCCGAGCTCACCGCAGCGGTCGGTGACGGGGTCGAACGCGACACGCGCCTCCTGACCCTCCTCGACGCCGCCGACGTGGCGTCCGACGCGGCGGCCGTCCGACGTGCCGAGCTCGCGGCCGCCCTCGAGCGCAGCGGGTTCGACGACGTCGACCAAGTCGCCGACGCCGCCCTCGAGGCGGGCGACCTCGCCGCGCTCGAGGCGCGGGTCTCGGCGCACGAACGCGAACGGGCGATCGTCGCGGCCGGGCTGGTCGAGCCCGAGGCCGCGGTGCTGACCGGCGACGAGGTGGCGGACGTCCCGTCGGCCGTCGAGGCCCTCGACCTGGTCGAGGCCGAGCTCGACGAGGCCACCGACCGCGCGACGCGCACCGGCGACCGGGCCGAGCGGGCGCGCCAGGCCCTGGCCGCCCTCGAGGCCGTGACGGCCGCGGCCGACGCCGCCGTCGAGCACGCCCGGGCGGTGGTGCGCATGGCGAACCTCGCCAGCGCCTCGACCGGCGAGAACGTGAAGGGCGTGACGCTCGGCACCTACGTGCTGCTGCGACGGTTCGACGAGGTCGTGGCGGCGGCGAACGTCCGGCTGTCGGTCATGTCGAGCGGGCGGTACGAGCTCGCCTCGTCCGACGAGCGCGAGGTCGGGTCGCGCTCGCGCAAGACGGGGCTCTCGCTCGTCATCCGGGACGCGACCACCGACACCACCCGCGACCCCGGCAGCTTCTCGGGCGGTGAGACCTTCTACGCCTCGCTCAGCCTCGCGCTCGGCCTCGCCGACGTCGTGCAGGCCGAGGCCGGCGGGCTCGAGCTCGGCACCCTGTTCGTCGACGAGGGGTTCGGCTCGCTCGACCCCGAGACCCTCGACGCCGTCATGAGCGAACTCGGCCGGCTCAGTGCCTCGGGGCGGGTGATCGGCATCGTCAGCCACGTCGACGAGCTCAAGCAGCGCATCGCCGACCGGGTCGAGGTGCGACGCCGCCCCGACGGGTCGTCGGTGCTTCGCTCGACGACCGGCTGAGCAGGCAGGGCAGCGCGGGTCGGCTGAGCGGGACGGGTCGGCTGAGCAGGGCAGCGGGGCAGGGCAGTGCGGCGGGCCGGCAGGGCATCGGGGCGGGGCAGCGCGGCGGGCCGGCCGGCCGGGGCGTCGGGGCGTGCCAGCCGAGCGGGCGACCCCCGTCCGAGGGTGTTCACCCGCGCGCACGGCCTCGTTCACGTGGCGGCCACCCGGCAGGAGTCTGCTGGTCCCCGCTCCGCGGCGACTCCGTCGCGTGGCGACCGGATCACGATCACGATCACAGGAGCAGAACCGTGTCGAAGAACACCCCGAACCGCCGGCGTGCGGCCCTGACGACGGGGGTCGTCGCGACGGCCGCCGCCGCCGCCCTCGCCCTCAGCCCCGTCGCCGCCTTCGCGGCCACCCCCGCGAACGTCGCCCAGAACGGTGGTGCCGCCCGCAGCATCGACGACAGCACGCAGCTGCTGCTCGACTCGGTGGAGGCCGGCCCCGCCAAGAACGTCATCCTGCTGATCGGCGACGGCATGGGCGACAGCGAGATCACGTCGGCGCGCAACTACGCCTACGGCGCCGGCGGAACGCTGCCCGGCATCGACGCCCTGCCCCTGACCGGCCAGTACACGACGTACTCGGTCTACCGGGACGGCGCGAACAAGGGCAAGCCCGACTACGTGCCGGACTCCGCCGCGACCGGCTCCGCCTGGGCCACCGGCACGAAGACCTACGACAACGCCATCTCGGTCGACGTCGACGGCGTCCCGCAGGACACCCTGCTCGAGATCGCCAAGGCCAACGGCAAGAAGACCGGCAACGTCTCGACCGCCGAGCTGCAGGACGCCACCCCGGCCGTGCAGGCCGCGCACGTCGCCGCCCGCAGCTGCTACGGCCCCGACAGCGTCACCCAGTGCGGCGCCGACGCGCTCGACCAGGGCGGCCTCGGCTCGATCAGCGAGCAGATCATCGGCACCCGTGCCGACCTGACCCTCGGCGGAGGCGCGACCTCGTTCGGCCAGTCCGCCCGTGCCGGTCAGTGGCAGGGCGACACCCTGTTCGCCCAGGCGCAGGACCGTGGCTACCAGGTCGTGCGCGACGCGGCCGGCCTCGACGCCCTGACGACCGCCGACCAGGCGCAGCCCGTGCTCGGCACCTTCACCGACGGCAACTTCCCGACCCGGTACGCCGCCACCACGGCGACCGTCGGCGGGGCCGACCTGGCCCCGCAGACCTGCCTGCCGAACCCGGCCCGCCTGTCCACCGGCCTCTCGCTGCAGTCGCTGACCGAGAAGTCGATCGACCTGCTCGACACCGGTGACCAGGGCTTCTTCCTGCAGGTCGAGGGTGCCTCGATCGACAAGCGCGACCACAGCGCCGACGCCTGCGGTCAGATCGGTGAGGTGCTCGACCTCGACGAGGCCGTCCAGTCCGCCCTCGCCTTCGCGAAGGCCGACGGCAACACGATGGTCATCGTCACGGCGGACCACGCGCACACCAGCCAGATCGTCGACTCGACGCCGCCCGCCACGCTCAGCACCGCGCTGACGACGGTCGACGGCACCACGATGAAGATCGCCTACGGCACCGCCGCGGCGGGCGGGTCGCAGCAGCACACCGGCACGCAGTTGCGCGTCGCGGGTTACGGCCCCGGTGCCGCGAACGTCGTCGGCCTGATCGACCAGACCGACAACTTCTTCACCATCGTCAACGCCCTGCAGCTCGACCGCGACCTCGACGGCCTCAGCACCGACGCGACGATCTCGGCTCCGACCGAGGTCGCCCCCGGCGCCGAGTTCCCGGTCAGCACCGCCGGCCTCGCCGGCGACCGCCAGGTCACGGGCACGCTCGACGTCGACGGCACGGTGACCGACCTCGGCATCGCCGACGTGATCGACGGCGTCGCGACCTACACCGTCACCGCCCCGACCGAGCCCGGCAGCTACACGATCACGCTGACCGGCACGCAGAGCGGCACGACGCTGGCGACGACCGTCGCCGTCGTCGAAGGCGCCGTCACCCCGGCTCCGACGACCCCTCCCGCGGCGGTCCCCGCTGACGGCTCGAGCGCAGGAGGCGCGGGGACGGCCGGCAACGGGGGCGGGCCCCTCGCGTTCACCGGCTCCGACGCCCTGCCCGCCCTGCTGCTCGCGCTGATGCTGGCCGGCACCGGTGCGGCCCTCGTGCTGCGTCGTCGCCACCGCGCGGCGTCCGTGCAGGACGGCGTGCAGCTCTAGGCGTTNTCGGACCCTCGGGTCAGACCAGCGGGTCGCTGTCGGTCGAGCGACGCTCGACGCGCTCGCCCGTGGCCGGGTCGACCGCGCTGCGGGTCGTGGAGACCGTCGAGCGGCGGCGCGACGCGAAGGCGATGCCGATGATGGTCACGACCACGCCGGCCGCGATGAGGATGTAGCCGATCAGTTTGATGTCGATGCCCGCGACCTGGAAGTCGAGAGCGAACGCGAGGACCGCGCCGATCACGATCAAGGCGATTCCGCCGCCGATGCTCATGGGGTCTCCTTCGTCTGGCGCCGCCCCGGATGGGCGACGGCGCCGACGCGAGGGTCGGCGGGCCCCACAGTACCGACGGGCCGCGCCGATCGGCCACGACGCGGCGGAGGCGCTGCGAGGATGGTCCTGCCCGTCACCCGACACCGCAGGAGATCCCATGACCGGAGCCGCCGGCCCCGTGCCCCTCGACCAGCCGTACCACCGTGCCTCGCCGAAGGTCGCGGTCGTCCGGTTCTGGCGCAAGTACGCCACGTTCCACGGGAGGGCGAGCCGCAGCGAGTACTGGTGGTGGTTCGTCATCGCGCTCGTGTTCCAGGGGGCGCTCCAGGCCTGGGCCACGGGCAGCGGCGGGACGTCGACCTGGGCCGGGGGCGACAACGGCGACTGGACCTACATCGACCCACAGGGCGTCGTCGTCGTGCTGTGGTCGGTGGTCAGCTTCCTGCCGACCCTGGCGCTGCAGTCGCGGCGCCTGCACGACGGGGGCTTCACCGCCTGGTACGTGCTCTTCTACCTGCTGCCGGTCCTCGGGTGGCTGACCCTGCTCGTCATGTCGCTGCTGCCCTCGCGCGCCTCGGGCGAGCGGTTCGACACGGGTGGCGAGCGGCAGTACCCGGGCCCGGCCTGACCCGGCCGGACGGCGCCGGAGTCCCGCCGGGACACGGCGGCGACGGCGTCGTCGAGAGCCCCGGTCCATTGCCGGTCCTCGTCGTGGACCACGTGGCACTCGTGGGCGCAAGGGGGTTACGGGGTCGGACCACCGACCGCTAACCTGTTCGCACTCCGGTGGGCCCGACCGCCGTGGTGGTCCCGTTGAGCGACGTCCGTCGCTCGTTTCCCGGTGGTGGACTCTGCGTGCGTCGGGCCTCCGGAGCCCTGACGCCCGAGGCCCCGGACGAAGCCGGTCCGACGCCGAGGCGACGCCGTCAGCCCTGCTGCGCCTCGTGCACCAGCTCGAGCGCCGCCCGCAGCCCCGCCGCCGGGACCTGTCCGGGCGCGCTCGTCGCCCCCGCCGATCCGAACGTGACGCACGAGCCGAACGTCTCGCCCGAGAGCCGGGACACGACGCCGAGCGGCCCCATCGACATGGTGATCGCGGGCACGATGCCGGCACCCGCCCGGAACTCGGCCGTGGCCCGCATCAGGGTCAGCACGTCGTCCGTGTTCGACGGCATGGCGGCGAACTTCGCCACGTCGGCACCGTTCTCTTGTTGTTCGAGCAGGCGTGACACGATCTCGCCCTGCGTGGGGGTGCCGCTGAAGTCGTGCGACGACATCACCACGACGAGCCCGGCGTCGTGCGCCGCGTCGACGAGCCCGCCGAGCAGGTCGGGGTCGGTGTACATCTCGACGTCCACGGCGTCGAGCAGCCCGGTGGCCATCGCCGAGCGCAGCACGGCGTCGTAGGTCGCGGGGGCGACGTCGTGCTCGCCTCCCTCGGGCTCGGTCCGCAGGGTGAACAGCAGGGGCAGCTCGGCGTCGAGCGCGCCACGCACCCGACGGACGACGTCGGCCACGAGGTCGAGGTCGGCGGCTCCCGTCGCCTCGGTTCCCGTGCGCACGGGACCGTCGGGGTCCGGTGCCGCGGCGAACGCGGCGTCGACGAAGTCGATGCGCAGCTCGACCAGTTCGGCCGTGTCGGTGTCGAGCGCCGAGGCGGCGTCGACCAGCGCGTCGACGGTCCGGGCCACGAGCGGGACGCAGACCGCGGGACGCCCGGTGCCGAGCGCGACCCGACCGATCGAGACCGGCAGTGGAGTCGCCATGGTCAGCGCGCCACGCTGTCGGTGGTCGACCGGTCGCGGATCGGCGAGCCCACGGAGGCGCGCATCGCGTCGCGCAGGACGCCTTCGTCGGGGACCGGCTCGTCCTGTGCCCGCCCGGAGAAGAGCCTCACCTGGCCGAGCGCCTGCTCGACGAGCATGTCGAGGCCGTTGAAGACGATGCCCCCGTCGGCCGACCAGCGCGACGCGAGGCGCGTCGGCCAGGGCTCGTAGGCGACGTCGAAGAGGACGGACGAGCCACCGGCCGGACGCAGGTGGAGGTCGTCCGCCGCGCCGCCGGGCAAGGTGCTGATGACGAAGTCCAACGGGCCGAGCGAGGGCAGCTCGGTGAGCGGGGCGACCATGACGTCGGCGCCCAGCTCGGCGGCCAGGGACGTCAGCTCGCCGGCGCGCATGGGGTTGCGCAGGTGGATCGAGAACGACCGGGCGCCGAGATCCCACGCGGCGGCCATCGCGGATAGGGCGGTCGCGCCCCCGCCGAGGATGGTGGCCGCGGCGGGCCGGGCGTCGTGGAAGCCCTCGACGCTGCGGACGATGCCGTCGACGTCGGTGTTGTGCCCGTGGCGGCGACCGTGGTCGTCGATGACGACGGTGTTGGCGACCCCGAGGCGTCGGGCGAGCGGCGAGACGGTGTCGAGCAGGGGCAGCACCTCGCGCTTGAGCGGCATCGTCAGGCTCAGGCCGCGCCAGCTCGCGTCGAGGCCCCCGACGACGTCGGCGAGCCCGCCCGAGGCGACCTCGACCCGGTCGTAGTCGAAGGGCAGGCCGAGGTGCTCGTACGCCGTGCGGTGCAGCACCGGTGACAGCGAGTGCTCGATCGGCGACCCCAGGACGGCGAGACGTCGGCGAGCATCGGTCACGGGTGGGCCCCTCCCTGCGCCCGCGGCTCGGACGACGACCCACCCTAACGCGAGGGCCCTGAGGGGGTGCGGGGTGGTGGCGACCGGCACCGCGCCTCCTCGTCCCGTCGGGTCTGGCAGGGTCGGTGCATGCAGATCCGACCCTTCGACGAGGCCGACACCGAGACCGTCGTGGCGCTCTGGGAGCGCTGCGGGCTGACCCGCCCGTGGAACGACCCGCGACGCGACATCGAACGCAAGCTGACCGTCCAGCGCGAGCTGTTCCTGGTCGGCGTCGACGACGAGGAGGCGCTGGTCGCGACCGCGATGGCCGGGTACGACGGCCATCGGGGCTGGGTCTACTACGTCGCGGTCGAGCCCGGTCGCCAGGGGGAGGGGTTCGGCCGGCAGCTCATGGCCGAGGTCGAGCGGTCGCTCGAGGCGCTGGGCTGCCCGAAGGTCAACTTCCAGGTGCGCACCGGCAACGAGCGGGTACGGGCGTTCTACGAACACCTGGGGTACTCGGTCGACGACGCGTTCGGCATGGGCAAGCGGCTGATCGCCGACTGAGGCGCGGTGTCCGGAGGCTCCGGTGGAGCCCCTCGGCGGGCCCGTCGATCGGCCTCGCGGCGTCGGATGAACAACATGTGACGATCTTCGGCGGACTCTTGTCGGGTACCCAGCGAGAACTTAGGGTCGTGTGGTGCGCCCCCTGTCGGGGGGTGCCGTCCCGCCCGAACCGTCTTCTCCAGGAGCACCGACGCCCATGCGCATCAGCCCCCCGTCATCCGAGTCCGTCCCGACGGGAGGCCGGCGGCGAGTCCGCGGTGCGGCCCTCGCGTCCGTCGCCACCGGCACCCTGCTGCTCGGCCTGGTCGCCGCGGCACCGGCCCAGGCCGTCCCGGTCACGATCGACCTCGTCGGCATCAACGACTTCCACGGTCGACTCGAGGCCGACGCCCCCGGTGCTCGCGCCTCCATCGCCGGCGCGGCCGTCCTCGCCGGCGCCGTCAAGTCGGTCGAGGCGCAGAACCCCAACACGCTCTTCGTCTCGGCGGGCGACAACATCGGCGCCTCGACGTTCACCTCGTTCATCCAGGACGACGAGCCGACCCTCGACGCCCTGAACGCCATGGGCCTCGACGTCAGCACGCCGGGCAACCACGAGTTCGACAAGGGCCAGGACGACTTCAACGGCCGTGTCCGGGCGAACAGCGAGTTCCCCTACGTGAACGCGAACATCCTCCGGAGCGACGGGACGCCCGCCTACGACCCCTACGTCGTCGAGGAGATCGGCGGCGTCCGCGTCGCGTTCATCGGCGCGCTGACCGAGACCATGCCGACGCTCGTCAGCCCGGCCGGCATCGAGGGGCTGACCTTCGCCCCCGTCGTCGAGTCGGTCAACGCCGTCGCGGACGACATCGTCGCGGCCGACGCGGCCGACGCCATCGTCCTGCTGCTGCACGAGGGCGCCGAGACCGGCAGCCTCGACTCCGTCAGCGGCGACAACGCGTTCGGCGAGATCGCCCGCGGCGTCTCGGGCGACGTGTCGGCCATCTTCTCGGGACACACCCACCAGGGCTACGACTACCTCGTCTCGCCGTCCGACGGCGGCCCGCAGCGTGCCGTCGTGCAGACGGGCAGCTACGGGACGAACCTCGCCCGGGTGACCATGACGGTCGACCCCGCCGCCACCGCCTTCCGCGATCGCGTGACCATCGCCTCGCACCGACTGGTGCCGCTCTACGGTGCCTTCACGCCCGATCCCACCGTCCAGGCCATCGTCGCCTCGGCCGTCGACGTCGCCGCCGAGCGGGGGGCCGAGGTCATCGGTTCGATCAGCGACTCCTTCAACCGGGCCTACAACGCCAACCCGGACGCCAACGGACTCCCCGTCTCGAACCGGGCCGGTGAGTCGACGCTCGGCAACTTCGTCGCCGACATCCAGCTCTCGTCGACGACGGCGAGCGGTGCCCAGCTCGCCTTCATGAACCCGGGCGGCCTGCGGGACGACCTGCCCTTCGTGGCGCCGGACGGCGACGTGACGTACAAGGCCGCCGCGGCCGTGCAGCCCTTCGCCAACACGCTCGTCGTGGTCGACATGACCGGCGCCGAGATCCGCCAGGTGCTCGAGCAGCAGTGGCCGACCGCCGGTCGTACCAGCACCCTGAAGCTCGGCACGTCCGAGGGTCTGACCTACACGTACGACCCCACCGCGGCGGCGGGCTCGCGCATCGCGGCCGTCTCGCTCGACGGCGTGGCCGTCGACGACGCCACGATCTACAAGGTGACGGTCAACTCGTTCCTCGCCTCGGGTGGCGACGGGTTCACCGCCTTCGCCAACGGTCGCGCCCACGCCGACAGCGGCAAGGTCGACCTGCAGAGCCAGCTCGAGTACTTCGACGCCCAGGCCGGCGACCCGTCCGACCCCGACTTCGCCTCGCGTTCGGTCGGCATCTCGGGGCTGACCGCTGCGCCCGTCGGCGGGTTCGCCGCCGGTGACACCGTGTCGATGACCCTGTCGTCGCTCGTCCTGCAGCAGGCCGCCGCGGACGCGTCGGGCACCGTGACCGCGACGCTCGACGGCGTCGAGCTCGCCTCGGCCCCGATCGACGAGACCATCCTCGACAACTCCGACGAACAGGGTCGTGCCACGGTGACCTTCGTCGTCCCCGAGGGCATCACCGCTCCCGCTGCCGGACCGGTCACGCGCCAGGTCGTGCTCTCGGTCGCCGGCACCGGCACGACGGCGTCCGTCCCGGTCGTCTTCGCCGCGGCGGCCGCTCCCGTGGTCGTCCCGCCGACCGACCCCGGCACCACGCCTCCGGTCACGACCCCCGGCGGCACCGTGCCCGGCACCACCCCCGGCTCGGGTCCGGGCACCACGCCCGCCGGCACGGTCCGCAACGCCGACGGCTCGCTGGCCTTCACCGGCCAGGACGGCCTGGGTCTCGCGGCCCTCGCCGGGCTCGCCCTGATGCTGGCCGGCGGCTCGGCGCTGGTCGTCGCCCGCCGCCGTCGCCTCCGCGCGACGGTGACGCCCACCGAGGGCTGACGCCCCANCGCGCGGCGGTGCGAAGGCGACGGCGGCACGACCGACCGGCACCGCGCCTCCCGTACGCTCGTCGGGTGACGACGTTCGCGTACCACCGCCTCTTCCGTTCCCTGCCCTCGTACCGGTGGTGGAAACCGCTGCTGGCAGCCGTCGTGGCGGCCGTCACGTACCTGCTCGCGTCGGTCGTGGTCTACGTGGCAGTCCTCGGGGTGACCACGGCCGTGGGTGGTACCGCCGCCGCCGAACGCCTGCAGCGCGGCATCGAGGGTGACGCCCTGGCCGCCGGCGACCCGCTCGTGCTCTTCACGACGCTCGCCTCGATCGCGGTCATGCTGCCGGCCATCATGCTGGGCACGCTGATCGTCGGTCCCGGCGCGGTCGGCAGCCTCTCGAGCGTCGCCGGGCGGCTGCGCTGGCGGTGGCTCGTGCGATGCCTCGTGCCCGCCCTCGCGTTCATGGCCCTGACGGTGGGGCTCAGCTACGTCGTGGTGCCCCCGCTGTCGGGCGAACCGATCGGCACCGGCCCGGTCACCACGCCGGCCGACACCCTCGTCTGGGCGGTCGTCGTCATCCTCGTGGTCACGCCGCTCCAGGCGACGGCCGAGGAGTACGCGTTCCGCGGGCTCGCCATGCAGACGATCGGCTCGTGGTCGAGGTACCCGATCGCAGCGATCGTCCTGCCCACGGTCGGGTTCGCGTTCGGCCACGACTACAACGCGTGGGGCATGCTCGACGTCGCCGTGTTCGGCGTGGCCGCGGCCTACCTGACCTGGCGCACCGGCGGGCTCGAGGCGGCGATCGTCGCGCACGTGCTCAACAACACCGTGCTCTTCCTGTTGTCGGCCCCCTTCGCGGGCGTCGAGTCGAGCGACGGCAGCCCCCTCGCCCTGGCGGTGACGCTGGTCTCGACGCCGCTCTACGTGTGGCTCGTGCTGCGGGCGGCCCGACGCACCGGGCTCGTGACGGTCCGCAGCGCTCCTCTCGTGCCCGGCGCTCCCGCGCCCGGCGAACCCCTCGTCCCCGGTGCCCGTCCGACCGACGACCGTCCCCAGGAGGCGCGGGTCGACTGACCGCGTCGGCGGCCGCTCGTAGACTCGACGCGTGACCACCACCGCCTCGCCCGCCCTGGCTCCCGACGCTCCCACCGCAGCCCTCGACGTGCTGCACCGGGTGTTCGGCTACGACGAGTTCCGTGGACAGCAGGCGCAGATCATCGACCAGGTGGTCCAGGGCGGCGACGCCCTCGTGCTCATGCCCACGGGTGGTGGCAAGTCGCTCTGCTACCAGGTGCCCGCCCTCGTCCGCGACGGCACGGGCATCGTCGTCTCGCCGCTCATCGCGCTGATGCAAGACCAGGTCGACGCCCTCGAGGCCGTCGGCGTCCGGGCGGCGTTCCTCAACTCGACGCAAGACCCCGACCGTCGTCGTGCGGTCGAGCAGGCGTTCGTCGCGGGCGAGCTCGACATGCTCTACCTCGCGCCCGAGCGGCTCAAGCTCGAGTCCACGAAGTCGCTGCTCGACCGGGGCCACGTCTCGCTCTTCGCCATCGACGAGGCCCACTGCGTGGCGCAGTGGGGGCACGACTTCCGTCCCGACTACCTCGAGCTGTCGGTGTTGCACGAGCGCTGGCCCGACGTCCCGCGCATCGCGCTGACGGCGACGGCCACCGAGACCACCCACCGCGAGATCTCACGCCGCCTCGAGCTCGACGACGCGAAGCACTTCGTCGCCGACTTCGACCGGCCCAACATCCAGTACCGCATCGAGGCGAAAGACGGCCCACAGCAGCAGCTGCTGCGGTTCATCCGCACCGAGCACGACGGCGACGCCGGCATCGTGTACTGCCTGTCCCGCAAGTCGGTCGAGAGCACGGCCGAGTTCCTGGTCAAGCAGGGCATCCCGGCGCTGCCGTACCACGCGGGCCTCGAGGCGCAGACCCGGGCACGCAACCAGGCGCGCTTCCTGCGCGACGAGGGCATCGTGATGGTCGCCACCATCGCCTTCGGCATGGGCATCGACAAGCCCGACGTCCGTTTCGTCGCGCACCTCGACCTGCCCAAGTCGGTCGAGGGCTACTACCAGGAGACCGGCCGGGCCGGCCGCGACGGCCTGCCCTCGACGGCCTGGTTGGCCTACGGCCTGCAAGACGTCGTGCAGCAGCGGCGCATGATCGACCAGTCCGAGGGCGACGCCGAGCACCGCCGCAAGCTCGGCGCCCACCTCGACGCCATGCTCGCCCTGTGCGAGACGGTCGAGTGCCGACGGGTGCAGCTGCTCGGCTACTTCGGTCAGGCGAGCACCGCCTGCGGCAACTGCGACACCTGCCTCTCGCCGCCCGAGTCGCTCGACGGCACGGTGCCCGCCCAGAAGCTCCTCTCGACGGTCGTCCGGCTGAAGCGAGAGCGCAACCAGCAGTTCGGCGCGGGCCAGATCGTCGACATCCTCGTCGGCAAGTCGACCCCCAAGGTCCTCCAGAACCGCCACGAGCAGCTGTCCACCTTCGGCATCGGCACCGAGCTGAACGACGTCGAGTGGCGGGGCGCCGTCCGGCAGCTGCTCGCCCAGGGGGTGTTGGCGGTCTCGCCCGACGGCTACGGCACCCTGCTGCTCACCGACGCGGCGGGCGAGGTGCTCTCGGGCGGCCGCACCGTCCGGTTGCGGCGCGAGCCCGAACGTCCGGCGCGCTCGGCCCGGGCGCGGAGCGGGTCGGGTTCGTCGGGCCGCGGCTCCTCACGGGGCGCCGCCGAGTTGACGGGTGACGACGCCGCCCTGTTCGAGACGCTGCGCGAGTGGCGTGCCGGCGTGGCCCGGGCGCAGGGCGTCCCGGCCTACGTGGTGTTCGGAGACGTCACCCTGCGGGGCATCGCGTCCGAACGGCCCACCTCGCTCGATCAGCTCGCGGGCATCAGCGGCGTCGGCCAGAAGAAACTCGACACCTACGGTCAGCAGGTGCTCGCCGTCGTGGGCGGCACCGCACCGGCCGAGGCGGCGGCCGTCGGGTCGTCCCCGACGGCGTCGGCGCCGGCCGGCACGACGCCCCGCTCGTCCCGGGCGACCTCGACCGCCCCCGCTCGTGGTGCCCGCCGTGCCGCGCCGCCCGCCGTCGACGAGGTGCCCGAGGTGCCGGCCGACGATCTCTACGACGTGCCGGCCGACGCTCCCTACGACCCCTACGACGACGCCCCGCCGCCGCCCGACGACTGGCGCTGACCCGGGGTCGACGGGCCGAAGCCGAGCAACGGGAACGCCTGCGACAGGACGACCAGGGCGACCGTCGTGATCACCATGGCCGAGAACCCGCCCAAGAAGGGCTGTCCGTTCATGCGGGCGACGTAGGCCGCGGCGAGCAGCACGGCCCCGCCCGCCGGGGGTGCCAATCCGATGAAGCGCATGCTCGTCCGGTCGAGCGCAGCGCCTCGGCGCGTCCGGCGGACCGACGAGACCGCCACGACGACGAGCGCGAGCCAGACGACCGCCGACAGCACGTAGAGGCCGGTCGCCACGACCGTCGCGGTGAGACCGACGCCGACCGAGGTGCCCGCGCCGACGATGCTGGCGACGGCGAAGTAGGTGGAGATCAGCGCGGTGGCGCCGAAGACGACCGGCAGGCGCGAAGGGCGGGTGGTCATGGTCTCGTCGTCCAAGGCGGTCCTCTCGGGTCGTCGGGGCTGTCGTCGGGGGATGCGGCGGGCACTCGGGGCGCCTCGGGCCGTCCGGGGCCGTCCCCGGCTGTCGGAGCCGGGGCGCGGGGGGCCGTCCGCCCGGCCGGACCACCGCCCACGGGGACGGGCGGTGCGTCGCGGCGCTCGTCCCGGGTCTCGGGTCGATCCCCCGACGAGGACTCGTCGGAGGGTCGTGAACCGGACGAGCGTCCCGTTTCGGTCGGTCTCCGACGATAGGCCGCGGCTCCGGCGGCGGCAATCCTCCCTGAGGGGGACACCCGTTGTTCCCCGAATCGGGTGGTGCGGGTGGGTGCCGAGGGCCCCCGGGTGAGGCGCACAGGCGAGCCATGCGCCTCGGGGAATGTGGCGTCGGGCACAGTGGAGCGTGCTCACAACCCTCAGCCGTTCGGTCCTGTCACCCCTGGTGCGCGCGGTCTGGCGCCCCCGGGTGATCGGGCGCCGCAACGTCCCGCGGCGCGGCGCCGTCATCCTGGCCAGCAACCATCTCTCGTTCATGGACAGCGTCGTGATCACCCTCATGGCACCCCGTCAGGTCTCGTTCCTCGCGAAGAACGCCTACTTCACCGGCTCGGGCCTCAAGGGTCGGGCGTCGCGGGCCTTCTTCACCGGCATCGGCGCGATCGGCGTCGAGCGAGGGGCCGGGTCCGCCGCGCAGCACGCCCTCGACCTGGGCCTCGGCAAGCTGACGGACGGTGACGCGTTCGCGATCTACCCCGAAGGGACGCGCTCCCTCGACGGGCGGCTCTACCGCGGCCGGACGGGCGTCGCCTGGCTCGCGCTCACGAGCGGGGCCCCGGTCGTGCCGGTCGCCCTCACGGGGACGCAGGAACTGCAGCCGGTGGGCACGCGCTTCCCGCGCCTCCGGAAGGTCACCGTCGAGTTCGGCGAGCCCATCGACCTCTCGCACCACGGGGAGGCGAAGTCGGGTCGGGCTCGTCGGCACGCCACCGACGAGGTGATGGCGGCCGTCCAGCGCCTCAGCGGCCAGGTCGAGGCGGGCGTCTACAACGATCCGCCCGCTCCCTCGGTCGTCGCCCGGGTGCGTCGCGCGATGCGGCCCGACCCCGTCGGGCCCGATCCGCTCGACTGAGCCGCGCTGCTCGCGCGTCCCGGGCGTAGCGTCGGGGCCATGAAGGTCGCAGTGCTCGGGACGGGCATCATGGGTCAGGGCGTGGCGGGGACACTGCTGCGCGAGGGGTTCGACGTCACGGTCTGGAACCGCACGAGGTCGAAGGCCGAGCCGCTCGCCGCCGACGGTGCCGCGGTCGCCGACACGGCGCGGCAGGCGGTCGAGGGCGCCGACGTGGTCGTCACCGTGCTGTTCGACGGCGACGCCGTGCTCGAGGTCCTCGACGAGGCCGCCGACGCGAGCGGTGCCGACACCGTGTGGGTGCAGGCCAGCACCATCGGCGAGGCCGACACGGCCCAAGTCGTCCGGACGGCCGACGGGCACGGACTCCGGCTCGTCGAGGCGATGATGCTCGGCACGAAGAAGCCGGCCGCGACGGGGAAGCTCGTCATGCTGGCCGCCGGCGACGACGCCCTGCTCGACGCCGTGCGTCCGGTCCTCGACGCCATGGGCTCCAAGACGATCGTCGCGGGCGACACGGTCGGGCAGGGCACGGCGCTGAAGCTCGCCGCCAACGCGTGGATCGCCACGATCACCGCCGCCACGGCCCAGTCGCTCGCGCTGACGGAGGCCCTGGGCCTCGACCCGCAGCTCTTCCTCGACGCCATCGACGGGGGCCAGTCGGACACCCCCTACGCGCACCTCAAGGGCGCGACGATGATCGCCGGCGACTACCCGGCCCAGTTCGCGCTCGACGGCATCCGCAAGGACCTCGACCTCATGCAGGAGGCCGCCCAGGGCACGGGCTTCGACACCGGTCTGCTCGAGGCGCTGTCCGGCGTCTACGCGACGGCGGCCGACCGGGGGCACGGCGGCGACGACATCGCCGCGGTCCGCACCGGCTTCGACCGGGACGGTTCCGCCGAGACCCGCTAGGACCGCCGAGACCCTCGTGCGCGCAGGAGGGTCTCAGCGGCCGGGGCTCGTGGGGCCGGTGGCGCCGGCGGCGGCGATCAGTGACGCCGCGACGGCCCGGCCCGTCGTCGTGTCGCGGTCGGGCTCGCGGAGTCGCATGGCGAGGTCGCCGGTGACCACCAGCAGCAGGCGTTCGGCGAGGCCCTCGGCCTCGGCCTCGGGGCCGACGAGCGGGCGTGCCAGGTCGGTGAGTCGCGTGCGCAGCGTCTCGGTGTCGAGCCGCACGGCCTCGGCGACGTCGGCGGGAGGATCGACGTACTCGGCCGCCGAGGCGAGGAACGCACACCAGCGCGCCCCCGTCGGGCGGGACCGGAAGTCGTCCAACGCGTCGAAGATCGCGAGGAGGCGCGGGCCGGCCTCGTCGCACCGGGCGACGGCGGCGTCCCAGGTGGCGAGCCAGTCGTGGTGGCGACGGGTCAGCGCTGCGGCGACCAGCGCCTCCTTGCTGCGGTAGCCGCGGTACATCGTCGCGGCCGAGACGCCGGCGCGGGCGAGGACGGCGTCGACGGGCGTCGCGGCGATGCCGTTCGTGAAGAACAGGTCGTCGGCGGCGTCGAGGATCTTCTTCTCGCTGGCCGGGCGCAGGGGCATGCGAACAGCTTAGGCTGTGAAAATGAAACGTACGTTTTCGAACGGCACCGGGCTCGTCGCGGCCGGCACGGCCCTGATCGCCGTGACCTACGGCCTGGTCCGCCTCGCCTACGGGCTCTACCTGCCCGAGACGCAGGCCGACCTCGGGTTCGACGCCGGCGTCGCCGGGTTGATCTCGTCGGGCGGATCGCTCGCCTACGTCGCCGGCGCGGTGGCGGGGTCCGCGGCGTCCGCCCGGCACCCGCGAGGCCTCGTCGTCACGGCGGGTGCGGCGGCCTCGATCGGTGCCGCGGGCATGGCCCTCGCGCCCGACGTGGTGCCGTTCGCGCTCGCGGCCGTGCTGAGCTCGGCCGGGGCCGGCCTCGCGTCGCCGGCCCTGGTGCGCCTCCTGCAGCGCGGTCTCGAGCACGGACGGCAGGCGCGCGGCCAGACGGTCGTCAACGCCGGCACGGGCCCGGGCCTCGTGGCGGCGGGACTCCTGGCGTCCGCCGTGCTGCCCGACTGGCGACTCGCGTGGTGGGCGGCCGTCGGGGGAGCGATCGTCGCGGCCGGGGCCGTCCTCGTGCTCGACCACCGCGGCTCCGTGGCTCGACCGAGCGACGCGACGGGTGCCACGACCTCGGTCGGGCGCGACCTCCTGCCTCCGCCGTCGTGGTTCGTCGACCACCGGTGGGTGCTGGTCGCGGCGCTGCTCGCCGGTGCCGCCTCGGCCGGGGTCTGGAACTTCGGGCGCACGTTGCTGGTCGACGCCGGGGTGGCGGCCGAGCTGTCGGTCGGGGCCTGGGTCTGCCTCGGCGCGGGCGGCACCGCCGTCATCGCCACCGCCCGACCGCTGGCGCGCCTGGCCCCCGGGACGGTCTGGACGCTCACGCTGGTCGCGATGGCGGCGGGCACGGCCGGGTTGGCGACCCTGCCGGGCGTCGTGCCGGTGGCGTTCGTGGCCTGCGCGGCCTTCGGCTGGGCCTACACGGCGGCGACGGGTGCGCTGATCGCCTGGACGGCCGAGATCGACGCCGAGCGGGCCGCGAGCGGGACGGCCCTGCTCTTCGTGCTGTTGGTGCTGGGCCAGGCCGTGGGGGCCGTCGTCCTGGGCGCGCTCGTCGGGACCGGCGGCTACGGCGTGGCCCTCGCCGTGGCAGCCCTCGGCGCCCTCCTCGCGGCGCTCCCGGGCCTCGTGGGCCGGGGAATGCATCGTGCAACGGGGGCGTTGTCTCACGAGCGCCCCCGCCCGAGGGCGCGTCACCGTTCGGAAGGACCACCCTTGGACCTCTTCTCTCCCGCCACCTTCGGCCAGCTCGAGCTGCGCAACCGCGTCGTCATGGCGCCCCTCACCCGTCTCCGCTCCGGCGACGACGGCGTTCCGGGCGACGTCGTGGTGGAGCACTACCGTCAGCGCGCCTCCTTCGGTCTGATCACGACCGAGGGCACCTGGCCCTCGCAGGAGTCCAAGGCCTACGACGGTCAGCCCGGCATCGTCACCGACGAGCAGGTCGCCGGCTGGAAGCGCGTCGCCGAGGCCGTCCACGCCGAGGGCGGCCAGATCGTCATGCAGGTCATGCACGGTGGCCGCGTCTCGCACACCGACATCACGCGCACCGACCGCATCGTCGCCCCCAGCGCGATCGCCATCGACGGCCAGGTGCACACCGCCACCGGCAAGGTCGACTTCCCCGTGCCGCACGCCCTCACGACCGACGAGGTCCACCAGGTCACGGCCGACATCGTCGCCGCGTCGAAGCGCGCCGTGCTCGAGGCCGGGCTCGACGGCGTCGAGATCCACAGCGCCAATGGCTACCTGCTGCACGAGTTCCTCTCGCCCGTCTCGAACGTCCGCACCGACGAGTACGGCGGAACCCCCGAGAACCGCGCCCGCCTCGCGATCGAGACCGCGACCGCCGCGGCCGAGGCGATCGGTGCCGGCCGCGTCGGCATCCGGCTGTCGCCCATGCACAACATCCAGGACGTCGTCGAGACCGACGTCGCCGACGTGACGGCCGTCTACCGTGCGCTCGTCGAGGGCCTCGCGCCGCTCGGCCTCGCCTACCTCAGCGTGCTGCAGGCCGACCTGCGCGGCGAGCTCGTCCAGGACCTCCGCACGCGCTTCGGTGGTGCCTTCATCGTCAACAGCGGCTTCGGTCAGATCACCACGCGCGACGAGGCCATCGCCGAGGTCGCCGACGGCCAGGCCGACGCCGTGGCCGTGGGCCGTTTCGCCATCGCCAACCCCGACCTGGTCGAGCGGTGGCAGGGTGACCACGAGGTCAACGAGCCGAACCCCGCCACGTTCTACGCCGAGGGTGCCGAGGGCTACACGGACTACCCGACGCTGGAGCACGCCGCGCGCTAGTCCGGCGCCCGCACCGCGGACCCCGTCCCGGGCGACCCACCACGTCCTCCCGTGGTCGGTCGCCCGGGGCGGGGTCCGTCGTCGTTCGGCCGGCCCGTGCGGCCGACCCGCGCGGCCGGTCCGTGCGGCCGGTCCGCGCGGCCGCCGGCGCACGGCGAGCCGAGGAGGCGCGGGTCGCGTCACCCGCGCCGCGCACCCGGCGTAGACAGGACGGCATGACCGACGTGAAGCACCCGTCCGACCTCGGGATCGACGTGAGCGAGGGCTCGCCGCAGCAGCTGTACCGCTGGCTGCTCGCGAGCGTGTTGTTCGGCCGGCCCGTGCAGCAGAGCGTGGCCGCCGAGACCTACCAGGTGCTCGTCGACCACGGGCTGACGAGCCCCGCACGCTTCGCCGATCACGACCACGAGGGGCTGCGCCGGCTGCTCGACGAGGCCGGCTACGCCCGCATCGACCACGTGATGAGCGACGAGCTGCACGAGGTCATGGGGCGCATCGACTCCGACTGGGGGTCGGTGAACCACCTCGTGCGGTCGTCGGCCGACCGTGCCGAGCTGACCCGCCGCCTCACCGACCTCAAGGGCGTCGGCCCGAAGACGGCCGAGATCTTCACGCGGGAGCTGCCCGCCGCCCTCTACGGCACCGCCTGACGGCACCGGATGACAACACCGCCTGACGGCACCGCCTGACGGCGGAGGCGTCCTCGGGTCGGGAGCGGGGCACCCGTAGACTCGAGGCGATCTCGGGGGCGCGACCCGCGCCTCCTCGGGTGTGATCGGTGCGACCGGCACCGACGGTCCGCGCGATCGTGCAGAGGGGGCCCCGTGACGCTCGTCGACAAGCTGTTCCGACAGGACGAATGGCGCACCGTGCCCAACGCCATCTCGGCGGCCCGGCTGCTGTTGCTGCCGGTGTTCCTCGTGTTGATCGTCGGGCAGCACTACTGGTCGGCGATGGTCGTCATCGCGGTCGTCTTCGTGACCGACTTCCTCGACGGGTTCATCGCCCGCCGGACGAACACCACCTCCGAGCTCGGCCGGTGGCTCGACCCGGTGGCGGACCGCATCACCGTGATCGTCGTCGTCATCGCGTTCGTCGCGGGCGGTCTCGTGCCGTGGCCGGTGTTGCCGCTGCTGCTCGTGCCCGACCTGCTGCTGAGCGCCTACGCCCTGTTCGTGCTGGCCGGGGCCTCGTTCCCGGTGACGTGGGTCGGCAAGATCCGCACCGCTCTCATCTTCGTCGGGCTGCTGCTCGTGCTGGTCGCGGCCGCGGTCGTGGACCAGTTCGGCGGATCGGGAGGCGCGGCGTCGGCCCCGCTCGCCGACGCCGGTGCCGTCGCCCGCACGATCGGCCTCGTGGTGCTCTGGGCCGGACTCGTCGGCCACTGGGTCGCCGCCGTCCTCTACGCCGCGGCACTCGTCCGCACCCGTCGCGCCCGCCGAACCGCCTGACGGTCCGGGGTCCGACCGCCGTCCAGGGCCTGACCGCCCGCCCGGGGCCCGGGCGTAGCGTCGACCCCATGACTCGCATCACCACCCCCTTCAGCGCCGCCACCACCGCGGACGAGGTCGTCGACGGCCTCGACCTGACCGGCAGGCGCATCGTCGTGACCGGCGCCGCGTCCGGCATCGGCATCGAGACCGCCCGCTCGCTCGTCGCCGCCGGCGCCGACGTGACCCTCGCCGTGCGCCGCCCCGAACAGGGAGAGCAGGCCGTCGCCGACATCCGCGAGAGCACCGGCGACGGCGGCGGCACCGTCCGTGCCGCGATCCTCGACCTCGAGAAGCGCGACACCCTGCAGGCCTTCGCCGACGCGTGGCAGGGCCCGCTCGACGTGCTCATCGACAACGCCGGCATCATGGCCACGCCCGAGACCCGCACCCCCGAGGGGTGGGAACTCCAGTTCAGCAACAATCACCTCGGTCACTTCGCCCTCGCGAACGCGCTCCGAGGAGCCCTGGTCGAGGGCGCCCAGGCCTCGGGCACCCCGTCGCGACTCGTGTCGCTCAGCTCGACCGGCCACCACTTCTCGCCCGTCGTGTTCGACGACGTGATGTTCGAGCGTCGCGAGTACGACCCGTGGTCGGCCTACGGCCAGTCGAAGACCGCGAACTCGCTCTTCGCCGTCGGCGTCACGCAGCGCTGGGCCGACGACGGCGTGCTGGCCAACGCCGTGCACCCGGGCGGCATCATGACGCCGCTGCAGCGCCACCTGCCCAAGCAGGAGATGCTCGACCGCGGCTGGATCGACGAGGACGGCACCCCCAACCCCGCGTTCAAGTCGACGCAGCAGGGGGCCGCGACGTCGGTCTTCGTGGCCGTCCACCCCCTCGCCGAGGGCGTCGGGGCCCGCTACTTCGAGGACGTCGCCGAGGCCGAGCCGTTCCGCGAGGACGCCCGCGGTCGCGGCGTCAAGGACTACGCCCTCGACCCCGAGCAGTCCGACCGCCTCTGGGCGCTCAGCGAGCAGCTGCTCGCCTGACCGACGCAGGCGCAGGACGCAGGAGGCGCGGGCCGGGTCGACGACCCCGCCCGCGCCTCCTGCGTCCCCACCGTCGCGCTGCCTCTGGGCAGCCGCCGCCGGTCAGGCGTCGAGGGGTCGGACGGGGCAGCCGCAGGACCGTCCGGTGCGCAACAGGGGTGTGAACGAGACGTGGTGCGGTGCCACGCCCTCGCGGGGCGAGACCAGTCGGAGGACGGCCTCGTCGGCCATCTCTTCGACGGGCTGCCGGACGGCCGAGAGCTGCGGCGTGGCGAAGTCTGCTTCTTCCGTGCCGTCGAAGCAGACGACGGCCACGTCGTCGGGCACGCGGAGGCCGAGCTCGTCGAGGGCGCGAAGTGCGCCGACGGCTTGCATGTCCGAACTCGCGAACAGGGCAGACGGGGGCACGGGGGCGTCGAACAGCCTCATGGCCGCGTCGTAACCGCCGCGTCGGGTGAAGGGAGCCCGTACGAGGGGGCCGTCGGGGAGGCCGGCCGCCCGGGTGGCGTCGAGCCAGCCCTGCTCGCGGGCTTCGACCGCGTCGCCGGAATGGCCGATGATCAGAGCGACGCGTGTGTGGCCGTGTTCGATCAGGTGCTCGACCCCGGCCCGGGCCCCGGCCCTGGCGTCGACGCCGACCGTCTCGAAACCCTCGCGGGCTTCGAACGTGTTCAGGAGTACGGAGGGCACCCCGAGTGTCGAGAGGTCGACGACGGCAGCCCCGTACTGGACCGTGCTGAGGATGATGCCGTCGACCTGTCGTGACACCAGCGACTGGATCAGCCGCCGCTCGATGTGAGGGTCGCTCTCGCTGTTGACGAGCAACACCGCGTGCCCGAGTCGGCCCGCGGTCTGCTCGACGGCGACGGCGAGCCCCGCGAACAACGGGTTGCCGATCTCGGGGACCACCAGACCGAGCATCCGGGTCGAGCCGGTGCGCAAGGCTCGGGCGCTCGCGTTGGGGCGATAGCCCAGCACCCGGATCGCCTCGCGCACCCGGGTGGCCGTGGCCGCGGCGACCGGCCGGGGTCCGGCGTTGACGACGTAGCTCACGACCGCGGTCGACACGCCGGCGTACCGGGCGACGTCGGACCGGGTGACCTGACCGCGGGGAGGGGGCGTGGTCGACGACATGCGCCTCGCCTCCTTCTGCCCGGCTCTGCCACCACGGACCGACGTCGCGTCGCTCAGTTGGAGCCTGCGGCAATCGTAGCCGCGGCCCCGGCTCGCTCTGGCCTCGGCAGGTCGGCCGGGGCGTCCCCGAAGTCGGGCACGGTCAGTCGTTCGCCTCCCTGCAAGGCGGAGCGGTGCGCCACGATGCCGGGCAGCGTGTAGCGTGCGGCGACCCAGGCGTTGACCGGGGGGAGAGTGCCGTCGACGACGGCGCGGACGAAGTCGTCCACCAGGAAGTGGTGGCTGCCCTCGTGGCCGCTCGGCATGCCGTGGTAGACCTCGGGCAGCCGGTCGACGACGTGTACCGGTGCGTGACCGGAGACGAACGCCTCGCGCAGCTCGGGGGCGACGTGGGCCAGCGAGGGGTCGTCGAGTGGCATGCTCGGCAGCGTCGTGAGGTCGGCGGTGACGTCGGTGACGTCGGCCTTGTCCTGCCAGAGGCTGATCGTGGCGAGCTGCTCGAAACTGGCCTCGGTGCCGAAGTACCGGAACCGCGACTCCCTGATCTGAGACGGGTACCCGACGCGACGCATCTCGTTGATGCGCATCACGCCGCCGTTGTCCAGCTCGAACAGCGCGCTGGCGTTCGAGAAGTCGTTGCCGAACTGGCTGACCTCGCGGTCGAAGACGCCGTCGCCGCGCTCGTCGCGCACCCCGATGCAGCTGACGCTGACCGCGTGGCCGGGGATGGCCCCGAGGACGCCGCCGATCGAGTGCGTCGGGTAGTGCATGGGGGGATAGCTCGCCGTCTGCTTCCAGTCGGCGCCGCCGCTGTACTGGTACGCCGCGTAGAAGCCGAGGTCCATGTCGTGGACGTAGTCGCCCTCGGCGTAGAAGACGCGGCCGAAGGCTCCCTCGTCGACCTTCTTGCGGGCGAAGACGGTCGCGGGGTTGTAATAGCTGGTCTCGCCCATCATGTAGGTCAGGCCGGTCTCGCGGACGGCGTCGATGATCGCCGCGATCTCGTCCTCGGCGATCGCCATCGGGACTGCCGAGTAGACGTGCTTACCGGCGCGGAGGGCCTGCACCACGAGCGGTCCGTGCGTCCACCGCTGCGTGAAGAGGGCGACCGCGTCGACGTCGGTCTCGAGCAACGCCTCGAACGAGTCGACGACACCGTCGAGCCCCTCGCGTTCGACGAGTTCGTCGGCGCGCTCGTGCAGGAGGTCGGTGACGATGACCCGTTCGACGTCGGGGTGGACCTTGAAGAGGGTGGCGAACTGGCCGGCGAACTGTCCGGCGCCGACGATCCCGAGGGAAACCATGGCTGGCCTTTCGATGGTGAGCAACTCTGCTCGGTGGGTGCGGGGGGCGCCCCGACCCGACCGTGGTCAGCATCGTCGGCGGCGCTGTGGACGGGAGTCTGACACGAAAGGTCTACTCGTGACAACTATCTGCAGGATCGGCCGTCCGCCTAGATTATCGGGTTTGAGATCCGGTCTTGTGGCCGAACAGCTACACGTGTAGATTCGCCGCCACCGACCGGCTGGACGCCGGGGCTCACCGATGAGCCCCTTCTCGTGCGACGCCGGTCAGCAGCCACGAAGGGCCGACAATGAAGTCACGAACTCTGCGCATCGGCGCAGTCCTCACCACCGCGGCGGCGACCGCGGCCGTGCTCAGCGGGTGCGCCGGCGGCGCCGGTTCGGGCGGCGGGGCGATCCAGATGCAGACCGGGTTCGCTCAGGGCACCGACCAGCTCGAAACGCTGACGACCCTCGCCGAGAAGTTCGAGAGCGACAACCCCGACGTCTCGATCGACCTGATCCCCTCGAGCACGCAGTACGAGCAAGACCTCAAGGTCAAGCTCGCCTCGCGCGACGTCCCCGACATCTGGATGACCCACGGCTGGTCGCGTGACCGCTACGCGCAGTTCCTCACACCGCTTCAGGACGAGGCCTGGGCGTCGAAGGTCAACACGCAGCTGGACGCCGCCATGCGCGACGACGACGGCGCGATCTTCGCCCTGCCGATCGACACCGACATCGCGGGCGTGCTCTACAACGCCGACGTGCTGGACTCGGTCGGGGTCGACCCGGCGTCGCTCACGACCTGGGACGCCTTCGACGCCGCCGCCGCGAAGATCCACGACGCGGGCGTCACGGTCGTGCAAGTCAGCGGCAAGGCGAACGGGCCGGCCGGGAACCTGATCGACTGGATCGCCCCGGGGCAGTACACGCAGGACGAGCTCGACGCCCTGGCAGACGGCACCTTCGACGACGGCCCCTACGCGAGCGTGCTCGACACCGTCCAGGGGTGGGTCGACGCGGGCTACGTGAACCCCGACTACTCGTCGTCGACCCAGGACGATATGTCGAAGGCGCTCGGGGCGGGCCAGGCCGCCTTCGTGTTCCAGCAGAACTCGGTCGCCACCAACGCGCTCATGACCTCGCCCGACGCGAACCTGGGCTTCATGCCCGTGCCGAGCAGCACCGGCGACCCGTACCTGATCGGTGGCGAGATGAACGCCTTCGGCGTCTCGAAGACGTCGAAGCACCTCGATGACGCCAAGGCCTTCCTGTCGTTCCTCGGCGAGCCCGAGAACGACTCGGCGTTGGCGGCCGCCGGCGGCTCGGCCCCCGGACTCACCGACGCCACGAGCGACCTCGGCCCCGTTCAGTCCAGCTACGAGACCTGGGTCACCGAGGCGCAGACGCCCCTCGTGCCCTACTTCGACCGGGTCTACCTGCCCAACGGCATGTGGAACACCCTCGTCACGACGACCGACTCGGTCATCACCGGCCAGGCCGACGTCGCGAGCGCCGTCAAGCAGGTCGAGCAGGACTTCACGAGCCTCTACGGCCAGTCGAACTGACGGGTGCCCTGATGGCGAACACACCGATCGTGCCGACGCTCGGTCGCCGCACCCCGACCGGCCCCGCGCGCAGGCGCGGTGCCGGCGGGGCCGCGACACGGCCCGGCATCAACCTCTTCTACCTCCCGGCCGTGCTGTTGCTCGGGGCGTTCACCGCGTACCCGCTCGTCCGCGGGGTCATGCTGTCGTTCCAGAACTGGGACGGCTACTCGCCGACGATGACCTTCACCGGTCTCGACAACTACGCGCGCCTCCTGACCGACGAGGTGTTCCGCAGCTCGCTGCTCAACACGTTCGTGTACGGCTTCGGGTCGACCATCGTGCAGCAGGCGCTCGGCCTGGGCCTCGCGCTCGCACTCGACCGTGCACTCCGCGGGCGCAACGTGATGCGCGCCATCATCTACCTGCCCGTGCTCGTCTCGCCCGTGATCATGGGCACGATGTACTACCTGCTCTTCCAGTACAACGAGGGCACGTTGAACGACGTCGTCATCGCGTTCGGCGGTGAACGGCAGGCCTGGCTGGCCGACACGACGACGTCCATCGTCCTGATCGTGCTGGTCAACTCGCTGCAGTTCGCCGGCATCTCGATGATCATCTACCTGGCCGGGCTGCAGTCGATCCCGACGATGTACCACGAGGCCGCGATGCTCGACGGCGCCGGTGGCTGGAAGCGCTTCGTGCACGTCACGCTGCCGCTGCTGCAACCGGCCTTCGCGACGAGCATCGTGCTGAACCTGATCGGTGGGCTCAAGCTCTTCGACGTCATCCAGGTGCTCACGGGCGGAGGGCCGGGCTACGCGACGAACTCGGTCTCGACCCTGATCGGCAAGGCGTACTTCGACAACCAGAGCGCCGGCTACGCCTCGGCGATGGGGGTCGCGCTGTTCCTCGTGATCGTCGTCTTCACCCTCGTGCTCAACACGATCCTCAATCGCCGCCGACTGGAGGCCTGACGTGACCACCCTCGACACCGCCGTCGTCCCCGACGAGGCGAACCGTGCCTCCTCGTCCGACGACCGCAACCGCAACCGCAACCGCAACCGCAACCGCGGCGATCCCGGCACCGAGCCCCGCGACACGGCCCGGTCCCGTACGGCGGGCCGGCGCACCCCGGCCGCACGCCTCGGCGTGATCGCCCTGGGCATCGGGCTCGTGCTGATGTGCCTCGTCCAGCTGCTGCCGTTCTGGATCGCAGTGACCACCGCGCTGCGTTCGCCCGGCGACCCCGCGATCCAGTTCGCCCTGCCCCTCTCCCGGCTGACCGTCGACAACTTCGTCACTGCGGCGGTCGACGGTGGCATCCTCCGAGCCATCGGCAACAGCGCGATCGTCACGCTCGCGTCGACGGCGATCACCTGCCTGCTCGGTGCGTTCGCGGCCTACCCGCTGGCGCGCCGGTCGACCCGCGGCAACAAGCTCGTCTTCGCCTGCATCGTGGCGTTGATCATGGTGCCGCCGCTCAGCATCCTCGTACCGCTGTACTCGTTCTTGACGCAGCTCGGGGCGACAAATACGTACTGGGGCGTCATCCTCGTGATGGTGACGACGCAGCTGCCGTTGGCGATCTTCCTCTACGCGGCGTTCATCCGGTCGATCCCGGAGTCGCTCGAGGAGGCGGCCGCGCTCGACGGGGCCTCGACCCTGCAGGTGTTCACACAGGTCGTGCTGCCCCTGCTCAAGCCGGTCACCGCGACGGTCGTGATCTTGACCAGCGTCAACGTCTGGAACGAGTTCGCGCTCTCGGGCTACCTGCTGACCGATCCCGCGGTGCGGACCATCGCACCGGCGATCGCGGCGTTCTTCGGCCAGCAGAGCAGCAATCTCGGGGCGGCGGCAGCGGCCTCCCTCATGGCGGTCGTCCCCGTGCTGGTCGCCTACCTGTTCCTCCAGCGCTTCTTCATCAAGGGCATGGTGGCGGGCGCCGAGAAGTAGACCCCGGACGCAGGAGGCGCGGACCGGTCGTCGAGACCGGCCCGCGCCTCCTGCGTCAGGCGTCGGGTCCGCTCAGCCCGTGTTCTGCAGCCCGGCGGCGATCCCGTTGACGCTCAGCAGCAGGAGGCGGTGGTCGGCGTCCGCCGGGTCGCCTCCGCCCGCGACGCGGATCGCCCGCAGGGCGCGCAGCTGCAGCAGGGAGAGCGCGTCGACGTAGGGTGACCGCAGCCGCACCGCGCGGCTGAGCACCGGGCGGCCGTCGAGCACCTCGCCGTGGCCGCTGACCGCGAGCACCCACTTGCGCGTGCGGGCCATCTCGTCGAGGACGCGTCCGGCGAGGTCGTCGCGGTCGGCCAGCGCCAGGTACTCGCGGGCGATGTGCTCGTCGGTCTTGGCGAGCGACATCTCGACGTTCTTGATCATCGCCGAGAAGAGCGGCCAGGTCGCGTAGGCCTCACGGAGCAGGTCGAGGTCGCCCACGGCCTCGAGGGCCGACCCCAGGCCGTACCAGCCGGCGAGGTTGATGCGGGCCTGCGTCCAGGCGAAGACCCAGGGGATCGCCCGCAGGTCCTCGAGGGACTCGACCGAGAGGCCTCGACGGGCGGGACGGGAACCCAGCGCGAGCAGTCCGACCTCCTCCATCGGGGTGACGGCCGCGAACCACGAGGCGAAGCCGTCGGCCTTGACGAGGCCGAAGAACGCCTCGCGCGAGGCGACGTCCATCGTCGAGGCGACCTCGGCGAACCGCGTGGCGGCCGTCGCGTTGGCCTGCTCGTTCGACGGGCTCGAGGCCAGCAACGTGGCCGCGGCCATCTGCTCGACGTGCCGGGCGGCGATGGTCTTGTTGCCGTACTGGGCGAAGATGACCTCGCCCTGCTCGGTGATCTTGAAGCGACCGTCGACCGATGCCGGCGGCTGAGCCAGCACGGCCTCGTTCGCCGGTCCGCCGCCGCGGCCGAGGGCGCCGCCGCGACCGTGGAACAGCGTCAGCTCGATGTCGTTCTCGGCGGCCCAGTCGGCGATGCGGGCCTGGGCGGAGTAGAGCGCGAAGGTCGCCGAGACGGGCCCGACGTCCTTCGACGAGTCCGAGTAGCCCAGCATGACCTCGAGGCGGCGACCGGTCGCCGCGAGGCGCTTCTGCACCGCCTCGGTCTGCAGGGCCTCGTCGAGGATGCGCGTGCTGGCCTCGAGGTCGGCGAACGTCTCGAACAGCGGGATCACGTCGAGCACGGGTGCGGGCTCGTCGCCCATCGCGCGCTCGGCGAGCTCGTAGACGGTGGCCAGGTCGGCCGACGACTGCGTGAACGACACGATGTAGCGCGACGCGGCCCGCACGCCGTAGCGCTTCTGCAGGTCGGCGATCGTGCGGAACACCGCGAGCACCTCGTCGGTCGTCTCGCTGCGTGTAGGAGGAGCGGCGTCGGACCCGGCGTCGCCGCCGCTGGACTGCTCCCCGCCCGCCACCGGGTCGGCCGCCCGGAGCTCGGCGAGGGCCGTGCGGTGCACCTGCGAGTGCTGGCGCACCTCGAGCTCGGCGAGGTGGAAGCCGAACGTCTCGACCTGCCAGACGAGGCCCTGCAGGTCGCCGTTGGCGCTGCGGTGGGCGCCGGCCGCGCGCAGCGACTGCTGCACGACGCGCAGGTCGGCGAGCAACTCGTCGGGGTGGCCGTAGGCGAGCGGGGCCCCTTCGCGACGGGTGGCGTCGATGCGGGCCGCGACGAACATGAGCACCCGGCGGTGCAACTCGTGGGGCGAGCGCACGCCGATGCGGGACGCGACGTCCGCGTCCATCCGGCGCTGCGCCTCCGCGAGGGACACCAGCTCGGCGGAGGCCGGGGTCTCGGCCTCGTCGAGGGTCAGGGTGCCGCCGATGCGGGTGGTCGCGCGGTGCAGCCCCAGCAGCACGTGCTCGGCGGCGATGTCGGCGGCGGCCCGGGTGACCTCGGCGGTCACGTGCGGGTTGCCGTCGCGGTCTCCGCCGATCCAGGTGCCGAGGCGCATGAAGGCGGGGGCGACGGCGGGTTCGCGGCCGGCGGCGTCCCCGAGCAGGCGGTCGTCGAGCAGGCGGTAGACCTGCGGCACGATCTCGAAGAGCGTCTGGTCGAAGATGCTCATGGCCGTGCGGACCTCGTCGAGCGGGGTGGGCCGCGTGGTACGGATCGGCGAGGTGCGCCAGAGCGTGTCGACCTCCTCGAGGAGGCGGCGTTCGGCCTCGGCCACGGCCACGTCGTTCTCGAGCCGGTCGCGGTCGGTCATCAGGTCGCTGATCCGACGGATGCTCGACGCGACCGCACGGCGGCGGGCCTCGGTCGGGTGCGCGGTGAGCACGGGGTGGAAGCGCAGCGCGTCGAGTCGCTTGGAGGCCTCCTCGGCCCCGACCTCCTCGGTGAGCTGGCGCAGCGTGGCCGAGACCGAGTCGCCCGCGGCGCTCGCCTCGCTGCCGCGGCGGCGCAGCACGCGGACGCGGTGGTGTTCTTCCGCGAGGTTGCTGAGGTGGAAGTAGCAGGTGAAGGCGCGGGCGACCTGCTCGGCCAGCCCCTGGTCGAGGGCGTCGACCAGGTGCTGGGCGTCGTCGAGGCTCGCGCCGTCGGCTCCCTCGTAGGCGGCGATGACGGCGGCCCGGACGTCCTCGACGGCCTGGAAGAGTTCGTCGCCGCCGGATTCGCGCAGCACCCGGCCGAGCAGGCTGCCGAGGTAGCTGACGTCCTGACGGAGGCTGCCGTCGACGGCGCCGCTGATGTCGTCACGGCTGCCGTCGTGTCGTCGTGTGGTCTCGATGTCGGTCACCGCACCATCTTGGACGACCCGGGCGCTCCATGACGCCACGATGTGGTCACGCCGCCAGGTTTTCTCGTGGCGCGGTGCCCACATCGTGGCGTCGTGACCCGCGACACGGCGCGATCCGGCTCACGTCGCGGCCCAGAGCGCCCGGTAGTACGCCGTGCGGACGGGGTCGTCGGCGACGCCGTACGCGTCGAGGAAGGTCTGCTCGAAGCCGGGGCCGTGGTTCCAGCCGAGGCTCATCGTCGCGACGGCGAGGTCGGCCCAGCGGTCGGCGACGCCGAGGGCGTCGAAGTCGACGTGCCCCGACCAGAGGCCGTCGTCGCCGATCAGCGTGTTGGGCACGCACGGGTCGCCGTGGCAGACGACGAGGAGGTCGACGGGCGGCGGGTCGCCGAGGTCAGGAGGCGCGGCGCGCGCCTTCTCGCTGGTCGCGATCCGGTCGTCCACCGACCAGCTGAACGGGCACTCGTCGACCGGCAACGCGTCGTGCAGTCGCCTCAGCCCCCGTCCCGCCTCGCGCACGGCGGTCGCCGGGTCCGCGGCCCGGAGCAGGTCGACGGCGCTGCGCCCGGGCACGCCCGCCGTGACGAGGTACTCGCCCGCGTCGTCCCCGCCGATCTCGAGCACGCGGGGGGCGGGGGTGAAGTCGACGACCCAGCGCAGCCGCATCTCCTCGGCGTGCAGGTCGAGGCCGCTGCCGTGCGGGGCCCACTTCGCGAAGCGCCGGGTCGTGCCCTCGCCCAGGCGGTAGGTGGTGCCGCCGGCCTCGTTGCGCCACACCGCGGTGATGGCGTCGCCGCGCGCGGCCGTGACCACCGCCTCCGGCACCTCGGCGTCGGGGTCGGGCCGGTTCTGCGTCCACATGCCCCGAGTCTCGCACCCGCCACGGCACCCGCACCCGCCCCGGGCACGACGGAGCGGGCCGCCCCCGGAGGGACGGCCCGCTCTGTCGTGGTGCGGGGGAGCTGCTTACGCGCGGCTGCCCTTGCGGCCGGTGATGAAGCCCCAGATGACGAGGACGACGAGCGCACCGAGGATCGCGATGATCCAGCTCTGGATGCTGAAGAAGCCGTCGTAGCCGACGTTGAAGACGGCTCCGCCGATCCAGCCACCGATGAGGGCGCCGATGACACCGAGGATCAGGGTGGCGATCCAGCCGCCGCCCTGACGGCCGGGGAGGATGAGCTTGGCGATGGCGCCGGCGATCAGGCCGAGGAGGATGAAGGCGAGGAAGCCCATGATGTGGTCCTTTTCGTTGGTGCGCGGAGTGCGCGGGTGCTGCTGAGACGGTCGGGGTCGGGTGCGTGTCAGCGGGGTCTGGGTGACGACCGCATGCGAAGAGGCCCGTGAGAAGGTCGTCCTCTCGGGCCCCAGCGGTCGAGAGGACTAGTGCGCGGCCTTGCGGGCCTTCTTCACCGCGGCCTTGCGGGCCTTGGTGACGTCCTTCTTGGCCTGGGCACGCGCCTTCTTCACCTTGGGGTCGTTCCAGAACGAGCCGAAGAAGTTGCTGATCTCCTTGTAGCGGCCCTTCCCGGCCTTGGCGCCGTAGGTGTACGCGAGGAACGCGATGAGGGCGATGACGAGGTACTTGAAGCGCATGTGGTGGTCCTCCCGGTGGGACGTTCTTGTCGTTCGGGGGTGACGCTATTCCTCCTGGGAGTTCTCTGTTACAAATCGGATTGGTGGGAAGTTCCCGGTGTTCGCTTTTGTCCCCTCCCTCGCCGGGCTCAACCCCGACACACCCCCGCCGCACGACCGAAACACCCCGGCAACACCTCCTGGCTAGCGTCGAGCCATGGGTGAGCTCTTCGAGGGATACGCGACCACCACGGGTGCCGCGGCCCGGGCGACCGGCGCCCGCCCGCCGGCCGCCGCGTGGGACGAGATGTTCGAGCGCGACGGCACGCCCCGTCGGGCGTACCACGAGATCCACGCGACCCTCGAGGGCATGACGCAGGACGACCTGCGCGGCCGTACCGCGGCGCTGGCCGACTCGTACCTGGCGCAGGGCGTCACCTTCGACTTCGCCGGCGAGGAGCGGCCGTTCCCGCTCGACGCCGTGCCCCGGGTCGTCGAGCACGCCGAGTGGACCACCGTCGAGCGCGGCATCAAGCAACGGGTCAAGGCCCTCGAGGCGTTCCTCGCCGACGTCTACGGCCCGCAGACCGCCATCGCCGACGGGGTCATCCCCGCGAGCCTCATCACGAGCTCGAGCCACTTCCACCGGCAGGCGAGCGGCATCGACCCGGCCAACGGCGTGCGCATCCAGGTCAGCGGAATCGACCTGGTCCGGGACGAGGCCGGAGCCTGGCGCGTGCTCGAGGACAACGTGCGCGTGCCGAGCGGCGTCAGCTACGTCATCTCGAACCGTCGCGTCATGGCGCAGACGCTGCCCGAGCTGTTCGTCTCGATGCGCGTGCGGCCGGTGGGCGACTATCCCAACCGGCTGCTCGCCGCCCTCAAGAAGAGTGCCCCGTCGGGAGTCGACGAACCGACCGTCGTCGTACTGACCCCCGGGGTGTTCAACTCGGCCTACTACGAGCACACGCTGCTCGCCCGCCTGATGGGCGTCGAGCTGGTCGAGGGCCGCGACCTCTACTGCTCCGGCGGCCGGGTCTTCATGCGGACCACCGGCGGGCCCGAACGCGTCGACGTGATCTACCGCCGCGTCGACGACGAGTTCCTCGACCCGCTGCAGTTCCGGGCCGACTCCGTGCTCGGCTCGCCGGGCCTCCTGATGGCCGCCCGTCTCGGCACGGTGACGATCGCGAACGCGGTGGGCAACGGCGTCGCTGACGACAAGCTCGTCTACACCTACCTGCCCGAGCTGATCCGTTACTACCTGGGCGAGGACGCCCTGCTGCCGAACGTGCACACCTGGCGGCTCGAGGACCCCGGAGCCCTCGACGAGGTGCTCGACCGGCTCGACGAGCTCGTCGTGAAGCCCGTGGACGGTTCGGGCGGCAAGGGCCTCGTCGTCGGCCCGGCGGCCAGCCGCCGCGAGCTCGACGACCTGCGCACCCAGCTGCGACGCGACCCCCGCGGCTGGATCGCGCAACCCGTGGTGCAGCTCAGCACGATCCCGACCCTGGTCGACGACGGACTCCGCCCCCGGCACGCCGACCTGCGGCCCTTCGCCGTGCACGACGGCGACGACGTCTGGGTGCTGCCCGGCGGCCTGACCCGGGTCGCGCTGCCCGAGGGCCAGCTCGTCGTCAACAGCAGCCAGGGCGGCGGCTCGAAGGACACCTGGATCGTCGGCGGCGACGTCAACGCCTGGGCCGGTCACGACGTCAGCGCCCTGATCGCCGAGCAGACGACCCCGACGCAGTCGCTCCCGATCATCACCCCCGAGCAGGTCGCCGCGGCCGCGGCCTCGGCGGCCGACCACAGTCCCGACCACGCGCCCCAGGACGACCCCCGCAACGACCAGCAGGCGCAACAGCAACAGACGAAGGAGGGGCGGGTCGGGTCACGAAGCCGACCCGCGCCTCCTGCGTCCCGCGTTCCCGACCACGGAACGACCCCGACCGAAGGGCCATCATGCTGAGCCGCATCGCCGAGAGCCTGTTCTGGATCGGCCGCTACATCGAGCGGTCGGACGGCACGGCCCGCATCCTCGACGTGCACCTGCAGCTGCTGCTCGAGGACCCCTGGATCGAGGAGGACGTCGCCTGTCGCAGCCTGCTCGCCGTGATGGGCAGCGACGCCCCCGAGGGCGATCTCGCCCGCAGCGACGTCCTGTCGATGCTCGCGGTCGACCGGCACAACCCGGCGTCGATCGCCTACTCGCTCGGCGCCGCCCGCGAGAACGCCCGCCGGGCCCGCGAGATCGTGTCGACCGAGCTGTGGGAGTGTCTCAACACGACGCGCGCCCGCATGCCGCGCAAGGTCGCCGACGACAAGGTGCACGAGTTCTTCGCCTGGGTGCGCGAACGCAGCGCGCTCGCCGTCGGGATCATCGAGAGCGCGACGAGCCGCGACGAGGTGTGGCAGTTCTTCACCCTCGGCCGGTCGATCGAGCGGGCCGACATGACCGCGCGCCTGCTCGCGACCCGCACGCTCACCGAGGCGTCGGGCCCGTCGTGGACGACGATCCTGCGGTCGTGCGGCGCGTACGAGGCCTACCTGCGCACCTACCGGGGCGTGCCGAGCGCCCGCAACGCGGCCGAGTTCCTCCTGCTCGACCGGCTGTTCCCGCGCAGCGTGCTCTTCGCGATCAGCCGGGCCGAGGCCTGTCTGCGCGAGGTCGAGCCGACGACCCACCGGGTCGCGGCCTCCGACAGCGGGGTGCGCATCCTCGGGCAGATGCGCAGCGAGCTCGAGTTCCGGCCGATCGGCGACATCCTCGACGACCTGCCCGGGCAGATGGACACCGTGCAGGCCGCGACGAGCGCCGCGTCCGAGGCGATCAGGCAGCGGTACTTCCCGACGAGCGCCGCGCCCACCTGGGTGGGGGAGCGATCGTGAGCCGCCTGCGCATCCGGCACGTCACGGGCTTCTCGTACCAGGGCGAGGCCGTCGCGAGCTACAACGAGGCACGCATGCTGCCGGCGCACACCGAGGGCCAGTTCGTGCTCTCGTCGCACCTGCGCATCGAGCCGGTCGCCGCCTCCCACGAGTACGTCGACTACTGGGGCACGCGGGTGTCGTCGTTCGAGGTGCTGCTGCCGCACCGGCAGCTATCGCTGACCGCGACGTCGCTCGTCGAGGTGCGGCCGCAGGCGCATCCGTCCGAGACGATCTCGTGGGACGACCTGGCGGCGGTCGCGGGGGCCAGCACGTCGTTCGTCGAACACCTCGAGCAGACGCCCCTCACCGCGCCTCCGGCCGACCTGGCCGCGGTCGGAACCGAGGCACGGGCGACCCACGCCGATCCGTGCGCCGCCGCGATGGCGATCTGCGAGACGGTCGGAGGCGCGGTCCGGTACCTGCCCGGCGTCACGAACGTGAAGACCACGGCCGCCGAGTCGTGGGCCGCCCGGGCCGGCGTCTGCCAGGACATCGCCCACGTCACGGTCGGTGCGCTGCGGGCGGCGGGCATCCCGGCGCGCTACGTCAGCGGCTACCTGCACCCGAAGCCCTCGGCCGAGCTGCGCGAGACCGTCACGGGCGAGTCCCACGCCTGGGTCGAGTTCTTCTGCGGCACCTGGCACGGCTACGACCCCACCAACCTGATCGACATCGGCGAAAGGCACGTGGTCGTCGGCCAGGGCCGCGACTACCGCGACGTGCCGCCGCTGCGCGGGGTCTACGCGGGGTCGTCGAACAGCGAGCTCTTCGTCACGGTCGAGATCACCCGCGAGGCCTAGGCCCGCCCGGCGCCGGTCAGCAGGCCGTGTAGGCGTGGGCCGGGTCGTCGGCCGGCACCAGGTCGTGGTCGCGCACGATGGTCGAGGGGGCCGGGTCGAGTCCGGTGACGCGGGCGCACACGTCGGCGACCGAGCCGCGCAGGTCGTCGGTGTACTCGACGTCGAACACGAGCCCGCCGTAGACGTCCGTGAAGGCGTCGCACTCGTCGTAGCGGTCGCACTCCTCGGTGACGGCGAAGTCGTAGCCGACCTCGTCGCGGCCCCGGGCACCGAGGTCGGCGGTGTTCTTCTGCGCCGTCGCCAGCCCGGCCGCGTGGGCCCGCGCGACGAGCAGCGTCGCGAAGGCGACCGCGTCGTCCTCACCGAAGGCGTCGTCCGACCGCGTCCACGAGTCGAGGTTGTCGAACTCGACCGCCTGGTAGCCCGAGGCGGCGCAGCCGTCGATCGTCGACGCCTGGCGCTCCGCCACGGCCTGCCGGTTCGCCTCCGAGGACAGGTCGAACAGGTGCTCGTCCGGCCAGCCGGGGTCGACCAGCGGTTCGCCGTCGGACGTCCGCACGAGCAGCTCGTCCGGCCACTCGGCGCCCGGTTGGGTCTGGAACCCGTTGACGTAGCAGATGCCGTAGACGTCGTCGGCGGGGTCGTCGGTGCTGTCGCGGGCGACGACCGTGGCTCCGTCGGGGATCGGCGACGCGCCTCCCAGTTGGTAGTCGAAGCGGGCGCCCTCGGGCGGCAGCACGACGCCGTCGGCCGTCGCGGCCCCCGAGGCCCCCACCGCGGACGTGGAGGCGCGCTCGGGTCGTTCACCGGCCCCGGCGTCGACGCCCGTGCAGCCCGTCACGACCAGCGCGATGCCGACGAGTCCGACGAGTCCGAGGCGTGTGCGCATGCGGCGAGCCTAGGTGAGTCGAGCGACCGGGCCGACCGTCAGGCGGTGTGCGACAGCGGCGCGGACTCGCGCTCGCCGACCGCGGCCTCGGCGGGGGTGGCCCCCGCGGTGACCACCGCGGCGGTGGGCGACGTGGCTGGCGCGGCGGGGGTGCGGCGCGAGGTCAGGAAGTCGAGGCGCGCCGCTTCGCGGGCCAGTTCGCGGTCGTGCTCCGCCTGTCGGGCGGCGGCGCGGGCGTCCGCCAGGCTGCGCGCGTTCTCACGGGCCCTGGCTGCGGCGGCGGAGGAGGCGCGTCGTGCGGTCGCCCCCGTGGCCCGGGCGGCGACGACGGCACCGGCCGCGGTGGCCCGGCTGCCGTGACGCACGCCGTCCCAGGTCGAGCGGGCGGCCGGTCGGGTGCGCGTCGCGACGGTGGTGCCGGTCGTGCGGAACCAGGCGACGACGACCGGGGTGGTGCGTCGGACCCATGCGACCACGGCCCGGGAGGCGCGACGGACGGCCCGTGCCGTGGCCCGACCGGCCCGGGCCAGGGCGTCACCCGTGGCGCGCACGGCGGCCGCGACCCGGGTGGCGGCGGACGACAGCACGGGACGCAGGCGTTCGGCGAGGGTCGGCCCGGCGGGAGCCTGCTCGGGCACGGCGGAGCGGGTGGACGCGGTCTCGACGGGCGTGCCCGTGGCGGAGGCGATCGCCGGCGTCGGCGTGGCGGCGAGGACGGGGGCGGACGCGACCACGGGGGCGGCCGTCGGCCGTCCTGCGGACAGGACCCGCGCCTCCTGGGTGGTCGGTCGGACCGGGGCCGGCGTCGTCTCGCGGACGGCCTCGTGCTCGAGAGGGTGCTCCGGCTCGTCGCGCGGCAGGGCACCGAGCACCCGGTCGGTCAGCCCGACGAGGGCGAGGGCCACGCCGCCGACGACGAGGGCGGCACCGAGCAGCCAGATCGCGATGGTGACGAAGTCGAGGTCGCCGATGGGCAGGAAACCGCCGGCGAAGAGCCCGACCGTGGCCAGGCGGAAGGTGGCGGCGAGGACGAGCGCCGCGCCCGAGACCAGCATCGCGAGGGCGACCCAGCCCGTGACTGCTGCCTTGCCCATGCGACACCTCCTGAGGATGGAGCGCGCGTCGCGGTCGGGCCCGCGCGGACGTCCCCTGCGAATGTAACCCGGAGGAGGGCTCGGGCGTAACCCGCAGCGGTGGACGCGCCGTTCCCGGGCGATGCTCGGCTCCTGCGGGGGCTTCTCGGATGCGGGCCCGGGATGATCGCTCGCATGGCCAACTTCGACCGTCTCCTGGGTGCCGCCGCGCGTGCGCTCGGCAACTCCTCTTCTTCTTCGTCCGGCCGCGGTGGCGCGTCCGGCGGTTCCACCGACTGGCGTGACGTGGTGCGCAAGGTCTCCGACAAGGTGACCGGCGACGACCGCCAGGGCGGGCAGCCGCAGCAGGGCGGCCGCCAGCCCCAGCGCGACGGGTACGGGGCGCCGCAGCGGGGTGTCGGGCGCCCGGCCACCGGGGGCCACGCCCCCCAGGGGTCCGCCGCGGACCGCGCGGCCCTCGCCAAGTACGACTACCTGCTGCAGACCGCCCCGCCGCAGCAGCTCGAGCAGGTCCACCGCGACGCCTTCGAGCGCCTCACCCCCGAGCAGCGTCAGCAGGTGCTCGCCCGCCTGAGCGCCGAGGTGCCCGCGGGCGAGCGTCCCGCGTCGAGCGCCCCGGCCGACCTCGCCCGGGCGGCGACCCGTGGCGAGACCGCACACCCCGGCCTGATGAAGCGCGTGCTCGGCAGCACGGGGGGCAAGGTCGCGGCAGGTGCCGCGGTCGGCGCCGGAGTGGCGGGGGTCGCGGGCCTCGCGGTCGCCGTGGCCGGGGCGGCCGCCGTCAGCAGCGTCGCCCTGCCCCTGCTGTCCGACGCCGTGACGTCGGGCATCGACTTCGACCAGCTGACCAACGGCTTCGGCTTCGAGGGGCTGGACGGCCTGACCGCGGGCGGCGAGGAGTACCTCGGCGGACTCGGCGAGCAGGTCGGCGGACTCGGCGAGCAGGTGGGTGGGCTGGGCGACCAGCTCGGCAACCTCGGCGAGGGCTTCCAGATCCCCGGCCTCGGCAACCTCTTCGACCGCTGACCGCGCGGCTCGCGCCCGCTCGGCTCGCGCCCGCTCGGCTCGCGCCCGCGCGGCCCGTGTCCCGAGACCCCAGGATCTCGCCGAGACCCTCGCGCGCGCGGGGGGTCCGGCCCGGTCACCGAACTCGGCAAGTACGCCGACGCCGCCGACGAGATCGAGACGCTGGGAGCAGGACGATGACCAAAGCGGAAGAGCTGCGAGCACGAGCTGCCCGCGCAACGGAGAGAGCCGCATCGACGACGCCCGAGCAGAGCCAGCCCGGAGCGCCCGCCGCCGAGGCGACGTCAGCACCCCGGCCGAACGTCATTCGAGCCAAGCCCGTACGCATCACCGCAGACCTGTCACCCCAGGTCTACCGAGGCCTCGTCGACTACGCCGCAGGCCTCGCAGAGGCTCAGGGCCGAGTGTGTGTCGTGCACGTGCACGTTACCCGTGCCCTCGTTGCAGAGCTGCTGGAAAACGACGAGCTGCAAGGGGCCATCGCCCGCCGCGTCCGCGCGCAGCTCGACGACTAGACCGTCCGTAGTTCAGTAATTACGGATGCACGCTACTGGCCGCCCAGTCCTTCAAGGTCCGTGACCCAGCGCTCTGCGCCGCTCGAGCGCCACTCGACGGCCCGGTAAGCCTCGTCTCTCAGGCGCTCGTCTGCTTCTGGGACGGGGTCGTGGTGGAGATCGCGGGTCGGCAAGATGACAGTGGTGGACTCGCCGGTTTCCGGTGCGAGAGTCAAGAGCCATGCACCGACCCCGCTGGACGATCCGACCGGGAAATCACGGTAGATATAGGCACTCTCAGCCAGCGAGGTCACGGCCAGCACAGTACGGCCTCGCCGGCCCTCGTTCATGGAACACGGCTGTGAGATCAGGCGTCGGCGCGGGGGAGTGTCACGGCTGAATCGACCGCGGCCGGGTGCCGCTCGAGCGCCCGGTAGACCGTCGCCCGCCCCACGCCGAGCAGTTCCACCAGCTCGGCGACCGTGTGGTCACCGGCGCGGTGGATCGCCACCATGTGCCGCTCTTGCGCGGGAGAGAGCTTGGACTTTCGGTCCTTGAGCTTCCCCCGCACCTTCGCCGTGGCCATGCCCTCGCGCGTGCGCGCTCGGATAAGGTCGGACTCGAACTCGGCCACCATCCCCAGGACGACAAAGAGCAATTGCCCGACGGGGTCGGTCGGGTCGTAGACCGACCCTCCGAGGGTCAGCCGCACCTGCCGGCGCGTCAGCTCTTCAGCGATGTCGGTTGCGTCTCGCAGCGATCGCGCGAGGCGAACGAGCTTCGTCACGCCCAGGGTGTCGCCCTGCCGGCAGGCCGCCAGAGCCTCTCGGAGCCCAGGCTGCTCCCTATTAGTCCCTGTCAGGCCGCGGTCGCTGTAGATCGGTTCCGGCGGCACTCCCAGCGCGCAGGCGGCGTCCCGCTGCGCGGTGAGGTCCTGGGTGTCGATGGAGACGCGGGCGTAGCCGATGAGGGTCCCGGTGGTCTTCAGCCTCACAGAGGGTGCCGTCACCGGAACCTATTTCGGACGGCCTATCTGAGACAGCAATACGCCCGGAGGTCCGGGGGAGTGGTCGCAGCCGCAGAACGTCCGATGAACGATCGCCGAAGCGAGAGGGAGCTCGTAGCGCAGGCTACGGGCTCCCTCTAAGCCATCTCAGGGCGAATGGACCAGTCGATAAACCAGCAATGCCAAGCTGCTCCGCCTCATTAGGGTCGGTAGTCATCTCGCTTCTCGGCCCCGATGTACATACCTGGGTGTGCTCGATTGCCGCCTAGAACGCCTATGGCAGTCAGGCCAACACTGAGGCTTGCGATGAGGATTTTCACCAAACAAATGAGAAGGGGCTTTACGCGAATCGACATTTGAGCAACTGCTTTCCTAGTACTTGTTGGAGCAAGTTGTTGGACGAATCTTCTGTGGCCGGATGTGCCGCCTCGAATATGCGTTGCCTCTAGCTGCTACGGCATCCTTAGCCGAAAGTATCCGAGTCGGGCGCGGGGCAGGTCTTGTCGACTCGTTCCGCTTCGGCGTCCGTCAGCCCTTGACTGGACGCTGATCCAGCGCTCGGGAACCAGCCCTGGTGGGGCCAGGTCGACGCGAACTCCTCGCGAGTCATGCTCGGCTCGGTTGACGGGGCGCCAAGCGCCTCGAAGCACGGCAGCTGGAACATGGTCTGGTAGTCGTACAACCACGCCGCTTGCTCGACCGTGAGCGTCTCAGTGACGGGGCTCGGGTACATGACGTTGCAGCGGTAGCTGGCGAGTTCGGCCTGCTCGCGCTGCGGCCCGCTGTCGGGCATCTCGAACGAATAGCCCTGCGAGGTCGAGCCGTCCTTACCTCTCCCGACGTCGTCGACCACGGGCAGGCCGGCCTCGCGGAGGCACGCGATGAGCGGGTCGAGGTCGCCGCCCTCGATCTCGTGGACCAGGGCGACCTCGGGTCGGACCGCGTCGGGGAATTGCTTTGTCACCTGGTCCCAACGCTGGTCGGTGGCCTTCTGCCGCAGTTCGGCGAGGCGGGCTGGGTCCGGCGGCCCCGAGGTGGGGGGCGCACCGAGCTCGTTGAGGACGGCTTGCCGGTCCGGCACCTCGGTTCCGTTCGTCGCGGTGCCGGTCGGGGCCGGTGGCCCGCCCATCTCGCTGCTAATCCCGGCACACCCGGTCAGCAGCAGCGCAACCGCCGCCACGGCGACCCCCGCCGTAAATCTCCTCATGGGCCACATTGTAAGAGGATTCCTCAAACAGGACATCAAGACGTGATTTAGAACACCACCAGGCGGTGGCTTATCGGAGTGCCAGGGGCGCACAAATTGGACCAGGCATCAGCGTTTGCGGCAGGGCGACGACAGGCCGCCAACTCGTGGCAGCTCTGAAGACCCCTTGAGCTGGCTGCGTCAGCACATGCCGCTGCGGGCGAGGTCCCTGACATTCTTAGGGAAGCCGCTCTGCGGGCGCCCGTTACGCGGTCGTCATCCGGTCGCGTAGAAATTCAAGGGCGCAGCCACGGCCGCCGTGAACTATGGATACTCTCTGGCCGAAAGGGCTGGAGCAACCATTTCGGAGGGATAAGCCCGTGTACGCAGCTGGTGCAAATGGTTGGTGGCCCATCGCCGTCGCCTTAGTCACGATTGTCTTCATCGCCGTGTTGGTCATCCAGCATCGCAAGAAGAAGTAGGCCGGCAGGAAAGGGCGGGTCTGGTTTCGGCTAGGCCCGCTTTGCTGTTCCGTCAATCCACGAGTTGATGCGTCGCGCGACTTCGTGCCCTCTGCCTGCAGGGCGACGAGATGTTGGCTGCATAAAGCTCAGCATGAGGGCCAGCACGGGTGTGGAGTGTCCCAGGCCCAGCTCATCCGTCCACTCGAGATATGCGTGCCCTCGCAACAACCTGACGTGCTCCCGATTGATACGAGTCGTTCGGAACAGGCCACGGATGACAGCTTCGTCGTCAGAAAGAGTGATGGATAGTTGCACGAGGCGAACAACTAACACGATGCATGCGCCTGCTAGAGCACCGAACGTGATTTGCCCGGGAAGCCCAGAAATGAAGATGGTCGTGCCCCCGAAAACAACGACCATCCCGGCCGCCAGAAGGCCGTAAAACGCTCTTGCCGCTGGGTCTAGGGAGATGATCTCGGGTGCCGGCACGTCCCCAACTATGCGGTACGGCCGCGACGCGCAGACCGACAATGCGCCGCATGCGTCGGAATACCCGCACCTCGAATGTGCACCAGGGTCTCTCCGTTTCGATTTCAGTGTCCGATAGGCGGTCGTTCATCGGGACACCTGCCCCGGCCGTTCTTGGTCGGCTGAGACCAAGTAGCTCCTGGCCTGCGGATTCGCGTATGCCTGTCCCGCAAAAATGCCCGGTGACGGGGGTTTAAACGCTACAGTCGGCGGATGCTCATCGGATACGCGCGTGTGTCGACCTCTGGACAGGATCTCGCAGCACAACGTGACGGTCCTAAAGCACTCGGTGTTGACGATGAACGCGTTCATGTTGACCACGGCTTGTCGGGCACGACTCGAGCGCGGCCCGGCCTCCGAGAAGCATTGGCTGCGTGCCGCACCGGCGATGTCCTGGTCGTCACGAAGCTCGACCGTCTCGCCCGGTCGCTGCGAGACGCCACCGACATCGCCGACGAGTTAATGAAGAAGGGCGTCGCCTTGAACCTCGGGGGAGCGGTCTACGACCCCACCGACCCCGTCGGCAGGCTCTTGTTCAACGTCCTCGGCATGGTCGCCGAGTTCGAGGCCGACCTCATCCGCGCCCGTACCCGTGAAGGGATGGCGATCGCCAAGGCCGCCGGCAAGCTCCGCGGCCGCAAACCGAAGCTGACCGCTTCGCAGGAGAAGCATCTCGTGCAGCTGCACCGCACCGGCGAGCACACCACAAGCGAGATCGCCGAGCTGTTCGGGGTCGCGCGTTCGACTGTCTACCGGGCAATTCAGCGCGCCGACCAGGCGCCACTTTGAGGGCTTGCGCCAGCTGCTTTTCTGAAGAAGAGCGACGACGAAGATCGGGTCACGTACTCACGGCGGCCGCACTCTTCTTGCTGGCAGGGTTCACCCTGATAGCAGTGCGACGCCGACGGGCAGGCCACGACCATGAAGCCTGAGCAACCGGACAGCCCATCGCGACGGCGACGCATCTACGCAAGCGTTGCGGTGGGTTGCATCCTCAGCGTCGTCCTCGGGGCCGCCCTCGTTCGGGTAGCCCTGAACGCCCTGGACGCCAAGCCGTACGCCGGGGCGGCGACCGAGGACGCCTATCTCGTGGTCGCGATCGTCGCCCTTCTCATCTGGTGGGGAGGCACAGCGGCATGCATCGTCATCGGTCGCGTGCGTTTGCGCAGTTTGACCACGATCGGCACGCAGCGGAGCGCGCCTAAGGCGGACTCTCGCCCACCGACTTGAACTTGAATCTGTCTCGAGCCTGATGGTTAACTGAAAACCAATCGAGGGGATGATGATGGAAGACACTGCTGCACGATCAGGGTGGACGCGGTTCTGGGAACGGGGTCGTTGGTGGAAGGCGCTGATCCTCGCCGTCGGCTACCTCGCCATCTACGAACCGGCATCGCTCCTCATGGCACCCTTCGTGCCATTCATCGGCGACGCTGGATCAGCCAGCTATGTCCTCGTCCTTATCGTCGTCCCGGTCCTGATCGGCAGCCTCATCCTGATCGGCTTCGGTGCCAGCCTCGGCTGGCTGCGAGGCCTCTTCGCACGGCAGGACGTCCCCGGCCGAGGCTGGATGTGGATCGCCATCGCCGTCGTGCTGCTCTTCAACGTGTTGCGCTTCGCGAGCATCGACTACGACGCTGCAGGCTTCGACTGGGTCGCCGCGTGGCTCTTGGCAGGACTGGTTATCGGCTTCTCCGAAGAAGTGCTGACTCGTGGATACGTGGTACGCATCATGCGCTCGGCCGGCCGTTCCGAGATCGCCGTCGGGCTCGTCTCCGCTGCGTTGTTCTCGTTACTGCACGCGACCAACCTCTTCACCGGTCAGCCCTTCATCTCCACCATGCTGCAGATGCTCTACACATTCTTCTTCGGCCTCTGCATGTACCTCGCCCTCCGGGTGACGGGAACAATCATCGCTCCGATCCTGCTTCACGCGAGCACAGACCCGAGCATCTTCATGCAGGGCACATACCCCCTGCAGGGCGGCCTTGGGTCCCTGGCTCAGCTTGGCAACATCGTGGTCGTCCTCGTCGGCGTCGTGCTGCTCGTCGTCTTCCTCGTGACGGAGCGCCGTGCGGCACATCACGGGCAGCAGGTGGTCTAGCGGTCTACCTCGGTCGATCACCGATGGTGATGTGCCCAGCGACCTCATCCCGAAAGACGACTGTGTTCGCCGCAGATACCGTCATCACCGGATGTGGAGAGCAAGAGCGTGCAGTCGATCGCAGTGGCGTTTGGATCAACCCGCCGCTCGACCTCCTCGATGCCCGATAGACGATCGGTCAGCGGTCGAGGCCCTAGGGGCCCGTCCCACGGATCGTCCCTCCGGCTCAGGCCCCTAACAGAGAGACGGGCAGGGGAGGCTGGCTGTGAGCAGGAACATGCTCGCGTGGAAGGCCACAGCAGCAGCGCCAGTCAGCCAGAGCGCCGGAACAAGTGCGCGGTGGCCACGTAGCATGCGGCGCCCAGAAAGTGCGCACGCCAGGAGCCACAGCGACAACTGCACGCCTACCAGAATTGGCCTAGCCCACAGGAAGACGTCGCCCATGATGTCGCGCCAGAGAACTGCGACGACGATGACGACCAAGGTCGCTGCGAAGCCGACGATCAGGACCATGATCGCTCCCGCGTCGACCCTGGCTGAGATTCGCGGCGGCGCCAGCGGCTCGGCGGTGCTCATGACCCGAGACTAGACGGCTCGTCAATGTCGCCGACAGCCCCGTAGAGCCTCACAAGAAGGTGCCCGTTAGACGATCGGCGATAGGGCAAGCCCACTCTTGGTCACGGGAATCTCACGGGCCACGTGGCTTTCGTCTTTTCGTCGGTCAGACTTCAGGGCCTGGACGCTTTGCGGCGTCTCCACGAATTTCTCAGACGCGCTAAGTCGCCCCACTTTTCGGCTGCACGCAGGACGCCGAGAGTGAGCACGACGAGCAAGATGGTGGCGACGAGGACTCCGATGAGGGGGCTGCTGGTGCTGTCGTGGACGGTGTCGGTGCCGCCGAGGATGGCATCGGGTATCGCGTAGGAACGGGAGGTGCCGTCCGTTCCCACTGCCCCGTCGAGTCCGACGCTGCGGTAGGTCAACTGACCGTCGTCGCTCGTCCACGTGCCGACGCTCTGGCAGCCGTACCGGCCATCGCCTTCGCAACTCTCCTCGGTGAACGTGCCTGCCACATGCGCCTGAGTCGAGTCGTGGACGGCTGAGGCGAGAAGTAGAGCGACGACCAGCGCTGCTAGAGCGGCCCCGGCGTAGACCATGAGATGCCAGGCGCGCGTCCAGGGGCCCGAACGGTGGCAAGTTCTGTCAGGGCGCCGGTGTCTTGGGCTATAGAACCCATCATCCATTTCTGAGGGCACAACTTCGCTCACGCTGGCAAGCGTGGCACAACTCAAGGTCACCTCTGGCTATGCGCCCGTTAGGGGATCGTCATCCGTACCAACCGTTGGGGCCAGCGGCTTCGGAGAGGCGTGCGTGCTCAGCAGGATCGGTCAAGCGCCAACCGTAGGGAGCTGACTGCACGTAGCTGGCGCCGTTGCTCTCTATGCGTGCGCGCCCGTCCATGAGCCCGCTGGTGAAGACTTCCTCGTCGATCCAGATGAGGAGCTGCTGGAGCCAATCCTCGGCTTGTTCGGGGGGAGCGTAGAGCCAGTACTGGGGTTCGCCGCTGGAGGGGAGGGCGATGAGGAGTCGCGCGGAGTGGCCGTCGCGCTGGGTGAGTTCGACATCGACGTGTCCGGGCGAGGTGCGGATGTCTCGCATCTCGTAGTCGAGGTACGACAGGTCCATCCCGGCAGACCGACTCTTGTGCTCGACTCTTCTCATCGCGGTCACGATCTCTGCATCGGTCAGCATGCGCTCAGCATGTCATCTCGCTTCAACGATCCGACGCGCTGGTTGATGTGGCGCGGTAGGGGAGGCAAGAACGCCGAAACCGGAGCCCGTTAGCCGATCGTTCAGTGGAGCGATTCTTACCTGCCGTGCGGTGCGGTGCGGTGCGGTGCGGAGGGAGAGTAACTGCTGGCGCCTACGACTTCACTGTCACGAGGAAGTGCCTGTTGCGCTCGTCGACGAGTTCGCCCGACCACGGCGTCTCAAGGTGCCCGTCGTCCTCGTCGTCAAATCCGCGCAGGGCCACGCCGCTGGGAACGCGAAGAACTGGTGTCGAGGAACCATCCTCAGCAAGCACGAGAATGTCCACGACGCGACCGCGGACACGAGTTTCGATAGGGGAGTCGTGGTGGGTCTCGATCAACCGCACTTGTCCATCGGCGTCCCGCCAACGAAGACAGCCCAGGTCGACTACATCGTTGCGTTCGATCGCGGGGCCGCAGCATTCGTGCTCCCAATCGCCCACTTCGACTGTGACGTTCAAGGGTGCTCCTTCCGTGGCTCGTGCCTGCACGTTAGCGGAGCCGAAGCTGGTGCCCGATAGACGATCGGCCATCGGTCTCGAACTTCGCGTGTCAGCTCAGCGCGGCGATGACGCCTGCTACGAAGATTCCGGTCCCGAGTCCGATCGTGATGGTCATGGCCAGGAACGGGCGACTTCCCGCTCGGACACCGCCGCGCCTCCTGAGGTTGAACGCATAGGCGAAGCCTGCCGCGACGATCAGGGCACCGATGATGGTTAAGACGAGCGGAACGGTCTCCATGCTCGAACCTTATGGCAGGGCCACGACTGGCTTGGACGGCCCACCGCGGCCGGTAGGGGATCGTCTGGAGGGCGGCACGCTTCCGAGATCGACGTCTAATCAGTCCTGATGGCGTCCCATACCTCGCCAAGAGACCTGCTGGCCTTCGCTGCTGATGTCCGCCAGACGGCGTTTCGTTCGGATTCGGTGGCCTGGACTTCATCAAGGAAAAGCTCCAGGCTCCGTCCCGTCACGTACTTGAACGGAAGTGCTCGCTTACGCTCAGCAGGGGCGTTCTGATGCCCACTGATGTACTCCTCGTTAGCGAGTCCGGCGATCGCAAGCTGGTCGAGAAAGGCTCGTGGCAGGTCTCTGTTCAGGGCCAGGATGTCGTGTATTCGGTGATCGTCGACCTCGAGCAACGCACCGAATGTGCCTTCGTCAAGACCCTGACGTGACGCAAGCTCCCAGCGCTCCTCGTAGGTACCATTTTGCGCAGCCCACAGAGCTGCCGCCGGCGGCAATCTCGTATCGTCGAGCCGGTCTCGCCAGGCATCCCACATGGTGTTGCCTCCAGAGTCGTTGTTCCGTTGAGGCAGACGTTAGCTGGATCGGCATCTGTCGAGCGGTGCCATCCGCCCGATAAGCGATCGGTTACCGGTTCGAGCTGCGGTTTTGCCCGGTGGCGAATGGGCCCCGGTGAGGCGGGTGTCGCAGCGACTCTCGGGAGACCGATCCCCGCCGACTTGAGTGGTCGACGGGGATCGGTGGTGTCCAGTGGTGATCCGTTCGGCCTTAGGACACTCGCGATGTTTGGAAGTGCCACTCCTGCTGCGGGGCGTTGAAGGTCGCGGAGGAGCCCTGCTTCACAAGGGTGCAGCTGGAGTTCTCGATGTATTTCGTGGTCGTTCCGCTGTACTTCATCGAACCGATCGCGAGGCGTCCCGATCCGTAGCTGGACGGCACGGTCCATGACCCCGAATTCGTTGTCGTGCCGCTCTTGCTGGCACCGATGGTCACGCCCACATCAGCCTTGACACTGGCGACGACGTTGCTCACGGTGACTCCCGTGGTGGCGGTGATGCTGCCCGAGACAGTGAACGTGGTGGAGGTGCTGATGGCGAGGGTCACGCCCGGGCCACCCGTGACAGAGCTGTTCGCCCCGGACGCCTGGGTGAAGGACCCGGCCGAGCTTGATGACTTGTAGACAACCCGGCTTCCCGAGCAGAGAGAGTCGGTGCCGTCGGTGGAGTCTGTCCCATTGGTCGTTGTCGGTGCATTCTGGGCACCCGCGGTGGGCCCCTCGGCTGCCATCGCGCTTGTGCCACCCGCCAGGACGAGCAGGGCCGTGACAGCGACGGTGGCAAGGCTTTTCTTCATGAGTACCCCTTTGTTGTCTGGTCCGACTCGCGTCGGCTGGTCACGGCACCGGGATGGCGGTGATCCAGTAGTCGGTCCCTGCCGAGACGTCCAGGCGGACGCTCAGAGGGTCTTCCCCCGATGGCAGCGGGATGCTTCCGCTGCTGGTGAAGTCAGGTGTGCAGTCGCCCGAGTAGAACGTGCCGAGAGTGACCGTGAAATCACCGGCTGAGCAGGCGACGTAGAAACGCAGTTGCGTCAAGGACGGGTCGGGCCGGGCGATCTTGAAGGTGGCCCCGCCGGTGCCGTGTTCGTGCAGCGACGGCGAGACCGTCGTGGCGATGAAGTCGTCCGAGTCGGGGTCCTCGAGCCGTGTCAAGGGGTCGACGAGCGTGCCGCCGCTTTCAGGAGACGACGTCGTACTAGTCGGTGCCGGGTCGCTAAACACTGGATCAGTTGACGATGTCGTGCCGACGCACGCAGTCAGGCCGGCGAGGCAGACGACCGCGGCAACGGCGCCCGTCCAGGTGGTCTTCGTGGCCATCATTCCTCCTTCGCCAGGTGCTGCAATGACGCTCATGAAAGACCAGCGGGCACTCAGGTCGCAAGGCGAAACGGCTTGTTCTGCTGAGGACTAGCGATCGGTATAGTGACCGACAGACCGGTCGGAAGGGGCCACGTGGCACACAAGTCCCGCTGCGCGCACTGCGTGACCCCCACCCAGGCTCAGATCCTGGTCGAGCTGTCGCGTGGCCAGGGCTACGACTCCATCGGTCGGCGGCTTTACCTTGCACCAGCCACGGTCGCGTACCACGTCGCCAAGCTGCAAGCGAAGTTCCGGGTACCCAATCGTGCGGCGCTCGTCGCGGCTGCGTTCGTGTTCGGCATCCTGGCCGGTGATCAGTGGCCGATCGAGGCCTCCGGGCTCTTACATGCCACGCTCGCTGAGCCCTGCGCCGACGCACCCGACACCTCAGTGTCGTAGCAGCCGACCGCGGTGGTTTCGACGAACGGGTCGGGGCTGGGGCAAGGACCATGCGCGTCGCCGAGTGAGCCTGGATGGCCAGTTCGTCTTGGAAGCGGAAAAGTCATAGCAAGCGTCTCCACCCCGTGACCGATAGACAATCGGTTCGCGGACGAGTCCGTCAAGCTAGGCCGTCGTTCGGAATACGCATTCAGCCGAACACTGCTTAGCCCGGTCGGGGCACGCGGCCAGGTCGAGCAGCGCCTATCGGGTCATCGAGCGAAGCGCTTGGCGCCGGACATCGCGGAGGAGGGCAGGTTGTCCTTCGGGAGCGTTTCTCCGTCGGCCAGTGCGGTGATCCAGGCGTTTGTCGACTCGATGGCGGCGAAGTTTGAGTTCATCAAGGCCATGAGGGTCGTGTGGACGGTCTCCGCGTCGACGTGGCCGGCGTCGTTGCTGATGCTGATGGCTCCGGTCGCGTCGGAGAGGACCTCCGCCGCGATGCCGATGGTCTCTGCCTGGGCAGCGGAGGCGATGATGCAGTTGTTGGTCATGTAGCCGACGAGGGTGACAGTGTCGACGCTGTTCTCCTGAAGCCAGTCGACGAGGTCGGTCCCGGCGAAGACGGAGCCGTACTGCTTCGTGATGGCCTTCCAGGCGGGGGTGCGGCGCTGCTCGATCTCGGGGTGCAGTGCGAACCCGGGAAGGGTGGGGTTGAACACCGGGGCGTCGTCGCCGGCTGTGTGCTGGACGACGACGACGGGGATGCCGTTCGCTTCGGCGGCATCGATGGCGGCGATGATCCGCGGGAGCGAGTCCGTCGGGGCGGGGTACTGGATCTCCAGTGGGCCGGTGAAGTACTCCTGCTGGATGTCGACGAGGACGAGGGCGCGAGCGGGCGTGGTCATGGTGTGCTCCTGACGGTTGAGCCGAGATGGACATCACGAGTCTGCGTCGAGCGTGGAGTAAGCACCATTGGCACGCAGGCCGCTTTACGATGAGTACGGGCCAATTCGAGGAGGCGGCGTGAAGATCGCGATCCATGCGTTCGACGGTGTGACGATGTTCCATCTCGCGGTCCCGCAGATGGTGTTCGACGAAGTCACCCGTCAGGGGCTGGCCGACTGGCAGACGGTGCTCTTTGCTGACCGTGAGGGATCCGTCCGCACCGCCGAGGGGTACGTCATCGGAGGGGTTCGAGGACTGGGTGCCGCTGCCGATGCTGATCTCGTCGTCGTCCCCTCCTGGATCCCCGACGGGCGGGAGCCCGGACCGGCTCTTCGGAAGGCGCTCCTGGCCGCTCACGGCGGGGGCGCGACGATCGCGGGACTGTGCCTCGGAGCCATAGCCGTGGCAGACCTCGGTCTCCTTGACGGGCGGAGCGCCATCACGCACTGGCACGCCGTCGACGATCTCGCTCGGAAGCATCCCTCTGTGGACGTCGAGGCCGACGTGCTTTATCTCGACCACGGCGACGTCATCACCTCAGCGGGAACCGCGTCGGGGATCGACGCGTGCCTGCACGTCGTCAGGACCCGCTTGGGAGCGGAGGCGGCGAACAAGGTCGCCCGGAGCCTCGTCGTCGCCCCGCACCGAGAGGGAGGTCAGGCCCAGTTCATCGAACGCCCGGTACCCCAGCAGGAAGGGAACGATCCGATTGCGGTGGCGACGACCTGGGCGCTGGAGCACTTGGGGGAAGACCTGAGCGTGGACCGGCTCGCGGCAGCTGCTCATCTCAGCCGCCGGACCTTCGTCCGTGCCTTTCGTGCGACAACCGGATCAACGCCTGCCGCCTGGGTCAGGAGTCGCCGGCTCGACGAGGCCCGGCTCCTCCTCGAGAGCACGGAAATCCCGGTCGAGCAGGTCGCCGCGCACTGCGGCTTCGGCAACGCGGTGACACTGCGGCAGAACTTCGCCGAAGCTTTTGGAAGCACACCGTCGAGTTACCGGAAGCGCTTCGCCACGACCGCGTGACGCATCAGCGCATTGCTCACGTCGTGCCGTCAGGGGTGGCGGGGGTGGCTGGTGCGGCTCAGCAGCAGTCGCAGGTCTCGACCTGGCGTTCGCCCGTCAGGGCCGACACGGGTGTCTTGCAGGCATCGCCACGCCAGGCCTCGAGGCCCTCGCGGACAGCGAAACCGACGATGACGAGACCTGCCACAGGGTCAGCCCATGTCCGCCCGAACGCGAGGTTGAGGACGAGGCCGAGGAGGACCGCCGCGGACAGGTAGGAGCAGATGAGGGTCTGCTTCGAGTCGGCGATGGCTGATGCGGATCCGAGCTCGGTGCCGGTGCGGCGCTCGATCAGGCTGAGGAACGGCATGATCGCCAGGCTCACCGCGGCGAGGACGATCCCGACAGGAGAGTGGTCGGGCTCACGGAGACCAGTGAGTGACAGCACTGCGTCGACCGTGACGTAGGCGGCCAGGCCGAAGAACGACACGGCGATCACCCGCAACGCCACGCGCTCTCGCTTCTGGGGATCGGGCCCAGCGAACTGCCATGCGATCGCCGCGGCCGACAGCACCTCCACGATCGAGTCCAGGCCGAACCCAATCAAGGCCGTCGACGTGGCGACGGTGCCGGCTGCGATCGCCACGATCGCCTCGATCACGTTGTAGGTGATGGTCACGGCGACGATGATTCGGATGCGACGCTGCAGCAGGAGCCGTCGGGCCGGTACCAGCAGGGCGGGGGAAGTGGTCGTGCTCATGTGCCGGTCCCACAGCAGAGGGGGACATCGCAGCTGTCGTCAGTGCAGGGCTCTCCGTCGTCGACGGCGAGCACGACGTCGACGAGAGCCGTCAAGGCCTTCGAGAGGTGGGCGTCTGCGATCTCGTATCGGGTTGACCGGCCCTCGGGCACGGCGATGACAATGCCGCAGCCGCGGAGACATGAGAGGTGGTTCGAGACGTTCGAGCGAGTGAGGCCGAGCTGGTCAGCCAGCGCTCCGGGGTAGCCGGGCTCGTCGAGCAGCCTGAGGAGGATGCGCGAGCGCGTCGGGTCGGCCATAGCCCGACCGAGACGGTTCATGACGTCGACACGAGAGGAAAGAGTCAGCATTCACTGACTATACAGCCGAGACTGACCTGAACCTCTCGTTGCTGTCGTAACTGAGATGAAAGGGCGCTCTCAAAAACGATCGATTTCAAGTGGACTGGCCCGAGGTCGGATCAGCAGGCCAGAAAAGGCGATCGGTTCGAAGTCGGGATGTGAACCGGTCCGGGTTTTCGGAGAACCTTTATGTCCGGCGCCCGATAGCTGATTGCTTAGGTTCGCACCGTTTATGGGCCCAGGGTCGGGGATTTTGGGACGGACAAGGCCCAAGCGTTCATCGATTCGAGCACGGGTCGAAGGCCCATGCCCGTCTCGGTTAGTTCGTAGACGACCCGGGGCGGGATCTCGGCGTAGACCGTCCGGGTCACGAGCCCGGAAGTCTCGAACTTTCGGAGGCGGTTGGTGAGGGTGTGCGCACTGATGCCCGGCAGCGCCTCCTTCAGCTCGGAGAACCGGGCCGGACCTGTCAGGAGCTCGCGGACGATCAACGTCGCCCAAGGCCCGTCCAGAAGCGTCAAGAACTTCGCGATGCCGCAGTCGGGCCAGACATCCCCACAGAAAGCCATGAAAGTGGACCCTAGCCCAATAGTGCAGTTGACGTAACCGGTGCTGTCCGTGCACTAATAGCTCCTATGACCTATCTCATTCACGGCGCCACGGGTGCCCAGGGCTCGCCCGTCGTCTCCGCACTCCTCGCCGCCGGCGCGCCTGTCGCCGCCGCCGTCCGTGATCCCTCCGCGTACGCAGGTGCTGCCACGCCCGTCGCCGTCGACCTCACATCGGTTGAATCGCTGACGAAGGCGTACGAGGGTCTCGACGGCATCTTCGTCCACCTCACCGTCGGTTCCCCCGATATGCAACGCGCGCAGGCCGAGGCTGTCGTGGCGGCCGTCGCGACGGCTCGACCGGCTCGCGTCGTCGTGTCGACCAGTGGGGCGCAGATCGAGGGCGCCGGAAGCAGCCCCATGAATGTCCTCGTTCGGGGCCTTGAGGCCACCGGCGTCTCCCTCGCTGTCGTCGCGCCGCGCCTGTACCTCGAGAACCTCCTCCTGCCACCGGTAACGGCCGGTGTCGAGCAAGCTGGCGTCCTCCGCTATCCCATCCGCGGCGACTACGCCGTGTCCTGGAGCTCACACCTCGACGTGGCGGTCGTCGTGGCGCACCTCCTGCAGGATGCCTCGGTCACTGGCGTCGTGGGCGTAGGAGCCCTCCCGGGCCTTCTCGGCGCTGACCTGGCCGCAGGGTTCGCGGCCCACCGTGGCGGTGACGTTCGCTTCGAGGCGCAGACCCCGGACGGCTTCGCTGCGGTCATCGAGCCGCTCTTCGGCGCCGAGGGCGCGGCACCGGTCGTCGCCTCGTACCGCTGGCGCGCAACGCAGGAATCCGAGGTGATCGACGAGGCCACCAGCGCCCAGACGCGGCTCGGGCTCGTGCCGCGCACAGTGGAGAACTGGCTGGCCGACGTCAACTCTTGATCCACTATCTGGTCGGTGATGGCCGCTGCACGACTCAGGTTGGATCTACTCGGGTAGCGGTCATCCTCACCCTTCGGGGCTTGATCGCGCATGGCCCCTTGCGGCGGGAATGACGAGATGCGTTCCAGTTGTCTGGGGTGCGATGGTGACAAACCTGCGGGGCCCACGTGGGCGCACCCCAACTTGTGAGTTGCCAGCGGGTGCGGCGCGTGGTCGTGTCGCGGTGACGATGGCATCGACGACGACGAAACCAATCAATGAGATCCCGAGCAGGGGTAGGAACCATCTGATGCCGGCCGGACTCTTCCCGCTGCGGCCTTGTGTCTGAGCAAGGCCAGCCAGAGATCAAGTATCTGAGGCTTCGTCGCGGACCGATATGGTCATCGAGGTGCGACGCCCGGTCCGCCCTCGCTCGCGCCCAGGAGGACGCCCGTGACGCCCATCCGCCCCCGGACTGCGGCAGGTGTCGTGTCGACGCTGCTCGCCTGCCTTCTCGTGGCCTCCTGCGCTGCCGCGCCTCGCGCCTCCGTGGTCCCGCCCCCGGGTGGAAGCGCGTCTGGCCTCACGACCGTCGATGCCGACGCATGGCTCGACGGGTTCGTCCCGGCCGCCCTCGAGCGGGAGGGCATCGTCGGCGCGACCGTGTCGATCGTCGCCGACGGCGAGGTCGTCACCGAACGGGGCTGGGGCTGGTCGGACCTCGGTGACGAGCGGGCGGACCGGCGTCCCGTCGATCCCGACAGCACGCTCTTCCGGATCGGGTCGATCTCGAAGGTCGTCACGGCGACCGTCGTCATGTCTCTCGTGGAGGAGGGCGTGCTCGATCTCGACGATCCCGTCCAGGACCGTCTCGACGTCTCGCTGCCCCGCGCGTTCGACCGTCCGGTGACCCTGCGGCACCTGTTGAGCCACACCGCCGGCTTCGAGGACGAGCTGGCTGGCGTCATCGCGGGCCCGGGGGAGGGGCCGACGACGCTGCGGGACGCCGTGTCCGTCGAGCCGCCCGAGCAGATCTACGAGCCCGGCACGATCCCCGCCTACTCGAACTGGTCGAACGGAGTCGCGGCGTACGTCGCCGAGCGGGCCACCGGACGCCCGTGGGCTGAACTCGTCCAGGAGCGGGTCTTCGACCCCGCAGGCATGGTGTCCGCGACGCTCGACCAGCCCCTCTCCTCGGGCGACGCTGCCGTGGTCTCCGGGGGCTGGGACGCTGCTGGGGCGGCGGCGGTGCCTTTCGAGATCGTCTCCCCGGCACCCGCCGGCGCGGTCTCAGCCACGGCATCGGACATGAGTGCGTTCATGCTCGCCCAGCTCGGGCACGCCGCCGGCATGCTCGGGCCGGAGGCCCTCGAGGAGATGCACGCACCTGCCCTCGATGGTGACGACCTCGGCGGGCTCGCTGCCGGGCCTCGCATGACGCTCGGCCTCTTCGAGGAGGACCGCAACGGTCGCCGCGTCCTCGGGCACGGCGGCGACCTCACGGCCTTCCACGCCCAGATGGATCTCTGGCCCGACGACGACGCAGGCATCTACGTCTCCCTCAACAGCACGGGCGCTCGGGGTGACGCCACGACGGCCGTGCGCGAAGCCCTGGTGGACGGCTTCGCCGACCGGTGGTTCCCGTCCTACGCCGCGGAGGGGGCGGCCGTGACCGCCACGGAGACTGCCGGTGAGCACGCGGACGCCTTGGTGGGCAGCTACCAGGTGTCGAGGCGTGCGGAGTCGACCTTCGTCCGGCTCTTCTACGCCCTGTCGGCGGTGGACGTCTCTCGAGGCCCCGGCGACTCCGTCCTCATCTCGGCTCTCACGGACACCTCGGGGGCGCCGGTCGAGCTGGTGGAGGTCGAGCCGTGGGTCTGGCAGGAGGTCGACGGCGACCGCAGGGTCGCCGTCGACCAGGTCGACGGTGCTGTCCAGGCCGTCGGGCTCAACCCCGCCTTCACGCTCCAGCCGATGCCGGCGACGCGGCAGGTACTGCCCCTCGTCCTCGTCGCGTCCCTGGCCGTGCTGCTGCTCGCCCTGGTGGGCACCATCGTCAGGGCCGTCCGCCGGGTCTGGTCCGGGAGGCGCGTGACAGGGTCCGTCGAGTCGCGTGCAGAGACCATCGGTCGAGTCGGGGTCGCCGTCGCCCTGCTGGCGCTCGTGGTCGCCGGCGTGCTCTGGGCCACGGTCGCGTCCGCCCTCCTCAGCGACGCCGGACCGCCTGCTGCGTTCGTGCTGCGGACGGCGCAGGTCCTCACGGCCGTCACCGTGGCCGGGGTGCTGCCTGCGGTGGTCGTGCTCGTCGGTCGGGTGAGGCGCGCGCCTGCTGAGCGGGCTGCTGGGGGCGGGGCGCCCCCGCGCCTCCGGAAGGTCGTCGCCGTCGCCGGTCGGGCGTTGCTGGTCCTCGCGTTCGCGGGGCTCGGGTACGTCGCTGCGACCGGTGGCCTGCTGCTCCCCGACATCTCCTACTGAGGGGCGGCCGAACCGACCGCCGCAGGCCCGCGGATCGCTGCATGTCCCCGCGCCGCCGACCGGAGGTGACCTGCAGCGTGTTCGTGGCCCCACCGTGAGCTCTGTCGTGGAGGTGTCGGGTCCGTGTCGTGGACCTCTGGACGGGTCGTTCTTAGTGTGAGGTGCATGAACGAGACACGGATCAGCGAACTCCGGACCCAGATGGGCTGGACCCAGGAACGCTTGGCAGATGAGAGCGGCGTCACCGTCCGCACCGTCCAGAGGCTCGAGGCCGGCAACGACGGGAGCCTCGACACTCTCTCGCGGGTGGCGACGGCGTTCGGTGTGCCGGTCCGCGATCTCTTCGTCGCCGTCTCCGAGGACGACTACGGCCGCTCAGTCACTGCCCTCGACGAGCGGACCACGCGCCAGCAGGAACGGCGGGGCCGTGTCGAGGAAGGCTTCCGGGCGCTGTATTACGGGGTGGGCGTGCTCGTCACGATCGCCGTAGTCGTCGCAGTCGCCACCGATGTCGTGCCGAACGTCGCCATCTTCTCGATCCCGGCCTACTGGGTCGCCGGGTGGCTGCTGTCGGCGTTCTTGTTCCTCGTCATCCTCAGCCCCCGCCTGGACCGCGCCTACCCTCTGTCTCGTGCTGGCACGGACGAGGCGACGAGCAGGTAGCACGGCGTCTCAGTAGGGGATGGTGCGCGTGGAAACTACTGCGGGCTGATGTGCCGGTCGTGCAGTCGCGAGATGATCGAGTGTGAACTTTTCCCGCTCTGAGAGCGGCCGCTACTGGTTTCAAGGTGTGATGGGTTTGGGCGCCTTGGTGGTCATGGCTGCGATTGGGCTCCTCATGGTCTGCGGCGTGTGCCTTGCGCTGCTGACCTCGATGCTCGTTTCTCTTCCAGGGTCAGCGCCCTGATTTCAAGATCCAGGGGACCCGGGGGTCGTCGTGAGCCCAGGCGGCGCAGACCTCCTAGCCGCCCGGGTCATCTCTGGAATGGTTGGTGGGCTCCATAGCCTCTTCGTCATCTGGTCGATAGCAGTGGGATGTTGTCTTCTCGTCTGGGCATCACTGGCTGCCGTCGACGTCCTCAGCTCGAGAGGCGATAAGGGCTGGTGGTGGCGCGCTCTGGCGGGGACGCTGGCTCTCGTCGCGCTCGGATCTCTCGTCGCTGTTGTGCACGCCTCGACGATCGTCACCGTCACGGCATGCGTTGTCGTCGCCCTCGCGGCGGCAGCTCTACCGAGTGCTCTTCGGGCAGCAACGCATCGGGGACGCGGGCGCAGGCTGGCGGGTTGACCGAGAGTGCATATCGCGTCCCGACTGGGGATCGCTGGCCGGTGCGCTAGTTGCCCTCGTTGCTCCAGATGGGTCGAGCCTGGCGAGCTGCGACTGAGTAGGCGTGAGCATCGAACGTGTGCCGCGCCTCGGAGACGTCGAATTCGGGCCAGCTCACGACGAGCTCGAGCTGGCCGTCCGGGGGGACGGGCCACAGCCACAGTCGAGCCGAGGTCGTGAAGTAGGAGTCGTCGCCCGACCCGCCCTGTTCGGTGAGGGTCAACAGGGGTCCTGTCGGTGCCTTGGTGGGGTCGTCGTGGAACGCGTCGCCGACGTCAGCGACGACTTTCGTCCCGTCGTCGAGGACGACGCCGAAACGGATGCTGCGAGCGGGGTCGACTGCCCCGTTGCCCCATCGTCCGCCCCCGAACCTGTCCATGAGGGTGGCCCAGTCTCGGCGCTTCTGGTGACGGTTGCGGAGCAACCAGTGGACGTCGATCTGGAGGCCTGATGCGTGGACAGAGAGCCCAGTGACCATGACGGCGATGTCGTCGGTCCTGGCCAGGATCGTCGAAACGCCGATGCGACTCGGGATACAGTCGACAGGGGGCGCAGCCCACTCAGGAGCCATGTAGTGCTCTGACGAGTCGTCGTCGGCAGGGGTGACTTCGGGGAAGAACGTCATGAGTCACTTCACCATCCGCACCTGGTCTGCGCAACAGCCTTGGTGAACCAGTGGAACTGGTCCCGCCTACGCCCGGTCACCGATTGTCTATCGGACGCCCAGAGTGGGCATGACGAGGTGCATCCCAGTTCGTGCGGGGGCGACGTCAGCGAAGCCGCGTTGCTCGTAGAGGCGCCTGCCCGGCGGGTCTGCGGTGAGGGTCACGTAGGTCCCCGGGGGTGCGTGCTCAGCGATGTGAGCCAGGAGGGCGTCCAGGATCGCGCCTCCGATGCCCTGGCCTTGGTGGTCAGGGACGGTGGCCATGTCGGCGATGAGGAAGTACCAGGCGCCGTCCCCGACGACACGCCCCATCCCGACGACGTCCCCGGCGACGTCGACGACGTGCCGGAAAGTCCAGGAGCCGGTCAGCGCGCCGGCACCCTGGGCTTCGCTCTTGGGTGACAGGCCGCTCTCGAGTCTCAGCCGCAGGTAGTCGGCTAGGGGCGGCGGTCCGTCGAGGAGGCGGTAGTCACGGTGCAGGGGCATGCGTCGAGTCTTCCTGACGAGGGGGCGCGGGACGGGCAGCCCCGAGGGGCTTGCCCGCCCTGCGAGTCCCTATCGGCTTGCGGCGCGTGATCGTGTCGCGGTGACGATGGCGTCGACGACGACGAACCCGATCAAGGAGATCCCGAGCAGGGGCAGGAACCATCCGATGCCGGCAGCGACGACGATCACCGCGGCGGTGCCCCACCAGGGTGCCCGGGCGAGGGCCCCAGCGGCGGCGGGCTTGCCGACCAGCGCCCCCGGGCGGGTGGGGCGGCGCTTCCACCACATCAGGTACCCGAAGACGACCATCGCCGCGATCCCGAGGGCGGTGATGACGAGGACGATCTGGTTGGCGAGCCCGAACTGCTGGCCCATGTGGGTGTCGATGCCCCACCGGGTGAGTTTCGCGGCGAGGGTGAAGTCCTTGAAGTCGGTGCGGTCGACCACTTCGAGGGTGTCGCCGTTGATGGCGACGGAGTCGACCTCGGTGGGGTAGCTGCGCTGGATCTCCTGCACGACCCAGGCGGTGTCTGCCGTGGTCGGCGGGGTGATCTGCACCAGCCCGGTGTTCACGTTGACGCTCCGAGCGACGCCGAGGACCTCATCGAACGTCGTCAGCTCGATCACCGGGGCTGAGGCATCATCGGTCGCAGGTGCGGAGCTGCCGTGGCCGGCGTGGCCTGCGTGGTCGCCGGTGGCGGTGGAGCCAGCGGTCTCGGTGAGAGCGGTGTCGACGGCGGGGGTGCCCCAGTCGAGCGCTGCACGCAGCTTGTCGACGTTGGCGCCGCCGTAGGTGGACCACGTGATCCCTGTTGCCGAGAGGAATAGGGCCCCGACGAGGAGCCAGATCCCGGTGGAGGCGTGCCAGGAGAAGATCCGCCGGTACCCGGTGACCTTGTTGTTAGGGCGAACCATGTCGCGCCGGGCCCTGCGGGCCTTCCGGTACCGGATGACCCAGAGGGCGGCGCCGGCAAGGACGACGACACCGAGCCACGACGCGGCGAGCTCGGAGTAGAGGCGTCCGGCGTCGCCGAGGTGGAGGTTGCGGTGCAGGTGATCGACCCAGGTGCGGATCGGGAGGGCGCCGGAGGTGCCGTAGGTGGTGAGGTCGCCGCGGATCTCGGCGGTGCCGGGGTCAACGAACACCGACCGGGTCTCGCTCTCGCCGAGCCCGGTGCCGGTGAACATGACCCGGGTCGTGTCCCCGGGCTCCGGGGCCGGCCGGACCGCGACGAGGGTGTCATCGCCCGCGTACGCCTCAGCCGCGTCGACCTGCTGCGCGAGGGGGAGCGTTGTCAAGGTGACGGGGGCGTGCAACTCACGGTCGTAGACGACTTGCTCGATCTGCGGGGTGACGGCGTACGCGGCGCCGCTGAGGGCGGCGATGAGGATGAACGGGCCGACGAGGATGCCGGCGTAGAAGTGCAGCCGCAGCAGCAACTGCCCCAGCCACCCCTTCGAGGTGCCCGGGCGCGGGGGAGGGGTGTCAGAGGCCGGGGTGGGACGCTGCAGGGTCTCGGTCATGGTGTCTTTCGTGGCTCGTGAAGGAGGCGGTGCGGTGACGTGCAGGAGGGTCAGAAGAGGGTGTCGCCGATGTAGCCACTGCTCGTGCAGCCGGGCGGCATCGCGAACACGGCCGACCCGACCGGGGTGATCCACTCGTTCAGCAGGTCCAGATCGCTCAGGCGTTGTTGAAGGGGGACGAACTGGGTGGTGACGTCGGCTTGGTAGGACACGAACAGCAGCCCCGAGTTCGACACCGACGACCCTGGGGTGGGTGCGTCGTCGTAGTTGTAGGCGCGGCGGAAGATGCGCTCGTCGGGGTTGTCCGACCGGGCCCGGCGCATGTGGGAGAACTCCGGGATCACCGGGAACCCGATCGGGGTCTTCGCCTCGAAGTCCGCCTCGTCGTGCTCGTTCACCCCGGTCAGCGGTGCCCCGTTGGACAAGGTCCGGCCGACGGATTGCTCGCGCCCGGACCGGTCGAGCTTGTCCCACTTGTCGAGGTCCATCGAGATGCGGCGGAGCACGAACCCGGTGCCCCCTGCCATCCAGGCTTGCCCGGTGTTCCGCCAGACGAGCTTGTCGAAGTCCGCTGTGCCGGGTTCGAGGTTGACGGTCCCGTCGACCTGGCCGAAGAGGTTCCGCATGGTGGTGCCCTTCAGCTCCGACCCGGAGGCACGCCGGAACCCGGTCTGGGTCCATCGGAGGGTGGCGAAGGAGCGTGTGTCCTTCAGCAGCATCCGGGCGGCGTGGGCGACAGTCATCGGGTCGTCCGCGGCGATGTGCATCAGCAGGTCGCCGTCGCCGTAGGCCGGGTCGAGCCGGTCGACGCTGAACGCCGGCAGCGGCCCCAGCCACGACGGAACCGCCCCGGCACCCGCAGCCCTGGTGACGAGGCCGGGCCCGAACCCGAAGGTGACGGTCAGTCGTGCGGGGACGTAGGCCAGCTCGGGTTCGCTGTCCGCAAGGGCTGCGTCTCCCTGGCTGAGGCGGGCGGCGTCGTCGGTGAGGACCTGCATCATCCGCCGCAACGCGGCCGCATCTGTCCCCGGGAGCAGGTCAAGGGCGTAGTACACGGCATGGGCCTGGGGGGCAGTGTCGATGCCGGCCTGGTGGGTGCCGTAGAACGGGATCGTCTCAGCACCGGAGAGCTTCGCGTTGGCCGTCTCGGCGGTCGAGGTGGTACCCCGGGCGGTGTAGCTGAGGCCGATGGCGCCGGCGGCGCCGAGGCCGGCGGCCGCCCCTCCGAAAAGGAGATGCCGCCGGCTGACGCCCCGAGGAGCTTCGTCAGGAGTCGTGTCGGGGGTCACTGGTCCGCGTCCGTGCCGGACATGTCCATGTCGGACATGTCGTCACCCTCGTAGGTCTCGTTCGCACCCGAGTAATCCTTCGCCGGAGCGGTGAACTCGTACGTCGACCCGTCGGTGAGCGTGAGGGTGAACCCGACCTCGTCACCGGCTGTGACGGGAGCGTCGAGGCCCATCATCATGAGGTGGTTGGCGCCGGGGCTAAGTTCGTAGGAGCCGCCGGCGGGGATGACGAACCCGCCCTTCTTCTCCTGCATGACCATCTCGCCAGCGTCGTTCGCGACTGTCTCGTGCAGCTCCATCATCGGCGAGGCGTCGGACTCTGCCTTGACGATGGTGACGTCCTGGTCGGAGCCGTTCTCGAGGGTCCCGAACGCTGCGGACATCCCGGAGTCGGCGGCCTTGACCCAGGCGTCGTCGATCGACAGGGCGGTCGCTTCGGTATTGGTGTCCGCTTCGGCGCTGTCCTGGCTGGCAGCGCTGCACCCGGTGAGGGCGAGCAGGAGAACAGCGGAAGCGGCGAGGCCGGTGGTGGTGAGGGTACGCATGGTGATCCTTTTCTGTAGGTGATGGTGGTGGGTCAGGGAAGTCATGAGGTGCTGCGGCTGCGGAACCAGAGGACGCCGCCGAAGACGGCGCCCCCGGCGACGGCTCCGAGGAGCCCGATGACGACGGTGGAGGACACCGTGCGGGTCGTCGACGTCGCACCGGACGCGGTGCCCTCGTCAGGGCCGACCGCGGCAGGGCCGCCGGTCGCCTCCGCGTCGGAACTGGTCCCTGTGCCGGTCTCTGGGCCGGTGTCGGCAGTGAGGGTGGCGGTGCCGACGGCGAAGTCGTAGACACCGGAGATCGGGTGGCCGTCGCTGGACACCACGCGCCACCGCACCTGGTAGACCCCGTCGGGCATGCCGGCCTTGATCGCCTGGGTGGCGTTGGGCCCGTCGAGGGCGACGGGGCCGTCGGCCCAGTCCTTCTCGGTGTCGTCCATCACGAGCACGACGGCACCGACTTCGATGAGGGAGTCGGTGTAGACCATCGACACCTCAGCCGGGGCGGTGTCGACGTGACCGTCTTCGCTGGGGGAGGTCGAGATGATCTGGTCGTGCGCCTGCGCGGGGGCTGCGACACCCACGGCGGCCGCGACGGCGAGCAGGACCGCGGCGAACACGGCACCGGCGGTCCGGGTGGGGGTGCGGGAGGTGGTGTGGGTCATGACTCTCTCCGGGGGGTGTCGGTGCCGTTCAGGCGGGCGAGCTGGTCGTTGTAGGCGCGCAGGGTCGCGTCGTCGTCGCGGTCGGCCTTGCGGTCGTACCGTTTCGCGGCGCGCTCTTCGGACCGCGACCACTGGCGGACGACCATCAGGGCGACGAGGACGACGGGGAACTCGCCTGCTCCCCAGGCGATGCCGCCGCCGGTGACCTGGTCGGCGAGGAGGGCGGTGTCGTCGGTGGCGTCGAGGGCGTGCCACCAGTCGAGGGCGAGGACTTCGGTGCCGGACATGATCGCCAGGCCGAAGAACGCGTGGAACGCCATCGTGGCCAGCAGGATGATCAGCCGCATCGGGTACGGCGGCCGCTTCGGGCCGGGGTCGACGCCGATGAGGACGAAGAAGAACAGGTACCCGCTGATCAGGAAGTGAACCGTCATCAGCAGGTGCCCCTGGTGGGTCTCGAGCGACCACCGGAACCAGCCGGTGTAGTAGAACGCGATCAGGCTGCCCGCGAACACCACCGCGGCGACGATCGGGTGGGTCACGAGCTGCGCGTACCGGGAGTGCGTCAGCAGCAGCACCCACTCGCGGACGCCGCGGCTGTGGTCCCGCCGGGCCGGCACGAGACGCAGCAGCAGGGTGACGGGGGCGCCGAGCACGAGCAGCGGCGGCACGTACATCATCAGCAGCATGTGCTGGATCATGTGGGTGCTGAAGTGCACCGCCCCGTAGACGCCGGGGCCACCGCTGGTGGCGTAGGCGAGCATCACGCAGCCGGCCACCCAGGGGACGGTGCGCGTCGCGGACCAGCGGTCGCCGCGCCTCCTGAGCCCCGCGACCCCGGCGAGGTAGAGCCCGGCGAACACGGCGGCGATGGCGAGCCATGCCCAGTCGGGGTGGAACGCGGTCAGCATGCGCGACACGGACACCGGTTCGGGGAAGGTGAACCCGATGAGCGACGATCGTGGGTCGACGTTGGCGATCGAGGTCTGAGGCACCGGAGGTGCGCTCCGGGACAGCGCGACCGACAGCCCCATGGCCACCGCCATCAGGACGACCTCAGCCAGGGCCAGCCGCACGAACCCTCGACGCCGGGTGGGCTCACGGACCAGGCCCGGGATCACGTGCCGTCGGTGCAGGGCGCCGGCGACACCGAGGGCGACGAGGATGAGGATCTTCGCCGACACGAGCAGCCCGTACTCGGTCGTGACGAGGTCGCCGATCCCGGTGAAGCGGAGCGAGACGTTCACGACGCCTGAGAGCGCGACGGCGACGAAGGACCATCCCGCGAGGGCTGAGTACCGGGCCGCGACGACGGGCAGGCCACCACGGACCTTCTTCCGCAGGAGGATCAGCGCGGTCAGGCCGCCGACCCAGACGGTGACGCCGAGGAGGTGGATGGCGAGGCTGTTCACCGCGTTGGCGTGCTCGTCACTGCCGGCCGCGTGCCCGGAGAGCGACAACGGCAGCAGGGCGAGCAGGGAGAGGGCTGCTGCGGCGCCCGTCCACGAGACGCTGCGGGTCAGGTAGGTGATCACGAACACGACCAGCACGCACAGGGTCGACACGAGCAGGGACTGGCCCAGCTCGAGGCCGGTGGCGAAGAACAGGAACTGGCGGCGGAAGATCGGGTCTGTCAGGGGCACGCCGATGACGCTCGCGGCGGTGAGGACGATGACGACGCTCCCCGCGAGGAACCAGACGCCGGCAGCCCCCGACGCCCAGCGGACGGCGGTGAACTGGGTGAAGCTCAGTACCCCCGGGGCACGGTTCTGCCCCGGGAGGGCGAACCCCGCGAGCACCAACAGCCCGATGGTCGCGGCGGCGGCGAGGTCGTGCACGATGCGGGCGACCGGCAGCCCGTAGGTGACGAGGTCGCCGGGGTCGATGATCAGCGTCTGCGTCGTGGCGCCGGTGAAGAGCAGACCAAGCAGGGTCACGACGACAGCGAGGGGCACGGACGCGATCAGTGCCGAGCCGGCGGGGCGCAGCGGCGGCAACGGGGTGACGCCGGTCTCGAGGTCGACGTCGTCGAGCTCGGGCGGCCGAGTATTCACGAAGACCGTCCACCGCGAGGTCGCGGGTACAGAGAAGGAAGGAAGGGGAACAAGGGAGACGTCCTGACAGGCGCCGACGTGTGGCACCGAACAGACCACCCACCGCGGCTGTACGAGCCGGGGCAGGGGTCGAGATCACGGTCACACCCGGCCTCAGCTGACCTCGCGCCGGGTACCGGCGGAAAGGGTCAGGGGTGGGTGTGCGACACGCTCGCGCCCCTCAAAGGGCGGCGTCGAGCGTCACGAGACGGCACCGGGTGGTGTCGTCGCGGAGTGACAAGTCAGGCGACGGCCGGCGGGCCGCGGTGGGGCTGGGTCGACCAGGCGAGGCCTGAGTCGTGAGGGACGAGACGGGCAGCCCGCGCGACGACAGCCCGGAGCTGCACGGGCTCAGCGACGAGCACAAGAACAAAAACGAGGGCGCAGACGACTGCCGAGACACCCTCCCGAGCGAGGTCAGCCAAGGCCCGCAGGGTCCGCTCCCCGAACCAAATGCCCACCACCGTCAAGACGGCAGCGACACCATGGGCAATCCACATGGAGGGGCCAGCGTGCATTCCGGCCATCCCTGCCATCCCGGCGGCGTCACCGCTGCTGAGGACCAGGGCGTCGTGGCCGTGGTGTCCGCCACCGGTCGCTGTCACGGAAGTGGTGTTCGCGCCGAGGGAGAACAGGGTGTGGAACGCGAGCTGCGCGAACGCGACCGCGATCGACAGGCGGACGGCCGAGAGCTTCTTGCCCGTCACCGCGACCGCCAACGGCAGGGCAAACGCCAGAGCGAGGCCGATGCCGAGAAGACCCGGTGCGGAGCCTCCACCGGCGACGTGTGAGAACGCGGCAACGGTGAGAGCGAGAACGGTCGTCAGCGAGCCACGAAGAAGACGCGACCACCTCGACCCCACGACGTTCTCCTCACCTGTTGCTGAACACGCCCAGCCTACGGGGAGCGTGCAACGGGATAGGGGTTGGTAGGGCGGGTGCAGCCCGCAGTCTCTTGACTTCGAGCGACGCCCTGCAAGGTGTCCTATGGAGGAACGTTAACCGAGATCAGTTTCGGACTGACCTATCGAGACAGCCGGCGCCCTGTAGCTGCGGTGGACTGGCTGGTCCTCCGCCGTTGATCGGTAACCGATCGTCTATCGAGACGCTTCTCTGGCTGCCTCGGGTCTAATCTCGCGGCCCTGGTTCGGGACAAGACGAGGGACGAGCCGGACGAAGATCACCATGCCGATGAGTTCGACGAGTGTCTGGGTGACGACAACGACCGGAGCGAGCGACAGCGACGCCGGCAGGGCGAGTGCGAGCGGCAGGACCACGAGCGAGTTCCTGGTCGCGCCGCTGAACACCAGAGCACGGGTCGCTGGCACGTCGAGGCGGAAGATGCGGCCGGCGCCGATGCCGAGCGCTGCCATGACGACGAGGAACCCGGCGTAGATCGGCACCAGCACGAGCAGCTGGCCCAGGGAGTCCCCGACAGCTCCGGCTTGCGATGCCACGACGGTGAACAGGGTCGCCATCATCAGCGGCACCATCAGGCCCAGCATCGTCCGCTCGATCACGACACCGGATCGATGTCGTCGGGCGAGGGCCTGCACGAGCGCGGCCGCGGTGAGCGGGACGACGATCAGGAGAAGGAACGCCCGGGCGAAGGGGCCGACCTCGACCACGGCGACGCCCTCGGGGCCGATGAACAGCAGCAGGTACAGCGGCAGGAGCAGGATCTGCGCCAGCATCAGCAGCGGTGCCGCAGCGAGGAGCCGTTCTGACGCGCCGCCGGCAAGGCCGGCGAACACGATCACGTAGTCGATGCACGGGGTCAGCAGCACCAGCAGCACCCCGAACAGCAGCGCCGGCTCGTCCGCGACGAACCGGGACAGCGCGTGGGCGACGAGGGGGACGACGACGAAGTTCAGCACCCCGACCGCGGCGAGGAATCGCCCGTCGCGGAGGGACTTCCCGATCGCGGCGAACGGGACACCGAGGAACGTCGCGAACAGCAGCAGCGCGAGCACGGGCTCGATCGCACCCTCGAGGTGGTGCGCCCCCGGCACGGCGAGGCCGACCACGCCGGCAGTCACTATCGCCACCAGGTAGAGGCCGATCTGCCGGTGTTCGAGCCAGGAGACGACCGCGTTCACGGCTGGACTGGTGTGGAGGAGGAAGGCACGTCAGTGACCGTAGAGGTTCGAGCCGCTCGAAGGTCAAGCGGCGTCGGCAGCTCTAGGGTCGCGGTGTGCGAATCTCCGAGGTCAGCAAGCGCAGCGGCGTGTCCGCCACGGCGCTCCGGTACTACGAGTCCATCGGGCTCCTGACCCCGGCCAGGGCCCACAACGGGTACCGCGACTACAGCCCGGACGTTCTCAACCGCCTCGACCTGATTGAAGCCAGCAAGGAACTCGGGTTACCTCTTGATCAGATAGGCGCGCACCTCAGCACCATGGAGTCGACGTCCTGCACCGATGTCCGGGAGGCATTGCGGCCGCTCTTGGCCGAGCAGGTGCATCAGATCGAGGAGAAGCAGGCCCGGCTGGACCGGCTCCGGTCACGCCTTGCTCGTGCTGAGCACGACCTGGCCGAGTGCCCTGACCGGTCCGAGCGGTGCTCGACCGAGTGCGTCTTCCGCGGCAGCGCCTAGGTGGCTTCCCGCGTCCAGAGACAAATCGCCTATCGGACACAAACTCTGCTGCTACTAAAGCCACCTCGATAGCTTGACGAAGCAAGGGCTCGAGTGAGGTCCTGTCATTTAGGCTCGAATCTCGGAGGGCGTACGAGAGCGTGCGTCGTGTACCTCGGGGGAAGAAATGCACATAAAGCGCGTCGTTCTTGAGAACGTCAAAAGTTTTCGCGACCAGGCAATTTTTGAACTCGGCCCGGGCGTCAACTACCTAGTTGGTGACAATAACGGCGGCAAGTCGACAGTCCTTGAGGCGCTGCTATTTCTCTTCGACGGTCCATCAAAATGGAGCCCCAGTGTCTTCTATTCCAAAGACGCCGAAGGTGCGACTCGGGTTATGGCTGAGGTCGCAGGCGGAGTAGAGGCCCTGGTTGAGCAGGAGAAGTTTGCCGTTCTGCGCCCGTACGTTTTCGAGGATGAGGGCGAGAAAATCCTGCGACTGGAGCGTCGCAGCGGCGAGAGGACAGTGGAGCAGAAAAGCAAGGCTAAGACTCTGAACGTCAAGACGCTGACGTTCTGGCAGCCCGAGACTGGTCAGTTTGAGAATCCGTTAGGGATCGATGCTCTGGCCAAAGCAATCTTTGACTTTGAGGCTATTTGGGCCGATGCGCAGCCAGGCGATCACATCGATTTTGCCAACACGAAGACCCTTGGTCGGCTCCTGGAATCGGCCTTTCATCGCTTCGCAACCACCGAACGGTGGGAGCGCCTAGTCGACGCGCACAAGAGTGCTTTTGCTCCCGACGATGAGTCCTCCTTCCTTGTCGAAACTGATCGACTCGCTGGAGAGATCAAAACTCTTGTCGAGGAGCAGTACGGCCCAGCGGCGATGCGATTCGAATTCGGTCTTCCCGACGCCTCGGTCTTTATGAAGCAAGGAACACTCCACGTCGATGACGGAGCCGGTGAAACTCCCATCGAAGGCAAGGGTTCGGGGATGCAGCGGGCGATCGCGCTCGGGATTATTCAGCTGTATGCCAAGACGGGGGCAAGTCAGAACGCGGAAAACCTCACGCCGCTCATCCTTATGTTGGACGAGCCGGAAACCTGGCTACACCCCACAGCACAGCTCCGCCTCGGGGAGGCGCTAAGCGTCATCGGGCAAACGGAGCAGGTGTTCATCGTCACCCACTCGCCCTACCTGATTCGTACCTTCGACAGTGCTCATCACCGTCTTGCGGTTATGGCCGGTAAGGGGGCAAACCGCCGGATCGATACCTCCACAACATTCGGTCTCTTCGGGATGGGGGAACCAACGTGGGGTGAAATTAACTACCGAGCCTTTGATATTTGCAGCCAGGAATTCCATAACGAGCTCTATGGGCACTTGACTCGTCATATCGAGGCTCAGAAAACAAATGGAAACTCTGCGCAGGTTAAGGAACTGGACGCGTTCTTTCAAGCCGCAGGAATTCCGCTGTCGAAGAAGTGGAAGCGGACAGACGGGAAGGAGTACCAAACCACTCTTGCTACGTTTATCCGCAACACCATCCATCACCCCGAGAACAAGCTCAATGACGATGTAAGTAGTGAAGAACTGCGCACTTCCACGAGGGCACTTGTCGGGGTTGTTGAAAGCCTGTAGCGGCAATGTCGGGCGGTGACTGTACGGTCTGCCGGCATGGGAGTGAGAGGCGCAGGCGAGGTCGCGACGCAGATTTTGCGCCGGCCGATTCCGACGCACCCGCTCGCAGTGCCGCCGATCCCCGGCACGTTTGGTGTCTGGCAGGTCCGCCGGGACCGCGCCGCACCCCTTGGCTACGTCCTCTCGCGCGCCGAGCTGGGTGGCATCGTCTACCACTGCTACGCCCACGGCCGAGACGATACCGGCGGCCGGCCTTGGCTGCGCCGAGAGGACAGCTTGAACAGCGCCGTCGCGTGGATGATCCAACACGAGGCCGAGCTGTCGACCCTGACGGGCCGGCTCCACCCCGAGCCAGATGAGTGGCCGTCGTGACCGCGGGTAGCGCCCGGGCATGAGTTGGTTCGTCAGGCACCGCCCCAAGGGCGACACGAGCGCCGAGGCTGTGGCCGTCGAGGTGAACGCTCCGACGCCGGCCGACGCGATCGACCAGGTGCGCGCCACGCTCCCTGAGGATCGCATCGTGACCTCGGTTGCTCCCTACTGAGCCCGGGAGAGCCGTCAAGGGCCGCGCGTAGCTTGGCTCCGGTCAGCTTCCCCCGAGCTGGCCGAGAGCTGCCGGGCGGTCCCTAATCCGCTAGGCAGCAGCAGCCCCCGCATTCCGGCTCCCCCCAGCCGGGCGGGGGCTTCTTCGTGCGCGCCGGCCGTTCACGAGTCCTGTGCCGGCCGATGAGCGGCTCGTGTCAGATGACGGCGTAGGCGATGGTCGCGGCTGCGACGATGCCGGCTGCGCAGAACGTCATGAGCGCTCGGGGAGACATGGAGCGATTGGCGCGAATGTCTTTCACCGTGAGCACGATCGCGACCACGGCGATGACCACCATGACGGCGACGCCTAGGAGGATCACGACTCGCATCATCACGGCTCGACAGTAGCGAACGGCCCGCTTTGCGGTCCGGGGGAGTCGTTGCGCTCCCAGGGAGCCGCTACGCGGCGCTCAATGCCCTTCGGGCACGTCTTTTTGCCGTGAAGCCTTCGGCGGCTCGCTCGCTGCGCTCCCTCGTAGCCACCTCCGAGACTCCGTTCAAGTAGCTACGCCACCGGCTCCTCCGAGATTTTCGGCACGCGGTCACAAGCTCCCTTATTTCGCGCCGAAATTCTCTCCCTGCCGCCCTCCGGGTTGCACTGCGCCCTGCGGGTAGCCTCTGCTCATGACCGCGATCTCGGCCGGCATCGCCGTCGTCTTCCTGCTGCTCTTCGCCGCGTCGCGTCGGCGGGACGCCCGGCGGTTCCGCAACGGGGTGTTCCTCTTGATGGCCGGGGGTTTCGGGGTCGTCGCCGCCGCGAACGTCCTCGTCGCGGCGTTCCCGCCGCTCGTCTTCGTGTTCCTCGTCGCCGTGGCGCTCGTGCCCCTGCTCGTCCTCGCGCTCGCCGTCTTCGCGATCGCGAACGGCGTCACCATGCTGCGGTCCGAAGGGCGCAGCCTCGGCAATCTGCTGTCGTTGTTGGTCGGCATCGCGCTGATCGGCGTGCCGTTGCTCGTCGTCGTGATCGTCGAGGCCGGTCGCCGGTCCGACGTCGCGGCCCTCCAGGACGCAGCCGTGGGGCTCGGCATCGTCGTGGTCTTCGTCACCGGCTACGCCGCGCTCACGTTCGCCGCGTTCACCCTGTGGTCGCTCGTCTACGCCCGACCCCGGGTGCGCGAGCAGCCCGACGCCCTGATCGTGCTCGGCTCCGGACTGATCCGCGGCGAGGTGCCGCCGCTGCTGCGCAGCCGACTCGACCGGGCGCTGGCGATCTACCGCGCGACCCCCGAGGGCGTGAGGCGGCCGATGCTCGTGCCGTCGGGCGGTCAGGGGGCCGACGAACCGCGTCCCGAGGGCGAGGCCATGGCCGAGTACCTGATCGCCCAGGGGGCCGACCCGGCCGACGTGCTGCCCGAGAAGGAGTCGCGCTCGACCCGCGAGAACCTCGTGCTGTCGGGGAAGGTGCTCGCCGACGCCGGTCGGACCGGGTCGACCCTGGTCGTGACGAACAACTACCACGTGCTGCGCGCCGCGCTGCTGGCGCGGGACGCCGGCAGCAGCGCCGACGTGGTCGGGGCGCCCACCGCCGCGTACTACGTGCCGAGCGCCTTCCTGCGCGAGTGGGTCGCCGTGATGGTCGAGCACAAGCTGCTCAACGTGCTGCTGATCGCGCCGTTCGTCGTGCTGCTGGCGTCCCTGCTGGTCTACGCGCGCCTCTGACCCGCCGGCGCCGCGCCTCCTGGTCAGGACGGTCGCGTCGCCGTGCCCTCGTCGACGGCGAGCTCGGCCGCGGTCTCGTCGCGTGCGCGGACGGCGGCCGCGTCGCCGTCGTGCTGCAGGCGGTAGTGGAACCGGCCCGCCCCGAGCACGGGCAGCGCTCCGGTCACGGGCTCGGGCTCGCCCCCACGGACGCGGCGCACCCGCAGGTGTTGCCCGCGGACGAGCCAGACGATCGCGACGCCGGCCGCCACGAAGCCCGACGCCGCCGCGACGCCGATGGCCCAGCGCGGTCCGGCGACGTTCGCGACCCAACCGACCATCGGTGCGCCGAGGGGCGTGCCGCCGGTGAAGACGGCCATGTAGAGCGCCATGACGCGCCCGCGCATGCGGGGTGCCGTGGTCAGCTGCACGGTGGCGTTCGCCGTCGTCATCAGGGTGATCGAGGCGAGTCCGACGGTGACGAGCACGGCCGCGAAGCTCCAGTAGGTCGGCATGACGGCGGCGACGAGGCAGGTCACGCCGAAGGCCAGGGCCGCCGTGACGAGCACGCGCCAGCGGGGCTTCTCACGTCGGGCCGAGAGCAGGGCGCCGACCAGCGACCCCACCGCGATCGCCGACGACAGCAGGCCGAACCCGCTCGCGTCGACACCGAACTCGACGCTGGCCATGGTCGAGGTGAAGATGGCGAAGTTCAGGCCGAAGGTACCGATGACGAAGACCATGACGAAGACGACGACGAGGTCGGGCCTCTCGCGCACGTACCGGAACCCCTCGCGGATCTGGCCCTTGGCCCGCGACACGGCCGGCTTCAGCTCGAGCTGGGCCACCCGGATGAACCGCAACGACAGCAGCACGGCCGCGAACGAGCCGGCGTTGATCAGGAACACCCACCCCGTGCCGATCGTCGCGATCAGCACGCCGGCGACCGCGGGGCCGACCAGGCGTGCGCCGTTGAACGACGCCGAGTTCAGGCTGACGGCGTTCGTCAGGTGGCCGGGGGGCACGAGTTCGGACACGAAGCTCTGCCGCACCGGGGCGTCGATCGCGGCTGCGACGCCGAGCAGGAGGGCGAAGAGGTAGACCATCCAGAGCTGCACGCTGTCGGTGAGGACGAGCACGCCCAGGCCGAGCCCGAGCAGGCCCATGCTCAGCTGCGTGACCATCAGGAGCCGCCGCCGGTCGAACCGGTCGGCGATCAGCCCCGTGATCGGCACCATCAGGATCGGCGGGGCGAACTGCAGCGCCATGGTGATGCCGAGGGCCGTGGCGTCGTTGTCGGTCAGGTCGGTGAGCACGAGCCAGTCCTGTGCCGTGCGCTGCATCCAGGTGCCGATGTTGGACACGAGCGCCCCCGCGAACCAGAGGCGGTAGTTGAACAGCGCCAGGCTGCGGAACATGGCGCTCACGAGCGGGTCAGCTTCCGCAGGATCTCGGTGGCGTCGGCCAGGGTGCGGCGTTCGTCGGCGGTGAGGGCCGAGAGGCGGGGCACGAGCCACTCGTCCCGCCGTCGACGCGTCTCGAAGACGAAGGCGGCGCCGGCCTCTGTCGTCTCGAGCAGCACGCGGCGCTTGTCGTCGTCGTCGACCGTGCGGCGCAGCAGCCCGGCGTCGACGAGCTTGCCGACGGTCCGGTTCATCGACGGGGGAGTGACGCCCTCGTGGGCGGTCAGCGCCCCGATCGTCAGCGGTTGGTTCTGCACGACGTAGCCGAGGGCGGCCATCTGGGCGTCGGTGACGTCGGCGTCGGCCTTCTGCTGGCGCAGGCGTCGGGCGAGTCGCAGCACGGCGCCGCGCACGTCGGTCGCGAGGTGGGCGTGCGGCACGGCCCGGGTGGCGGAGGGGGCAGGAGGCGCGGAGTCGGTCATCGCCGGGCCACGATACTCGTTTAGTTCGGCTAAGTAAACGTCTGGTCGCGGTCCGGGTGCGACGCGACCCCTCGGGGCGCCCCGCGCCTAGGCTCGTGCCGATGAGAGACGACGACGTCCCGGCCGAGCCGAGCCGCCCCTCCTGGTTGTCCGCGAGGGGAGCCGTGCTGACGGTGGCGATCGTCGTGGGCATCTCGCCCTTCGCGACCGACATGTACATCCCCGCGCTGCCGGCCATCGCGCGCGACCTCGGGGCGTCGACGGCCGAGGTGCAGCTCAGCCTGACGGCGTTCCTCGTCGCGTTCGCGGTCGGGCAGATCGTGATCGGGCCGATCAGCGACGGTCGGGGCAGGAGGCGCATCCTGCTGGGCGGGACCGTCCTGTTCGCCCTCGCCTCCCTCGCCTGCGCCGTGGCTCCCGACGCGGCCACCCTCGTCGTCGCGCGCGTCGCGCAGGGCCTCGGCGGCGCGGCGGGCTCGGTGGCCGCCCGGGCCATGGTGGGCGACGCGACGACGGGCCTCGTGCGCAGCAGGCTCTTCGCGACGCTCGCCGCGATCAACGCCGTCGGCCCGGTCGTCGCCCCGCTCGTGGGCGGTGTCGTGCTCTCGGTGTCGAGCTGGAGGGCGACGTTCGTCGTGCTCGCGGTGCTCGGGGCCGCCCTGACCTGGGCGGCCGCGCGCCGTCTGCCCGAGACGCTCGTCGACCCCGAGCCGGGTGCGGGCTCGCTGGTCGCCTCGCTGCGACGGATGGGCACGCTGCTCGCGATGCCGCGCTTCCGGTGGTACCTCGTGACAGGGTGCGCCGCGACGATCGGGTTCTTCTCGTACATCGCGACGTCGTCGTTCGTCTTCCAGGAGCAGTACGGCTTCGGCGAGGGCCTCTACACGCTCGTCTTCGCCTCGAACGCGTCGTGCATGATCGCCTCGACCCTGGTGTTCCGCCGCCTCGTCGGGCGCTTCGCCGAGGACCACCTCTTCACCGTGGGGCTCGTCACCTGCACCGTGGGGTCGGCCCTCGTGCTCGTCGGTGCGCTGACCGGCGTCGGCCCGGCACTGATCTGGCCCGCGCTCGCCCTCGTGACGGCGGGCTGGGGCTGGGTCATCCCCGGGTCGATCACCCTGACGCAGGCGCTCGGGCACCGCGCGCCCGGTACGGCCGCCGCGCTCGCGGGCGGCCTGCAGTTCGGGCTCGGCGGTGCCGCTACCCCGCTCGCCGGGGCACTCGGCGGCACGGCCGTGGTCATGGGCGCGCTGATGCTCGGGTTCATCGCCGCCGGTCTGGCCGTGCAGCTGTGGGCGTCGTCGCGAGGCGGCACCTCGGCGACCTGACCCCGGGGGCCCGACCCGCGCCTCCTGCCGTCGATCCGGGGCTGGTGCGCCGGCCCGGGTGGTGCCACCCTGGGCTCGACGCCGTCCGGCGCCGTGACCCGAGGAGGCCCCCGTGACCGTGCAGCTCACCCCGTACCTGGCGTTCCGCTCCGAGGCGAGGGAGGCGTTCGACTTCTACGCCTCCGTCTTCGGCGGCAGCCCCACCTTCAGCACCTTCGGCGAGTTCGGCGTCGGCACCCCCGACGAGGCCGAGAAGGTCATGCACGCCCAGCTGGCCACGCCGTCGGGCCTGCTGCTGATGGGGGCGGACCGCCCCGACTCGTACCCGCTCGAGGAGGCGAGCAGCGTGTCGCTCTCGCTCTTCGGCGGACCCGACGACGCCGAGACGTTGACCGGATGGTTCGATGCGCTCGCCGAGGGCGGCACCGTGCACGAGGCCCTGTCGCAGGCGCCGTGGGGCGACTCGTTCGGCATGCTCGACGACCGCTTCGGCCAGCACTGGATGGTCAACGTCGGCGGCACCGCGGCCTGAGTCGGCACCGCGGCCTGAGCCGGCGCCGCGGCCTGAGTCGGCGCCGCGGCCTGAGCCGGGGCACGCCCGACGGACGAGGAGGCGCGGTGGCGGTCGCCAGGGTCGCCCCATCTCAGTCGCGCCCGAGCCGGCCGATCACGCTCTCGTCGAGTCGGGCGAGCAGGTCGGCCACGTCGTCGTAGACCTCCTCGGCCCCCGCCTCGACCAGCTCGGCCCGGGAGAAGCCGCCGCTCAGCACGCCGATGCAGGTCACGCCCGCCCGGTGCGCGGCCTCGACGTCCCACACGGCGTCGCCGACCATGACGGCGCGTTCGGCCGGCACGTCCGCCTTGTCGAGGGCGACCTCGACGATGCCCGGGTCGGGTTTGGCGGTCTCGACGTCCTCGCTCGAGGTGACGGCCCAGAGGGCGTCCTCGACGTCGAGCAGGTCGCGCAGCGCCGTCAGCTCCTCCTCGGGCGCGCTCGTGGCGAGCACGACGCCGTGCCCCCGGCGAGCGAGCTCGGCGAGCAGGTCGGTCGCCCGCTCGAAGACGTGCAGGTCGCCCCGCTCGCCGAGGTGCTCGGCGTAATGGCGTGAGTGCGCGTCCTTGGCGTCGTCGAGGAGGCGCGTGGCGGCGTCCTTCCCGACCAGCCCCTCGACCAGCAGGGACGAGTCCTTGCCGATCGACCGGTGGATGCGCCAGCTGTCGACGGGGTGGCCGACGTCGGTGAAGGCCCGCGACCAGGCGTCGACGTGCGCGAAGTTCGAGTCCACCAGGGTGCCGTCGATGTCGAAGAGGACGGCGGTGGACGGAGCAGAGGACGTGGGGGAGGTCATCCCGCCACCCTGCCCCCGAACGAGCGAAGGTGCACGGACTGCACGAGATCGGCCCGGATCAAGACGACACCTGTTGCTCATGGGTCCCTGCGGGCGTACGTTCGCAGACGGGCTCGTCGACGAGCCCGACCGGCCCCGACGGTCGGCCCACGAACGAGGAAGGCACGCACCATGGCACGGTTCAGCGACAAGACGGCACTCGTCACCGGCGGAGGCAGCGGCATCGGCGCCGCGATCTCGCGCTCCCTGGCGGCCGAGGGGGCATCGGTGGTCGTCACCGACATCAAGCTCGACGCGGCCCAGGGCGTCGTCGACCAGATCGTCGCCGCGGGCGGCACGGCCGTGGCGTTCGAGCAGAACACCGCGAAGCCCGAGCAGTCCGAGGCGGCCGTCCAGTTCGCGAAGACGACCTACGGTGCCCTCCACCTCGCGGTCAACAACGCGGGCATCGGCGCCCCCGCCGCCGACATCGGCGAGTACGACATCGCCGCCTGGGACCGCGTCCGCTCGGTCGACCTCGACGGCGTCTTCTACGGCCTGCGTTACCAGCTGCCCGCGATGGTCGAGGCGGGCGGCGGTTCGATCGTCAACATGAGCTCGGTGCTCGGCTCGGTCGGCATCGCCCAGAACGCCGCCTACGTCGCGAGCAAGCACGCCCTGGTCGGCCTGACCAAGGTCGCCGCGCTCGAGTACTCGAAGCGCGGCGTCCGCACCAACGCGGTCGGCCCCGGCTTCATCGACACGCCCCTCGTCCGCGCCTCGCTCGAGGGCGACGCGCTCTCGTACCTCGAGTCGCAGCACGCGACCGGTCGCCTCGGGACCGACGCCGAGGTCTCGGCGCTCGTCCTCTTCCTGCTGAGCGACGAGGCGTCGTTCGTCACGGGCAGCTACCACCTCGTCGACGGCGGCTACTCGGCGCACTGACGACCGTCCCTCAGGAGGCGCGGTGCGGGGAGTCCTGCGCCGCGCCTCCGCTGCCGGTCCGCTTCAGCCCGGCTTCAGCGCGCTCCCGCCATGATGGGCACGACGCGCACCCGGCGCGACCGAGGGAGGCCCCGTGCGCGTGCTCGTCGTCGAGGACCAGGCGACCCTGGCCGAGGGTCTGCGGCTCGGGCTCGAGGCCGAGGGGATCGCGGTCGACGTCGCGGCGACCGGCACCGACGGGCTCTGGCGGACCCGTGAGGGCAGCTACGACGTGGTCGTCCTCGACATCATGCTGCCCGGCATGAGCGGCTACGCCGTGTGCCGGGCGATGCGCGAGGGAGGCGACTGGACCCCCGTCATCGTGTTGACCGCCAAGGACGGCGAGTGGGACCAGGTCGAGGCCCTCGACACCGGCGCCGACGACTACCTCACCAAACCGTTCTCCTTCGCCGTCCTGCTCGCCCGGCTGCGCGCCCTCGTCCGCCGCGGTGCCCGTGAACGCCCCGTGGTGCTCGAGGCCGGCGACCTCCGCGTCGACCCCGCCTCGCGGAGCGTCCACCGTGGCGACGTCGAGGTCGAGCTCACGAGCCGCGAGTTCGCGGTGCTCGAGTTCCTCATGCGTCACGCCGGCAGCGTCGTGACCAAGCGCGAGGTGCTCGACGGGGTCTGGAACGACGACTTCGAGGGCGACCCCAACATCGTCGAGGTGTACGTGCGTCACCTGCGCAACAAGGTCGACCGGCCGTTCGGCCGAGAAGCCATCGTCACGCTCCGGGGGGCGGGCTACCGTCTGGAGGCGCGGGGTGGCTGAGCGGGCCCCTCGCCGCCCGGCTCCCGGGCCCGGGCCGTCCGCCGGCATCGGGCCGCGCCGGGTGCGACGGGCGTCGCTGCGGTCGCGCATCACCGTGGCCGCCGTGCTCGCCGTGGCGCTGACCCTCGGGGTGTTCGCCCTCGTCTTCGCGCTCGTGCAACAGGCCGTGCTCGCCGACGCCCCGCGCCAGGCCGCCTCGGCCGACGTGGACCGCGCCGTGTCGGCCCTCGCGATCGGTTCGACGCCGAGCGTGGCCGTCGCGGGCGAGACGGACGGGTCCCTGGTCGTCGTGACCGACGCGTCCGGGCGCGTGCTCGCCGTGGGAGGCGACGACGACTTCGCCGACGTCGCCTCGTCGATCGCGTCGTCCGGTTCGGGGGACCGGGTCTCGCTCGACGGCGACGCGTTCGTCGTCGAACGCGAGGACGTCGGGGTCGAGAGCACCGCGACGCCGACGCCGGCCGCGTCGACCCCGACCCCGACGCCGACCCCCACGGATGACGACGACGACGCCGACGCCGACTCCGGGTCGGGCGGCTCGCGCCCCGACGACGGCGAGGCGGACGACGACGCCACGTCCTCCACCGACGTCGCCACCCCCGTCCCCACCCGGGTCGTCACGACCGGGTACGGCGTCGTGGCCGCGCGCTCCCTCGAGGAGGCGAGCGCCGCCTCCTCGGCCAGTCTCGTCACGCTCGGCGTGGCGATCCCGGTGGCCCTGCTCGTGCTGGGCGTCACCACCTGGCTCGTCGTGGGCCGTGCCCTGCGCCCGGTCGAGTCGATGCGCCGCGAGGTCGACACGGTCACGGCCCAGAGCCTGTCGCACCGGTTGCCCGACCCGGGCGGTGGCGACGAGATCGCCCGCCTCGCCCGCACGCTGAACGGGATGCTCGACCGGCTCGACTCGTCGGCGACGGCCCAGCGGCGCTTCGTCGGCGACGCCTCGCACGAGCTGAAGACGCCGCTCGCCACCATCCGGCAGCACGCCGAGGTCGCGCTGCTGCACCCCGGCAGCATCGACGGCGCGGCCCTGGCCGGCACCGTGCTCGGCGAGGAGGCGCGGTTGACGGCGCTCGTGCAGGGCCTGTTGGTCCTCGCCAGGGCGGACGAGGGCGCCCTGGGGGTGACGCGCCGCCCGGTCGACCTCGACGACCTCGTGGTGTCGGAGACCGCCCGCCTGCGCGGCGTCGCCCGTCCCGACGGTCGGGGGCCGCTCGCCGTCGACGCCACGGCCGTCGGCCCGGCTCGCGTCGACGGCGACGAGGGGCTGCTCGGCCAGGTCGTGCACAACCTCGTCGCGAACGCGGCCCGGCACGCCGACGCCCGCGTCGCCGTGGCCCTCGTCGAGCGCGACGGAGGCGTGGTCCTCGCCGTGGACGACGACGGCGCCGGGGTGGCCGAGGCGGACCGCGAGCGGGTGTTCGACCGGTTCGTGCGCCTCGACGAGGCCCGCGCCCGCGACGCGGGCGGAAGCGGACTGGGGCTCGCCATCGTGCGCGAGATCGTCAGGGTCCACGGAGGCGCGGTGTCGGTCACGGCCTCGCCTCTCGGAGGTGCCCGGTTCGTGGTCCACCTCCCCGCCGGTCCCGCCTGACCCGAGCGCCCCACCGGGTGGTCGGCGGGTTCCCGTCCTGCCGGGCGGGTGCGCGCCGACCCGCCGAGGGGCACGTGGACCCGCCCACTCCGGTCACGCGACCCGCGCCTCCTGAACGGATCTTCAGGTCGCTTCAGGACCGCTTCAGTGCCCTCTCGCGAGAGTGGGGTCCATCAGCTCGAGAGAGCGACAGACCCGGCCGCCCGGCGGCCCCACGAACGGAGCGAACCATGCTGAAGAACACCCTCACCAAGAAGAAGTCCCTGCTGATCGCCGGCGGAATCGCGGGCGTCCTCGTGCTGGGCGGCGGCGGCGTGGCCCTCGCCTCGGGCCTCGACGACGGCGTGTCCGCGCAGACCCGCGACCGGGCCCAGGAGGCGGCGCTCGCCGAGACCGGCGGCGGCACCGTGACCGAGGTCGACACCCTCGACGACGGACTCGTCGGCTACGAGGTCGAGGTCGTCCTGCCCGACGGTCGCGAGGCGACGGTGCTGCTCGACGGGGACCACTCCGTCACCTCGAGCCGCGTCGACGACGACTCGCGCGGGTCCGGCGCCACCCCGACGCCCGTCGCCGGCGACGACCGCGACGACGACTCGCTCGGGTCGGACGCCACCCCGACGCCCGCCGCGGGTCCGGGGCTCGACGACTCGGCCCGCGACGACGACCTGACCGGCGCGGACTACGACCGGGCCGCGGCCGCCGCCCTCGCCGCCGCCGGTGGGGGCACGGTGACCGACGCCGACCGCAGCGACGACACCGGCGTGGCCTACGAGGTCGACGTGCGCCTCGACGACGGCACCGAGGTCGACGTCGACCTCGACCAGGCGTTCGGCGTGGTGCGCACGGACGTCGACGCCCGCCGCTGACGGGACGGGGCCCGGCCGTGCCAGGCCCGGCCCGGCCAGGCCTGCCGGGCCCCGTGATGGGAGACTGGTTCCGTGCCCACCTTCTCCGCCGCCCGAGGCGACTACGAGTTCACCGACGCCCACGGCGTGACCGTGCACTACTACGTCTGGAAGGCGGCGTCGCCCAAGGCCGTGGTGCAGCTCGCCCACGGCCTCGGCGAGTACGCCCTGCGCTACGAGGACCTCGCCCAGGACCTCGTGCGGGCCGGCTACACGGTCTACGCGAACGACCACCTCGGTCACGGCGAGACCGGCCTCGGCCAGTGGGGCGGTGACCACACGAAGCTCGGCCGCCTGGGCCCGTCGGGGCTGCGCGGGGCGATGGAGGCGGTGGTCCGGTTGACGGGCATCGCGCGCTCCGAGAACCCCGGCTCGCCGCTCGTGCTGCTCGGGCACTCGTGGGGCTCGTTGATGGCGCAGAAGCTCGTCGACGAGGGCTCCGACCGGTTCGACGCCGTCGTGCTGAGCGGCACGGCCTACCGCATGCCCGGCAGCATGAACGCGGGCGACCTGAACGCCCGGCACGCCCACCTCGGCGACACCGGCTACGAGTGGCTCAGCCGGGACCAGGCCGTGGTCGACGCCATGGCTGCCGACCCCCTGTCGGTGCAGGCGACGGCCCGACAGCTGTTCGGCACGGCCGACACGCTGCGGCTGATGGGTCGCCCCTCGACCCGGCTCGCGAGCGACCTCCCCGTGCTCGTCCTCGTCGGCGACGACGACCCGCTCGGCGGCGAGGCCAGCGCCCGCAAGCTCGCCGACGCGTACGTCAACCGCAGTCGGCTCAGCGACGTCGAGCTCGTGGTCTACCAGGGCGCCCGGCACGAGGTGTTCCGCGAGACCAACCGCGACGAGGTCGTCGCCGACCTGGTGCGGTGGCTCGACGACCGCGTGGGGCACCAGGCATAGGCTGCGACCATGCACGGTGAGTACAAGGTCCCAGGCGGAAAGCTCGTGGTCGTCGACCTCGACGTCAGAGAGGGGCGCATCGCCGGGTTCCGTCTCGCCGGTGACTTCTTCCTCGAGCCCGACACGGCGCTCGACGCCGTCGACCGGGCGGTGAACGGCCTGCCGGTCGAGTCCGACGCGGCGACGATCGCGGCGACGATCAAGCAGGGGCTGCCGGCCGACGCGGTGCTGCTCGGCTTCTCGCCCGAGGCGATCGCCGTGGCGATCCGCCGCAGCCTCTCGAAGGCGACCGACTGGCGCGACTACGACTGGCAGATCATCCACGACGCCCCGGTGTCGCCCAACGTGCACCTCGCCCTCGACCAGGTGCTCACCGAAGAGGTCGGAGCGGGCCGCCGCGGGCCCACGCTCCGCTTCTGGGAGTGGGACCAGCCCGCCGTGGTCATCGGCAGCTTCCAGTCGTTGAAGAACGAGGTCGACCTCGACGCCGCCTCGACCCACGGCTTCGAGGTCGTGCGCCGCATCAGCGGCGGCGGTGCGATGTTCATGGACGCCCAGTCGATCGTGACCTACTCGCTCTACGCCCCGGGCGAGCTCGTGCAGGGCATGAGCTTCGCCGACTCGTACGCGTACCTCGACGAATGGGTCATCACCGCGCTCAAGTCGCTCGGCATCGACGCCTTCTACCAACCGCTCAACGACATCACCAGCGCCAAGGGCAAGATCGGCGGGGCTGCGCAGAAGCGCCTGGGCAACGGGGCCCTGCTGCACCACGCCACCATGTCGTACGACATGGACGGCGACAAGATGGTCAAGGTCCTGCGCATCGGCCGCGAGAAGATGAGCGACAAGGGCACCACCAGCGCCGCCAAGCGCGTCGACCCCCTCCGGAGCCAGACGGGATTGTCCCGCGCCGAGATCATCGAGCGGCTCAAGCAGACCTTCACCGGCCTCTACGGGGCGACCGAAGGGCACGTCACCGAGGCCGAGCTCGAGAAGGCCGAGCAGCTCGTCACCTCCAAGTTCGCGACGCCCGAGTGGCTGGCGCGCGTGCCCTGAGCACGTGAGGGGCGCCGTCGAGGCGACCCGCGCCTCCTGCCGGGGGTCCGGCTCGGCGGTCTCGCCGTGGTCGCCTCGGCGGCCGCACCGCGGTCAGCGGTCGAGCAGCTCGCGGTAGTCGACGTGGTCCTCGACGAAGTCGACCACGAACGGGCAGACCGGCACGACGCGCAGGTCGGTGTTCGCGCGCACGTCGTCGAGGGCGCCCTGGACGAGCCGGGCCCCGAGGCCGGCGGATCGTCGGCTGGGGTCGATCTCGGTGTGGGTGAAGCGGATCTCGTGGCCGGCGACGTCGTAGGCCGCGAAGCCGATCGTCTCGCCGTCCTCGACGAGGGCGTACTGGTTCTGGGTGGGGCGGTTCTCTACCTCGGTGGTCATCCCGACACGCTACGCGCCCCGGGCCGGGAGTCGGGCGCGTGTCGGTGCCCGCCAGGCAGCAGAATGGTCGGATGCCCCTCGACTGGACCACCGCCTCCCCGAGCCTCGTGGTCCACGGTGACGCCCTCGACGTCACGGCGCAGCTGCCCGACGGCGGGTTCACGATCGTCTACCTCGACCCCCCGTTCAACACCGGGCGGCAGCAGCGTCGCCGGTCGACGACGTCCGTGCGCAGCGCCGAGGACTCGACCACCTCGGTGGCGGGCTTCAAGGGCGTGCGGTACGAGCGCATCCGGGGCGACCTGATGGGCTACGACGACCGCTTCGAGGACTACTGGTCGTTCCTCGAACCGCGCCTGGCCGAGGCCTGGCGGCTGCTCGCCCCCGACGGCACCCTCTACCTGCACCTGGACTACCGCGAGGCGCACTACGCGAAGGTGCTGCTCGACGCCCTGTTCGGGCGGGACTGCTTCCTGAACGAGATCATCTGGGCCTACGACTACGGCGCCAAGAGCCGCACCCGGTGGCCGACCAAGCACGACACGATCCTGGTCTACGTGAAAGACCCCACGAAGTACCACTTCGACTCGACGAGCGTCGACCGCGAGCCGTACATGGCCCCGGGGCTCGTCACGCCCGAGAAGGTCGCCCGGGGCAAGCTGCCGACCGACGTGTGGTGGCACACCATCGTGTCGCCGACCGGTCGCGAGAAGACGGGCTACCCGACGCAGAAGCCCGAGGGCGTGTTGCGTCGCATCGTGCAGGCCTCCAGCCGCGAAGGCGACTGGGTGCTCGACTTCTTCGCCGGCAGCGGCACCACCGGGGCGGTGGCGGATGCCCTCGGTCGTCGTTACCTGCTCGTCGACAGCAACGAGGAGGCGGTGGCCGTCATGCGCAGACGGCTCCCGTCGGCGCAGGTCGAGTCGGTCTGACGGCGTGCAGGTCGGCGGCCGAGACGGCCGTCGTGACCGACCCCCGGACGAACGACACGAGTTGCTCGTGGGTCAGACCCTGCATCTGCTGGGCGGAGAAGCCCGACGGGCACGTCATCGCACGACGCCGAGCGCGAGGAGCAGGGCGGCGACGAGGCTGACGCTCGCGCCGGTGGCAGCCGTGGCGATGACGGCCAGCGTTCGCTGGCGGGCGGTGTCGCGCACCTCGGAGAAGGTGCTGCGGGCAGTGGTGCGGTCGCTGCGAGCGACGTCGATCGTGGTCATGTTCGGCTCGTCTCTGGCACCCCTGCGATGCCTGGCGGAACGGTGGGACTTCGGACGGTCACGACACCGCCGTGAATCGGCGCCGTGCGGTCAGACTGTCACGTCGATGGTTAGTCGATCTAGTCAGTTCACCAGTTGTTCGCTCAACGGCTAGGAAGGATGGTGGCCCGTGCCCGTGCCCGTGCCCGTGCCCGTGCCCGTGCCCGTGCCCGTGCCCGCCCGGTCGGCCGGATCGCCGTCGACGTGGTGGTCGTCGATCTCGATCGCGGCCGTCATGCGCTGCAGGAAGCCCACGACCACGGCCGCCTCGTCGGCGTCGAGCGACTCGGCCGTCGAGATCATGCGAGCGTGCATCGCCGCCATGGTGTCGCGCACCTCGGTGTTCGAGTCGCCCGTGGCAGTCAGCAGGACCCCGCGCTTGTCGGTCGGGTGGGGGTGGCGCAGCATGTGCCCGCTCGCGACGAGGCGGTTGATCAACACCGACGTCGACGCCGAGGTGATCTTCAGCTGGGCGGCCAGTTCTTTCGCGCTGACGGGGTCGCCGAGCCGTTGGGCCCGGAGCAGGAACCGCAGGGCGGCGAGGTCGGTGTCGTTCATCTTCATCGACTTGCGGGTGCGGGCCCGCATCGCGACCTCGGCGGCACGGTAGGCGCGGAGGGTGTTCAACACCGTGACGCCGCGCTCTTCGGTGCTGCTGCTGTACCAATAGCCGGACGCGTCGAAGGGCGCGGCGGTGGCGTGCTGATCGGGCATGAGGGGGAGTCTAGCCCCGTCGCTAGTCCGTCTAGCAAAAAGTCATCGCTGACCAGGTTTTTCTCGTTGTCAACCCCTGTGCTGCGGCTCGTGGCCGTCCTAGGCTCGACATGTCCGCCTCGAGTGGGCAGAGGCGTCCCGCCGTGTCGACCAGAGCTTCACGCAGGGAATCGATTCGGTGGGGCGTCCCATGACGGAGAAAGGCCGCACACCCCGTGGGTGTGCGGCCTTCGGTCGTCTCGCCTCCCGCGTGAGCTTCACGGGCAGGGAACGCCGGACGCGGGACGAACCGTTCGGCACCGAAGCGCCGTCGAGGGAACGCTACCCGACACCTGCCGTGTCGCGACACCAGCTCGAGCGGATCGGGTGCCGGGCGAACGTCGCGCCGGGCACCCGATCAGCGCCGAGACGAGGTGTCGCCGCGCCGTTCTTCCGTGGGCACGACGTCGATCGAACCCGTGTCGGGGGCGACCAGCGAACCGGTCTGCGCGGCGGCGGCCTGCGCCGCGAGTGCGGCGTCGGCGGCCACGGCGGCCCGCGCGTCGTCGGCTGCCTCGTCGATGGCCGACTTCTGGCGCAGCGGCGTGGCCTTGAGGAAGAAGCTCAGCACGAAGGCCACGAGCACCACCACCAGGGCGACCCAGAAGACCGTCACGGCCGCGTTCGCGAAGCCGTCGAGGAACGGCGCGGCGAGACGGCGGTCGGCCGTGTTGAGGAACGACGTGTTGCCGTCGAGTGCGCCGCCGACCTGCGACGTGTCGCCGCCTCCGGCCGCCTGGTAGAGCTTGAGGATCGCGGCGTTCGCCGGGTCGCTCAGCACCGACTGGTCGGCGAGGGCGGCCTGGGCGCGGCCCTGCAGGCTCGAGTCGGCGAAGGCGTCCGCGATCGTCTGGGGGATGCGGCTGAAGAGCACGGAGAACAGCACGGCCGTGCCGAGCGTCCCGCCGATCTGTCGGAAGAACGTCGACGCCGACGTGGCCACGCCGATGTCGCGGGCCCCGACCGAGTTCTGCGAGGCGATGGTCAGGGTCTGCATCAGCTGTCCGAGTCCCAGGCCGACCAACAGCATGCCGACCATCATGAACCAGTACGGCTTGTCGAACGAGAGGTTCGTGAACCAGAAGAACCCGGCCGCCATGAACGCCGTGCCCGTGATCGGGAAGATCTTGTACTTGCCCGTCCGTGAGATGAGCTGGCCGGCGACGATCGACGAGATCATCAGGCCGGCGATCATCGGCAGCATCTGGAAGCCGCTCTCGGTCGGGGTCGCCCCGTTCACGAGCTGCAGGTACAGCGGAACCGTCAGCAGGGCGCCGAACATGCCGAACCCGACGAGCACGCCGAGCACGGTCGCCATCGAGAAGGTGGGGTTGCGGAACAGCTTCAGCGGGATGAGTGCGTCGTCGCCCATCGATCGCTCGATCACGACGAACGCGACGATGCCGACGGCCCCGATGACGTAGCAGGCGAAGGCCCCGGGCGAGCTCCAGCCCCAGGTGCGGCCCTGCTCGGCCACCAGCAGCAACGGCACGGCGGCCACGATGACGGCGGCGGCGCCGAACCAGTCGATGCGGACGTTCTCGCGACGCTTCTGGCCCGGGATGTGCAAGAACCGCACGACGATGAACAGCGCCACGATGCCGATCGGCACGTTGATCAGGAACACCCAGCGCCAGCCGGTGACGAAGAGGATCTGGTCGGCTCCGGCGAAGAGTCCGCCGACGAGCGGGCCGATGACGCTCGAGATGCCGAACACGGCGAGGAAGTAGCCCTGGTACTTCGCGCGCTCACGCGGGGCCAGGATGTCGCCCATGATCGTCAGCGGCAGGGCCATGAGGCCGCCGGCGCCCATGCCCTGGATCGCCCGGAAGATGGCGAGCTGGTACATGCTCTCGGAGAAGCCGGCCGCGACGGACCCCAGCAAGAAGATCGTGATGGCGATCAGGAAGAGCGGTCGCCTTCCGAAGATGTCGCTGAGCTTGCCGTAGATGGGCGTCGAGATGGTCGACACGATCAGGTAGGCGGTGGTCACCCAGGCCTGCAGGCTGAGCCCGTCGAGGTCGTCCGCGATCGTCCGCATCGAGGTGCCGACGATCGTCTGGTCGAGGGCCGAGAGGAACATGCCGGCCATCAGGCCGAAGATGACGTACAGGATCTGGCGGTGGGTCATCAGGCCCTGGCGCTCGGCGGGGGCCGTGGTCGTGGGTGCGGAGGCGGCGCTCGACATGGTGTCTCTTCTGTCTGGAAGGGGGAGGCGCGACGAGGAATTGCGCAGTACGCAAAGTTACTTCACCGGCAAGCATCCGACAACAAGAGGGATCGTCCGTCCCTGTCGGTCCGTTGCTCGTGACTAGGCTCGACGCGATGTCACGCCGCCCTTCCCTGCCGCACCCCGCGGCCACCGTCCTGGCCGTCGTCCTCTCGGCCGGCCTGCTGGCCGCGTGCTCGGGGGGCGCGCCCGAGCCGAGCACGAGCACCTCGGCCGCGACCGTCTCGCCGACGCTCACCCCCACCCCGACCCCGACCGAGGAGGCGCCTCCCACGTCCCCCACGACACCCGCGTTCGACAAGGCGGCCCGGTCGGTCGACGACCCCGCCAGCCTCTGGGTCGTCAGCGACAAGCTGCGCGCGCTCGACCCGGTCGACTACGTCCCCGGCGATCTCGTCACGCCCGACGTGGCGCACCAGAACCCGCCGACCCTCCGCGCCGAGGCGGCTGCCGCGGTCGTCGAGATGTTCCGGGCGGGCGAGGCCGAGGGGGCCGGGGCGTTCCAGGTGCAGAGCGCCTACCGCTCGTACGACACCCAGGTGAGCGTCTACGCCGGCTGGGTCCAGCGTCTCGGGCAGGCACAGGCCGATGCACAGAGCGCCCGTCCGGGATTCAGCGAGCACCAGACCGGGCTCGCCCTCGACATCAGCCCCGTGCCGCTCAGTTGCGCGCTGCAGGCCTGCTTCGGCGACACGCCCCAGGGGACGTGGCTGGCGGCCAACGCGTGGCGCTTCGGGTTCTTGCTGCGCTACCCGGCCGACAAGGTCGCCGTGACCGGCTTCACCTTCGAGCCGTGGCATTTCCGGTACGTGGGCGTGCCCCTCGCCACCGAGATGCACGACACGGGCGTCACCACGCTCGAGGAGTTCTTCGGCCTCCCGGCCGCCCCCGACTACGCGGGCTGACCCTGCCGCCTGCCCGCCGCCACCTGCCCGCCGCGCGCCCCGCGAACCGCACGACGGGCGTGTTCGTCGGACACGGGCGACCGACGTCGCCCGTCCGTCACGAACACGCCCGTCGGGCGGTGCGGGAGGCGCGGGTCAGGCGCCGAGCGCCGCGTCGACGATGGTCTTCGCCTCGGCCTGGACGCGGGCGAGGTGCTCGGGGCCCTCGAACGACTCGGCGTAGATCTTGTAGACGTCCTCGGTGCCGCTGGGGCGGGCCGCGAACCAGGCCTTGTCGGTGACGACCTTGACGCCGCCGACGGCCGCGTCGTTGCCCGGAGCCTTGCTGAGCTTGGCCGTGATGCGGTCGCCCGCGAGCTCGGTCGCCTCGATGGCGTCGCCGTCGAGCTTGCCCAGACGGGTCTTCTGCTCTTTCGTCGCCGCCGCGTCGACCCGCTGGTAGACCGGGTCGCCGTACTTCTCGACCAGTTCGGCGTAGAGCTGCGAGGGGGTCTTGCCGGTGACGGCGATGATCTCGCTCGCGAGCAGGGCGAGCAGGATGCCGTCCTTGTCGGTCGTCCAGACGGTGCCGTCCTTGCGCAGGAAGGACGCGCCGGCGCTCTCTTCGCCACCGAAGGCGACCGAGCCGTCCACCAGCCCGGGGACGAACCACTTGAACCCGACCGGGACCTCCCACAGGCGACGCCCGTGCGACTCGGCGACCTTGTCGATGATGCTCGACGAGACGAGGGTCTTGCCGATGGCCGCGTCGTCGCGCCACTCGGGGCGGTGCGTGTAGAGGTAGTCGATGGCGACCGCGAGGTAGTGGTTCGGGTTCATCAGGCCGCCGTCGGGCGTGACGATGCCGTGCCGGTCGGCGTCGGCGTCGTTGCCGGTCAGGACGTCGAACTCGTCCTTACGGCGCACGACGCTGGCCATCGCCGAGGGGCTCGACGGGTCCATGCGGATCTTGCCGTCCCAGTCGAGCGTCATGAAGCGCCAGGTGGGGTCGACGCCCGGGTTCGTGACGGTGAGGTCGAGGCCGTAGACGTCGCGGATCGCGCCCCAGTACTCGACGCTCGCGCCACCGAGCGGGTCGGCACCGATCTTCACGCCAGCCTTCTTGATGGCGTCGATGTCGATGATGTTGACGAGGTCGCCCACGTAGCCGCGGAGGAAGTCGTGGCGGCCGGGCGTGCCGACGCCGCGCTTCACGTCGACGTTGCCGGCGGCGATGATCTCGTTGGCGCGGTTCGCGATCCAGTTCGTGGCGTCGCTGTCGGCCGGCCCGCCGTGGGGCGGGTTGTACTTGAAGCCGCCGTCGCGGGGCGGGTTGTGGCTGGGGGTGACGACGATGCCGTCGGCCTTGTCGGTGTTCGCGGGGTCGTTGTTGTAGACCAGGATCGCGTGGCTGAGCGCGGGCGTCGGCACGTAGCCGCCCTCGGCGTCGGCCAGCACCTTCACGTCGTTGCCGGTGAGCACCTCGACCGCGGTGCGCTCGGCGGGGCCGCTCAGGATGTGCGTGTCGCGCCCGATGAACAGCGGGCCGGTGATGCCCTGACCCGCGCGGTACTCGACGATCGCCTGCGTGATGGCGGCGATGTGGGTCTCGTTGAAGGCGGCGTCGAGCGAGGACCCGCGGTGGCCCGAGGTGCCGAAGACGACCTTCTGCTCGACCTCGCCGACGTCGGGGACGAGTTCGTAGTACGCGGCCGTGACCTCTTCGGGGTCGATCAGGTCGCTGGCTTCTGCGGGGGTTCCGGCACGGTCGGTCATGGGGACATCCTGGCACCCGCCGCCGACCTTCGTCGCGGTGCCCGGGCGGCTCTCAGTAGGCTCCTCGTCATGCCGACCCGCGCCTCCTCGACGACCTACAGCTACCTCGGGCCCGCGGGCACGTTCACCGAGGCGGCGCTCAAGCAGGTGCCCGAGGCCGTCGGGGCCACCTGGAAGAGCGTCAACAACGTCGGCGAGGCCCTGGCCGACGTCGTCTCGGGCGTCAGCACGGCCGCGATGATCGCGATCGAGAACAGCGTCGAGGGCGGGGTCAGTGCGACGCAGGACGCCCTCGCCACGGTGCCGGGCCTCCGCATCGTCGGCGAGTACCTGGTGCGCGTCAACTTCGTGCTCGTCGCCCGGCCGGGCACCCGCATCGAGGAGGTGCGGGTCGTCAACGCGCACCCGGTCGCCTACGCGCAGACCCACCGCTGGCTCGAACGCAACCTGCCCGGCCACGGTCACCTGCCGGCCTCGTCGAACGTGGCCGCCGCCGCCTCGCTGCTCGAGCCGGGCGGCGCCGGGGGCTCCGCGGACGCCGCGGTCGCGCCTCCCGGCATCACCGACCACCACGACCTCGAGGTGCTCGCCCGCGAGATCGGCGACAACGACCAGGCCGTCACGCGCTTCGTGCTGGTCAGCCGGACGGTGCCCGTGCCGCCCGCGACCGGTGCCGACAAGACCAGCCTGATCGTCGAGCTGCCGGCCGACGGCTCGGGGGCCCTGGTCGACATGCTCGAGCAGTTCGCGACCCGCGGCATCAACCTCAGCCTCATCCAGTCGCGACCGATCGGCGACGCCCTCGGGCGCTATCGGTTCGTCATCGACCTCGAGGGGCACGTGCTCGACGAACGCGTGGCCGACGCCCTGCTCGGGCTGAAGCGCTTCAGCCCGAGCGTGATGTTCCTCGGGTCGTACCCTCGTGCCGACGGCGCCCCGGCCGAGGTCTCGCCGCGGTACGACGACGAGGCCTTCGTCGACGCCCGCGAGTGGTTGCGCGGGTTGATCAGCGGCCTGCGCTGATCAGCGGCCTGCGCTGACGACCGGCCTCGCTCGGCCGGCCGCCCGTGCCGATCAGGCGTCGGCCGGCACGCGGACGGTCAGGCCGCCCGGGTCGACGACCGCACGCAGGGCGACGACCTTGCCGACGGAGTCGCCGTCGATCTCGAAGTCCTGGGGGGAGTCGAGGCGGACCACGAGCTTCTTGCCCTTGTTGTAGCGCAGGGTGCGCACCTCGCGGCTGTTGGCGGCGAGGATGCGGCGGCCGACCTGGGTGCGGCGCATGACGCCGTTCTCCCACACAATCTTGACCCAGATCTGCACCCAGCCGAAGAAGCCCTCGGGGCGCAGGGCGACGATGTCGAAGATGCCGTCGTCGATCGCCGCGTCGGGCAGCAGCATGATGTTGGCGGGCAGCAGGCCGCAGTTGCCGACGATGATCGTGTGGGCGCGCATCGACTTGCGGCCCTGGTCGTCGAGCTCGTACCGGACGTCGATCTTGTTGTCGTCGCGGAGCGCGCGGGCGATGGCGTCGACGTAGGCGAGCCACCCGACGCGCTTCTTCAGCTCGTCGTTGGTGTTCGCGAGCATCTTCGCGTCGAGGCCGACGCCCGCCATGACGACGAACGCCTTGGTCTCGCGCGAGCCGTCCTCACGCTCGACGTCGACGACGCCGAGGTCGATGTCACGGTCGCGACCGCTGAACGCCGTCGCGATCGAGTCGTCGAGGTTGTCGAGCGAGAGCTCGAGGTTGCGGGCCAACAGGTTGCCCGTGCCCGAGGGCAGCAGGGCGAGGGACGCGTCGGTGCCCTGCAGGGCCTCGGCCACGGCACGCACCGTGCCGTCGCCCCCCGCGGCGATCACCATGTCGACGCCCTCGGCGAGGGCCTGCTTCGTCACCTCGCCGCCCGGGTCTTCCTTGCTGGTCTCGTAGAACGTCGTGGGGGCCCAGCCGTTCGAGAACTCGTGGCGCCCGACGGCCGTCTTGATGGCGTCGAGGTCGACCTTGATCGGGTTGTAGACGACCGCGGCGGTCTGGCGAGCCGTCTCGGGCTCGGATGCCGAGGCGTGCTCGGCGGGGGAGGGGGAGGTGGCGGTCATGGGGCGAGCGTATTGGACGCACCCCCGTCAGGTAACGGGAAGGCGAAGGCTCTGTGCAGAACGTCGGCCGCGCGGGTGCCGTTGCTTAGGATGGGCGGGTGATCGATCCCCAGTTGCTTCGTGAATCCCCCGACCTCGTCAAGCAGAGCCAGCGGGCCCGGGGCGACTCCGAGTCGCTGGTCGACGACGCGGTGGCGGCCGACCAGGCCCGCCGCGCGGCGATCGCCGCCTTCGAAGACCTGCGCGCCGAGCAGAACGCCTTCGGCAAGACCGTCGCCAAGGCGCCGAAAGACGAGAAGAAGGCCCTGGTCGCGCAGGCGCAGCAGCTCGCCGCCCGCGTGAAGGAGGCGCAGGCCGCCTCGAACGAGGCCGATGCGGTCTTCGACGCGGCCGCGCGCGGCATCGGCAACCTGATCATCGACGGCGTGCCCTCGGGCGGCGAAGAGAACTTCGTGACGCTTCGTGAGTACGGCACCCGCCCCTCCTTCGACTTCGAGGCCCTCGACCACGCCGACCTCGGCGAGAAGCTCGGCGCGATCGACATCAAGCGCGGCACCAAGGTCTCGGGCTCGCGCTTCTACTTCCTGCGCGGCATCGGTGCCCGCCTCGAGCTCGGCCTGATGAACATGGCCCTCGACCTCGCCCTGCAGAACGACTTCACGCCGCTGATCACCCCGACGCTGGTGCGACCCGAGGTCATGGCCGGCACCGGGTTCCTGGGCTCCCACGCCGACGAGGTCTACCACCTGCCCGCCGACGACCTCTACCTGACCGGCACGAGCGAGGTCGCGCTCGCCGGCTACCACTCCGACGAGATCCTCGACGTCGAGGCGGGCCCGATCCGCTACGCCGGCTGGTCGACCTGCTATCGCCGCGAGGCCGGGGCCGCCGGCAAGGACAACCGGGGCATCCTGCGCGTGCACCAGTTCAACAAGCTCGAGATGTTCAGCTACGTGCACCCCGACCAGGCAGAGGCCGAGCACGACGCCCTCGTCGGGTTCCAGGAGAGCATGCTGCAGGCCCTCGGCCTCACCTACCGCGTCATCGACGTCGCCGCCGGCGACCTCGGTTCGAGCGCCGCACGCAAGTTCGACATCGAGGCCTGGGTGCCGACGCAGGGCACCTACCGCGAGCTGAGCAGCACGTCGAACTGCACCACCTTCCAGGCCCGCCGCCTCGACACCCGCTACCGCACCGAGAGCGGCAAGACGGCCCCCGTCGCGACGCTCAACGGCACCCTCGCGACCACGCGGTGGCTCGTCGCGATCCTCGAGACGCACCAGCAGGCCGACGGCTCGGTGGTCGTGCCCGAGGCGCTGCGCGGCTACCTCGGTGGCCTCGAGGTCATCGAGCCGGTCGCGTGAGCCAGGCCGCCGCCGCACCCCGGCCCGGCGACGAGCCCGTGGCCGCCGCCGACCGCTGGCTGGTCGCGCTCGACGTCGACGGCACGATCATGCCCGAGGACGGCACCATCTCCGAGGCCGTCCTCGGCGAGATCACGCGCCTCCACGACCAGGGCCACCAGGTCATGATCGCGACCGGACGATCGGTGTCGATGACGCTCCCCGTCATGGAGCGTCTCGGTCTCGTCTCGGACTACGTCGTCTGCGCGAACGGTGCGATCACCCTGGGCCGTGACGAGTCGGCCCCGACGGGGTACCGCCGCGTGCACGTCGAGGAGTTCGACCCGACCCAGGTGCTGTCGACGATCCGCGAGGCCCTGGCCGACGCGGGGGCCGGGTACGCCGTCGAAGACCAAGAGGGGCTGCTGCGGTACTGCGGGTCGTTCCCCGCCGCGGCGGCGGCACTGAACGCCGAGAAGGTCGAGTTCGACGACCTCGTCGGCCGGCCGGCGACCCGCGTGGTCGTCGTCTCGCCCGACCACGACACCGAGGACTTCCTCACAGCCGTCGAGCGCATGGGCCTCCAGCACGTGAACTACAACGTCGGCTGGACGGCCTGGCTCGACATCGCCCCGGACGGCGTCACGAAGGCGACCGCCCTCGAGCGCGTGCGGCAGTGGCTCGACGTGCCACGGTCGCAGGTCCTGGCCGCCGGCGACGGGCGCAACGACATCGACATGCTGCGTTGGGCCGCGGCCGAGGGTCGCGGGGTGGCCATGGGCCAGGCGCCCGACGACGTCGCCGCGGTGGCCAGCGAGCAGACGTCGAGCGACCTGGACGACGGGCTCGCCGAGGTGCTCGCGACGCTCTGAGCCGGTAGACTCGGCCCCGGTTGCCCGATGCGTGCATCCCGCCACGACATGAACACGACGCCACGTTTAGATGTGGTGCAGTGATCACATCGTGGCGGCGTAGCTCGCCCGGCCACCGGGAGGGCTGTCCGAGCGGCCGATGGAGCTTGTCTTGAAAACAAGTGGGCAGAGATGTCTCGTGGGTTCGAATCCCACGCCCTCCGCCAGTCGGGTTACGCGTTCCGCACCGCGCCCTGGAGGGCGCCGACCGGGCGGACGCGTCGCTGGCGCGCCGCGGGGTTCGAATCCCACGCCCTCCGCCAGTCGGGTCGCGCCTTCCGCAGATGACGCGACCCGTGCCTCCTAGGCCTTAGCGGCGGCGTAGGTCGCGAAGGCCTCGCCGATCAGGGTGCTGAGGTCGCGCCAGGTGGTGTCGTCGACCGAGACGGCGGCGTCGCCGTCGACGAAGCCCGCGTGCTTGTGCAGCACGTCCGAACCGACGGCCGGCAGCACGAAGAAGTCGCGGGTCCAGTCGTCGGTGTCGGCCATCACCGGCGCGCGGTACCAGTCGAGGTAGCCGTCGAAGACGTCGTTGCGCTCGTCGCCCTTGAGCCAGGTCTCGACGGAGTCCCGCCACGCGTCTCGGTTGGTCTCGCCGTTCATGTGGTCCTCCCGGGCCTGGTGCGCGCGCGGGAGCGTCCGCGACCGCCCGTCCAGTCTCCCAGGTCGGCCGCCGCGAGGGCCGCCGTGACGACCTCCTCGGGTGCCGTGCCCGGAACCCCGCCAGAGGCCCTCTCCGACCCCCGTGGCCCCCGAAGTGGAACGCTCCGTCCCCCCGAACAGGGACTGAACGCCGAGGCACCCCCGTGTTGCACTGATCGAGCCCCCCGTTGCGGTCCCGCACCGGTCGGCACCCCGGGTGGGCCGAACACCGCCCGGGCCCCTCGACACCAGGACCCCAGCCATGACCCACATGACCCCGACGACCCGCGCCGCCGTCGTCCTCGGCGTCGCCGTCGCCCTGACGGCCGGCCTCGCGGTCGCTCCCGCGCGAGCGCACGCGGCCCCCGTCGCCCCCTCGTCGACCTCGGTCACGGCCTCGCCGACCACGGCGTCGAGCCCGCCCGCACGGTCGTCCAAGTCGGCCGAGCGAGCCATCGCCGCCTTCACCTCGCGCGGGGAGCGCGGGTCGACCGGGTCGCCCGTGTCGCCCGACCCGGCCTCGACGTCGGTCCCGTCGGTCCCCACGGTGACGACGCCCGCCGCGGTCTCGCAGACCATCCGCACCACGCCCACCACGACGCTGTTCCGGGGCGGTCTGTACGTCGACCCCGCCGGTGAGGCGGCGCGCGCCGCGACCACGCTGACGTCCGAGGGCCGGACCGCCGAGGCCGCGGCGGCCCGCACGATCTCGAAGCAGCCGGTGGCGACCTGGCTCGGCAGCTGGCTGACCGACGCCCAGCTCGTGAAGAAGATCGACGGCACCGTCGCCGCCGCGGAGAAGGTAGGCGCGACCCCCTTGTTCGTCACGTACAACATCCCGAACCGTGACTGTGGCAGCCACTCGGCGGGTGGATCGGCCGACAACGCGGCGTACCTGCGCTGGAACTCCCTCGTCGCCTCGCGGCTGGCGGGCCACCGGGTCGTCGTGGTCGTCGAGCCCGACGCCCTCACGCTCATCAGCAACTGCCCCGAGCAGACGAGCGGGCGGGAGGCCACCATCGCCTCCGCGGTCGCGACCCTGGCGGACGCGGGCGTCCCCGCCTACCTCGACGCCGGCAACTCGAACTGGGTGCCGCCGCAGACCATGGCCGCGCGCCTCAAGGCGGCCGGTGTCGACCGCGCGCGCGGCTTCGCGACCAACGTGTCGAACTACTACCCGGTCGAATCCGAGCGTGCCTACGCCGAGAAGGTGTCGCTGGCGACGGGAGGCGCACGGTACGTGATCGACACGTCGCGCAACGGTCGCGGCTGGAAGGGCACGTGGTGCAACGCGCCCGGGGCCGGCCTGGGGGTCGTGCCCTCGGTGCAGACCGGCACGACGAAGCTCGACGCCCTGCTCTGGATCAAGACGCCCGGGGCGAGCGACGGCGAGTGCAACGGGGGACCGGCCGCCGGCAAGTGGCACGCCTCGTACGCCGTCCAGCTCGTCGCGAACCGTGCGACCGGCTGAGTCCCGGCAGCGGCCCAGGACCGCCTGGGTAGTATCTCCATCTGCCCGTACACCGAACGGTGCCCTTCTGCCCGCTCGATCCTCGAACGATCCCGAGGCCGCGCGAGCGAGGGTCGCCCTCGATGACCGAGAGGACACCGCGTGAGCGACCTTCGCGACCGATCCGGCCGTGGCCGACGAGCTGCCCGACCCGAGGCGACCGCCTCCGGACGCCGTTCCGCCCCCGCGACGACGGGAGTCGCCCGACACGGCCGGCTCAAGAGCGGAGGCGCGGTGCGGGCCGTCACGAAGGTGGTGGCCGCCTCGGTGGCCGTCCTGCTCGTGAGCGGAGCCTCGGTCGGCGCCATCGCGGCGTACCAGGTGCGCAGCGACCTCGGTGACGGGGTCGAGCTGCAGGCGGCCCAGGGCGAGACCACGAAGCCCGCTCCGCCGTCGATCAGCGAGTACGAAGGCGGCTTCAACATCCTCGTCGTCGGGACCGACAACGACGCCAGCCAGGACCAGGGGGCGTTCGGCGAGCGGGACGCGACCCTGAACGACGTCAACATCCTGCTCCACGTGTCGGCCGACCACACCAACGCGACCGCCGTCAGCATCCCCCGCGACATGGTCGTGCCGATCCCGTCGTGCGCGAAGGAGGACGGCTCGGGGTACTACTCGGCGATGTCGGCCCGACCCATCAACGAGGCCTACTCGTACGGCGGGCTGAGCTGCGTCGCCTCGACCGTCTCGAGCCTGACCGGTCTCGACATCCCCTTCGCGGGCATGATCTCGTTCAACGGCGTCATCGAGATGTCGAACGCCATCGGCGGCGTCCCCGTCTGTGCCGCCACGCCCATCAAGGACCGCTACACGGGTCTCGACATCCCGGCCGGCGAGACCGTGCTCTCGGGTGCCGACGCCCTGGCCTTCCTGCGCACCCGCCACGGCGTGGGCGACGGGTCCGACCTCGGCCGCATCAGCAGCCAGCAGGTCTACCTCTCGTCGCTGTTGCGGACGGTGAAGAGCGCCGACACCCTCAGCAACCCCACGAAGCTCTACTCGTTGGCCCGCGCCGCGGCGAGCAACATGACCCTGTCCGACCAGCTGACCAAGATCGACACCATGGTGCAGATCGGTCTCGCGCTCCGGGACCTGCCGCTCGACGCCGTCAACTTCGTCCAGTACCCCGGCACGACCGGAGGGTCGGGCGTCTACGAGAACAAGGTGCAGCCCGACGAGGCCGTGGCGACCCAGCTCTTCGACGCGATCGCGAACGACGTCCCGTTCTCGATCCCCGAGGGCAGCACCGGCATCGGCTCCGAGAACACCGGCACGGGTGACGGTTCGGCGGCGACCCAGGCCCCGGCCGCTCCGGCCGAGACGGCTGCTCCCGCCCAGACCGCTGCTCCGGCCGACACGGCGGCACCCACCGACCCGGGCGCGGGGGCGGCGACCACGCCTCCGACGACCGAGGTCATCGAGGGCCTCACCGGCCAGACGGCGGCCGACCAGACCTGCTCGGTGGCGTTCGGCTCGAACTAGGCGCTCCGCCGAGAAGTCGCCCCGGCGAGTAACCAGCTCGCCGGGACGACCGGTGACCTCAAGCGGCGGCCCGAACCGGCACGCATGAGAACCCCGCGATGCCGGGATCAGGGGTGCGGCACCGTGGGGGGTGTGGAGGCCGGCGTCGGTGCCGGCGGCGAGCCCCTCGGGCGCAGCCGTTCGGGTGCGGCGCTCGATGGTGGGGCACGTGACGCGGCGACCGTCGGGGGGCGTGTTCGGCAAGGGTGAACGGGCCCGTGCTGTCGGGCCCCGGCCCCTCGGCCGTCGTCGGCGTCAGGGGTACTCTATGTGTCGGCACAAATGCCGACAAGCCGATCACGCCCCCCAGAGCGGGTGGGGCACGGGTGGTTCTGTCCACGCCCGTCCCGGCCGGACGTCCGACCGGCGCCGGGCCCCGGTTCGGCATCTGGCCTCCGGGCCGCTATGCTTGTCCCTGCGCGTTCGCTTGCGAGCCGCATGGAGCCGTCGCATAGTTCGGCCTAGTGCACCACCCTGCTAAGGTGGAGTTCCCTTTGTGGGAACCGTGGGTTCAAATCCCACCGGCTCCGCGGAAAGCCACGTCGGTTCTCTCTCTCGCCAGAGATGTTCCGGGGTGGCTTTTCTTCTGCCCGCTCGAGGGCCCACCGACGTCGCCCGGCACGGGGCCTTCCCGCCCCGTCGCGCGTAGCGTGATCGGTGACGACGAGTCGTCTCGACTGCAGGGAGAACCACGGGTGAAACGCATCCACTACACCGACGAGTACCTGGTCACCGGCGACGCGATCGCGGCGGCCGTCGTCGAGTACGCGCGAGCGCTGGCGATGCAGAACAAGTCCGACATGGTCGACCTGCCCGGCATGGATCGTGGCGGGGTGCACCAGCGGTTCCAGGTGCTGCTCGGTCCCGCCAGCCAGATGCTGGTCTCCGAAGAGCAGACCGACGAGGCCGAGATCGACGACGACGCCCTGGTCGACGACATCGAGGGGCGCATCGGCCGCCTCCGCGGAATCGAGCCCCAGACCGCCGAAGCGGCCGAGCGCATCCCGCTCGACAGCGACGAGTTCTGAGCCTCCCGCACTGCCCGACGCCTGTCGTCCACCCCGTTGTCAACCCCCACGCTCGATCGGACGACCGACTAGCGTCGAGACCATGAGTCCCTCCGCGCCCGCGCGCTCGACCGACCCCATCGAGCCGGTCACCCTGGGAGGCGCGGGTCCGGTCGTCGGGACGGCCACCGCTCTCGTCGTCGAGGGGCTGCGGTCCCGTCCGGCGCCCTCGGTGGGCGACGCACTCGACCTCGCCGTCGAGCTCGGTCGACACGGGGCCCTGCCCGGACTGGGCTCGACGGCCGACCTCTGGCAGGCCCTGGCGACGCTCGCCGCGCACGATCTCGGAGCGGCGCGAGCGGCCGAACCGCACCTCGACGCCCTCGCCATCCTCGACCAGCACGCCGAGGCCGGCGCCGCGACCGCCATCGAGACCCTGTCCGACGAGGACGACGGCGACCGCTCCTCCGTCCCCCCGCGCGCTCGGACCGCCGACCCGTTCACCTGGGGCGTGTTCGCCGCCGAGGGGCCCGGCGTCCGTCTGATGGCGACCCGGGGCCCGGACGGGTCGGGTCCGTGGTCGCTGGCCGGCACGAAGCCCTGGTGCTCCCTGGCGGGCACCCTCGACGGCGCGCTCGTCACCGCCTGGGTCGGAGACGAGCGTCGGCTGTTCTCGGTCGACCTCCGTCAGGCGGGCGTGACCGTGACGGCGGACGCCTGGCACGCCAGGGGCCTCGTCGAGATCCCCTCCGGCCCGGTCGACTTCGACGACGTCGAGGCACGCGAGGTCGGCGCTCCCGGGTGGTACCTCGAGCGTCCCGGCTTCTCGTGGGGCGGGATCGGCGTCGCGGCGTGCTGGTACGGCGGCGCGGTCGGCGTGGCCCGCACGCTGCTGGCCGCGGCGGTGACCGCCTCGTCGCGCACGCCGGAGCGCCCTGCCGACCCGCACCTCCTGCAGGCCCTCGGCCTCGTCGACACGCGACTGGCCGACGCCCGCCGGGCGCTGGTCGAGGCCGCCGACCTCGTCGACGCCGGTGAGGCGACCGGTGACGCCGGGCGGCTGCTGGCCAAGCGCGTCCGCGGGACCGTCGCCCACGCCTGCGACGAGGTGCTCGCGCGGGCGTCTCGTGCCCTCGGCCCGGCCCCGCTCGCGACCGACGCGGCCCACGCCAAGCGCGTCGCCGACCTCGAGCTCTACCTCCGCCAGCACCACGGCGAACGCGACGACGCGTCGCTCGGCCAGACGGTCCTGCGTCGGGCCGTGGCCGACGGTCGTCCCACGTGGTGAGCTTCGACGGTCGCGCGCCGGGGACTCCGGTCGAGACCTGGGAGGCCGACCCGCGCCTCCTCGACCTGCCGCCGCTCGACGGCGCCGTCGTCCCGACCAGCGCGTCGAGCGTCGTCGTGCTGGCCGCCCACCCCGACGACGAGACCCTCGGCGCCGGCGGGCTCATCGCCCACGCGGCCGCCCGCGGCATCCCGGTCACGGTCGTCGTGGTGACCGACGGCGCGGCCTCGCACCCCGGCTCGACCACGAGCGCCGAGGACCTCGTCGCGACGCGGGCCGAGGAGGCGCGGGTCGCGGTCGACCTGCTGGGTCACGCCGTCGAGCTGGTGCACTGGAGCATCGCCGACGGGACGGTCCGCGAGGCCCGAGCCGAGATCACCGAGCGGCTGCGTCCCCTGATGCCCGGGCCCGGTGGCCTGCTCGTCGCGCCCTGGCGCGGCGACGGACATCGGGACCATCGCGTGCTCGGCGAGATCGCCGCCGAGCTGGCGGCCGAGGCGGACCAGGCCGGCACGACGGTGCTCGAGTACCCGATCTGGCTGTGGCACTGGGGTTCGCCCGACCATCCCGACGTGCCCTGGCCGTCCCTGCGGCTGTCGTCCCTGGACGCCGTCGCCGACGCCGCGAAGCGCTCGGCCCTCGCGGCGTACGTCTCGCAGCGCCGACCCCTCTCGACCGCACCCGAGGACGCACCCGTGCTGCACCCGGTGTTCGAGCGGCACTTCACCCGCGGGCGCGAGGTCTTCGTCGTGGCCGGGTCGCAGGCGGACGGCCAGGACGCGGGCGGCCAGGGCGCGGGCACTGCGGCGTCGGTCCCGGCGACCGAGGCGACGTTCGACCGGACGCACGCCCGCCGCGCCGACCCGTGGCGGGTCACGACGCGCTGGTACGAGCGCCGCAAGCGCGCCCTCACCGTGGCGTCGCTGCCGCGTGAGCGCTACGGCCGCGTGCTCGAGGTGGGCTGCTCGATCGGCGTGCTGACGGGCGACCTGGCCCCCGCGGCGGACCGCCTGCTGGCCCTCGACGTGTCGTCGGTCGCCGTGCAGGCCGCTCGCGAGCGGCTCGCGAACCTGCCGCACGTCACGGTCGAGCAGGCCGACGCCGCCGCCGACTACCCGTCGGGCACCTTCGACCTCGTCGTGCTCAGCGAGGTCGGCTACTACCTGGCCCCGGAGGCGTTCGGGCGGTTGGTGGACTCGATCGTCGACGGTCTGGCCGACGACGGCGACGTCGTGGCCTGCCACTGGACGCAGCCCGAGGGGGACTTCCGGCAGGGCGCGGACGACGTCCACGCCCGGCTGGGCGCCGACCCGCGCCTCCACCGGGTCTCGCACCACGTCGAGGGCGACTTCGTGCTCGACGTCTTCTCGCGCGACCCCCGGTCGGTCGCCCAGCGGACGGGCCTGCGATGAGCGACGCGCCCGCCCGACCGACCCCGGCCCCGGCCCCGACCCCGGCCCGCCCCGTGCGGGCCGTCGCGGTCGTCGTCCCCGCGCACGACGAGGAGGAACTCGTCTCGCGCGCCCTCGACGGCGTCGACGTCGCGCGGCGGCACACGGCCAGGACCCATCCGGAGGTGCGGGTCGTCGTCGTCCTCGTGGCCGACGCCTGCACCGACGGGACGGTGGCGGCCGCTCGTGCGCACGCCCGCGTGACCGTCGTCGAGATCGAGGCCCGCGGGGTCGGCGTCGCACGGGCCGTCGGCGTCGACGTCGCCCTGGACGAACTCGGCGCGCCCTCGGACGACCTGCCGCTCGACGCGGTGTGGCTCGCCTGCACCGACGCCGACTCGGTCGTGCCGCCGGGCTGGATCGACGACCAGCTCGACCGGGCCGCCTCGGGCGCCGACGTCGTGATCGGGACCGTGCGCCCGGACTTCGCCGACCTCTCGCCGCGGCAGATCGCGGCCTGGACGGCCCGGCACACGCCCGGACGGCCGAACGGTCACGTGCACGGCGCCAACCTCGGGGTGCGGGCGTCGTCGTACCGGTCCGTCGGCGGGTTCGCGCCCGTCGACCTGCACGAGGACAACGTCCTCGTCGACCGGCTGCGCGACGCCGGCGCGACACTCGTCGCCTCGGACGTCGGCGAGGTGCTGACCTCGGGACGGCGCGACGGACGCACGTCGGGCGGCTACGCCGGCTACCTCGCCGTGGACCTGCTGGCCTGACGAGGCCGGCACCGCGCCTCCTCGTCGCGAGCCCAGCGTGTCGCACCGCGTTTCGTGCACGGCACCGCGTCTCTACCCGGTGCCGTGCACGAAACGCGGTGCGGACCGGCTCAGGCGACGGGGCCGAAGCCCGTGCGGAAGCGTTCGAACGTCGTCGCCCAGTAGGCGCGGAGGGCGTCGACGCGTTCGTCGTCGGTGGTCGTGTCGACCCAGGGGTCGTAGACGCCGCGCAGCACGGCGATGACGGCACCCCAGGTCGAGTGGATCAGCAAGGACGTGGTCAGGTCGTCCCGCGAGGGGCCGACGGCCAGGCCGATCACGTCGCCGACGCGTTCGGTCATGGGGACGCCGACCGCGAGCACGTAGGGCAGCAGGGGTTCGTGCGTCCGCAGCAGGTGGCGGAGGCTGATCATGTAGTCCACGAGCTGGGTGTCGACGGCCGACAGCAGCAGCAGCTCGAGCAGGTCGATGTCGGTGCCCTGGAAGGACGCGAGCATCGACAGGTCGGAGGCGTCGACCGCCGCGCCCGCCTTGTTCAGGAGCACCGAGGCCACGGCGTCCTCCTTGCACGAGTAGTGGTTCGCGAAGGTGCGCCTCGAGTAACCGGCCAGAGCGGTGACGTCCTCGACGACGAAACCGTCGAAGCCCTTCTCGGTCGCCAGTCGGAAGGCCGCGTCGGCGAGCCCACGGCTCGTCGCCCGACGCTTCTCGTCGCGCCCGCCGACCGCTTCCGTGCCGAATCGGGTGAGGTCCCCACGCGCCGGAGTCTGCTGCATCGGACCATCGTGCCGGGGCTTCCTGAGAATTTCCATGCCCAATGGGCAACGGAGCCTCCGGATCGCGTATCCTGCAAGAGTCCGATTCGGGTCGGACGGCCTCGAGAGGCACCAGGCACACAACCCCCTGTGAGATCGCGCAGGGTCGCGTCGGGTGCGACCCTCCAGCTGAACCACGGAGGGGGCCAGGTCCCCTCGAGACACACGCCTCGTGGCCCCCGTGGTCACGGGGCGTTCCCGTGTGCCCGGCGGGTGGTCCCCGTCCGGCACGCTCGGGTCCGCAGGGGTGACAGGCTGAGCCCATGAAGCGAGGGCGGTTGCGGGTGGTGCTGGGGGCGGCGCCCGGCGTGGGCAAGACGTACACGATGCTCGAAGAAGGGGCACGGTTGCGATCCGAAGGGGTCGACGTCGTCGTGGCCGTCGTCGAGACGCACGGCCGGCGGGCGACCTCGGCGCTGGTCGGCGACCTCGAGGTCGTGCCCCGCCGAGCGGTCGTCCACCGCGGCGTCGCGCTGGACGAACTCGACCTGGAGGCGGTGCTCGCGCGGGCACCGCAGCTCGCGCTGGTCGACGAGCTCGCCCACACGAACGCCCCCGGCTCCACCCACGAGAAGCGGTGGCAGGACGTCGAGGCCCTGCTCGTCGCCGGCATCGACGTCGTCTCGACCGTCAACGTCCAGCACGTCGACTCGCTCACCGACGTGGTCGAGCGCATCACCGGGGCGACGCAGCGCGAGACGGTGCCCGACGCCGTGCTGCGGGCGGCCGACCAGGTGGAGCTCGTCGACCTCGCCCCGCAGGCCCTCCGGGACCGACTGGCCGAGGGCGTCGTCTACCCGGCCGACCGGGTCGACGCGGCGCTCTCGAACTTCTTCCGCCTCGGCAACCTGACGGCCCTCCGCGAGCTGGCGCTGCTCTGGCTGGCCGACGAGGTGGACAGCGCGCTGAAGGCGTACCGCGACGAGCACGGCATCGACAGCACCTGGGAGGCCCGGGAGCGCGTCGTCGTCGCCCTGACCGGCGGCCCCGAGGGCGAGACGCTGATCCGACGGGGTGCCCGCATCGCCGCCCGGTCCTCCGGAGGGGAACTCGTCGCCGTGCACGTCAGTGCGCAGGACGGTCTCCGGCAGGGAGCGCCGGGTGCCCTGGCGGCGCAGCGGGCCCTGGTCGAGAAGCTCGGCGGCACGTACCACCAGGTCGTCGGCTCGGACGTTCCCCGCGCGCTCGTCGCCTTCGCCCGCGGGGTGAACGCCTCGCAACTCGTCATCGGCGTCAGCCGACGGGGGCGCCTGGCCGCGGCGTTGACCGGGCCCGGCATCGGCTCGACGGTGATCCGCGAGTCGGGACGCATCGACGTGCACATCGTCACCCACTCCTCGGCCGGACGCGACCGGGTGCTGCCGCGACTCGGCGGGGCCTTGTCGCGACGCCGCGTGATCGCCGGGTTCGTGCTCGCCCTCGTGGCCGGGCCGCTGCTGACCGGGCTGCTCGCCGGGCACCGCTCGGAGGACGGCATCGCGGGCACCGTGCTGGTCTTCCAGCTGCTGGTCGTGGTGGTCGCCGTCACGGGCGGCATCTGGCCGGCCCTGCTCGCGGCGCTGCTCTCGGGCGTGACGCTCGACCTGTTCTTCATCGCGCCGATCTACCAGCTGACCATCGCCGAGCCGCTGCACCTGGCGGCACTCGTGCTGTACGTGCTCAACGCCGCGATCGTCAGCTACGTGGTCGACCAGGCCGCACGACGCAGCCGTGCCGCCGCCCGGGCGCTCGCCGAGACCGAGCTGCTCGCCACGGTCGCGGGGAGCGTGCTGCGCGGCCAGGACGCCCTGCAGGCCCTGATCGGCCGCACCCGCGAGGCCCTGGGCATGACCCGGGTGCGCGTCGTCCAGGGCGGGGTCGAGATCGGGGAGGCGCGGCTCGCCGACGACGGCCGTCCCGGAGCCGGGTCCCCGGCCGGGACCACCACGTCGATCGCCGCGGGCGCCGACGCGACCCTCGAGCTGACCGGACCCGAACTGCAGGCGGCCGACCGGCGCCTCCTGGACGTCGTCGCGGCGCAGGTCGAGGCGGCCCTCGAGCACTCCGAGCTGAGCCGGGCCGCAGGTCAGGTCGCCCCGCTCGCCGAGGTCGACCGCATGCGCAGCGCCCTGCTCGCCGCCGTCGGTCACGACCTGCGTCGCCCGCTGGCCGCCGCGACGGCCGCCGTCAGCGGACTGCGGCAGACCGACGTCGCCTGGAGCGACTCCGACCGGGACGAGCTGCTGTCCACCGCCCACGAGAGCCTCGACTCGCTCTCGACCCTGGTCACCGACCTGCTCGACGTCAGCCGCGTGCAGGCCGGGGCCCTCGCCGTGACGCCCGCGGACGTCGACGTCGACGAGGTCGTGCTCGGCGCCCTCGACGAGCTCGGCCTCGGGCCGGCCGACGTCGAGCTCGCGCTGCGGGCGACGGTGCCGCCCGTGCGGGCCGACGCCGTGCTGTTGCAGCGCGTGGTCGTCAACCTGCTCGACAACGCCCTGCGCCACTCGCCGCCGGACGCGAGCGTCCGCATCTCGACGAGCGCCTTCGGCGACCGGGTCGAGCTGCGGGTCGTGGACCGCGGCCCCGGGGTCCCGGTCGAACGGCGGGACGAGATCCTCGTCGCGTTCCAGCGGCTGGGCGACACCGACAACGGCACGGGCCTCGGGCTCGGGCTGGCGCTCAGCAAGGGCTTCGTCGAGGCGATGGGCGGCACGCTCGCACTCGACGACACCCCCGGCGGCGGGTTGACCATGGTGGTCGGGCTGCCGGTGGTGCCCGGGCCGGGCGGGGCAGGCGAGGCCGGGCGAGGCGGGGCAGGCGAGGCCGATCGGGTACGGTCGGCCACGTGAGCGCCGTGAAGATCCTGATCGCCGACGACGACCCGCAGATCCTGCGGGCGCTCAAGGTGACCCTCGGGGCGCGCGGTTACGACGTCGTCACGGCCGCCGACGGGCGGGAGGCGCTCGACCTCGCGGCGAGCCGGCACCCCGACCTCGTCATGCTCGACCTCGGCATGCCCCACCTCGACGGGGTCGAGGTGATCACCGGCCTGCGCGGCTGGTCGACCGTGCCGATCCTCGTCGTGTCGGGCCGCACCGACGCCGCCGACAAGGTCGAGGCGTTGGACGCGGGCGCCGACGACTACGTCACGAAGCCCTTCTCGATGGACGAGCTGCTCGCCCGCATCCGGGCGCAGACCCGCCGGTTGCCGTCGGGCACCGACGACGAGCAGCCCGTGGTCACGTTCGGCGACGTGCAGGTCGACCTCGCGGCGAAGACCGTGGTCCGTCGTCCGGGCGGCAGCACGGGCGGCGGCCCAGGTGCGGGCGGTGCCGCGGGTGCGGGCGGCGGCGCGGGTGCGGGCAGCGGCGCGGGCAGCGGCGGCACGGCCGTCCGGCTGACGCCGACCGAGTGGAAGATCCTCGAGCTGTTGCTGCACAGCCCCGACAAGCTGATCACGCGCGAGACCATCCTGACCGAGGTCTGGGGCCCCTTCCACGCGAAGGACACCGGTTACCTGAGGCTCTACTTCGCGCAACTCCGCAAGAAGCTCGAACCCATGCCGGCCGCACCGCGACACCTCGTCACGGTGCTCGGCATGGGCTACCGCTTCGTGCCCGACGCCGGGGCAGAGGTCGTCGAGGAGGCGTGACCGCGGTCGCCGTCGGGATCCTCACGGTTTCCTAACGCTGGACGTCACCACCGGGAGGCGCACGAGGCCTAACGTTGCAGGGCGCGTGCCCGCCTCCCGGTCGGTGCGCCCCGCACGTCCGAGAGGAACCCGTGTCCGCGCAGCCCGAGTCACCCGCCAGGGTCGCACCGCCGACCCCGCACCCGACCACGCGACGGATGCGGAGCTGGCTGCTGCACGGCCTCACCGAGACCGCGGGGACGCACCAGGGTCCGCACGCCGAGACCCCGGAGAAGACGCACTCGTGGTGGCGGGTGATGTGCCTGACCGGCGTCGACTACTTCTCGACCCTCGGGTACCAACCGGCCATCGCGGCCGTCGCGGCGGGGCTGCTCTCGCCCCTCGCGACCATCGTGCTGGTGCTGCTGACGCTGTTCGGCGCGCTCCCCGTCTACCGCCGCGTCGCCCGCGAGAGCCCGCGCGGCGAGGGCTCGATCGCGATGCTCGAGCGCCTGCTGCCCTGGTGGGGCGGCAAGCTGTTCGTCCTCGTCCTGCTCGGCTTCGCCGCCACGGACTTCATGATCACCATCACCCTGTCGGCGGCCGACGCCACGGCGCACGCCGTCGAGAACCCGTTCGCCCCGTCGTGGTTCCACGGGGCCGAGGTGCCGCTGACGCTGGTGTTGGTCGCGTTGCTCGCCGCCGTCTTCCTGCGGGGCTTCCGCGAGGCGATCGGCATCGCGGTCGTGCTCGTCGCGATCTTCCTGACGCTCAACCTCGTCGTCATCGCCGTGTCGCTCTTCCACATCGGCGAGAACCCGGTGGTCATCGGCAACTGGTGGGAAGCGCTGACCGTGCAGCACGGCAACCCGTTCGTCATGGTCGGCATCGCCCTGATCGTCTTCCCGAAGCTGGCCCTCGGCCTGTCGGGCTTCGAGACCGGGGTGGCCGTCATGCCCCAGATCACCGGCGACCCGACCGACACCCCGGCCAAGCCGGTGGGACGCATCCGCGGGGCCCGTCGCCTGCTCGCCACGGCCGCGATCATCATGAGCTCGTTCCTGATCCTGTCGAGCTTCGTCACCACGCTCTTGATCCCCCAGGCCGAGTTCCAGGCCGGCGGGTCGGCCAACGGCCGAGCCCTGGCGTTCCTGGCGCACCAGTACCTCGGCGACGGCTTCGGCACGCTCTACGACGTCAGCACCATCTGCATCCTGTGGTTCGCCGGGGCGTCGGCCATGGCCGGGCTGCTCAACCTCGTGCCGCGCTACCTGCCGCGCTACGGCATGGCGCCGCAGTGGGCCCGGGCCGTCCGTCCCCTCGTGCTGGTCTTCACGGTGATCGCCTTCGTCATCACCATCGTGTTCGAGGCGGACGTCGACGCCCAGGGCGGGGCCTACGCGACGGGGGTCCTCGTGTTGATCACCAGCGCCTCCGTGGCCGTGACGCTGTCGGCACGACGCGCGCGCCAGCGGAAGCGCACGATCGGCTTCGGCGTCGTCGCCCTCGTGTTCGTCTACACGACCATCACCAACGTCGTCGAGCGTCCCGACGGCGTGCGCATCGCCGCGATCTTCATCATCGGGATCATCGCGGTGTCGCTCGTCTCGCGCGTGCAACGCTCGTTCCAGCTGCGGGCGACCTCGGTCACCCTGGACGACACCGCGCTCGCGTACGTGCGCGAGGACGCCGACGAGTACGGCACGATCCGCGTCATCGCCCACGAGCCGGGGCGCGAGGTCGCCGAGATCTACAAGAAGAAGCTGACGGCCGAGCGGAAGTACAGCGGCATCCCGCAGCGCTCGCCGGTCATCTTCCTCGAGGTGCACAAGGGGGACTCGTCGAACTTCGAGGAGGACCTCGTCGTGACGGGGCACGCGCTGCACGGCTACCGGGTGCTGCGCACGACGAGCGGCGCGGTGCCGAACGCCGTGGCCAGCGTGCTGCTGGCGATCCGCGACGAGACCGGCGTCGTGCCCGACATCTACTTCGAGTGGACCGAGGGCAACCCGCTGTCCAACATGGGGCGGTTCTTCCTGACCGGGGTGGGCGAGGTCGCACCGGTGACCCGCGAGGTGCTGCGCCGGGCCGAGCCCTCGCGCAGCCGCCGCCCCGACGTGCACGTCAGCTAGCCGCCCCTGCCCTGACCCTCTGCACGCGCGCGAACCCCGTTTGCGAAGATGAACCCCGTTTGAACGGGGTTCACCTTCGTGAACGGGGTTCATCCGGACGCCCCGACGAAGCGCCGTCGAGCGACCCGCGCAGCGTCCGTCACCCGACGTGGATCGATGAGGACGTCGGCCGCCCGGAGGAGTTCGACCAGCCTCTCCGGGAACACCAGGTCGGCGTATTCGCAGTGCACCACGTGACGGATCTCGGGATGGCGCAGGAGGCGGCGGTCGCGACGTCCCCGCAGCCTGATGACCTCTGCGGGAGTCCGTCCGGCGAGGATCTCGGGGTCGGTGAGCTTGATGTGCCCGTCGAACTCGACCGCGACGCCGGAGGTCCGGAGGAAGACGTCGCAGCGTCCGAGGAACCGGTCGCCGAGGATGAAGGTCTTCTGCAACTCGACCGACGACAAACCCAGTTCGAACAGCACGACGCGCAGGAGGGATTCACCTCCGTTCTCGGCCCACGCGGACGAGAACTCGACGGCGCGACGGGCCATCCGTCCGCCCGGGTGTGAGGACGGGCCCAGTCGGGACATGAGTCGCATGCGTCGGCGGAGGAACTCGGCCTCGACGGCAGCGCCCGTCCGGTGTCCGTCGGGCAGGACCAGGCGGCGCAGGACGGCGTCGACACACAGCACGGCATCGCCGAACGAGGCGCTCCGAGCCACGTCGACGGCGGTCCGCTCGAGGCTCGTGAGCCACACTCCGTGGAGTTCGTCGCGGTCGGCCGCCTGAACCGAGCCGGGGCGTCGCAGGAGGTCGGTCGAACGCCTCGTGGTCGTCCGCCGAGGATCGATGACGGTCACCACGTCCGCGTAGGCGTCGTGGACCCGCGGCAGACCCCACAGGGCCGCGGCCGAGTCGTGGGAGACCGTGCACCGTCGGTCCAGCCCTCGGGTGACCGCCCTGGTCAGGACGACGTGCCGCCCTCGCGCGTCGAGGTCGTCCCAGTCGGCGGCGACGGCGTAGGTGCCCCGATGGACGCGGACCAGCGATCCCCGCCGCGCCTCGAGCTGCAGGCGTCGCGCCTCGCGCGTCGTGCCCCCGTGGGTCGAGGTGAAGACGAGCGGGCAGAGGTGGGGCGCGGTGCCGGTCATGGGGCGAGCGTGACGGACGGCGCCCGACCCGCCTGATCCGCGCCTCCTCGCCTGGGGGCGGTGGGAGCTCGCTCCCGGCGTGTGGGGGAGGCGTGGTCGTCCTCGACACGAGGCCATGAACCCCGTTCACGAAGTTGAACCACGCGAAAACGGGGTTCATCTTCGTGAACGGGGTTCATGGCGGGGAGGGCCGGGCAGGCGGGGGAGGAAGGAGGCGCGGGCGGGGCGGGCGGGACGCCTCGGCGGGGTACGGCGCTCAGCTTGGCCGCCGACGGCGCTCCTCCTGTACTGCTGGGAGCATGAACGACTCCCGCTCCCTGCCCTACCCCCTCGGCGTGACGCCCCTGCCCGACGGCGGCGCCCACGTCGCGGTGTACTCCGAGACCGCCGACCACGTCTGGTTCTGCCTGTTCGACGACGAGGCCGACGGAGGCACCGAGCGCCGCTTCGAGCTGACGAACCGCACCGGCCACGTCTTCCACGCCGTGGTCGAGGAGGCGCGGGTCGGCTCCCGCTACGGCCTCCGTGTCGCAGGCCCCTGGAACCCGGCCGCCGGCCTCCGCCACAACGAGCACAAGCTGCTGCTCGACCCGTACGCGACGGCCCTCGACGGCACGTTCGACTGGGGTCAGGCCGTCTTCGGGCACGACATGGACGAGCCCGAGACGATGGACGAGTCCGACTCCGCCGCGGCCATGCCCCGCAACCTCATCGCCGACCGCGACTTCGACTGGGGCGACGACCAGCGTCCGCTCACGCCGATGGAGGACACGGTCGTCTACGAGGTGCACGTCAAGGGCTTCACGCAGACGCACCCCGACGTCCCCGAGGACATCCGGGGCACCTACGCCGGCATGGGGCACCCCGCCGCGATCAAGCACCTCACCGACCTGGGCGTCACCGCCGTCGAGCTGCTGCCGACGCACCAGTTCGTGCAGGACAGCCACCTCGAGGAGAAGGGCCTCCGCAACTACTGGGGCTACAACTCGATCGGCTTCTTCGCCCCGCACGACGAGTACGCCTCGAAGGCCGCGGGCACGGCCGGCGGCCAGGTCGCCGAGTTCAAGCAGATGGTCAAGGACCTCCACGCCGCCGGCCTCGAGGTGTGGATGGACGTCGTCTACAACCACACGGCCGAGGGCAACCACATGGGCCCGACGATCTCGTTCAAGGGCATCGACAACGCCGCCTACTACCGACTGGTCGAGGGCGACGAGGGCAACTACTTCGACACGACCGGCACCGGCAACAGCCTGAACGTCAGCCATCCGGCGGCGCTCGGTCTGATCATGGACAGCCTGCGCTACTGGGTCACCGAGATGCACGTCGACGGCTTCCGCTTCGACCTCGCCACGACGCTCACCCGTCAGGGCGGCGAGGCCAGCGAGCACAGCGCGTTCCTCACGCTGATCCACCAGGACCCGGTGCTGCAGAGCGTCAAGATGATCGCCGAGCCCTGGGACACCGCCGGCTACCAGGTCGGCGGCTTCCCGGCCGACTGGTCGGAGTGGAACGGCAAGTTCCGCGACGACGTGCGCGAGTTCTGGAACGGCGAGCCCGGCGTCCTCTCGACGTTCTCGGACCGCGTGCTCGGCAGCCCCGACGTCTACGAGGGCGACCGCCGCTCGCCGTTGTCGAGCGTCAACTTCGTCACCGCGCACGACGGCTTCACCCTCGCCGACCTGACGAGCTACGCCGAGAAGCACAACGAGGAGAACGGCGAGGACAGCCAGGACGGCGAGAGCGACAACAAGTCGTTCAACGGCGGCGCCGAGGGCCCGACCGACGACCCCGCGGTCAACGAGTACCGCGACCGCCAGCGTCGCAACTTCCTCGGCACGCTGCTGCTCAGCGCGGGCGTGCCGATGATCCTCGGCGGCGACGAGATCGCCCGCAGCCAGGGCGGCAACAACAACGCCTACTGCCAGGACAGCGAGATCTCGTGGTTCGACTGGGAGCGCGCCGACCGCGACCTGCTCGCCTTCACGACCGAGCTGATCACGCTGCGTCGCGAGAACCCGGCGCTGCGGCCCGACTGGTTCCGTTACGCGCCCGAGGTCGAGAGCGATGACCACGTGCAGGTCCGCCGTGCCGACGACCACTCGTTCTCGAGTGGTGACTGGCAGCAGGGCGAGAACAAGGCGATCACCTTCGTGCTGACCCACAAGGACGCCGACGCGTTCGCCTACCTCGTCAACGGTTCGACGGCGGTCGTCGAGTTCAACGTGCCCGACGCGCCCCACGGCGAGTGGGAGCTCGCCGCGTCGAGCGACCCCGGCCAGCAGGTCGAGGGCGCCGTCACGACGCTGCTCGTGCGCGACGCGAGCTTCACGCTGCTGCGGAGCCGCGCCTCCTAGGCGGAGGGGCGAGCGCAGGAGGCGCGGTGCCGGTCCTCGGGATCGGCACCGCGCCTCCTGCGTCCCCCGGGAATGCGAAAGACCGCCGCCCCGAGGGGACGGCGGTCGTCGTGTGGGTCGGCCGGGGCCGAACGGGGATCAGGCGGTGGCGAGCTGCTGCGCCTCGGGGGCGAAGAAGTCGGCGTAGCTCGGTCCCGGCGTGATGTCGACGACGGTGCCGCAGACGACGGGCCCGGGGTCGACCGGCGACCGGTGGGCTCGACCGGCGGGTCGACGCTTGGGGTAGACCTCGATGCGAGCGGCGGGCACCCGCTGGTCGGCGGCGTAGTGGCCGGTCACGTCGACGGAGCGACGGACGTGCGCCACGAGCTGGTCGTGGCTGAGGCGGGCGAGGTCGGCGGCGCTCATGCCGCGGCCTCGGCCAGGAGGAGTGCGCTGATGTCGATCGGCTCGGTGGGAGCCAGGTCGTGCGCGAGGGGGTGGTGCCCGGAGGCGTGGACGATGTTCATGTGTTCAGCTCATCTCTGCGGCCCTGCGACCGCGTGCGGAACGGGGTGATGCGGGTCGCGTCGCCGTGAATCGACGCGTTCCCGACTCTCGCAGGTCACCGGGTGATCGCCACCATCGCCCGACACATCGTTCGCAAGGTGGACATCTGTTCGAACGGCGGGGGCTCAGGTGCGACGGGCCCAGAGCGCCTCGACCAGCGACGTCGTCAGCTCGTGGTCGATCGCGAACGGCCGGCCGTCGAGGTCCGACACGGGAGCGATCTGACGTCCGCTGGACAGCAGCCACAGGGCGTCCGCCTCGTGCACGCGGGTGAGCGGCAGCAGCTCGTACGCGGTCTCGTGGCCGAGGTCCGCCAGGGCGTCGAACACGGCCGCCTGCGTCGTGCCCTCGAGGATGCCCTGGTCGGTGCGCGGGGTGACGAAGCGGTCGCCGAAACGCGCGACGAGCGAGGCCGACGGCCCCTCGAGCGCGTACCCGTCGCTGCTGACGAAGAGGACGTCGTCGGCGCCCCGGCGGGCGGCCTCGCGCAGCACGCTCTTGTTCACGGCGTACGAGAGGGTCTTGGCGCCCTGCAGCAGCCACGGCGAGGTGGTCGCGACGTCGTGCCGGTAGCCGCGGTCGAGCGCCACGACGCGGATGCCGTCGCGGCGTTCGACGGCGTGGTCCTCGTAGACCTCGGTCCGGGCCCACGCGGTCGGCTCGCTGTCGGGCACGCCCTCGAGGCCGCGCGTCACGATGAGCTTGGTCAACGCGAACGGGACGGGCGCGTGGGCGGCGGCCGAGGCGAGCACCGCCTCGCGGATCAGGTCGAGGTCGAGCACGGGCAGGTCGAGCAGGGCCGCCGACCGCGCCAGGCGGTTCAGGTGCGGCTCGAGCGCCTGCACGGCTCCGTCGACGACGCCGAACGCCTCGAAGATGCCGTCGCCGCGGGTCACGCCCAGGTCGACGACGTTCACCGTCGGCTCCGCCGCGTCGGCGAGGTGCCACCCGGGACCGTCGCCTCGGGCGCCGGCCCGGGCCCGGTCGATCACCACGAGCACGGGGGCAGGAGGCGCGGTGTCGGTCGTGGGGGAGGCGTCTGCGGCGAGGTCGGTCACGCCCTCGACCGTACCTCGGGCGCGGGTTTTCGCTTTGTGGACAGGCTGTGGAGAATCACTCGTCGTCGAGAGGTTAGACGTTCACGGGATCTCGATCGGCCCGATGGGTGCTCGGAAGTGCGCATCGGGCACCCGCTCGTCACGGTGACTAGTGCGTCTAGCTAATTCCGGGCGCTGAACAGGCGTTTTCCTGGCAGGGTCCTCTTTGCCCGCCCAGACTGCAGCGGTACCGTGAGCGAGCCCGCCCACGGTGGGCGCGTGGTGCCCGGTGGGCCGGGAGCTTCTTCACGGGGCGGCCCGCCCGGCACCACACCACACACGTAGGACCACCCGCGCCACGGCGCGCACGTCGAAGGGCCGCACCGTCGAGACGGTGCGGCCCTTCGTGGTCGGTCCCGGAGGCGTCAGCCGCGGGGCCGGGGCGGCCCGGGCTTCGGGTGCGACGGCGCGGCGCCGTCACCCGAGGGCGCGTCGGCGGGATCGGGCTCACCGGGCTTGGGGTGACCGGGGATCGAGTCGCCCGAGAGGTTGAGGTCGTCGGGGTCGACCTCGATGTCGCCGCCGTCGTCCGGCCCGCCCTCACCGGGCAGGGCCTGGACCGCGTCCAGGTCGGTGTCGGAGTCCACGGCGGGGGAGTCCTCCGTCGCCGACCGCTGCATCTCGGCGGTGGTCGCCTCGCTCCGCGGGAAGTCCGCGGTCGGGTCGTCGGCGTCGCGACGGTCCGGTGCGGTCTCGGCGGTGCCTGCGTAGCCGACGCCGTCCGTGGCCGTCGTGGCGTCGCCCGTGGTGGTGCCGGTCTTCGTGTCCTGCTCGTCTTCGTGCATGCGGGCACGGTACGCCGTGGGGGTGCGTGCCGCATGTGCGCCGGGGCAGACTGTGGCGATGACGACCCTCACCTGCCGCGCGATCGTGTTCGACATGGACGGCACGCTCGTCGACTCGACCGCCCTGGTCGAACGCATCTGGGGCGACTTCGCGGCCGAACACCAGCTCGACGTCGTCGAGTTGCTGGCGTTCGCGCACGGCCGGCAGACCCACGACACCGTCACGCGGTTCCTGCCCCGGCTGCCCGAGGACGAGGCACGGTTCCTCAGCGACGGGCTGCAGGCGGTCGAGGCCGGCACCCGGGACGGGACCGTCGAGATCCCGGGCGCCGCCGCCTTCGTGGCGAGCCTGCCGGGTGACCGGGTGGCCCTCGTGACGAGCGCGAACCACGAGCTGGCGCGGTCGAGGATGGCCGAGGCGGGCGTGCCCTGGCCCTCGGTCGTGCTGGCGTCCGAGCAGGTGGCGGTGGGCAAGCCGGCCCCGGACGGTTACCTGCTGGCTGCCGAGCTGCTCGGCGTCGACCCAGGCGAGGTCGTCGTCTTCGAGGACGCCGCGGCGGGGCTCGAGGCCGCCCGCGCCTCCGGAGCCTCGGTCGTGGTCGTGGGCGACCACGACGGGCCGGCCGCCGACGGGCTGCCGCGCGTCGCCGGGTACGAGGACGTGTCGGTGACCGTGCGGGCCGACGGGCTGCTCGAGCTCACGCTGCCGTAGGGCCTGGAGCTCGCGCGGGCTGGCAGGTGGCACGGGCGCGCGGCTCGCGCGAGCGCGGGCGCGGGCCCGGCCTCGCGGTTCGAGCTGGGGCCCGCCGCTCAGCCGTGCAGCGGGTGCGACCCCTCGTGGTTGGTCCGGTGGGCGAGGGCGTGGGCGAACTCGCGCAGGGTCTCGTCCGAGGTGTGACGGGGCGTCCAACCGAGGACGTCCCGGGCCTTCTCGGTCGACATGACCGGGATCTTGGCCGCGATGTCGAGCCAGCCCGGCTCGGTCGGCTGCAGGCGGGCCAGCCAGGTGAGCTGGACGACGGCGCGCAACAGGCGGTAGGGCACGGGCAGCAGGCGGGAGCCGAAGGCCCGGGCGATGCGGTCGGGGTCGACCACGGGTTCGGCGGCGAGGTTGAAGGCCCCACCGGCGCGGCGGTCGATGGCCCGCCAGAACGCGTCCGCGACGTCGCTCGCGTGCACGACCTGCGACACGAAGCGCGGGGCGAGCGGGATGAACGGGGGGCGCACGCGCTGCATCCAGCGGGTGGGCACCCAGCGACCGGCGAAGAGTCCGACGATCTCGCTCGCCGCGGAGGCCTGGAACACGAGGCCCGGGCGCATGCGGGTCAGCGTGACCTCGGGGTGCTGCTCGACGAAGGCGTCCATGACGCGCTCGTTGATCGACTTGTGCTTCGAGTAGCTGGAGCGGCGGACGCCCTTGGTCTTGTAGGTCTCGTCGACGCGTCGACCCTTGGGGCCCCGCGAGTAGGCGCCGACCGACGACGCGACGAGCACGTGCGGCACGCCGGCCCGGGCGGCGGCGTCGAGGACGTGCGAGGTGCCGAGCACGTTCGTGCGGTACATGACGGCCTTGCGGTGGCTCGGCTGCAGGGCCCAGCCGAGGTGCACGACGGCGTCGGCCCCGGCGAACGCCCGCTCGAGGGCCACGGATGAGTCGTCGGCCCCGACGTCGATCGAGAACCAGGTCACCTCGCCGTACGGCGGCGTCGCCATGCGCGGCCCCCGGCGGGCGACGCCGACGAGGGAGGTCACCTCGGGTTCGGCCTGCAGACGGGTGAGCAGGGCGGTGCCCAGGTTGCCCGTGGCTCCGACGACGACCACGCGCATGGGGGTCTCACTTTCACGACTCGACGATCGGCCAGGCGCCGACCCCGGGTGGGCGGCAGGCCTGTCCCGAGCCTACGCGCGGCCCCTGGGCGACGGTCCGGCCTCGGCGGCGATGCGGGCGACGGCGGCCTCGTCGAGCACGAAGACCTCGTCGCCGTGGCGCGGGTCGTGCGCGCGCACGACGGTCGAGCGCACCGACCCGTCGGCCGCCACCTCGACCACCGCGAAGCCCGAGCCGCGCACGGCCCGCTCCGTGCCGACGGTCGCCAGCACGTCCGTGTCGTTCGCCACCCCGGGCGCGACCACCACGGGGACGCCCGCGAGGTGGCCGACGACGTGGTGGTGGTAGTGCCCGGCGAGGACGACGCGGACGTCCGACGCCTCGAGGACCGCGGCCAGCGCCTCCGGGTCCTGCAGGGCGAGCGACTCGTGCAGGGTCGTCGGCGCCGCGATCGGCGGGTGGTGCAGCACGAGCACGGTGCCCCGCTCGGCGGGCGTCGCGAGCTCGTCGCGCAACCAGGCGAGCTGCTCGGGTCGCAGCAGTCCGTAGCCGGCCCCGGGCACGGACGTGTCGAGCCCGACCACCCGCCAGCCGTCGACGTCGCGCACGAGGTCGAGCGGCCTCGCCGGGTCGCCGCCGAGCACCTCGGCGAAGGGCTCGCGCACGTCGTGGTTGCCCGGCACGAGCACCACCTCGGCACCGGCCGCTCGGGCCCAGGCGTCGGTGCGTTCGAGGAGGTGCCGGTAGGAGGCGCGGGTCCCGTCGTCCGACAGGTCACCCGACCCCACCAGCAGTCGCACCCCCTCGACCCGCGCGGCCTCCGCCAGCACGAGGTCGAGGGCCTCGGTCGTGTCGACGACACCCTGGTGCAGGGCTCCGTCGGCGAGCAGGTGGGCGTCGCTGAGGTGGACGATGCGGAGGGCTCCGGGCGGCAGGGCGTGCATGCCGCGACGCTACCGGGTGCGGGGCGGCGCGTGCGCGTGGCCCGGGGTGCCGGGGCCGCTCGGGCGGCTCGGGCGGTCGGGTCGCACCACGCACGTGGCGTCGAACCACGCACGGGGGTGGTTCGACGCCGCAACCGTGGTGCGACCTCGCGTGCGGCGGGAGGGCTCAGCCGCGGAACTGGTCGGCGGGGGCGAGGCGGCCGTGCACGCGGCGCCCGAGCTCGGCGAACATGTCGGTGACGGTCGCCCAGTCCTCGTGGGTCGGGGAGGTCGGTTCGACGAACAGGCCGTAGAACCGTCGCCCGCTGTTGAGCGACTCGACCAGGACGGTCTCGGAGCGGTCGAAGAACTGCGTCCCGTCGTGCTTGAGGGCGGACGCCCGGACGGGTTCGCCGGTCAGGGTGCTGAAGCCGGCCGACGCCAGGGCCCGTGCGGTCCTGCGCCGGGACAGTCGGGGGAGGACGGGACCGGCCTCCCCCGCGCTCAGCACCGCGCGCACGTGCGCGAACACGAGCTCTTGCTCGTGGACGGGGTGCGAGGTGGAGGTCGGCGAGTTCGTCACGGCATCACCGTGGCAGGTCGTGGCCCGGAGTGCGACGCCCAGTGCGGGGGCGGCCCCTTGGGGTGCGACCCGGACTGGGGAGCCGACCGGGCGTGCCCGGCGTCCGCCCACGGTGTAGCTCGGTCCGGCAGGCGTGTCCGAGAGGGGGCCCGGGGACGGGGCGCCGGGGCGTGCCGGAGAATGGCCCGATGCTTCCTGCTGCTCCCGCCGCCGGCTCCGGCCGCGACCTCGACGACTCGGCCCGGTGCCCCTGCCTCAGCGGCGAGACCTACGGATCGTGCTGCGGGCCGCTGCACCGGGGCACGACGCCCGCCCCGACGGCGGAACGGTTGATGCGCTCGCGGTACTCGGCGTTCGTGCTCGCCCGCGCCTCCTACCTGCTCGAGACGTGGCACCCGACGACGCGGCCCGCGACGCTCGAGGTCGATCCGGGCACGCGCTGGTTCCGGCTCGACGTCGTGCGGACGCAGGCGGGCGGACCGTTCGACGACGAGGGGACGGTGGAGTTCGAGGCGCACTTCCGCGACGACGACGGCGTGGGGACGCAGCACGAGGTCAGCCGGTTCGCCCGGGTCGACCGGCGGTGGCTCTACGTCGACGGGATCTCGGGCTGACCAGAGGCGCTCCGAGCACGCTCGGGCCTTGCCGGGGCCGGCAGGGCGGAGGCGAGACGTCGGCATCGGGCGTCACGAAGAGGACGGCGGGTCCGTCGGGCCCGGCATCCTCTCCGTGACGCCGCCGGGCCGCAGGGAGAGCTTCACGGGCAGGGACCCACGGTCCGGACGACACCGATGCAGGGCTCGCGCCCTCCATCTCGACGAACGCTAGGCCGCACGAGATGGTGCGGTTCAGACGTGGACGCTCCTCACAGGCAGGGCGTCGAGACGCGTGTTTCGGGGGACAGGACGCGCGCGGGTCGCATCCGTCACGGGGCGCGGCGTGCGAGGGCGACCGCCTCGAGTGCCCGGACCACCTCGCCGACGGCCCGCTGCGCCCGGACGACGCCGACCGGGCCGCCGAGCACCGACAGGACCGGCTCGTGCACGACCCGCACCACGAGGCGTCCCCGGTCGTCCACGAACCACTGCACGCCGAGGGTCAGCAACTGCGCCCGCCCGGCGAAGGCGCGCAGCGCGAGGGTGGAGGCCAGCGTGCCCCGGACGGCCCGGGTGCTGCCGTCCGACACCAGCGACAGGGTGAAGCCGTGATCGATCAGGGTCTGCTCGACGAGGTGTCGCGACTCGTCGTGTGCGCCCTCGAGGAAGACGTCGTGCGTGCTCGCCACCGGACGGGTGCGGCGGTCAGCGCAGCGGCGCGAGCATCTCGAGCTCGCGCGCGGTGGGGTCGAGGGCGTAGGGGTTCGTGTGTCCGGTCGGTTCGTACCCGCGTCGACGGTAGAACGCGATGGCCCGCTCGTTCTGCTCGTGGACGTGCAGGCGCAGGGTGTCGCCCTCGGTCGCGGCCCACGTCTCGACGCCGTCGAGCAGCAGGTCGGTGACCCCGGCCGAGCGCCCCCGATGGCTCGGGGCGACGTACACGCCGACCAGCAGGGGCTGCCCCGCCGACTGCAGGAAGCCGCCCATGGCGCCGACCCAGTCGCCCGTCCCGTCGTCGATCGCGACCAGCGAGGTGCCGTGCTCGGCCTCGCCCCGGGCCCCGCGCATCCGCCACTCGGCCTCGGCGTGACGACGGGCGACGGCGAGCGTCTCGCCGTAGGCGATCGGCGTGTCCGCGAGCATCGCGAGGCGCAGGTCGCGGACGCGCTGCCAGTCGTCGGCGGTCGTGCGGCGGACGGTCACGGGTCGTGCGGGCATGCCGCCACCCTGCCACACGGGCGGGACGCGGCGGGTGCAGGAGGCGCGGGTCGCGTCCCGACGCCGGGTCGGGCCCCGGGGTCGTCACGTCAGGAGGCGCGGGTCGCGTCCCGACGCGGACCCGCGCCCCGGGGTCGTCGCGTCAGGAGGCGCGGTGCGGCCCTCAGCCGACCCGCGCCACGGGGGCGGGGCCGAGGCGCTGCTCGGGGCGGGCCGGTGAGATCAGCGTCGCGCGCCTCCCGCGGTCGTCCGGCTCGGTGTCGACGCCGAGCACCTGCAGGCGCTCGGGCGTCCGCGCGCGGAGCGCCGCCGTCCAGGCGCAGACCAGTGCGTCGAGCAGGTCCTCGCGGTGTTTGTAGGCGCGGTCGACCAGCGGCGAGGGCTCCTCGAGCAGCGCCGCGGACACCGGGTGCGAGTCGAGGCGCAACGGCACCTCGGCCCGGGCCAGCCCGCCCAGCCGACGCAGCAGCTCGTCGCAGGCCGCCGCGCGGGCCTCGCGCCGCGCCTCCTTGGGCAGGGTGAGGTCGGGTCGCTTGTAGCGGGGACGCTTGTCGTCGTAGGCGAGCTCGGTCATGCCGACGAGCGTCGTGTACGGGTAGCACTCGAAGTGCCCCACCGCGTCGGCCGCCACCGGCACGACGCCGTCGTCGTAGACGCCGCCGGCACGCTCGAGGCGCTCGCCGAGGGTGCGCCCGCCGAGCCAGGGCAGGGAGGCGCTGCTCGCGTTGGCCGACACGTGCCAGCGACCATAGGCCCGCGCCACGAGGCGTTCGCTCGCCCGCATGCCCGTGGCGTTCGGCACGAGCACGGGGGCGTCGACCGCGACGACCGAGCCGGGCGTCGACCAGCGACGGACCCAGGCCTCGACCTCGTCGACGCCGCGCGCCCAGCCGGCGTCGAGCACCGTGCCGTCGGCGTCGATCACGGCCAGGCCGGTCTCGTTCGCGGGGCGCTCGGGCGTCGAGTCGCGCCAGGCGAGGTCGACGCCGAGGTAGCGGGGCCGGGGTGTGGTCACCGCTCGACCGTACTCGCGGCCGATACTGTCCCCATGCCCACGAGCAGCACCCGCACCAGCGGCGGCACGAGCACCCGCACCCCCGCCGACCTGCGTCGCTGGCGGCGTTACCTCGCCGACGAGCGCGCCGAGGAGTCGACCTACCGCGACCTCGCCCGCCGCCGGGACGGCGAGGAGCGCGCGATCCTGGTCGCCCTGGCCGACGCCGAGGGCCGCCACGCACAGCACTGGGTGGACCTGCTCGGCGCCGACGTCGGGCGTCCGGCCCGCACCGACCTGCGCACCCGCGTGCTCGGGGTGCTCGCCCGGCGCTTCGGCTCGATCTTCGTGCTGGCCCTCGTGCAGAGCGCGGAGGCACGGTCGCCCTACGCGACCGACGCCGACGCCACCGACGCGATGGCCGCCGACGAACGCATCCACGGCGAGGTCGTGCGCGGCCTGGCCGAGCGCGGACGCAACCGCCTGTCGGGGTCGTTCCGCGCGGCCGTGTTCGGGGCGAACGACGGTCTGGTCAGCAACCTGGCGCTCGTGCTCGGCATCAGTGCCTCGGGTGTCGCGAACCACGTGGTGCTGCTGACCGGGCTGTCGGGCCTGCTCGCCGGGGCGTTGTCGATGGGTGCGGGCGAGTACGTCTCGGTGCGGTCGCAGCGCGAGCTGCTCGACGCCTCCACCCCCGACCCGACGGCGCGACACGTGCTGCCCGACCTCGACGTCGACGCGAACGAGCTGGCGCTCGTCTACCGGGCACGGGGCATGTCGCCCGACGAGGCCGAGACCCACGCGCGTGAGGTGCTCGCGGGCGCGGGGCGAGGGGCCTCGTCGCCGAGCGCGCCTCCTGCGGGGGCCGCGCCGGGCGCCGCCACGGCCGGCTGGGCGGACGCCCCGGACCAGGAGGCGCGCTCGGCCGACGAGCCCGCCACCCACGAGACCCTCGGCACGGCCTTCGGCGCTGCCGCCTCGAGCTTCTGCTTCTTCGCGTCCGGGGCCGTGATCGCCGTGCTGCCCTACCTGTTCGGGCTGTCCGGGCTCGTGGCGGTCGTCGTGGCGTCGGCGCTGGTCGGCGTCGCGCTGCTCGGCACGGGCGCCGTCGTCGGGTTGCTGTCGGGGGCGAGCCCGGTCAGGCGGGCGCTGCGCCAGCTCGGCATCGGGTTCGGGGCGGCCGCCGTGACCTACCTGCTGGGGCTGTTGTTCGGGACCGGCGCCGCGGGCTGAGCCGATCGGGCCACGTGCGCGTCAGGCCTTGCGGTCGAGCTTCCAGGCGATCCAGCACGTGACGAGGACGACGCCCGCCGCGGCGAGGCGCGCGCCCATCAGCACCCCTTGGCCGGTCGAGGTCGTGAGGCTCATGTCGGAGCCGATGCCGATGCTCCAGATCGCGCCCGACAGGGTGAGGCAGACGACCAAGGCGAGGCCGAGCACCACCGAGGTGGCCCCGTGCGACCGGGGGCCCACGTCGTCGCGGCCGCGAGGGTCACGTGAGAGGCGGGCGGCGGCGATGCGGACGAGGCCGAGCCAGAGCAGGGCCACGGCGCAGGCACCGACGACGTCGCTGCAGCGATGCCAGCCGAAGGCGACGGTCTGCTCGGCGACGACGGCTGCGAACGCCGCACCGACCATGTAGAACAGGGGCCGGGCGTGCCGGCCGAACGTGGTCATGATCGCCAGGACGGCGGCGACGGCGACCGTGACGTGCCCGCTGGGGAAGCTGTTGCCGTAGAGCTCGCCCGTCAGCTCGGGACGGGGCGCGAGCTGCTTGAGTACCTGGGTGGTGACCGTGGCGCCGATGATCAGCACGCCCGCCTGGACGGCCGACCCGGGCCGGCGGCGGAGGAACGCCACCACCATCGTGAGGGCGACGACCAGCAGCACGGCCGGGGGAGAGATGGCGTCGAGCGCGACCCCGGACTGCAACAACGTGGTGCCGTCGACCGAGCGGAGGATGCTGTCCTCGATCGACTGGCCGGTCTCGGTGAGGACCGCGATCGTGTAGACGCCCGCCAGCACGACGAGCGAGGCCGACGACGCGACCACCCAACGACCCGTGACCCGTCGACGGACGGCAGGCGTCGTCGAGAGGGTCGGGTGAGCAGTCACCGGACGAGCTAACTACACGTCGCCTGGAAACAGGCTCGGTCCGACCTGCCGATGCGCCGGGGTCGCCCCGACTCACAGCGAGGGTGCAGGTGGCCGGCCGCCGGTCGGGCCCCGACGCTCCATCAGCCGCCAGTGACCGCCGGTGAGCGGGGCGAGCGTGACGGTCGTGTAGACCACGGCGACGATGCCGAACGCGACCGTCAGCCCGATCGTGTCGGCCGCGACCCCGCCGAGCAGGGCGCCGGTCGGGATGCCGGCCCAGGCTCCCGCGGTGACCAGTCCGAAGACCCGCCCGCGGAGGTGCTCGGGGGTGCGCTCGAGCTGCACCGTGCCGAGGATCGGGTTGAGGGCGCCGGCGGCGAGACCCGAGAGCGCGGTCGCGGCGACCAGCACCGGCAGCGGGGCGCCGAGGGCGAACGCCAGGCTCGACGGCCCGCCGGCGAGGGTGAAGCAGGCGACGAAGGTGAGGCGGCGCGGCACCCGGTGGGCGACGAAACCGAAGGCGACGTTGCCGGCGAGGGCGCACCCGCCCATGGTGGCGACGAGTAGTCCCAGGGTGGCCGCGCCTCCGAGTCGGTCGTTCGCGTAGAGGGGCAGCAGGGTCGACCCGCGTGCGGCGTCGAGCAGGTTCGTGACCAGCACGAGCGCGACGATCAGCCGCATCAGCGGGTCGCGGACGACGAAGCGGGCGCCCTCGACGAGGTCGGACCGGTAGGAGGCGCGGGTCGGCTCGGGCTGGTCGCCCGGCTCGTCCGCGCTCGGGGCTAGGCCGTCGGTCGGTGCCACGGTGGTCGCCGACTCGCCGTGTGCCCCGCCTGGACCGGACGCCGGGACGAGTGCCCCGGTCAGGGCCGCCGAGACGGCGAAGGTGGCGGCGTTGACGAACAGGGACGCGACCGGTCCGACGGCGGCGACGAGGAGCCCGGCGATCGACGCCCCGATCAGCTTGGCGAAGCGCTCGGACCCGTCGAGGAGCCCCACGCTGCGTTCGATGCGGACTCCGGCCCGCTCGGTCAGCGCGGGCAGCATCACCCGGCGCGCCGTCTGTCCGGGGCTGTCGAGCAGGCCGCCGACGAAGACGAGCGCGAGCAGGGCCCAGAACGGCAGCCCGACGGTGAGCGCGAGCACGGGCATCGCGAGGACGGAGGCGCCACTCACGAGGTCGGCGACGATCGCGGCCCGCCGGTGCCCGACCCGGTCGACGACGACGCCCCCGAGCGGGCCGCCGATGATCACCGGAGCCGTCGCGAACGCCGCCGCGAGCCCGACCTCGGCCCCCGACCCGCCGAGACCCAGGACGTAGAAGGGCACGGCGAAGGCCGTGACGACGTTGCCCGTCTGTGAGATCGCGTGGGCCGCGACGAGGGACGACAGGGCTACCCGGTCGGTGCGCCCGGTGCGCCCGGTGCGGACGGTGTGACCCGTGCGCCCGCCGCGGGGCCGGGCCGGACGACCGCCGCGAGTGGCGCTGTCGGTGCCCCGCGCCTCCTCGGCCGGCGTGCTCTCGCTCACGACGCGCCTCAGGGGCGGCGGTAGGCCTGGTAGACGAGCACGACCGGCGCGGCGCCGTCGTCGGCCGCCGGGTCGTGGGCGGCGCTGACGTCGAGCCAGCGGTCGACGACGCCCTCGAGGTCGCGGCGCAGGGCGGCGAGCTCGGTCGTGGTGAGGCGCAGGCTGCGGTCGCCGCTCGCCCCGGCCGCGACCCACTCGCGAGGCAGGGTGGGCATCGCGTCGACGTACTCGCCGAAGCGGGCGGCGTAGGCCTGGCCGATCGACTTCTGCAGCGCGGATGAGGCGACGAGGCGGTCGGGGTCGTCGAGCAACTCGGCGGGCTCCCAACTGGTGAGCTGCGCGGTGGCCTGCCACCAGCGCTCGCGCCGGTCGGTGGTCTGCGGCTCGGCCGCCTCGATCAGGTCGATCGAGGCGAGTTTCGAGAGGTGGTAGCTGATCGTCCCCGGGGCCTCGTCGACGGCGTCGCCGAGCTGGGCGGCCGTCTGCGCACCGCGTTCGCGCAGCAGACCGAGGAGGCGCAACCGGGTCGGATGGGCGAGAACGCGCATCGAGGCGGCGTCGGTGAGGGTGCTGCGGGAGGTCTCTCGGGGGGACATGGAGTCGACGATAGGTGCACAAGAGCTGTTGCGCAAGAGTCGTTGTGCTTATCGACGAGGGCGTGGGCGGGCCGACCAACCGTTCGAGCCGTGAGTGTGGTGGGTGTCGCGGGCGGAGGTCGGACCCGCGGCGCATGCTCGGAGCACGACCGCCGGACAGTCCGGCGCGCAGGAGGAACCCGATGACGAAGACCCCGGACGACCCGCACGGCACCGACGAGACCGACCTCGAGCGTCGTGGCAACAGCAGTGGCGAGGGTCACGGCGACCACACCGTCGGCGAGCGGGACGACCGCCCCGTCGAGATCACCAGCGAGAACCACCCCGACGGCGGCACCGGCTCGCGTTCGCTCGACGACGGGCCGGCCGACGACGCCGTCCCCACCCGCCAGCCCGGCCAGGCCGAGGCCGGCCAGGTCGACGAGCTGATCGGCGACTACAAGGGCGACGGCGAAGGCAAACACACCTACTGACACGACCCGAGGAGGCGCGGGTCGGCCTCGATTCGCGCCCCGCGCCTCCCTCGTGTAGTGTTTCCTCTGGCCAATCGGCCAGCGAAACGCGCCTGTAGCTCAACGGATAGAGCATCTGACTACGGATCAGAAGGTTGGGGGTTCGAGTCCCTCCAGGCGCACAGACTCGAAAGCCCCTGCCCAACACGGCAGGGGCTTTCCTCGTCTTCGGTGCTTGTCTGGCCGCCTCCGGCGGCGTGCGCCTTCGGTGCGGACCCGAAGAGCCCTGCCCTACGCGGCAGGGCTTTTGTCGTCCTCGGTGCTCGTCTTCTGAGATCAGCGGCGGGTCGCGCCGATGGCCCAGACCCGTGGCGGCTGGACGTCGTTGACGGCGTGGTCGCCGACGATGCGTGCTTTGAACACCCACGGGTTGTGGCTGCCGGCGGTCCGGGCGTTTCGCCAGTGCCGGTCCAGGTTCTTCGTGGTGCTCACGCCGGATGCCGCCAGCGCGTCGAACAGGTGCGAGGTCGCCTGGGTCGCGAGCGATGTCAGTGCGACCTGGGCCTGCGCGGTGGCGAGTTCGGCGCGGTCGTTCCGCTGCTCGTCCTCGGTCTCGTCCAGGAAGGCACCCTCGTAGGCGCCCTGGAGGGCCTGGGCGGCGCGGTCGACGACCGCCCGTGCGGCGAAGCCGGCGGCTGAGACCTCGCCGACGACCTGCAGGATCTGCGGGTCGGCGGCGAACGTGTCGGCGTTGCCGTGGGAGAACACCCGGGTGCGGTTCCTGACCTCGAACGCGATGTCCCGCTCGGCTGCCACGACGGAGCCGGCGAGGACGCTCAGCAGCACGGCCTGGTAGAAGGCCGTCTGGTACTTGAATCGCTCGTCGAAGAGCACGACGTCGTCGGCACCGACACGAGCATCTCGGAAGGTGCTCGTGCCCGACCCCGTCGTCCGCTGCCCGAACCCGTCCCAGTCGTCGGTGTGGGTGACGCCTTCCTGGTGGGCGTCGACGATCGCGATGACCCGGTCGCCGGTGTCCGTGCGTTCGGCGTACGTGTCGATCCAGTCGGCGAAGATGCTGCCGGTGGAGTAGTACTTCTGTCCGGTGATGCGGAATCCGCCGTCCGGGTCCGGGCTGACCTTCGTCGCGACGTCGCCGACCTGCACCGTGCCCACTTCGGTCCAGGAGTTCCCGGCGATCTCGCCGCGGCCGAACCGTTCGAGCCAGACGTCGCGCGGTCCGGACCGGGCGACGAGGCGGTCCTCGACGAGAGCGAAGTGGCCGCGCAGGGCCTGGGGGATGTTGCTGTCCGCCGCCGCGAGCTCGGTGAGCAACTCGAACAGCTGCGGGAGGGTGGCGCCGGAGCCCCCGAACTCGACGGGGACACGGAGGGCTCCGAAGCCCGCGTCGGCGAGCTCGCGGATCTCGGCCACGGGGAGGCGGTGCTCACGGTCGCGTTCCGCGGCACCGGCGGCGATGCGGTCGAAGAGCGGGCGGAAACGCGCGGACAGGGCGTCGTCGGTGGGTGACGCCGTGGTGACGCACGTGGTGGAGGTGGTGGTCGTCGTGGTCATGGGTCTCGGTTCCGTTCTGGTGGGTCAGGCAGCGGCAGGGGCAGGCGTGTGTTCCGGCTGGGGACGTGTGGCGGCTCGGCGGGTGAGAAGGACGGCGCCGCCGAACACCCCGACGAGCGCCAGGAGTGCAGCCGTCGTGGCGACCGAGCCGGTCGGCCAGTGCCCGGTGAGGCCGAGGAGCGCGGGGACCGTGGTGGTCACCTGGCTCGCGAGGACGAGGGCCCACCCGGTGTAGGTGCTGATGGCCGATCGGCCGAGGGCGAGCAGGACGAAGAACAGCGCCCAGAGCGCCGCCCATCCCGTCCAGAGCACGGCGAGGAAAGGGTCGTCCGCGACGTGGACGATCGCGAAGGCGACGGCGAGAGCGGCGACCAGGCCGCAGAACCAGCCCGGGCCCACGGCGCCGAGGCCGAGGAGGGAGTCCACGCCGACGTAGAGGTACGTGATGCCGAACAAGAAGGTGCCCGAGATCCCGAAGAGGATGGGCAGGGAACCGTCGGCTGACACGGCCACGGCCACGCAGAGGACGAGCTGCAGACCGCCGACCAGGACGTTGAACACGCCGCTGTCCCGGCCGGGCACGCGCCCGAGCAGGGTGAGGCCGTTGACCAGGAGGGCGGCCCCGGAGAGGACCAAGCAGATGAGCGCCATGCGGAGACCTTGACACCGTTCACCCCTCGGTCGGTGTCTCGTGTCCCATCATGTCCGTCCGCTACGCCCCGTGACGGCGGTACCCGTCGTGTTCGTCACGGAAGCCGACCGCCACGTGAGCAAGGCCCCCGTACAATGAGCCAGCGCCATGGAGCCACGTCCACGCCGGCGCAGATGACGCCAAGCTGCGTTGCGGAGCGTGCAGGATGGAGCCCGGGTGAGCGTCAGAGGCGGCGGTGAACGTCTCGGTCTTCGCGAGGTTGCCGAGCGTGCTGGTGTGTCGCACATGACCGTGTCACGCGTGCTCAATGGTCACCCGCAGGTCAAGGAGTCCACGCGCCAACGCGTGCTCGAGGTCGTCGCCGAGCTCGACTTCCGTCCCAACAGTGCTGCGCGCGAGCTCGTCACCCAGCGGGCCCTCCGGATCGGCGTGCTGATCGAGAGCGCCGTCGAGTTCGGTCCGTCGAGCATCTTGCGGGCCATCGAGCGATCGGCGCGCGACGGCGGGTACTCCGTGGCGTCGTTCGCGCTCCGCGACGACTCGGCGACTCCCGAGGAGGCCGTGCGCCACCTCACAGGCCAGGGCATCGACGCACTCTGCGTGGTCGCTCCGCGCTCGTCGTCCGTGGCCGTGCTCCGGACCATCACGACGGGGCTGCCGACCCTGGTCGTCAAGGCCGAGAAGGACCCGGCCTTCCTCACGGTCTCCGTCGACCAGGCTGCCGGCACGAAGCTGGCCGTGGATCACCTCGCGTCGCTGGGTCACCGCGACGTCCTCCATCTCTCAGGGCCCCTCGACTGGTTCGACGCCCGCGCTCGCGAGCGTGCCTTCCATGCGCGCACCCGGGCATGGGGCATGCACGAGCGGCCCATCGTCATCGGTGACTGGTCGAGCGACTTCGGCTACGACTACGCACGCGGACTGACCGGAGTTCCGGAATACACCGCCGTGTTCGTCGCCAATGACGAGATGGCGCTCGGGGTGATCCACGGCCTCCACGACCGCGGCATCCGCGTGCCGGAGGACCTGAGCGTCGTCGGCTTCGACGACCTGCCCGTCTCGCGCCACTTCCTCCCGCCGCTCACGACCGTGCGGCAGGACTTCCCGGCGCTCGGGTCGCTCGTGGTGGACGTCCTGATCGCCGCGATCGAGGGCCGAGAGATCCCGCAGAACAGCCGGATTCCCGCCGAGCTCGTGGTGCGTGACTCCAGCGCGGCTGCGCGCCCTCTCGACCGAGATGGCCATCTGAGGTAATCCAGCTCGTCGTCGTTCGCCCGCGTGCATCACGACAGCTACAGTCGTGCACGTCGGGCACCGCCCGGCGCGAGGCCGTCAAGGCCTCCGACCCGAGGAGCACCACGTGCGTCACGTACGGGCATCGACGACGATGCACCCGATCGGCCCTCAGGCCGCTGGCCCGACCTGGTCCGGTCACGACGAGCGGCGGGACGGACCTGCCCACCCCACGGTGCAGATGCGGGGGATCACCGTCGCGTTCTCGAACGGCGTCGCGCTCGACAGGGTCGACCTCGACCTCCACTCGGGCGAGGTGCACGCTCTCCTCGGCGAGAACGGAGCGGGGAAGTCCACGCTCATCAAGGCGCTGCTCGGCGTGTACCCGATCGAAGCAGGGGAGGTCCTCGTGGACGGCGAGCCCGTCCGTCTCGGCGGTCCGGCTGACGCGCGGGCCCTCGGCATCCAGGCCGCGTTCCAGGAATCGCACCTGGTCGAGAACCTGAGCGTCGGTGAGAACGTGATGCTGGGCCACGAGGTGCACGGTCGCGTCGGCATCTCCTGGCGTGCGACGCATGAACGCGCCGCCACGATGCTGGCCGAGCTCGGACTGGCCGAGCTGGACCCGCGAGCCCTGCTGGCGGACCTCACTCCCGCCAGCCGCCAGCTCGTCTCCATCGCCCGCGCCATGGTCGACCGACCACGGGTGCTCGTGCTGGACGAGCCCACGTCGAGCCTCGATGCCGTCGACGTCGCGCAGCTCTTCGAGGTGATCCGCCGCCTCCGCGACCAGGGTGTGGCCATCCTCTTCGTCTCGCACTTCCTCGAGCAGGTGCTGGCACTCAGCGACCGGATGACGATCCTTCGAGGCGGTGTGAAGAAGGGCGACTACCTGCCGCACGAGATCGGCCGCGCCGAACTGGTCGCGCGGATGATCGGCAAGGACATCGCGCACCTGCAACGCATCGGGTCAGAGCGCCGCGCCCATCGTGTGGATCCGGTCGGCCCGCCGCTGTACCGCGCCACCGGTGTAGGACGCCGCGGGATGTTGCGGCCGGTCGACTTCGAGCTGCACGCGGGAGAGGTGGTCGGCATCGCGGGGCTTCGCGGCTCCGGGCGAACCGAGCTCGCGCGCCTGCTGGCCGGCGCCGACCGAGCTGACGGCGGCGTGGTCACGCTCGGTGGTCGGACCGTCGTGATCGACCGCCCTGCGGACGCACTGCGGAACCGGGTGGCGTTGTCTGCCGAGGATCGAGGGGCGGAGGGCCTCATCAACGACCTCAGCGTGCGGGAGAACATCGTCCTCGCGTTGCAGGCTCTGCGTGGGTGGGCGCACCCGCTCTCCAAGGCCGAGCGCGAGGACCTCGTCGAGCGGCACATCGAGCACTTCGACATCACGCCGGTCGATCCGGCGACACCCGCCGGCGAGCTCTCGGGCGGCAACCAGCAGAAGGTGCTCCTCGCTCGCTGGCTGGCGATCCGGCCCCGCGTGCTGATCCTCGACGAGCCGACGCGCGGCGTCGACATCGGCGCCAAGGTCGACATCCAGGCGCACGTCGCGCAGCTCGCGCTCGAGGGTGTCGCCGTCGTGTTCATCTCGAGCGCGTTCGACGAGCTCGTGCGGGTGAGCGACCGGATCGTCGTCCTCAAGGACCGGGAGAAGATCGGCGAGCTCAGCAACGGGCCGGGCGTCACGGTCGACACCCTCGTCGAGCTCATCGCCGCACCGGACGACGAGAGCGACGAGGGCGACGACTTCCCGTCGGTGTGGCAGGGCGGGCCCCTCCTGCCGCCTGCAGCGCCGTCACGCCGCTGAGGCTCGCAGTCGATCCCTTCCCGACGGGCGGATGTTCTCGATCACTCTTGCACTCGCGAAACTGTTACCGGTAACATTCCCAGCACGCGGAAGCACCCGAGCCCACGCAGCACGACCGGCCCCATGGCCACGACCGGACGAAGACGTCCGGTCATCTCAAGGAGGAGATCCATGTCCACGAAGAGGCGCATCGCCACCATCGCCGCCGCAGGGGCCATTGCCCTCGGTCTCGCGGCCTGCAGTTCCGGCACCGGTTCGACGGACGGCGGTGACGACCTGGCAACGGTCGGCTTCGTCGCGGTCGGCCCCGAGGGCGCCTGGCGTCAGGCCAACGAGACGAACATCCAGGACACCTTCACGAAAGACGCCGGGTTCGATCTGAAGTACGCCCCGGCGACCAACAACGACCAGAAGTCGCAGATCGACGCGTTCACGTCGTTCGTGGACGAGGGTGTCGACGTGATCCTTCTCTCGGCCACCGAGGGCTCCGGCTGGGAGGACTCGCTCGAGCGGGCGAAGGAAGCCGAGATCCCCGTCGTCCTCATCGACCGTGGCATCGAGCCGGACGACACCTCGCTCTACGCGACCCGGATCGCGCCCGACAACATCGCCGTCAGCGAGTCCGTCGCCGAGTGGGCCAAGGGCGCGCTTCCCGAGGGTGGCAAGTACTTCACCCTCGAGGGCCCGGCGGGCGTCTCGGTCGTGAACGAACGCAACGAAGGTTGGGACGAGGTGATCGGCGCAGACAGCGCATTCACGAAGATCGGCGCGCAGACGGCCAACTGGTCGACCGAAGAGGCCAAGAGCGTCTTCGAGACGGTGCTGAAGTCGAACGGCAACGACGTCCAGATGGTCTTCGCCCAGAACGACGAGATGGGACTCGGCGCCGTGCAGGCGGTCGAGGAGGCGGGCCTCACGCCCGGCAAGGACGTGAAGATCGCCACCATCGACGGCACGAAGAGCGCCCTCGAGGCGTTGTCCGAGTCCAAGCTCAGCTTCGTCGCCGAGTACAACCCGCTGTTCGGCGACACGGCCCTCGAGGCAGTGCAGAAGCTGCTCGACGGCGACACCGTCGAGTCGTCGATCGTCGTCGAGTCGGCCACGTTCGACTCGCCCGAGGCAGCCGCCACGGNGGCGGGTGGGCATCGGCAGACAAGGAGTTACACGCATGCAGGCACCCGGCCCCATCGTCGAGATGCAAGCCATCACCATCGCTTTTCCCGGGGTCAAAGCCCTCGACGGGGTCGACCTCCGTCTCTACCCCGGCGAGGTCCACACGCTCATGGGCGAGAACGGCGCCGGTAAGTCGACGCTCATCAAGGCGCTCACGGGCGTCTACGCCATCGACTCCGGACGCGTCGTCGTCGACGGCGTCGAACGTCGCCTCTCGGGCACCGCGGACGCGCAGGCTGCGGGAATCTCGACGGTCTACCAAGAGGTCAACCTGTGCAGCAATCTCACCATCGGTGAGAACGTCATGCTCGGCCACGAGAAGCGCGGCCGGTTCGGCATCGACTGGAAGGGAACGCACGCCGCCGCCGCCGAGGTCCTGGCGCGTGTGGGACTCGGCCACCTGGACGCGCGCACCCCCCTCTCGTCGCTCAGCCTCGCCCTCCAGCAGCTCGTCGCGATCAGCCGCGCCACGGTCGTCGAGGCGAAGGTGCTGATCCTCGACGAGCCGACCTCGAGCCTCGACGCGGACGAGGTCGAAGGTCTCTTCCGGGTCATGCGACGCCTTCGTGACGAAGGCGTCGCCATCCTCTTCGTCTCTCACTTCCTCGACCAGGTCTTCGCGATCAGCGACCGACTCACCGTGCTGCGCAACGGCACGTTCGTGGGTGAGCACCTCACACGAGACATCGATCGTGCCGGCCTCATCTCGGAGATGATCGGCAAGGACCTGCCGAGCCTCCGCTCCCTCGACCGGGACCGGGCGAGCCGACAGGTCGCCGAGGGCGAGCCCGTCTACCGGGCCACCGGGATCGGCCGCAAGGGCTCGCTCGACGCGACGGACGTCGACCTGCGTCGCGGCGAGGTCGTGGGCCTCGCCGGCCTCCTCGGCTCCGGCCGCACGGAACTCGCCCGTCTCCTCTACGGAGTCGATCGCCCCGACTCGGGATCCGTGACCATGGACGGCGTCCCCGTGGCGATCTCGTCCCCTGCGAAGGCCCTGAAGCACCGCATCGCGTTCTCGAGCGAGAACCGTCGAGACGAGGGGATCATCCGCGACCTGAGCGTCCGCGAGAACCTCGTGCTCGCCGTGCAGGCGAAACGGGGCTGGGCCCGCCCGCTCTCGGCCAAGGAGAAGGACCGCATGGTGACGAAATATCTCACCGAGCTCAACGTGCGACCCGCAGATCCCGATCGACCCATCCGTAACCTCTCCGGCGGCAACCAGCAGAAGGTCCTGCTCGGCCGGTGGCTGGCGACCGAGCCGGAGCTGCTGATCCTCGACGAGCCCACACGCGGCATCGACGTCGGTGCCAAGGCCGAGATCCAGGAACAGGTCGCCGCCCTCGCCGACACGGGAGTCGCCGTCGTGTTCATCTCCTCGGAGCTCGAGGAGGTCGTCCGGCTCAGCGATCGGATCGTCGTGCTGAAGGACCACCGCAAGATCGCCGAGCTCGCGGCGGGACCGGACGTCACCGCCGAGTCCATCGTCGCCGCCATCGCCGAGGAGGGCGTCTCCGAGATCCCCCTCGAGACCATCCCCCGCACCACGCCCGAGGAGGCAACCCGATGAGTGACCCGACGACCACCATGACCAGGCGCCTGGGCGCCCACGGGCTCGGTGACCTGTTGCACCGGCCCTGGGTCTGGGGCACGGTCGCGATCGTGCTGCTGCTGGCGATCAACGTGGCGAAGGACCCCGGTTACCTCGCACTGTCCGTCAACCCGGACACGGGCAACCTCGTGGGCAACCTCGTCGACATCCTCCGGGCCGCTGCCCCCGTGCTCATGATCGCGGTGGGCATGTGCCTCGTGGTCGCCACCGGTGGCATCGACCTGAGCGTCGGCTCGATCATGGTCGTCGCCGGTGCCGTCTCGATGGAGTTCCTGAAGGCGGCCGGCTCCGACTCCCTCGGCGTCGCGCTCGCTGCGATGGGCCTGGCGCTCCTCATCGCCGGGGTCCTCGGCGCGGTCAACGGCATGCTCGTCTCGGTCGTCGGGCTGCAGCCGTTCATCAGCACGCTCGTGATCATGCTCGCCGGCCGTGGCCTGGCCAAGGTCATCACGGGAGGCCAGAACACGGCCGCGGCCAACGAGCCCTTCCGCTGGGTCGCCAACGGCTACCTCGTCGGACTACCCGTCGTGTTCCTGCTGGCCGTGCTGATCACGCTCGGCGTCGCCGCCCTCGTGCGGCGCAGCGCACTGGGACTCATGATCGAAGCGATCGGAATGGACCCGAAGGCCGCGCGCCTCGCGGGGCTGGACCGCCGAGCCCTCCTGTTCACCGCCTACATCGGGAGCGGCCTGCTCGCCGGCGTGGCCGGGATCTTCGCCACGTCCAGCGTCATGACGGTCGACGTCTCGCGCACCGGTTACCAACTCGAGCTCGACGCCATCCTCGCGGTCGTCATCGGCGGGACGTCGCTGGCAGGCGGCAAGTTCCACCTGCTCGGAGCCGCGGTTGGGGCGCTCCTCATCGCGACGCTCGACAAGACCGTCGTGTTCCTCGGCGTCTCCTCCTCGGCGACGCCCGCCTTCAAGGCGATCGTGATCGTGGCGATCGTGCTGCTGCAGTCCCGGCGCGTCCGCGCCCTGTTCACGAGGCGCCGCCGCCCGGCGCCGACCTCCGTGCCGACCGAGAAGGAGACCGTGTCCGCATGAGCGCCACGACGATCCGCCCGCCCCTCACCCCCACGCCGACCCCCGGTCCGGGCCCCGGCAACGGTCCCCTCGAACCGCGTCGCCGCATGCGGCTCCGACTCGATTCCCTGCCGACGGTCGCCGCCCTGGTGATCCTGATCGCCATGCTTGCCTACGGAGAGATCGCCTACGGCCGCATCGTGCAGGCCGCGACCCTGTCGAACCTGCTCATCAACAACGCCCATGTGATCGTCCTGGCCGTGGGGCTCACGTTCGTGATTCTCACGGGGGGCATCGACCTCTCCGTCGGTGCGATCGTCGCGGTCAGCAGCGTCGCGGGCGTGCTGCTCGCGAACGCCGGCTGGAACCCCTGGGTCGTGATGGTGCTGATGATCCTCATCGGCACGGCATCCGGCGTCGTCTCGGGCGTGCTGATCCAGTTCTTCGACGTGCAGCCGTTCATCGCGACGCTCGCGATGATGTTCCTCGGACGGGGCCTCGCCTCCATCCTCAGCACGGTGCCCGAACGACTCGCCGACGAGTCGCCCATCCGCTCGCTCGCGACGAACATGAAGGTCGTGGACGGTCCCAAGGTGAACGACGTCGTGACGACTCCGGGCGTGCTCATGGCGCTCGTGGTGGTCGCCGTCGCGTTCTTCGTGCTGCACCGCACGCGTCTGGGGCGCACCGTGTACGCGATCGGCGGGTCGGAGCAGTCGGCCGCCCTCATGGGCCTCCCGGTTCGCCGCACGAAGCTCGCCGTCTACGTGATCAGCGGATCGCTGGCAGGGCTCGCCTCGGTCATCTACACGGCCCGGCTCGGGAGTGCCCAGAACATCACCGGCATCGGGTGGGAGCTGGATTCGATCGCCGCCACGGTGATCGGTGGCACCCTCCTCACCGGCGGCGTCGGCTTCGTGCTCGGGTCCGTCGTGGGAGCGCTCGTGCTCGGCCTCATGAACGTGCTCATCACGCGAGACGGAGGCATCCCGCCCGAGGCCACCACCATCATCACCGGCGGCATCCTCCTGGTCTTCGTGCTCCTGCAGCGCGCCGTGATGGCGAGGCGGCGGACCTAGCGACGACGTGACGCGTGCCACGGCCAGAGCCACAGTAACCGCACGATCGCTGGCGAGAGGTGATCCTCTGACGCCACCAGCCGCGTCGCTCGCCACGGGCACCACGGGGGTCGGCTCCGCACCCCGGGCGCCGAGTGGGCAGAAGATGTCCTTCCCGTCGAGATGAAGGACGTTTTCTGCCCACTCGATCGGCGCAGGGGGCGAGAGGGCAGAGTGCGGCCTCCGGGTCAGGGGGACGAGGCGAGGGCGGCGAGCTCGGTGCGGCTGCGGGCCCCGAGCTTGCGCAACAGGTTCGACACGTGGAACTTCACCGTGTTGTCGCTGATGCCGAGCACCGCCGCGATGTCGCGGTTCCGGTCGCCGGCCGCGACCCGGTGCAGCACCTCGCGTTCCCGCTCGCTCAGGGCCGCGACCAGCTCCCACGGCTCGTTCGACGGCGGCGGGTCGAGCGGCAGGCGCACCGTCAACTCCGAGCCCCACCCCACGGTCGACGCCACCGTCAGCTCGCCCCCGACCCCCGAGACCTGCTCGGTGATCGGCCGCAGCGCGTCGTCGTGTGCCGTCAACTCGCCCGCGCCGTCGTCCCGGATCGCGATCAGCAGGTTCAGGCCGTCGCAGTCCCACTGGATGCGCACCCGACGTGCGTCCCCCGCGTCGACGAAGGTGAGCACGGCGTTCCGGACGACGGCCCGGGCCACGTGCGCGACGTCCCCCGGCAGGGCCCGACCCGTCGCCGGAGGCTCGACGAACTGGACGTCCAGGTCGCCGAAGCGCACGAGCGGCCGGAGGTCGGACCGGAGGCGCGCGAAGGCCCCGACGACCGGCTCGAGGGTCGTGCCCCGGTCGCGGTCGGACCCCGTCCGGAGGGCGACCAGGGCCCCCGCCGCGACGTCGATGGCCTCGGCCCGGGCCGCCCGGTCGTCGAGGCGTCGTGAGCGCAGGGCGGCCAGCACGGACTCGAGCGTCATCGCATGCCGGTCGACCAGGTCGGCGGTCGCCCGCGCGTGCTCGGACGCCAGGGTGCGGGCCAGGGTGTCGGAACCGGCCCGACCGGGGACGTCGTGCACGGTGTGGCTCATGCGCCCACCCTAGGCGTCCGCCTACCCGATGCCACCCTCCCTACCCGAACGGATGGGTGGGACGCCCCCGTCGAGGGGCTGCTCTCACAGCATCGTCGGACCAGGATCGAAGGCAACGGGATCGACGACGTACCGGAGGCCCGATCGGGCCCCGTCGCCCCCACGAGGAGCACCACATGAAGCTGCAGTTCGCCATGGACACCCTGACCACCGACGCCGCCCTCGAGCTGGCCGCCGCCGCCGCGCCGAGCGTCGACATCATCGAGCTCGGCACTCCGCTGATCAAGGCCGAGGGCTTCCGCGCCATCACCGCGATCAAGGAGGCGCACCCCGACAAGATCGTCTTCGCCGACCTCAAGACGATGGACGCGGGCGAGCTCGAGGCGGGCGAGGCGTTCAAGGCCGGCGCCGACCTGGTGACCGTGCTCGGCGTCGCCGGTGACAGCACCATCGCCGGTGCCGTCAAGGCCGCCAAGGCCCACGGCAAGGGCATCGTCGTCGACCTCATCGGCGTCGGCGACAAGGCCGCCCGTGCCAAGGAGGTCGTCGCACTCGGCGCCGAGTTCGTCGAGATGCACGCCGGGCTCGACGAGCAGGCCGAAGAAGGCTTCACCTTCGAGAAGCTGCTCGAGGCCGGCAAGGCCTCGGGCGTGCCGTTCTCGGTCGCCGGTGGCGTCAAGGCCGCCACGGTCGGCTCGGTCCAGGACGCCGGAGCCGACGTCGCCGTCGCCGGTGCCGCGATCTACTCGGCCGACGACGTCGCCGGTGCCGCCGCCGAGATCCGCGCCGCCATCAAGTAGCAGCACCAGCACCACCCGCAGCGGCTCACGAGAGAGCGCTGACGCGCAGGAGGCGCGGTGTCGGTCGGACCGGCACCGCGCCTCCTCGTCGTCCCGCGGTCAGCGGGATGCGTCGACCAGACGGGCCGAGACCGACACCACGACGTCGTCGCCCGTCACGCCGGAGGCGGCCAGGCGTCCCCGCAGCGCGTCGGCCGCCCGGGCCAGCGTCTCGGGCGTCGGGACGTCGAGTCCGGTCGCCACGTGGGCGGTGACGGACACCGAACCGGCCGCCCGCGAGATCTCGACGAGGCCGGTCGAGCCCGCGAGGTCGAGGCCGGCCGCGACGGCCCGCACCGCCCCCTCGACGACGGGGTGCGCGTCGAACACGTCGACCACGCCCTCGACGCCGCGCAGCACCTCGGTCAGGTCACGGGAGAGCAGGTCGTCGCTCATCGGTCGTCCTCTCTCGCCACGAAGACGTCGTCGACGAGCACGTCGACCCGGACGACGGTCAGGCCGGTGTGCCGCGTCAGCGTCTCGGTGATGCGGGTGCGCAGCTCGTCCGCGACGGCGGCGAGGTCGAGTCCGTACCGGGCCGCCGCGGTCACCCGCACGACCACGTCGCCCCCCGCCGTCGTCAGGTCGCCGTCGAAGGTCGTCGACCCGAGCACGACGCCCGACTGCTCGTCACCCGCCCGTCGCACGAGCCCGCGCGCCGCGGCCTCGGTGACGCTCAGCCGGACCGCGGGGTCGGGGTGGCCGACCGGGATCTCCCGGCCGCCGACGACCTCACGGCGGATCGAGTCGAGGAGACCGTCGATCCAGGCGCCGTCCCGGTCGGGCTCGCGGCGGGCCTCGTGCTCGAGGGAGGCGCGGGACAGGTCGTGCACCCGGGCCAACGACTGCAGGTACAGGCGGCAGGCCGCCGAGCCCTCGATGGCCGGGTCGCGGGGCGTGCGTCCGGCGTCGAGGTAGTCCGCGAGGCGGTCGGCGGGGATGCCGTCCACCGTGTCGTCGTCCTCGGGCACGTCGAGGGGGGAGTGGTCGTCGGTCGTCATCGCCACGCCTCCATCTCGGTCATGAGGAACACCCGGGCCCGCGCGATCTTGCCCCGGACCGTCGAGACGGGCAGGTCGAGGGCCTCGGCGATGTCCGCGTACGAGTAGTCGGCGGTCTCACGCAACAGCCAACACCGTCGCTGGTCGAGGGGGAGCTTGTCGAGGGCCGACCACATGGCGTCGAGCTGCAACCGGGCCTCGACCACGCGTTCGGGCGTCTCGTGGCGCGGGGCCGACACCTCGAGCCGGTCGACGTCGTCGTGGTCGCGTCGCACGCGCAGACGGTCGACCGCCTTGTTGCTGACGATGCGCATCAGCCAGTTGCGCACCCGCGACGGGTCGTCGAGGTCGGCCAGGCGTCGCCAGGCCGTCATGAAGGCGTCCTGCACGACGTCGTCCGACTCGAGGTCGGAGCCCAGGAGGCGCGCGGCGTACACGCGCATCAGCGGTCCGTGTCGGCGCGCGATGACCTCGTAGGCGTGGACGTCGCCGTCGCGGGCCCGGACGGCCAGCGTCGCGTCCGCGGCGTCGAGGAGGGGGTCGTCGGTGGTGATGACGACCTCCTGCGATCGGACGGGGGCGGGACGGGACCCGGCGAGACGGGACGCGGCGGGACCCCGGCGACGAGGACCGGACGGCCCGCGCCATGCCTCTTGACTACCACCCCGTGCCCGGATCGGGGGACGTGATGGCCGAAATGTGAGTGGTGGTGAATCGTTCCCTGAAAGCTGGCTGACCCACCATGACACCTGCCGTGCCCCATGCGTCTGAATGATGTGACCCGCTTCACGGGCACCCCGACACCGACCGGTCCCACCGGTCCAGAGCAAGGAGCAACCATGAGCAACGTGACCCCCTCCACCAGCACCGCCGCTGCCAAGACCACGCAGTCCCACGCCGCCGGCAAGAACACCATCGCCGAGGGCGTCGTCTCGAAGGTCGCCGGCATCGCGGCCCGCGAGGTGCGCGGCGTCCACGACCTGGGCAACGGTGCCGCCCGTGCCATCGGCGCGATCCGCAACGTGATCAACCAGCAGGACCGCGGCCAGGGCGTCTCGGTCGAGGTCGGCGAGAAGCAGGTCGCCGCCGACATCGTCATCGTCGCCGAGTACCCCGTCGAACTGCAGAAGGTCGCCGACGACGTGCGCAAGTCCGTCACCGACGCCATCTCGCAGGTCGTCGGCATGGAGGTCACCGAGGTGAACGTCACCGTCTCCGACGTGTACATCCCCTCCGAGGACAACGACGACGACGCCGACGACAGCCGCGTCAAGTGACCGCCACGACCACCGGCATGCTGGTCGGCGCCGTCCTGGCGCTGACCGCCCTGGCCTTCGGCTTCTGGGCCTTCGTGTTCGTCGCGATCGCCATGGCGATCGGGTTCGGCGTCGGCCGTGTCGTCGAGGGCAAGCTCGACGTCCGCGGCCTCGCCGACGCACTCCGCGGGCGGCGGTCGTCGTGACCGCGGCGGTGACGGCCGACCGGGCCCTCCACGGCCGGAACAAGATCACGTCACGTGCCGTGCGTCGGGTCGTCTCGGCCGTCACCGCGGAGGCCCTCGAGGTCTCCGCGTCGAAGGTGTCGGTCGAGCTGGCCGACCACGACGGCGCTCTGAGCGTGATCGCCAAGACCCCCATCCGGGTCTCGCCCCTGGGCGTCTCCGAACGTCGTTCGGGCACCCTGCTGGACCGCCTCACGGCGGCCCAGTCCACCATCCGTGACCGCGTGCTGCAGCTGACCGGGTCGAGCATCGACAAGGTCGACCTGCAGATCATCGGTGCCGACATCCGAGAGAGGAAGCGAGTCGCATGAGCACCGCATCGCTCTACAAGCGCATCGTGCGCCGTGAGACGCACTCGTCGCGGGCCGGCATCGCCATCACCCTCGCCGTCCTGCTGATCGTCGCCCTGGCGTGGCTCGGCACCGAGGCGGTCCTCGCCGCCGTCGGGACGGCTCCGCTCCTCCTGGCGCCGACCGACCTCGTCGGTTCGACCCTGGACGCCGCGAGTGCTCCGGTCGGCGTGCTGACCGCCGTCGCGGTCGTCGTCGCGCTGATCGGGCTCGTCCTGATCGTCGTGTCGCTCGCGCCGGGCCGTCGTGGCCGTCGTGGCGCGAAGGCCGAGCGCACCGTGGCCGTGGTCGACGACCGGGTCATCGCCCGCTCGCTGGCCCGCACCGCGAGCTACGCCGGCGACGTCGACCCCTCGCAGGTCAGCGTCAGCGTGGGCAAGCGCAGCGCCCTGATCGAGGTCACCCGCACCTCCGGCCGTCAGACCGACGTCCGCAGCATCGACGAGGCCGTCCGCGACGAACTGGGCGCCTACGACTTCAGCCCGGCCCTGCGTCACAAGGTCAAGCTGTCCGAGAAAGGAACGGTCGGGTCATGAACAGCACCAATCGCGCTCTGAACCGCATCGTCGTCTTCGTCATCGGCCTCGTGCTGCTGCTCGCCGGCGGGGCCGTCGCCGTCGGGTCCCTTCTGCCCGACGTCCAGGAGACCGTCTCGCAGGGTGCCTCCGATGCGAGGGGCCCCGCGACCGACGCCCTCGGCGACCAACCGTGGATCCTCTGGGTGGTCGCGGCGGCCAGCCTCGTGCTGATCGTCCTGCTCGCCTGGTTCGCCCTGCGACAGGGACACGGCCAGACCGGCACGTTGCTCACCGTCGACGAGGGGTCGCGTCGCGACCAGACCACCGGTGGTCGCCTGGTCGTCGACGCGAAGGTCGCCGAACAGGTCCTCGAGGAGGCGCTGGCCGACACCCCGGGCATCGTCTCGGTGGACGTGACCGCCTTCCGCGTCAAGCGCGAGTCGGTCCTGCGCGTCACCGCCAACGCGCGTCGCGGCGTCTCGCCGACCGACATCCGCCGGAGCATCGACCAGGCCGTCGCCCACTGGGACGGCGTCCTCGGGACCGAGACGCCCGTCGTGATCCAGATCAACGGCGGTCTGCGCAGCCAGATGTCGTCCGCGACGCGGCTCGACTGACCTCCCTCGCCCCACCGCACGGACGGCCCTCGCCCTCGACCCGAGGACGGGGGCCGTCCGTCGCCCCACCCACGTTCCACGATGAAAGGCCGGTCTCATGAGCGAGTCCACCCACCACGTCACCCCCATCGACATCGACGCCGCGGCGTCCACCCGGGCCACCTCACCCGAAGAGGTCCTCGAGCACACGATCGGCGTCACCGTCCTCGGCGTCTCGGGCGTCCACGCCCTCGGCACCGCGTCCCAGCGGCTCGCCGGCGCCCTGCGCACGGCGATCGGCACGGGCTCCGTCCCCGGCGTGCGCGCCGGCACCACCGACGAGGGACTCGTGGTCGACATCGCCGTCGTCGCCGAGTACCCGACGAACGTCACCACGCTGGCCGACACCGTCCGCACGCAGGTCAAGCACGCCGTCGGGCAGCTCGACGGCGAGGAGGTCACGGTCAACGTGACCGTCACGGACGTGCACGGCCCGTTCGACTCGGACGAGGACGCCGCCGACAAGGTGAACGCCGCCGTGGACAAGGCGCAGCAGACCGTGTCCGACGCCGGCGACAAGGTCGCCGCCGCCGCCTCGGACGCCGGCGACCGGGCGAAGGAGGCCGGCGAGAAGACCAGGGCCGCCGCCGGCGAGGCACGCGACCGCGCCGCGACCGCCGCGGGCGACCTGTCCGACAAGGCCCGGACGGCCGCGGGCGAGCTGTCCGACAAGGCCCGCGAGCTGGGCGACAAGGCCGGCGAGGTCGCCGAGCAGGCGAAGGCCACCGCGGGCGAGGTCGGCGAGAAGGCGGCCGCCGAGGCTGACGACGTCGCCGACGGTGCCCGCGACGTGGCAGACCAGGCGCGGGACGCTGCTGCCGACGCCCTCGACTCCGCGGCGGACCGTGGCGAGGACGCCCGCTCGACGACCGCCGACGCCACCGACGCCGCACTGGACACGACGTCCGAGGTCGTCGCCGACGCCCGCGCGAAGGCCGCCGACGCCGTGGACGGCGTGGCCGACGCGGTGGACGAGAACCGGGCCTCGGACGGAGACGCCACCCGCGCCTCCTCGGGCGACGCCGACGTCACCGTGACGGTCGACGGCGGAACGGTCACGGTCGAGGTCGACTCCGACAGCGACGCGCAGGTCGTCGTCGACGGCGACGACGTCGCCACGACGGAGAAGTGATGTTCGGGCGGCGCACGACGATGACGACCCGGCGCCCTCGGCCGCGGGCCGTCTGGGCGGCCCTGGTGACCTCGGCGGTGCTCTGCGTGCTGATCGTCGTCGGCGTGCTGCTGCCCGTGCTCACCCTGATCGGTGCGGCGGACGGCGGCACGGCCGGCGCCCTCGACGTGCCCGTCGGCTCGATCGTCGCGGCGATCGCCATCGGTTACGTCCTGGCCCTGGTCGTGCTGCTGCTCATCGTGAAGGTGCGCAACGGTGCCCTGGCCTGGGTGCTCGGGGTGGCGGCCGTGATCTCGACGCTCGTGGTGTCGCTGTGGCCCCTCGTGGCCGTCGCGATCGCCGGCGTCGACCAGGTGCAGGACCTGATCCCGTTCATCCAGGACCTCGTCACCCGCTTCTGGCCCGGCAGCTGACCCACCCCGAGGTGGACCGACCCGTCTAGGCTGAGGCGGTCGTCGGAAGGGGTCCGGCGCACCACCGGGGGACCACCATGCGCACCACCACCACGCCCGCACTCTCGACCGTCGTCGGAGCCGTCGCCGTGACCCTCCTGCTCGCGGGCTGCACCGGAGGCGGCGCCGACTCCGGTGACGCCGGTCGGTCGTCGTCCCCGGGGCAGGCGACCGCCACGGCGGACGCCGCCGACCAGCCGACCGGCGAGTTCACCCTGCCCGCCGACTGCGAGGCGGCGGGGGCCGTCCTCGGCGATCTCGTCACGGGGCGGACCCTCGTGGCGGAGACCTCGACCATCGGGTCCGACGAGGCGAACTGCACGTGGACCAGCGAGGCCGACGGGTCCCGGGTCGGCTTCATCGCCACGGTCCAGGAACTCGACCAGGCGGGCATGGACGCCGAGGTCCCCGCAGGGGGCGGCGTCGACGGGCTGTCGCTCGAGCAGGTCGAGGACGAACGGGCCGACGCCTTCGACGGGCGCGCCTTCGTCGCGACGGCCCAGGACGGGTCGCCGGTCGTCGGGGGCGGGTCGATCCTGCTGACGCCCCACGGGCTCCTGAGCGTCATCGTCGCGGTTCCGGCCGGGTCGACCGCTCCGATCGATCCCGCCCGATCGCTCGATCTCGTCTTCGACTTCCTCGACTGACGCGAGGCCCCGAGGAGGCGCGGTGCCGGTCGACCGGCACCGCGCCTCCTCGGGGCCTCNGATCCCGGTCTCGACGGCGAACCGGGCCGACCCCAGGGTGGGATGCGCCGAGATGAGCGACCGCGCGTCGTCGATGGCGTCGACGAAGTCGAGCGCGGCTGCGTGCGCCCCCTCGTCGAGGTAGTGGTCGACGGCCGACTCGATGTCGTGGTCAGCGCGTCGCGAGGTCACGACGCGGCGGCTCACGCGCGGTCGGCCCCGGCGCGGTGCACGCGGTCACGGAGGCGGTCGAGGTACTGCTCGTCGAGGTCCGAGCCCGCCCCGGACGCCATGCCGTCCACCACGAGTTCGCGGAGGCGGGCGCGCGCCTGCTCACGACGGATCAGCTCGCGGATGAACTCGCTGCTCGTCCCGTAACCGCGCTCGTCGACCTGGGCCTCGACGAAGTGCTTCAGACCGTCGGGCAGCGAGACGTTCATGGTGGCCATGGACCGATCCTAGGCGCGATGGCAAGGTTTGTCATGCGTCGACCGGCACCGCGCCTCCTCGGTGTCCCCCTAATGGTGGGCATGACGTGGCGAGGGCTCTGTGGCATCGTTGCAGGGTTCGGAGACGGCACGCTCCCACCAGGCGCGCCCAGCGAGAGGGAGCCGTGTGATCAGGGACGAAGTCCGCGAAGAACGTCGGCAGCGAGCGGTCGAGACGCTCGGCATCGTCGAGTCGGGCCACGAGGCCCGCCTCGACCGCGTGACCCGCGTCGCCCGGGCCGTGTTCGGGGTGCCGCTGTCGTCGGTCACCGTCATGGACCACGAGCGCGCGCTCTTCGTCGGCCGGGCGGGCTTCGACGACCCCGAGTCCGGGCGCTCCGACACCCCGTGCAGCCTCGTGACCGACACGGGCGAGATCGTCACCACCGACGACGCCCGCCTCGACCCGCGGTTCGCCCACCTGGGCGCCTTCAACGACAACGGGCTGCGGTTCTACGTCGGTCACCCGCTGCGCGACGGATCGGGCAACGTCGTGGGCTCGTTCTGCCTGATGGACGCCGAGCCCCGGCAGCTCTCGGCAGACGAGATGGCCGAGTTCCGCGACCTGGCCGCCTGGGCCCAGGTCGAGCTCCTCGCCGACGCCGACGCCTCGGCCGCCCGCTCGACGCAGCAGGCGCTGTTGCCGGCCGAGCCCCTCGAGGTCGAGGGCGTCCGGGTCGAGGGCATCTGCCTGCCCTCGCTGAGCGTCGGGGGCGACTACTACGACTACGGACTCGTCGGCCGGTTCGTGCACGTGGCCGTCGGCGACGTGATGGGCAAGGGCGTCGGGGCGGCCATCATCGGGTCCTCCGTCCGGGCGGCCTGTCGTGCGGCCTCACCGCAGGTCGCCGCGGGACGCGAACTCGGCCTCGCGGTCGACCGCATCGAACGAGCCGTGCGGACCGACCTGCAGCGCACCGGGACGTTCGTCACGTACTTCCACGCCGTCCTCGACCTCGACACGGACGAACTCTCGTTCGTCGACGCCGGGGCGGGGCTGTCGATCATCGTCCGGGCCGACGGCAGCGTGCAGCACCTCGCGGGCACGGGGCTGCCGCTCGGGCTCGACGAGCAGCAACAGCACGTCACCGAGACGACCCGCCTCGGCGTCGGCGACCAGCTGATCGTCATGAGCGACGGCGTCCTCGACGTCCTCGACGACGAGTTCGACTGGGCCCTCGAGGTCGGGCGGCTCGCGACGCGGCCCGCCACCGGCGGTGCCGACGGCCTCGGCCTGCTCGGGTCGATGGCGGCCCTGACCGAGCGACGCCTCTCGCGCGACGACGTCACCGTCGTCGTCATGGACCGTCGCGCGTGACCGACACCCTGAGTCGCCGCGACCAGCGGCTGCTCGACCGGACCACCCCGGGTCGCCGCATCGTCGCGATCCGGGTGGCGGTCCTGCTGGCGTCGCTCGCCGGCCTGAACTACATCGTCTGGCGCTGGGCCGCCTCGGTGAACTGGTCGTCGTGGTGGATCGCGGTGCCGCTGATCCTCGCCGAGACGTACAGCGTGATCGACTCGCTGCTGTTCGGCCTCGGGGCCTGGCGGCTGCGTGAACGTGGCGAGCCACCGACCGCTCCCGACCCCGAGGGCCTCGAGACGCGGGTCACGGTCGACGTCTTCGTCACCACGTACAACGAGGAGGTCGAGCTCGTCATGCGCACCGCCCTCGCGGCGCAGCGCATCGACTACCCGCACACGACGTGGATCCTCGACGACGGGGGTCGCCCCGAGATCCGTGCCGCCGCCGAGGCCGCGGGCATCGGCGTCATCACCCGGTCCGACGACTGGGCCGACCGGCCGCGCCACGCGAAGGCCGGCAACCTCAACAACGCCCTCCTGTCGACCGAGGGCGAGTTCCTGCTGATCCTCGACGCCGACCAGGTGCCGAAGCCCGAGATCCTCGACCGCACCCTCGGCTACTTCAAGGACGAGCGGATCGCTCTCGTGCAGACGCCGCAGTGGTTCGAGAACGTGCCGGAGTCCGACCCCCTGGGCAGTCAGGCGCCGCTGTTCTACGGCCCCATCCAACAGTCCAAGGACGGCTGGAACAGCGCCTTCTTCTGCGGGTCGAACGCGGTACTCCGTCGGGAGGCGCTGATGCAGCTGGGCGTCGCGCGGTACGTCACCGAGGTCGAGGCGGCCGTGCGTCGAGCCGTCCGCACGTCGCGCAAGCTGCTGGTGCGGGCACGCGAGGAGGCCGTCGGCCAGCCCCGCGTGCTCGAGGCGTTGGACGACGCCGAGACCGTGGTCGAGCGGGCCCGGGCCGAGTTCGCCGCGGGGGAGTCCATCGGCGACGTCACCTACCGGTTCCAGCGCAGCATCGACACGATCGCCTTCCGTTTCGCCGACGCCGACCTCGCGGCCATGAAGGGCGACCTCGCCGAGCTCGCCGCCATGTCGCTCGGCCCCGACACGTTCGACGCCCTCGACGAGGCGGCCCTCGACCTGCTCGCGCAGCGGTCGTCCTCCCCGCTCGCCGCCATCGAGTCGATCTCGCTGCTCGTCGGGGCGCTCGACGTCGACCGCGGCTCCGAGGCGCAGGCGATCATGCCCCTGGCCACGATCTCGGTCACCGAGGACATGGCCACGGCGATGCGCCTCCACGGGCTGGGCTGGAGGTCGGTCTACCACGACGAGATCCTCGCGATCGGGCTCGCGCCCGAGGACCTCGCGACCATGATGACGCAGCGTCTGCGCTGGGCCCAGGGCACCATGCAGGTGTTCTTCCGCGAGAACCCGCTCGTGCAGAAGGGCCTGTCGTGGGGTCAGCGTCTCATGTACTTCTCCACCATGTGGAGCTACCTCTCGGGCTTCGCCGCCGTGGTCTACATCGCGGCGCCCGTGCTCTGCCTGTCGTTCGGCGTCGTGCCGGTGCAGGCCTACAGCGTCGACTTCTTCGCCCGCCTGATCCCCTTCCTGGTCTTCAACCAGCTGCTCTTCTGGGTGGTCGCGGCGGGCAGGCCGACCTGGCGGGGGCAGCAGTACTCGCTGGCGCTCTTCCCGGTCTGGATCGCCTCGGTCACCACGGCGTTCCAGAACGTCTACCGCGGCCGCGCGCTCGGCTTCTCGGTGACGCCCAAGACGAAGCAGGCGGCCACCGGCCCCCGGTGGGACCTCGTCCGACCGCAGATCTGGGCCGTCGCCTGCCTCGTCGCCGCACTCGTCCTGGTCGGCGTCCGCTACGCCACCGGGCAGGCCGAGGGCCTCGCGCCGCTCGTCAACATCGCCTGGGTGCTCTTCGACCTGGTGATCTTCAGCATCATCGTCCGGGCCGTTCTCTACCCGGGGCCCTCGGCACCCCACGACAAGGAACAATCATGATGACCGTCACCGTCGAGGCCGTCGAAGGCGGCTGCGTGCTCTCCCCACAGGGGCGCCTCACCGTGGTCTCGACACCACAACTCCGCGACGAGGTGGCCGCGCGTCTCGCAGCCGGCGACCGCCTCATCATCGTCGACCTCTCGGGCACGACCTTCGTGGACTCGTCGGGCCTCGGGGCCCTCGTGTCGTGCCTCAAGTCGGCACGCCAGGCCGGGGGAGACCTGCGGTTGGTGGCCCCCACCGAGCAGGTCTCGATGGTGCTGCGCCTCACGAACCTCGACCGCATCCTCAAGCCCCGCGCCTCGGTCTCGGCCGCCCTCGATGACTGAGCGTCCCGGCCCCGTCGTCATCGACGTGGCCGTCGAACCCGAGAGCATCGACCTGGTGCAGAACGCCTTCGAGGCGTGGTGGACCTCGCTCGGCGACGACTCGCTCGAGACGCGCTTCTCGTTCGAGACCGCGATCGTCGAGATCGCGGCGAACGTCGTCGAGCACTCGCGCCGGTCCGAGGCCGACCGCGGTCGCCGCTTCACCCTCGAGCTCTCCGCCACCGACGACCGGCTGACGGCCGTCTTCCACGACAACGGCATGCCCAGCGAGATCGACCTCAGCGCCGTCTCGATGGCCGACCTCGAGGACGAGGACGGTCGCGGCCTGGCCCTGGCGCTCCTCAGCCTCGAGAGCCTCGACTACCGCCACGAGGACGGCCGCAACGTGTGGACGCTCGTGTGCCGACGCTGAGGCACCCGTCGGCGACGGTGCCACCTCGGCGGGCGGCCCGCCGGATCGGCGCGGCCCTGCTCGCCGTCGCGGCGTTCGTGCCGCTGGTGCTGGGGCCGGCGGTGCTCGGGGACGCGACGTCCGCGTCGGCCGCCGCCGCGCCTCCTGAACCCTCGGACACGTGGGTCGGCCCGGACCTCGACTGGGGCTCGGACGGACCCGACGGCTACGCCGGTCGACTCGGCGCGACGCCGTCGCTGTACGGCGTCAACATCGACTACCCGCTCGACCAGGGCGCGGTCGAGGAGTGGCGCCGGTCGGCCCGTGCCGCGGCCGCCCAGGGCGCCGTGCTCGTGGTCAGCCTGGAGCCCACCGGGCGGCTCGCCGACCTCGACGCCGCGGACGCGCGCCGGGCCGACGACCTGCTGACCGAGATCGACCGGCAGTACGGCACGCTCCAGCTGGTGCGCTTCGCGCCCGAGATGAACGGCAACTGGCAGCGCTGGGGGCAGCAGCCCACGGCGTTCGTCGGGGCGTTCCGGGCCCTCGCCGACGTCGTGCACGCCGGGGACTCGCAGGCCCGCATGGTGTGGGCTCCGTCCTACGGTGCGGGCTATCCGTTCTCGGACGCCGTCGGCCGCCTCACCGAGACCCCCTCGGGCGACGTCGACCTGCTCGACACGAACGACGACGGGCGGGTCACCGAGGCCGACGACCCGTACGGGCCCTACTACCCCGGCGACGACGCGGTCGACTGGGTCGGCCAGTCGATGTTCTTCTTCGCCAAGGGCAGCGCCTCGACGGCCGCCGGCACGTCGGTGCCGTTGGTCGAGAACCAGGCCCCGGCGGCGGGCGAGGTCGAGGCACGCTTCGACGAGACCTGGGGTTACACCGAGGCTCAGCCGTCGACGTTCTACGAGCGCTTCGCCGAGGGGCGCGACCGACCCATGCTGCTCGACACGGGCGCCCTCTACGCCGCCGGGTTCGACGGTGCCCCCGAGCTCGACGTCAAGCAGGGCTGGTGGCGTCAGGTGCTGGACGCCCTGCCGACCCACGACCGGATCTCCGGCGTCACCTGGCTCGAGGTCGAGCGGGACGAGGCCGAGGCGGGCGACCGACCCGTCGACTGGCGGGCCACAGCCGAGTCGGGCATCGCCGGGGCGCTGCGCACCGATCTCGAGGCGTCCGACCGGATCGACCTCGGGCCGGTCACCGACCGCGTGACCTCGACCGACGGCGACGCCGCGACCGTGCAGGTCCGCGACGGCGGCGGCGACGAGATGGGCTGGATCGTGGCCTGTGCCGTGGTGCTCGCCCTGGTCTTCCTGGTGAGCGGCGTCGTCGGGCGCCTGCTGCCCCGCTGGCGCTACCCCGACGACGGATCACCCGGTCGCGACCTGCGCATCGACCTCTTCCGCGGGTTCATCATCCTGGCCGTCGTCATCACGCACATCGAGGTCGCGGGGCCGTTCTCGTTCGTCACGCTGAAGGCCGTCGGGGCGATCACGGGCGCCGAGATGTTCGTGTTCCTCAGCGGCATCGTCCTCGGCATGGTCTACCCGCTCGGCATCAAGAAGTACGGCGAGAAGGCCGCCGCGATCGGCGCCTTCGTGCGGGCGCGCAAGCAGTACGTCGTGACCCTCGCGGTCATCCTGGTGGTCTTCGCGCTGAGCTTCGTGCCGCTGCTGAACACGGACGCGGTCACGACCTTCACCGACCGCGGCACGGGCATGACCGGCACCTCGGCGGAGGGGCGGGTCTACGACCTGTACCCGAACGTCGACCGCCTGCTCGACTACCCGCCGCCGTGGTACGCCGTGCGTCAGCTGTTGCTGCTCGAGATGGGGCCGTGGCCGTTCAACATCATGGGCCTGTTCGTCGTGCTGAGCCTGACGATCCCCGCCCTGATGTGGGCGATCAAGCGGCGTGCCTGGTGGGCCGTGTTGCTGGTCAGCTGGGCGGTCTACGCCGTCGGCGTGGTCTTCCCCGACGTCCACCTCCTGCCGTCGCAGTTCGAGCCGGTGTTCCCGCTCTTCGCCTGGCAGGTGCTCTTCACCCACGGTCTCGTCATCGGCTGGTACCGGCGTCGGATCGTGACGGCGCTGACCACCCGCCTCGGCAAGGTGCTGGTCGGCGTGGGGGTCGTCGGCTACGCCGGGTTCCTCGCGCTGATCTGGGCCGGGCACGCCTACGGGTTCGCCCCGGGGCCGATCCCGACGGGCCTCTACGACACCCTGTACGCGACCGGCTACCAGCGGGTCGACATGCAGTGGGGCCGGCTGGTCGACGTGGCCCTCGTGGTCGTCTGCGTCTACGCGATCCTCACGGTGTTCTGGAAGCCGATCTCGGCGGCCCTCGGCTGGTTCTACGTCCCCCTCGGGCAGGCCAGCCTCTACGTGTTCATCTGGCAGGTCTTCTTCGTGCTCGCCGTCGCGTCGATCCCCGGGCTGGACCGCTCGGACGTGGTCGTCGGCACGATCGTCCACGTGGTCTCGGTGCTGCTGCTCTGGGTGATGGTGAAGAAGAAGTTCCTGTTCTCGGTCATCCCCCGCTGAGCGGCGGGCCGCCGAGGACGCAGGAGGCGCGGGTCGCGTGACCCGCGCCTCCTGCGTTCCCGTCTTTCTCGCGACGTCGCCCAAACGGGGGAGGCGTGCCGCTCCGAACACATGCCCGGGTGCCTCCTGGGGTGCCCCGTGTCCGACCGACCCTGTCGCGGCACGCCGTCGGCGGCCCGAACCGTCGGCACGGTCGGGAGCCCGAACTCTCGGCACGGACTCTGGTGTCAAGGGCGACACCGGGGTCTGCGGGGTCGTCAGGCGAAGGCCAGGCGCAGCCGGTCCACGACGATCGGTTCGACGTCCGCGACCCGGCAGATGAGCGGATCGCGCTCGATGAGGCTGAGGGCGGCACGGATGCGGCGACGCTCGGTCTCGGTGACGTCCGTCGCCACTCGATCCCGGCGGGAGACGAGCGACCCGAGGGTGGCGATGTCGACGAGGTGTCGCGTGTGGTCGTCTCCCGGGATCTCGACGGCCGCGGCCTTGGCGAGGAGCGCGCCCTGCAGGGTCGGCCGCAGGACGGCACCGTCGCGGCCGTTCACCCGGACCTCGACGACGCGCGCTCGGTCGACGGCGCCCTGGGCACCGGGTGCGGCCAGGGTCGTCCCGCCGGTGATCCCGCGACGGGACGACGCGCGCTCGCCGAGGAAGCGGGGGATGAGGACGTCGATCTGGGCCTCGCCCCGGACCCAGCGGTGCTGATGGCCCTCGAAGCTCTGGCCGTCCGCGACGAATCCGCAGTCGCGCAGGACCGTCGTGAAGCGCAGCAGCATCGTCGGATGTGCCCTCACGTCGAGCACGGTGTCGGCGTCGTTCGTGGGGCGGGCCGACGTCGACCCGCGCTCCCAGCAATGGGACTGGACCATCTGGCCGCCGACGACGGCCCAGCCGGCCGGCAGGCGCTCGTGCACCTCGAAGAGGGCGTGCCAGGCGTCGGCCTGGGCGGCTCGGAGCGTGGGCGCGACGATCATCGCGAGCCCTCGAGGATCAACCTGTCGGCGGCGGCCCGTTCTCGTGGTCCGGCACTCGTCGCCAGGTCCGCGATGAGGGTGCCGAGTGGCAGCGGGCGCGGTGCGGCGCCGTCGTGGACCCTCAGGGCGGCGTTCGGTCGGCGGGACGGGACGAGCAGGTACTCGTGGACCACGGCGTCGAGGTCGGCGGCGGACACGTGTGCCTCGAGCCTGCCGCCGTCGCTCATGCCCGAGCGTTCGTCGCTGCTGCCCCCGGGGGTGAGCCGGGTGTCCAGTCGGAGATCGGGGAGGTCGGCCGCCGGTGCCTCGAACCCCTGGGCCGTGGGGTGGGCGGTCCGCAGCCAGAGGGCGAGGCGGTCGGACGGCGTCGTGCCCTGCCGGAGTTCGTCGACCCGGGCGAGCGTCCGGCCCCGCTCGCTGGGCGACAATCCGACGGCCCAGTCGGGGTCACCGGTCAGCCGAGCCACCAGGGCGTCGGCCGACCGGTGCGAGAGCGGTCGGCCGGGCTGCCGTCGATGCGGAACGGCGTCGTCGATCAGCCATCGTCCGCCGACCCACCGGGCGTCGAGCAGTCCGGCCGCTGCGGCCGCCTGGGCACGACGGGTCGAGATGTCGTGACGTCTCGCGTATTCGGACGCGCTCAGTTCGGCCATGGTGTGCACAACCGTACGCGAACGCGAATGATTGTGGAAGAGCAGGAGCAGGTCGCGCTCACCCGCGCGGCGGCCCCGTCGTCCCGCGCACCACGAGCCGCGTCGGCAGCTGCACCTCGGGCGCGGCCGGTTCGCCGCCCTCGAGCATCGTGAAGAGCATGCCCGCCGCCGCGCTGCCGAGCCGCTGCATCGGCTGCTGCACGGTGGTCAGCGGAGGCGACTCGCGGGAGGCCTCGGGGATGTCGTCGAACCCGACGATGCTGAGGTCGTCGGGCACCCGCAGGCCGAGGTCGAGCGCGGTGCGCAGCAGGGCGATGGCCGAGAGGTCGTTGGCGGCGAAGACGGCCGTCGGCCGGTCGGGGCTCGTCAGCAGCGAGCGGGCCGCCTGGCGCGAGGCCGTCAACTCGAAGTCGCCGTTGCGGGTCAGCGCCGGGTCGCGGGTGATGCCGGCCGCCCGGAGCGCCTGCACGTAGCCCGCCTCGCGCAACGACGCCGAGCGCAGGTCGGGACGCCCGGCCAGGAAGCCGATGCGCCGATGTCCCAGGCCGAGCAGGTGCTCGACGGCGAGCAGCGCCCCGCCCCGGCTGTCGCCCTCGACCGACGGCAGGTCGGTGCGCCCGGTGTGCGGGTCGACGGCCACCACGGGGATGCTCGCGGCGGTGGTCAGCACCGAGGGCGTGACGAGGATCGCGCCGTCGATCAGCGTGCCGCTCAACCGGCTGAGCGAGCGACGCTCCCACCCGGTGTTCTCGCCGCGGTGCGCCCCGCTGTAGGCCAGCAGGTCGTACTCGGCGCCCCGCGACCGGACGGCCGCCCCGACCCCCTTGAGCACCTCCGAGCTGAACGGCTCGAAGTCGGCCACGAGCACGCCGATCACCCCGGTGCGGCGGGCCCGCATGCTGCTGGCCACGAGGCTCGACTCGTAGCCGAGTTCGTCGACCGCTGCCATGACGCGCTCGATCGCCTGGGCCGAGACGCCGTAGCGCCCGTTGACCGCCTTGGACACCGTCGCGACCGACACCCCGGCAGCCCGTGCCACGTCGTGGATCGTCACCCGTGCCGTCATCACGTCGGCAGCCTAGCCCGACGGAAATGGTTTTCGAAAACGTTTGACACCTGTCCGGACGTTTTCGACACTGAGGCCATGCCGCGCATCGGAGCACGGCACGCTCGGCCGACCACGGCCGCTCAACGAAGAGGAAAAGGTGGAACCATGACCACATCTCGACGGCTCCTGGCCGGGTCTGCGGCCCTGCTGATCGGAGCGGGACTGCTGACCGGCTGCAGCACCGGGGGCGGAAGCGGGTCGGACGACGGCACGCTCACCCTCTGGCAGAACTCGACGACCGGCCCCGGCCAGGACTTCTGGACGGCCACCGCGGCCGACTTCGAGAAGGCCAACCCGGACGTGAAGATCGACGTCCAGACCGTGCAGAACGAGGACTTCGACAGCAAGCTGCAGACCGCCCTCAACTCGGGCGACGCCCCCGACGTGTTCCTGCAGCGCGGCGGCGGCAAGCTCCAGGCCATGGTCTCGGCCGGACAGGTCAAGGACCTCACCGACGTCATCTCGGAGGACGCCAAGAAGGACATCAGCGAGGGGACCTTCGGGTCGGGCTCGGTCGACGGCAAGGTCTACTCGATGCCCGTCGCCGTGCTCCCCGGTGGCTTCTGGTACAGCCAGGACCTCTTCGACGCCGCCGGCATCACCGAGGCCCCGAAGACGATGGACGAGCTCGACCAGGCCGTCACCGCCCTGAAGGGCTCGGGCGTCTCGCCCGTCGCCCTCGGTGGCAAGGACGCCTGGCCCGCCGCCCACTGGTACTTCTTCTTCGCGCTGCGCTCGTGCAGCTCGGACGTGCTCGAGAAGGCCGCGACCGACCGTGACTTCAGCGACGACTGCTGGGTCAAGGCGGCCGAGGACCTCGCCGACTTCCGCGACACCGAGCCGTTCAACGACGGGTTCCTCACCACGGCGGCCCAGCAGGGCGCCGGCAGCTCGGCCGGTCTGATCGCCAACCACCAGGCGGGCATGGAGCTCATGGGTGCCTGGAACCCGGGCGTCATCGCGTCGCTCACGCCCGACCAGCAGCCGCTCTCCGACCTGGGCTGGTTCCCCTTCCCCGCCGTCGACGGCGGTGACGGCGAGACCGGCGCCATCATGGGCGGGGTCGACGGGTACTCGTGCTCGGCCGGTGCGCCCGACTCGTGCGTCGACTTCCTGAACTACCTGGCGACCCCCGACGTGCAGACGGCCTACTACAAAGCCTTCAACGCGCCTCCCGTCAACACGGTCGCCCAGGAGGCCGTCACCGAGCCCTACCTGCAGGACGTGCTCAGCGCCTACAACGACGCCCCCTTCGTCTCGCAGTGGCTCGACACCGTCTACGGCCTGAACGTCGGCAACGCGATGAACGTCGCCGTGGTCGACCTGCTCTCGGGTGACGGCACGCCGCAGCAGTTCGTCGACGCCGTCGACGCCGCCGCCAAGAAGGCGTAGAGGTCGGATCGTGAGTCTCCGCGAACCCTCCGTGCGGCCCGCCGCACCCTCGCGGCCTCACGCCACCGCCGGGGGCGAGGCACTCGCCTCGCCCCCGGCGGCCTCCCGGGCCGCGTCCCGGAAGGGGCGTGGCGCCCGCGGCCTCGAGATCGCCCTGCTGGTAGGTCCCGCCCTCGTCGTGTTCCTGGCGTTCGTGGTCTTCCCGATCGTGATGGCCGCCTACTACGGCTTCTTCAGCTGGTCGGGCTTCGGCCCGCCGACCGACTTCGTCGGGTTCCGCAACTACGTCACGATCTTCCAGGACCCGACCTTCCTCGACGCGTTGCGGCACAACGCCACGATCGTCGTGCTCTCGCTCGTGCTGCAGGGCCCGGTGGCCATCGGGCTCGCGTTGCTGCTCAACCGCAAGCTGCGCGGTCAGTCGCTCATCCGCGTGCTGATCTTCGTGCCCTACGTCATCAGCGAGGTCGTCGTCGGCACGGGCTGGAGCCTCATGCTCCAGGGCAGCGGCGCCGTCAACGACCTGCTCACCAAGGTCGGCCTCGGCTCGTTCGCGACCGACTGGCTCGCCGACCCGAGCATCGCGATCTGGACCCTGCTCGTCATCATCACCTGGAAGTACGTCGGCTTCGCCGTCATCCTCTTCCTGGCCGGGCTGCAGGGCGTGCCCGAGGAGCTCAGCGAGGCCGCGGCGATCGACGGCGCGAGCTGGTGGCAGATCCAGCGCCGCATCACGCTGCCGCTGCTCGGACCGACCCTGCGCATCTGGGCGTTCCTGTCGATCATCGGCTCGCTGCAGCTGTTCGACCTCGTCTACATCATCTGGGGTCAGTACATCGCGGCCACCGCCGGGACGTCGACCATGGCGACCTACATGGTGGCCAACGGCCGCACCTCGGGCAGTTACGGCTACGGCAACGCCGTCGCGGTCGTGCTGTTCCTCATCTCGCTCGTCGTCGCCCTCGTCTACCAGCGCTTCGTGCTGCGACGCGACACGGCCGGGGCCGTCACGACCTCCGCCACCACCGCAGGAGAAGAACGATGACCGCCAGCACCCTGCCCGCCCGCCCCCGCGGCGGCACCCCCGCACCCGCGGCGCCCCGGCCGTCGACCCGCAGGAGGCGCGGCATCGCCGACCCCGGACGCGGCGTCGCGTACGTGGTCGCGGTGGTCGTCATCGTGGCGATGCTCGCGCCCGTCGCGTTCATCGTGATCGGCGGGTTCCGCACCAACGCGCAGATCACGACGGACCCGTCCGGGTTCCCGAGCCCGTGGCAGGTCGGCAACTACCTCGACGTCCTGACCGGCGGCACGTTCTGGCGGCAGGTCGGCAACTCGCTGATCTCGGCCGGGGCGACCACGATCGGCACGGTGGCACTCGGCCTGGCCGCCAGCTACGTCCTGGCGCGCTACCGGTTCGCCGGTCGCGGGGTGCTCTACGCGCTCTTCGCGGCGGGCCTGATGTTCCCGATGACCGTCGCGATCACGCCGCTGTACCTCGTGATCCGCGACCTGGGCCTGACGAACTCGCTGGCCGGCGTCATCCTGCCGCAGATCGCCTTCGCCCTGCCGACGACGATCATCATCCTCGTGCCGTTCCTCCGTGCGATCCCCGACGAGATCGAGGAGGCCGCGTTCATCGACGGCTGCAGCCGCCTCGGCTTCTTCTTCCGGATGGTCGTCCGGCTGTCGTTGCCCGGCGTGATCACGGTGGGCATCCTCGCCTTCATCGGTGCCTGGAACTCGTACCTGCTACCGCTGTTCATCCTCAACGACCCGTCGACGTTCACCCTGCCGCTCGGCGTGCAGGCGTTCTCGTCGCAGTACTCGGTCGACACGGCACGGGTGCTCGCCTTCACGGCGCTCTCGATGCTGCCCGCGTTGATCTTCTTCAGCCTCTTCGAACGCCGCATCGTCGGCGGGCTCACCGGGGCGGTCAAGGGATGACCGCCACCGACACCGTCACAGACCAGGAGGCGCGAGCCGACATGACCGACACCGCTCACCGACCGCAGGCCCTCACGGTCGGCGAACCCCGCGCCTCCGACCGGGTGGCGTCGCTGCTGGCCGAGATGACCCTCGACGAGAAGCTCGCCCAGCTGGTCGGCTGGTGGGTCGACCAGGGCGCCGAGAACGTCGCCCCGATGCAGGGCGAGATGGCGACGTCGGGCGACTACGTCGAGGCGACCCGACACGGGCTCGGGCACCTGACGCGGGTCTACGGGACGCGGCCGGTGGACCCCGTCGAGCGCGCCTCCTGGTTGTGGCGCGAACAGCGCCGCCTGCGGGACGAGACCCGACTGGGCATCCCCGCGCTCGTGCACGAGGAGTGCCTGACCGGCCTCGCCGCCTGGCAGGCCGCGACGTTCCCGACGCCGCTCGCCTGGGGCGCGTCGTTCGACCCCGAGCTGGTCGAGGAGATGGCCCGGCTGATCGGCGGGTCCATGCGCGACCTCGGCGTGCACCAGGGTCTCGCGCCGGTGCTCGACGTCATCCGTGACACCCGCTGGGGTCGGGTCGACGAGTGCATCGCCGAGGACCCCTACGTCGTCGGCACGATCGGCACCGCCTACGTGAAGGGGCTGCAGGCGGCCGGCGTGCACGCGACGCTCAAGCACTTCGTCGGCTACTCGACCTCGGCGGCGGGGCGCAACCACGCACCGGCGCAGGTCGGACCGCGGTTCGTCGAGGACGTGCTGCTGCCGCCGTTCGAGATGGCCGTGCTCGACGGCGGGGTGCGGTCGGTGATGAACTCGTACGCCGAGATCGACGGGGTTCCGGTCGCCGGGACGCCGTCGTACCTGACCGAGGTGCTGCGCCGCAGGTGGGGGTTCGACGGCGTGGTCGTGTCGGACTACTTCTCGGTGGCGTTCCTGCAGGTGATGCACGCCGTCGCGGCCGACCGGGGCGAGGCCGCCGCGCTGGCCCTCGAGGCCGGCATCGACGTCGAGTTGCCCACCGGTGACGCCTACCTCGCGCCCCTCGCCGAGCGGGTGCGGGCCGGAGACGTGGACGAGGCGCTGGTCGACCGGGCGGTGATCCGCGTGCTCGCCGAGAAGGAGGAGCTCGGGCTGCTCGACGAGACGTTCGAGACGCCACCGCCGACCGCGATCGACCTCGACTCGGCCGAGCACCGGGCCGTCGCGCGGCGGCTGGCCGACGAGTCGGTCGTCGTGCTGACGAACGACGGCGTGCTCCCGCTCGTGCGGGGCGCGGCGGGGGCCACCGGTGGCGCCGTCGTCGCGGGGACCGGCCCGGCGTCGGTCGCGGTGGTCGGCCCGAACGGCGACAGCGCCGAGGCCCTGATGGGCTGCTACTCGTTCGTCAACCACGTGCTGGCGCACCACCCCGGCGTGCCGCTCGGCATCGATCTGCCGACCGTCGCCGCCTCCATGCGCATCGAGCTGCCCTCCGCCGAGGTGGTCGTCGAGGCCGGCTGCGACGTCGAGGGCGACGACCGGTCACGCATCGACGCGGCGGTCGAGGCCGCCCGGGGCGCTGCGGTCGCGGTCATCGTGGTCGGCGACCGGGCCGGCTTGTTCGGCCGGGGCACCGTCGGCGAGGGGAACGACGTCGAGAGCCTCGAGCTGCCCGGGGTGCAGCGCGAGCTCGTCGAGGCCGTCGTCGCCACCGGCACGCCGACCGTCATGGTCGTGCTCTCGGGCCGGCCGTACGCCATCGGGTGGGCGGTGTCGGGTGCGGGGGCGCCCGCCGCCGTCGTCCAGGCGTTCTTCCCGGGGGAGGAGGGCGGGGCCGCCGTCGCCGGCGTCCTGACCGGCAGCGTCGAGCCGTCCGGGCACCTGCCCGTGTCGTTGCCGCGGTCGGCCGGCGCGCAGCCGTTCTCGTACCTCCACCCGGTGCTCGGCGGGCCGTCCGAGGTGACGAGCGCCGACAGCACGCCGGTGCTGCCCTTCGGCCACGGGCTGTCGTACACCTCGTGGCGACGCTCCGACCTGGTCGTCGACTCGGCCGAGGTGCCCGCGGGCGGCTCGTTCGTCGCCTCGGTGACGGTCGCCAACACGGGCGACCGCCCCGGCACCGACCTCGTGCAGCTCTACGCGCACGACGTCGTGGGCTCGGTCACCCGGCCCGTCGCGCAGCTGCTCGGCTACGCGCGCGTCGCGCTGGGACCCGGTGAGGAGGCGCGGGTCGTCTTCCGCGTCCCCACCACCCGTCTGGCGCTGACCGACCGGCAGCACCGACGGGTCGTCGAGCCCGGGGACGTCGAGCTCTGGGTCGGCGGCTCGTGCGCCGAGCGGGAGGCCGAGGCGACGGTGCGGCTGACGGGCGACGCGTACCCCGTGACGATCGCCGACGAGCGGATCGTGGGCGTCGAGATCGGGACGCGCGCCGGGCGCTGACCCGCGCCTCCTCGGGTGGCCGACCCGCGCCTCCTGCGCCCCGAACCCCATTCACGAAGATGAACCCCGATTTCTCGTGGTTCGTCTTCGTGAACGGGGTTCGTCGCGTCGTGGGGCGGCGGGAGGCGCGGCGCGGCGCGGGGCGGCGGGAGGCGCGGCGCGGCCACCACGGTCAGGGCGCAGTAAGGCGACATGTGTAGCCTTACGGCGAGTCGCGCACGGTCGCGCGACCACTGGCCCGGCGCCGTGTCGGGCCTCACCGAACGAGAGAACCGGAGCCCGTCCCATGGAGCGTTTCACCGACAAGGTCGTCCTCATCACCGGCGGAGGGTCGGGCCTCGGCCGGGCCGCCGCCGTCCGCGTCGCGAGCGAGGGCGCGAAGCTCGCCCTCGTCGACGTCTCGGAGAAGGGCCTCGCCGACTCGCAGGCCGCCGTGCTCGAGGCCGTCCCCGGGGCCGAGGTGCTGACCGTCGTCGCCGACGTGTCGAGCGAGGACGACGTCGCGCGCTACGTGTCGGCGACGGTCGAGCGCTTCGGGCGCATCGACGCGTTCTTCAACAACGCCGGCATCGAGGGCAAGCAGAACCTCACCGAGCGGTTCGGCGCCGACGAGTTCGACAAGGTCGTCTCGATCAACCTGCGCGGGGTGTTCCTCGGCCTCGAGAAGGTGCTCGGCGTCATGCGATCGCAGGGCGACGGCGGTGCCGTGGTCAACACCGCGAGCGTCGGCGGCATCCGCGGCGTCGGCAACCAGTCGGGCTACGCCGCGGCCAAGCACGGCGTCGTCGGCCTGACCCGCAACTCGGCCGTCGAGTACGGCGAGTTCGGCATCCGCGTCAACGCGATCGCCCCCGGCGCCATCTGGACGCCCATGGTCGAGGCCTCGATGCGTCAGATCGACGCCGAGAACCCCGAGAAGGCCGCCGAGCAGTTCATCCAGATCAACCCGACCAAGCGCTACGGCAAGGCCGACGAGATCGCCTCGGTCGTCGCCTTCCTTCTGTCGGACGACGCCACCTACGTCAACGCGGCCGTCGTGCCCATCGACGGCGGGCAGTCCGCGAAGTACTGAGGCACCCGCGGGGCGTCCCGAGTCCCGGCCCGCGCCTCCGCCGGTCGCCGACCCGCGCCTCCTGCCGCCTCGCACCCGGTTCCGAACCATGCACCCCGTTCCTTCTGGGTGCATCGTTCGGAACCGGGTTCTTCGTCGCGCTGCAGGCCGGGGCGGCACCAGGCCGGCAGCGAGGCCACCGGGCCGGCGCGGAGGGCCAGAGCAGGAGGCGCGCCGCGCGTCAGCCGGTCGACTCGCGTTCGTGCACGCGCACGGCTCCGTAGGTCACGCCCGCCGAGGTCGAGCCCCCGATCGCGTCGACCAGGTGTTGGGCGGCCGCCCGGCCGAGCTGTTCGAGGTTCATGTCCACGCTGGTCAGCGTCGGGCGTGACTCGCGGACGAGGACGTCCCAGTTGTCGAAGCCGATGACGGCGACGTCGCCCGGCACCGACCGGCCCTCGTCGCGCAGCGCGTCGAGCACGCCGCGGGCGATGTGGTCGCTGCCCGCGACGATCGCGTCGACGGTCTCGTCGCCCCGGACGAGGAGGCGCGCGCAGTCCCGCCCCCAGGCCTCGCCCCACTGCCCGTACAACGAGGCACCGCCGACGAGCTCGAGCCCGGCGGCCTGCGTGGCGGCCAGCACCCCCGCCGCCCGGTCGCGTGAGGCGGCGTAAGACGACTCGCCGTTCACGAGCGCGATGCGCCGCCGACCCTTGGCGATGAGGTGCTCGGCGGCGAGACGGCCGGCCTGCACGTTGTCGGGGGTGAAGGACGCGTCGGTCGGGTCGGTCGACGGCGCGTAGACGTAGACCACCGGCACGTCGGCGAGGACGGGAGCCGGGGGGCGGGGGTTGGTGGTGCGGCCCACGATCAGGAGCCCGTCGACGCGTCGGGTGAGCAGGTTCTGCAGGTGCAACTGCTCGCGCAGGGCGTCGTCGCGGGCGTCGGCCAGCAGCACCGAGAGCGACCCCGAGCCGAAGGCGTCCTCGGCGCCGAGCAGCACGGGCAGGACGAAACGGTTGTCGAGGTCGCTCGTGACCATGCCGATCGTGCCGGTGCGCTGGGAGTTGAGGGCCTGGGCGAAGAAGTTCGGGGTGAACGAGAGGGCGGCGGCGGCCTCTCGCACCTTGACGCGCGTGCTCTCGCGCACCTGGGCCCGCCCGTTGAGGGCCTTCGACGCGGTCGCCACCGAGACGCCGGCGGCCCGGGCCACATCCGCGAGCGTGACGGGCGCCCCCGTCCCTCGACCACCGCTGCTCGTACCCATGTAGCGAAAATAGTTCACGAACGTGTTGACAAGCAACTGTGCCAAATGTAGCTTTCAACCCGAAACCGGTTTCGGTTACAACTTCTCGACGACGAGACGGTCGCGCACCGGCATCCCCCTGCACCGCGCGGCGCTCTCCGAACGAGGAACCCGCAGCATTCAGAGAGGAATTCCTGTGATCTCGTTCATCCGCAGCAAGAAGACGGCCGTCGCCGTCGTGGGTCTGGCCGCCGTGTCGCTCGCCATGACCGGGTGTGCCGGTGGCTCGTCCGGCGGCAGCAGCTCGGCCGCGTCGGGGACGTACACCTTCTGGGACCCGTACCCGCAGTTCGACGACTCGTCCGACTGGGCGAAGCTGGTGCAGGCCTGTGGCACCGAGGCCGGCGTCACCGTCGAACGCACCGGCTACGACACCTCCGACCTGACGAGCAAGGCCCTCCTCGCCGGCCAGCAGGGCAACTCGCCCGACCTGCTGCTCGTCGACAACCCCGTCGTCTCGACGCTGGCCGAGGCGGGCCTGCTGACCGACACCGACGAGACCGGTGCCGACACCTCGGACATCGAGCAGAACATCCTCGCGGCCGGACAGATCGACGGTGCGACGTACGGGGTGCCCATCGGCGCCAACACCCTGGCGCTGTACTACAACAAGACCGTCCTGGACGCGGCGGGCGTCGACCCCGCGTCGATCACCGACTGGGACACCCTGACCTCGGCCCTCGAGAAGGTCTCGGCCTCCGGCGGGAAGGGCATCACCTTCTCGGCCATCGGCACAGAAGAAGGAAGCTTCCAGTTCTTGCCCTGGTACTGGGGGTCCGGTGCCGAGCTGACCGACCTCTCGTCCGACGACGCCGTGTCGGCGCTCGACCTCTGGACCGGGTGGGTCGAGGACGGCTACGCCCCGAACTCGGTCATCGGCAACACGCAGACCACGAGCTGGCAGGAGTTCCTCACGGGGGAGTACGCCTTCGGCGAGAACGGCACCTGGCAACTGGCCGGCGTCAAGGACTCGGGCATCGACTACGGCATCATCTCGATCCCCGCGAAGGACGGAGGCGCGGCACCGGCCCCCACGGGCGGTGAGTTCCTGACGGTCCCCGTCCAGAGCGACGACGCCCGGTACGGCGTCAGCGAGAAGATCCGGGCGTGCCTGACGAGCACCGACAACCTCGTGGCCACCGACACGACCCTGTCGTACGTCGCGCCGACGAAGGACGCGCAGGAGCAGCAGGTGCAGGCCGACCCCGACCTCGAACCGTGGGTCACCGCCGTCGGCGATGCCAAGGGGCGCACGAGCGACGACCTCGGCACCGAGTACCCGAAGATCTCGGAGCAGCTCTGGAAGGCCGTCCAGAACAGCCTCAGCGGGTCGTCGTCGGCCCAGGACGCCCTCGACGAGGCCCAGCAGGCCGCCGAGTCGGCCACGAAGTGACCGTCCGGGAAAAGCGACCATGAGCACCGACATCCTCGAACGTCGTGAGGCCGTGACCGACGGACGGTCGGGCGGGACGCACGTCCCGCCCGCCGGCCCCGGCCGCCCGAGGCGTCGCCGTCGCCCCGACGCGGGCCAGCTGACCGCCTGGGCCTTCATCGCCCCGGTCGTCCTCTACCTGGCGGTCTTCTACGCCTACCCGTTGATCCGCAACGTCGACCTGTCGGTCCGCGACTACACCGTGCGGTCGTTCATCGACGGCACGGCACCGTTCATCGGGTTCGAGAACTTCACCGACGTCTTCGCCAGCCCGACGTTCGGCCCGGCCCTCGTCAACACGCTGCTGTTCACGGGCGTCTCGATCGCATTCCAGTTCTCGATCGGCATGGCACTCGCGGTCTTCTTCTTCCAGAGGTTCCCGCTGTCGTCGACGTTGCGCGCGTTGTTCCTCGTGCCGTGGCTGCTGCCGCTGATCGTCAGCGCGTCGACCTGGTCCTGGATGCTCAACAGCGAGAGCGGCGTCGTCAACTCGGTCATCGAGACCTTCGGCGGCAGCCAGGTCAACTGGCTCACCTCTCCGCAGTGGGCGTTGACGAGCGTGATCGTCGCCAACATCTGGATCGGCATCCCGTTCAACCTGGTCATCCTCTACAGCGGCCTGCAGAACATCTCGGGTGACCTCTACGAAGCGGCGGCGCTCGACGGCGCGAACGCCTGGCAGAAGTTCTGGCGCATCACGTTCCCGCTGCTGCGCCCGGTGTCGGCCATCACCATCCTGCTCGGCCTCGTCTACACGCTGAAGGTCTTCGACATCATCTGGATCATGACCCGGGGCGGCCCGGGCGACGCCTCGACCACCTTCGCCATCTGGTCGTACCAGCTGGGCTTCGGCTCGACCCTCCCGACCTTCGGCCCCGCGGCCGCCGTCGGCAACCTGCTGATCGTGATGGCCCTGATCTGCGGATTCGTCTACCTGCGCGTGCAGAGGAAGCAGAGTCGGTCATGAGCGTCATCACCCGGACCCCCGCCCCGCGATCGGACGTGCGCCGCGCCTCCTCGCGGCGGGCCGGCCGGCGCAGCCTGGCCACGACCGTCCTCGGCGTCGTCTTCACGGCGATCATGTTGTTCCCCATCTACTGGATGATCAACGTCTCGCTGACGCCGACGGCGCAGATGCGGCAGAGCCCGCCGTCGTGGTTCCCGACGAATCCGACGCTCGACGGCTACGCGGCCGTCGTGTCGGAGCAGCTGCCCTACCTCGGCACGAGCCTGCTGGTCGGGCTCGGCACCGTCGTCGTGACGGTCGCCCTGTCGGCACCGGCCGCGTACTCGCTCGCCAAGCTGCGGCCCAAGGGGGGAGGCGCGCTCAGCTTCGTCCTGCTGGTCGCGCAGATGATCCCCCAGGTGATCATGGCGATGGGCTTCTACGCGATATACCTCAACCTCGGCATCCTCAACGAGTGGTGGGGTCTCGTGATCGCCGACTCGACGCTCGCGGTGCCGTTCGGCGTGCTGATCTTCACCGCGTTCATGAGCGGCATCCCCGACGAGTTGCTGAGCGCCGCGAAGCTCGACGGGGCCGGCTCGTGGCGGACGTTCGTCTCGGTGGTGCTCCCGGTCAGCCGCAACTCGGCCGTCACCGTCGGGCTGTTCGCGTTCTTGTGGGCCTGGTCGGACTTCGTCTTCTCGTCGACGCTCAACAGCGGCGGCTCGGCCCAGACCATCACCCTCGGCATCTACCGCTACATCGGCAACAACAACCAGGAGTGGAACTCGATCATGGCGACCGCCGTGGTCGCGTCGATCCCCGCCACCGTCCTGCTCGTCGTCGCCCAGCGGTACGTCGCCGCCGGCGTCACCGCCGGTGCCGTCAAGGACTGAGTCGGCCTCCCCGAGCCGACAGCGCCTGGCCGACAGGACCGAACCGACATGACCACCACACATCCCGCGAGGAGCACGCCCGTGACCACCATCCACACCTCGACCGCACCGTTCTCGGGCCCGGTCCGGCCCGGCCGGTCGACCCTGACCCCGCTCGACTCGTCCGAGATCCGCCTGACCGGCGGGTACTGGGCCGAGAAGCAACGCCTGAACGCCGACGTCGTGCTGCGCCACTGCGAGGACTGGATGGAGCGCATCGGCTGGACGGGCAACTTCGACCGGGCCGCGTCCCATCAGGCCGGCTGGGTGCACGCCGGCATCGAGTTCGTCGACAGCGAGGTCTACAAGCTGCTCGAGGGCATGGCGTGGGAGCTCGGCCGATCGCACGACGCCGACCTCTCGTCGCGCTACGACCAGCTGGTGTACCGGGTCGCCTCGGCGCAGGACGACGACGGCTACCTGCACACCAGCTTCGGTCGTCCCTGGCAGCCCGCCCGCTACTCGAACCTCGAATGGGGCCACGAGCTCTACAGCTTCGGCCACCTCCTCCAGGCGGCCGTCGCGGCCGAGAGGACCGGCATCGAGAGCGCCCTGGTCGACGTCGCCCGCCGCCTGGCCGACCACCTCTGGGTCGAGTTCGGGCCCGACGGGCGGGTGGCGGTCTGCGGGCACCCCGAGATCGAGGTCGCGCTCGTCGAGTTCGGCCGCGCCCTCGACGAGCCCCGCTACGTCGAGCTCGCGCGCCTCTTCGTCGAGCGCCGCGGCCGCGGCCTGCTGGCGCCGATCGAGTACGGCCAGGAGTACTTCCAGGACGACGTGCCGGTGCGGGAGGCCGAGGTGCTGCGCGGGCACGCGGTGCGGGCGTTGTACCTGGCGGCCGGGGCCCTCGACGTGGCCGTCGAGACCGGCGACGACGAACTCGCCGACGCCGTCCGGCGGCAGTGGGAGGCGACCGTCGCGCGCCGCACGTACGTCACCGGCGGGATGGGCTCGCACCACCAGGACGAGGCGTACGGTGCCGACTTCGAGCTTCCGCCGGATCGCGCCTACTCGGAGACCTGCGCCGGCATCGCCTCGAACATGCTGTCGTGGCGCCTGCTGCTGCAGGACGGCGACCCGCGCTACGCGGACCTGATCGAACGCACGCTGTTCAACAACGTGATGGCCTCGCCCCGCGAGGACGGGCGTGCCTTCTTCTACACGAACACGTTGCACCAGCGCACCGACGGCGTCGCCCCCGACGAGGACGAGCTGAACGCCCGCGCCCTGTCGAGCCTCCGGGCGCCCTGGTTCGAGGTCTCGTGCTGCCCGACGAACGTCGCCCGCACGCTCGCGAGCGTCGAGTCGACCTTCGCGACCAAGACGCCGGCCGGGCTGCAGGTGCACCAGTACGGCGAGTTCGACGTCGACACCACCCTTTCCGACGGCACGCCGATCGCCCTGTCGGTGCGCAGCGACTACCCCTACGACGGCGCGGTCCGCATCACCTGGCGCGACGACACGCGACGCGAGGTCGACCTCGACCTGCGCATTCCCTCGTGGGCGGGCTCGGCACGCATCGAGGCGCCCGGCCAGACACCGTCCGTGCGGGACGGACGCTCGACGACCGTCCGGGGCCGGTTCGCGGCGGGCGACGTCGTCACGGTCGACCTGCCGATGCAGGCCCGGTGGAGCCTGCCCGACCCTCGGATCGACGCGGTGCGCGGCCAGGTCGCCGTTCAGCGCGGCCCGCTCGTGCTGGCGCTCGAGTCGACCGACCTGCCCGACGGCGACGTCAACGACGTGGTCGTCGACACCTCGGTCGAACCGGTGACCACCGAGCGGGGTGCCACGGTCGAGGTGTCACGTCTGGCCGCGGCCACCGCCGACTGGCCGTACGGCGAGCCCGGCGACGCGACCGGCCCGCTCGGCGCGGTCACCCTCGTGCCCTACGCCACCTGGGCGAACCGCGGGCCGTCGACCATGAGGGTCTGGCTGCCCGTCGCCCGGGTCGAGGGCTGACCCGCGCCTCCTGACGTCCCGCCCGTGAGGGCGGTGCGACCCGGTTCCATCCCTCGAAGAAAGCAAAGGAGCTTCTCTGTGAACCGAACGAAGATCACGACGGGACTGCTGGCGGCGACGGCGGTCCTCGCGGCGCTCGTCGCACCGGCGGCACCCGCAGAAGCGGCGGGCAACACGCTCGTCGTCGACGCCTCGACGAGCATCAGGCCCGTCACCCACGTCGGAGCCGGGGGGCTGTACGCCGTGGCGTCCGACACGACGCCGGCCCCTGGTCTGCTGACGCCGTTGCGGCTGAAGCAGCACACGCAGCCCGCTCCCGGCGTGCAGCAGCTCGGCAACGGTGCCACCGTGCCGACCGGCGACGTGCTGAAGACGGCGAACGCGTTCACCCGCGACGGTGCACAGTCGTACGCCCGCATGCCCGACGTCTACCCGGACTTCCCGTACCGCTGGATCAGCTGGCAGGACTGGACGCAGAAGATCGACACGATGGTCGGGGCCCGGGTCGCCGCGGCGGGCACGACGAACATCAACGGCTGGGAGCTGTGGAACGAGCCCGACGGCACCTGGGACACCGCGAAGGCGGGCCCGTTCCTCGACGGGTGGACCCGGACCTACCGCCAGGTGAAGCTGCAGGACACGGTGACGCCGATCGTGGGTCCGAGCTACAGCCGCTACTACCCCGACCGCATGCGCGAGTTCATGGCCAGGGCGAAGGCCGACGGCACCCTGCCGGACGTCGTCGTCTGGCACGAACTGGACGACGGCGGGTGGGCCGACGTCGACGAGCACGTGGCCGACTACCGATCGATCGAGCGTGACCTCGGCATCAGCCCGCGTCCGATCTCGATCAACGAATACGGTTCGCCGAACCAGGTCGACACCCCCAGCGTCGCGGCCCACTTCATCGCGCAGTTCGAGCGCACCGGCATCAAGGACGCCGAACGCGCGTACTGGTACGAATCCGGGACGGTCGGGGGACTCGTCTGGAACAACGCTCCGACCGGGTCGTACTGGCTCTACAAGTGGTACGGCGAAATGGCAGGCTCCATGGTCGACGTGACGCCCTCGGGCGATCTCGACGGGTTCGCCTCGTACGACTCGACCCGCGGGATCGTCAACGTCGCGTTCGGCGGGACGTTCGGTGACAACGCCGTACAGGTCAAGGGACTGGCCGGTCTCGGGTCGCAGGTCAGGGTGACGGTGAACTACACGCCGCGCTCGGGACGCATGGCGAACGTCGCTGCACCGACCCAGCTGTCGAGTACCACCGTCGGCGTCGTGAACGGGGCCGTCACCGTCCCCATCCCGAACCAGGACTACCTCGGCGCCTACCAGGTGGTCGTCACGCCCGCCTCGGGCCCGGCCACGAGCTACCAGCAGACCTACGAGGCCGAGAACGCGACGGTGGTCAACGCGTCGATCCTGTCGTCGTCCTCGGCGTCCAACTCCGGCTACGTGGGTCGCATCGACGGTCTGGGTGACGGCCGGTCGAACTCGTTCGTCGATTTCGTGGTCGAGGTGCCGACGGCCGGCAGCTACTCGTTGACGACCCGCTACGCGAACGGAGGCGCAGCGACGTCGACGCAGGGCCTCGCCTTCAACGGTGGTGCGTTCTCGACGGTGTCGTACGCACCGACGGGTGGCTGGGGGCGGTTCGCCACCTCGGCGGCCACACTCGTCACGCTCAAGGCCGGGGTCAACGTGATCCGTCTGGCGAAGGGTTCTCCGAACTTCGCCGGGGGCACCGGATTCGCCGAGCTCGACTCGATCACGGTGACTCCGCGGTAGCCGCCGGTAGGCCGCCGGGCTCCTGAGAAGGCCCGGCCGCCCGACAGCTCTTCCTGTCGGGCCGGGCGGTGCGTCACGGTCCCGTGCCGTGACGCACCGCCCCTCTGTGGTCGCGACCCGCGCCTCCTGACGCTCCGGCGCCCGGGTCGCGGACCCGGCGCCGAGGACTCGGCGCCGCGGACTCGGCGCCGCGGACGTCAGCGCAGGACGACGATCATCCGCTTCGAGACGCTGGCGGACACGTTGCCCGACCCGGCGTACGACGCGGACAGGACGTACGTGCCCCCGCGGGTGAAGGTCCCCACCGGCACGGTGACGCGTCCTGCTCCATCGGCCGAGACGGTGGCGGTGCCGACGGTCCTGCCGCCCGAGGTCACGGTCACGGTGCCGGTGGGGCGGGGGACGCCGGGGGCCGACACCGTGACCGTGACCGTCGCCGCCTTGTTCTTGGTGATCGCCGTCGTCCCACGGGTCAACGCGCTGGACGACGAGGCCTTGTCGACGGTGACGCCGACGACCGCCGAGTCCGAGCCGGACTGCGTCGTCGTGGCAGGGACGAAGGAGGCGCGCAGCTGGTGGGTGCCCGCCGCGGTCGTCCCCGGCAGGGTCACCGTGGCGCGCCCGTCGGACCCGACCTTCGTGCTGCCGACGACGGCCGTGTCGTCCCGGAGCGTCACCGTCCCGCTCGGGGCCGAGCCGTCCGACGCGACGACCTGGGTGGTCGTCGTGATCGGGGTGCTCGAGCCGTGGGTCTGGCGGGAGCGGTCGACGCTCAGGCGACTGGTCGTCGTCGCGGGTGCGGTCGCGGGCGCCGGGGCCGACAGGGTCGGGGCCGGAGCGGAGGCGGGCACCTTGGCGGACCCCCCGGCGAGGCTCACGTCGAGGACCGCTCCGCCCGACGGGGTCATGGAGCGGACCGACACCGTGAAGCCGCCGTTCGCGCTGGTGAACGACTCGCCCGCGTCGAGGTGCGTGTCGCGACGGCTGGGGTCGCGCCCGGCGTCGAGGCCGACCGCGAGGGCGACGGTCGACACCGTGCTGCCCGCGAGGGTGAGCGGTCGGAGCACCCGGACGCTGCCGGTCGTCTTGTCGCTGGTGAGCGCGCAGCGCGTGAAGCCCGATCCGACGAGGGCGCAGGACGGAGAACGTCCGCCGAACTCCGGGCTGGTGGCGTCCGTCCCGGTCGCGGTGCGGTACTCGACGTAGTAGTCCTGACCGCTGACCGGGTCGACCACCTTGACGGCGCGGCCCTTCGCGGCGCCGTCGAGCGAGGCGACGGTGACCTGGCGGGTCGTGCCCGCCCCGCTGAGCGTGGTGACGTCGGTCAGGTAACCGGCGCGGACCCGCTGGACGGACGACAGGTGGGGGCGGGACGACGAGACCGAGTAGCCCATGATGTCGAGGAAGTCCCCGTACTCGAGCACGGGGCAGGAGGCGGGGGAGTCGGTCGACGTGGCGTACCGGTAGTCGCTCGCGGCCCCGTCGAACGACGTCGTGCTGCGGCACATGCCGGCACCGGCGTGGCCGAAGCCGAGGTTGTGGCCGAACTCGTGCAGCAGCACGGGGACGCCCAGCGTGTTGCCCGCTCCGTACGAGCTGAAGACCTCGCCGCCGTCGCCGCCGACCGTGCCGAACGCGGTCGCCGTCGTCCCACAGGTCTCGCGGCTCAGGACGATCAGGTGCTCGTTCGTGCCGGCCCACGCGTACCGGGCGAACCGTCCGCCGAAGGCCGACGTGTGGACCGTGTTGAGCACCGTGGCCGGGACGCACGACGCCTGGTCGAGCGACCGGGTCTCGATGCCGGCGAGCGTCACGTTCACGGTGTGACCCGACTCCGCCCACCAGTAGTCGTGCAGCTGCGTCACGGCGGCCCGGATCGAGGCGTCGTCGGGAGGCGTGGGGGAGTCGTCCGAGGTCGCGGCCGTCGCCGCGGCGACGCTGACGTACACCGGGTGGTCCGTCACCCCGGTCGTCGGCGACACGTCGTCGTCGGTCTGGGCCCTCAGCAGGGGCGCCGCGGGCACCGTCATCATGTCGCCGGACAGGTCGGCCGAGACGCCCGACGTGGCCGTCGAGGCGGCGGCCGTCGTGGTGGGGACGGTGGCGGCCGGGGCGGGCGACGGGGTCGCGGCCTGGGCGGGGGCGGTCACCAGGACGGTGAACAGCAGGGCCGCGGCGGCGGCGGTCGCCGCGAGGCGGCGGGTCGGGAACGAGGGCATGGCGGACTCCAGGGATCTCGGAGGCGCGGACCGTCACCGAGGGACGTACGACTCCGTCGGACGTCGGGGAACGACGGAGGTCCTGCCGCCTCGGCGGACGTCGGGGAACGCCGAGGCAGCAGGGCTCGCCGGCGGACGTCGGGGAACGCCGGAGAGGTGACGGCAACGCGCCGTCGGTGGGGGTTCATACCCACGAATGGAACTCAACCACCCTCGCCCGGTCGCCCGAACCCCCCGAACGAGTGCGTGGGGACCCCCAGAACAGGACCGTTCGGGATCTCGGCGGCCGCGCCTCCTGCCTGGGCGTCAGCCCTGACGGGCCACCGGTGGGGGTATATCGTCCGGGTATCGTTCGACCCCGTTGCACCCTCGAGAAGGAGAACACCATGAGCAGCACGTCAGCACCCGGCACCTTCGGCTTCGGCACCGGCCTCGACGGCATGTGGCAGGCCATGGAGCAGCTCCGCTCGACCTTCGACCGCCGCGAGGGCACCCGTGCGCCGCGGGGCGAGGTGCGGGCCGCGATCCTCGCGCTGCTGGCCGAACGCCCCATGCACGGCTACCAGATCATCCGCGAGATCGACGAGCGCAGCGGCGGCGACTGGAAGCCCAGCGCCGGGTCCGTGTACCCGACCCTGCAGTTGCTCTCCGACGAGGGGCTCGTCGCCGCGGAGGAGACCGACGGCCGCAAGGTCTACTCGCTCACCGAGGCCGGTCGCGCCGCCGCCGGGGTCGACCCGTCGGCTCCGTGGGAGCCCGAGCGCTCCGCCACCGGCGACCGGTTCCGCGCCCTGCCCAAGGCCGGCGTCGAGCTGGCCCGCGCCACGGCGCAGGTCGGCCGGACGGGCTCGCCCGAGCAGGTCGACGAGGCGGTGGCGGTGCTCGACGAGGCCCGTCGTCGCATCTACTCGATCCTCGCCCGAGACTGACGAGGGTGGCGTCGACCGACCCCTCCGCGTCCAGTCCTCCGGTGCGTGACCGAGCCGGTCGCGCGCGCTACCGTCGCATCCTGCGGTTCGCGTCGCGGCACCTCGCCGTCACCTGGTGGTTCGAACTCGTCCTGCCCCGCTTCGGCCTGCGGCGGCTCGCGGAGCGCACGCGTGCGCGACGCATGCGGCGCTTCGCCCGGGGCTTCCACGCTCTGGCCCTCGACCTCGGCGGTCTGATGATCAAGGTCGGCCAGTACCTGTCGTCCCGCCTCGACGTGCTGCCGCCCGAGATCACCAAAGAGCTCGAGGGGCTGCAAGACGAGGTCACGCCCGTGCCCTTCTCGGGCATCCGCGCCCTGGCCGAGGCCGAGCTGGGCCGACCCCTCGGGCAGGTCTTCGCCACCGTCGCCGAGTCGCCCATCGCCGCCGCCTCGCTCGGCCAGGCGCACCGGGCGACGCTCGGGCCCGTCGACGCGGCCGACACGGGCCTCACGGACGTCGTGCTCAAGGTGCAGCGGCCCGGCATCGACGCCGTGGTCGACGTCGACCTCGCCGCACTCCGCCGCGTCGGCGGCTGGCTCAGCCACGTCCGGCTGGTGTCGGACCGGGTCGACGCCCCCGCCCTCGTCGAGGAGTTCGCGCGCACCAGCCTCGAAGAGATCGACTACCTCAACGAGGCCGCCAACTCGGCCCGCTTCGCCGCCGACTTCGCCGACGACGACCGGGTGAGCGTGCCCGACGTCGTGTGGGAGCGCACCACGCGTCGCGTCCTCGTGCTGGACGACGTCTCGGCCATCAAGATCACCGACGTCGACGCGCTGGCCGCCGCCGGCATCGACCCCGCCGAGGTCGCCCCCGTCTTCGCCGCGGTGATGTTCGACCAGCTCTTCACCCACGGGTTCTTCCACGCCGACCCGCATCCCGGCAACATCTTCGTCACGCCCGTGCCCGACGCGGTCGACGGGCAGCGACCGTGGAAGCTCACCTTCATCGACTTCGGCATGATGGGCGAGGTGCCGACGGGCACCCGGACGGGCTTGCGCAAGCTGCTGATCGCGGCGGCCTCGCGTGACGGTTCGGGCATGGTGAACGCCATGCGCGACCTCGGCGTCCTGCTGCCGAGCGCCGACACGCTCGGGCTCGAGCGGGCCGTGACCGCCACCTTCGCCCGGTTCGGCGGCATGGGGTTCGCCGAACTCCGGCAGGTCGACCCGCGGGAGTACCGCGAGTTCGCCGGGCAGTTCGGCGACCTCATCCGGTCGCTGCCGTTCCAGCTGCCCGAGGACTTCCTGCTCGTGCTGCGGGCGATGACGCTGACCTCGGGGGTCGCCAGCGCGCTCGACCCGGCGTTCAACCTGTGGGACTCGGTCGAGCCCTACGCGGCCCAGTTGATCCGCGACGAACGCGGCAACGCGGTGCAGGACGTCACGCGCCGCACCCTCGACGCCGCCACGGTGGCCGTGCGTCTGCCCGGCCGACTCGACCACCTCGTCACGCGCCTCGAGGACAGCACGCTCGAGGTGGGCAGCCCCCGGATCGAGCGCCAGTTGACCCGCATCGAGCGGACCGCCCGGCGGGTGGTCTCGGCCGTGCTCTTCGCCGCCCTGCTGATCGCGGGGGCCGTCCTGCGAAGCGGGGACGACGTGGTCGGCACGGTGCTCATGGCCACCTCGGCGGTGCCCCTGCTGCACGCGCTGCTGGCCGGCCGCGGACGCTGACCTCCGGCCGGTGCGCCCCGGCGGGGTACAGGGGGTTCCCCCTGACTGGGGACACGACGCCCCTTACCGAGTCGACGATCCCTCGGTACCGTCGCCCCATCGGCACCGTGCCGAGACGTCACAGCCCCCTCCCGACAGGCACCACGGGGGCCTCGGCGCCCCCCACCCGAAGGACTCCCCGACATGTCCCGATCGCTCCGCCGCGCCCGCTGGACCCGCCGTGCCCGCTGGGCCGCCGTGCCCGTCGCCGTCATCGCCTCCGGCGCCATCATCTCGACGGCGTCGTACTCGGCCTTCTCGGCCACCACCTCGAACCCGACGAGCAACTGGTCGACCGGCACCGTGCAGCTCACGGACGACGATTCCGACGTCGCCCTGTTCTCGGCCTCGGGCCTGATGCCCGGTGACACCGGCACGAGGTGCATCACGGTCACCTCGACGGGCAGCCTGCCCTCGTCGGTCCGGCTCTACGGCACCGCGGCGACCACGACCAACTCGCTCTCGTCCTTCCTCGACCTGACGATCCAACAGGGATCGGGCGCCTCCAGCGCCTCGTGTGACGGCTTCACCCCGGCGAGCCAGGGTGCGCAGGTCTTCTCGGGCACCCTCGCCGACTTCGCCAGCCAGCGGACCGGCTACGCGACCGGCGCCCCGACCTGGTCACCGGACGGGACGGCCGCCGAGTCGCGCTCGTTCAAGTTCACGTACGCGCTCAGCCAGTCGACGCCGAACACCGGTCAGGACTCGCGCGCGGCGATCGCCTTCACCTGGGAGGCCCAGACCCGCTGACGCGGGAGACGACGCCCGAGCCGGAACACGCCGACATGACGACCCTCGCGGCCCCCGCCGCCACCACCCCGCAGGTCCGCTCCGACCTGTCGTTCTGGGGTGCGCTGTGCCTGGCGACGATCGCGCGGGTCGTCCTGACGACGGCCGTGTGCCTCCTGCTCTGGGCGGCCGTCCCGGCCCTCTGGGGCTGGTCGCCCACGACCGTGGTCACGGGGTCGATGTCGCCCGCGATCACCGCCGGGGACGTGGTCGTGGCGATGCCCGTCGACACCGCCGACCTCGACGCGGGGCAGGTGCTGCTCGTCGACGATCCGGACCGGGCCGGAGAGCTGCGGCTGCACCGTCTGGTCGACACGACCGACGACGGGTCGTTGCGACTCAAGGGCGACGCGAACGCCGAGGTCGACTCGAGCCCCGTCGCCGCCGAGGCCGTGCACGGCGTCGGGGTCCTGCTCGTGCCGTCCATCGGGTCGCCGATGCTCTGGCACGGCGGCGACCGCGTGGTGGGCGTGCTCGTCGTGTCCCTCGTCGTGCTGCTCTTGCTCGCGGCGATGCGGCTCGAGCCGACCAGCGAGGACGTCGTCGACCCCCTCGCCCCGTCCCGTCACCGTGCGCCCACGCAGCCGTCGGGGCGGTCGCGCGCGGCCCGGGTCTCGGGCGTCGCCCTCACCGTGGTGGCCGGGGTGGCCGTGCTGTTCCTCGTCGTCGGCTCGAGCCACGCGGCGTTCTCGGCCACGACCTCGACCTCGAGCGTGCTCGCCACCTCGCGGTTCGCCTGCCTCGACCGCCCGGTCGCGGCGCAGGCGCGATTCGCCTACCAGTTCAACGACGGGGTCGGCACGACCGCGCGCGACAGCAGCGACAACGGACGACCGGGCACCCTCACCCCCGGGGCCACGATCACGGGCGGCACGTGCGCCCCCGGTGACGGCCCGTTCCTGAGGCTCGACGGCGTGGACGGTCAGGTCACGACGGGGCTGAACGTCGACGGCCCCCAGGTCTTCACCGTCGAGACCTGGTTCCGCACGACCACGACGACGGGCGGCAAGCTGATCGGCTTCGGGAACAGCCAGGCGGGCGCGTCGGGACAGTACGACCGTCACCTCTACCTGACCGACCGGGGCACGCTGATCTTCGGCGTCTACAGCGGCGGGTACTTCACCCTGCAGAGCCCGTCGACGTACACCGACGGTGCGTGGCACCTCGCGACGGCGACCCTGGACGCCTCGGGCATGACGCTCTACGTGGACGGCGCGCCGGTCGGGTCGTCGTCCCAGGCGGCGGCCGAGAACGCCCGCGGCTACTGGCGGATCGGCTACGACGCGGTGAACGCGCCCTGGCCCTCGCCGCCGACCAGCAAGCACTTCCGGGGCGACCTCGACGACACGACGGTCCTCGACGTCGCCTCGACGGCGGCCGAGGTGAGCGCGAGGTACGCGGCCGGCCGGTGAACGTCGACCGGCGTCCGCCGACCGGCGTCCGGGGACCCGGGCCCGGGGACCCGGGCCCGGGGACCCGGGCCCGGGGCCTCGGTCAGGAGGCGCGGGTCGGTCGAGCGAGGCGCCGCCGGTGGACCCGTCGGTCAGGAGCGGGCGAGGCGGCGGCGTCGGATGGCCGTGACGGTGACGAGGGCGGCACCGAGGAGCAGGACCAGGCCGGCACCGATCACCGGCAGCGTGGTGTCCGCACCCGTGTAGGCGAGGTCACCGCGGGGGCCGGTGCCGTTCCGGTCGGAGACGGGGACGGCCGGGGTCGACGGCGTGGTCGTCCCGGGCGGCGTGGTCGCGCCGGGCGGCGTGGTCGTGCCGGGGGGAGTCACGGTGCCGGGAGGGGTGCCGCCGTCGCCCGGGGGCGGCGTGACGACGTCGGCCGGGGTGACCGTGATCGTGTAGTCCGCGGTGTCGGGCGGCGTCGTGCCGTTGTCGGCCGTGATGGTGACGGTGGTGTCGCCGGGGGTGGTCGGGGTGCCCGAGATCTCGCCGGTGGTGCCGTTCAGCGTGAGGCCGGCCGGCAGGGTGCCGGTGGTGACGGTGAAGGTCGGGGCCGGGGCACCGGTCGCCGTGACGGTGAACGAGTACGGGGTGCCCTCGGTCGCGGCCGTCGGACTGCCCGACGTGATGGTCGGTGCGACGGTCTCGGACGGCGTGCCGACCGTGGGGCAGGCCGCGGGCACGGTGAGGGTGTTGGTGTCGAGCGTCACGGCGCCGGTGCGGGCGAGGAGCCGTCCGACGACGGTCGCACCCGTGGTCGCGGTGATGGACTCCTGCGCGAGGATGGTCCCGCGGAAGTCCGCGTCGGCGAGGAGGGTGGCCGAGCTGCCGACCTGCCAGAAGACGTTGCACGCGCTGGCGCCCTGGGAGAAGGTCATGGTCGTGTTCGCGCCGATGGTCAGGGTGCTGGCGGCCTGGATGACCCAGACCGACCGATCGGAGCCGGCGAACGCGAGGCTGCCGTTCTCGGTGAGCTGCACCGCGTCCCCCGAGTAGACGCCGGGCGACAGCGACCGACCGGCCAGGTCGACGACGTTGCTCTCCTGCGGGGTGAGGGCCGCGGCCACGTCGTAGGCCGAGGTGAGGTCCTGCTGCGCGAGCCGCGCGGGTTCGTCGGCCACGTGCTGCACGCCCCCGACGATCACGCCGGGGCCACCGGCGTCGAACCCGGTGACCGAGGAACCGGGGCTGAGGCCGACGTCGCCGTTCACCACGCTGAGGCCGGTGTTGGTGACCGTCGAGGCGGCGAGCACGGCGTAGCTGCGGGCCGACCCGAGGTCGACGGGGCCGTCGATGACGCTCGCGGCGCTCGCGGGGAGGGCCGAGGCCATCGTGAGGGCGGCGGCGACGCCGAGGACGAGCCCCGAGCGGGCGAGGAGGGAAGGGGACGTCGAACGGGGCATGGCGCCACCTGACTGGGAAGAGGAGGCACCTGGACACACGTGATCGGTTCGTGCGGGCGTTCCCCGTTACCTGAGGTATACGCGGGTCTCCCTGAGAACTCAATCCTTGACGCGTCATCCGGCGACGCGACCGACGCAGCGGCACCCGTGTACCCCGGACTGGGCGTCGACTCGTGCGCCGTGCGGTCCGTAACGTCGATGCGTGATCCACGAGACCCACCCCGAGTCGTCGGACGCCCCGACGGCCACGACGACCACCCCCGCCACCCCGTTCGGAGCCCCGTCCGCCGCCGTCGAGCGACGCATCGCCATCGTCGAGGCGGCCATGCGCGTCTTCACCGAGCACGCCTTCCACGAGGCGTCGTTCGAGTTGGTCGCCCGAGCCGCCGATCTGCCCGTCAAGACCGTGAGCGACGAGTTCACCCACTGGAACGGCCTGGTCCTGGCGACCGTCGACCTCTGGGTCGGCCGCCGCACCCGGCCGCTGCTCCCCCTCGCCCGGACGCACGGCACGATCGCCCTGCTGCGCGCGATCGTCGCCGCGAACGCCGCCGAACCCGCGTTGATGCGCCTGCTGAGTGCCACCGTCAACGTCGCGGCGACCCCCGGCCACGCGCTGGCGCCGCTGTTGCACGACCAGTGGCAGCAGTTCTACCGGTTGATCCACAGCTCGCTCGCGCAGGACGTCGAGCTCGGGCGCGAACCCGACACGATGCAGCCGGCCAGGGGTGCCGAGCAGTTGATCGCCCTGTACGAGGGACTGCAGCTGCAGTCCATGGTCCGACGTGACATGGACGTCGTGGAGTCGTTCGACCGGGCGATCACGCGCCTGCGCGCCGGGTGGGGCTCCGTCTACGTGCCGCCCTCCTGGGACCTCGAGCTGGTTTGAGCCGTCCCTCGCCGACGGGTCGTCGAGGCGATCGGGGTACATCTGAGACAGGCTCATGGACAATCCGGCGTCGTCGGCGTAGAAAAGACGGCACATCGCGTCTCACCAGCGTGATGAGGGGCACGACCCCGACGCCGGGACCCACCACCCCGGTGAGATGCGACCGAAGAAGGTACGCCGTGGATCAGACGGCCGAGACGACGACGAGGCGACCCGCCCCGCTCCGTCTCGTGCGCCTCCTCGGCTTCTCGGGTCTCGCCGCGATCGGCATGGTCGGTCTCGGACTCGCCTTCTCGTCCCCGTCGGCCTCGGCCGACGAGGCCCCGTCGTCCCTCCTCGGCGGCGTCACCTCGGCCGTCGGCCAGGTCGCCGGATCGCTCGACGCCCCCGTGGCCGCCGTCGGTCAGACCGCAGGAGGCGCGGTGTCACAGGTCACGGGCGTCGCCGTCCAGGCCACGGCCGTCGCACCCCCGGTGCAGCAGGTCGTGCAGGCCGCCGCCCCCGTGGTGCCCCAGGTCGTGCAGCAGGTCGCAGCCGCCGCACCGGTCTCGTCGGTCGTCGCGCCCGTCGCGCAGACCGTGGACCAGGTCGTCGCGTCCGTCCCCGTGGTGCCTGCCGTCACCGGCCCGGCGCCCGTCTCGACCGTGACCGATCCGCTGACCGGCGTCGTCGACGAGGGTCTGACCGCCGTCGGCGACTCGGCTGCGGCCCCCGCCGCCCCCGTGCTCCCGCCGGTCGTGCCCGGGGGCGTCACGCCCCGACCGGGCGTCACGGTCCCCGCGGGCGACGTGCCCGCCGGGGCGGACGCGGACGTCGACGGAGCCGACGGCCTCGGAGTCGTCGCCGCCGACGAGCTCGCCGTCGCCGTGGTGGCCGACGCGTCCGACGTGTCCGGCACGACCGCATCGATCGACGCGGTCGGCATCCTGCGGGCGCAGATCGCCTCGGGTCCGTCCTCGTCCGCCGACACGACCAGCGCACCCCTGGCGCCCACCCCCGGCCCCGCACCGCTTCCTGCCGGGGACGACCACGGCACGCCCGCCCTGCCCTCGGGCACCGGCGGAAGCGCGAACGGTCAGGCCTCGGGCGGCGGAGCGGCCGGCGGTGCCGTCGCGCTCGACGCGACCCGCGCCTCCCTGCTTCCCGGACTCGCCGTCTCGGCGGGGTCCGCGGACGGCGACGACGACCTCCCGTCGACGCCTGCGTACGACACCGACTCTTCCCCCGACTGAGGCCGGTCGCGTCGCCCCTGCAGCCTCCCGGCTGCCGGCGACATCAGCGACCCCGCCGCGACCCCGCGGCACCACACACCTCATCTCTTGGAGAAGACCATGAACACGTACGTCTCGAGAGGGCTCATGGGAGCGCTCTTCATCGGGGGCATCTGGGCCCTCGGAACCACCGCCGCGAACGCGGCGACCACCACCGGTGACGACGGGCTGCTCTCGGGCACCCAGGTCGGCGCCGTCGTCGAGGCTCCGGTCTCGGCGCTCGGCAACGCGGTCAGCGTCCTCGGCGACTCGAGCAGCACCGCGCCGGCCCCTGCGGCGCCTGTCGCCCCTGCCGCTCCGGCTGCGGCACCCGCCGCCCCGGCCGCGGCACCCGCCGCACCCGCCGCGCCCGTCACGACGACGAGCGGCGACTCGGGCGTGCTCTCGGGCAGCCAGGGCATCGTCTCGATCGACGTACCGGTCAGCGTCGGTGGCAACGCGGTCTCGGTGCTGGGCGACTCGGCCGGCACGGCCGCTCCCGTCCAGGCCGCGGCCCCCGCGGCACCGGTACCGGCGGCACCTGCCGCCACGTCGGGCGACGACGCGATCGGCTCGGGCACCCAGGCTCTCGTCGACGTGACCCTGCCGGTCACGGTCGGCGGCAACGCGATCTCGGTGCTGGGCGACTCGTCGAGGACCGGCACCACGACCGGCACCCCCGCAGGAGGCGCGACCGACGCCGGCCCCACCGGCTCGGCCACCGGCACCACCAGTGGTGACGACGGCATCCTCGGGGGCACGCAGGTCGTGCCGTCGGTTGGGCTGCCCGTGACCGTGGGCGGCAATGCCGTCTCGGTGGTCGGCGACAGCAGCAGCACGGGCACCACGACGGGCACCGGCACCACCGGCGCCGGCACGGGTCCGACCACGGGTGGCGCCGCCACCAGCGGTGACGACTCCGTCGCCGGGGGCACGCAGGTGATCCCGACGGTGACCACCCCGGTCACGGTCGGTGGCAACGCGATCTCGGTCATCGGCGACAGCAGCAGCACCGGCACCGGCACCACCGGCACCGGCACCACCGGCGCCGGTACGGGTTCGACCGGCGGCACCACGAGTGGTGACGACGGCATCCTCGGGGGCACGCAGATCGTGCCGTCGGTGGGGCTGCCCGTGACCGTGGGCGGCAATGCCGTCTCGGTGATCGGCGACAGCAGCAGCACGGGCACCACGACGGGCACCGGCACCACCGACACCGGTTCGGGTTCGACCGGTGGCACCACGAGTGGTGACGACGGCATCCTCGGGGGCACGCAGGTCGTGCCGTCGGTGGGGCTGCCCGTGACCGTGGGCGGCAACGCCGTCTCGGTGGTCGGCGACAGCGACACCACGGAGGGGACGACCGGCACCACGCCGACCGTCCCGACCGACCCGACCGACCCGACCGACCCGACCGACCCGACCGACCCGACGATCCCCGTCGACCCGGCCGAGCCGTTCGAGCCGACCGACCCGACGACGCCCGCCACCCCGGGTGACGGCGGCACCACCACGCCCGGCACCGACGGCACCCCCGGCGTCGACGGCACGACCGGCACCACCGGCACCGTGCTCATGACCGCCGCAGCGGCCGACCGCAGCGTCCTCGCCTCGGGGACCAGCGCCTCCTCGGCCCTCGCCGCCGACTCGTCGCTGGCCTTCACCGGTGGTGACGCGACGGCCCCGCTCCTGGGCGGACTGCTGGCGCTGCTCGCCGGGCTCGGCCTGCTCGTGGCGGCCCGCCGCCGGACGGCCCGCGCCTGACGGTCACCTTCGTCGCTCGCTCCTGAGCGACTCCACACCGACGGTGCACCGCAGACCTGGTTCAGGGGCCTGCGGTGCATCGCCGCGTCCGGAATCGTCGGATGCCCTCGTGCGTTGCACGACACATGACGTCCGCACCCACCATCGGCATCCTCGGCGCGGGCAAGGTCGGCACCGTCCTCGCCCGCCTCGTCCACTCCGCCGGCCACCCCGTCCTCCTCTCCGGCTCGGGGGACCCTGCCCGCATCCGCCTCATCGTCGACGTGATCGCCCCCGGGGCCCGCGCGGTCTGGTCGGCCGACGCGGCACGGGAGGCCGACATCGTCGTCCTGGCCCTGCCGCTCGGCAAGCTCGACTCGGTGCCGGTGGACGCCCTGGCGGGCAAGGTCGTCGTCGACGCCATGAACTACTGGTGGGAGACGGACGGCCTGCGCGACGACCTCTCGGACGTCCGGACCTCGACGAGCGAGCTCGTCCAGCAGCACCTGCCCGCGTCACGCGTCGTGAAGGGGTTCAACCACATGGGGTACCACGACCTCGACGAGGGAGCACTGCCCGCCGGTCATCCCGAGCGGAGCGCGATCGCCCTGGCATCGGACGACCGAGAGGCACTCGACGTCGTCGCGGACCTCGTGGACGCCATCGGCTTCGACCCCGTCGCCCTGCCCACCCTGGCCGACGGCATCGCCCTCGAGCCGGGGTCGCTGGCCTTCGGAGCGGACGTCGGCGCGTCCGAACTCCGCGAGACGGTCCGCGACTTCTGGAGCTCGCAACGCGGGCTCGCGGTGGCCCGCGCACGACGTTCCCCGAGCCCGGTCGCCGGTGCCGACGCGGCGGTGGAGGTCACGGCGGGGTAACGAAGTAGATGCGTTCCAATCCTTTTCGGGCCCGGTGGCGAACCCAGTACATCCCCACCGGGACCAACTGACAAGGAGCTTCACCATGAACGCTTTCACTCGCAAGAACATCACCAAGACCACCCTCGGCCTCGTCGCCTCGGGCGCCCTGATCTTCTCCCTCGCCGCGTGCTCGATGGACTCCGGCACCTCGACCGACACGTCCTCCTCGTCGAGCTCGTCGTCCTCCGAGCCCAGCGCCGCCTCGACGCCCGCCGCGTCGATCGCCGACCTCAGCAACGGCGTCGACACCCAGGTCGCCGTCGACCAGTCCTTCGTCGACGCGATCACCTCGCTCGGCCTGACCCCCGGCGTCGTCGGCACCGCGACCTTCACCGACGGCACGTTCGCCTTCCCGATCACGGGCGGAAACGTCGACTACTACGGCCCCGACAGCGACGTGCGACCCTACGTCCAGGGCGAGATCGACCACGACGGCTCCGGCCTGTCGCTGACCTCGGCCGACGGCACCGTCGTCGAGCTCACCGACTTCCGCATCGACCCGGGCGAGAGCAAGCTCTACGGCACCGTGACCGCCAACGGCACCGTCGCCGCCGAGGACGCCTACCTGTTCAACCTCTGGGGTGGCACGCTGAAGCCGATCCAGATGGAGGGCTCGAACGCCGTCCTCGAGGGCACCACGGTGCACATCAGCCCCGACGCCGCGTCGCTGCTGAACCAGACCTTCAAGACCGACGCCGTCCAGGACGAGATGCTCGTCGGCGTCGCGAAGATCACCGCCGCCACGGAGTAACACCTCCGCTCGACCGATCGGGCACGTAGCCGATCAACGAAGAACCCCGTTCGCGAAGAAGAACCCCGATCAATCGTGGTTCGTCTTCGTGAACGGGGTTCTAGGCGTCCGGGTCAGGAGGCGCGGGCTGCTACTCGGCCTTCTCGGTCTGCCACTTCTCGGGCGCCCGGTCACCGTTCGGGCGCACCGGCCGGACGTCGCCCACGATGGGGATGGCCCGCTTGCGGAGCGCCCAGAGGTAGCGCACGAAGAAGTGCGTGAGGGTCGAGAGTCGGTTGCCGTTCCCGAGCAGGCTCGTGATGTGGACGAACACCCACAGCAGCCAGGCGACGGGGCCGGTCAGCGTGAAGCCGTTGGGCAACTGCACCACGGCGGCGTTCGTGCCCACCGTGGCCATGGTGCCCTTGTCGTGGTACTTGAACGGCGCGAGCTTCTTGCCGGCGAGCAGGCGGACGATCTGTTCGCCGATGTGCTCGCCGCCCTGGATCGCCGGCTGGGCGAGCTGAGCGAGGGCGTCGTCGGTGGCGGCGATGTCACCCGCGGCGAAGATGCAGTCGAAGCCCTTGACCGTGAGGTCGTCGTTCACCTGGATGCGTCCGCCGTGGGTCTGGGGCACGCCCCACGAGGCGACCTCGGCGTGGGCCGCGACGCCGGTGGCCCAGATGACGAGCTCGGCCGGGATGAACTCGCCGTCCGCGGCGACGACGCCGTCGGGACGGACCTCTTCGACACCCGTGTCGAGCCGCAGGTCGACGCCGCGCTTGCGCAGCACCTTGGCGGCGTACTTGCGCAGACGGGGGGAGAAGGGCTTGAGCAACTCGCCGCTGCGGTGCACGAGGGTGATCGTGATGCTCGACGCGTCGATCTCGGGGTAGGCGTCCTTCAACGCCTGGTCGCGCAGTTCGGCCAGCGCGCCGGCCATCTCGACGCCCGTGGCACCGCCACCGACGATGACGACGCGCACCTCGCCGCTGCCCACCGAGGCCGCGGCGTTCTCGAGCTGCGTGAAGAGCTCGTCACGGATGCGCAGCGCCTGCGACCGGGAGTACATCGAGTAGGCGTACTCGTAGGCGCCCTTGGTGCCGAAGTAGCTGGTGTTGACGCCGTTGGCGAGGACCAGGGCGTCGTAGGCGATCTCTTCGCCGTCGCGCAGGGTGATGATGCGTTCGTCGGCGCGGATCGTCGTGAGCAGCCCGTGGCGGAACTCGGCGTTCGACTGCTTGGACCGCAGGCTGCGCAGGAAGTAGGTGACGTCGCCCGCGTTGAGGCCGCCGGTGGCGACCTGGTACATGAGCGGCTGGAACATGTTGTAGACGTGGCGGTCGATCAGGGTGATGCGGACGTCGGCGTCTCGGAGGGACCTCATCGCCGCGATGCCGGCGAAGCCGCCGCCGACGATGACGACGTGGGGGCGGGGGTCTGCGGTCATGGGGTTGCTCCTGCGGTGTCGATCGTGTCGTCGGATCGTCGTCGACCCCGGTTGGCCGGACCCTGGCGCCGAGTCCGCCGCGAGTTTACTCGCCTCACGAGTCGGATCGTGCACCGGATGCATCGACGGACGACCCGTGACCGGGGGACTTCCGGGGCCCGTCCACCGATGGTACGTTCATCTAACTACTTGGTGATCGAGTTGCTCGTTCAATAAGCGACATGTGTCGCGCAGTCGTCGGACGGGACCCGAACCCCGGGCCGAGGTGGACGCCGTACCCGGTCCGATTCCTCCCGGAGACCCGATGACCCCCGCCCCCGACGCGCAGACGACCGTCGCGCCCCGTTCCGACACCCGTGCCGACACCCGCCCTGAGCCGCGGACCGACGACGTCACCGCCGTGCTCGTCGCGCTGCAGCGCCTGCAGTCCCGGATCGCCTCCGTCAACGACCGGTTGGCCAAGGGCATGGGCGTCGGCGCCACGGACTACCTCGCCCTGGTGCACCTCTCCGTGCACGGCGACACCCCGCCCAAGAAGGTCGGCGAAGCCCTGGGGCTCTCGTCGGGTGCCATGACGGCCCTCGCGGACCGCCTCGAGGCCGCCGGTCTCGTCGTCCGGCTCCAGCACCCGACCGATCGACGCAGCTTCGTCCTGGCGCTCACCGCCGAGGGGTCGAGCGGCGTGGACGAGGCCGGCATCCTCTACGGACGAGTCGTGCAGGAGGCGCTGTCCGCGTCCCGTCGTCCCGTCGCCGAGGCGGTCTTCCGCGACCTGGGCGACGCCCTCGGGGTCGCGGCGCCGTGAGGACGACCGACGCCGCGCCTCCTGGTCGGGAGGTCGGACGGCAGCGGGGGGACGACGCCCGGGCCCCCGCGGCCCGGCGACCCGCTAGGGTCGGCTCGTGAGACTCTCGGTGACCTGGACGGCAGGCGGTGCGCAGCACGGCATGCAGGTGCACGACGATCGTCTCGTCTACGTGCTCCGTGACACCGCCGGACGCCCCACGACGCACGAGATCCCTGCCGGTTCGCTCGAGACCGTCGACTACTCGACGGTCGCGGATCGACCGGTCATCACGCTCAACGAACGAGACGGCACGAAGACGTCGTTCCCGTGCCCCCGCAAGATCGCCCGGGTGCTCTACCCGGCGATCAAGTGGCTGACCGTCTGACCGCGACCGCTACGAGGTGCGCTCGAGGTCGGTGACGTGCGAGCGCCGACGGACCGCGACCTCGCGCCTCCGCGCCTTGACCGCCCCGCGGAAGCCGACCTCGGCGACGATCGCGCCGGCGATCATCAGCGAGAAGCCGGCGAGCCCGGTGGGCAGGCCGAACATCGTGGGGGCGTCCCAGTCGAAGGTGAACGCCAGGACGGCCAGGCCGATCGCCACGAGGGCGAAACCGGCGACCGACAGGCAGACGCGGCGGGCTCTCGGTGCACTCATCGGTTCAGCGTAGGCAACACCTGACGTCCGGTGGCGGCGTTCTCAGGGGACGCGGATGGTTCTGCCGCGTAGCCCCCAGCCGGCCCGGTGGCCGGCCGGGTCCACAGGATGCGTGATTGCACTCCCGGCGTGAAAGTGCAATCATCGTCTTCGGCCGCGAGGCCCCCGGCGACGTCGCCGATCACGAGAGCGACGAGACCAGGAGGCGCGCGATGGCCACGACCGCCGGCAAGACGGCCCAGCGTCGACTGCGCACCCGCGTCGCGTTGACCGCTGCCGCCCGGCGCCTGACGGCCGAGCACGGACTCGCCGGCTTCACCATCGAGGAGCTCTGCGCCTCGGTCGGCATCTCGCGTCGGACGTTCTTCAACCACTTCGCGTCGAAGGACGACGTCGTCGTCGGCGTCGCGCTCGACGACGACGACGAGGCGCTCGAGGGGTACTCGTCCTCGCGACGCGACCCGCGCCTCCCGCCCTTGTCGACCGTCTTCGACGACCTGGGCGCGCTCGTCGTCGAGCGTGTCGAGAACGTCGGCCTCACCCGCGGGCAGGCCGCGCACTTCAAGGCCGCACTCGACCGCGAGCCCCGCCTGTTCGGCGCCATGATGCGGCAGGGCGACGAGCAGCGGCGACGCGTCGTCTCGGCCGTGGCCGCACACGAGGGGCTCGACGGGGGCGATCCCCGCATCGACGTCGCGGTGACCCTGCTCACCGGGCTCGTCCAGCGGGCCTTCGAACGGTTCTTCTCCGCCGAGGGGCGGGACGACGAGCGCTTCGACGCCGTCCTCGCCGACCAGCTCGTGATCGCCCGCGAGCTCTTCGCCGCCGCCGCGCCTCGTGGCGCCGCCTCCCCGCCCGCCCCGACCCACCCTGCCGACCACGACCGAAAGGCGCTGTGACCCAGCCATGACGACCACCACCGCAGCGAAGGCCGACGCGCCCTTCCTCTTGACGAAGAGACGCATCTGGATCATCTTCGGCGCCCTCATCTCGGGCATGCTGCTGTCGAGCCTCGACCAGACGATCGTGTCGACGGCCATGCCGACCATCGTCGGCGAGCTCGGCGGCGTCGAGCACCAGGCCTGGATCACCACGGCGTACCTGCTCGCCACGACGATCGTCATGCCGATCTACGGCAAGTTCGGCGACGTCCTCGGCCGTCGCAACCTGTTCCTCGTCGCGATCGCGATCTTCACCCTCGCGAGCATCGGCTGCGCCTTCGCCACCGACTTCTGGATGTTCGTGGTGTTCCGCGCGATCCAGGGCCTCGGCGGCGGCGGTCTGATGATCCTCTCGCAGGCGATCATCGCCGACATCGTGCCCGCCTCCGAGCGCGGCAAGTACCTCGGCCCGCTCGGCGCGGTCTTCGGCCTGTCGGCCATCGGCGGGCCCCTGCTCGGCGGCTTCTTCGTCGACCACCTCACCTGGCAGTGGGCGTTCTACATCAACATCCCCGTCGGCATCGCGGCGTTCGCCATCACCTGGGCCGCCCTGACGCTGCCGAGCAAGAAGGCCACCAAGCGCATCGACGTGCTCGGCGTGGTGCTGCTGTCGGCGGCGACCACCTGCCTGATCTTCTTCACCGAGTTCGGCGGTCAGGACGACCACGGCTGGGGTGCGCCCGAGACCTGGCTCTGGGGCGCCGGAGTCGTGGTGGCGGCGTCGCTTTTCGTGCTCGTCGAGTCGCGTGCCGACGACCCGATCATCCCGCTGTCGTTCTTCCGCAACAAGGTGTTCGTGCTCGCGACCGCCGTCGGCTTCGTGCTCGGCATCGGCATGTTCTCGGCCATCGCGTTCGTGCCGACCTTCCTGCAGATGTCGTCGGGCGCGTCCGCGGCCGTCTCGGGCCTGCTGCTGCTGCCGATGATGGTCGGCCTGATCGGCACGTCGATCCTGTCGGGCAACCTGATCACCCGCACCGGCAAGTACAAGGTGTTCCCGGTGGTCGGCACGATCCTGACCGGCATCGCCATGGCGCTGTTCACGACCCTGACCGCCGACACCCCGCTCTGGCTGATCTGCGTGTTCCTCTTCCTCTTCGGTGCGGGCCTCGGCCTGATCATGCAGGTCGTCGTGCTCGTGGTGCAGAACTCGGTCGACGCCCAGAACGTGGGCACGGCGACCAGCACGAACAACTACTTCCGCGAGGTGGGCGCCGCGCTCGGCGTCGCGATCTTCGGTGCGTTGTTCACGAGCCGGCTCACCTCGAACCTGACGGACGTCTTCACGGGCGCCGGGGCGTCGGCCGGTGACGCCTCGCAGGCCACCGCGACCCTCGACCCCGCGACGCTGAACCAGCTGCCCGAGCAGATCCGTCGTCTCGTCGTCGAGGCCTACGCCGATTCGCTGGCGCCGGTCTTCGCCTACCTGATCCCGTTCATCGCCGTGGCGTTCGTGCTGTCGCTCTTCCTGCCGCAGATCAGACTCTCCGACGTGGCCGGCATGGTGTCCCGCGGCGAGGCGCTGTCGGGCGACGAGGCCGAGCAGCTCGAGGCCGCCGAGCGCGCCGCGCACGGTCGTGGCGCCGGACGGGCCGGGAGGCGCGGTGCCGGGACGGCGTCCGAGGTGGCGACCGCCGGTGCGGTGGCGACCGGGGCTCCGGTCGCGCCGCTCGACGGGGTCGATCAGCGGGACGACGCCGACGAGCGTGTCGCCGACGGGGCCGACGAGCGGGACGACGCCGACCGCCCGTAGCCGGTCGGATGGCGGGGGCGCCGGGTCAGACGGCGGCGGGGCCCTGGGCGGGCAGGGCCGCGGCCGCGGCCGAGGTGCGGGCGGGGGCGGACGCGAGTCGCGCCTCCTGGGCGGCGTCCCAGACGACGCCGTCGACGTCGTCCTCGCGCAGGCGGGTGGGGGTGCTGTGGGTGCTCATGGGTGTCTCCTCGGGCGGGCCCGTCGGGTCGGACGCGTCAGACGATGGTGCGGCACGGTGGGGTCGTGCCGCGGCCCCCAGTTCGTGGGCTGTGATCGATCACCGTAGCGGATGCGCGCGGGGCGTCGTGACCGGTGGCCGTGGCCGGCGCCGCGCCTCCTCGTCCACGGTCCCTAGGATCGTGCGCATGAGCACGTCAGGTGAGGACCGATGATCCACGACGTCGCGCTGGTGGGACACGGCGTGCGGCTCGATCCGCTCGCCGTCGAGGATGCTGCCGCGCTCTGGCCGCTGACCGACGACGGGCTCTGGGCGGGCATGGTGACGCCGCGTCCGGCGAGCGTCGCGGCGTACGCCGAGCACGTGGAGGCGCAACTCGCGAACCCGACGACCCTCGCGTTCACGGTGCGCGGCGAGGACGACGGCCAGGTGCGGGGCACGACGACCCTCTACGACCTCGTGCCGGCGCAGGGGCGGGTCGAGATCGGCAGCACCTGGTACGGCCGCCCCTTCTGGGGAGGACGGACGAACCCCGCCACCAAGCTGCTGCTGCTCACGCACGCGTTCGACGCCCTCGGCCTGAACCGGGTCGCGCTGCGCTGCGACGCCCGCAACCTGCGGAGCGCGGCAGCGATCCGGCGGCTGGGCGCCGTCCCCGAGGGGGTGCTGCGTTCGCACCGCGTCGCCGCCGACGGCACCCTGGGCGACACTGCCTACTTCTCGATCGTCCGCGCCGAGTGGCCCGACGTGCGGGCCGGCCTGGAGGCGCGGCTCGCCTAGTCGCGGGTCGCCGGCGCGGCGACCTCCAACGCCTCGAAGAGCTCGTCGGCGACCAGGTGGGACTCGTTCGACATGAGGGTGATCGAGGCCCCGCCCTCGACGTCGACCATCACCCAGCGGCCGCCACGGCGCCGTCGGCGTTCGTCCACCGGAGTGACACGGACGTCGTGCAGCGCGGCGACGGGCCACTCCTCGGCCGTCACCCCCCGGAGGCGCGAGACCGGGTCGGGCACGTAGCGCAACCGCGTCGTGGACAGGGCGAAGCGACCGGGGTAGGCCGCGCCTCCCGTGGGCAGGACGCGCTCGGCGAAGGTGCCCCAGAGGAGGCGCTCGCCGGGGTCCACGGGGAGGCGTCGCCACGACGAGAGGGCGAGGGTGCGCAGGGCGAGCACCACGACGGCGGCGGCGAAGAGGACGGTGCCGACGAGCATGACGAACCACGAGCCGTCCCGGCCCTCGGACTGCGCCCGCCAGGTGAGCTGGGCGACGAACAGGAGGGTCAGGAACGCGTACAGGCTGACCATCCAGGCCTGAGCGGCCCGCAGCTTCTGCTCGGAACGGTGGCGAGGCGGGTCGGGCACGGCCTTGTCCATGAAGGATTGTCTACACCAGGGGAGTGGCGGGGTCGTCGCCGACGCCTCGGGGGGCACGGCCCGGTACGGTGACGGCATGTCCGACGAGACCTGGATCGTGTTCGACGACGAGCCGAAGCAGCGGGTGCTGGTGCGGGCGATGCGGGTCTTCCTGCCGGCGACCGTGATCCTCGGGACGGCCGGAGCCTTCTTCTGTCGAGGCGGCGAGTCGCTGGTCGATCTGTTCGGCCCGATCGCCGTGCCGATCTCGTTCGTGTTCTGGGCGACCGCCGCCGCGGTCGGGTGGAACGTCGTGTTGTGGCTCAACGCCCCCTTCGCGATCGACCTCGAGGGGCGTCGACTGCGCATCCGCCATCGCGTGGTGCCGTTCGACCAGGTCGAACGGGCCGAGCTCGTGGGGCTGAGCGACGGCGACCAGGCCGGTCTGCTGCTGAAGATCGGCCGACGTCGGGGGCCGACGGCGTCCGTGCTGCTCAGGGAGCGGTCGACGCCCGCGCTCGACGACGCCCGACGCGACCTGCTGATCGAGGTGATCCGCGCCTCCTCGATCGCCCGCCCGGTGAGCCCGCACGACCCCACCGGGAAGTTCGGGCGGTTCAACTTCCCGGGGACGCTGGACAAGGCCGGAGCCGAGCAGGTCGTCCGCGACCCGCCGGCCCCGGGTGAGCCCGCGCCCTGACGGGTGGCCGCGGCGGCGCCGCGCTGCGCCCCGCCGCACGCCGCCACGATGTACACAGCCCGCCACGAGATCTCGTGGCGGGCTGTGTACATCGTGGCGGCCTGAGGGGCCCGCCGGGTTCGACTCAGCGGCGACGCAGGCGCAGGCGGCCGGCGACGAGCGCACCGGCCCCGGCGAGGACGGCGCCGAGGGCCCAGGTCACCGCGGTCGAGGGCTCCGACCCCGTGTAGGCGAGCGACGTCGCGCGGGTCGGCGTCACGGCGGCGACGCGACGAACCGGCAGTGCGGTCGGAGCGATGGTGCCCGGGGTCGTGACGGCGGGCGCGACGACGGCCGGGGCGACCGAGAAGACGACGGTCTCCGAGAAGTCGCTCTCCGTCGTGAAGTCGGCGTCGAAGGTGTAGGCGTCCGTCGCGAAGTCGCCGGAGGGCAGGACGAAGCGAGCCGCGAAGCGTCCGTCCGCGTCCACGGGCACCACGGCCGTCGCGGAGCCCGAGACCTCGTAGGGGACGGGGTCGACGTCGACCTGGATCTCGAAGGCGATCTCGTCGCCGGTGGGCTCGGCGTCGGACGTCGGGTCGGGCTCAGTCGTCGGGTCGGGCTCAGTCGTCGGGTCGGCGTCCGGCGACGGCGCATCGGTCGACGGGTCGGGCAGCTCGTCGGCGTCGTAGACCTCGACGAGGGCGTAGCCGCCGGGGATGCCGTTCTGGCCGTTCACGGTGACGACACCGGCCGTCGCGCCGACCGGTGCGACGAGCGCGGGGGCCGGGACGGAGGCCGTCACCGGCACGTCGGACGAGGTCGAGAGGCCGCTGCCGTCCGTGACCGTGACCGTGACGACGCCCCCGACGGCGAAGGTCGCCGGCAGCTCCACCCAGAACACCGTCGATCCGTCCTCGTCGAAGACGGGGGAGTCGTCGAACGAGACGTAGTCGGCATCGGCGGGCACACCGTCGCCCGACACGGTGACGTCCACGACGTCACCGGGCGTGAAGCCCTGGGCGACGACCGGGAAGGCCTGGCCCGGGTGCGCGGCGGTGACGGGGATGAGGACGAAGAGGTCGTCGACGACCACGTCGGCCGCGGCTTCTGCCGGAGCGACCTCCTGGGTCGAGGCCGGGGTCTCGACCGGGGCGTCGGCCTCCGGTGAGGCCGCGTGGGTCGTTCCCTCCGACGATCCGCTGGTGTCGGTGGCGCCGCTCGCGGGCGTCGCGGGGGCGACGGCCGGGGCGTCGGGTCCGGCCTGGTCGGGCACCGCCGGTGCGGCCTCGCCCGGGACGGTCACGGCGGTGGCGCTCGTCGAGTCGGCCGACGTCGAGTCGGTCGGCGTCGAGGTGCCGGTCGGGGCGTCGGTCGACACGGGGTCGCCCTCGGCGGCGAAGGCCGTGGCGGGCGTGAGGACGAGGGCCGCGGCCAAGGCGACGGCGGGCAGGGCGGTGGCGGCGCCGAGGCGGCGTGATGTGGACATGGTTCCCCCGGGACGAGTGGTGCCGCGCGTCGGGTGAGCACGGTCGGTCGACTGTAGACAGCACGGTCGGGCCGGTCGACGGGCGGAGTCGGCTGCTGGCCTCGTCGTGACGAGACCGTGATGCCGTTGTCCCCCGTCCCGCGGCGATCGGGTACGACCGTTGCGCGATCGAGACGGCCCGCGCCTCCTCTGCTCGGTAGCGTCGGGGCATGGGGACGACGACGAAACGGGTCGGGGCGGCGTTCGCGTCGACGCTCGCGACGACGATGCTGTTGGTGGCGTGCACGAGTGGCGGTGCGGGCGGTGACGACTCGGAGCCGTCGACGCCGGTGGCCTCCGGGCCGACGGCGACGGCGACGCCGACACCGGTCGCCGACTCGCCGGTCACCGAACTCGGGGTGGACTGCGCGGGTCTGCTGTCCGCCGAGACCGCCGGCGCCTTCGACGCGTCATGGACTCCGCGGGACTACTACGACCGCGACTCCGTCAGGCCCTCGGACTACGCGATCGCCCAAGAAGGTGGGCTCTCGTGCACGTGGAACGACGGAGGGTCGTCGGACGGCAAGAACAACCCGACCGGGGGCGGCGGCTACAGCGGCCTGCTCGTGCAGGTTCTCCCGCACGCCGGTGACACGTGGCCGCGGTTCGTCGAGATCTACGGCGACGACCCCGACGGCCGGTGCTTCGGCGACGAGACCTTCCGGGGCTGCACCTTCGACCAGCTGGTCGGCGACAGCTGGGTGTCGATCATCGCGACGGAGTTCGCGCCGTCCGTCGAGGCCACGTCCGAGCAGCGCTTCGCACCGGTCGTCGCCGAGGTGACCGAGGTCGTCTCGTCGGCCGACGTGGTGGACGACCCCTGGCCGCTCGGCGGGCCGGCCCGGCCCTGGTCCTGCGTGGCCGACGCCGCGCTCGAGCGCGAGGCCCTCGGCGCGGGTGACGACCTGTTCGTGTTGACCCCGGGCGGTGGCTGGTCGGTCTACGCCGCGGCCTGGAGTCGGGCGGTCGCCACGTCGTGCTCGATCCTCGACGACACGACGCCCTACAGCAGCGAGAGCGTCCTGGCCGGAGGCGCCTGGGCCCTCGATCAGCGCATCGAGTTCGGTCTGCTCGACCCCGACACGGCCGTGACCGTGCCCGGGCTCGCGGACGGTGACCGGGCGTACCGGTCCTGCTCGGCGACGGAGTGCGTCACCGACCTCGTGCTGGGCGACGACTGGGCCCGGCTCACGGTCGAGCGCGCCACGGTGCCCGACACGGAGGCCGCCAGCGAGCGGCTCGTCGAGGGCTACGTCGCGCGGGCGGCGGCCTCGGTCTGATGGTGAGTGCCCTCCGTCGAAACGGGTGATCGTTGGAGGGCACTCACGGGCCGATGGTCTTCGGGAACCGATCGGCCACCCCTCGCGAGCCGGGTTCAGGCCGGCCCGCGACGGGCTCGGTGAACAGACTCGCAGTCACGTCGCCCCCTGAGAAGGGGCTGGACAAAGTTGGTCGTCATCGCTTAAGCAGGTCCGGCGGCCATGGCGCGGTTCGCGTTGGAGGTCAGAGTTCGAGGCGGCGCTCGACGACGTCCCGGGCGACGTCGGCCAGGCGGGCGTTGTGGTCACGAGCATGGCGCCGGAGGACGTCGAAGGCGGCGTCGGTGCTGACGCGGCGGGTCTCGGACACGACGCCCTTGGCCTGCTCGATGACGACGCGCGTGCCGAGGGCGGTCTGCAACTGTCGCTGCACGACGTCCCCCTCGCGCACCGTGCGCTCGTGCAGGATGCCGATCGTGGCGACGTCCGCCAGCGCCTGGGCGGCGCGGATGTCACGGGGGTTCAGGTCGCCGGTCTCTCGACGCAGGAGGTTGAGCGTGCCGATCGTCTCGGCCCTGAGTCGGAGGGGGATCGCGAACACCGAGGCGAAGCCGTGCTCGGACGCGGCCCGGGCGAACGGCAGCCACCGGTCGGGCACGGTGCCGAGGTCGGGAACGCTGACGGAGGCGCCGGTGACGTGGCAGTCGAAGCAGGGGCCCTCTTCGGAGTCCAGCTGCATGACCTCGATCAGGTACGACGCCTCGCTGGTCGAGGCCACGACGTCGAGCGCTCCGTCGGCCTCGGCAAGAAGGATGCCCGCGGCGCTCACGTCGAACAGGTCGACCGTGGTGTCGACCAGCGTCTGCAGCAGTTCGACGACGTCGTAATCGGCGACGAGGGTGTCGGCCAGGGTGGTGAAGACGTCGACGAGATGGGTCTCCCGGTCGGTGTTACTCATTGCGGTGTTCCTCGATTCCGTGTTCTGAGGCCGAGAACGTCAACCGCCCACGGAGGATGTCGGTGGCCACGTCGATCACGCGGGCCCCGGTCGAGAACGCGTAGCCCTGCAAGAGGAGGTGCGCATCGTCGGCCGACACCCGGGCCTGGACGAGGATGCGTCCCGTGGCCTGGTGCACGATGCGTCGCGAGTGCGCCCCGACGGGCTCGACTTCGAGGTTGTTGTCGCGTCGCTCCCGTTCGAGCGTGTGGCGCAGGACGGCCCGACTGACGGCTCGGGCCAGGATCTGGGCCCGCATCACGGCCTCGCCCGGCATCTCGTCCGGCCGGTCGCTGTACAGGTCGATGGCACCCAGCTGCAGGGGGCCCACCCGGACGGGGAACACGAACATCGCCTGGACGTCGAGGTCGACGATCGCGGGGCCGAACGTGGGCCAGACGGCACTGGACGACGCACGCGCGTCGGACACCAGCACCGGGCTGCCGGTGCGCATGGCGTCCCAGCACGGGCCCTCGCCGAGGTCGAACTGCAGCTCGTCGAGCCGCAGGGCGGTGTCGTCCGTCGCCGTCAGGGTCTCGCTGCCGAGGACGGGGCCCACGGTGGCGATCGAGACCCCGGAGACGGGGAAGAGGTCGAGGAAGGGCCGTGACAACGAATCACCGATCGGCGCACGACTCAGCGCCTCGACCGCGTCGTCGAATGTCGTCATGGTCACCGCCCGGTTCGCTGGATGAGTCTCGTCGAGCTCAGGGAATCTCGGGTCGTCGCGGGCGGACAGGGCGGAGGCGCGTCGATCCGTCTCGATCAACTCTGGGTCAGGTCGGGTTCGGGGTACGCGCTGTCGACGTGCGTCTCCGGGTCCAGAGGGTTGGCCGACGGTGCGTGCCGCAACGCGTCGAGGCGCCGCTTCATGTAGGCGAGCGCATCGGCGTTGTCGGGCTCGGGCAACTCGGTGTGGGCACTCTCGGCCATCAGCGGTGCACCCCCGCCGAGCAACAGGATGGCTCGCACCTCGTCACCGTCCGAGCTGATCGCCGCGAGTTCGACGTCGTCCGCGTCGTGGTGGTGGGCCAACGCCGCGGCGTACTCGAGGACCGTGACGGCCGTCTCGTCGCCGAGCAGGAACGACTTGTCGGCGAAGGTCATGTGCTTCACCGGGTGCTCCCTCGCGAGGACCTGCCGTCGTGGGCGGGACGGGGCAGGAAGAAGTCCTCGTAGGCGGGCAGTCGGTACGCACTGCTGCTCCGGTCGATGCCGGTCAGGCCGATGCTCACGCGGTGTGCTCGAGAGATGCCGGGTTTGGGGTACGTGTGGATCACCGCGGGTCGAGCGAACGGATTGGTTTCGTAGGTGCTCATGACCGACTTTCCTCCCGGGGTGACCGACCTCCGCTGGCCCGGGGATCGGTCTCCAATCTATGAAGACCCCCCGTTCTGGTGAAGAGGGTTGACCTGTCGTCAGTTTTGTGGGAGAGAGGATTATCGGGTTGAAAGGGTCGGTGTCGGGGGACAGATGTCGTGTAGCGTCTGGTCGCATCGGTCGTCCATCGACCCGTGCGTCGAGCGGCCGTCTGGGCCCTGGTCGCTCCGCTCTCGCAGAAGGCCAGACATGGGAAAACTCGCTTACGACCGCTCGTTGACCATCGATTTCGACGACCGCACCCTCGCCCATCTCCAGATCGTCATCGGCATGAAGATGCGTCGCGGTGAATCGTTCTACTTCTCGTGGAAGGACGACCATCAGGTCGGAGACGGCCGCACGAGCATCTGGCTGCACCCGACCATCCCACTGGTGTACAAGTACCATGGCTCGCGCAGCCCGGCCATCAACCCTGCATGGATCCACGCCCTCGAGGTCAGTGCCAACACGAATGCGGGTCTGCAGATCGTGCCCGAGCCCTCCGTGCCCACCAGTAAGGCCACCTGATGAACCGCATCGACATCGTCTACGACGGCCATGCGTACACCCTGTCGAACACGTCGCTCCAGGACCTCAAGGCCCGCGTCTTGGCGACCGCGACCGGCGGCGAGCCGTTCTGGCTGACCGTCAACGAGGGGGCCGGCACGCTGAAGGCCGTCGAGGTGCTGATCACCGCGTCGTCGCAGCTCAGCGTGGCCGAGATCCGGCGAGAGCCGGACGACTACGCCGACTCGGCGGCGTAGTAGTCGAAGTCGGGGAGCTCCGCGACGGAGGCTGCCGACGGCTCGTCGACACGGTCGACCGTCTCGAACCAGATCTCGGTCCGACCGGTGACCAGGACGGACACGTGGCTGCCCGACGCCGTCTCGACGTCGACGAACGCCGGCGCTCCGCCGGATGCGGCGACGATCCGTCCCTTCAGGGCGTCGACGTCGCTCTCGGACGACAGGCGGATGGCTTGTTGACGTGTGTAGAGCGTCGTCATGGGCATGGGATGGACCTCTGATCTCTTGGTAGCGGTTGTACGCCCGGTCTCGTCGTGTCCGAGGTCTGGAGACACGATGGTCGGCCGCGGCGGGCACTGGTCGTCACACTAGGCCGCAGGCCTGTGAGGGGCCGCGACCCCTAGGGCGGGTAGCGGCCCCGCGACGCGACGATCGTCGCATCGGTCTCCGCCGACACGGCCGTGTGACGAGACCGTGCCGCCCGTGAAGCACTGGCAGGAGATGCTCCATCCTCTCCGGCCCGGGGAGGATGCGCACCGGGCTTGACACGGGACGCGACGTGCCCCAAGTCGTGCTCGCGTCGTCGGTTCAACCGCCGATCAACTCGAGGGTGATGCGCCCGGCCCGCAGGTCGCGGTCGCGCATCACGGTGAGCTCGGTCCGGATCTGCGCCGTGAAGGCCGTCGTCATCGGGTTCGGCCGGCCGGAGAGCCAGAGCATCGACAGGGCCGTCCGCGCCCAGTCCTCGGCGATGGTGACGAAGCGGACGCCGGGGATCGGGATGTACGACGAGAGGTAGGGCATGAGCGAGACGCCGAGGCCGCACGCGACCGTGCTCAGCATCGAGAGGTCGTTGACCGCGTGGATGGGGATGCGGGGGTTGAACCCGGCGCGGACGCACGACATGACGATGCGGTCGTAGGCCTGGGGCGCGTCCTCGCGGTTGAACATGATGAAGTCGTCCTCGGCCAGTTCGCCGAGCGGCACCGAGGTCTCGCCGGCCAGGCGGTGGGTGTCGGGCAGGGCCACGACCAGCGGCTCGAGAGCCAGCTGCTCGACCTCGAACCGGTCGTCGATCGACCGGACGCGCGTGAACCCCAGGTCGACCGACCCGCGGACGAGGTCGGACAGGATTGCCTGCTCCTCGCTCTCCTCGACCAGCACCCGGGCACCCGGGTGCGACGCGGAGAACGCCCGCACCACGGTCGGCAGCAGGCCGGCGAGCACCGAGCTGATGCTGCCCACCCGCAGCGGTTGGACGTCGGCCACGACCGAGTCGAGCAGCGACTCGGTCTGCTCGATCTGGTGCAGGATGCGCTTGCCTTCGCGCTTCAGCAGTTCGCCCGCGGGGGTCAGTCGGGGGGCCGTCCGCGCCTGCCGCTCGAACAACCGCGTGCCGAGCTTCGCCTCGAGTCGTGAGATGGCCTGGCTGAGCGGCGGCTGGCTCATCTGCAACCGCGCGGCGGCCTTCGTGAACGACAGGTCGTCGGCGACCGCCATGAAGTAGGTGAGTTCTCGGATCTCCATGACGGGCCTCTCGTCGGTCGCGCCTCATATGCAGCGCGTATCAGATCATCCCTTTTTGGTATTTGAGGGCGCAAGTGCCGACGCAATAGACAGGGGCCATGAACGACGCCACCACCGCCTCCTCGGTACCAGGACCCACCGACCCGTCCCTCGACGCCGACGTCATCGTCGTCGGGCTCGGCGCCTGGGGGGCACAGGCGCTCTGGCGCCTCGCCGAGCGGGGACGGCGCGTGATCGGCGTCGAGCGCTTCGGCATCGGCCACCCGATGGGCTCGACCCACGGCGCGACCCGGCTGTTCCGCATCGCCTGCATGGAGCACCCGGGGCTGGCCCCGATCGCGACCCGCGCCCGCGACCTCTGGTACGACCTCGGCGAGCGCACCGGTCAGACCCTCCTGCGTCAGACCGGCGGAGTCATGGTCGGCCCCCGCGACGGCCACGTCGTCGCCGGCACCCTGCGTGCCGTCCACGAGGCCGGGCTCGAGTCGACGCTCTTCGAGCACGACGAACTCGTCGCGCGGTTCCCGCAGTACGCCGGCTTCGGCCCCGACGACATCGGCGTGTGGGACCCCGCCGCCGGCATCAGCTACCCCGAGAAGGGCGTGCGGGCCGCCGTCGAGGTGGCCCGGTCACTCGGCGCGACCGTGCTGACCGACACCCGGGTGACGGCGATCGACCCCGTCGACGGGGGAGTCGAGGTCACGGCCGGGGGACGCGTGCTGCGGGCCGCCCGTGTGGTCGTGACGCTCGGTGCCTGGACCCCGCAGTTCGTCGACCATCCCCTCGTCGCCCGCCGCACCCCGCTCTTCTGGTTCGAGGGCACGACCCCCGAGGCGACGGCACCGGGCGGCGACTTCGACCTCGCGGCCTTCCCGGTGTTCATCCGCCAGCTGCCCGACGGCACCACCCTCTGGGGCCACGGCGCCGACCAGGCCGACGGTGACGGCTACGCCGTCAAGATCGGCCTCGAGGACTCGGGCGGTGCCTTCGAGGACGCCGAGGCCGACACGGTGGACCGGTACATCCACCCCGCGGCGGACTACGGCATGCTCTCGGCAGCCGTGGCCCGGGCCTTCCCGGGGCTCGACCCGACCCCCGCCAAGGCGATCGCCTGCATGGTGACGAACTCGCCCGACCGGCAGTTCGTCATCGGACACCCCGGCGGCGACCCCCGCGTCGTGGTCGCCGGCGGCGACAGCGGCCACGGCTTCAAGCACGCCCCCGCGATCGGGGAGCTGCTCGCGCAGCTGGCCGTCGACGAGGAACCGTTCACCGACATCGACTTCATGAGCCCCGACCGCGGCTACGACGGCACGTCCTGGCTCGACGAGGACGACCACACGGCCGCGGCCGCCACCGACACGGTCGACCGCCTGGCCGTGCCGTCCTGATCGACCCGACCCGCGCCTCCCGAACCCACCCCGCACTCCCCTCGCACCGCCCTGACAGGAGAGAACCATGACCAGACGAACGACCACCCGCCTCACGGCCGCCCTCGCCGCGGTCGCCGCCCTCGGCCTCGCCCTGACCGCCTGCTCGTCGGGCGGCGCCGAAGCCGACGCCTCGAACGAGCTGGGCACCGTCTCGGCCGGCACGTTGCGGATCGGCACGACCGGCGACACCAAGCCCTACGCCTACACCGAGGACGGCGAGCTGCAGGGCTTCGACGTCGAGATGGCGAAGGAGGTCGCGAAGCGCCTCGGGCTGAAGACCGAGTTCGTCACGCAGGAGTTCTCGGCCCTGCTGCCCGCCGTCGCCAACGGGCAACTCGACATGGCGGCCGCGTCCATCAGCGACACCGAAGAACGCGAGAAGACGGTCGACTTCAGCGACCACTACTTCATCGGGTACATCTCGGTCCTGGCCGCCGACGGCTCCGGCATCACCGACGACGAGTCCTCGCTCGACGGCAAGCGCCTCGGCATCGTCCAGGGCACGATCCAGGACAGCTACGCGCAGGAGAACTTCACCGGTGCCGAGCTCGTGCGCTTCCCCGACAACAACAGCGCCGTCGCCGCCCTGGGCTCGGGCACGATCGACGCGCACTTCCTCGACTTCCCCGTGGCCGAGGAGTACGCGGCGGCGTCGAACGGCTCGCAGACCATCGCGATCAACGTCGCCGTGCCCGAGTTCCCGGTGGGCTTCCCGATCGCGAAGGGCAACGACGCACTGAAGACGGCCGTGGACGGGGCCGTCGCCGACATCGTCGCCGACGGCACCTGGCTCGAGATCGACCAGGAGTTCTTCCCGGACCAGCCCGTGCCCGACGAGTTCCAGCCGAGCGAGTGAGCAGGGGGCGACCGTGAACTTCTCCGACGCGCTGGCCAACATCGGCCGCAGCTTCTTCGACGGCGAGGCGATGCTGCGCACGCTGCCCGACATGCTCGCCTACGGGGTGTGGAACACGCTGCTGCTGGCCCTCTGCGCCACGGTGATCGGCATCGTGGTCGGGCTGCTGCTCGCGGTCATGGGCACGAGCCGCCATCGCCTGCCGCGCGTGCTCAGCCGCATCTACACCGACGTGTTCCGCGGGCTCCCGGCCATCCTCACGATCCTGCTGATCGGCACGGGCCTGTCCCCGCTGTTCAACCTGTTCACGCCTGGGAACCCGTACCCGCTGGGCATCCTCGCCCTCAGCCTGATCGCCAGCGCCTACATCGGCGAGATCTTCCGGGCCGGCATCCTCGCCGTCGACCGTGGTCAGCTCGAGGCGTCCCGGGCGCTCGGCATGAGCCACGGCGACTCGATGCGGCTCGTCGTGATCCCGCAGGGCATCCGCCAGGTGCTCCCGTCGCTGGTGAACCAGTTCATCGCGATCGTCAAGGACTCGTCGCTCGTGTACTTCCTCGGCCTGATCACGTCGCAGCGCGAGCTGTTCCGCATCGGGCAGGACGCGGCCATCACCAACGGCAACCTCTCGCCGCTCGTGCTGGCGGGCGTGTTCTACCTGATCATCACGGTGCCGTTGACGCACCTGGTCAACGTCATCGACCGCCGACTGCGCGAGGGCCGCTCGTTCGGGAGGCGCCCGTCGGGCACGGTGCCACCGGCCTCCCCGCCGACCTCGGCGGGAGCGGTCGCCACGGCCGCCCCCGCCACCTCGGCCGCCACCGCCTCGGCCGCCACCACCGAACCCCTCGCCCCCGCCACGTCAGGAGCCCCTCGTTGACCATCCTCACCGCGCCTCCTGCCGTGCCCGCGGTCCCGACCGCCGGCGACCTCGAGATCCGGGGCCTGACCAAGGACTTCGGCGCCACCCGGGTGCTGCACGGCATCGACCTCGTGGTGCCCGCCGGCACGACGACCTGCATCATCGGCCCCTCGGGGTCGGGCAAGTCGACGGTGTTGCGCTGCATCAACCGCCTCGAGGAGCCCTCGGGCGGCGAGGTGCTGCTCGACGGGACGGACGTGCTGCACGGCTCCGAGGACGCCCTGCGCCGTCGGGTCGGCATGGTGTTCCAGCACTTCAACCTGTTCCCGCACCGGACGGTGCTCGACAACATCGTGCTGCCGCTGCGCCGGGTCCGTCGGGTGTCGGCGGCCGAGGCCCGACGGGTCGCGCTCGAGCGACTCACCGAGGTCGGGCTCGCCGAGAAGGCCGACGTCCGGCCCGCGTCCCTCTCGGGCGGCCAGAAGCAGCGCGTCGCCATCGCGAGGGCCCTGGCGCTCGGACCCGAGGTGATGCTCTTCGACGAGGCCACGTCGGCGCTCGACCCCGAGCTCGTCAAGGGCGTGCTCGCCCTGATGAAGGGGCTGGCCGGTGCGGGCATGACCATGGTCGTGGTCACCCACGAGATGGGCTTCGCCCGCGAGGCCGCCGACCAGGTCGTCTTCATGGACCGCGGCGTCGTCGTCGAGGCCGGGCCGCCGGCCCAGCTCTTCGACCACCCGCGCACCGACCGGCTGAAGACCTTCCTCGACCAGGTGCTCTGACCCGCAGGACCCGAGGAGGCGCGGTGCCGGCGTGACCGGCACCGCGCCTCCTGCAGTCTCCGCACTTTTCCCGCACCCCCCGTTCGCGTACTGGACAGGGGGGTCTTGTTTCGTCGTGGAGGCGGGCGTAGCGTCCGGATCGGGCGGCAAAGACGCCACCGGAGACGAGAAGATCATGCACAGACGGATGAGGACTCTGATCGCGGCGGGGGTCGCCGCGAGCGTCGTGGGGGCGGTGGTGCCCGCGCTCGCCGCGCAGTCGGCACCGACCGTGACCACCAGCGACCGGCCGGACTTCGGCCCGAACGTGACCGTGTACGACCCGAGCGTGCCGGCCTCGACGATCCAGGCCGACATCGACGCGGCCTTCGACGCGCAGCTGCGCAACCCGACGGCGCAGTTCGGCGGCCAGCGCCACGCCTTCCTGTTCGAGCCCGGCACCTACGGCCGGGTCTTCGCGAACCTCGGCTTCTACACGGCGCTGCAGGGGCTCGGCAAGGACCCCGACGACGTCACGATCCGGGGCGCGGTCAACGTCGACTCCGGGTGGAACGCCGGCGACGAGAAGAACGCCACGCAGAACTTCTGGCGGTCGGTCGAGAACCTCGCCGTCGAGCCGGAGTCGGGCGTCGACCGCTGGGCCGTGTCTCAGGCCGCACCCATGCGTCGCGTCCACATCAGGGGCGACCTGACGATGGGGCCGTCGAACCAGGACGGCGGACAGGGCTACTCGTCGGGCGGCTACATCGCCGACAGCAAGGTCGACGGCACCGTCAGCTCGGGGTCGCAGCAGCAGTGGTACACGCGCGACTCGACCCTCGGCTCGTGGCAGGGCGGCAACTGGAACATGACCTTCTCGGGCGTGCAGGGCGCGCCCGCGAACGACTTCTCGAAGAGCTACACGACCCTTGCCACGACGCCGGTGACGCGCGAGAAGCCGTACCTCTACGTCGACGACGCGGGGGACTACCGCGTGTTCGTCCCCGCGCTGCAGCGGGACTCGGCCGGGGTCACCTGGCCGGGCACCCCCGGCACCGACCTGCCGATGCGCGACTTCTTCGTCGCGCACCCGGGCGACTCGGCCGCGACGATCAACGGTGCCCTGGCGCAGGGCCTGAACCTGTTCTTCACGCCGGGCACCTACCCGCTCGACCAGGCGATCGAGGTCACGCGGGCCGACACCGTCGTCACGGGCATCGGGTTCCCGACGCTCGTCCCGACCAGCGGCGACGCGGTGCTGACCACGGCCGACGTCGCCGGGGTGAACGTCTCGGGGCTCGTCGTCGACGCCGGCACGCAGAACAGCGACCAGCTGATGCGACTCGGCACGACGGGCTCGCACGTCGACCACGCGGCGAACCCGCAGAGCGTGCAGGACGTGTACTTCCGCGTCGGCTCGAGCATCCAGGGCAACGCGACCACCACGTTGCAGGTGAACTCGGACGACACGATCATCGACCACATCTGGGCCTGGCGTGCCGACCACGGCGGCGCCCCCACGGGCTGGACGGTCAACCGCGGCGCGACCGGCGTCGAGGTGAACGGCGACGACGTCCTGGCCACCGGCCTGTTCGTCGAGCACTACCAGCAGTACCAGGTGGTGTGGAACGGCGAGCGCGGCCGCACGGTGTTCTTCCAGAACGAGCTGCCGTACGACGTGCCCGACAACGCCTCGTGGCAGAGCCCGACCGGCGAGGGCTGGGCGGCGTACAAGGTCGCGGACGGCGTGACGAGCCACGAGATCTGGGGTGGCGGCGTGTACTCGTTCTTCAACGCGAACCCGCAGGTGCGCCTGGCGCAGGCCTTCGAGGTGCCCCGGGTGCCGGGCGTGAAGGCCCACGGGGTGTTCACGGTCTCGCTCGGTGACGTCGGCACGATCTCGAGCGTCATCAACGGCGTCGGCGACTCGGTGCCGACGCCCGCGGGCAACACCGTCCCGAGCCGGGTGGTGACGTACCCGTGACCGGACGCCCTGACGACACGAACCGACTCACGGACACGAACCGACGCACGACGACGAGCGGAGACACGATGAGGACCGACCAGCACCTGACGACACGCACCCTGACCCGTCGCACCCTGACGCGTCGCACCCTGACCGGCGTCGGTCTGGCCGCCGCCGCGGCGCTCGCCGCGACCACGGTCGCCGCCACGCCCGCCCCGGCCTCGGCCGAGACCTCCGCCCAGCAGGCGATCGTCTGGTCCCAGGAGTTCGACGGCGGCGCGGGCAGCGCCCCCGACCCCTCGGTCTGGAACCTCGAGACCGGCGGGGGCGGCTGGGGCAACGGCGAGTTGCAGAACTACACGAACTCGCGGTCGAACTCGGCCCTGGACGGCAACGGCAACCTCGTGATCACCGCGAAGCGCGAGGGCGACGGGTCGTACACCTCGGCCCGGCTGACCACGCAGAACAAGTACACGGCGCAGTACGGCCGGGTCGAGGCGCGCATCCAGATCCCGCGCGGCCAGGGCATCTGGCCGGCCTTCTGGATGCTCGGGGCCGACCTGCCCACGAACGCCTGGCCGAGCGCGGGCGAGATCGACATCATGGAGAACGTCGGCTTCGAGCCGCACCGCGTGCACGGCACCGTGCACGGCCCCGGCTACTCGGGCGGTGAGGGCCTGACCAGCACGTGGCAGCACCCGCAGGGGTGGTCGATCGCCGACGACTTCCACACCTTCGCGGTCGACTGGGCACCCGGCTCGATCACCTGGTCGGTCGACGGGCAGGTCTACCACCAGGTCACGCCGGCCAGAACGGGCGGTGACCCGTGGGTCTTCGACAAGCCCTTCTTCATCATCCTCAACGTCGCGGTCGGAGGTGCCTGGCCCGGCTACCCCGACGGCAGCACCCCGCTGCCGCAGCAGATGAAGGTCGACTACGTGCGCGTCTACCAGTAGGCGACGACCCGAGGAGGCGCGGTGCGAGGAGGTCTCGCACCGCGCCTCCTTCCGTCGCCATGGGGTCTCGGCGGCTCAGCGCGAGCCGGGGGCGCCGCCGCCACCGGGTGCGGCGCCGGCGGTGGGTGTCGTGCCCGTGTCGACGCGGACGGTCAGCGCCAGTGCGTAGCCCGACGTCGCGTCGCCCGTCACCGTCGGCAGCTGGAGTGCCCCGCTGTCGTCGCTGAAGACGTTGTCGTCGGCGAGGCTGACCCGCCCGAGGTTGGCCGTCGAACCGTCGTAGTCCGAGAGCGCGTAGACCGTCCTGCACGCGTCCGCGGGCAGGGCGAGCTGGGACGTCGCGATCGCGTTCGTCGAATCGGTGATCGACCCCACGTCGGGGTAGACCTCGAAGTGGACGTGCGGCCATCGCCCCGAGTAGCAGGCCGGGAAGACCGACGAGAAGGTCACGGTGCCGGAGGCGTCGGCGACCTGCACGCCGCGCAGGTAGGTCTCGCCCGTGATGCCGTCCGAGTACATCGAGTACCCGCCGGCCGCGTCGCAGTGCCAGACGTAGACGGCGACGTCGGCGAACGGCACGTCGCCGTTCGCCATGTCGAGCACCGTCATGCTCAGCGTGATCGGCACCCCCGCCGCGGTGGTGCCACCGTCGAGGCTCGACCGGATGTCGCTGCGCACGATGCCCGACCGCTCGAGCACGTCGGCTCCGTTCGAGCCGTCGCCAGGGTAGGGCCCGGCGGTCTCGTCGGGGATCTCGCCCGCCGGCAGCGTGGTGGCCGCGCCCGCGGAGGCGCTCGGGCTCGGCGACGCCGTGGCGGTCGAGGAGGCGCCGGTCCCGCCCGCCCCCGTGGCCGACGTGCAGGCGGCGAGCACGACGCTGCCCGCCCCGAGCCCGATCAGGCCCAGCACGCTGCGGCGCGAGACGAGCGTCCGCAGGTCGAAGGCGACGCCCTGGTCGACGACCTCGTCGTCGACGCGGTCGAGCAGTCGGCCCTCGTAGGCAGGGCCCTCGGGCGTGCGGTCGGGTTCGGGGATGCGGGTCGGGCGGGGGTCGCTCATGGTCACGCTCTCGGCTCGGGGCTGGTCGCCTCGGATGGGATCACCGTCATCCTGGAGCCCGTCCCGATGCGCCGGCCCTGCGCCTCCGATGAAGCGCCCATGAAGGAGGCGCGGTGCGAAGGGGGCTCGCACCGCGCCTCCTTGCGTCGGCCGCACCTGCGGCCCGCCCGGGCACGAGAGAGGGGCACGGCCGCGGAAGAGTCCGTAGCCGTGCCCCAGATGCCGATGTTGTCGCATGAGCTTCACGGGCAGGGATGCAAGCAACACCGGCCAATGAAGACGCAAGAAAACGCCTTCGACCCGTGTGACAGTACGCGTCCGTCGGCGATCGTGTTCCCAGCTCGACGCGGGTCAGGCCGAGTTCTTGCCGCCGGCCGAACGGGACATGCCGCCCGCCTCGCCTCGAGGGGCCTCGTGTCGGCGTTCCGCCTCGGCCTGGGCACGGACCCCGGCCCCGGGGTCGGTGGCGTCGAGGCGGGCGGCGATCGCCCGGTCACGTCGTCCGCGCCGGACGACGCCGACGGCGGCCACGACGCCGACGGCGACGATCAGGCCGACGACGACGACGGTGCTGACCTCCACGACGCTCACGGCGTCGGCACCCCGGACGAGACGACGACGATCACGGCGATGATGGAGCCGAGAACGGTCAGCCCGAGGTAGAGCCAGAGCGGAGCGGCGCTGCCACCGACCCGGCGGCGCACGACGACGCTGCGGCCGATCAGGTAGACGAGCGGGCCGAGCAGGGCCCACGCCCAGGAGAAGGGTCGCTCCAGTCCGCGGGAGCGCAGCGTACGGTGGTCGAGCCAGGCGAGCAACACGATGCCGATCCAGAGCACGAACGAGGCGATCTGCACGACGCCCAGGTCACCGGCGTCGACGCCCGTCCGGCCCGGGACGGCCAGTTCGAGGGCGCGCCGCATGGTCACCACCACGAGGCCCATCGCGATGATCGGCGAGAGGGCGATCGCGGTGACGAACGGCGTCGCCGTGAGGGCGATCCGTGGTTCGACCGAGGTCGCCCCCGCGCCGGTGTCGCCCTGGCCGAGGCCTCGGTGGTCGGTCACGATGTCCCTCTCGTTCCCGGAGGGGAGTGCCCCGTCCGTCGTCCGTCCGGACGTCTGCGTGCCGGACCTGCTCTCGACCCTACGACACCGACCGGTACGACCGACTCCCGCTGTGGACGGAGTGGGGGCCACCGGGGGATAACCCCCGCGCGGGTCCGTGGGTGCACGTGATGTTCCGGTACCGGGCCCCGCGGCGAGGATCGTAGACATGAACGACACGACCTCCGCGACCATCGCGACCCGCGCCTCCTCGTCCTCCACCACCCGCCGCCGCGGCGCCCTCGCGGCCGGTCTCGGCGTCGCCGCGCTCGCCGTCGTCACGCTCACGGGGTGCTCGGGGGCCGTCGACGCCGCGAAGAGCGCGCTCGGTGCGGAGCAGGTGCAGCAGCGCCACTTCGACACCGCCGCCGACGCCCCGAGCACGGCCGACTCGACCGACGTCGCCTGGTTCCTGCCGTCCTGGGTGCCGAGCGACGCCCGCGACGTCGACGTGCGCCTCGACACGCAGGAGCCCGGCTACGAACTCTCGTTCACCTCCGAGACCGGCCCCGACCTCGCCGCCTGCGTCCCCGTCGACGGCGACCTCGGCGGCCCGGCCCTCGACCCCGCGACGCTGCCCGAGCCCCTGCCGACCTCGGGTCTCGTCAGCTGTGGCGACGGGCGCGTCGTCGCCGAGGTCGACGGGCGTTGGGCCAGCTGGACCACCGTCGACGCGGTGCCCGGCGACGACGCGGTGCCCGGCGGCGACGGCAACGCCACGCTGCGCCACTGACCTCACCACCGACCACGACCCGCACAGGAAGATCACGATGACCCCCACTCCCCAGCCCGTCCCGTCTCCCCGTACCGACGACCCGACCCGAGGAGGCGCGGTCCCCGTCGCCCGCGTCCGGAACGTCACGAAGTCCTTCGGCCAGGGCGACGGCCGCGTCGACGCGCTGCGCGACGTCTCGCTCGACCTGCCGGCCGGCCGGTTCACGGCCGTCATGGGCCCGAGCGGCTCGGGCAAGTCGACCCTGATGCACATCACCGCCGGTCTCGACTCGGCCACCTCGGGCCGGGTGCTGCTCGGCAACACCGACATCACCGGCCTGGACGACACCGAGCTGACGCTGCTGCGCCGTCGCCGCATCGGCTTCGTCTTCCAGGCGTTCAACCTCGTGCCCACCCTCGACGTGTCGGCCAACATCGAGTTGCCGTTCCGTCTCGACGGACGTCGGGCCACGGCCGACGAGCGCGCCTGGATCGACTGGCTCGTCGCCACGCTCGGCCTCGGGGCCCGGCTGACCCACCGGCCCCACCAGCTGTCGGGCGGGCAGCAGCAGCGCGTCGCGATCGCCCGTGCCCTGGCGACCCGGCCCGACCTGATCTTCGCCGACGAACCCACCGGCAACCTCGACTCGAAGGCCGGCCGCGACGTGCTCGACGTGCTGCGCACCGCGTCGACGGACCACGGCCAGAGCATCGCGATGGTCACCCACGACCCGGTCGCGGCCAGCTACGCCGACCGCGTGGTGTTCCTCGCCGACGGCCGCATCGTGCACGAGATCGACCGCAGTAGCGCGGCCGAGATCTCGGGCGTCATGCTCGACCTGGAGCGTGTCGCGTGAGCGCCCGCGACCAGCTGCTCGAGCACCGTCCGAGCATCCTCGTGGCCGCTCTCGGCACGACCTTCGGCGTCGGCCTGCTCGGCGTCACCCACGTGCTCGAGCAGATCGTCGCCTCCGACGCCGCGGTCGCCGCGAGCGGCACGGTCTCGACGATGCTCGGCTTCGTCGCCGCGGTCTTCGTCGGCCTCGCGCTCTACGTCGGGGCGATCGTCACGGCCAACACCTTCGCCACCGTGGTCGCCGGCCGGACGCCGACGATCGCCCTGATGCGCCTGCTCGGCTCGTCCGCGCGGGACCAGCGTCGGGCCGTCGCCCGCGAGGGTCTCGTGGTCGGGGTCGCCGGGGCCGTGCTCGGGACGCTCGTGGGGCTCGCCCTCGTCGTCGTCGCCGTGCGGGTGCTCGTCGGTCGCGGACAGTTGCCCGACCTCGCGTACTCGTACTTCTCGGTGAGCGGTCTCGTCCCGGCCGTCGCCGTCGTGCTGACCACGGTCGCCGCGGCCTGGGTCGGCTCGCGTCGCGTGCTGCAGGTGACGCCGCTGCAGGCGACCGACGCCGCGCAGGACGCCCCCGTCGCGGGCCGGAGCCGTCGCCTCGTGCGGACGGTCGTCGCCGCGCTCCTCGTCGCCGGCGGTGGTCTGCTCCTCGTCGCCGGGGTCGTGGTCGGGCTGGTCGACGCGATGGGCGTGCTGATCGCGTTCTTCGGTGGCGTGCTGTCGTTCACCGGGGTCGTCGTCGGCGCCCACGCGCTGATGCCCGCCGTGCTGAGCGCCGTCGGTCGGACCTTCGGCACGAGCCAGGTGGCCCGCCTCGCCGCCGAGAACGCGGTGCGTCAGCCCGAGCGCAGCACGCGCGCCACGATCGGCATCGTGATCGGCGTGACCCTGGTCACGACCCTGTCGGTCGCGCTCGAGACGCTGCGCAGCTTCATCTACTCGATCGAACAGGACCCGTCGTACGCCGCCGAGCTCGACCAGGTGTTCACCACGACGCTGCTGATCGTCGCCGCCCTCGTCGGCTTCTCGGCCGTCATCGCCGCCGTCGGCATGGTCAACGACATGTCGCTGAGCGTCCTGCAACGGAGGCGCGAGCTGGGTCTGCTGCGCGCGATCGGCTCGACCGCGGGTCAGGTGCGCCGCATGATCCTGCTCGAGGCGACGCAGATGGCGCTGACGGCCATCGTCGTCGGGGTCGTGCTCGGCGTCGTCTACGGCTGGGCCGGAGCCCAGGCGCTGCTCGGTTCGGCGAACCAGGGCCTGCTGATCGCGCCGACGCTGCCCGTCCCGTTGCTGCTCGGCCTGGCCGTGACGGCCGCCGTGCTGGCCGGGGTCGCCGCCCTCGTCCCGGCCCGCCGTGCCACGTCGGTCACCCCGGTCGAGGCGCTCGCCGCGCGTTGACCGGTGCGGCGGCGCCCGGTGCGCCGCTCGCCGGCGGCCCGATGAACCCCGTTCACGACGATGAACCCCGAAAGATCGGGGTTCATCGTCGCAAACGGGGTTCATCGGCTGACCAGGGGCATCCGCCGGTCCACCGCCGACGAGCGGCCCCGGTCAGGCGTCGGTGGCGGGAGGCGCCGGACGGGGATGCCGGATCGTCGCCACCGTGCCGATGACGCAGACCACCGCCAGGGCGGTCAGCCCGACCAGGACCAGGGCGCCGACGACGGACGTGCCTCCGTCCTGCACCACCCGGACCAGGGCCTGGACCGCGCCGACGAGCCAGAAGACCGCTCCGATGCCCCAGCCGACGGAGGACCCTCGAAACGTCGGCCGCTGCAGTCGGAGCCGACCTCTCGGCTGTTCCGTGTCCTCGTCCATGCTCGCTCCCTCGACGTCATCGGCACTTTCACCGTACGTCGAGTGCCGAGAGGGATCAAGGAGGTGCGGCGACGGTCGAGTGTGCCGTCACGGTCTGGTGCGACGGCCAGGTCCGGCCGAGGGCGGACCGCTCCCGCGCCTCCTCACTCGTTCTCGTCCCGCGCCTTCGAGAAGAGCTCCTTCGTGCGGAGCAGCCGCAGGGAGGTGACGAGGACGAGCCCGCCGAGGATGTTGAAGAGCAGCGTGTAGCCGAACCACCCCGCCCACTGGGCGTAGCTGACGTCGCTGCCCGCCTGGATGGCCCCGAAGATGAGGAGCGAGTCGAGGATCGAGTGGAACAGCTGCAAGCCGGCCAGGAGGAACGCCCCGGCGACGGCAGCCGCGATCTTCGCAGGGTCGGAGGTGGTTCCGTGCTGCATGCGGGTCATCAGCGTGATCGTGCTGCCACCCAGGACGGCCAGGATCACGGTCTGCAGGGAGAACGGAGCGTCCACGAAGTGGTGGGCCGACTCGTCGAGGGTCGTGTGCCATTCGGGGAAGGCCTGGACGACGAGCCACATGAAGATCCATCCGCCGGCCAGGTTGGCGACCAACGTGGCACCCCAGAGCTTGAGGAGTTGCAGGAACGTGCCCTCCTTCGCCGCGAGTGCGGCGATCGGCAGGAGGAAGTTCTCGGTGAAGAGCTCCGAGTGCGCCAGGAGCAGGGCGAGGAACCCGATGCTGAACGCCAGGCCCGCCAGGAGGTGGCTGCCCGTCTCGGTCAGGACGGCGAGCATCGCCATGATCCCCAGGCCGACCTCGAGTCCTCCGAAGAAGCCCGTGATGAGCGTGGTGCGGAGCGTGCGGTGCAGGCGTTCGGCGCCTTCTTCCACCGTCGCGTCGAACGATTCGTCGAGTTCGTCCTCGAGGGGTTCGTCCGACTCGCCCAGTTCTCGCCGACGTCGTTCGCTCATCGCTCGTTCCTTTCGCGGGAACGAGTCTCGTCCTCGGGATGAACAGTAGAGACGAAGCGGACTCCGTGTGACGCCGCTCCTGGATCACCCGGGGTCAGGAGGCGCGGGCGGCCAGGCTCTCGAGGAGATCCCTCGTGCCCGGCGTCGTGCTCGGGGACGTCGACGCTGCCGCAACGCCCACCGCGCCCGCTGGTATCAAAGCGTTCGCCTTAAGTCCAGATCTGTCGTGCATCCCGGGCGCAGGCGCAGGCTGGGCATGTCTTGAGGGTGGTTCAGGTCCTCAAGGCGTGCGCTGGCACCGGTCGGGTCCGGTGCGAGCTGCCGGCGACAGGGTCCCGTTCGGGTCGGGACCCTGTCGCCCTTCCTCGTCGGCGGTCTAGTGTCAGGTCTCGAGGAGAGCCGAGCGGACGCATCACCGATGTGGTCTCGTCACCACGTGTGGCGTCGCGAAGACGGCCGGCGCAGTGCGCAGTGAGATCCGCACACCACCACAGCCCAGACCCTGCTGTCAGCACCGTCGGGCGTTCTCCGTCTCGGAGCAGCCATGGGATACATCGTCTACGACGGCGACGTCCTCGAGTTCAAGGTCGAGGACCGTCTCCTCGCCCACCTCCAGATCGTCATCGTGAACAAGTTCCGCCAGAACGAGTCGTTCATGTTCTCGTGGAAGGAACCGATCGAGACCGGCGACGGCCGGTCGACCGTCTGGCTCTCGCCCCAGATCAGCCTCCGGTTCAAGTTCGCCGGCAGCCGCACGGTCGAGATCAACCCCACCTGGCTCGCAGCGCTCTACGCCAGTGCGTCGTCGGGCCGGGGCCTCTACCCCGAAGCAGAGCCCGATCACGACCCGGCGACCCACCTGCCCGGCGTGACCGGCACGCACGTCGACTGGGCCACCGACCGTCCCGAGCCGTCGAGGACGAGGGCGGCGAGACCGCCGAGTCGCGCCTAGCCCGCGGGGCGCCACGTCTGGCCTAGCCCGCGGGGCTCCACGTCTGGAGGGTGCGCAGGGACCGGCGCGACGCCGGTCACCAGGCGGTCGGGTCTCCGAGGTCCACGGGGGCAGGCTACGCCTCGATCGGAGCGCTGGCGACCGCCTACCGCGCACGCTATGGTCCGGGCATGACACAACGTGCCGGCCTGGTCTCCCGCCTCGTCCTGGGTGGCGGTCTGGCGGCGTCCGTCGTGGGCGTCGTCGTGTTCGTCGTCGCGTCGGCGCGACCCGTGTCCTTCGGGTGGTTCGCGTACGCCCCCTTGTCGGACACGACCTTCACCGCTGACGGCGTGCACGTGTTCTCGACCGCGAGTCTCGTGGGCGCGGTCGTCCTCGTCGTCGGCCTGCTCGTCCTGGCGGCATGGCTCGGCTACCGACGAGGTGCGCGCCGCCGGGGCTGACGCGGCGTCGTGAGGGTCGCTCGTCGGGCGGAACGCTGCTAGCTTCCCGGCATGACCTGGCCCGCCGTCCACATCTCACGTGCGTTCGACCACGACGTCGCCGCCGTCTCGAGCGTCGCCGGCGACCCGGAGAACCTGCCCGCGTGGGCGGCCGGTCTGAGCGCCGGCATCCGTCACGACGAGGGGCGGTGGTTCACGGACTCACCCATGGGGGTCGTCGAGGTCGCGTTCACCGGGCCGGTGGAGCTCGGCATCCTCGACCACGACGTGACCCTGCCGGACGGGACGGTCGTGAGCAACCCCTTCCGCGTCGTGGCCAACGACCAGGGGAGCGAAGCCGTCTTCACCCTCTTCCGCCGGGACGGGATGTCGGAAGCGGACGTCGAGTCCGATGTCCGTCTCGTGCGTGGTGACCTCGACCGGCTGGCGACGCTGCTCGACGAGCGTCTCCCGCGCTCCCGGTAGCGGACCGGTCGACGGGCGCTCGGCTCAGGGGCGTCCCGCGACGAGCAGGAGCCCGCGTCAGGCGTGCCAGCCCCGGCGCTGTGCGCGGACGGCCAGCACGACGCCTACCACGGGGAACACGAGGTAGGCGACCAGGACGACGAGGTGGGTGCCGCCGAGACCCGCCGAGGCCATCACCGTCGAGGCCGCGAGGGCGAGGAGGACCACACCCACTGTGGCGAGCCACGAGGCCGCCTTCTCCCGTCGGCTCCAGGCTCTTGCCTGGCTGACGAAGAGGAGGCCGGCGATCGCACCGACGACCGGCACCAGGAACGAGCCGACGATCAGGACGACGACCGCGACGATCGAGAACGTCCGACCGGGAGGAGGCGCGTCCGGGCTGGTGAGAGGAGCCTCGCCGACGGTCTCGGCGCGCGCCCCGGCGGCGATGAAGGCCGGGTCGCCGAGTTGCCGGATGCGCGCGGCTGCGGCCTCGGCGTCGAGACCCTCAAGCTCCTCCCGGATGCCGGTGACGATGTCCCGGTGCAGGTCTGCCGGGAGTTGGTCGAGCTCGGTGTCGAGCTGCGCGAGGTAGGCGGTGGTGATCTCGGGTGTGGTGTCAGTCACGGGTGTCTTCTCCGATGAGTCGGTGTACCGAGGCGGTGAACGGAGCCCACTGGAGGCGGAAGGCGCCGAGCTGGTCGCGCCCGAGGGGTGTGAGCCGGTAGTACTTGCGGACGGGCCCCGTCGCGGACGGCTGGTCGAAGGCGGTGGCCAGGCCTTGGGCCCGGAGGCGACCGAGGATGGGGTAGAGCGTCCCGATGCTCGCGACGAGACCCGCCTCGACGAGCTGCTCGGAGAGCTGCCAGCCGTACATGGGCTCACGGTCGAGCAGTCCGAGGATGCAGTACTCGACGACCCCCTTGCGCAGTTGCGCCCCCGCGTCCGCTGTCATGCGTCACAAGCTACCTTGCGGTGCAAGACATGTCAAGGGCTCGCGGGACCGCTCAGGGCGTGGGCGTCTCGGCCACCGCCAGGTGGAGGGCCAGTTCCATGCAGCGCAGGCGGGCGGGGGAGAAGTCGTAGGGCATGCTCCGGATGACGTCCGCCGCGCTCCTGGCGCGGGAGCTCGCCGCCGTCTCGGGCGCCGGGGCCGCCTCGGCACCCTCGGTGGGGTGTCGATCGTCCCAGGCGTCGAAGATCGCGTCGTCCTCGTCCCGCTGGCCCGACTCCTCGACCAGGCCCAGCAGCCTGATGTCGAAGGCGTGCCGTTCGGCCGCCACCCGTGCCACCCGGGGGTCGTCGACGGCGACCGAGTCGTCGAGCGCCTCCTCGGCGGCGTCGACGCGGTCGGACTCGGCACGCAGCTCGGGGTGCAGGGCCAGCACGAGGAATCGGCTCGCCTGGAGGACGGCACCCAACGGGCCGAAGATGCGCTCGGTGACCAGCAGCGAGTCGAGGTCGTCCTGCCGCAGCGAGCCCTCGGGCGCGGCCTCGAGCCGGGTGGAGACGATCTCGTCGAGAAGCCCCAGGCGGCTGCCGAGCATCCGCATGCGCCGGACCGACTCCCTCTTCCGGCGTAGCTCGTCCTCCTGCGCGGCGAGGGTGTCCTCCAGTCGGGCGAGGACGCCGGCGACCTCGTCCGTGGTCTCGGTCACGCCGGTGTCCGCGCCCGGCGCGGCCCCGGTGAAGGCGTCACGGATGTCGTCGAGGGCGATCCCGGCGTCGGCCATCCGGCGGATCCACAGCAGCCGGATGATCTCCGCGTAGCCGTACCGCCGTCGGCCGTCGGTGCCCCGCTCGCGCTCGGGGAGCAGGCCCATCTGGTGGTAGTGGCGGATCGCCCGGGGAGTCAAGCCGACGAACGCCGCGGCGTCGCCGATCAGGACCTGACGGGGCGGAACCGGGATGGCATGCATGGCGGGCCTTTCGACGCGGGACGACACGGGACGTGCTTCGAGCAGACCACATGACGCTGCGGCACCTGCAACCCGGGCGGTCCCGGAACGCCCGCCGACGGAGGCGCGGGGTCAGTCCCCGGCGCGATGGTCGTCGCGACGGAGGCCGACGATGCCGACGACGATCGCCGCGATGCCCACGGGGATGCCCAGGTAGGCCAACGTCCCCGCGCGACCGCCGTCCGGCACCGAGCCGAACGCGCCGGACAGGGCGAGCGCCGAGAACAGGCAGGCGACGACTCCGAACCCGATGAGCGCCCATCCTTCGGTCGATCCGCCGCGCCTCATGAACATGCCCGTCTCCGTTCCGTCGCGGTGGACTCCTCGGCACGAGTCTGCCCGTCGACGTCCCCCCGGGGCCGACGCGTCACCCGGGGAACTCGTCGGCGAGCATCGCGAAGACGAGGGTGTCGGTCCATTCGCCCTTGCTCCAGAAGTCCTGCCGGTGGTGCGCCTCCTGCCGCAGGCCGACCCGGGCCGCGAGTCGGGCGGAGGCCGTGTTGCGGCCGTCCATCTGCGCGGTCACGCGATGGACGTCGTCCCGGGCGAACGCGAGCCGCAGCGCGGCCGCGACCGCCTCACCCGCGAAGCCCTGGCCTCCGTGGTCGGGATCGAGCGTCCATCCGACCTCGAGCGTGCGGGGTTCGGACTCGGTGCGCCACAGCGCCACCGTGCCGATGAGCCGGCCCTCCCGTTCGACGACGAGGGCGAGTGCTCCGACGGGCTCGGCGAGGTCCGTCCGACCCAGGCGCCGATCGAGCTGTGCCCGTCCGGACTCGATCGTCCAGGGCTCCTCCAGGAGGTACCGCGAGACGTCCGGTCGTGAGTGGATCGCGAGGAGTCGCTCCAGATCGTCCTCGCGATGCAGGCGGAGGGTCAGCCGGGGGGTCGACGCCAGGGTGTCCGTGTCCATGACGTCGATCCTCGTGCATCGCCCGGCCTCGGGGAGGATTCCTGCCGACCGTCCCCGGGCAACGTCGGACCGTCCCGGGCACGGCTGCTGCGAGCCCGGGGCGATCCGCCGTCTACATTGGGCCAGGCCCCCACGGAAGGAACCACCATGAGCATGGAAGGCGCGGCCTGGAGCTCGCTCTACAAGATCTCGTCCGCACGGGACGGCGGGCACGGCATCTCGCGCGCGTCCGTCCGGCGGATCATGACGTTCGCGGTGCCCTACCGGTCGAAGCTCGTCGTCTTCATCGCCCTGTCCGTGGTGGGTGCCGTCCTCGCGGTCGCGACGCCCGTGCTGGCCGGCCGGGTGGTCGACGTCATCGTCGCGCGGGGCGAACTCGCGTCCATCGTGCGGCTCGCCGTCCTCATCGCCGTCGTGGCGCTGGCCGACGCCGGCGTCTCGCTCGTGACGCGCTGGTTCTCGGCCCGGATCGGCGAGGGCGTGATCCTCGACCTCCGCACCGCCGTCTTCGACCACGTGCAGAAGATGCCGATCGCGTTCTTCACCCGCACCCGGACGGGCGCCCTCGTGAGCCGCCTCAACAACGACGTGATCGGCGCCCAACAGGCCTTCAGCGGCACCCTGTCGGGCGTCGTCACGAACGTCGTGGCCCTGGTCCTCACGCTGATCGTGATGCTCAGCACGTCCTGGCTCGTGACGGTCCTCGCCGTGGTCATGCTGCCGATCTTCCTGGTCCCCGCGCGGCGCATGGGCAGCCGTCTGGCCGCGCTGCGCCGCGAGGCCGCCGACCACAACTCCGCGATGAGCACGCAGATGACCGAGCGCTTCTCCGCGCCCGGGGCCACCCTCGTCAAGCTGTTCGGCCGTCCCGACGAGGAGGCGGAGGAGTTCCGCGTCCGTGCCGCCCGGGTCCGCGACATCGGGGTCCGCACCGCGCTGCTGCAGTTCGTCTTCGTCACCGCGCTGACGCTCGTATCCGCCCTCGCCCTCGCGCTCGTGTACGGACTGGGCGGCGCCCTCGCGCTCGCCGGCCAGCTCGACACCGGGGAGGTCGTCACCCTGGCCCTCCTCCTCACGCGCCTGTACGTGCCGCTGACCGGCCTCGCGAACGCGCGGGTCGAGATCATGAGCGCGGTGGTGAGCTTCGAGCGCGTCTTCGAGGTCTTGGACCTCGAACCGCTGATCCAGGAGAAGCCCACCGCCGCCTCCGTCCCCGAGGGCCCGGTGAGCGTGGAGTTCGACGACGTCCGCTTCGCGTACCCGTCCGCCGACAAGGTGTCCCTCGCCTCCCTCGAGGAGGTCTCCACCCTCGACACCCGCGGTGGCGAGGAGGTGCTGCACGGCGTGTCCTTCCGGATCGAGCCCGGGCAGACCGTCGCGCTCGTGGGCACGTCGGGTGCCGGGAAGTCCACGATCGCGCAGCTGATGTCGCGTCTGTACGACGTCGACGGCGGCGCCGTGCGCCTCGCGGGGACGGACGTCCGCGACGTGACCTTCGCCTCGATGCGCCACACGCTGGGCATGGTGACCCAGGACGGCCACCTGTTCCACGAGACGATCCTCAGCAACCTGCGCCTCGCGAGGCCGGAAGCGACCGACGACGAGGTGTGGGACGCCGTCCGCCGCGCGCGGCTCGAGCCCCTCGTCCGGTCGCTGCCGGACCAGCTCGACACGATGGTGGGGGAGCGCGGCTACCGGCTCTCGGGAGGCGAGCGTCAGCGGATGACCATCGCGCGCCTCCTGCTGGCGCAGCCCCGCGTCGTCATCCTCGACGAGGCGACCGCGGCTCTCGACTCGACGTCCGAGGCCGCCGTGCAGGCGGCCCTCAGCGAGGCGCTCGAAGGGCGGACCGCGCTGGTCATCGCGCACCGCCTGTCCACCATCCGCAGCGCGGACCAGATCCTGGTGGTCGAGGACGGCTCGATCGTGGAGCGCGGCACCCACGAGGAGTTGCTGGCCGCGGCCGGCCGCTACGAAGAACTGCACCGCACGCAGTTCGCCGTGCAGAAGGACGTCGCCGCGGACGAGCAGGCGCCGAGCGCGCCGTAGCCCTACTCCGCGGGCGGCCCGTCGACGGGCGCGGTCCGCCGCCGCAGCACGAGGGCGCTGCCCGCCGCGAGCAGCCCGGCGGCGAGCGCGCCGACCCCGGCGACCTGACCGCCCGTGAAGGCGAGGGCTCCGTCGGCGGAGGGCCGGGCCGTGGCCGAGGGTCGCGGCGTCGAGTCCGTCCCGGCCGCGGCCCCGTCCGTGGGTGCGGGGGAGGGTGCCGTGCCGGGGTCGGTCGGCAGCGCGGTCGGGTCGTCCGTCGGCGGAGCCGGGTCGACCTCGGCGCCGGGCACCGACCAGGTCCCCGCGGCGAAGGTCACGGGCAGCGTCGCCGCGACGACGACCGTCGACGGGATGCCGGACTCGACGACGAGGCACTCCAGCGAGAGCGTCGCTCCGCCCTCCTCGACGCCGGCGGCGACCACCTCCTCGAACGAGATGGCCATCGGCACCTCGACCGGCTGCCCCGCGGTCACCGCGACGCTCGGGGACGTGACGACGGTCGCGCCTCCCGACGTCACCGAGAGCCGGGCGGCGTCGTCCGCGTCGACCGGGCAGCCCGCGGCGAGCAGCGCCGAGGCGAACGAGGGATCGGCGCGTGCGTCGCCGGACACGATCGCGGTGCCGGCGGCGTCGCGCAGCACGAGCGGCGCGGGGTCGGCGGGTGCGGGTGCCGGGGCGGCGACGGCGGCACCGGGGCCGGCCAGGCCGGCGACCGCGCCGGCGGCGAGGGCCGCCGCGACGAGCAGGCCCCGTCCGGAGGCGCGCGAGGGGAGACGACGGACGGCGGGGGCGGAGGGGAGCATCGGGACCTTCGGTGGGTGCGTGGACTGCGCGGCGGGGAGCGCGCGGCGACGCCAGGACTGTCGCGCACCCGGGGGAACGGATCGTGAACGCCCGGTGTCGTCCGCGTCCCCGACCGTTGGCCTGCGGTTCAGGCCCGCTGCCTACGGTCGGGACGCCCGCCCGACGAAAGTGAAGCCATGTCCCTCGACCCCCGCCCCGAGCAGTCCGCGCCGACCGGATCGGGCCTCTCGCGCCGGACCTTCCTCGGGGCCTCCGTCGCCGCGACGGTCGCCGTGGGGACGACGGCCCAGGGGCTGCGGGGAGCGGACCCCGCGCAGGCGGCGCCGCTGCCGTCGGCGCCCGCCGTCGTCGATCCGGCCGCCGTCTCGTGGCTGGTCTTCGACCACCACGTGCACTCGGTCTACTCGCACGACGCGAAGTACCCCATGACGACGATCCTCGATCAGGCGCAGAGGTTCGGGGTCGACGCCATCGCCTTCACCGAGCACAGCAACAAGGGCCACGCCAACGTCGGCGGGGTGTTCAACGCCGCCCGCGAGATCGAGACCGCGCGGGCTGCCCGGCCCGACCTGCTCGTGCTGCAGGGGCTCGAGTGGTACATCCCCGGCGCCGAGCACGCCACCGTGCTCGTCGCACCCGGTCCCGCCACGACCCGTGTGCTGCGCCGCTTCGAGCTCGACCACGACGGCAAGCTGAACGGCTGGGAGAAGCCGCGCCCCGGCACCGACGACGCCGCCGAGTGGCTCGTGCACGCCACCGACGCGATCGCCTGGCTCGGCGCCCAGAAGAGCGCGGGCGTCGTCGACGACGTGATCGTCCTGGCGAACCACCCGAGCCGCCTCGGCATCGACTCGCCCGGCGAGCTGCGGGCCTGGCAGGACGCCGACCCCGAGGTGTTCGTCGGCATGGAGGGCGCCCCCGGTGCCCAGGCGGGTGCCGTCGCCGCGAACGCGTCGGCGCGCTCGCGGCGGGGCGAGTACGAGAACGCCCCCAGCGAGTTCTCGTTCGCCGGCTACCCCGCCGAGGCCTACCTGACCCACGGCGGCTTCGACTGGACGACGGCCGTCGTCGGCGGCGTGTGGGACTCGCTGCTCAGCGAGGGCCGGCGCTGGTGGATCACCTCGAACAGCGACCTCCACCTCAAGGAGTCCGACGCCACGCGCGTCGGCGACTTCCCGACCGGGCCCGGCTGGGAGGCCGGCGCGTCGCTCGCCAACTTCGACCGTGCCGGCCGCCGCCCGGACCCGGTCGCGACGGCCACGCCCCAGAACGGTGCCGACTTCTGGCCGGGCGAGTTCAGCCGGAACCACGTCGGCGCCGTCGACCGGTCGTCCGCCGCGCTGCTCGACGCGATCCGCGCCGGTCGGCTCTGGGTCGACCACGGGCACCTGGTCGCCGGGCTCTCCGTCGTGCTCCGGGCCACCGGCGGGCAGGAGGCGCAGGCCACCCTGGGCGGGACCCTCACCGTCCCGCGCGGCACCGCCCTCGAGCTCGTGGTCGACGTCGTGCCCACGACGACGCCCACCTCACGGGGCACGATCCCGCGGCTCGCCCACCTGGACGTGATCCGTGGCCGCGTCACCGGACCCGCGGCCGACCGCGACGAGCAGCGCGCGCCCGGCACCCGGGTCGTCGAGCTGCTCGACGTCGCCGACCGGTCCGCCGCTCCGTTCCGCGTCGTCGTGCCGCTCGAGCCCGCCACCGAGGACGGCTACGTGCGCCTGCGCGGCAGCGACGGCCGGGTGCACGGCGTCGGCCCGCTCGGAGCCGACGTCGACCCGCGGGCACCCCAGCCGTTCCCGATGAGCCCGGCCGACCCGTGGGCCGACATCTGGCTGTACGCGAACCCGATCTTCGTCAGCGTGCGCTGAGCCGACCGCGGCCCACTCCTGAGGGAACGTCGTCGCGACCGTCCCGCGTCACGCCGCGGGCTGGCACCGCGGGCACCACCAGGCCCGCCGCGTGCGGCCGTCCGGCGTGGGAGGGTCGTCGCGCGCCTCGACGCGGGTGCCGCAGCGCAGGCACGGGCGTCCGGCCCGGCCGACTACCCAGTGCGTCTCGCCCCGGCGCGTCCGGCCCGTCGTGACCTGGTAGGCGCCGGGCGTCGAGACCGAGAAGCGCAGGGCGCGGGCGGCCACATCGACGAGCTTCACCAGGTCGACCTCGCCGATCGGGGCGGCCGGGTGCAGGCCACGCAGGTACCCCACCTCGTTGACCCAGAGGTTGCCGAGGCCGGCCATCGGACGTTGGTCGAGCAGCGCGGCACGGACCGTGACGTCGGGGAGTGCGGCCAGGCGACGTCGCGCCTCCTCGGGGTCCCAGTCGGGGCGCAGCGGGTCGGGGCCCAGGTGGCCGACCAGCGCGTGCTCGTCCCGGGTCGGCACCAGGTCGACGACGGGCAGGTCGACGCCCCAGAGGGTGTGGCCGTCGTCGAGCCGGGCACGCACCCGCACCTGCCGCTGCAGCCGGGACGGCAGGACGCGGCCGGGGCGCGTGACCGTCCACGACCCCTGCATGCGCAGGTGCGTGTGCAGGGTGGTGGCGTCGTCGAAGCGGGTCAGCAGGTGCTTGCCGTGGGTGTCGACCTCGACGACGCGCCGACCGGCGAGCGACTCGCCCGCCCGGCCGCCCGACCGCAGCTCGCCGTCCACGACGACCCGCCCGACGAGCGAGGGACGGAGGCGCGCGGCCAGCAGGTGGACGCTGTCACCCTCCGGCATGCCGCGATGCTACCCGGCGTGCCCCGCGCCGGTCACGCGGGAGTCGCACCGCCGACGGGTCGTCGAACCACCGTGTCCCGTGGTTCGACGACCCGACGGTGGTGCGACCCCGACACGGGGACACGCTGGCATCACCACGATCGGTCGTCTGCCTTAGCCTCGGCCCATGAGCTCACCCACCTCGTCCGGGCCGTCGACAGGAACGTCGTGTCCCGTCGCGGTGCTCCTCCCGGGTACCGGGTACGGGGTCAAGGCGCCGCTGCTCTATTGGCCTGCGTTGATGCTGCGGCAGCTCGGTTGGCGAGTCGAAACCGTCGAGTGGGATGCCCGAGATCTGACGGCCGACGACTCGCGGCCCGTCGTCGAGGAGCGGCTGCAGGATGCCGCGGAGGCCGTCGGCGGTCGCGTCGACCTCGTCCTCGCGAAGTCGTTCGGCACCCTCGCGTTGCCGTGGGCCGTCGAGCACGGCGTCGCAGGGGTGTGGTTGACGCCGGTCCTCACCGAGCCCGTGGTCCTCGATTCGTTGACCCGCGCCTCCTCGTCACACCTCGCCGTGGGCGGAGGGGCCGACTCGATGTGGCAGCCGGCGCGGGGGCTCGAGACGCATGCGGGCCTCGTCACGGTCGACGGCGCCGACCACGGCCTGCTCGTCGACGATTGGGCGACTTCGTTCGATGCGCATCGCGCCGTCCTCACGGCCATCGAGACCCACATCAAGGGGCTGGGCTGACGGTCTCACCCTGAGCGACACGGGCGATGATCGCGCCGTGGGGCCTCGGCCCGGACGGTGGTCCCGTGCGGGTGTGGGTCTCGAGCACGTCGAACCCGGAGGCGCGCAGCTCGTCCGCGAGGAGGTCGGGCGCCCAGCGCCACGCGGTCGTGATCGCGTGGTCGAAAGGTTCGACGGTCGACCCGGTGAAGAACCCGACGAGCAACTCACCGCCCGGCCGGAGCACCCGGGCGAACTCGCGGAGGGGGCGCCGGATGCTGCCCGGGTCGTGGTGGACCAGCGAGTACCAGGCGAGGACTCCTGCGAACTCGCCCGGCTCGTACGGCAGGGCGTCGACGTCGCCCAGGCCGAACGAGACGTCCGGGTGGGTGCGGCGCGCGTGCTCGACGAAGGCCGGGACCCGGTCGAGACCACGCACGTGGACGCCCCGCGCGGCGAGGTGCCCCGACCAGTGCCCCGGCCCGCAGCCCGCGTCGAGCACGGGGCCCTCGACCGTCGTCGCCCAGGACGTGACCAGGTGTTCGTCGGCGGGGTGCACCGACGACATCGAGCCGAGGTGGTCGACGTACTCGCGGGCGCGCGCGGCGTAGCGCTCCCCGACGTCGGATGTCATGCCCCGCAGCCTAGGAGTCGTGGCTCGGGGCTCGCGGCTCGGGGCCGGGGCCGGGGCCGGGGTCGGGGTCGGAGTCGGAGTCGCACCACCGTCGCGTCGTCGCACCACGCAACACGGTGGTGCGACGAC
>NZ_JACYUH010000003.1:290328-788483 GCF_014841655.1 Frigoribacterium sp. CFBP 8759
AGGAGGCGCGGCGAGAGCGGGCGAGGAGGCGCGGCAAGAGCGGGCGAGGAGGCGCGGCAAGAGCGGGCGAGGAGGCGCGGCGCGGCGGGCGAGGAGGCGCGGCGCGAGGAGGCGCGGCGCGACCGGGCGCCCGAGTCCGGCACCGGCCGGCCCGGGTCAGGACGCGGATTCGCGGGCGGCGGCGTCGAGCGCGGCGGCGATGCTGTCGAGCTGGGGGAGGGCCTCGGCGATCGTCTCGTCCGTGCCCGTGGTCGAGAGGACGTACTGGTACGCCTCGCGCAGGGTGGTCGTGGTGTCCTCGCCCTGCGTGGTCAGGTGGAGGAAGAGGCTGCGGCGGTCGCCCGGGTGACGGCTGCGCGTGACCTGCCCCGACTTCTCGAGCCGGTCGACCACGGCCGTCGTCGCCCCCGTGCTCAGCAGCAGCTGTTGGGCGAGTGCTCCCGGGGTGAGCCCCGGGGCGTCGGCGACGGCGAGCAGGGCCGCCAGCTCGGTGTGGCCCATCCCGAAGACCTTCGCGGCGTGGAGTCGGTAGCGGCGGTGGGCCTCGTCCAGGGTCTGCAGCGTCGCGGCGAGGCGCCGGACGGACTCCGGGTGGTTCTCCGGAGTGGCGGGAAGGTCGGGGCTCACGACAGCAGGGTACCGAGCATCGCCCCCGGTGTCGGCACCGTTGCGCAGAACGGATGACCCAGTTCGGGGCGCGACGACCCACTCAGGCGACCCGCTCAGGCGACCTGGTGCACGACGTAGCTCGCGACGAAGCCGAGCACCGTCACGAGTCCCGTCAGCGTCTGCGTCTTGCGGAAGGCCTCGGGGATCATCGTGTCGCAGATCATCGCGAGGATCGCCCCGGCGGCGAACGCCATGACGAACGACTGCCCGCCCTCGGGCACCCCGCCCAGCAGGGCGTACCCGCCGAGCGCGGACAGCGCGCACACCACGGCGATCCCCGACCAGAGGCCGAAGACGTACCCGGCCGACCGGCCCGACGACTTGAGGTCGGCCGTGCTCGACATGCCCTCGGGGAAGTTCGAGATCACCACGGCCACCAGCACGGCGATGCTGAGGGACCCGCCGCCCGTCAGGCTGACGCCCTGCACCGCGGTCTCGGGGACGCCGTCGAGCAGGGCGCCGAGGGCGATGCCCAGGCCGGTGCCCGAGCCGGCCGACCCGCGACGGTGGTGCTTGCGCCGGAACCCGCCGTGCTCGAGCAGCTGGTCCAGGACGACGTAGACGACGGCGCCCGCGAGGAACCCGCCGAGGGTCGGGAGCAGCCCGCCGCTGCTCGTGGCCTCGTCGACGAGGTCGAACGAGAGTGCGGAGATCAGGACGCCGGCGCCGAACGCCATGACCAGGGCGACCACCTCGCGGGGCACCCTGACGAACCACGACACCGCCGCCCCGACGACCAGGGAGAGGCCCGAGAGCAGGCCGGCGAGAGAGGCGAGGAGGAGCGGTGAGGGCACGAGGACGTGTCTAGTCCTTCCGTGCGCAGGAGGCGCGGTGCCGGTCCCGAGGACCGGACCCGCGGGGGATGGACGTGTGCCCCGGGCGCCCTGACCGGTCAGCGAGTGCTGTATGGTCAGCACATGCTGACCCTGTCGTCCCGCGTCGACGTGATGAACCGCCTGGGGCGGGCGATGGCCGACCCGACCCGCTCACGCATCCTGCTGACCCTGCTCGAGGGCCCCGGCTACCCCGGCGTCCTCGCGACGGAACTCGGCCTGACCAGGTCGAACGTGTCGAACCACCTCGCATGCCTCCGCGGGTGCGGTCTCGTCGTGGCCGCCCCCGAGGGGCGATCCACCCGGTACGAGATCGCCGACGTCCACCTGACCCGAGCACTGACCGCCCTCGTCGAGGTGGTCCTCGCGGTCGACGACGGTCTGCCGTGTCCGGACGACTCGTGCGACGTGCCGTTCTGCTGCGGGGGCGGTGCATGACCTCCGCCGCACTGTCGCCCGCGCCGATCGCCCCGGCCCGTCGCCTCCTGCTGCAGCGGCGCATCCGTCTCGTCGTGGCGATCACGATCGGCTACAACGTGGTCGAGGCGATCGTCGCGATCGCCGCGGGCACGGTCGCGTCCTCGACCGCGTTGATCGGCTTCGGCCTCGACTCCGTCGTCGAGGTGCTCTCGGCCGCCGCGGTCGCCTGGCAGTTCGCGGCCCCCGACCCCGAGAGGCGCGAACGGCTCGCCCTCCGCGTGATCGCCCTCTCGTTCTTCGGTCTCGCCGCCTACGTCGGCGTGGACGCGGTCCTCGCCCTGGCCGGCGCCCGCGAACCCGACCACTCCCCGGTCGGCATCGTGCTGGCCGCCGTCAGCCTGGCGGTCATGCCGTTCCTCAGCCTCGTCGAGCGACGAACCGGCACCGAGCTCGGCTCGGCCTCCGCCGTCGCCGACTCCAAGCAGACCCTCATCTGCAGCTACCTCTCGGCCGCCGTCCTGCTCGGCCTGGTGCTCAACCTCGCCTTCGGGTGGACCTGGGCGGACCCCGTCGCAGGACTCGTCATCGTCGTCTTCGCCGTCCGTGAGGGGGTCGAGGCCTGGCGCGGCGAGGCCTGCACGACACCCGTCTCGGCCCTCACGGGCGAACGCGGAGCCGAGGCCTGCGACTGCTGCTGAACGGCCGGCCCACCGGACGCGCAGGAGGCGCGGTGCCGGTCCCGAGGACTCGCACCGCGCCTCCTGCGGTCGCCGCTCAGTAGTCGATGCGGCCCCGGCGGTCGTGGAACTCGCCGGTCGGGCCGTCGGGCCCGAGCAGGGCGAGGGCGACGGTGGCGTCCGTGCCCTCGGTGACCGTCTGGTGGCCGCCGTGCCCGTTGAAGTCGGTGGCGGTGTAGCCGGGGTCGCTGACGTTCACGCGGAAGGTCGGCAGGTTCTTCGCGTACTGCACGGTCAGGGCGATCACGGCCGCCTTCGAGGACGCGTAGGGCACCGCGGCGACGGGGTACTCGTCGTGGCCCTCGGTGCTCAGCCAGCGCGGCCAGCCGACGCCCGACGCGACGTTGACGATCACGGGACGGTCGGAGCGGCGCAGCAGGGGCATCGCGGCCTGGGTGACGCGGACGAGCCCGACGACGTTCACGTCGAGCACCTCCTGCATCGTCTCGGGGGTGAGGTCGTCGACGCCGAACGACGACCCGAGGACGCCCGCGTTGTTGACGAGGACGTCGAGCTCGGGCAGGGAGGCGAGCGCCGCGTCGACGCCGGCCTGGTCGGTGACGTCGAGCTGCACGGCGTGGGCGCCCAGGGCCCGGACGGCGTCGCCCGAGTCGAGGTCGCGCACGCCGGCGTACACGGTGTGGCCCGCCTCGAGCAGACGGCGGGCGGTCTCGAGTCCGAGGCTCTTGTTGGCCCCGGTGATGAGTGTGGTGGTCATGGGTCCATGCTGCGCCCGGCCCCGCCTCGGCACCCAGGCCCCGCACGACGGGAGGACTGCCGGTACCACCCTGGGGCGACCGGGCCGGGGGAGGATGGCTGCATGAGCGAGTTCGCGGACGTGTTGCGGTCGTGGCGTGACCGGGTCGGCCCGGCCGACGTGGGGCTGCCCGCGGGGGTGGGGCGCCGCACGACGGGTCTCCGCCGCGAAGAGCTGGCGGCGCTCGCCGGGGTGAGCGTCGACTACGTCGTCCGCCTCGAGCAGGGCCGGGCGACCAACCCGTCCCCGCAGATGCTCCGCGCCCTGGCGGTCGCCCTGCGCCTGAGCGACGACGAACGCGACCACCTCTACCGCTCGGCCGGCGCCGCGCCTCCGTCGGCCGGGATCGTCCCGCGCCACGTGGGGCCCGGCGTGCAGCGCATCGTCGACCGGCTCGGGGACGTGCCGCTGGCCGTCTTCTCGGCGACCCACGACATCCTGCTCTGGAACCCCCTCTGGGCCGCGGTGAACGGCGACCCGTCGCGCCTGGTCGGGCTCGAGCGCAACCTCGTCTGGCGTCACTTCACGTCGGGCCACGAGGGCACCGAGTTCGACGCCCGGCACGAGGAGGACTTCGCGAGCGACCTCGCCGCCGACCTGCGGGCAGCGGTGGGGCGCTATCCGTCGGACCCCTCGCTCGGCCACCTCGTGTCGCGCCTGCTCGAGACGTCGCCCGAGTTCGCACGCCGCTGGGCCGAGGCCAAGGTCGCCGAGCACCGGGCCAGTCGCAAGACCGTGACGGGCACCCCGGTCGGCCCGATCGCGATCGACTGCGACGTGCTGACCGCGCCCGGCGACCTGAGGATCGTCGTCTACACGGTCGCGCCGGGGTCCGACGACGAGGCGCGACTCGACCTGCTGCGCGTCACCGGGCTGCAGTCGATGGCGGCGACCTCGGCCGGCTGAGGCCGTGCCGGCCCGGGTCAGCCCTCGCGGGCTGCCTCCCGGGCGACGTCCCGGGCGGCGCGAGCCCGCGCCGTGATGGCCGTGACGACCTCGGTCTTGGCGTCGGCGTAGTCGTTCATGTCGTCCCAGCGGCGGTCGAGCAGGGCCCGCTTGACGCCGGCGTAGAGCTCGCGGTCGGCGGCGTCGGTGCGCAGGTGGTCGCGCAACAGCAGGTACCCGGCGATCGCGTCGGCACCCTGCTCGTAGACGTGCACGTGGACGCTGCGCTCCGGCGTCCGCACGAGTCGGTGCCCCGGCTCGCGCACCCGCAGCTCGTAGCCCGCGGCGAGCAACGGGTCGAGGTAGTCCTCTTCCGCGGTGATGTCGGGCACCGCGACCACGACGTCGACGATCGGCTTCGCCGCGAGGCCCGGCACCGACGTGGAGCCGATGTGCTCGACGCCGACCGCGATGCCCGACGGCGCGAGGGCCTCGACGATGCGGCGTCGGTGCTCGGCGAACGCGGCAGGCCAGCGCTCGTCGTACTCGTGCAACGAGACGTGGACGGCCTCGGCGCCGCCCACGATCTCGGTGGTCGTGACGTCGGGTCGGCGGGGGGTCCGCTTGGTGGGCATCAGGAGATCCTGCCAGACGACGGAACCGGTCGACGTCGTACTAGTATCTGCGCATGCACGTAGATAAGAAGGTTTGCGGACTCGACCCGGATTCCGAGTACGTCGAACTCGCCGTCGAGGTGTTCTCGATGCTCGCCGACGCGACCCGCATCCGCATCATCCTGGCGCTTCGGAACGCCGAAGAGCTGTCGGTGAACCACCTCGCCGACATCGTCGACAAGAGCCCGGCGGCGGTGTCGCAACACCTGGCCAAGCTTCGCCTCGCCCGCATGGTGCAGCCGCGCCGTGAGGGGACGACCGCCTTCTACCGTCTGACCGACGAGCACGCGTCCGCGCTCGTCAGCGACGCCGTGAGGCAGGCAGAGCACGTCGTCGGCAACGCACCGCACCACGCAGGGGGGCAGTGAGGTGGTCGGGTACGGGCACGACCACGACCACGACCGCGAGCACGAGCACGAGCACGAGCACGAGCACGAGCACGAGCACGAGCACGGGTACGGGCGCGGGCACGGGCACGAGCCCGGGTACGAGCACGGGCACCCGAACGGCCGGGTGAAGGCCTGGCTCTACGACCTGTTCGTCCCGCACACGCACGACTCCGCCGATTCCGTCGACGACGCCCTCGAGGCGTCGACGGCGGGTGTCCGGGCGGTCAAGATCAGCTTGTTCGTCCTGCTCGCGACGACGGTGGTGCAGGCCGTCCTCGTCGTGGCCACCGGGTCGGTCGCCCTGCTGGCCGACACGATCCACAACTTCGCCGACGCGCTGACAGCGGTGCCTCTCTGGATCGCGTTCGTCCTCGGCCGGCGGGTCGCCACCCGCCGTCACACCTTCGGCTTCGGACGCGCCGAGGACCTCGCCGGTCTGTTCATCGTCATCGTCGTGGCCCTCTCGGCCGTGGTCGCCGGGTGGGAGGCGATCGACCGTCTCGTCCACCCGCAGCCCGTCCAGGCGCCCTGGTTGCTCGTCCTGGCCGGCCTCGTCGGTTTCGCCGGCAACGAGGTGGTCGCGATCTACCGCATCCGAGTCGGTCGCCGGATCGGCTCGGCCGCCCTGGTGGCAGACGGGGTGCACGCTCGTCTCGACGGGTTCACATCGCTGTCGGTCGTGCTGGGCGCCGTCGGGGTGCTGCTCGGCTTCCCCCTCGCGGACCCGATCATCGGCCTGCTGATCGCCGTGTCGATCATGGTCCTGCTGTGGGGCACCATGAAGTCCGTCGGGGCCCGCCTGATGGACGCCGTCGACCCCGACCTGCTCGACCGGGCCGAGCACGCACTCGAACACACCGAGGGGGTCGTCGCCGTGCGCGACCTCCGCCTGCGGTGGATCGGCCACCGGCTGACGGGGTCGGCGACCGTCCAGGTCGACACGCACGACCTGGTCGACGCGTTGCGGATCGCCGACCAAGCGGGCCTGCGCGTCCGCGGTGCGCTCCCGAACCTCGACGCCTTCACGATCACCCCGGCGCCGGTCGCCCGGCTCGCCCCTCAGGACTGAACGAGCGGCAGCCCTGCCGCGACCCAGGCCGCGGTGCCGCCGATCACGTCGACGGCGGTGATCCCTCGAGCTGACAGGGCCTCGGCCGCCCGGGCGCTCCGTGCGCCGCTCTGGCAGATCAGGTAGACGGCGGTCTCGTGCGGCATCTCGTCGAGTCGATCCGCCAGTTGCGAGGGGTGGAGGTTGAGCGCCCCGGGGACGTGGCCCTCGGCGAAGCGGTCGGCGGCTCTCACATCGATCACCAGCGGTGTCGTGAGGGCGGCCAACCGGTCGACGGTGATCTGCTCCATCTCAGCCCTCGCTCGAATCCGACCAGACCGCCTTCGCGCCCGAATCGCCGATGCGCACCGTCGTGACGATGCCGCCGATCGCGGCGACGGCGACCGCCACGGTGAGCGCGACCCCGACGATCGTGCGCGTGCCCTTCTTCAGGGTGGGATGCGGTCGCTTGGCGTCCGGGGTCAGCACGTAGTGCTGCCACGCCCACTGCGCCACGGCGGCGACGAACACCGCGATCGCCCAAGGCAACAGCGTGTCGCCGAGCTGCGTGTGCGCCTCGAGCAGGGCGCTGTGCCCGACCCTCGCCTCGAGCGATTCGCCCGACGATGTCGCGAGTGGCACCGCGACGAGCGACAGGAGGGCGACGAGCGGTGTGATGACGCCCAGTCGTCGGCGCAGCCGCGACGACACGGCACCGGCCACGATCAGCAGCGAGGCCGTCGGGAAGGCGACCGTGACGAGGTGAACGATCAGCGGGTGGAGGGGGAGTCCGTTCAGTTGCCAGTCCATGGCGTCTCTCTTCTGGTCGGGTCGGTGCGGGTGGGGTAGGTGAGGGGTCAGGCGTGGCGTGCGGTCGAGACCTCGCGCCGGGCCGACACGGTCATCGCTCCCACCACCCCGGCGATCGCCACGAGGAAGACGAGGCTCGTCGCCGTCGGACCCAGCCCGAGTCCTCCGTCGGACCGGTCTTGCGAGAGGAGGTCGCCGAGGGACGCGCCCAACGGCCGGGTGAGCACGTAGGCCGACCAGAAGGCGACGACCGCGCCGAGGCCGAGGAAACGGTGGGCCAGGGCGACGAGGGCGATGACCCCCGCGAAGACGAACACCGACGGCAGGTACCCGAGGGCGAGCTGCTCGCCCAGGAGGTCGCCGACGGCGGTTCCGAGCGCGAAGGTGACCAGGATGGTCGCCCAGTAGAAGCCTTCCCGGCGACGAGTCGTGATGTCGTGCACCGACAGCGTCCGCTCGACCGAGTACCAGACGCCGAACAGCACGGCGAGCGCGACGGAGAAGACGATGGTCGAGGTCCAGAGGCTCACCCCGAGCGAGTCGGTCAGGGTGTCGGTCAGCAGCGTCCCCACGACGCTGATGAGCACCACCGTGAGCCAGTAGACCCAGGGCACGTACCGCCGCCTCCGCACCTGCAGCACGAGCGCGACGACGAGCAGCGCCGTCATGACCACGCTGGTGACCGTGAGGCCGAGGCCGAGACCGTCGTTCAGGAAGTCGGCGAACGTCTCGCCCACCGTGGTGCAGAGCACCTTGACCACCCAGAAGGCCGTGGTGACCTCGGGGACCTTGTTCAGCAGCGACGCGGGTCGGCGGATCGCCGGCTCGGTGCGTTCGGCTCGTGTCGTCATGGAGGAGACCCTCGCGGGGTCTGTCCCAGAAACCGCCCAGACGCCCGATCGAGGAGGCGCGGGTCGGCTCGAACCCGCCGCTGGGCGGTTTCTGGGAGGGATGCGGCGACCCTCGGACCATGACCGCACTCGACGGAAGGCCCCCGGTGACGTCCCGGGGTGGACGACCCGCGCCTCCTGACCCTCGTCCCGACCGTCGGCCGGTCCGCCGCGACGTCGGGATCGCGGCGGCGGGTGGGGCGGGCGTCGTGGCGGTCGTCCTGGGAGGTCTGCTCATCACGTCGGGCGCCGGGGGAGTGGGGGCGGCCGACCTCGACGTCGTCGAGCGCGTCGGCCGGATGCACTCGCCCCTGCTCGACGGGGCGGCGCTGCTGATCGACCGGCTGCTCGGGCCGCAGCTCGGGGTGGCGCTCGTCCTGCTGTTGGCCGTCGCCGTGGGGGTGACGACCCGGCGGGCAGCGGAGGCGCTGACCGTCGTCGGCGTCTCGGTGCTGCCGTGGGCTGCGGCCGAGACCGTCAAGCTGGTCGTCGGACGCGACCGACCCGACCCGCGCCTCCTCGTCGACCCCCTGCTGGTCGAACCGCACTCGTTCTCGTTCCCCAGCGGCCACACCGCGCTGGCGACCGGCCTCGCCCTGGCGATCGTGCTCGTCGTGAGAGGACGGAACGGACGGCGGGGGTGGCAGCCGGTCGCCGTCGTGGCCGCGCTCGGCGTCGTCCTGGTGGCGGCCTCCCGCGTCTGGATCGGCGTGCACTACCCCACCGACACGATCGCGTCGGTGGTGCTCGGCTGCTCGGTCGTCGCCCTCGCCCTGCCCCTCTGGCGACGGATCGTCGACCGACTCGACCGACTCGACCGACTCGACCGACCTGCCACCACACCACCCGGTGCCCTGACGGCACCCGACACCGAACGGAACGCCCCATGACCCTCTTCGACCCGCAGACGCTGCTCACCGCCCTCGGCCCCTGGGCCCTGGGCGGGCTGTCCCTCATGGTGTTCGTCGAGTCCGGCCTGCTCTTCCCCTTCCTGCCCGGCGACTCCCTGCTCGTCACGGCGGGGCTGCTGCACCAGGGCCTCGGGCTGAGCGTCGCGGTGATCGCCCTCTGCGCCTTCGTGGCCGCCGCGGCGGGTGACCAGGTCGGGTTCTTCCTCGGTCACCGCTTCGGTCGACGGTGGTTCCGGCCCGACGCGCGGGTGCTCAAGACGGCACACCTCGAGCGGGCCGAGGCGTTCTTCGCGCGGCACGGCGGCCCGGCGCTCGTGCTCGGCCGCTTCGTCCCGGTGGTGCGCACGTTCGTGCCGCTCGCGGCCGGGACCAGCGGCTACCCGTACCGCCGCTTCGTCGTGTGGAACCTCGCCGGGGCGTTCCTCTGGGCCGCGGGCATGACCGTGCTCGGCTCGCTCCTCGGCGGCCTGCCGTTCGTCGCCGACCACATCGACCTGCTCGCGATCGCGCTCGTCGCGGTGTCGGTGCTGCCCCTCGTGCTCACCGCTGTGCGACGATCGGCGGGGACACGACGGCGGAAGGAGGCCCTGGGTGACCGATCCTGATCCGCGCCCGCGCCTCCTGCTGGTCGAGGACGACCCCGCGCTGGGGCCGATCGTCGCCGACGTGCTCGCCGAGGCGTGGCGAGTCGACCTCGTCGCCGACGGTCGTCGGGGGCTCGACGCGGCCCGCACCGGCGTCCACGCCGTGCTGGTCGTCGACCGACGCCTGCCCGGACTCGACGGCACCGCGCTCGTCGCGGCCCTGCGTCGCGAACACGTCACCACGCCCGTGCTGATGCTCACCGCGCTCGGCTCGACGGCCGACCGGGTCGAGGGCCTCGACCTCGGAGCCGACGACTACCTCGTGAAGCCGTTCGAGTTCGACGAGCTGTTCGCGCGGCTGCGCGCCCTCACCCGGTCCTTCGCCGCCCACGAGGCGTGGCTCGACGTCGGTGCCGGCCGGTTCTTCCCCGAGAGCCGCATCGTGGTCACGCCGTGGTCGAGCCGGGTGGTGCTGAGCGACCGCGAGGCCGGCCTGCTGGCCGCGCTCGCCGAGCGGCCCGACCACACCTTCGACCGGTCCGAGCTGTTGGCGGCGGTCTTCCCCCGCGGTGAACAGCTCGGCACCGTCGACACCTACGTCAGCTACCTCCGGCGCAAGATCGATCGCGACGTCGTGTTGACCGTGCGCGGGCGCGGTTACCGGATCGGGGCGCTGTGACCGCGCGATCCCGCCGAGCAGCGGGGCGCGGTCGACGTCGCCCCGGCGCCACCCCGAGCGTGCGGCGGCCGGACCCCGACGCGGTGGCGCTCCAGGCGGCGGCTCGGTCGGTCGGTCGTCAGATCGTGCTCGTCTCCGCCGTGGTGGTCGTGGCCGCTCTCACGCTGACGATCGCGTGGGTACTGCACCAGACGGTGCCGACCGAGCGACTCGAGCAGGTCGCGGCGGCGCGGCGCGGCGAGGTCTTCGTGAGCGCCACCGACGTGGTGGCCGGCCTGGTCGTGCTCGGGCTCGCCGGTGTCGTCTTCGCCGGGGTCGTGAGCGTCGTCATCGCGCGGCGGGCCGTCCGACCGCTCGGCGACGCCCTGCGCCTGCAGCGTCGGTTCGTCGCCGACGCGAGCCACGAGTTGCGCACCCCGCTGGCCGTCCTCGACGCGCGCCTCCAGGCCCTCGAACGCGGGATCTCCGGAGGCGCGGTGTCGGCGGACGAGAAGGTCGCGTCGGACGTCGCGCACCTCCGGGACGACTCCCGGGCCCTGATCGACATCGTCGGCGACCTGCTGGAGGCCGCCGGGGGCGAGGACCACCCCGGGGACGTCCTCGGGGCCGTCGGCGTGGACGCCGTGGTGGCCGAGGTCCTCTCGTCCCTGGCCGTGCTGGCCGACCAGCGTGACGTCCGTCTCGAGCTGGTCCCCGGCGGCGAGGAGGCGCGGGTCGCAGTGCCGCGGACGAGCCTGCGACGGTCGGTCCTCGCCCTGGTCGACAACGCCCTCGGCCATGCGCCCGTGGGGTCGGTGGTCGTGACGACCGTCCGGGTCGAGGGCCGGGGCGAGGCGGCGAGCGTGGTGATCACGGTCGCCGACCAGGGGCTCGGCATCATCGGGATCGACCCCGCGCGCGTCTTCGACCGCTTCGCCCGGGCCGAGTCGCCGTCGGGCCAGACCTCGGCCCCGGTGCGTCCGAGCTTCGGCATCGGTCTCGCCCTCGTCCGCGAGATCGCCCACCGCCACGGCGGCGAGGTCCGGGTCGTGACGACGTCGGGCGCGGGCACGACGATCGAGGTCACGCTGCCGCGGGCGTCGGGCCGCATGGGTCGGGAGTAGACAGGCCGGATGGAATTCCACTTCGACGCCGACCTGTGGCGGTGGGAGAGCCGGCGAGCCTTCTACACCTTCGTCAGCCTGCCGCCCGACGTCGAGGACCACGTCCTGATGGTGGCCGGCGACCTGCTGCGCGGCTGGGGTTCCGTCCGCGTGGAGGCGCGGGTCGGCTCGTCGACGTTCACCACGTCGGTCTTCCCCCTCGGCGACGAGAACGCCTACGCCCTGCCCGTGAAGCGGGCCGTGCGCGACGCCGAGGGCCTCGGCGTCGGCGACACCGTGGGCGTCACGGTGCGCCTGCTCGACTTCTGAGCTGCCGCCGAGGTCTTGACGGCCGACACGGGCGGGGCCACGCTGTGCGTCACCACCCGTGGACCGTTCGAAGGAGAACCCCGTGGCCATGATGTTCGTCAACCTGCCCGTGACCGACCTCGACCGGGCGAAGTCGTTCTACGCGGCCCTCGGGTTCACCATCAACCCGCTCTTCACGGACGAGAACGCCGCGTGCGTGATCGTGGAGGAGGACCACAGCGCGTTCATGATCCTCCGGCGTGAGTACTTCCAGACCTTCACCGACCTGCCCATCGGTGATCCCACCACGGCCCCCTCGGTCGCCACCGCCGTCATGCTCGACTCCCGTGACGAGGTCGACACGACGGTCACCGCCGGCCTCGGCGCCGGAGGCACGGAGGCGCGCCCCGCGTCGGACTACGGCTTCATGTACCAGCGCCAGCTGACCGACCCGGACGGCAACATCCTCGAGTTCGGCTGGATGGACCCGTCGGCGGCTGAACAGGGCCCCGAGGCCTACGCCCAGCAGCAGGGCGACTGACGATCGAGTGGGCAGAAAATGTCCTTCGTGCGACCGGGAAGGACGATTTCTGCCCACTCGACCAACCGCCTCCTCGGGGCGGGGCGGGGCGGGGCGGGGCGGGGCCGCGCGGGGCCAGGCCGCCGCTAGCGGGCGAGCGTGTCGCGGGGGTACTCGTCGAAGCGAGCGGCGTACGACCCCGCGAACCGGCCGAAGTTGCCGAAGCCCCAGCGTCGGGCGACGTCCGAGACGCGGGTCTCGTTCGGGGCCGCCGCGAGCAGTTCGTCGTGGACGCGGTCGAGGCGCACCTGGCGCAGGTACGCCGCCGGTGACGTGCCGAGGTGTTCCTTCATCGACGTCTGCAGGGTGCGGGTGTGCATGCCCGACGCCTCGGCGATGTCGGCCGGGGTGAGCGGCTCGGCCGCGTGGGCGTGGATGTACTCGACCGCGTGCCGGACGCGGGCGGCCTCCTGTGTGCGCAGGCCGACGGGCACGTCGACGGCGCGCCACGGGAACAGGTCGAGCATGGCCCGGGCGAGGGTGAGCTGGGCCTCGAGCCGCACGAGCGGTGACGCCTGCTCGGCCACGACGGCCGCGGCGCTCGACCCGACGGCGGTCCGCCAGGCCGCGACCGCCTGGGGGCGCGGGGTGACCGCGTAGTCGAACACGACGCGCTGTGACGGTCCGCCGTGGCGTTCGGCGGCGGTCCGTTCGAGGAAGTCGCTGCCGACCTGCACCATGCCGTTCCTCCGCGGGGTCGACTCGAACGAGAAGGCCTCCTCGGCCGGCATGAGGAACGGCGTGGAGCCCTCGCTCGTGAACGTGTGGCCGCGCTGGTGCAGGGTGGTGCGTCCGCTGCGGTTCCACGCGACGATGTACTGCCCCGGGAAGGGGATCTCGCCCTGCATCGGTGCACTGAACGACGAGGTCTGCATGACGAGGCGGTCGTCGCCGGCGAGCACGTACGAGTACTCGAACGGGCTGCCTCCCGACTGGGACCGGAACCGTCGGCCCCGGTAGTGCGTCTCGAGGCGGCGGGTCGCCTCGCGGAGGTCGGTGCCGCCGTCCTGGACGCGCCGGTAGGTCGACCCGCCCCCGTCGTCGCCGCCGCCCGCGAGGTCGACGGGGTGCGCGGAGACCCCGCCGGTGGGTTCCGGTTCTCCGTCGGGCGCGCTGACGTAGAAGCTCGGCATGGGGTCCTCTCGATCCGTGGTCCTGCGGCGCCGCCGTGGGCGGCACACGATGGAGACGTGGCCCGAGGGCGAAACGTCACGAATTCGTCGGACTCTCCCGGTCTTCGGTGCCGCGGGACGCGGGGACGGGGCTCGAGGTACCCCCAGAGGACGGGTCGGCGACCGGCGGGCGGGCCGGGCCGGCGGGGTGGGGCCGGCCGGGTCGGCCGAGCGCGCCGGGCCGGCCGGACGAGCCGTGCGCAGCCCCCGACCGCGAAGGAGGCGCGGTGCCCTCGCACCGCGCCTCCTCGTCCCGGGGGTGGTCGCGTCAGTCGGCCGTGGCCACCGCGACCTCGTTGGGCGTGACGTCGAGCTCGCGCGACGACAGCACCTCGCCCGTGGTCAGGTCGACCGCGTGCACGCTGTCCGTCGCCGGCTCGGTGACGTAGCCGACGTCACCCGCGACGACGATCGCGGGGTGGGCGTCCTGCCACTCGGCCGGGCCCTCCCAGGCGCCGATCACGGGCCACGACGCCGTGAGCTCGCCGGTCGCGGGGTCGAGCACGTGCACGGCGCCGTCGGTGCCGATCAGGTACGCGAGGTCGCCCGGGCCGCGGGCGACGCCCCGGAAGGTGTACTCGACGCCCTCGGGCAGGTCGACGACGTCGAGGGTGTCGGCGGCCGTGTCGATCAGGGTGACCGCGTGCAGCAGGTAGCCCTCGGCGTCGGGGTCGTCCTTGTGGTCGCCGACGACGAGCGGGCTGGTCTCGCTGACGTACGCGTTGCCCATGCGGCCGTAGGGCTGCGAGGGCGAGGCGAGCTTGGTGATCGTCCCGTCGTGGTAGACGAGCGCTCCGTCCTCGCAGCCGAGGACGACGGCCTCGTCGGCCGCGGTGCCCTCGCCGTGGACGCCCGGGCACTCGTCGCTCTGCGCGACGACCGCACCGTCGGCGTCGCGCACCTCGATGCCCGTGCGGCCGTCGGAGTCGCCGACCGTCGTGAGGAAGGTGCCGTCCTCGAGCACGACCGAGACGCCGTGGTGGGCCTCGACGCCCTCGATCGTCTCGACCGTGGGCAGCTCGCCGTCGGTGACGGCGTCGGTCAGGTCGCCGGACTCGAACACCGTGGTGTCGCTCGTACCGTCGGCATAGAGGATCGTCTTGCCGCCGTGCCGGACGACGTGGCCCGCGGTGTCGGCGTCGAACACGAGGTCGGTCAGGGCGGGCTCGGACGAGCTGCCGGCCGCGGTGTCGAGCACCTGGAACCCGCCGCTCGTCGTGACCATGACGTGTCGGCCGTCGCCGGCCGGGTTGAGGCGGGTGAACTCCTCGGAGTCGAACGCGCCGACGGTTTCGAGGGTCTCGCCGTCGAGCACGGTGACGCGGCCCTCGGACGAGACGGCGAGGCGGGGGCCGGACGAGGAGGCGCCGGTCGCGGCGGCGCCGCCCGTCGCGTCGGACGCGGAGCCGGGTCCGCCGGTCGAGCAGGCGACGAGGGTCGCGGCGACGCCGAGGGCGACCAGCGTGCCGCCGGTCCGTCGCAGGTGGGTGGTGCGCATGGGTGTTCCTCTTTCTGGTGGTCGGACGCTCACGGGGAGAGTCCGGTGGCGATGCGCTCGGTGTCGACGCGCATCATGGTCAGGTAGTCGGGGGCGTCGCCGTCGGCCGCGGTGAGCGACTCGGTGAACAGTTCGACGACGTCGACGTGGACGTCCGCCTCGCTCGCCAGGGCCTGCACGAGCCGGTCGGGCGAGGACGACTCGGCGAACACGGTGGGGACGCCCGTCGTCTCGACGGCGTCGACCAGGTCGGCGAGGTCGGACGCCGACGGCGCCGCGAGCGTCGTGCCGCCGGGGATCACGGCCCCGACGACGTCGAAGTCGAACCGGTCGGCGAGGTAGCCGAAGACGTGGTGGTTCGTCACGAGTGCGCGCCGTTCGGCGGGGATCGCGGCGAAGGCGTCGACCATGTCGGCGTCGAGCCGCTCGAGCCCGGCGCGGTAGTCGGTGGTGCGCGCGGTGAGCGCCGCGGCGTCGACGCCGTCGACCTCGGCGAGCACCGGCCCGAGGGCGTCGACGACGTCGAGCATGCGGCCCGGGTCGGTCCAGAAGTGCGGGTCGGGGGTGCCGACGGCGTCGCCGTCGAGGTAGTCGAGGACGTCGATCGCGTCCGCGGCGACGAACGAGGCCACGCCGGAGTCGACCGCCGCGTCGAGGTGCTGCTGCAGCCCCTCCTCGAGGCCGAGGCCGTTCGAGACGACGAGGTCGGCCGCCCGCATCCGTGCCGCCTGCTGCGCCGAGATCTCGAACGAGTGCGGGTCGGCGTCCGGCTTCATCAGGGTGACGACCTCGGCCTGGTCGCCGACCAGTTCGTCGACGACGTCGCCGAGGATGTTCGTCGACACGAACACGACCGGACGGTCGTCGCCGGCGGGTGCGCAGCCGGTCAGGGCCAGCGCGGCCGCGACCGTGAGAGCGGCGACGCGGACGGCGGCGACGCGGGCGGCGGTGCTGCGGCTGGCGGTGGCGAGCCGGGCCCGGCGGCGGGTTGTCGACGGCGCCGTCATCGGCCCGTCTCCGCGACGAAGGCCGGCTCGCCCGCCGTCTCGAAGCTGCGGGCGATCCGCGCGCCGTCGGCGGCGTCGATCTCGTACAGCCGCCCCTCGACCGGGGCCGAGAGGTACGCGCGCTGCTGGTCGGCGATCAGCGTCGGCGTCCGGCCCGCGGCGAGCGAGTCCGCGACGAGGGGCGCGGTCTCGGCGACGACCTGGCCGGTGGTGCAGTCGAGGACGAGCACGCGGCCGTCCCGGGCGAGGGCGAGGAGGCGTTGGTCGGCGTCGTCCACGGCGGTCACCGTGACCAGCGGGGTCGGTGCCGGCAGCAGCGTCCAGGCCCGGGCCCGGGTGTCGAGCAGCCAGACGCCCTCGGAGCCGGCGAGCCCGGCCACGGTGGGTCGCCCCTCCCGGTTGTCGAACGAGGTGGCCGGGGCCGCCGTGCCGCCCGACGACGGGGTCGAGCCGGCCGGGTAGGGGATGCGTTCGACGACGAGCTCGTCGTCGGCGACGGTCGCGAGCAGGGCGCCGTCCGAGCAGCCGACGACCGCCCCGACGCGGGTCGTGATCGTGCCCGAGGCGTCCGGGCAGGCCTCGCGCAGGCCCGTCTCGTCACCGTCGGCGGTGCGTCCGACGAGCGTCGTCGCCTCGCCGCGCCCCTCGGTCACCAGGGCGTACGAGCCCACGGGGACGACCATGCCGGTGCCCGGTTCGCCGTCGAGTCGGAACCGCTCCCGCAGCTCGCCCCGCGACAGCGCCTCGGTGTCGAGCAGCACGGCGTCGCCCGAGCCGGCGAAGTGCACGCCGGTCGAACCCGAGGTCGACAGGTTCGTGGTCGCGACGGTCGCCGCGCCGTCGCCCTCGACGGTGCCGAGGAGGCGCGGGTCGGCCCGGTAGTAGTGGAAGTGGTCCCCGTGGTCCCACGTCCAGACCCCGCTGTCGACGACCTCGAGGCCGCCGGTGGTCTCGGCGAACAGGTACCGCCCGTCGGTCTCCACGGCGGTGGGGGCGTCGACCGACCCGAGCTCGACGACGCCCTCGTCGAGCAGGTCGAGGTGTGCGACCGTGCCCGACGGGTCGATCGTGGTGAGGCCGAGACGGGGCTCGGCGAGTTCCTCGGCGCCCGCGACGGCGCCGTGGCCCTCGCCGCTGGCGCCGGTCTCGTCGGCCGTCGTCCCGGCGGCGGGGTCGCCGCCCGGCGAGGTGTCGGTCGAGCAGGCGGTCAGGCCGAGGGTGAGCGTGCCGAGCAGGCAGGTCGTGAGGAGGGGGGATCGCATGCGGTCCTTCCGGGTGGGCGTGGGGTGGGTCGGGGAGACGGGCGGGGGAGTGCGGAGGCGGGGGAGTGCGGACGTGGGGTCGTGCGGGCGGGTCAGGAGGCGGGGGTCGCGACGGGCGCCGTACCCGTGCGACCCGGGGCGGCGGTGTCGACCCGACGTGCCCGCCGACGGCCGAGGGCGGCGTGGCCGGCCCCCGAGAGGCCGGCGAACGCGATGGCCGTCGCCGCGATCGAGGCGCCGGCGGCCGTCGCGGCGTGCCACGAGACGAGCAGGCCGACGGCGACGGCGAGCACGCCGACGACCGAGGCGAGGACCATCCGCGTGGGCAGGCGCGTCGTCCAGTGGCCCGCGGCGACGGCCGGTGCGAGCAGCAGTCCGACGACGAGCAACGACCCGACGGCCTGGTACGAGGCGACGACGGCGAGCGTGACCAGGCCCACGAGCACGGCCTGGGCCGAGCGCGGACCGAGCCCCAGCACGGCGGCCAGGCGCGGGTCGAGGGCGAGGGCCAGCAGGGGGCGGTGGAAGGCGGCCGCGAGGCCGACGCCGACGATCGTCGCGCCGGCGAGCAGGCCGAGGTCCGCCGTCGTGATCGCGAGGACGTCGCCGAACAGGATCGACGTGGCGTCGGTGGCGAAGCTGCCCGAGTGCGAGATGACGACGACGCCGAGGGCGAGCATCGCGACGAAGAGGAGGCCGATGCTCGTGTCGTACGACAGGCGACCGCGTCGTTGCAGCGCCGCCACGCCGAGGCTCATGACGACGGCGCTGAGGGCCCCGCCGACGAGGACGGGCGCACCGAGCACGGTCGCGAGGGCGACGCCGGGCAGCATGCCGTGCGCGAGCGCCTCGCCGAGGAAGGCCATGCCGCGCACCACGACCCAGGTGCCGACGACGCCGCAGAGGATCGCGACGAGGCCGCCGCCGACGAGGGCGCGCTGGACGAAGTCGAGCGAGAACGGCTCGAGGACGGCGGTGGAGAGGAAGGGCACGAGACACGACCGTAGCTGAGAATGAGAACGCTTATCAACTAGGCTGACGGCATGACGACGACCACCGCCGCCGCTCCCTCGTCCCTGGCGCGCCTCCTCGGGGTGGGGTGCACGTTCGGTGACCGGATGGCCCTGGCCGACGTCGACCTCGACGTGCGCGGCGGTGCCCTGACGGTGGTCGCGGGCCCCAACGGCGCCGGCAAGTCGACGCTGCTCGAGGTCGTCGCGGGCGTCCGCGAACCGTCGTCGGGCACGCGCTCGACGACGTCGACGATCGCCTTCGTCCCGCAGCGCACGTCGATCCCGGACGGGCTCCCGGTCACCGTGCGCGACGTCGTGACGGTCGGTGCCTGGGGTCGCGTGGGCCGGTGGCGTCCCCTCGACCGTCGAGCCCGCGCCGCCGTCGACGAGGCGCTCGAGCGCCTGCACGTCGCCGACCTGGCGCCCCGACCCTTCGCCGCGCTCTCGGGTGGCCAGCGGCAGCGTGCGCTCCTGGCCCACGGACTCGCGCGCGGGGCCGACCTGCTGCTGCTCGACGAGCCCACGACCGGGCTCGACGCCGACAGCGCCGACCGCATCCGGGCCACGCTGCTCGACGAGGCGGCCCGGGGCACGGGGGTGCTCGCGGTCTCGCACGATCCGTTGCTGCTCGACGCCGCGCACCACGTGGTGCGGCTCGAGGCCGGTCGGGTCGTGTGAGGCGGCTCGGGGTCCGACACGGTTCGGCACGGTCTCGAGGTCCGGGCCGGCCACCCGGCCCGAGGTGGCGCTGGCGACGAGGAGGCGCGGTGCGGCACAGTGGCGTCGTGACCGACCGCAGACCCTCGCCGCCCGCCGGCCCCGCCGCTCCCTCGCCGTCCGCCCCGACCGTCGAGGTGCTGCACCTCACGGCCTTCGCCGACGGACCGGGCGGCGGCAACCCGGCCGGCGTCGTGCTGAACGCGTCGGCCCTCTCGGCCGCCGACATGCGGCGGATCGCCGCCGAGGTGGGGTACGCCGAGACCGCGTTCGTGGTCGATCCGTCCCGCGCCGGCGACGACCGGCACGTGGCCGTGCGCTACTTCTCGCCCGGGGCCGAGGTCCCGTTCTGCGGCCACGCGACGATCGCCACCGCCGTCGCCCTGGCCGAGCGTCGCGGGGTCGGAGCGTTCACGCTCGAGACGGCGGTCGGGCCGGTCGTGATCGAGACCTCGCGTGGGGGTGCCGACGTCGTCGCGGGCCCGGTGACGGCGTCGTTCACGAGCGTCGACCCCGTCGTGCGCGACCTGGACCCGACCGTCGCCGACCGGTTGCTGGCGGTGCTCGGCCTCACGCACGCCGACCTCGACGAGCGTCGTCCGCTGCGGGAGTCCTTCGCGGGCAACCGGCACCCCGTGGTGGCGGTCCGCGACCAGCGGGTCTTCGACGCCTTCGGGTTCGACCCGGTCGCCGTGCGGACCCTCATGGACGAACAGGGCTGGGCGGGCACGATCACGGTGATCCACGCCCAGGGTGTCGACGCGTCCGGGGCGACCGTGGTCGAGGCACGCAACCTGTTCCCCGTCGGCTCCCTCACCGAGGACCCGGCGACGGGGTCGGCGGCCGCGTCGCTGGGCGGCTACCTCCGCGCGCTCGACCTGATCGCGCCTCCTGCCCGCGTCGTGGTGAGGCAGGGGCGGCACGTCGGGCGTCCGAGCCGCCTCGTGGTCGACGTCCCGGTCGTCGGCGGCGTCACGGTCACCGGCACGGCGACGCCGCTGACCCGCTGACCCGCTGACCGGTCGGCCGCCACGGCCGCGGCCCGGGCGCCCACGACGACGAACCCCGTGTCGAGCGACGCGCCCGGACGCTTCCGGGTGCATCGCTCGACACGGGGTCGTGGGGCGTCGTGACTCAGTCGCGGGTGAGTCGACGGCGGCGGGCGATCAGGGTGCCCGCCCCGGCGAGCACGAGCAGCAGGGCCGCGGCCGCTGCCCATCGGGCGTCCGAACCGGTGAAGGCGAGCTGCCCGTCGACCGTCGCCGGGGCCGACCCCTGACCGATCGGCGTCACGCCCGTACCGGGATCGGCGGGGGCGGCGGGGTCGCCGGGCGTGCCGGGCGTCCCGGGGTTGCCGGGGTCGCCGGGCGTCCCGGGCTCGGCCGCCACGCCGGGGAACGTCCCGGCGCGCAGCGAGAACCCGTCGGTGTCGTTGTCGTCCGCGTAGAACGTCTGACGGAACCCGTCGACGCTCGTCGCCGCCGGGGCGATCGCGAAGCCTTCGTTGGCGAGCCCGCGGTCGGCGTTCGTCGGTGCCTCGTGGACGACGTCCTCGACGAACGCCCCCGACTCGTCGACCGAGAACAGTGCCGTACGGCCCGAGCAGGCCTCGTCGCAGACGACCCAGAGCGCGTCGAGGTCGGCGTCGAACTGCAGGTCGGCGACCAGGGCGAACGACGTCGCGATGGTGGCGACGCGCTCGAACGAACCGTCGTCCATCAGGGCGTAGGCGTAGACGCTCGCGGTGCCCTCGACGCCGACGAAGAAGAGCCCGTCACCGTGGCCGGCGTACGTCGCGGGGTCGTAGGAGGCGCCGGTCGCCTCGTCGACGAACCCCGCCTCGGTCAGCCAGGCGTCGGGCACCCAGGTGATGCCCTCGAGGCCCGCGTTGGCCCCCAGGCCGGGGAAGTCCGCGGCGAGGTTCCACTCGTCGGTGGCGACCAGGGTCGTGGCCGGGCTCGAGGCGTCGTAGCGCAGCACGGAGGGGCGGCTGACCGAGCCCGAGGCGTTGTTGCGCTCGGTCGACACGTAGATGCCGCCCGCGGACGAGTCGTCGGCGACCGTGACGCCCTCGGCGTCCACGATGTCGGTCGCGACCCCGCTCGGGTACAGCAGCTTCTTGCCGGCAGCCCAGCCGTCGGTCGTCTGCGGGGCCCACCCGCCGGCGCCGTCCGGGACGATCCGGTAGAGCAGGCCGTCGCCGTTCTGCACCGCCCAGAGCGTGCCGGGGGTCGCGGTGCCGGTCGGCTCGTAGTCGAGACCGCTCAGGTCACCGGTGAAGGTGCCCTCGTCGTCCAGGGGGACCTCGTCGGGTCCGCCGGGCCAGGCCGTCGGCACGGAGACGCCGGCGAAGGTGTTGGCGGAGCCCTTGGTCGGGGCCGACGTGACGGCGAAGTCGCCCGTGCCGTCGGGGCCGCGGCCGTAGGTGGTGGCGGCGTGCGAGGTCCACGAGTACTCGTCGGCGAGGGTCGAACCGTCGGCCGCCGTCGTGCCGTCCGGCAGCAGCAGGCGCACCGAGTCGGCACCGCCCAGTCCGAAGTCGAAGCCGGCCGAGGTCGGGGTCTGCTCGTCGAGGACGACGAAGCCGCCGGGGGCGACGACGGTCCCGGCGGGGACGACGTAGCGGTGCGTCGGGTCGGAGTCGGTCAGCACGTAGCCGCCGAGGTCGACCGACGAGGTGCCCACGGTCGTGAGCTCGACCCAGTCGCCGGGCGTGCCTCCCTGGCTCTCGACCTCGTTGATGCGCACGGGCGACGAGCAGTCGTTCGCCGCGCCCTTCGTGGTCGCGGTCGTCGTCGTCAGCTCGCCGGTGCCGTCGGGGCAGCGGCCGTAGCTGACGGTGCTGTGGACGCTCCAGGCGTACGACGCGACGAGCGTGCCCGCCGTGTCGAACAGTCGTGCCGAGTCGGGCTGGCCGAGTCCGAAGTCGAAGCCGACCGGGTTCGAGCCCGAGGCCTGGTCGATCACGACGAAGGCGCCGGGCTGCACGACCGAACCGGTGGGCAGGGTGAAGGGCGTGCGCACGTCGTCCTCGTCGCGGAAGGTGTAGCCCGAGACGTCCACGGGCACCGTCCCGACGTTCGTCAGTTCGACCCAGTCGGTGTCGTCGCCGTTCGACTCGACCTCGTTGATCACGACGTCGGTCGTGGCGGGCACGGCGGGGGTCGTCGGGTCGGTCGGGGCGGGGTCCGTCGGGTCGGTCGGAGCCGGTGTCGTCGCGCACTCGTTGGCGGTGCCTCGCGTCCCGGCGGCCGTCGTCGCGAACTCGCCGGTGCCGTCGGCGCAGCGGCCGTAGGTCGTCGTCGGGAACTGCGTCCAGGCGTACGAGTCGAGCAGGGTCGTGCCGTCGGCGGCGTAGAGCCGGACGGCGTCGGCGCGTCCGAGTCCGTAGGCGGCGGCGCCCCACACGGCGTCGTCGGCGACGTCGACGACCAGGCGCTCGCCGGCGGCGAGGACCGTGCCCGCGGGCAGCGCGAGCGTCCGCGTGTCCTTGTCGTCCCGCAGCACGAAGCCCGACACGTCGGTCGGGGTCTGGCCGGTGTTGAGCAGTTCGACCCAGTCGTCGGTCGTGTCGATCTCGTTGACGACGACGTCGGCGTCGGCCGCGAGGGCGGGCAGGGCGCTCGTGGCCACGAGCCCGGCGGCGGCGATCGAGCCGGCCAGGGTCAGGGCGCCGAGGCGGAGCAGGGGCGTGCGCATTCGGGTGTCCGTTTCGTCGGGTGTGGACCGAACCATCTCGGACGGAAGCGACGCCCGGGTGAACACCCCGTGAACGCCGGCACCTCGTGCCCCGGCGGCGCGACGGGACTAGCGTCACGCACATGGCATCCGAGGCGACGACCCTGCGGGTGGGCGACCGCGACGTCCGCATCAGCAGTCCGTCCCGCGTGCTCTGGCCCGACCTCGGCGTGACCAAGCTCGACCTGGCGCGCTACCTGGTCGAGGTCGGCACGCCCTTCGTCGCGGCGAACGGCGACCGTCCGATCTCGCTGCAGCGGTTCGGCGGCGACGTCGACGGCGACCAGTACTTCTCGAAGAACCCGCCCCGCGGCACGCCCGACTACGTGCGAGCCGTCGACGTCACCTACCCGAGCGGCCGCGTGCACCCGCAGCTCGTGATCGACGAGCCCGCCGCCGCGGTCTGGGCGGCCCAGATGAACACCCTGGTCTTCCACCCGTGGGCCTCGCGCGCCGAGCAGCCCGACCTGCCCGACCAGCTGCGCATCGACCTCGACCCGCAGCCGGGCACGAGCTTCGCGGACGCCGTGACGGCCGCGCTCGACCTCCGGGCCGTGCTCGACGAGGCCGGTCTCACCGCGTTCGTCAAGACGAGCGGCAACCGGGGCCTGCACGTCTTCGCGCCGATCGAGCCGACGCACGAGTTCCTCGAGGTGCGGCACGCCGTGATCGCCGCCGCCCGCGAGCTCGAACGCCGCACCCCCGATCGCGTCACCACCGCGTGGTGGAAGGAGGAACGCGGCGACCGCCTCTTCGTCGACTACAACCAGGCCAATCGCGACCGCACCATGGCGGGGGCCTGGTCTCCCCGGGCGCTGCCCCGCGCCTCCGTGTCCCTGCCGGTCACGTGGGACGACCTGCCCGGCATCGACCCGGCCGAGCACACCGTGCTGACGGTGCCCGAGCGGCTGCAGACCCATGGCGACCCGTGGGGCTCGATGCACGAGTCGCCGGGGCGCATCGACACGTTGCTCGCCTGGTGGGAACGCGACGTCGCCGACGGCCTCGGCGAACTGCCCTTCCCGCCGGACTTCCCGAAGATGCCCGGCGAGCCGCCCCGCGTGCAGCCCAGCCGTGCGCGGAAGCCCGCCGCCGACTGACCCGCACCACACCGCGTCTCGTGCACGGCACCGCGTCTCGTCGGGGTGCGATGCCCGAAACGCGGTGCCCTGTGCCCGAGGAAGCGCTCGTCGCCTAGGTGAGCACCTCGCCCAGGTCGTACGCCGCCGGGACCTCGAGCTGGTCGAAACCGCACGAACGCGCCTCGCGGTCGTCGCGCCACCGTTCGACCTGCACGGTGTGGCGGAAGCGGGAGCCCTCCATCTGGTCGTACCGCACCTCGACCACGCGCTCGGGGCGCAGCGGGACGAACGACACGTCCTTGCCCGACGAGAAGCGGCTGCGCTCGGTCTCGGCGTGCCGCACCTCGCCGTCGTCGTCGCGGTCGACGAACGGCGCCAACTCGTCGACGAGCTCGAGGCGACGGGCGTCCGAGAACGCGGACGCGCCTCCGACGTTCGTCAGCTCGCCGTCGGCGTCGTACAGCCCGAGCAACAGCGACCCCACGCCCGAACCGCTCTTGTGGACGCGGTAGCCGAGCACCACCACGTCCGCGGTGCGGTGGTGCTTGACCTTGAGCATGGTGCGCTTGCCGGGAGCGTAGGAGGCGCGGGCCGGCTTGGCCACGACCCCGTCGAGCCCTGCGCCCTCGAACTCGGTCAGCCACCGACGTGCGGTCGTGACGTCGTCGGTGGCCCGGCTGACGTGCAGGGGGTGGTCCGCGCCTCCTGCCGTGGCGTCGGCACCTCCCTCGGCGCCTCCGTCGGGGCCTCCCTTGGGGCCTCCCTCGGGGCCGAGCGTCTCGAGCAGCAGCGCGCGGCGTTCGGCGAACGGGGTGTCGAGCAGGTCGCGCCCGCCGAGGGCGAGCAGGTCGAACGCGACGAACATCGCAGGGGTCTCGGCGCTGAGCTTCGCGACGCGCGAGGCGGCCGGGTGGATGCGCTGGCCGAGCGCGTCCCAGTCGAGCCGCTCGTGGCCGGGGTCGCCGGTGCGCACGACGATCTCGCCGTCGAGCACGCAGGGCCCCGGCAGGAGGCGGGCGAGGGCCTCGACCAGCTCGGGGAAGTAGCGGGTCAGCATCTTCGACCCGCGGCTGCCGATCTCGACGGTGAGCGGGGCGTCGGGGTCGTCGGCGTCGGAGTCGGCGCGTTCCGCGTAGACGATGCCGCGGAACCCGTCCCACTTGGGTTCGTAGACGAGTCCGCCCTCGACGGAGTCGGGCTCGGGCACGTCGGCCACGGCCTTCGCGAGCATGGGGACGATCGGTTCGGCGGCGGTCGGGATCATGCGCCGAGTCTGCTCTCGCCGGGCGGGCGTGCGGCCAGACCCCACGAAACCGCCGAGACCCCGTGCGCGCCGACGGGTCTCGGCGACGTCCTGGGGTGTGAACGCTCGACGTGACCCGCCCCGACCGGGTTGGATGGGCGAGTGCGTGTCTGTGTCGTCGTCCCCGTCCGCGACGACGGAGCCCTGCTCGACGCATGCCTCCGCTCGCTCGCGCGGCAGACCCGCGTGCCCGACGAGGTGATCGTCGTCGACAACGGCAGCACCGACGACACCGTCGAGGTGGCCCTGCGACACGGTGCCCGGGTGGTGACCGAGGCCGAGGTCGGCATCGCCGCGGCCGCGAGCACGGGGTACGACGCCGCCGCCGGCGTGGGGGCCGGACCGGGCGCCGCCGCACCCGTCGACCTCATCGGTCGGGTCGACGCCGACAGCGTCCTGCCCCGCACCTGGGTCGCCGACCTGGTCGGCACCCTCGTCGACGATCCGGACGTGCTCGCCGTCAGCACGAACGCCCGCTTCTACGACGCGCCCGTCGGCGTCGAGCGCCTGCTCTCCGCCCTCTACGTGGGCGCGTACCACCTCGTGATCGGGGCCGCCCTGGCGCACTGGCCGCTGTTCGGCTCGACGATGATGATGCGCCGCACCGCCTGGCTCGACGTGCGCGACGAGGTGCACCGACACGAGACCCTGCTGCACGACGACATGGACCTCGCCCTGCACCTCGGCGACCGCCAACTCGCCGGGCAGGGCCGCATCGCCTACCGCCGGGACGTCGTCACGGGCATCTCGGCCCGGCCGCTCGACCCGGGCAACGCCCCCTGGTTGCGGACGTACCGGGCGCTGCACTCGTTCACGGTGCACGGCACCGACGGCCTGCCGTGGTCGCGCTGGTTGCGCGCCGACCCGGCCGGCGTCTTCACGCGGCTCGGCTGGACGCCGTCAGCGGTGGTGGACGCGCGGGCGGCCGTGGCCGACGGCGTCGACCCCGTGTCCGTCGGCACCGGCACCGGCATCGGCTCCGGACGAGGAGGCGCGCGCGGCTCGGCCGCGGACGTCGCCCCCCACGAGGAACGGCAGCGCCAGCCCGGCCAGCAGCGAGCCGAGGCCTCCCGCGGCGAGGTCGCCGATCGTGTCGTCGTAACCGACGAAGATCGCCGAGTCGACGAGGGTGTGGCCCGCCCACTCGCCCATCTCCCACAGGGTGCCGGCCGCCAGCCCGAACGCGACCGTCGTCAGGACTGAGCCGACGCGGGCCGAGCGACCCGCGCCTCCTCGTCCACCGGTGTCGCCCGACGAGGCGATCCAGCCGGCCCGGCGGGCGAGGACGACGAACACCGCGGCCAGCAGGCCGTTGAGCAGGAAGTGCACCACCGTGTCGTAGCCCGTGACCCGGGTGTAGAGCTCGAAGACGCTGCTCCAGGCGGCGCCCAGGGCGGCGACGCCGACCATCAGGTCGACGCTCGCCCGGAGGCCGAGCATGCGGGGCACGAGGGTGCCGAGCAGCGCCAGCATCAGCACGGCGATCTCGACCACGCCCCAGCCGATGCCCGCGACGACGACGCTCAGGGCCGCGACCACGCGCACCGCGTCGGCGACGTACTCGAGGACCCCGTGCGGGCGGCGGAGGAAGGTCTCGGCGACGGTGGACATCTCAGGACTCCTCGGTGCGGTGTTCGGTGGTGCGGTGTTCGGTGGTGGGCTCGTCGGGCGGACGCGGGGCGGGGTGCCCGGACGGCCAGCGCACGACGGCGTGCACGGGGTCGTGGTCGGAGGGGGCGACGCCGCCGGGACGGACCCCGCCGACGCCGGCCCGCTCGACGTGGGCCCCGGCGTCGACGAGCAGCCAGTCCAGGCGGCGGCCGCCGGTGCGGGGCGGGCCGTAGTTCGAGAACGAGCCCCAGCCCGGGTCGAGCCGCGCGTCGGCCACCGCGCGGCTGTCGACCAGCCTGCCGCGGGTCAGCTCGCGGTGCGCGGGGGAGTCGACCACGGCGTTGAAGTCGCCCATCACGACGACGGGTCCGTCGAGGGCGTCGGTGAAGGTGCGCAGCTGCACGGCGGAGTGACGCCGCGAGCGGGCCGAGAGGTGGTCGAAGTGCGTGACGACGACGTGCAGCCGGGCCCCGGTCACGAGGTCGTCGAGCTCGGCGTGGACGGCCGCGCGGGGGATCATGTTGCCGTACGAGCGCGACCCCGGCACCGTGGGGGTGGCCGAGAGCCAGAGCGCCTCGTGGCGGACGATCCGCAGCCGTGTGGTGTCGACGTGCAGTTCGACGCGTTCGCCGCCGCGGTCGCGGTCGCGACCCGTGCCGACCGAGGCGTAGTCGGCACCGAGGGCGTCCGCGAGCTGCGCGGACTGGTCGGGCAGCGCCTCCTGGATGCCCAGCACCGAGGGTCGCTCGGCCTCGAGCAGGAGGCGCAGTGCCGGCAACCGGGTCGACCACCGGTCGGCCAGCGCGTGACGGGTGGTCAGCACCTGCGGCATGCGACGACGGACGTTGTAGGTCATGAGGTGCAGGTCGGGTGCGATGACCGGCCCGACCGTGGGCACGACCCGGTCGGCACCCGGACCGGTGGCGGCGGCGGGGGCGGGTGCGGGGTCGGTCGGGGGCGTCATGACGTGTGCGACGGTAGGCCGTCGCACACGCCTCCGCCCGGTTCAGCGCACGCGCTTGATGGGGATGACGGCCAGGGCGCCGAGGATCGCCGCGACGCCGGCGGCCCAGAGCATCAGCGTGTAGTTGCCCGAACCGGCGTTGCCGACGCCGAGGAAGAACAGGGCGATCGCCGGGGCGAGCGACTGGGGCAGGGCGTTGGCGATGTTGATGACGCCGAGGTCCTTGCCGGGACGGTCGGCGTTCGGCAGGACGTCGACGACGAGCGCCGTGTCGACGGCGGCGTAGATGCCGTAGGCGAAGCCCATGACGACCTCGGCGACGTAGAAGCCGGTGACCGTCTCGGCGTGGGCCAGCAGGATCAGGCCGACCGCGAAGAGGGCGGTGGAGCCCCCGACGAAGACCTTGCGCATCTTCAGCTTGTCGCTCAGCCAGCCCGAGAGCGCGGCGCTCGCCATCAACGCGATCGTGTAGAGCAGGACGCCGAAGGCGACCGCGGCCGTGGCGTCGGCGACGTCCGCGATGCCGAGGTGCTCCTGCATGTAGAGCAGCCGGTAGGTCGTGAACATGAACGTCGCGAGGATGATCAGGAACCGCGACCACCAGGCGAAGGCGAAGTCGCGGTGCTTCAGGGGGTTCGTCCAGAACGAGCTGACCAGGTTGACGAACGTGAAGGGCTTGAGTTCGTACTCGGGCAGGTCGTCGCGGGCGACGACCGCGTAGACGAGGATGAGCACGACGGCGAGGACGCCCGGCGCGATGAAGAGCACCGGCAGGTTCGCGACGAACAGGACGGCGAGGTAGGTGCCGGCGAGGACGGCGATGTTCTGAGCAAGGGCGATGACGCTCGAGGCCTTGCCACGTTGGAACTGCGGCACGTTGTCGGCGAAGCTCGCGGTCAGGGCGGCGAGCACGGCGTTGGCCGCGATCTGCGCGACGACCCAGGCGATGCCGAGCTGCAGCACGGTGGGGGCGAAGGCGAGCCAGGCGAGGGCGAGGTTGAACACGACGATGCCGCCCATCAGGTAGGGCCGACGACGGCCCCACCGCGTGCGGGTCCGGTCGCTCAGCGCGCCGACGAGCGGGTTGGCGAGGAGCGCTCCGAACGCACCGAAGGGCAGGACCAGCCCGATGATGCTCGCCGGGTCGTCGGGGTTCAACTGCTGCGCCTTGAGCTGCATGCTCACGTAGACCGGCGAGAGCAGGGCCGCGAACAGACCGAACTGGGCGAGCCCCAGCGCGATCATGTAGCCCCGCGACACCCGCACGGTGCTGATGGGTTGGGTGAGCACGCCCTGCGTGCCGATGGGGCCTGGGTTGGCCATGACGCCTCCTCGAGTCAAAACCTAGTCGCGCTAGGTGTTCGCAGAATACACAGCGGGTGTCGTCCGGGCAAGAGAATGCGTCGATTCGGGACGAACTTTTGTCATCGGTCGACATAAGTGGCAGAGTTGGGCCCAGACCACCTGAACCCCTCACGACAAAGGAGTCACTCCCATGACCTCGTCACCCTCCGTGCAGCTCTACACGGTCCGAGACGCCGTCTCGGCCGACCTGCAGGGCGCCGTCGCCCGCATCGCCGAGATCGGCTTCACCAAGGTCGAGCCCTACTCGTTCGTCGAGCGTGCCGACGAGTTCGAGAAGGCCTTCGCCGCCTCCGGCGTCACCGCGCCTTCGGGCCACGCCCCGGTCATCGACTCCGACGAGCCCGAGCGCGCCTTCGCCGCCGCCGCCCAGCTCGGCATCGGCACCGTGATCGACCCGTTCATCCCGAGCGACCGCTGGCAGACCGCCGACGACGCCGCGAAGATCGCCGACCGCGTCAACGAACTGCAGGTGCTGGCCGCCGCGTCGGGCCTGAAGTTCGGCTACCACAACCACCAGTGGGAGTTCGCGAACAAGGTCGACGGCCGCCCCGTCTACGACTTCTTCCTCGAGCGACTGAACGACGACGTCGTCCTCGAGATCGACACCTTCTGGTCGACCGTCGGCGGCATGGACACCCCGGCGCTGCTGCGCTCGCTGGGTGACCGCGTGCAGTTCCTGCACGTCAAGGACGGCAAGATCTCCGGCGACATCGCGACCGCCCTGCCCAGCAGCGAGAGCGCCCTCGAGGTGCCCGACGCGCTGGCCGCCGCCTTCAAGAACCAGACCCCGGCCGGTCAGGGCGACGTGGACGTCGCCGCCGTCCTCGCCGCCGCGCCGCACGCGCTGCGCGTCGTCGAGTTCGACGACTACGCGAAGGACGTCTTCGACGGCGTCGCCGAGTCCTTCGCCTGGCTGCAGGAGAACGACAAGTGAGCGGCGTCGACACGACCGCCGGCCGCACGGGACGCGTGGGCGTCGGCGTCATCGGCGCGGGCGTCATCAGCGGCACCTACCTCGAGAACATGACGCAGTTCGCCGACCTCGAGGTGCTCTTCGTCGCCGACCTCGACCTCGACCGCGCCCAGGCGCAGGCCGAGGCGTACGGCGTCCCGGGTCACGGCACGGTCGACGAGCTGCTCGCGATCGACGAGATCGAGATCGTCGTCAACCTCACGATCCCGGCCGTACACGCCGAGGTCGGCCGTCAGATCATCGCCGCCGGCAAGAACGTCTGGAGCGAGAAGCCCCTCGCGCTCGACCACGAGTCGGCCCGAGACCTGCTCGCCGCCGCCGAGGCGGCCGGCGTCCGCGTCGCGTGTGCCCCCGACACCGTGCTCGGCGCCGGCATCCAGACCGCCATGCGCGCCATCGCCCGGGGCGACATCGGTCAGCCCCTCACGGCGACCACGATGTTCCACGTGCCCGGGCCCGAGTCGTGGCACCCGAACCCCGACTTCCTGTTCGCGCTCGGGGCCGGTCCGCTCTTCGACATGGGGCCGTACTACGTGACGACCCTCGTGCACGCCTTCGGCTCGGCCAGCCGCGTCAGCGCGGTCTCGTCGAAGTCGTTCGACACCCGGACCATCGGCAGCGGTCCCCGGGCCGGCGAGACCTTCCCAGTCGAGGTACCGACGCACCACGCGGCGCTCATCGAGTTCGCGGGCGGGCAGTCGGCCCAGTCGACGTTCTCGTTCCAGAACGCGCTGCCCCGCATGGGCTTCGTCGAGATCAGCGGCACCGAGGGCACCCTCGTGCTGCCCGACCCCAACACCTTCGAGGGCGACTCGAGCCTCTGGCGGTTCGGCCGGGACGAGCCCGAGACGCTCACCGCCGCGGGCTCGACCTACGGACGCGGTTCGGGCGTGCTCGACCTGGCGCGGGCCATCCGCGGTGGCGACGCCGAGCGTGCCAGCGGGGCCGTGGCCTCGCACGTTCTCGACGTCCTGCTGGCGATCTCGTCGGCCGCCGAGCAGGGTGCGCCGGTCTCCGTCAAGTCCGCCGTGCAGCAGCCGGTGCCGCTCGACGAGAGCTGGGACCCTTCCGCCGCGACCCTCTAGTCCGACGTGCCGGGCTCGGGCCCGGTCGTCCCGGAGACACGACGTGCCGCTCACCTTCGGGGGTGAGCGGCACGTCGTGTCTCCTGGGCGAGGTGGGCGGACCGGGTGGGTCGTGACATCGCCCAGAGGAACGGGTCCGCCGCGCGGATTCAGGTCGCGCGGCGGGCCCGGGTCTGGTGGGGCGGCCCGTCCGGGTCGGTCGGGGAGGGGTGCCCCCGACCGGCACCGACTACGCGGTGCGGATCGAGCCGGTGGCGGTGTGGATCGAGCCCGTGGCCGTCCGGACGGACGCCGTGGCGGCCGAGAGGCGACGCCGCGCGCTGGCGGTGTAGCGACCGATCGACAGGTCGCGGCGTGCCGAGGTGCTCACGTACGAGCCGGGCGCGACGTCGGCGGCGAGCGAACCGACGTAGCTGCCGACCGTCGGGGCGGTGGTGCTGCCGACGTAGCGGCCGCCGAGCGGGGTGGCGGCGGTGCGGGCGGTCGTGGCGGTGGTGTTCACGGTGACTCCTCGGGGATGGGCGGGTCGTGCTGGTCGGGGGCCCGCGATCGGGGGATCGAGCGGGCGGCCAGCGGAGGTGAGGAGGGCGGCGCCGAGGTGCTCGACGGTGGCCCTGGCCTCCGTCGGCGTTGACACCACCATACGCCTTCTTTTGAATGAATCAAAACAATGGGGGCCCCGATCGTCGCTTTCGGGACAGGCCGCACCACGCCCGCGTCGTCGAACCAGGCCCGCGGATGGTTCGACGACGCGATGGTGGTGCGTCCTCGCAGCCGCTGTGACCTCGACCCGCGGCGACCCCGACCCGGTGCGACGTCAGAGCGAGGCGCCGCCGCACACGACGAGCGCCTGCCCGGTGATGCTCCGTCCGTGCGGCCCGAGCACGAACGCGACGAGGGCCGCCACGTCCACCGGGTCGACGAGCGCGCCCAGCGGCGGCACGACCGGAGCCGAGGAGGCGCGGGCCGGATCGGCGAGCATCGGCGTGTCGGTGGGCCCCGGTGCCACGACGTTGGCGGTGACGCCGCGCGGCGCCAGTTCCGCCGCCCAGCTCCGGGCCAGTGCGACCTGGGCCGCCTTCGTCGCCGCGTACTGGCTCTTGCCCGCGACGCCGACGGCGGTGCGGCTGCCGATCAGCACGATGCGACCGCCGTCGGACAGCCGGTCGACGAGTGCGTCGACGAGCGCGGCGGCGGCCCCGACGTGCACGGCGAGCATGCCCTCGAGGGCGGCGGGGTCGAGCCGCCCGAGCGGGGCGGCGACCTGGTAGCCGGCCGCGTGGACGATCGCATCGACCGACCCGACGTCGGCGACCGCTCGCGCGACGTCGGCGGTCACGGAGAGGTCGCAGCCGAGCCACGAGAACCCGTCGCCCAGGTCGACCGCGCGTCGGCTGAGACCGGTAACCCGCCACCCGTCGGCCAGCAGGAACTCGGCGATCGCCCGCCCGATGCCCGAGCTGCAGCCCGTCACCACGGCGTGCCGGTCGGTGCCGGCACCGTCACCCGCCCGCTCGGTGCCGGCACCGCGACCTGCCCGGTCGGCGTCAGGCGTCCCGTCGTCCGACACGGCTCAGCCCTCGACGTCGGGTCCGGGCAGATCGGCGGCCGAGAGGCGCACGTGACGGATCGCCCGGCGGTGCCAGGTGTACGCCACGTGCACGGCGCCGTCGCCGGTCTGCGTGATGCTCGGGTACGACAGCTCGCGGTTCAGCCCGTCGCGGGAGTTGTTCGAGAGGCACCACCCGTCGCCGTCCTCGAGGTCGACGCGGTGCGGCCAGCTGCGCCCGCCGTCCGTCGACACCGCCAGCGACATCGGAGCCCGGGGCGTGCCCCAGAACGCCGTCCGGCCCGCTTCCGCAGGCGACCCGGCCCGCGCCTCCTGGTCGAGGTCTGCGCCCGCGCCGGGCAGCACGGCCTGTTCGACGATGCCGGATTCGTCGATCTCGTCGTAGAGCCCGAGGCGGCGCGGGGTGGTCGCGTCGGCGCGGCGGTGGTTGTAGACGATCGCGAGGCGCCCGTCGGCGAGCGGAACCCACTGCACCGAGGAGTTGTTGTTGGGCAGCTCGGTCGGCACCGGTGCCGACCAGTGGAGTCCGCCGTCGGTCGAGCGCGACTCGTGCACGGCGTCGGCCCAGCGGCTGCGGAAGAGGGCGAGCAGCGATCCGTCGGGCAGCTCGTGCACGTTCATGTGCACGGCTCCGGTGCTCCCCGGGACGGCGACCTCACCCCACGTGGAGCCGCCGTCCCGGGAGATCATGACCGAGCTCGTGTCATGGTCGCCCACCCACGCCTGCCCGGGGGTCGTCACGCAGCGGAAGACCGGCACGAGCAGGTCGCCCGCGCGGGTGACGACCGGCGGTTGCCGGACGAAGACGCCACCCGTCTCGTCGGCCGCGAAGAGGGTCGCGGGCTCGGCCCAGGTGGCGCCGCCGTCGGTGGAGATGCGGCGGCGCACCTCGGCCGAGTCCTGGTTCCCGGCCCGTTGCGCCGTGTAGAGCAACCAGACGTCGCCCGAGGGGGCCGTGAAGAGCACCGGGTTCTGCTCGGAGCGTGCGGGGTCGTCGCTGAGGCGCACCGGTTCGGACCACACCTCGCCGTCGAGGACCGAGCACCAGACGTGGATGTCCGAGACGCCCTCCTGCGTGCCGCCGAACCAGACGCAGGCCAGGCGCCCGTCGGGCAGCTCGGCGAGGTTGGCCGCGTGCGACTGCACCGTGGCCGTCGGCAGGTACGCCCAGGCGCGACCGGCCGCTTCGGGCCGCAGTCGTCCGTCGGCGACCACGCCGTCGTCGCCCACGCCGTCGGCGACCGCGTCGTCCGCGACCGCGTCGTCCGCGACCGCGTCCTGCCTGCTCACGCCGCGCCTCCGGCGGTCGTGTCGGGCTCGTCCGTCGCGGTGGCCCGCTGCAGGTGGTCGCGGGCGGCGGCCTCGAGGTGGTTGAGGTCGCCGGCGACCGTGGCGAACGTGTAACCCGCGGCGAGCCGCTGCCGGGCGACGTCGCCGTGCGGCGTGTGGATGCCCGCGGCGATGCCCGCGGCCTCGGCCGCCGCCGCGACGCGGACGAGGGCGGCGTCGAAGGCCTCCTGCACGGCCGGGTCGCCCGGGTAGGCCCCGCCGACCGCGATGCACAGGTCGCTCGGCCCGACGTAGAGGCCGTCGAGCCCTGGCGTCGCGGCGATCGCCTCGACGTTCGAGAGCCCGTCGGGCGTCTCGATCATGGCGAGCACGATCGTCGTGTCGTTCGCGTCCGCCGGCACGGGGCCGATGCGCAGGCTCGACCGCATGGGGCCGTACGAGCGGCGGCCGTGGGGCGGGTACTTCGCGCTGCGCACGGCGGAGGCGGCGTCCTCGGCCGTGTCGACGAGCGGCACGATGACGCCGGCCGCCCCGGCGTCGAGGGCCTTGCCGATCGGCGTGATGTCGTTCGCCTCGACCCGCACGAGGCCGGCCGAGGTCTGCCCCGCGTCGATGGCGAGCAGGCCGGTCATCATGCCCTGGTAGCCGAAGAGGCCGTGCTGCGCGTCGAGGCAGACGTAGTCGTAGCCGAGCCGCGCGATGCGCTCGATCGCCGGCGGGGCGTCGAGGGTGATCCAGTAGCCGACCGCCCTCTCGCGGCGGCGGATCGTACGGGCGAAGTCGCTGGCGGTGCTCATGGTGCTCTCTCTCGTGCGGGGCGTGCGGTCGGTGCGGTGCGGTGCGGGGGCGTGCGGCGCGGTGCGGGGGCAGGGAGGCGCGGCTCAGCGCGCGTACGGAGGCATCGGCCCTCGCAGCTGACGCCCGACCTCGTCGCACGCCGCCACCACCTCGTCGGGCAGCGGCCCGGCGGCGACGGCGGCGACGTTGGCCGTCAGCTGTTCGGGCCGGGAGCCGCCGAGCAGCACCGACCCGACCTCGGGCCGGTACGCCACCCAGCGCAGGGCGAGCTCGACGAGCGTCACGCCGGCCTCGGCGGCGACGCCCGACAGGCGGTCGATTGCGGCGAACAGGTCGGCGTCCCAGTAGCGCTTCGTGTACATCTCGGCGAGGGCCGAGTCGCCGAAGCGGCCGTCGGCCGGCGTCTCGTCGAAGCGGTGCCGGCCGGTCAGGAGGCCGCCGCCGAGCGGGTTGTAGACCATCGTCTCGAGCCCGTGGACGCTCGCGAACTCGAGGTACTCGTCGTCGAGGCGGCGGGCCACGAGGTTGAACAGCTGCTGGGCGACGACCGGCCGGGGTGCGCCCACGGCGTCGGCGACGCGCTCGACGTCGCCGATCTGCCAGGCGGCGTAGTTCGAGACGCCGAGCGAGAGCACCTTGCCCTCGGCGACCAGGGCGGCGACGGTCGAGAGGGTCTCGTCGAGCGGGGTCGCCCGGTCGGGCTGGTGCAGGTAGAACAGGTCGAGACGGTCGGTGCCGAGGCGGCGCAGGCTCGCCTCGGCGCTCGCGCGGAGGGCCACGGCCGAGAGCGGCGGCAGTCCGCCCGCGTCGGCGTGCGGCATGCCCGCCTTCGAGGCGAGCACGACCTCGTCGCGCCGCCCGGCGAGCAGGCGGCCGAGCATCGTCTCGGTCGTGCCGCCGACGTAGGCGTTGGCCGTGTCGATCCAGGTGACGCCCGCGTCGCGCGCGGTGTCGAGCATGCGGGCGGCGGTGGCCTCGTCGACGGTGTCGCCGAAGGTCATCGTGCCGAGCACGAGCCGAGGAGGCGCGGGGCGCGTGGCTGCCTCGGCCACCGTGTCCGCGGCGTCGAGCGGGGCGGTGTCGACCGGGGTGGGGTCGAGCGGGGTGGCGTCGGTCCGGGCGGTGTCGGTCCGGGTCATGTGGTGGCTCCCAACGAGAGGCTGCGGACGACGTGGCGCGGCTTGACGCCGGTCATCGTCGCGGGGTCGAGGGCGGCCCGGCGCAGCCGCCGCGTGTAGTCCTCGGCGGGCGACGTGAGCACCTGCGCCGTGGCGCCCTGCTCGACGACGGCGCCCTGCTTCATGACGAGGACGCTCTCGCTGATCTGCTGCACGACGCCGAGGTTGTGCGAGATGACGACGTAGGTGATGCCGGTGTCGACCTGGATCTCGCGCAGCAGGTCGAGCACCTGCGCCTGCACCGACACGTCGAGCGCGCTCGTCGCCTCGTCGCAGATCAACAGGTCGGGGCTCGAGGCGAGCGCCCGGGCGATGCCGATGCGTTGGCGCTGGCCGCCGGAGAACTCGTGCGGGCGACGGTCGAGCGCCGTCGACGGCAGGCCGACGCGGTCGATCAGGCGCGCCGCCTCGGTCGCCCGGTCCTGGGCCGACCGCACGCCCTTCAGCCGGAGCGGCTCGGCGACGATGTCGCGGGCGCTCAGGTGCGGGTCGAGCGAGCCGTACGGGTCCTGGAAGACCATCTGGAAGCGGTGCCTCAGGGGCCGCAACCGCGCCTCCGACAGGGTCGCCAGGTCGGTGCCGTCGAGCACGATGCGCCCGCTGGTCGGCTGCAGCAACCGCATGACCGCCTTGGCGATCGTCGACTTGCCGCAGCCCGACTCGCCCACGATGGCGAAGGTGCTGCCGCGGCGCACCGAGAACGACACGTGGTCGACGGCGCGGTGGGCACTCGAGCCGCTGCCGTAGTCGACGACCAGGTCGTCGACCTCGAGGATGGTGTCAGACACGGGTGGCCTCCGGTCGGTCGGTGCTGGTCGTGGCGGGCGTGGACGGCGTCTCGTCCCAGGCGCCCAGGGTGGGCACCGCGGCGAGCAGCCCCTGCGTGTAGGGCTCGGCGGGGTGCTCGACGATCTGCCGCACGTCGCCGGACTCGACGAACACGCCGGCCTTCATGACGTGGATGCGGTCGGACACGAGCCGGGCGACGCCGAGGTCGTGGGTGATCATCAGCAGGCCGATGCCGCGCTGTTCCTGCAGCTCGAGCAACAGGTCGAGGATGCCGGCCTGCACCGTGACGTCGAGGGCGCTGGTGGGCTCGTCGGCCACGATCAGCTGCGGCTCGCAGGCCAACGCGATGGCGATCAGCACGCGTTGCAGCATGCCACCCGAGAGTTGGTGCGGGAACTTCCCCAGCTGGGCCGCAGGGTCGGGGATGTGCACCTGCTCGAGGAGGCGCACGGCCCGGGCGGTGACGGCGGCCCGACCGCTGGCGGCCCCGGCGATGCGGATGGCCTCGCCGAGCTGCGAGCCGATCGACCGCACCGGGCTGAGCGCCGTCATGGGGTCCTGGGGGATCAGGGCGACGGCCCGACCGCGCACCTTGCGCACGGCCGAGGCCGAGGCGAGCACGTCGAGTCCGGTGATGCGCACGTGGCCCGAGACGACGGCGAGGTCGGCGGGCAGCAGCTGCAGCACGCCCATGGCGGTGGTCGACTTGCCCGACCCCGACTCGCCGATGATCGTGACGGTCTCGCCCCGGGCGATGTGGAACGAGACGCCGTCGACGGCGCGCACGATCCCGTTGGTCGTCATGAGCTCGATCTGCAGGTCACGCACCTCGAGGAGCAGGTCGGGGTCGACGGTGTCGTCGGTCACGGAGGTCATGCGATCGTTCCCTTCTGCGGGGTCGGGGTCGGGGCCGGGGTCGATGCCGAGGCCGGGGTCGAGGCCGGGGTCGACGGGCGCAGCCCGACGAACCGACGGAGGCGCGAGGCCGTCGACCGGCGCGGCCGGTCCCGCAGGGCGTCGCCCAGCAGGTTGACCCCGACGACGAGCAGCACGATGAACAGACCCGGGATCGTCACCATCCACCAGGCGGTTGTGACGTAGTCCTGGCCGTCCGAGATGATGCGGCCCCAGGTCGCGAACGGTCGCTGCGGGCCGGCCCCGAGGAAGCTCAGGGCGCTCTCGAGCAGCACGGCCTGCGCGAGCAGCAGCAGCACGACGAGCGTCGCCTGCTTGATGACGTTCGGGACGACGTGGCGCAGCAGGATCGTGAAGCGGTTCAGGCCGAGCGTGCGGGCCGACGAGACGTACGGCTTCTCGCGTTCGACGAGCACGAGCGACCGGGTCAGGCGGGCCACCTCCGGCCATTGCGCGATCGCGATGACGAAGGTGATCACCGGGATCGACGGGCCGAAGAGGGCGACGACGAGCAGCAGCATCATCAGCAGCGGCAGCGACATCTGGGCCTCGAGCAGGCGGCTGATCAGCGTGTCGGCCCAGCGCCCGTAGAACCCGGCGATCGAGCCCAGGACGACGCCGATGGCGCCCGAGACGATGACCGCCAGCACGCCGATCGCGAGCGAGACCTGACCGCCGTGCAGCACCCGCGAGAGCAGGTCGCGACCGAGCTGGTCGGTGCCGAACAGGTGGCCGGCGGTAAACGGAGGCGCGAGGCGGTTGCCGAGGTCCTGGCCGTTCGCGTCGGGCAGCGGGAGGGCCTGGGCCAGCACGATCGGGATGATCACCACGAGGGCGCAGATCGCGCCGACCCAGAGCTTCACCCGTGCGGCGGAGGTCCGCCGGGCCGCCTCGGACCTCTTCAGCAGGCGGGGCGTGACCGCGGTGCGTCGCGCCTCCTCGGGGGTGCGACCGGCCGCGCCGGCGGTCGACGTGCCGGACGGCTGTCCGGTGGTCTCGGTGCGGGTCATGCGGCACTCGCCTTTCCGAGCCGCACGCGCGGATCGAGCAGGGGGTAGGCGAGGTCGATCAGCAGCTGGACGCCGACGGCGAGCAGCGACGTGACCAGCACGGTCGCCTGGATGAGGGGGTAGTCGCGGGTCTCGAGCGCCCGCACGATGAGCGACCCGACGCCGGGCCAGGCGAACACGACCTCGACCACGACGACGCCGTTGAGCATCGCCGCGAAGCGCGTGCCGAGGGCCGTGAAGACGGGGATCGCCGAGTTGCCCATGGCGTAGCGCCAGGTCAGGGCGCGCTCCGAGACGCCGCGCGACCGGGCCACGGTCAGGTAGGGCGCCGAGAAGTTGGTCGCCATCTCGCGGCGCACGAGCCGGGAGATCAGGGCCACCTGCAGGATGGCGATCGTCACCGTCGGCAGCACGAGGCCGCCCCAGGTGGCGAAGCCCGAGGCCGGGAAGATCGGGATCACGACGGCGAAGGCGCTGAGCAGCAGGATGCCGGTCCAGAAGTCGGGCATCGACTGGCCCGCGATGGCGACGACGTTGACGCCGGTCTCGCTGCGGGTGTCGGTGCGACGGGCCATCCAGACGCCGAGCGGGATCGACACGACCGCCGCCAACAGGATCGCCGCGAACGACAGGGTCAGCGTGTACGGCAGCCGTTCGAGCACGACCTGCACGGCCGGTGCCTGGAACGAGTACGAGGTGCCCAGGTTGCCCGTGAACAACTGCTGCAGGAACACGCCGTACTGCTGGAGCAGCGGGTCGTCCAGGCCGAACTGCTCGCGCACGGCGGCGAGTTGCTCGTTGGTCGCGAGCGGCCCGGCGTAGGCCACGGCCGGGTCGCCGGGGGCGAGGCGGATCAGCACGAAGACCGTCGACACCGTGAGGAACACGGTGAGCAGGCCCTGGCCGAGGCGCTTGAGGATGTAGGTCGCCATGGTCAGGCCCCCAGTCGGACGTCGGCGAGCGGATACGTGTTGGACGACGCGAGGGCGAGGCGCTCGACCCGCTCGCGACGGGCGAGCACCGACTTGGGCACGAAGGCCCAGGCGCAGGGCCAGGTGTCCCAGGCCGCCTGCTGCGCCTCGGCGAGCCGCTGCTGGCGCAGGGTCGCGTCCGGCTCGGTCGACGCCCGGGCGATCGCCTCGGCCACGTCGGGCTGCACGTAGCCCTGGTACGTGTCGCGGGTCTGTTCCTTCTCGGCGGTGCCCGCGTACATGCCCTGCAGGATGGTCAAGGCGAGGCCGGTGGGGGCCGAGAAGCCGTTGCCGAGCAGGTCCCAGTCGCCGGCCTTGCCCTGGCGCCACTGGAGGATGTCGCCGCCGGGCTCGAACTGCTGCAGCGTGGTGCGCACGCCGATCGCGCCGAACATCTCGACGAGCGCCTCCATGATGAAGGTGTCGCCGGCGAACTCGCCGGTCTCCCAGATGATGCGCAACGTGAGGTCGCTCGCCCCGAGCTCGGCGAGCGTGCGGCGGGCGAGGTCGGGGTCGTAGGTGTACTCGCCCGTCTTGGCGTAGCCGAGCAGGCTCGGCGGCACGACGCCGTCGGCCTGCGTGACCGAGTCGGTGAGCACGTCGCGGACGAGCGCCCGGCCGTCGATCGCGTGGCTGAGCGCTCCGCGCACCCGGGCGTCGGCCAGCGGGTGCCCCTCGGGCTTGCGGAAGTTGTAGAAGATCTGGTTGATGCGCAGGCTCGAGGCCTCGTCGAGGACGATGCCGGGCAGGCCCTGCAACTGGGTCGCCGAGTCGGGCGTGATCGAGTCGATCACGTCGACCTCGCCGCTGCGCAGGGCGATCACGCGGCTGGACTCCTCGGGCAGGAACCGCACCTCGACCCGGTCGACGCCCGGCGCCTCGCCCCAGTACTGCTCGTTGCGGCTCAGGCTGTAGGTGCCGGCGCCGCGGTTGAACCGGGTGACGACGAACGGGCCGCTGCCCACGCCGTCCTGCAGCTCCTCGGGCTTGTTCGCCGCGGCCGGGGTGATCAGGATGTTGCTCATCAACGCGTCGAGCACCGGGATCGGCTGCGACGAGTCGAGCGTGAAGGTGCGCTCGTCGATCGCGGTCACGGTCGGGAACTCGGGGAAGAAGCTGGCGACGAACGAGCCCTGCACCTGCTCGTACATCTGCAGCGCGGTGGCGACGTCGGCGACCGTGACGGGCGTCCCGTCCGAGTAGCGAACGCCCTCGCGCAGGCGGACCGTCCACTGTGTGTCGCTCGTCGGCTCGAAGCTCTCGGCGAGCACGAGCTCGGGCGTGATGTCGGGGCCGATCTGCGTGAGGGCCTGACGCACCGCCCGCTGCACCGTGACGGCCGCGTCGAACTGGTTCAGCTTGTTGTCGAGGCTGACCAGCGAGCGGTTGAGGGCCAGGGTCAGCGTGCCGGGTCCGGGCAACCCGGTCGGTCCGGCGCAGCCGGCGAGGCTGGTGGCGGTCACGAAGAGGCCGGCCGCGGCACCCCAGCGGAGCAGGGTGCGGCGAGACATCTCGTGGTCCGCGAACGGAACGGTCATCATCGACCTCTCGATCCAGGGGTTCGACGAGGTCGACGGCGCCCGGTCCCGCAGCGCTGCGACGCCCTCGTCCGGGCTGGATGACACTGTGCCACCGCTGCGCGTTTCGCGCAAGACCGGTAGCGCATAACGCGCAGTCGTGTCAGGATGGCGGCATCATGAGCCCGATCACCGTCATCGCCGACGACCTCTCCGGCGCCGCCGAGACCGCCGAGCAGTTCCGGCTGCGCGGTCACGAGACCGTGGTCTCGCTCGGCGTGCCGGCGGGTCCCGCCGCGGCGGTCACGGTCGTCGACGTCGGCACCCGCTCCGGCACCGCCGAGGAGGCGCGGGTCGCGATCGACACGCTGCCCCTGACGGCCGGCGCCCTCGTGCTGAAGAAGACGGACTCGCTCTGGCGCGGTCACGTCGGGCCCGAGCTCGAGGCCCTGGCCGCCCGCGGGTACGACCTCGTCGTGGCCGGCGCGCTGCCCGCCCTCGGGCGCACCGTCGTCCACGGGCGGCCCCTGGTGGACGGGCGACCCCTCGCCGAGACGCCGTTCTGGCATCTCGAACCGCACGGCGCCCCCTCGACCCTGGCCGAACTCGTCGATCGGCCGACGGTGCTCGTCGGCCTCGACGTGGTGCGGTCGGGGCCGGACGCGTCCGCGGCGCACCTCGACGCGGCCCTCGCCGGGGGAGCGGTGCTCCTGGTCGACGCCGAGACCGACGACGACCTCGCCGCCGTGGTCGACGCCGTCCTCCGGCTGGTCGCCGCTCCCGGAGTCCGTCGGCCGGTCGCCCTCGCGGGCAGTGCGGCGCTCGCCGCTGCCCTGGCCGACGCGGTCCCTCCGGCGTCGAGCACGGAGGCTGGTCTTTACGCGTCGGACGAGGCCGGGGTCCGCGACGAGGCCGGGCCCCGCGACGGGGCCGGGGCCGAGCGGCCCGTCCTCGTCGTGGTCGGTTCGGCCGCCGAGGTAGCCCGGGGCCACGCCGACGCGCTCGCCGCGACCGGTGCGGACGTGCACGTGCTCGACCCGGCGGACGACGCCGGCCTCCTCGTCGAGGCGACCCGCGCCTCCTTGTCCCGGTCGTCCGTCGCCGTGCTGACGGTCACCGCCCGGCGCCTGCCCGACCCGCTCGTCGGATCGGCGGCCCTCGCCGAGGTCGTCGCCCGGATCGACGCCGACGTCGAGCTCGACCTCGTGCTGACCGGCGGCGAGACCGCCCGCGCGGTGCTCGACCGGCTCGCGACGACCACCCTGCGGCCGCTCACCCAACTCGAGCACGGCGCCGTCCTCAGCCTCGCGGGCGACGGGCGGGGGGCCGCGGGCGACGACCGGCTCGTCGCCACCAAGCCCGGCAGCTTCGGCGGCCCGACCGTGCTCGCCGACCTCGTCGACCTGGTGCGCCGCACGCGCGCCGGCGTCGACCCCCACGACCTCACCGCGTCGGCAGCGTCCGGCGCCCCCACGAAACGGAGAACCCCATGACCACGACGACCCCCGACACGCGGCCGTTCATCGCCGTCACCATGGGCGACGGCGCCGGCGTCGGACCCGAGGTCACCGTCGGCGCACTGCTCGACGAGGCCGCCTACCGCGACGCGCGACCGGTCGTCGTCGGGGACGCCCACCGCCTGCGGCTCGGCGCCGCCGCGCTCGGGGTCGACGCCGAGATCGTCGAGGTCGACGGGCCCGCCGACGCCGTCTTCACCCCCGGCCGCATCAACGTCGTCGACCCGCACCTGCTCTCGGCCGACCTGCCCTGGGGCGCCGTCTCGGCCGAGGCCGGCCACGCGGCGTACGAGTACATCCGCATCGCGTGCGAGCTCGGCATGGCCGGTCTCGTGCAGGGCATCTGCACCGCACCGCTGAACAAGGCGGCGCTGCACGAGGCCGGTCACGTGTTCCCCGGCCACACCGAGCTGCTGGCGCACTTCATGGGCGTCGGCGAGGTGTCGATGATGCTCTCGACCCCCAAGATCAAGGTGATCCACGTGACGACCCACATCGGGTTGATCGACGCCATCGCGAAGATCGAGCCCGGCCTCGTCGAGCGCACCGTGCGCCGCGGCTGGGAGGCGCTGCGCCGGGCCGGCGTCGACGACCCCAGGATCGGCGTCTGCGCGATCAACCCGCACGCCGGCGAGAACGGGCTCTTCGGCTACGGCGAGGAGGCCGAGAAGATCACCCCGGCCCTCGAGGTGCTCCAGGCCGACGGCATCCGCGCCGTCGGGCCGCTGCCGGCCGACACCGCGTTCTTCCTCGGCGGCCGCGGCGACTACGACCTCATCGTGGCGATGTACCACGACCAGGGCCACGGCCCGGTGAAGGTGCTCGGCATCGAGGCGGGGGTCAACATCACCGTCGGACTGCCCGTGATCCGCACCTCGGTCGACCACGGCACCGCGTTCGACATCGCCGGCACGGGCGTCGTGGCCGTCGGTAGCATGATCGAGGCGTTGCGCCAGGCGGTCGAGATGTCGCCCAGCCCGGCCGACGCCGCCCGGGTCGGTGCGTCGTCGGCGTGACGTCGCCCGCCCCACCGATCAGGACGGCCATCGCATGAGCACCACCGCATGAGCACCACGGCACGCGAGCGACGCCGCGACATCGTCGACCTGGCCCACACCACCGGCCTGGCGAGCGTCGACGAGCTGAGTCGTCGCTTCGAGGTGACCCCGTCGACCATCCGCCGCGACCTCGCCGAACTCACCCGGCGCGGCGAGATCGCCCGCACCTACGGCGGGGCCATGCCGCTCGGTGCCCCCGGTGCCGAGCCGACCTTCCGTCAGCGCAACCTCGAGGCCGGGGTGGCCAAGGCCGAGATCGCGCGGCACGCCCGCACGCTGGTCCACGACGGCGAGACGCTGCTGTTCGACGCCGGTTCGTCGGTCGCGGCCCTCGCCCGGGAGGCGCGCTCGGGTCTCGTCGCGACCGTCGCCACCACCTCGATCGCCGTGATCCAACAGCTCGCCGACTCGGACGGCATCCACCTCGAGTGCCTCGGCGGCACGCTGCGCCCGGCCAGCCAGGGCTTCGTCGGGCCGCTGGCCGAGGCCGCCCTCGAGCGCCTGACCTTCGACCGGGTGTTCCTCGGCGCCGACGGCGTGCTCGCCTCGGGCCACGTGGTCGAGGCCGACCTCGTGCAGACCCGACTCAAAGAGCTCATGTGCCGGCAGTCCGAGCGCGTCTACGTGCTGGCGGACGGGTCGAAGCTCGGTCGCGCGACGTTCCACGCCCGCGCGGCGCTGCCCGAGGGCTGGACGCTCGTGACCGACGCCACCGCCACGACCGAGGCGCTGGCCGAGTTCGCGGCCGCCGGCGTCGACGTGGTCGTCGCGCCCGCCGGCTGACCCGCCCGCCCGCCCGCGTGCCGCCCGTCGGCGCGCCGGCGCCCGTGTCGCACCGCCGGATGAACGTCGCACCGCCGACTTCGGCGGTGCGACGTCCATTCGGCGGTGCGATGTCGGTCGGGTGGCACCGCCGCGGCCGGGTCGACCCGCGCCTCCTGCCGGTTCAGGGGGAAGGAGGCGCGGGTCGCGACCCGACGCGACTCAGGCGCGGTGCAGGCGCAGTGTCACGACCTGGAACGGGCGCAGGGTCAGGTCGGCCCCGGTGGCGTCGGGCGCGAAGCGCAGCGCGCTGGGCATGGCCTCGGTCAGCGGACGCTCGAGCACGTCGACCTCGGTCACGCGGGTCACGTCGAAGTGGGCGTCGACACGGGTGCCGGCCCGGGCGCCGGTCGACTCGTACAGCCGCACGACCACGTCGCCCGTCTCGTCGTCGGCCAGTTTGAGCGACTCGATGCGCACCTGCTCGCCCGAGAGCGACACGAGACCCCCGACCGCCGAGGACGTCGACGGCGTCGAGGCGGCCGAGGTGGTCGAGCTGGCCGAGACGTCCGAGGCCGGAGGGACCTCCGCAGTCGTCGACGCGCCGTGCCCCGCACCCGCCGTGCTGCCGGCACCCGCGCCGAGCACGAACGTCGCCCCGCCGCGTCCGGCGCCGACCACGCGCACGGGCAGGTTCTGCTCGTACCCCGCGCGGACGACCTCGTCGATGGTCGCACCCGGCACGAGCGCGTAGTCGAAGCGGTGGTGACCGATGTCCTGCACGGGGTCCGGGCTGCGGGCCGCGCGCACCAGGCTGACGCGCACCTCGGTCTCGACCTCGCCGGTCTCGCCCACGGTGCGGGTGATGTCGTGGCCGTAGCTGCCCGAGTTCGTCAGGCCGACGCCGTAGCCGGGCTCCTCGACGTGCACCCAGCGGTGCGCCATCACCTCGAACCGGGCGTCGTCCCACGAGGTGTTGGTGTGGGTGGCGCGGCGGACGTGGCCGAACTGGATCTCGGCGCTGTGGTGCTGCGCGTGCAGCACGAGCGGGAAGCTCACCTTGAGCAGCTTCTCGTCCTCGCGCCAGTCGAGCTCGGTGCGGACGTGCACGCGGGCGTCGTCGGCCACGAGCGAGACGAACTGCTCGACCCGCGAGCGGCCGAACGAGCGCTCGACGCGCACCGTGACGCGCAGCGGCCCTTCTTCGACGATCTCGACCGCGTCGGCCTCGACCAGGTCGGTGCGGCTGTGGCGGTAGTGCGCGTCGATGTCCCACGCGTCCCACGCGTTCGGCAGGTCCTCGTGCAGCTGCAGCAGGTTGGCCGCGCGGCCGGCCGGCACCAGCTCGCGGTCGTGCCGCAGGTCGACGATCGAGGTGATCAGGCCGCGCTCGTCGACGACGATGCGCACGAGCCCGTTCTCGACCGTCGCACCCCCCGAGGAGGCGCGGGTCACCACCACCGGCGAGGTCGCGTCCACGGCGACCAGCGGCGCGACGCCCGAGCCGGGCACCGCGACCAGGGCGGCGGCGACACCCGAGGCGTCCTCCACCAGGGCAACGCGGTCGTGACCGGCCGCGTTGACGACGCTGCCGGGCGAGGCCACGGCGACCAGCGCCTCCTCGATCAGCAGGTCGAGCTCGGCGAGGCTGCGGCGGTAGTCGTCCTCGTTCTCGCGGTGCACCCAGGCGATCGACGAGCCCGGAAGGATGTCGTGGAACTGCTGCAGCAGCGTGAGCTTCCAGAGGCGGTCGAGGGCGGCGTACGGGTAGGCGGCACCGGTGCGGACGGCCGCGGTGGTCCACCACAGCTCGGCCTCGCGGAGGCGGTGCTCGGCCTCGCGGTTGCCGCGTTTCTCACGGGCGTGCGAGGTGAACGTGCCGCGGTGCAGCTCGAGGTAGAGCTCGCCGACCCAGACGGGGGCGTCCTCGTACTCGGCACGGGCCTTGGCGAAGAACTCGTCGGGGTGCTCGATCTCGACCCGGGGCGAACCCTCGAGGTCCTTCACCCGACGCTGGCGTTCCATCATCTCGCGGATCGGGCCACCGCCTCCGTCGCCGTAGCCGAAGGGGACGAGCGAGCGCGTGGCGGCGCCCTTCTCGCGGAACTGCCGCACCGCATGGTGCAGCTCTTCGGCCTCGAGGGTCGAGTTGTAGGTGTCGATCGGCGGGAAGTGGGTGAAGACCCGCGAACCGTCGATGCCCTCCCACCAGAAGGTGTGGTGCGGGAACGTGTTGGTCTGGTTCCACGACAGCTTCTGGGTGAGGAACCACTCGAGGCCCGCCAGCTTGGCGATCTGCGGGAACGACGCCGTGTAGCCGAACGAGTCGGGCAGCCAGACGCCGTGCGTCTCGACGCCGAGCTCGTCGGCGAAGAAGCGCAGGCCGTGGGTGATCTGACGCACCATGGCCTCGCCGCCCGGCAGGTTGCCGTCGGGTTCGATCCACTGCGAGCCGACGGGGTACCAGGTTCCGTCGGCGATGGCCTGCTTGATGCCCTCGAAGACGGTCGGGTAGTTCTCTTTCACCCACTGGTACTGCTGCGCCGACGAGCAGGCGAAGCGGAAGTCGGGATACTGCTTCGCCAGCGTCAGCACGTTCGAGAAGGTGCGGGCCGTCTTGCGTTTGGTCTCGCGGATCGGCCAGAGCCAGGCGCTGTCGATGTGCGCGTGGCCGATGCCGCTCAGGGTGTGGGCGCTCGGGACGGCCGGGCTCGCGAGCACCGGGGCGAGCACCTCGCGGGCGGCTGCCGCGGTGCCGACGATGTCGTCGAGGCGCAGCACGTCGAGCGAGCGTTCGAGGGCTCGCAGCACCTCGTGGCGACGCGGGTCGTCCTGGTGCAGCTCCTTCATCATCTGGTAGAGCACCTCGACGTCGAAGCGCAGGCCCCAGACCTCGTGCTCGAAGACGGCCAGCTGCGCGGTGCGGAACCGGTAGATCGGCTCCGTCGGCGCGGTCGACTTCTCGCCGTAGGCGGTCGGAACGAACTCGTTCACCAAGATGTCGGGGTTCCCGGCGGCCTCGACGAAGAAGTGCACGGCTTCGCCCCCGGCGGCCTCGTCGTGCAGGCGCACGTAGGTGTTGCGCGGGTGGATGCCCTTGATCGGCACGCCGTCCGGGGTGTGCACCAGGCACTCGGCCTGGTTGCCCGGCCAGTCGCCGATGAACCCGGGGTCGAGCACGAGCTCGACCGTATGCCCGGCCCAGTCGGCAGGGACCTCGCCGAGGACTTCGAACCACCAGGTCGACCAGGCGCGTCCCCACGGCTGGCCGATCTCGAAGGGGTCGTACGTCTGGGCCAGGGCCTCGGCGACCGGCACCGGTTCGTCGGGCACCTGCCAGGCGCGCAGGGTGACCGGGGTGGTCGCCGAGTGGACGGCGGGGGTGATGCGCTCGTTCAGCACGCGCTCGATGCGCTCTTCGACGAGTTTCTGGTTCTGGTGCACGGTAAGTCCTCACGGGGTGGGGCCCCGGCGGCGTCGCCGGGTAAGAGGGTGGTCGGGGGGAGGTCGAGGAGGCGCGGGTCGCCCCGGCCCTGCGGGGTCGCGCCTCAGCGCAGGTAGTCGAGCCCGGGGAAGCTCGCCATCGCGTCGCCGAGCAGCGAGCGGGCGACGGTGACCGAGTCGACCAGCGGGTGGTGCGCAAGGGCGCGCACGGCGGCCGCCTTCGAGCCGTCGACGCCGGCCTCGATCGTCTGGCGCTCGACGTACTTCGCGTTCGTGACGAGGCCGACGCCGAAGTCGGGCAGCGAGGTGCCCACGACGGGGTGGGCGCCGCTCGCGTCGACGACGCAGGGCACCTCGACGACGGCGTCCGCGTCGAGTTCGGGCAAGGTGCCGCCGTTCCGCACGTTGAGGATGAGTCGGGCGCTCTGGTCGTAGGCGATGCCGCGCATCAGGGCCAGCGCGACGTGCTCGTAGCCGCCCGAGACGAGGTCGTCCTGGTCGCGGTCGCCCATGCCTGCGGACTGCCGGTTGGTCGCCATGTAGGTCGTCTCGCGTTCGAGTCGGGTGCGTTCCCAGAGGGCGAGGGCCGAGCCGTCGCCCTCGGCGAGTTCGTCGTAGAAGCGGGCCTGTTGGTCGACGAGGTAACCACCGCGGGTCTGCACGGCCAGCTGGTCGGCGTGCAGCACGTCGCGGGTGAAGTAGTAGTAGTGCAGGTACTCGTTGGGCACGGCGCCCAGTTCGGTGACCCAGTCAGCACCGAACAGCTTGCCTTCCTCGAAGGTCTCGATGCGCTCCGGCTGCTCGAAGAGCCGGGGCAGCACGTCGACGCCGTCGACGGTCAGTCCGCGCAGCCAGCCCAGGTGGTTGAGGCCCGCGTAGTCGATGGTGACGCTGTCGAAGGCGTCGTCGGGCACGCGCACGTCGAGGGCTCCGAGCACGCGGCGCGCGAGGCCGATGGGGCTGTCGCAGATGCCGATCACCCGGTCGCCGAGCACGCGCGACATCGCCTCGGTCACGACGCCGGCCGGGTTGGTGAAGTTGATCACGAAGGCGTCGGGGGCCAGGGCCTTGACGCGGACGGCGAGGTCCATCACGACGGGCAGGGTGCGCAGGGCGTACGAGATGCCGCCGTAGCCCACGGTCTCTTGACCGATCACGCCGTGCGACAGGCCGATCCGTTCGTCGCAGGAGCGACCGGCCATGCCGCCGACCCGGATCGCCGAGAAGACGAAGTCGGCTCCGCGCAGGGCGTCGTCGAGGTCGGTGTGCAGCGAGACCACGGGCGCGTCGAGGTGCTCGAGTGCCTGCTCTCGCAGCACGCGGGCGACGGCCGAGAGTCTGATCGCGTCGGTGTCGTACAGGGCCACCGAGGTGACCCGGCCCTCGGCGTGGTCGCGCAGCAGCGCCGAGTAGACGAGCGGGACGCGGAAGCCGCCCCCGCCCAGGATGGTCAGCTTCATGCGACGGTCACCGTCACTCCCTTGCGTGCCAGCGCAGCCGAGACGTTCTCGTGCGGCGTCGATTCGGTGATCAGCTGCGTCAACGACGCGCTGGGGGCGACGCGGCCGGCGCCGGTGCCCGGGAACTTGCTCGAGTCCGCGAGCACCGTGGCCCGGTCGCTCACCTCGGCCATGGCGCGCTTGATCGGCACCTGGCTCATGGTCGTGTCGCGGAGGTCGCCGTTGTCGGCGATGCCACTGACGCCCATGAAGGCGTGGTCGGCGTGCAGTAGTCGCAGGCTCTCGGCCGTCAGCGGGCCCGAGACGGACCGGTAGACCGGGTCCCAGTCGCCCGGCAGCAGGATGAGCTGGACGGCACGGTCGTCGCGCAGCAGATCGAAGACCGCGATGCTCGCCGTGATCACCGTGACGTCGCGACCCCGAAGGTGTTCGGCGACGTGCAGGGTCGTGGTGCCGATGTCGAGCACGACCGACTGACCGTCGGCCACCTGGGATGCCGCCGCCGCGGCGATGCGCTCTTTCGCGCGGCGATTGACCTGCTCGACCTCGGCGAAGGGGGCATCCGCCTCGACGAGCACGGCGCCGCCGTGGGTCCGTCTCAGCACCCCCGCCTCGTCGAGGCGCTGCAGGTCGCGGCGGATCGTGGCCTCGCTCGTGCTGGTGGCGAGGGCCAGGTCGGTGACCGTCGCCGCCCGCTCGGAGCGCAGCCGATCGAGGATCACGATGTCTCGGACGTCTTTCATGGTCTGAACAGTAGCGCGCAATTTCGAGCAGAAACAATCTTGTAACAAACAAAATCATTCACATTTGTGCGCACATGGGCTAGAAACGTCTCAGCAGGTCGACGCCGACGCCGATCTGACCCGAGGAGGACCCCGTGCAGACCGCACCCCGCACCGCCCCACCCGCCGAGAGCGACGCCCTCGCCGGCATGCTCGTCGTGGGGCAGCTGTTCGCCGACGTGGTGTTCGGTGACCTGCCCGGTGCGCCCGTGCTCGGTCACGAGGTCTGGACCTCGTCGTTCGGGGCCGGCCCCGGCGGCATCGCCAACTTCGCCCTGGTGGGCGCTCGCCTCGGTGTCCCCACCTCGATCGCTGCCGCCGTGGGCGGCGACACGTTCTCGACCATGACCCGCGCCTCCTTGGCTGCCGAGGGCATCGACCTGTCGTACCTCGTCACCGTGCCCGGCTGGGCCCTGCCCGTCACCGCGTCCCTCGGCTACGGCGACGACCGCGCGCTGGTCACCGGCGGCACGCCCGCTCCGATCGGGTCGGACGCGCTGCTGCCCGACGTCCTGCCCGCCGCCGCCGTCGCCCTCGTGCACCTCGAGGAGGCGCGCAGCACCTGGATCGCGCGGGCCACCGCCCAGGGCACCCGCGTCTTCGCCGACGTCGGATGGGACCCGTCCGAACGCTGGGACCCTTCCCTGCTCGAGCAGCTCGACGACTGCCACGCGTTCATGCCGAACCACCTCGAGGCCATGGCCTACACAGGCACCGACTCGGCGATCGACGCCGCACGCCGCCTCGGTGACCGCGTGCCGCTGAGCGTCGTGACCTCGGGCTCGGCCGGCGTCGTCGCCGTCGACTCCGCCAGTGGTGACGAGGTGGTCCGTCCACCCGTGCGGGTGCACGCCGTCGACGCCACCGGGGCGGGCGACGTGTTCGGTGCCGCGCTGGCCGTGGCCGGCTCGCGGTCCGACTGGTCGCTGTTGCAGCGCGTCGACTTCGCCTGCCTCGTGGCCGGCGTCACCGTCTCGCGACCGGGTGGCGCCTCGGGCGCCCCTCGGCTCGACGAACTCGCCGGCTGGCTCGGTGCCCATCCGACGGCGGCCGAACCCGGCCGCTACGACTTCGTGCTCGAGGCCCTCCACGACCAGGGCGAGAGCAGCACGACGCTGTTCCGCTGACCCGTACCTCCTGCTCGTCCCCCCCCGCCCCACTTCGGCTTCCCCCCAACCGATTGAGAGACCCCATGGCACTCCCCACCCGACGCCTCGTCGGCAAGATCGCCGGCACCGTCGCCGTGCTCGCCCTCGTCACCCCCCTGCTCGCCTCGTGCGCCGGTTCGGGCGGGGGTGCGAACGCCTCCGGAGAGACCGACGTCTGGATCTGGCCCGACGGCCTGAGCGACAAGGTGTTGAGCAGCGTGGACGAGACGACGCCGATCAAGGTGTCGACGATCGGCGGCGACTTCAAGCAGAAGCTCGTCACCACGTTCACCGGCCGCACCGGCCTGCCCGCCGTCAGCGGCGTCAAAGGTGAGGACATGCCGTACTTCCTCAGCGAATCCGACCTCTTCACCGACCTGAACGACCTCGGTGCCAAGGACATCGTCGACCAGTTCCCGGCCTGGAAGCTCGCCGAGGCGACGACCGCCGACGGCAAGCTGATCGGCATCCCGATCGACATCGGCCCCACCGCCCTCTACTACCGGGCCGATGTGCTCGCCGCGGCCGGTCTGCCCTCCGAGCCCGCTGACGTCGCCGCGGCGACCTCGACCTGGGACGACTACTTCGCCTTCGGCGAGAAGCTCAAGGCGGCGACGGGGGCGAGCCTCGAGGTCGACATGGGCGACGTGTTCACCAAGTCGATCGGCCAGGGCAGCGCCCGCTTCGTGAACGAGGAGGGCGGGTTCACCGGCGACGGCGACGAGATCAAGGCGGCCTGGGACCGTGCGGTCGAGGCCAAGGAGAAGGGCCTGACCGCCGGGCTCACCGACGGCAGCCCCGACTGGGCCGCCGCCATCACCGGTGGCTCGCTGCCGACGCTGCTCGGTGCCGCCTGGTACCAGGCCGACATCAAGAGCGCCACGGCCGACACCTCGGGCGACTGGCGCGTCGCACCGATGCCCGGCGGCCCTGCCAACATCGGAGGGTCGTTCTTGACGATCCCCGAGGGCACCGACGACCCCGAGGCCGCATTCGCCGTGATCAAGGACATCCTGAGCGAGCAGAACCAGATCGTCGCCTACCAGGACAAGGGCATCTTCCCGTCGGCCACGGCCGCCTACTCGGCCCCCGAGCTGACCGCGGGCGACGAGTTCTTCGGCGGTCAGTCGACCGTCGAGGTCTTCGCGCAGGCCGCCGCCGACATGCCCACCGCGTACACCAGCCCGTTCGAGAACCAGGTCGCGGCGCCCTACATGACCGAGCTGCAGAACGTGCAGTCGCTCGGCAAGGACCCCGACCAGGCCTGGAACGACGCCGTCTCGGCCGGCGAGGCCGCCCTGAAGGCCGCCGAGTAGTGATCCCCACCGTGCTGAGCCCGGGAGCGCGCCCCACCGCGCGCTCCCGGGCGGGGCTGCGCAAGAGCTGGCCCTACTACGTCGCCATCGCGCCGTTCTTCGTGCTCTTCGCGATCTTCGGGCTGTTCCCCGCGGGCTACTCGCTGGTGCTGTCGTTCCAGGACTGGAACGGCCTCGGCTCGCCCGAATGGGTCGGCCTCGACAACTTCCGGGCCCTGGTCGCCGACCAGACCTTCTGGCTGTCGATCAAGAACACCCTGATCATCTTCGCCCTGTCGACCTTCCCGATGATGGTCATCGCCGTGATCGTGGCGGCCATGCTCAACTCGGCGAAGCGGTTCGGCACGTTCTACCGCATCGCGTTCTTCGTGCCGAACGTCACCTCGGTCGTCGCGATGGCGGTGCTCTTCGGCTCGATCTTCGGTGACAGCTTCGGCCTGCTGAACGCCGGCCTGCGGACCCTCGGCTTCGACGGCGTGGCCTGGCTGTCGACCCCCTGGGCGATCCAGGTCACCATCGCCGTGCTGATCACCTACCAGTGGACCGGTTACAACGCGATCCTGTTCCTGGCCGGCATGCAGTCGATCAGTGGCGAGGTCTACGAGGCCGCCAAGCTCGACGGCGCGGGGGTGATCCGTAGTTTCTGGTCGATCACGCTTCCGCTGCTGCGCCCGACGATCCTCTTCGTGCTGGTGGTCTCGACGATCACCGGCCTGCAGAGCTTCACCGAGGCGCAGGTGCTGACGGCGTCGTCGTCGACGACGAACCCCAACTCCGGAGGCGCGGGTCAAGCCGGTCTCACGACGGTCCTGTACTTCTACCAGCAGGCCTTCAACTACAACCGCTTCGGCTACGGAGCAGCCATCGCCTGGGCCGTGTTCCTGCTCGTCGTGATCTTCGTGATCATCAACTGGCGGCTCGGATCGGGCAAGAAGGAGAAACCCGTGGACGTCGATCCCGTCTCCCCGCGCGAGGAGGTGGTCGCGCGATGAGCACGATCGTGAACGCCGCCCGCGGCGTGACCGCCGAGGTCGTCGACGCCACGGCGAACGACGATCCGAAGCAGCGTCGTGGCCGGGCCGCCGGGCGCGGCGCGAAGGTGCCGACCTCGCGAGCCGTGCTGCACGGCCTGCTCGCCGCCGGAGCCGTCATCTCGCTGTTCCCGTTGTACTGGCTCGTGGTCATGGCGAGCAACACGACGAGCGACATCTACAAGTCGCCGCCCGTGCTCGTGCCCGGCACGCACCTGTTCGACAACATCCGCGCGGTGTTCGAGACCATCGACTTCGGTGGCTCGTTGCTCAACACGGTGATCGTCGCCGTGTCGGTCACGGCACTCGTGCTGTTCTTCGACTCGATCGCGGCGTTCACCTTCGCGAAGTTCTCGTTCCCGGGCCGCAAACTGCTCTTCACCCTGTTGCTCGTCACCTTCATGCTGCCCGCTCAACTCAGCGTGATCCCGCAGTTCATCACGATGATCAACCTCGGGTGGGTCGGTCAGCTGCAGGCCCTGATCGTGCCCGCCGCGGCCAACGCCTTCGGCATCTTCTGGCTGCGCCAGTACATCGTGTCGGCCGTGCCCGACGAACTGATCGACGCCGCCAAGATCGACGGCGCCGGGTTCTTCCGTCAGTACCTCACGGTCTGCATCCCGCTGATCCGCCCGGGCCTCGGCTTCTTGGGCGTCTTCACCTTCATCGCCTCGTGGAACGACTACCTCTGGCCCCTGATCGTGCTGAACGACCCGGGCACGCTGACGCTGCAGGTCGCGATGAGCCAGCTGAACAGCGCCCACGGCAAGGACTACGGCATGGTCATGGCGGGGGCCCTGCTCGCCGTCCTGCCCCTGATCATCGTGTTCCTCATCGGTGCCAAGCAGTTCATCGGTGACATCGCGAAGGGGGCGCTGAAGTGACCGAGGCCGTCGTCGGCCCCGAGGTCGTCGCGGCCTCGGGGGCCCACGAGATCGGCCAGCACGCGGCCGACGTCGTCGCCGCCTTCGTGCGGGCCGAACCCCACGGCGTGCTCGGCGTGGCGACCGGCTCGTCACCCGAGCCGCTCTACGCCGAGCTCGTGCTGCGCCGACAGGACGGCCTGCGCACCTGCGGCCTGACCCTCGTCGCGCTCGACGAGTACGTGGGGCTCGAGGCCGACCACCCCGAGAGCTACCGTACGTTCGTGCGTGACCGCATCGCGAGGCCGCTCGGCGTCGACGACGACCGGGTCGTCGTGCCCGACGGGTCGTGCCCCGACCCCGTCGACGCGACCCTCGCCGCCGACGCGCACGAGAGGCGCATCGTCGAGCTCGGCGGAGTCGGGCTGCAGATCGTCGGCATCGGGGCCAACGGCCACCTGGGCTTCAACGAGCCCGGTTCGCCGTTCGACGGCCGCAGCCGCGTGGTCGAACTGGCCGACCGTACCCGCCTCGACAACGCCCGCTACTTCGGTGGCGACGCCCGGGCCGTGCCGTCGCACGCGATCACGCAGGGGCTCGGGACGATCATGGCTGCGCGGCAGGTGCTGCTGGTCGCGCGCGGTCGCGCGAAGGCCGCGGCGCTCGCCGCGGCCTTGCAGGGCCCGGTGACCGAGTCGGTGCCCGCCTCGCTGCTGCGGCGCCACCCGCGTGTCACGATCGTCGCGGACCGGGAGGCGTTGGGCGCGGTCTGACCGCCCCGCGCCTCCCGCGCGCCTCCCGCCCCCCGCGCCTCCTGCGACCGCCCCCACCACAGAGAGCACCATGACCCACCTCGACGACGTCGCCCCCGGTTCCGCCTCACGGCTAGCCCCCCGCTCGTGGCTGCACAGCGACGCCCCGACCCATTCGCTCGACGGGCCGTGGCGGTTCCGACTGCTGCCCGAGGCTCCCCTCGACGACGAGGCACGGGTCCCCGAGGTCGCCGACCCCGAACTCGACGACGCCGACTGGGATGAGCTGCCGGTGCCCTCGCACTGGGTGCTGCACGGGCACGGGTCGCCGATCTACACGAACCTGCAGTACCCGTTCCCTATCGATCCGCCGCACGTGCCCGACGAGAACCCGACCGGAGAGTACCGACGCACGGTCGTCGTGCCGGCGTCGTTCCGGAGTGGCGCGCGCGTCGTGCTGCGGTTCGACGGCGTCGACGGCCTCGCGACCGTGTGGCTGAACGGCGTCGAGCTCGGCTGGACGACGGGCAGCCGCCTCGCCACCGAGTTCGACGTGACCGACGCGCTGGTCGAGGGGGCCAACGCCCTCGCGGTCCGGGTGAACCAGTGGTCGGCGGCCAGCTACCTCGAGGACCAGGACCAGTGGTGGATGCCCGGCATCTTCCGCAGCGTCACCCTGCAGTCGCGCCCCGCCGCGGCCCTCGACGACGTCGACCTGCGGGCGTCGTACGACCACGCCACCGGGGCGGGCCGGCTCGACCTCGACGTGGTCGGCGCGTTCCCCGTGACCTTGCGCGTGCCGGCACTGGGCGTCGACGTCACCTGGGCGACCCCGGCCGACGTGGCTCCCGTCGACCTGCCCGCGGTCGAGCCGTGGAGCGCCGAGGTGCCGCGCCTCTACGACGCGACCGTCGCCTCGCCGGGCGAGACCGTCTCGTTGCGGGTGGGGTTCCGCACGGTGCACATCGTGGGCGACTCGTTCGAGGTCAACGGCCGCCGCGTGACCTTCCGGGGCGTCAACCGCCACGAGTCCCACCCGGTGCGAGGACGCGTGTTCGACGAGGCCGAGGCGCGTGCCGACCTCGAGCTGATGAAGCGGGCCCACGTGAACGCGATCCGCACCGCGCACTACCCGCCGCACCCGCGACTCCTCGACCTGGCGGACGAGTACGGCTTCTGGGTCGTGCTCGAGTGCGACCTCGAGACCCACGGCTTCTGGGACGTCGAGTGGCGCGGCAACCCCAGCGACGAACCCGCCTGGTGCGATGCCTACCTCGACCGGATCGCCCGCACGGTCGAACGCGACAAGAACCACCCGAGCATCGTGATGTGGTCGCTCGGCAACGAGTCGGGCACGGGGCGCAACCTCGCCGCCATGGCGACCTGGCTGCACGGGCGCGACGCCACCCGACCGGTGCACTACGAGGGCGACCTGGCCGGCGAGTACACCGACGTCTACTCGCGCATGTACCCGACCCTCGAAGAGATCGCGTCGGTCTGCGGCGAACCGGCCACGACGATCCACGAGACCGAGGGCGCCCAGGGTGCCCGGCAGCGGCAGAAGCCCTTCGTGCTCTGCGAGTACGGCCACGCGATGGGCAACGGCCCGGGCTCGTTCGCCGACTACGAGGCGGCCGTCGACCGCTGGCCGAGCCTGCACGGAGGCTTCGTCTGGGAGTGGCGCGACCACGGCATCGCCACCCGCACCCCCGACGGCACGCCGTACTTCGCCTACGGCGGCGATTTCGGCGAGGTCGTGCACGACGGTCAGTTCGTCATGGACGGCCTGCTGCTCTCGGACGGCACGCCCACCCCGGCCCTCGCCGAGTTCGCCGCCGTGATCACCCCGGTCCGCGTGCGTCTGCTCGACGCGGCCCGACTGGTCACCGTCGAGAACCGACGGCACACCGCGTCGACCGACGACGTCGAGGTGCGCTGGCAGCTCGAGCACGACGGTCACGTCGTCGCCTCGGGCGTGCTCGACGTGCCGACGCTGACCGCGCAGTCGACCGCGACGGTCGAGGTCCCCGAGGAGGCGCGCGCGGCAGGCGACGCCGCCACCGTCCGTGAGGCCCACCTCACCGTCACGGCGGTGACGCGTCACGACCTGCCCTGGGCCGGGGCCGGCCACGTGCTCGGGCGCGACCAGGCGCTCGTGGCGAGTCGCCCGGCGGCCCGCACCCGCGCCTCCGGGGCCTGGAGCGGTGACACGCTCGGTGCGCTCACCTTCGACGCCCGGGGCGCCCTGACCTCGTGGCACGGGCTGCCCGTGGCGGGGCCCCGCCTCGAACTGTGGCGGGCACCGACCGACAACGACCGCGGGGCGGGCCAGGGCTCGTACGAGCTCGCCGAACCCGAACTGACCCACGGTCGCGGGGCCGAGGAGACCCCGCCCTCGGCCGAGCGCTGGGTCGAGCGCGGCCTGCACCGGCTCGTGCACCGGGTGCTGTCGGTGTGCCGGTCCGACCACGGGCTCGAGCAGCGCGTGCGGGTGTCCGCCGCGCACACCGGCACCGGCGTCGACGTCACCTTCCGCTGGACGGCGACCGCCGACGGCGTGCTGCTGCGCACCGAGGCCGTGCCGTTCGGGCCGTGGGACTGCACCTGGCCGCGCGTCGGCGCCCGGTTCGACCTGCCGCTGTCGCTCGCGTCGTCGCCGGTCGACTGGCTCGGTACCGGGCCCGCCGAGTCGTACGCGGACAGCGCGGCGGCCGCCCGGGTGGGCCGGTTCACGTCGAGCGTCGACGGGCTCTCGGTCGAGTACGCCCGGCCGCAGGAGACCGGGCACCGCCCCGGGTTGCGGTCGCTGACGCTCGGGGGTCCGGGTGGCGTCGCTGCGTCGGCGGGGGGCCCGGTGCTGTCGGTGACGACCGTGCCCGACGGAGCGGGGCACCGGTGCGGGTTCCAGCTCGCGAGGCACACGGCACAGCAGGTCGCCCTCGCCGCGCACCCCCACGAGTTGCCCGAGCCCACGGCGCTGCACCTCTACCTCGACGACGCGCAGCACGGACTCGGCTCGCGGGCCTGCGGTCCCGACGTGTTGCCCCGTCATGCCCTGTGGCCCTCCGCTCGCGCCTGGGAGGTCGTGCTCGCCTGACCCGTCGGTGCGACCTACTCCGCGGTGCGACCTACTCCGCGTCGAGCGGCAGCAGGATGCCCTTCACGCGGGGGTCGGTCGCGAGGAACTCCTGCACGGCCGGGTCCTGGAAGGCGGCGACGAGCTTCTTCACGGCGTCCTCGTCGGCGTAGTCGCTGCCGATGGTGAGCTGGCCGGCGAACTCGTCCGGTGCGGCGGGGGCGAAGATCTGCTGCTCGATCGGCACGCCGGCGGCGAGGTAGTACTCGGTGTAGCCGACGGCTGCGTCGAGGTCGGGCAGGGCCCGCGACTGTGCGGCAAAGTCGAGCAGGGTGAACTGCAGGTCCTTCGGGTTCGAGGCGATGTCGTCCTGGGTGGCGTGTGCCTTGTCGACGCCGTCCTTCAGCGTGATGAGGCCGGCGCGCTCGAGCACCCAGAGCCCCTGGGCCTCGTTGGCCGGGTCGGAGTACAGCGACACCGTGGCGCCGTCGGGCAGCTGGCCGGGATCGGTGTACTTCGACGACCAGAGGCCGAAGCCCCAGCGGAACACCGGCGTCGCCGCTTCTTCCCGGAAGTCCGGGTTCGAGGCGAGCACCTGGTCCAGCCACAGTTCGTGCTGGTACACCGTGCCGGCGATCTCGCCCTCGCTGACGGCCCGGTTGATCGTGTTGCTGTCGCTCAGGCCCGTGAAGGCGACGGTGATGCCGTACTTCGGGGCGACCTCGTCGGCGACGAACTGCACGAGGGCCTGCTCGGACGCGTTGCCCTCGGCGGTGGCGACGGTCAGCGTCGCCCCGGCCTCGGCGACGGCCGGCCCGGCGGGCGCGGTCAGGGGCACGACGATCGCGGCGGCGACGGCGACGACCGCCACCGCGCCTCCGGCGATCCAGGGCCAACGGCGGCGACGCCTCAGCTCGAAGCCGTGGTCGTCCGTGACGGTCGCGGTGCGGGGTGCAGGGGTGGGGGTGTTCTCGGGCATGGCTGTCCTTCGGGAGGGGCAGGCGGCGCCTGTGGGTGGGGGAGGCGCGGTGCGGGACCGCAGGGGGGAACGAGGAGGCGCGGTGCGGGACCGCAGAGGGGAACGGGGAGGCGCGGTGCGGCTCAGACCGCCGCGGCCACCGGGGGCAGGTCGGTCGCGCGGCGCCGCCACCAGCGGCGCCGGCGGACCGGCTCGGGGCTCGTGGCCCGCACGGCGAGGTCGCCGAGCTGTTGGACGGCCGCGACCGTCGCGACGAGCAACACGATCGTGACGATCATCACGGTGTGGTCGAAGCGCTGGTAGCCATAGGTGACGGCGACGTAGCCGATGCCGCCGGCGCCGATGGTGCCGGCGATGGCCGAGTACTCGATCATCGCGATCGTGTTGATCGTGAGACCCCCGATCAGGCCGGGCAGCGCCTCGGACAGCTGTGCGGTGCGGACGATCTGCAGGCGGGACGCCCCGCTCGCGGTCGCCACGCGCACCCGATCGCTCGGGACGCTCCGCAGGGAGTTCTCGACGATGCGGGTGAAGAAGGCGATGCCCGCGATCGACATCGGCACCACCGCGGCCGCGATGCCGATGTTGGTGCCGGTCACGAACCGGGTGAACGGGACGATCGACGCCATGAGGATCAAGAACGGCAGCGAGCGTCCGATGCTGATGACGGCGCTGAGCACCGTGTGCACCGGCGCGTTCGGCACGAGGCCCGCGGGGCCGAGGTTGTGCACCAGGGCCCCGAGCGGCACCCCGACCAGCACGACGATCGCCATCACGATGCCGACCATCACGAACGTGTCGCCGAGTGCGGGGAGCACCAGGGCGGGGATCTGCGCCCACGGCACCGAGTTGTCGTACGCGGTCGACGGGCTCGTGCCCGACGCGAGGACGGTCGTCGCGATCGGCGCGACGGTGCTGACGACGGTCATCGGACGAGCTCCTGTTCGGGCGTGAGCGTGGACGTGGGCGTGGGCGCCGGGGACGGGTCGAGGGAGCGGGCGGTGAGCCCGAGTGCGGCGGCGACCCCGGGCAGGCGCGAGGCGACCGCCTCGGGGACGGCGACGGTCGCGTGCCCGACGGTCGCGCCTCCCAGGGTCTCGATCGAGGCTCCGAGCAGCGACACGGGCGACCCCAGGGCCGATCCGAGCGTGGTCGGCCAGTCGGTCGGCACGTCGGCCGAGACGTAGTCGAGCCGCCAGGTGCGGCAGCCGTCGGGGGCGCCGGCCGCCGGTCGGGTCGGTCGCAGCGCCGCACCGAGCGCCGACGCAGGGTCGCGCAGCAGGTCGAGCACACGACCCCGTTCGACGATGCGTCCGTGGTCGAGGCGCGCGACGGTGTCGGCGATCTGCAGCACGGTGTCCATCTCGTGGGTGACGAACAGGATCGACAGGCCGAGGTCGTCACGCAACTCGCGCAGCAGGTCGACGATCGAGGTGGTCGAGGCGGGGTCGAGGCCCGACGTCGCCTCGTCCGAGAGCAGCACGGTCGGCCGCAGGGCGAGGGCCCGGGCGATGCCGACGCGCTGGCGTTGGCCGCCCGAGAGCTCGTGCGGCCGGGCGTCGGCACGGTGGCCGAGCCCCACGCGGTCGAGCAGCTCGGCGACTCGACGCCTCGTCTCGGCCTTCGTCACGCCCAGGTACTCGAGCGGCAGGGCCACGTTCTGTGCGGCGGTCCGACGGCCGAAGAGTCCGTCCGACTGGAACACCGTGCCGATCCGACGGCGGGCGACCCGCAGGTCGCGCTCGCCGAGCCGGGTCAGGTCGTCGCCGTTGACGACGACCGAGCCCGAGGTCGGTCGTTCGAGCAGCGTCACGCACTGGGCCAAGGTGCTCTTGCCGGCGCCGCTCGGGCCGACGACCGCGGCGATCTCGCCGGTGTCGACCCGGAAGTCGACGCGGTCGAGGACGGACGTGCGGTGCGATCCGGTCTCGTAGACCTTCGTCAGCTGCTCGAGGCTGATCATGGGGGCTCCAGGGTGTCGGCTGAGGTGGTGGGTTCGGGGTGTCGCCGAGCATAAGGAGGCGCGGGTCGCGTTCGCGAGGACGTGTCACGTCATGCGTCGCCGCGTGACGCCGTGTGTCGCGGGGCCCGGCTGCGGGGCGCGGCCGCGGGGCCCGGCTGCGGGGCCCAGCCGCAGGGGCCGGTCGCACCACGCTCCCGTGGTCGAACCAGCCCCCCGGGTGGTTCGACCACGCGAGCGTGGTGCGACCTCCTCCGACGGCGGGCGCGGCAGGATGGGCGACATGCCCGCACCCACCACGTCCCTGCCCACCGCACTCGTCACCGGCGCCTCCGGCGGCATCGGCGCGGAGTTCGCCCGGCGGCTCGCCCCCGACCACGACGTGGTGATCGTGGCGCGCAGCGGCGACCGTCTCGAGCAGGTGAGGGCCGAGCTCGTGGCGACCCGCGCCTCCGGGTCGTTCACGGCCGTGGTCGCCGACCTGTCGACGCCCGACGGGGTCGAGACCGTGCTGGCCGCCGTCGGCGACCGCGCGATCGACGTGCTGGTGAACAACGCCGGCGTCGGCTCCCACGGGGCGTTCGTCGAGTCCGACCCCGCCGCCGTCCAGGCGCAGGTGCACCTCAACTGCTCGCAGGTGGTCGCGCTGACGCGCGCGCTGCTGCCGGGCATGGTCGAGCGACGCCGCGGCACGGTGGTCAACGTCGCCTCGACCGCGGCCTTCCAGCCGATCCCGACGATGGCGGTCTACGGGGCGACCAAGTCGTTCGTGCTCTCGTTCAGCGAGGCGGTGCACGCCGAGGTGCGGGGGTCGGGCGTCACCGTCACGGCCCTCTGCCCGGGGGCGACCGAGACCGGCTTCTTCGCCGCGACCGGGAGCGACTTCCTCACGAGCGGTCGCCAGACCCCCGAGCAGGTCGTCACCGCGGCACTACGGGCCGTGCGCCGTCGCCGTGCCGTGGTGGTCAGCGGGCTCGGCAACGCGATCGGTGCCCAGGCGCACCGCTTCCTGCCCCGCCGACTCGTGACCGCGGCCTCGGCCCTTATCGTCCGCGAGCGCTAGGCGCCGGGCCCGGGTCGTCGGCCGCGCTTGGCCCGCACGGCGAACGCGTCGAGGGCGACGAGCACGTCGGGCGCCTCGTACAGGCGTCCGCGGCGTGCCTCACCGATCGGCCGCACGATGCCGTCGTCGACGAGTCGTTCGATGCCGGCCCGGGCGTTGTTCGTCGCGACCCCGAGTTCGCGGGCGACCGACGGCACGTCGACGACGGGCTGGCGTTGCAGCACGTCGAGCAGACGTCGACCGACCGACCCCGCGCGGGCGGTCGTGAGTTCGTCCCACTGCAGGCGGAGCCGGGTCAGGTCGATCACGAGGGAACGGCCGTTGTCGACCGCCTCGACGGTCGCGCGGGTGAAGGCGCGGACGATCGGCTCGACGTCGCCGTCGCGATACGCCCCGAGTGCGTCGAAGTACCCCGAGGCGTCCCGCAGGAGGCCGGCCGAGACCGGCACCGTCACCTGACGCATGACGCCCAGCCGTCTCAGCATCGAGTGGACGATCGCGCGACCCGTCCGGCCGTTGCCGTCGGGGAAGGGGTGGATGGTCTCGAACTGCGCGTGGGTCAGCGCGACGTGCACGAGGGCCGGCAGGTCGTCACGACGGGCGAAGGCGAGCACGTCGTCCATGGCTCGCGGCACCCTCTCGGCGCGGGGCGGCACGAAGTCCGCCGTGTGCGGGCTCGTTGCCGTGCCGCCGATCCACACCTGCTGATCGCGCCAGCGGCCCGTGTGATGCGGTTGCTCGTCGCCCAGGAGGGCCGCGTGCATCGCGATCACGGCAGCGTCGTCGAGGTCGTCGGCGAGGGCGACGGCGGCCTCCATCGCGTGCGCGTTGGCGATGACGAGCCGGGCGTTCGTCCCGGCCTTCCGGCCAAGGGCGGCGAGGGCGATGCCACGGGGCATGGCCGTGAGGTTCTCGATCTCGGAGCTCGACGCGCTCTCGCTCCGCAGCAGGATCGCCGCGAAAGGGGCGGTGAACGCGCCCACCTCGGCGTCGAAGCGGGCCAGCTCGGCGACGGCGTCCTCGCAGTCGACCACGAGGTCCGCGGGCAGGTTCGGCGCGGCCGCCCCGGCGATGGCCGGGGTGACGGCGGCCTCGTACGGGCCGCGTGACCGCAGTCGAGCTCGGCGGGAGAGCGGGGCGTCCTCGTCGTCGTCCCAGGGGTGGCTCTCGTACTCGACCCGCGGCCACGAGGGCGGGGGAATCAGGGGCATGCCACCCACCTTAGCCATGGTTAGCGGATCAAACGTCCTCTCGACGAACCAGGGCGGCGTCGCGCGCCGCGACGAGCAGGTCGGTCAGCACCGTGCCGGTGGCCCCGCGGTCCTCGGGGTGCCACTGGACGCACCACACCGGAGCCGTGACGTGCTCGACGGCCTCGACCGTGCCGTCGTCGGCCCAGGCGACCGCGCGCAGCCCCTCGCCCAGGCGCCCCACCGCCTGGTGGTGCGAGCTGCGCACGACCAGCGACGTCGTACCGAGCATCGTCGCGAGCGTGCTGCCGTCGGCGAGCCGGACCGGGTGGTCGACCATGCTGTCCTCGACGCTGTCGGGGTTCACGTGGCCCGGGTGGTCGAGGTGCTGCACGAGGTCTCCGCCGAGGGCGACGTCGACCACCTGCATGCCGCGACAGATGCCGACCAGCGGCAGCCGCGCCTCCACGGACCCGCGCACCACCTCGATCTGCACCCGGTCGGCGTCGGCGAAGGTCTGGCCCCGCCCCGGGTGGTCGAGGGGACCGCCGTAGTGGCTCGGGTCGACGTCCTCGCCACCGGTGACGAGCACCGCGTCCGCCTCGGAGAGGGCGGCGTGCACGTCGCCGAGCCGGTTGGCCGGCACCCGGCGCACCGTGAACCCGACCTGCTCGGCGGCGGCGACCACCGAGGTGGACAGGGCGTCGAGCTCTCGCTCGAACGCGGGGTCGTCGCGGGCCTCGTCGGTGACGTCGAGGAGCAACAGGTTCAGGAGGCGCGGTGCGGGCGAGTCGCTCATCGCGCCATCCTGGCAGCCCCGGCCGCACCGCACCGCACCGCTTCGCACCGCGTTTCGTGCACGGCACCGCGACGAGACGCGGTGCCGTGCACGAAACGCGGTGCGAAGGGCCGAGGGCCGAAGGCCCCCCGGCTAGTCGGTGCCGTCGATCCCGCCCAGCCGTTCGAGCACGCCCGTGAGGATCGTGCCGGCCGCGTCGGGCAGCACGTGGTGGTTCATGTAGATCGCCTCGAGCCAGGGCAGCACCTCGTCGCGACCCCAGCCCACGGCCTCCCAGTCGACGCCGGGCAGGGCCTTCGTCCGGGGCTGGTCGGTCCGGGGGTCGAGCCAGGCCTCGGCGATCGGCACGCCCTCGGACGCGCCCTGGGGCGTCCAGGCCAGCGCGATCGGGTGGTCGTCGCCCTCGATGTGGTCGTGTTCGACGGCACCCGAGCCGAGCCAGGGCAGGGTCAGCAACTCGCCCTCGATGTCGACCTCGACCAGGTCGAGCTTGCGTGGTTCCTCGACCTCGCAGACGTAGAGGTCGAAGCCGGCGTCGTGCCAGGCCGCCGCCTCGTCGACCTCGTCGAGCAGGTCGGGCATGCGGCGGTGCAGGTCGACGATCAGCCGGGTCGACCACTCGACGAGCACCCGCGTGTCGGCGACGCCGAAGGGGCTGAGGTCGCTGTCGTCGCCGTTCGCGAGGTGGAAGTGGTGCTCGACGTCGCCCGAGGGCGTGGTCTCGAGGTGCACCTGTCCGGTCTCGTAGCCGACGTACAGGGCGGTGATCAGGTCGTCGTCGTCGTACTCGGCGTAGAGGTTGGGCTTGCCGAGCGCGGTCGGCAGCGGCGTCTGCGCGGCCGGGCGCTGGCCCAGGTCGAACACGGCACGGAAATGGGTGGTGGGGAGCCTCAGGCTCATGTCGGTCACGGCGTGGGGTCCAATCGGTTGCTCACGCCAGGGTAGAGGACGCGGCCGCCCGTCCGCGGCCCGTCCACAGCCGAGGAGGCGCGCTCCGGGACTTCCCGGAACGCGCCTCCTCGTGTGGTCGCCTCGACGGCGTCGGTGCGGGGCGGCGTCGCTGCTACGCGGCGACGGGGCTGCGCTGGCCGACGACCGAACCGGCCTCGGCGGCCTCGGCCGACGCGTCGGCCCCGGCGGCCGCACCCCGGCGGACGAACTTCTTCAGCAGGACGAGCACGAACGCGCTCACGACGGTGCCGGCGACGATCGCCAACGCCCACATGCCCAGGTTGCCGATCGCGAAGAACACGAAGATGCCACCGTGGGGGGCCTGCGACGTGACGCCGGCGGCCATCGAGATGGCTCCGGTCACCGCGCCTCCGACCATGCTGGCGGGGATCACGCGCAGCGGGTCGGCCGCGGCGAAGGGGATCGCGCCTTCGGAGATGAACGAGGCGCCCAGCAGCCAGGCGGCCGTGCCGTTGGAGCGCTCGACCTGCGAGAAGCCCTTGCGGTAGAGGACGGTCGACGCGAGGGCCATGGCCAGCGGCGGCACCATGCCGGCGCCCATCACGGCGGCCATGATCATCAGGGGGGCCGGGTTGTCGCTGATGGAGCCCGCCGACAGGCCGGCGACGGCGAACGAGTAGGCGACCTTGTTGACCGGACCACCGAGGTCGATGCACATCATGAGGCCGAGGATGACGCCGAGGACGATCGCCCCGGTGCCGCTGAGGCCGTTGAGGAAGTCGGTCAGGGCGACGGTCAGGGCGGCGATCGGGCCGCCGAGCACGAGCACGAGCAGACCCGAGGCGAAGATCGACGCGAGCAGCGGGATGATCACGACGGGCATCAGGCCGCGCAGCCAGCGGGGCACGTCGGGCTTGCCGATCCAGTAGGCGGCGAAGCCGGCGAGCAGACCACCGACGAGACCGCCGATGAAGCCGGCCCCCATGAAGACCGCGACGGCACCGGCGACGAAACCGGGCGCGATGCCGGGTCGATCGGCGATGGCGTAGGCGATGTAACCGGCCAGGGCGGCGACGAGGAAGCCCATCGACAAGTTGCCGATCTGGAACGCGGCGGCACCGAGGAAGTACGGCAGGCCCTCGGGCGGCAGGTTGAACAGCGAGTAGTCGGTCAGCACGGTCGCGGCGTTGCCGGCGATCTCGTAACCCGAGAGCAGGAAGCCCAGGGCGAGCAGCAGGCCGCCACCGGCGACGAACGGGATCATGTACGAGACGCCGGTCAGCAGCCAGCGCTTGAGCGACGAGCCGAAGCCCTGCTTCTCGGTGGCGGAACCCGCGGCGGCACCGGCGGCACCGGCCGTGCCGCCCACGCGGGCGGCGTTCGGGTCCTTGGCGGCGGCCAGCGCCTCCTTCACCATGGCGTCGGGAGCGTCGACGCCGCGCTTGACCGGTCCGCGGACGACGGGCTTGCCGGCGAAGCGGCCCTGGTCGCGTACGTCGACGTCGACGGCGAAGATCACGGCGTCGGCCTCGGCGATGACGGCCGGATCGAGGGGAGTGACCGTGCCCGAGCCCTGCGGCTCGATCTGCAGGTCGGCGCCGAGGCGCTTCGCCGCGGCGACGAGGGCGTCGGCGGCCATGAAGGTGTGGGCGATGCCGGTGGGGCAGGCGGTGACGCCGACCAGCTTCGGGCGCCGCGCGCCGTCGCCCGTCGCGTCGGCCGCGGACGAGGAGGCGCTGGTCGCCCCGGCCGCGGAGGCGGCGGTGGCGCCGCGCGTCTCGGCGACCTCGCCGCTGACCTCGTCGTCGACGAGCTGCACGATGTCGGCCGGGGTCTTCGCGGCGCGGAGGGCGGCGGTGAAGTCGTCGCGGATGAGGGCGCGGGCGAGCGTCGAGAGGACCGTCATGTGGTCGCCGTCGGCGCCCTCGGGCACCGCGATCATGAAGACGATGTCGGCGTCGCCGTCGGGGGCACCGAAGCCGACCGTGCGCGCGAGCCGGGAGAAGGCGAGGGTGGGCTCGGTGACCGAGGCCGACCGCGCGTGGGGGATCGCGATGCCGCCGGGGACGCCGGTGCCGACCGAGGCTTCACGCTTGATGGCGTCGTCGGCGAGCGAATCGGCCGAGCCGGCGCGGCCCGAGGCCGCGACGCGCGCGGCCAGGGCGCGGATGACGTCGGTCGACGTGCCGCCCAGGTCTTCGTCGAGACCGACGAGGTCGGTGCTGATGAGGGATGACATGCTGTTCTGCTCCTTGGGGTTGGGCGACGCTGCTCAGAGGTGCCCGACGGCCGCGGGGGCCACCGGGACGACGTCGATGTCGTCAGGGAAGGTCTGGTCGAGGCGGGGGACGATGCTGCCGGGCAGGGCCGCGGCGGCGGCTCCGGACGCGACGGCCTGGGCGAGGCGGGCCGGGGCGGGGGCCCCGGCGGTCTCGGCGAGCAGGTAGCCCGACAGCGACGAGTCGCCGGCGCCCACCGTGCTCAGGGCGGTGATGACGGGGGCGGCGGCGAACCACGAGCCCTCGTCGTCGATCAACAGGGCGCCCGCGCTGCCGAGGGTGAGCAGCACGGTCTCGACGCCCAGCTCGCGCAGGCGTCGGGCCCCGGCGACGGCCGAGGCCGGGTCGGCCTCGTACGCCTCGGGGTCGCCGCCGACGATCTCGGCGAGCTCGTCGGCGTTGGGCTTGACGAGGTCGATGCCGACGCCCGACGCGATCAGGGCCGCGAACGGCTCGCCCGACGAGTCGACCGCGATGCGCGGGGCGGCGTCACCGCAGGAGGCGCGCACGGCCCGGACGACGTCGGCCAGCCAGGTCGTCGGCAGGCCGGGCGGCAGCGAGCCGGCGAGCACCAGCCACGAGGCGAGGGCCGCGTGTTCGACGACGAGGGCCGTGAGTTCGTCCACGTGGGAGCCGAGGTCGGGGCCGAGCTCGTTGATCTTGGTGGTCGTGCCGTCGGGTTCGGTCAGGGTGACGTTGGCCCGGAGGCGCTGCCCGATCGGCAGGTTGACGGTGGGCACGCCCCGCTCGCGCAGGGCGACGAGGACCGGGTCGTCGAGGGCGCCGGGCAGCAGGGCCACGGTCTCGGCACCCGACGCCGCCAGGGCCCGGGACACGTTGACGCCCTTGCCGCCGGGCTCGTCGGTCGTGCTGACCGAGCGCTGGACCGCCCCGCGCTGCAGGGTGCCCGGCAGCTCGATCGTGCGGTCGAGCGAGGGGTTCGCGGTGACGGTGAGGATCATGCGGCTGCCTCCTGGCTGCGGGGCGGTGTCGATCGGGGCCACGACGGGGCGGGGCGTGGGGGTCGGGGCGCTCATGCGACGATCACCTCGACGTCGGCGAGATCGAGGGCCTCGCCCAGGTCGGGCGCGGGGGGCGCGTCGGTGACCACGGTGTCGATCTCGGCCAGGCGAGCGAACCGCACCAGCGCCTCCTCGCCGTGTTTGGTCTGGTCGACCACGGCCACGACGCGGCGTCCGGCACGGACGTACGCCGACTTGACGGCGCCCTCGAACTCGTCGGGGGTCGACAGCCCGAAGCCGGCGCTGACGCCGTTCGCGCCGACGAAGACGATGTCGGGGCGGAGCGCCTGGATCTGCTCGACCGTGCTGGTGCCGACGGCGGCGCTGGTCAGCCCGCGGACGCGTCCGCCGAGCAGGTGCAGGTCGACGTGGGGGCTGTGCTGCAGCAGCGCCGCGATCGGGACGGCGTTGGTGATGACGGTGAGGACGGTGCCGGGCGTCGCCGGCGTCCAGCGGGCGAGTTCGGCGGCGACGGCGGCGGTGGTGGTGCCGGCGTCGAGGGCGATCGAGCCCGTGAACGTCGGCGGCACGAGGTGCGCGGCGGCCTGGGCCACCGAGGTCTTCTCGGGGCTGTGCCGGGTCTCGCGCTCGCTCAGGCTGAGTTCGCTGACGCTGGAGCGGCCGGCGGCGACGGCACCGCCGTGCACGCGCTGGAGCAGGCCCGCCTGTTCGAGGGCGTCGAGGTCTCGGCGGACCGTCTCGGCCGTGACGTCGAGACGCAGGGCGAGATCGCTGACCGACACCCGACCAGCCGAGCGCAGGGCTTCGGCGATCGACTCGTGCCGTTCGGTGGCGTACATGCGACCTCCTCGTCGTCTCGCGGTGCTGCCGGCACGCGTGCTGCCGGCGTGGGCCGACTGTACGTCGCTTCCACAGAGAAAACAAGACAAAAGCAGAAAAACGAAGAAGAACGCAGATCGCGCAGGCGAGGACCGAGCCATGTCCGCAATGCGCACTCTTCCCGATCTGGCTAGTTCATCTAGCAATCGGCCTGCCACAGTGGTGCACGTACCGGTTCACGGCGGTACGGGCACCGACTTCACGGGCGGTGCCGGAGTTCCAGCAGGTTCCTCAGGCGACGCAGGGTCACCAGAAATGAGAAGAACATGAACACCAGCAGCACCTCGCTCCAGGGCCTCGGCCACGAGCAACTCGTCTCCCTCGTCCGGGGCACGGTCGGTTCGGCCCGCCCCGCGGCGACCCGCCCGACCACCGGTCGCGTCGACGCGGGCCTCTACCGCCGCGACCCCCGCGTCCCGGCCGTCCGCATCGAGACCTACCCCCGTCGTCGTCGGGCGCGAGTCGCGGCCGTCGCCCTCGCCGCCCCCATCTCGGCAGCCGTCTCGGCCGTCGCCCGGGTCGACGAGCCCACCTACGCCGACTTCCTCGTGGCCGCTCCGGCCCACGCGATGTCGGCTTGAGGCGCGCGTCGTGACCTTCGCCCAGCGCATCCTCGCCGACCAGGTCGGCGACCACGTGTCGTACTTCGACACGGCCCTCGACGACACCGACGACCTCGACTGAACGGCCCGACCATGACCTCCTCACTTCCCTCGCTCGACACCCTCGTCCACCCCGACCTCCACGAGTACGTGGCCGACCGCTACCCCTTCGTGGCGGGCCTGGTGGACGACGACCAGATCTGACCGTCCCGGGCCCCGGCCCGGTGCACGACTTCGGACGGGCTGACGCCCGGCCCGTCGACGGTGCGTACCAGCGACCCGCAGCGCGGGACGCCGACGAGCACCCCACGAGAGCCCCCTCGCCCCACGGCGAGGGGGCTCTCGCGTGTCCGCGGCCGCGACCCGCGGAGGAGGCGGGTGGTTCTCGGGGCGGACGCCGCGCCTCCTCGGGGTTCGTAGCGTGGACGAGGTCGCACCCACGGGGCGCGACGGTGCGGCCACCCGGCCGGCACCGACGACGAACCGAGGAGGCACGGTGTCCGCAGTCGAGGTCGTCCCGCGCCACGGTCCGGGTCGCGTCACCCGGGCGCGAGAGTTCTTGCTCGACCTGCTGGCCTTCGGCCGCGCCCAGGCCCTCTCGTGCGCGTTCGCCGTCGCGATCTTCGCCGGGCTCGCCCTGACCCGCGTGGTCGACGTGGGCGTGCCGCGCTACGACGCGATGCTGATCTGGTGCCTGCTCGTGCAGGTCGTCCTCGTCGCGACGCGGCTCGAGACCCGGGACGAGCTGCTCGTCATCTGCGTCTTCCACGTCCTGGGGCTCGGGCTCGAGGTCTTCAAGGTCGCGATCGGCTCGTGGTCGTACCCCGAGCCCGGCGTGCTGCGCCTGGGGGACGTGCCGCTCTACAGCGGCTTCATGTACGCGGCGGTCGCGAGCTACATCTGCCAGGCGTGGCGCCGGCTGGACCTCCGCGTCGACCCCGTGCCGATGGCGGCGACCATGGCCGTCGCGGTCGGCTTCTACGTCAACTTCTTCACGAACCACTGGATCGCCGACCTGCGCTGGGTGCTGCTCGGCGTCGCCGCGCTGCTGATCGCCCGGCGGTCGGTGACCTTCCGCGTGCGGGGCGTCGACCGCCGCATGCCCCTGCTCGTGTCGTTCGCCCTCATCGGGCTGTTCATCTGGATCGCCGAGAACGCCGCGACCCTGCTCGGTGCCTGGACCTACGCCTCGCAGGTCGACGGCTGGAGCCTCGTGCACCCCAGCAAGATCGGCTCGTGGATGGTGCTCGTGATCTTCAGCTTCGTGCTCGTGCTGTGGCTGAAGCAGCGGAAGGGCGCGTCACCGACCATGACGGCGTGACGGCGTGACGGCGTGACGGCGTGACGGTGTGCCGGTGTGCCGGTGTGGCGGTGTGACGGCGTGCCGGTCGCACCACCGTCGCGTCGTCGAACCACGCTCTCGGGTGGTTCGACGACGCGGACGTGGTGCGTCCTCGCCCGCAGGTCGCGGTCAGGGGGCGGCGTGGCGCCCGACGCGCGTGGGGGCCGGGGTGGATGCGGCAGCAGCGGCGACCACGGGGACCGTGCCCGCAGCCGCAGCCGCAGCCGTAGCCGTGGGCGCAGTCGTGGGCGCGGCCACGGGCTGGGGCGCGGCGACGACGCCCGCGGCGTCGGCGACGCCCCGTGCCAGCGCGGCCGCCTGCGGTGCGCGACCCGACACGGCCGCCGCGACCGCCGCCTCCCGGGTCTCGTACATCGTCGGCAGGTCGTGACCGCCCTCGGCCGTCTCGTAGCTCTGCAGCTCGAGTTCGGCGAGCCGGGCGAACTCGGCCAGCTTCGCGGACGACACGCTCTTCGCCTTGCGGGGCCGCGTGTTGTGCAGGCAGAAGGTGCCGATCGCCTCGCCGGACGACGAGTGGATCGGGTGCCCGGCGTAGAAGTACCCGTGGTTGAGGTCGAGGTAGGGGTTGTCCTTGAACCGGTCGTCCTTGCGGGCGTCCTCGACGATCACGGGCGCGTCGGCCGCGACGGTCACGTCGCAGAACGTCAGCTCGCGGGGGATCGAGACCGGCAGCAGTTCGGTGTTGACCGCGTAGTAGAGCTTTTTGCCGTCGAGCAGCGAGACGACCGCGACGTCGACGCCGAACTCCTTCTCGGCTCGGCGGGCGAGGTCCTGCAGGGTGTCCGACCCGCCGCTGCTCGCGAGCTCGACCAGCTTCTCGGCTCCCGACCACTCGAAGGTCGGCTCGGGGAGGGCCCGACGCGGACGGGCAGGAGGCGCGGTGTCGGTCGACGGGGTGGCCCCGGTTCCGAGAGCGGTCGCGGGTGCGTCCGCCGGGGCCGGCGCTGGTGCGTCCGCCGGGCGTGCCGACGCGGGTGCGTCCGCCGGGCGTGCCGCGACGGCCTGCTCGGCCTCGAGACGCGCGAGGGCCTGCTCGGCCTCGAGTCGGGCGACGGCCGCCCGCGCGGCCTCCAGCTGCGCGACGACCGGGTCGACCGGGGCCGGTGCGGCCACCGACGCCGCCAGTCGGGCCACCTCGAGCTGGGCGGCGACCCGCTCGGGCACGACGGGTGCGACGGACGTGCGTCCGATGTGCTCGACGGTCTCGCCGCGGCGCACGACGTCGAGGGTCGGGGCCACCCGGTCGGCGACCACGGAGCCCCACTTCCGGTACATCGTCTCGCAGCCGTGCGGGCGACCGGGCTGCAGCTCTCCCGAGGGCAGCCGGAAGTACGAGGCCGACGGGTGCTGTGCGGCGATCCGCTCGGTGATCTCGTTCATGCGGGCGGCGTGCCGATCCGCGACCGATCCGAACGGGTTGTCGAACCGCGTGACCGAGCGCACGGGCTGCACGCCGACCAGCACGATGCGGGCGGTCGGGTGGACGCGGCGGGTCAGGTCGGTGACGAGTGTCGTCACGTCACGCTGCCATCCCTCGAGCGGGGTGAGCATGACGGCGTCGTTGAGGCCGAGCATGACGACGACCGTGTCGTACAGGCTGAGGTCGTGGTCGCCGATCCACGAACGGGCCGAACCGGCGTTCATCATCTCGTCGCCGATGTAGTCGACCGAGCAGGCGCGACCGGTGCTCTTCGAGGTCTCCTTGGCGATCTGACCGGTGAGCGCCTGCTCGTGGCTCGTCACGCCGAAGCCGTGGGTCGGACCCGTGCCGATCAGCAGCACGGTGTCGGGGTCGGGGGAGTCCGCCCGGTAGGTCGGCCGTCCGCGTGGCGAGGGCACGTGCCGGGAACGCGAGAGCGTCCACAGGTAGAACAGGCGCATGGCAGGCCTCAGCCGCTCGTAGCTGCGCGTCGGGTGCGCGGGTGTGTCGACCGTCCTGGTCACGTGGTGCTCCTCGGGTGTCTCTCGGTGTCTCGTCCCCCTGTCCCAGGCTAGGCAGCGGTCGGCAGCCGGGCTGCCCCCAGTGCGGGTCGACGGTGGCCCCCCTTCTGGTCGCACCGCCGCCCGGAGCCCGTCGACGCGGACCCCCGGCCCGAACCTGGACGCCGGAGGCGCGGGGCGAGCAGGCTGGTACGCGTGACCCCCGCAGACAGCACGACCCCCGACGACGACCACGGTTCCGTCGCCACCGCCCTCGAGCTCGTGGCCGACGAGGTCGACGCCGCCGTCTCGGCGGTGCTCGACGCGGACGCCGGAGGCGACGACTCGTCCGACACGTCCGGCCAGCTCGACGCCTTCGCCGACCTGCTCGACGACGCCGAGCGCGTCTTCGTCCACGGTGCGGGTCGCTCGGGTCTCGCCCTCCGCATGACCGCGATGCGGTTGATGCACCTCGGACTCGAGGTCCACGTCGTCGGCGAGGTCACGACGCCGGCCATCGCCGACGGGGACGTGCTGCTCACCGCGAGCGGCTCGGGCACGACGTCCGGCATCGTCGCCGCGGCCCGGACGGCCGTCGACGCCGGCGCGCGGGTGGCCGCCATCACCACCGCCGCCGACTCGCCGCTGGCCGACCTGGCCGAGGCCGTGCTCGTGGTGCCCGCCGCCGACAAGCAGGACCGCTCGGGAGCCGCGTCGTCGCAGTACGCCGGCGGGCTGTTCGAGCAGACCGTCGTGCTGCTCGGCGACGCCGTCTTCCACGCGCTGTGGAAGCGCTCGGGTGCCGATGCCGACGAGCTCTGGCCCCGTCACGCCAACCTCGAGTAGCCGCCCCGCGCCTCCTCGCCTCCTCGCGGCTTCTTCGCCCCGCTCTGCACGAGGTCGCACCACCGTCGAGTCATCGAACTGCCCCGTCGGGCGGTTCGATGCCGCAGACGTGGTGTGACCTCGTCGTCGCCCTGCCTGTGGACGACCACTGGCGGGCCGCCATGTGACGGCAGTCTCTCCCTGTGATCGAACATCTGCCCCACATCATCCGGTCCGACCGGCTCGAGCACGGGCGGCGGGAGTCCGAGGCCGTGCGTCGTGGTGTCGAGCGGGGTGAGTTCGTCCGGGTCCGTCGTGGGGCAGCCGTCGACGCTGCCGCGTGGCGAGGGGCCTCCTCTCGGGATCGCCACCTGATCCTCGTCCTCGCCGTCATGCCGCGGCTCGCTTCGCGGATGGTGGTGTCTCATGCGTCGGCGGCCGCATGCTGGGAGCTGCCGGCCCTCGGTGAGTGGCCGAGCCGCGTGCACGTCGTCGACCCGGACCGCCGCACGACCCAGACGACGGCGAACGTCGTGCGGCACCCGGGACCGCTCTCCGGTGAGGAGGTGCGGTCGCTCCCTCCACTTTCCCTCACCTCTCCGGCTCGAACAGCAGCCGATCTCGCCCTCACGTCGTCGTTCCGTGACGCGGTGGTCGCCCTCGATGCCCTCGTGCGGAGGGGGCTCGCCACCGCGGATGACGTGCGGCACGTCCTCGACGGACGTGGGTCGGCACGAGGCATGCCGAGTGCACGCCGTGCCGTCGCCTTCGCGACGCCCGAGGCCGAATCCCCGGGGGAGTCGCTGACGCGGGTCGTCCTGCACGAGCTGGGCGCGCCTCCTCCGGTGCTCCAGCAGCGTTTCACCTGGGGAGACGGCGGCCTCTTCGCCGACGTCGTCGACTTCTGGTGGCCCCGGTTCGGCGTCGTGCTCGAATTCGACGGACGGATCAAGTACGGGAAAGGGCGGTGGAAGAAGGGCCGGTCGCTCGGACAAGTCGTCGTGGACGAGAAGATCCGAGAGGACCGCATCCGCAACCGGCCCGAGGTCAACGGATTCGCGCGAACGGTCTGGGACGAGTTGTCGCACCCACCCCGCCTGGCCGCGAACCTCCGCTCAGCAGGGCTGCCCTTGCCGTGACGCTCAGGTCGCACCACTTCCGAGTCGTCGAACCAACCCCGAGTGTGGTTCCGTGACGCGATCGTGGTGCGACCTCGGAGCGGGTGCGGGTGCGGGTGCGGGTGCGGGCGGTGCGTTTCTAGGCGAGACGAGCCGGTGGCGGGGCCACGTTTTACCCGCGCGAAACAATTCGTATACAAAACTGGGGCCTGCGGCAGAATTGTATGCAATCCACGCCGCGCAGACCGATACCACCCGAGCATCGGAGGCCCGATGGCCCGCCCACCCCGCCCGACCCGCGCCGCGAGCGCCGGCGCGTCCCGCGCCGCGAGCACGGCCCGTGCCGCGAGCCCGGCCCGTGCCGCGAGCACGGCCCGCGCCGCGAGCTCCCCGGCCGGGCGTCGCCGCCTGCGCCGGGCCCTCGCGCTGCCGGCCCTCGCCGCTGCCGCGACGCTCGCCCTGACGGCCTGCGTCCCGCAGCAACCCGCCGGGACGAACCCGCCCGACAAGACCGACGTGACCACCGCGCCGATCGGCGACCGGACCATCGTCGAGGGGGGCGACCTGGTCATGGCGCTGTCCGCCGAGCCGGACGCCCTCGACCCCACCACGTCGTCGTCGCTCTACACGCGCTACGTCATGGAGACCGTGTGCCAGAAGCTGTACGACATCGACGCCGAGGGTGACCTCGTGCCGCTGCTGGCGACCGAGCTGCCGACGCTGTCGGACGGCGGGCTGACGGTCGACATCCCCGTGCGCACGGACGCCGTGTTCGCGGACGGCACCCCGTTGGACGCCCAGGCCGTCGTCACGACGCTGCGTCGTCACCTCGACAAGCCCGACTCGTCGCGGGCCAGCGAGCTCGGCCCGGTGACCGGGGTCGAGGCCCTCGACGACGACACGGTGCGCCTGACCTACGAGCGCCCCTTCGCCCCGCTGACCGCGGCCCTCGCCGACCGCGCGGGGATGATCATGTCCCCGACGGCGCTCGAGGCCGAGGGCGACGACTTCGGCGACGCCCCGGTCTGCGTGGGCCCCTTCAAGTTCGTCGACCGCGTGCCGCAGACCTCGATCTCGGTCGAGCGCGACCCGCTCTACTACGACGCCGAGGACGTGCACCTCGACTCGATCACCTACCGCATCATCACCGACGCGAGCATCCGTGCGGCGAACGTCCGCGCGGGCGACGTGCAGGTCGCCGACTCGATGTCGACGATGGACGTCGACTCCCTCATGGCGGACGACGGCCTCACGGTGCTGCAGGTCGGTTCGTTCGGCTACCAGGGCATCACCGTGAACATCGGCAACCAGGACGGCGTCGGGACCGACCCCGTCCAGATCGACACCCCCTTGGCGAGCGACGTGCGCGTCCGTCAGGCGCTGGCCATGTCGATCGACCGTGACGCGCTGGTGCAGAGCGTGTTCGGCGGGTGGAACGACACCGCCTGCTCGCCGATCCCGCCGACGAGTCCGTTCGCCACCGATGCCAGCGACGCCTGCCCGGGCTACGACCCCGAGGGGGCGAAGCGCCTCCTCGCCGAGGCGGGGGTGACGACGCCCTACGAGATCGAGATCCAGGCCAGCAACAACGCCGACACGCTGCGCCTCGCCCAGGCGTTGCAGGCCCAGGTCGCCGACGGTGGGTTCCGCCTGTCGATCACCCCGGTCGAGTACTCGACCCTGCTCGACGTCCAGTCGCGCGGCGACTTCGACGCGCTGCAGCTCGGCTGGTCGGGCCGCGTCGACCCGAACGGCAACATGGTGAACTTCCTGCGCACCGGTGGCGGCAACAACTACTCGGGCTACAGCAACCCCCGGGTCGACGAGCTGCTGGCCGACGCCGCCGCGTCCATCGACGTCGACGAGCGTGCGGCGCTCTACGGCGAGGCCGTGACGCAGGTGCAGGAGGACGAACCGCTGATCTACCTGTACCGCACCCGCAGCCTGACCGCGCTGACGAACGAGGTCGCCGGGGTGTCCACCTACGCCGACGGCGTCGTGCGGCTCAGCAACGCCGCGTTCGTCGAGGGGGAGTGACCTGATGACCCGTTACCTGTTCACCCGGCTCTGGCAGTCGGCCGTCACGCTCGTGATCGCCTCGATCGTCGTGTTCTGGGGCGTGCGCCAGCTGCCCGGCGACCCGGCGCTGGCCCTCGCCGGAGAAGAGGCGACGCCCGAGCGCGTCGCCGCGATCCGGGCCGACCTCGGCCTCGACGACTCGCTGCTGGTGCAGTACGGCCGGTTCGTCGGCAACTTCGTCCGCGGCGACTTCGGTGAGTCCACCCGCACCGGCACCCCGGTCACGGAGTTGATCGGGGCCACCCTGCCGGTCACGCTGTGGCTCGCCCTCTACGCCATCGTCGTGGCGGTCGTCGTGGGCGTCGCCCTCGGCGTCGTCGCCGAGCGCTACCGCGGACGCTGGCCCGAGTGGATGGCCAACGCCGCCGCCCTGGTCGGTCTGTCGGTGCCGAACTTCTGGCTCGGCATCCTGGCGATCCTCTGGCTCGCGGCGGGCCTCGGCCTGTTCCCGGCGTCGGGCTACGTGCCGGTGGCCGAGAACCCGGCGAGCGCGTTCTACCACCTGACCCTGCCGGCGCTGATCCTCGGCACGAGCCTCGCCGCGGTCATCATGCGGCAGACCCGGGCCTCGATGATCGAGACGATGAAGACCGACTACGTGCGCACCGCGCGGGCCAAGGGGCTCGGGCGCGGGCGGGTGCTGATGCGCTACGGCCTGCGCAACTCGATGATCGTGGTCGTCACGATCGTCGGCCTGCAACTCGGCGGCCTGATCTCGGGCGCCGTGGTGACGGAGCGCATCTTCGCGCTGCCGGGCTTCGGCAAGCTCACGCTCGACTCGGTGTTCACCCGTGACTACCCCGTGATCCAGGCCGTCGTGCTGATCATCACGGTCGGTTACATCCTGATCAACCTGGCGGTGGACGTCCTGTACTCCGTCATCAACCCGCGCATCAGGGTAGGAGGCGCATCGTGACCGTCATCGAGACACCCACCGCCGCAGGGGCGGGCCTCGGGTCGGGGCGGGGACGCGTCTGGCGCGGCCTCGTCCGCAACAAGCTCGGCGTCACGGGCGGCGTCATGCTGCTCGTCGTCCTCGTGGCCGGCCTCGCCGCGCCCCTCATCGCCCCGTACGACCCGACCCGGGTGAACTTCGAGCTGCCGTTCCAGGTGCCGGGCACGGTCGGTTACGTGCTCGGCACGGACGACCTCGGCCGCGACATCCTCTCGCGCACCGTCTACGGCATCCGCGTCTCGCTGCAGGTCGGCGTGCTGTCGGTGCTGCTGGCCGTCGTGGTCGGCACGCCGCTCGGGTTGCTGGCCGGCTACTGGCGGTGGCTCGACGGCGTGATCTCGCGCCTCACCGACGTCATGCTGGCGTTCCCGTTCCTGATCATCGCCGTCGCGCTCGCCGCGATCAGCGGTCCGAGCCTGACGAACGCGGTGGTCGCCCTCGGCATCGCGCAGGTGCCGACGATGATCCGCGTGGTGCGCGGCGAGACGCTCCGCATCAAGTCGACCGACTTCGTCCTCGCCGCGACGACCATGGACGCCTCGGGGCTGCGGGTGATCTTCCAGCACGTCCTGCCGAACTGCGTCTCGGCGATCATCGTCCAGGCGACGGTCATCATGCCGGTCGCCGTGATCGGCGAGGCCCTCCTGTCGTTCCTCGGGCTGGGCATCCAGCCGCCGACGGCGAGTCTCGGCATCATGCTCAGCGACGCGCAGCAGTACCTGGCCAAGGCGCCCTTCGCGGCCGTCGTGCCGGGTCTCGCGATCGCCGTGATCTGCCTCGGCTTCAACCTGTTCGGCGACGCCCTGCGCGACGCCCTCGACCCCACCGCCAGCGACCGGAAGTGACCCCCTCGTGACCTACACCACCCCTGACGAGTTCGTCACCCGCCCCGACCTGCGCGGCACCTTCGGCATGACGTCGTCGACGCACTGGCTGGCGACGGCCTCGGCCCAGTCGGTCCTCGAGCGCGGCGGCAACGCCTTCGACGCGGCCGTCGCGGGCGCCTTCGTCCTGCACGTCGTCGAGCCGCACCTCAACGGTCCCGGCGGCGACCTCACGGCGATCTACGCGACGGCCGAGGCCCCCGACGCGCCGACCGTGCTCGTCGGCCAGGGCCCCGCCCCGGCCGGGGCCACCCGCGAGCACTACCTTGCCGAGGGCCTCGAGCTCGTCCCCGGGTCGGGAGCCCTCGCGGCCGCCGTCCCCGGTGCCGTCGACGCCTGGCTGAAGCTGCTGGCCGAGCACGGCACCTGGTCCCTGGCCGACGTCCTGGCCTACGCGATCGGCTACGCCCGCGACGGCCACCCGATCGTGGCGCGCGTGGCGTCGACCATCGAGACCGTCGCCGACCTGTTCACCGAGCACTGGCCCACCTCCGCCGCCCAGTGGATGCCGGGTGGCGAGGTGCCGCGTGAGGGCGACCTGCTGACGAACCCGGCCTACGCGGCCGTCCTCGACGAGCTGGTCGCGGCGGGCGAGGCCCTCGGCCCCGACGCGTCCCGCGAGTCGAAGATCGAGGAGGCGCGGGTCGAGTGGGGCAGCGGACACGTCGCGCAGGCGATCGACGCGTTCGTCCGCACTCCGCACCGTCACTCGTCGGGCACCGACCACGCGGGCGTGGTCACGGCCGCCGACCTCGCCGCCTTCCGGGCCACGACCGAGCCGGCGACCACGATCGAGTTCCGCGGCCACACCGTCGCCAAGACCGGCGCCTGGGGTCAGGGTCCCGCCCTGCTGCAGGTGCTGGCGCTGCTCGAGCCGCTCGACGACGCCCTGCTCGACCCGTCGACCGCCGACGGCGCCCACACCATCGTCGAGGCGCAGAAGCTCGCGATGGCCGATCGCGAGGCCTGGTACGGCCCCGGGGACGTGCCGCTCGACGTCCTGCTGTCCGCGGACTACGCCGACCGGCGTCGCGCCCTGATCGGCGAGCGGGCGTCGCACGAGCTGCGACCGGGCGACGTCCCGGGGCGCGAACCGTTCGCCCTGCCCACGATGCGCACCGAGTACCTGCCACCCGCGCTCAGCGAGGCACCCGCCGGCGTCGGCGAGCCCACCGTCGCCGCCCCCGGTCGGGCACCGGTTCGCGCCGACGCAGCCGACGCAGCCGACGCACCCGACGCACCCGACGCACCCGTCGTACCGACCGAGGACGCCCCGGCGACCGCCACCGCGCCTCCTGCCGACCGTCTGGCCGAGCCGTTCACCGAGCCCACCGGCGAGACGCGCGGCGACACCTGCCACCTCGACGTCGTCGACCGCTGGGGCAACGTCGTGTCGGCGACCCCGTCGGGTGGCTGGTTGCAGTCGTCGCCGACGATCCCCGAGCTCGGCTTCTGCCTCGGCAGCCGGCTGCAGATGTCGTGGCTCGACGAGGGCACGGCGTCGACGCTCGCACCCGGCACCCGGCCGCGCACCACGCTGACGCCCACGCTCGTGCTGAAGGACGGCGAGCCCGTCGTCGCGCTCGGTTCGCCCGGCGGCGACCAGCAGGACCAGTGGCAGCTGCTCTACCTGCTGCGCACGATCGTCGGCGGCTACACCCCGCAGCAGGCCATCGACGCCCCGGCCCTGCACACCACGTCGTTCCCGGGCAGCTTCTGGCCCCGCACCTGGGAGCCCGGAGGCGTCGTGGTCGAGGACCGCCTGGGCGACGACGTCATCGACGCGCTGGTCGCCCGCGGCCACGTCGTCACCCGCGCCGGCGGCTGGTCCCTGGGCCGGCTGTCCAGCGTGTCGCGAGACCCCGAGACCGGCGTGCTCTCCGCCGCCGCCAACCCCCGAGGAGCCCAGGCCTATGCCGCAGGACGCTGAGAACCCGACCTCCCCCCTGCTGAGCGTGCGCGACCTCCGCGTCTCGTTCGGCGACACCCCCGCCGTCCACGGCGTCGACCTCGACGTCCTGCCGGGCGAGCGGGTGGCGATCGTCGGCCAGTCCGGCTCGGGCAAGTCGACGGTGGTCGCCGCCATCCTGCGCCTGCTGCCCGGGGCCGGTCACATCACGGGTGGCACGATCGAGCTGGCGGGGCCCGACGGCGGCACCCTCGACCTCGCGCAGGCGACCGAGGCCCCCATGCGTCAGGTGCGCGGCGCCCGGATCGGCCTCGTGCCGCAGGACCCGTCGACCAACCTGAACCCGTCGATGAAGGTCGGCGCGCAGATCGCCGACGCGCTGCGCACCCACGGCCTCCGCGGCCACGACGAGGTCCAGCGCCGCGTCGTCGCGCTGATGAGCGAGGCGGGCATCCCCGAGGCCGAGCGCCGGGCGGGGCAGTTCCCCCACGAGTTCTCGGGCGGCATGCGCCAGCGCGTGCTCATCGCGATCGCCCTGGCACGGGAGCCGCAGCTGCTCATCGCCGACGAGCCGACCAGCGCGCTCGACGTGACGGTGCAGCGGCAGATCCTGAACCACCTGCAGACGCTGGTCGAGAGCCGTGGCACCTCCCTGCTCTTCATCACCCACGACCTGGGGCTCGCCGCCGACCGCACCGACCGCATCGTCGTGATGCTCGAGGGACGCGTCGTCGAGCAGGGCACGCCCGAGCAGATCCTGCGTCGCCCGCAGCACGAGTACACGAAGCGCCTCGTCGCGGCGGCGCCGACGCTGGCCTCGGCCACCGCCCTCCGTCGCGGCGAGACCGTCCTCGACGAGGCGACGGACGCGAAGGAGGCGCGGGTCGACCCGATCCTGACCGTCACCGACCTGGTCAAGGAGTTCCGCCTCCGTGGTCGCCGTGGCGAGCAGGTGCGGGCCGTCGACCACGTCTCGTTCGAGGTGCCGCGCGGCACCACGACGGCGATCGTGGGGGAGTCCGGCTCGGGCAAGACGACCGTGGCCCGCATCGTGCTCGGCCTCGAGTCGGCGACGAGCGGGTCGGCCTTGATCGACGGCGAGAGCATCACGACGAGCCGCGGTGCGTCCCGTCGCGCGCTGCGTCGCCGGGTGCAGCCCGTCTTCCAGGACCCCTACGGTTCGCTCGACCCGACCTCCAGCGTCGAGCGGCTGATCGACGAGCCGTTGCGCATCTTCGGCGTCGGCGACCGTGCCTCGCGTCGGCACCGGGTCGCCGAGCTGCTCGACCAGGTCGCCCTGCCGCGGTCGGTCGCGCAGAGCCGTCCGAACGAGTTGTCCGGCGGGCAGCGTCAGCGCGTGGCCATCGCCCGGGCGCTGGCGCTCGAGCCCGAGCTGCTCATCTGCGACGAGGCCGTCTCGGCGCTCGACGTGCTCGTCCAGGAGCAGATCCTCGAGCTGCTCGGCGACCTGCAGCGTCGGCTCGGCCTCAGCTACCTGTTCATCACGCACGACCTGGCGGTCGTGAGGCAGATCGCCCACGACGTGGTGGTGATGCGCAAGGGCGCCGTGGTCGAGCGCGGTAGCGTCGACGACATCTTCTTGTCGCCCCGTGCCGAGTACACGACCGAACTGTTGGGAGCCATCCCCGGTGCCAGCCTCGCCCTCTGAGGGCCCGACGCCCGTCGTCCTCGTCGACGCCCTGCGTCGCGAGATCGTCGAGGGCGCCCTCGTGCCGGGGACGCGCATCACCGAGGCGTCGGTCGCTCGCCGCCACGGCGTCTCGCGCGTCCCGGTGCGTGAGGCGCTGCGGGCGCTCGAGGCCGAGGGGTTCGTCGAGTCGACGCCGCACGTGGGCAGCCGGGTCGCGGCGATCCCGGTCGACGAGGCCGACGACCTCTTCGCCGTCCGCGAGGCCCTCGAGATCTCGACCGCGCGACGCGCCGCCCTGCGGGCCCGCGAGCTGTTCGGCGAGCCGCGGCCGCCCGAGGACTGGTGGCGCACGCGGCGCGTGCTCGGCCAGCTGCTCGACGACGGGGACGCCGCCGTCGAGGCCGGCGACCTCGACCGTCTCGTCGAGCTCAACGACCGGTTCCACGTGGGCGTGGCGCAGCTGAGCGGGAGCGCCACCCTGGCCACCCTGCTGCGCCAGCTGTCGAACAAGATCGAGTGGCTGTACGCCCTCGACACCTTCTCGCGAGGCAAGCGGCTCTGGCCCGACCACCGACGCATCCTCGCGGCGATCGACGCCGGCGACGAGGCCGGGGCCGCCGAGCTGATGGGCTGGCACGTGCGCGAGTCGCGCATCGGGTTCCTCGCCCGCACCGAGCCGGCCGACCGCGTGGCCGACCTGCGGGCCACTCCGCCCGCCCTGCCGCCGACCATCCCGACGCCCACCATCCCGACGCCCGCGATCTCGACGCCGGAGGCCCCCACGCCGACCACCTCGACGGCGGCGGCCCCTCCGGCCTGACCCGCGCCTCCTCGGCTCGAGGGCGGGTCGACTGCATCGACTGCACGTTCTCAGGCATCGGTCGGGGGATCTGCTTACTGTTCTCGGTCATGGACGAACCTCCCTCTCACATGCCCTGGCCTCTCCCACGCCTGACCGCCCGCGCGGTCGTCACAGACGGGGAGGGGCGACATGAATGACTGGGTCATGGTCGGCATCGGCCTCGTGCTCACCGTCGGCACCGGCTTCTTCGTCGCGTCCGAGTTCTCGCTGGTCAACCTCGACCGGAACGAGCTGGAGGCGCGGCGCGACCGGGGCGAGAAACGCCTCGGTCCCACGATCAAGGCGTTGCGCATCACCTCGACGCACCTCTCCGGTGCGCAGCTCGGCATCACGCTGACCACCCTGCTGACCGGGTACACCTTCGAGCCCGCCATCAGTTCGATGCTGAGCGGTCCGCTCGGCTCGCTCGGCGTGCCCGCCGCGGCCGTCCCGGTCGTCGGCAGCGTCGCGGGCATCGTGCTCGCCACCCTCTTCTCGATGGTCGTCGGCGAGCTCGTGCCGAAGAACTTCGCCCTCGCGCTGCCGCTCGCCACCGCGAAGTTCGTCGTGCCGTTCCAGGCCGCGTTCACCACGGTGTTCAAGCCGCTCATCCTGCTCTTCAACAACACCGCCAACGCGGCCATCCGCGCCATGGGCATCGAGCCCAAAGAAGAGCTGTCGGGTGCGCGCTCGGCCGAAGAGCTGAGTTCGCTCGTGCGCCGGTCGGCCCTCGAGGGCCAACTCGACCAGGACCACGCGACCCTGCTGGGCCGTACCCTGCGCTTCTCGCAGCACGACGCCTCCGAGGTGATGACGCCGCGCGTCCGCATGACGACCATCGCGTCGACCGGCTCGGCCGCCGACGTCGTCGAGGCCGCCCTCACCTCGGGCTTCTCGCGGTTCCCCGTGATCGGCGACGACAGCGACGACATCGTCGGGGTCGTGCACGTGAAGCACGCGTTCGCGGTCCCGCTCGCCGGGCGCGCCTCCGTCGTCGCGACCGCCCTCATGCAGGAGGCGCGCTTCGTGCCCGAGAGCATGGGCACCGACTCGCTGCTCGGCCTGCTGCGCCACGGCGGCCTGCAGATGGCCGTGGTGCGTGACGAGTTCGGCGGCACCGCCGGCCTCGTCACGCTCGAGGACGTCGTCGAAGAGCTCGTCGGCGAGCTCGAGGACGAGCACGACCGGGCCCGCGTGGGCATCGTGCGCCAGGCCGGCACCGTGCTCTTCGACGGTGCCCTCCGGCCCGACGAGCTGGCCGACCGGGCGGGCATCCGCGTGCCCGACGACGGCGACTACGAGACGGTGGCCGGGTTCGTCATCGACCGGCTCGACCGCCTGCCCGAGGTGGGCGACGAGGTCGCCCTCGAGAGCGGCAGCGGCAGCCTGCGGGTCGAACGCGTCGCGAACGGACGCCTCGAACGCCTGCGTTTCGTGCCGGCCCCACCCGACGGCGGCCTCGACGCCGCCGCACCCACGACCGAGCACGACCGCGTGGTCGCCTCGCTGACCGAAGGGGTCGACCGATGAACGAGTACCTGCCCGGAATCGTCTGGCTGGTCGTGCTGCTGATCGTCAACGGGTTCTTCGTCGGCGCCGAGTTCGCCGTCATCTCGGCACGCCGATCGCAGATCGAGCCGCGTGCCGAGGCCGGCAGCAAGGCCGCGAAGACGACCCTGTGGGCGATGGAACACGCGACGCTCATGCTGGCCACCAGCCAGTTGGGCATCACCGTCTGCTCGCTGGTCATCTTGAACGTCTCGGAGCCGGCGATCCACCACCTGCTCGAGATCCCGCTCGGTCTCACCAGCCTCTCGGCCGAGGCGATCGGCGTCGTCGCGTTCGTCGTGGCGCTCGTGCTCGTCACGTTCTTGCACGTGGTCGTCGGCGAGATGATCCCGAAGAACCTGTCGTTCTCGGTGCCCGACCGGGCGGCGCTCATCCTGGCGCCCCCGCTCGTCTTCGTGGCGACGGTGTTCAAGCCGGTCATCTGGTCGCTCAACGCGATCGCCAACGGCGTGCTGAGGCTCTTCCGGGTCGAGCCGAAGGACGAGGCGACGAGCTCGTACACGCTCGACGAGGTCGCCACGATCGTCCAGCAGTCGACCCGCGAGGGCACGCTGACGGACTCGTCGGGCACCCTGTCGGCGGCGTTCGAGTTCACCACCCGCAAGGTGCGCGACGTCGAGGTGCCCCTCGACGAGATGGTGCACCTGGCGCCGGGGTCGACTCCGGCCGACGTGCAGCGCGCCGTGGCGGCCCGGGGATACTCGCGGTACGTGCTCACCGACGGAGACGGCCAGCCCACGGGTTACCTGCACCTCAAGGACGTCATGGACCTCACCGGCGACGGGGCCTTCGAGGCACCCGTGCCCGAGAAGCGCATCCGCCGCCTGGGCGCCGTGGGCCGCGACACCGACCTCGAGGACGCCCTGGCCTCGATGCGCCGGGTCGGCGCGCACGTCGCCCGATCCGTCTCGCCCGAGGGCGTCACCACCGGCGTGCTGTTCTTGGAGGACATCATCGAAGAACTCGTCGGCGAGGTCGACGACGTCACGGCGGTCTGACGGGTCGAGGGACGGTCGGCCGTGCCCGCTCGGTCGGCCGTGCCCGCTCGGTCGCCCGTGCCCGCTCGGTCGGCCGCGCCCGCCCGCTCAGGCGACGGGGCGCTGGCCGGGCAGGGCGTGCAGGTCCTCGGCGGCGAGTTCGGCGGCGATGGGGTCACCGGCCTCGGTCGCCTCGCGCAGGGCGGCGAACGAGTCGGCCATCGAGTCCCACTGCAGCACCTGCACGATGTTCGGCACGCGCAGTTTGTAGGCGAGGCCGTCGGTGACGTCGGTGCAGACCTTGACCAGTGACGGATTGCCGCAGTGGTCGACGTAGGTCGAGAACAGCGCGATGGCGTGGGCGTTCAACGCCGGGGCGTCTTCACGGTCGAGGTCGCCGAGGCAGACGTCGATGGCCCGCACGATCTCTCGCTTGACGGCGTCCGGCAGGTTCGGGACGGCCAGCCGGACGGCGCCGCCGAAGAGCACGCCCAGGGTCTGGACCGCCTGGACGGCCTCTTCGGCCTTCGGCGTCGCGACCTTCGTGTAGCGGTTCGGCGCCATCTCGACGAGGCCGGCGCGCACGAGGTCGCCGAGTGCCTCGCGGATCGGGGTGCGCGACACCTGCAGCCAGGCGATCAGCTCGTCGTCGTGCAGGCGTTCGCCCGGTTCGAGCGTGCCGTCGATGATCGCGTCACGGATGCGGCTGCGGACCGTGTCGCGCAGCAACTGTCGTTCGGCGGCAGGGGGAGTGACGGGAATCGGCATGCGGCCTCCTAGATCCTCACGGGCGTGTGCCCGGCCAGCATCCTAATACGGAAACGTCACATTTTGCCCGATGGGCAGCGAAGTCGACATGTCAATGTCAGGTCACGACATCCCCGGCGACGACGACGAAGCCCCGCCCCTCGGAGGGAGGGGCGGGGCTTCTCGATCGGGTCGGTGTCGTCAGTTCGTCGCCGCGGCGGGGGTCGCCGCCGGCACGTGCTGCGAGTGGACCTCGACGCCGTGCGAGTCGCGCAGGGTCGTCAGGGTCTGCTCGATCTCGTCGTCGCGCTGCTCGGTCGTCCATTCGAGCGAGCGGGCCATGACGTCCGCGATCTCGGTGAGCAACTCGATGGTGACGCCCCCGACGAACGCGAGGTTCGTGCGGCGCAGGACGACGTCGGCCAGGTGGACGGCGTCCTCGTGCTCGGCGAAGTAGGCGATCTCGGCCGTGGTCAGCGTCGAGTCGGCCTGGAGTGCCTGCGACGGCTGGTCGAGCAGCACCTCGATGACGTCGGAGGCGCGGGTGCCGTACCGGGTGAGCAGACGGTCGACCTGGTCACGGTCGAGCCCGTCGGCGTGGGCCGCGACCCAGGTGGTGCGGGCGCCCTCGGTGGTGGGGAAGCCCTTGCCGCCGCCGATCGCCATGCCGGTGGTGTCGACCGTGCGCTTCACGCCGAGCTTCGTCGTCGCCTCGGTGGAGAGGTGCGCCGACAGGGCACGGAAGGTGGTCCACTTGCCGCCGACCAGGCTGAGGACGGCCGTGCCGGGCAGCTCGGCGACCTCGGTCTCGACGATGCGGTAGTCGCGCGACACGAAACCCGCGGCGAGGTCGTCGTGCTTGGGCAGGGGGCGGACGCCCGAGTAGCGGTAGACGATGTGGTCGCGGTTGAGCTCGATGTCGGGGTAGACGTGCTTCACCAGGTCGAAGAAGTAGTCGACCTCTTCTTCGGTGCAGACGGCCGGCTCGGCCATGTCGGCCTCGAGGTCGGTCGTGCCGATGAGCACGCGACCCTTGAGCGGGTAGATCAGGACGATGCGGCCGTCGTTGTTCTCGAAGAAGATCTCGCGACCGTTCGTGGCCTCGAGCAACTCGGGGCTGTCGACGACGATGTGCGACCCCTTGGTGCCGCCCATGTACTGCGACTCGGCACCGAAGGCCTTGTTGGTGAGGTCGGTCCAGGGGCCCGACGCGTTGATGACGACGTCGGCCTTCACCGTGAACTCGGTCCCGCTGACGACGTCGCGCAGGGTCACGCCACCGTCGGCGGTCCCGACGGCCTCGAGGTAGTTGGCGCTGCGGGCGTTGTCGCCGGCGGCCAGACCGTCCTTCAGCACGTCGAGCGCGAGGCGCTCGGGCTCGTGCACCGACGCGTCGTAGTAGGTGCCCGTGTACTTGAGGGCCTTGTTGAGGTGCGGCATCTCGGCCAGCGCCTTCTTGCGACCGAGGAACTTGTGACGGGGCACCGAGCCGCCGTCACGCGAGAACGAGTCGTACATGGTCATGCCGACCTTGATCAGCAGTGCGCCGCGCTCCTTCGTGGAGCGCTGCTTGTGCGTCAGCATGCGCAAGGGGGCGTTCATGATGCCGCTGAACGTCGAGAAGATCGGCATCGTGGTCTGCAGCGGCTTGACGTAGTGCGGGGCGATCTTCAGCAGGCCGTTGCGCTCTTCGACGCTCTCGCGGACGAGGCGGAACTCGCCGTTCTCGAGGTAGCGGATGCCGCCGTGGATCATGTGGGACGACGCGGCGGACGCGCCGGACGCGTAGTCGGCCCGTTCGACGAGCACGACGTCGACGCCCTGGAGGGCGAGGTCGCGGAAGGTCGCGATGCCGTTGATGCCACCGCCGACGACGAGCACCTGTGCCGTCGGGCGGTCGACGATGCGCTGCACGTTGGGACGGATCGAGTCTGTCTTCTTCGACATGGTCACTGCTTCTTTCGAGATGCGATGTCAGGTGGTGGTGACCGACTCGTCCTGCGGGCCGGTAGATTCATCGTCGTCCCGATGCACACAAGGTGCAACGTATCTGCACGAACGTGCAAGGAGGTCCCGTTGGTCGCTGGCGACACGTCCGAACGCACGCAGGAGGCCCTGCGCGCCGCGCACCTCTACTACATGCAGGACCTCACGATGGAGGCGATCGCGCACGAACTGCAGACGTCCCGCTCGTCGGTGTCGCGCCTCCTGAAGGCAGCACGCGAGACGGGCCTCGTCGACATCCAGATCAAGTCCCCGCTCGACCAGCCGACGGCCGTGGGCGACGGGCTGCACCGGCGGTTCGGCGTGGTCGCGCACGTGGTCCCGGTGCCCGACCAGACGAGCGACGTCGACCGGCTCGACCGGGTCGCGCTGTCGGCTGCACGAACGCTCACCCAGTACGTCGACTCGAACATGGTCGTCGGCGTCGCCTGGGGCTCCACCGTCAGTGCGGTCAGCCGGTACCTGGTGCCCAAGACCACGCACAACACCGTCTTCGTCCAGCTCAACGGTGCGGCGAACACCCGCACGACCGGCATCGAGTACGCCAGCGAGATCCTGCGGCGGTTCGGCCACGCGTACGGCGCCCTGATCCAGCAGTTTCCCGTGCCCGCGTTCTTCGACGACCCCGCCACCAAGAGCGCCCTGTGGCGGGAGCGCAGCACCCGACGCGTCCTCTCGCTGCAGGGCGCCATGGACCTCGTCGTCTTCGGCGTCGGCTCGCGCGAGGCACACGTGCCGAGCCACGTCTACTCGGGTGGTTACCTCGAGCAGAGCGACCACGACAGCCTGGCCCACGACCACGTGGTGGGCGACGTCGCGACCGTGTTCTTCCGCGAGGACGGCTCGTCGGCCGACATCGAGCTCAACCGGCGCGCGACCGGGCCCGACCTGGCGACCATCCGACGCACGCCGCGTCGCGTCTGCGTCGTCGCGGGGGAGGCCAAGGTGGTCAGCGTCCGCGGTGCGCTCGCCGCGGGCCTGGTCACCGACCTCATCCTCGACGAGGGGACCGCCAGGGCGCTCCTGGCCAGCTGAGCCGGAGGGGCCGCGGTCCGGAGGCGCGGGTGGGGTACACCGGGCCAGCCACGACCCAGCCCGCCCGCGTAGACGGGAGGCGTCGCACACCGGGCCCCGACCGGCCCCGAGAGGAGCATCACCATGGCAAGCACCGAACTCACCGGACGCCGCGTTCTCGCGATCGTCACCAACTACGGCGTCGAGCAGGACGAGCTCGTCGTCCCCGTCGCGAAGCTGCGCGAGCAGGGCGCCACCGTCGTCGTCGCCGGCGTCTCCACCGAGCCGATCCAGACGCTCGTCGGCGACAAGGACCCGGGGCAGACCGTCCGCCCCGACACGACCATCGCCGAGGTCGACGCCGCCGACCACGACCTCCTGCTCGTTCCCGGCGGCACCATCAACGCGGACACCCTCCGCACCGAGAGCGACGCCGTCGACCTGGTGAAGGCCTTCGCCACGGCGGGCAAGCCGATCGCGGCGATCTGCCACGGCCCGTGGGCGCTCATCGAGGCCGGCCTCGTGACGGGCAAGGAGCTCACCTCCTATGCGTCGCTGCAGACCGACGTCCGCAACGCCGGCGGCAGCTGGGTCGACCGTTCGGTGGTGACCGACGTCGAGCAGGGCTTCACGCTCGTCACGTCGCGTGACCCCGGCGACCTCGACGACTTCGTCCGCGAGACCTCGTCGGCGCTGGCCGCCACGGCCTGATCCGTCGTCTCCGTCGCGGCGGGGTCCGTCGTCCCCCCCCCGGGGCGACGGACCCCGCCGTGGGTCTTTAATGGGACGTCGGGCCATCGTCGGTCCGTCACCCGGCGCTCCGGCGCCCACCCGGTCGAGAGAGAGGCGCGATGAAGTTCGGCAAGACGCGCGGGGCCCCCTCCGAGCCGGCGACGCCCGATCCCGCCGCCCTCGAGCGCGCCGTCGCAGAAGGGGTGCTCATCTCGCGTGCGGCCGCCGTCGTCTCGGTGGCCAACTCGATCGTCATCCGTGCCCTCCGCGACGACGAGCACTTCGACCACGAGCGCACCCGCGAGGCCGTGCGCACCATCCTCGGTCGCCTCGCGGCGGAACAACGCGAGCAGAACGAACGGATCGGCGGCGAACGGGCGAAGGCCCTCAAGGCCAAGGGCCGGTCGCGACACCAGCACGACTACCGGCGCGGGGACGACGACACCCTCTGGTTCCGGGAGAAGACCTACACGGCCGTGGCCGACCGGCTGGACGAGCTGCAGTCCGACGACGACTTCGTGCGCGACATCGTCGCGGCGGCGGTCGACCGGGCCTGGGGCGACGTCGGGGCCGCGATCGTCACGAAGGTGTCGGCCGTCGAGGCGGTCGACCCGGCGTATCCCGACGAACGCGACCAGCGCCTCCGTGATCTCGTCGACGTGGACCTTGCGCGGTTGCTCGCCCAGCCGCCGCCGGGGTCGGACGGCCCCCGCGCGGTCTGACGGACGCGCCGTCCGGCGGCCCCCGACCTGGGGCTGTCCCGCCCGGTACCCGGGCGAGAGCATGGAGGGACACCGCTCGGCCCTCACCACGCGGAGCCCTCGTCGATCAGGCCACCGCTGTGGGAGGAACCCGGCATGAACCGTTTCGTCAGCCCGCTCGTGCGCGGGATGATCCGCCAGCGCAACCGCTGGTTCGACCGACGCCTGGGGCTGCCCAGGCCCGAGAGCGTCGCCCGGACGCACGCTCCCGGCGTCAGCCCCGATCGCGTGCTGCTGTTCGGCAGCGGGCCCGCCGTCGGGTGGGGCGTCCGCAGCCACGACCTGGGGCTCGCGGGTCACCTCGCGCGGGCGGTCTCGCAGGCCACGGGTCGCGGGGTCGACGTCGACGTCGTGGCCGACCCCTCGATGGGGACGGTGTCCGCCCGCCGGGTGCTCGGACACCGCGACCTCACGCGCTACGACGCCGTGGTCGTGGTGACGGGCATCAACGACGCCCTCGCCATGACCGACGTCACGAAGTGGCGGCGCGCGTTCGTCGACCTGCTCGTGCACATCGAGACCGAGACCGGGGGCGCGAGCAGTCCCGTGCTCGTCACGGGCGTCCAGTCGCCCAGCGAGGTGACGGTGTTCCGCATCGCCGGCGGGGGCCTCGTCGACCGACACGCGGCCGAGCTGAACGAGACCATCCGGGACGTCTGCTCGACCCACCCCCGGGTGCACGTGCTCATGCCTCCGTCGCCGCTCTCGGGCCACGACGACCGGGACAAGCTCATCGCCAAGTACGCCCGCTGGGGCGAGGCGCAGGCCGAGATGCTCGCGCCCATGCTCGACGCGCAGATGTCCGCCGGCGGCGGCGTGGCCCGGGCGCGCCGGCACGCCCCTCAGGCCGAGGTCGACCGCGTGGAGGCGATCAGGGCATTGGGCCTCCTCGACACCGACCCCGAAGAACGCTTCGACGACATCGTCGAACGGGCGCGGACCCTGCTCGGCGCGAGCGGGGCCGCGTTCTCCCTCGTCACCGCCGACCGACACTGGAACAAGGCCCTCGCCGGGGGCGGCGACCGCGAGCTGCCCATGGCGCTCTCGTTCTGCGCCCACACGGTCGCCGGCGGCCAGCCGTTCATCGTCGAGGACGCCTGGGCCGACGAACGGTTCGGCGTCGAGGCGCCGGCGCGGTTCTACGCCGGCTACCCGGTCGAGAGCCCCGAGGGCGTCCGCATCGGAGCGCTCTGCGTCGCCGACCCCGAGCCCCGCACGGTCGAGAGCGTCGACCTCGTCATGCTGCGCGAGCTCGCCCTCAGCGTGCAGCGCGAGCTCGCGAGGCAGGCCGTCGCGCGGGCCTGAGAGCAGATGTACAGAAAGATGTACACGATGAGGGGCTCCGCGCTAGCATCGTCTCCATGGAGACCTCCATCCGAAGCGCCGACGTCCTCGCCGTGGCTGATGCCCGCAGCGGCTTCAGCCGCCTCATGAGGGACTTCCGGCTCGACCCCGACCGTCCGGCCGTTGCCGTGGGGCCGCACCGCCGCCCCGAGGTCGTCATCGTGCCGTGGAGCCGTTTCGTCGAGATGTCCGAGCGTCCCCCGTCTGGTCGAGAGGGCGTTTCGCTGCTGGACGAGATCACCTCGCGTGCCGGTCTCGTCCGGCGCCTCGCGGGCCTGAGCCACATCGACGCCGTCAGCGTCTTCGGGTCGGTCGCTCGCGGGACCGAGACCGACGACAGTGACATCGACCTCCTGGTCGATCCGGGGGCCGAGGCGACCTACTTCGACTTCGCGCAGTTCGAGATCGACATGGAAGCCGTGTTCCAGCGTCCGGTCGACGTCGTGTCCCGGCGGGGGCTCGACCCCGAGGCCGACCGCGAGATCCTGACACAAGCGGTGCCCGTGTGAACCCCTCTCCGGACCGCGCCGAACGTTGGCTGGTCGACCTCGACGCGACCCTGGCGGCCTCGGCCGAGCTCGTGTCCCGTGGTCGCGAGGCGTTCGACGGCGACCCTGCGCTTCCGTTGGCGTTCGAGGCGCTGGCCAACCGGGCCGGTGACCTGAGCAAGCGCTTGGTCGCGTACGACGGCACGAGGTTCCACGAGGTCGAGTTCTCACTCGCCGCCAAGAATCGCGACTTCGTCGTCCATCACTACGATCGCCTCGACCGTGAGACCCTCTGGCAGACCGTGACCCGGAGCTTTCCCCTCCTGCACTCCCTCGTGCAGCGTCACCGACGCGACGGATGAGCGCCGAACCCCTGGTCACGCCCGACGGCCGGTACCTCGTGGTCCGCGGCCGGCTGTGGCGCCGGACCGATCCTCGCCTCGACGAGGCGACCCGCGCCTCCTTGGTCCACGACCTGATGGAGGCGCGGCGCGCGAAGAAGACGGCGCTGGCCGCCGACGACGCTGCCGCCGTCGAGGACGCCCGGGCCCGGGTCGACGCCGCGAAGACGTCGCTCGGCGAACGCGGCCCGGTGTGGTGGGACGACGACGCCCCCGACGAGACCCGCCGCATGGCACGGAACACGCGGTACGCGGACTGGTTCGCCACGGTCGGGCCCGACGCCGCCACGAACTGACCATCTCGCCATGAGGCGCACTCCGCCACGAAGTGGACACCGCACCAGGAGAAAACGCGGTGCCGCGTCCACTTCGTGGTGTGGTGTGATGCGGTGGCGGTCGGGCGGCCCGCCTCCGGCGTTGCTAGCGGCCCTGGCGCTTCTTGAACGGCTTGGGCTGGCCCTTGACGGCGGGCGTACGGCCCTTGCCCTTGGACGCCTTGGCCTTGCCGCCGGCCGGCGGGGGTGGCGGCGGGGTCGGGGTGGAAGGACTCGCCAGTTCGTCCTCGGCGACGACCACCGCCGCCTTGCCGGCCTTGGTCAACCGGTACGGCGTGACGTCGCGGTCGAACAGCTTCGCACCGAACTCGAGCTCGAGGGCCTCGATCGACGATTCGAGCTTCTGGCGCGAGATGCCGAGCTTGTCGGCCGCCACCGGGAAGTGCAGCACGTCGGCCGCGACCAGGAAGTGCCTCAGGTGGCTGGTCTTCACGCCGTGGCGACCGAACCGGCGGAGGAGCCGCCGACCGAGTCCGCACGGATGCCCAGGCCGTCGAGGGCCTTCTGGAAGATCGTCAGACCGCTCATGCCCGGCAGGTTCGAGATGTTCTGGTCGAGCTTGACGGCGGCCTTGCGGCCCTCTTCGCCGCTCATCAGCTGGCCGAAGACGAACTTGACGTCGTCGACCTCCATGATGGACGAGCCGACCGGGGCCCAGACCTTCGACAACAGAAACCGCGTCAGCTTCTGCGCCTTCTTGCTCGCGAGCAGACGCTCACGGGCCTGCGAGACGTAGAACGCGACGTGGCGGGCCTCTTGCTTGGCGATGCGCTTCAGCAACTCGGCGAGGACCGGGTCCTGTTCGAGCTCGGCCATGCGCTTGTACGCCGACACGGCCGAGTACTCGTTGGCCGCGCCCCACGACATGTGGACGGCGACGAAGTCGGAGCCGACGATCTTGCCGAGCAGACCCTGCTTGACCGGGTCGAGGCGCTCACGCCAGCCGAGCTTGAGCCGGTTCGCGCGGAGCTGGTCGTAGTCGACCGTGATGCCGTGGACCTCGAGGATCGCGGCGAGGGCCTCGCCGTGCCAGAACTCCTCGCGGTTCCACATCGTCATGAACGTGGTCATCTCGTTCTCTTTGTGAGAAGGAGTCGTGAGCAGGTCACGGGTGTAGCAGACCGTGTGGTACTCGACGTCGGCCATGTAGCGCAGCGTCCGCAGCGAGTCGGCCGAGAGCGGGTTCTTCCGGAAGTGGTCGAGGTCGAGGTCGTCCCAGCTCAGGCGTTCGGAGGTCGCGGCGAACTTGTCGATGTCGAAGGCCATGTGATGTCAGGAGGCGCGGGCTCAGGCCCTGCCTCCGTCTCCTTTCGCTGTGGTGCTGCTGGTGCCGCTCGTGGTGCTGGTGCCGCTTCTGCCGTGGGGGCCGCTGCGAGTCCAATCGCGGATGCTCCATCTTCTTCGGAGCGCCTCGCGTGCCAGATTGCTGTCGGGGTTGACCGCGTTCGGGTGGCCGACCATCTCGAGCCAGGCGAGGTCGGCGAACGAGTCACCATAACCGTACGACCCCGAGAGATCGATGTCGTTCGCCTGGGCGTACTGGCGCAGCCAGGCGGCGCGGGCCTCGTCGACCAGCGGAGGCTGTGCGAGGTAACCCGTGTAGACGCCGCTGCGCTGGTGCATCGTGCTGGCGACGACGTCGTCGAAGAGGTGTGCCAGGGGAGTCGTCAGGGTGTCGATCGAGCCCGTGACCAGGACCGTGCGGTGCCCGGCGGCACGGTGCTCGGCCAGTCGGGCGAGCGCGTCGGGGAGGGTGTGGCGCAGGACCGTGTCGGCGTAGCCGCGTGACCGGACCACGCCCGAGAGCCGCGCGACGGGCATGCCCTCGTACCGTCGGGAGAACGTACGGATGAACTCGCCGCGGTCGCGACCCTCGGCCCGGAGGTAGCGCGGCAGCGAGGTGAGCAGGCTGGCGACCTCGCCGGGCCAGGCGGCCTTGCGGAACCCGGCCGAGCGCACCCAGAGGTACTGCTCGACGATGTTGCTGTCGAGCACCGTGCCCTCGAGGTCGAACACGGCCACGACGTCGTCGCGCGGCGGCAGGGCCCGCGTGTCGGCGACGGCGGCCGACGCGGCGGGTCGCACCGAGAACGCCCGGGTCATCGAGGTGATGGACGGGAAGTGCACTTCTTGGAAGTAGGCCTCCCAGTCGACGTCGGTCACGTCGAAGCCGATGTCCGCGGGCGAGCCCGCGGGGAGTCCGGCGTGCAGGGCCCGGGTGCGTCGGTCGTCGAAGATGATCTCGGACTGCACGTAGTGGCGGTAGAGGTCGGTGAGGCTCTGCAGCGACTCGAGGTCGGCCCGCCGCGTCTGGACCCCGGCCAGCGCCGTCCGGGTGCGCAGCGTGCTCGGCAGTCGGGTGAGCACGGCCTCGCGGACGTCGTTGACGCGGTTCGCGGTGCGGATGGCGCCCTCGACCTTGCGCACGCCCGGGAAGTTCCAGTGCGGCGCCTCGATCGACGAGTGCTCGTCGCGGGGCAGCGGGTTGGCCGTGAAGAACGCCTTGAGGTTCTCGAACATGCGCAGGATCGAGAACGGGTTGCTGCCGCCCGAGCTGGCGTGGAAGTACTGGGGGCTGCCGGCCTCGACCGGGTTCGCCGCGACGGTGAGGATGACGTTGACGACGTAGTCGACCGGGATCACGTCGAGCACGCTGTCGGGCACGCCGGGGAACTCGGGCAGCAGCCCACGGGCGTACGACATGATCAGCGGGTCGGCGACCTTGAAGCCGTCGATCCAGCCGGGGTAGGGGTGCCGGTGGGCGCTCTCGACGATCGCCGGTCGCACGACCGACAGGCGGTGCCCGGCCTCGGCCCAGAGCTCTTCGGCGGCGCGCTCGGCGAAGGCCTTGGTCAGCGTGTAGACGTCGGTCCAGCCGAGCGTCTCGGCCCGGGTGCGTCCGTAGTCGACGAGACGGGCCTTGACCCAGGCGACGCGGGCGTCTTCTGCGGCCGTGGCGACCGCCTGCGGACCGGTCTTGCCGTGCGCCGCACGACCCTGGGCGAGGAAAGTGCGAAGCGTCTCGGGCTGGCGGGAGGCGGCCTCGACCCGGGCGCGGGCGTCGGCGGCGGCGGCGCGCTCGACACGCCAGTCGACGGTGTGGCCGAGCGACGCCTCGGGGAACACGCCCTTGCGGATGCCGCCGACGTAGGCGGTCGACACGTGCACGACGTGCGGGTCGGTGCCCGTCTTCCGCAGGGCCTCGTAGAGCCCGACCGCCCCGCCGACGTTGGTCTCGAAGGCCTGGTCGATCGGCGGGTCGAACGACACCGTGGACGCGCTGTGGATGACGACGTCGAGGTCGTCGGGCAGGTCGGGCAGGTCGCCCAGACCGCTCTCGATCACCCGGAGCCGCTCGGCGAGGGCCTTCTCGACGCCCTCGGCCCCGACGGCCTCGCGCCACGAGGCGAAGACCGGCTTCTTCAGCAGGTGCCGCAGACGCCCCTCGGCCGAGGTGCCGGCCTTCGGTCGGATGAGGAGCGTGACCGTCGTGCCGGGGTGCGACGAGAGCAGACGCTCGAGGATCGCCTGGCCGACGAAGCCGGTGCCGCCGGTGAGCAGGACGTGCGAGCCGCCGAGGTCGACTCGGGTGGCACCCGGGGTCTGGTCGGGCAGCGCGAGGCCGGGGGTGGAGCTCATGCGGTCAGCTTTCTGGTCACGGCCGCCCCGACGGAGGCGTCCAGGCCCGGCAGGTCGGCGACCTGCGCGCCCACGCGGTCGGCGCGCAGGTGGCCCTCGGCCCCGCCGAAGACGGTGGCGTCGAAGAAGGTGCGCTCGGAGTCGGCGCGCTCGACGGCGCCGATCGGCCAGACGGCCGTCAGCAAGGAGGCGCGGGTCATCTTCACCGACCGGCGCGAGTCGCGCAGGCGCCAGTCGGCCTCGCTCGCGAAGAACTGCTCGTGACGACCCTTCACGACCCTCACACGGTCGATCACGGTGGTCAGCGTGGGGTGTGCCGCGAGCTCGTCGAGGCGGTCGTATGCCTCTCGGAGCACCCATTCGTCGACGGCCCCCGTCGTCGTGTGCACGGCGACGATGGGGGACCCGACGGTGATGGCCTGGAGGGCCCGGGTGATCGGGCCACGGCGCTCGACGGCCTCGGAGGCGGCGTGACGCTTGGGCCCCTCGGTCACGTCGCGGTTGCGGGGCTCGCCGTGGGCCTCGAGGACGGCGTCGAGGGCGTCGGCCAGCCAGAACTTCTCGAACGCCCACGTCACGAGGAACGCGGTGACCCTCGTGTCCTTGTGGGTGGCCGTCACCAGGAGGTTGCGCAGGTTCTCCATCGTGGCGCTCTCGAGACGTCCGAGATGGCGGACGAGGCGCAGGGCGTCGGGGCCCAGGGGGCGGTCGGCGAAGCCGGACAGGTCGAGGTCGGGGCGCCAGTTGCCCTGGGCCGTCTTGGTGAACTCGCGGATGTCGAAGTCGGGGTCGGCGCGCGGGGCATCTCTGGTCGTCATGACAGGGGGTCCTCCGGGGCAGAAGTGGACGAGGCGAGAAGGGCCTCGAACGTGTCTCGATGCGCGCAGTCTGCTCTCAGCACCGTATCGTAAGCGGCATGGCTGTAGCGCTCGTCACCGGGGGCACGTCCGGCATCGGAGCCGAATTCGCCCGCCAACTCTCCATGCGCGGCTGGGACATCGTCCTGGTCGCTCGTGACCTCACCCGACTCGACGAGACGGCGACCGCCCTGCGCGCGCTCGGCCGTGACGTCGAGGTGCTCGCGGCCGACCTCGGCGACCGTCGCGACGTCGACCGGGTGGCCGAACGGCTGGCCGACCCGACCCGCCCCGTCGACCTGCTGGTGAACAATGCCGGTTTCGGCATGCACACCCCGCTGACCTCCACCGACGTCGCCGCGCACGACCTCGCGTTCGAGGTCATGTGCCGGGCCGTGCTCGTGCTCTCGGGTGCGGCGGCGAGGTCCATGCGCGAGCGCGGCCGCGGTCGCATCGTCAACGTGTCGAGCACCGCGGGGCTGATGGCCATGGGCAGCTACTCGGCGATCAAGGCGTGGGTGACCTCGTACAGCGAGGGTCTCTCGGTCGAGCTCAAGGGCACCGGCGTGGGCGTCACGGCCCTCCTGCCGGGCTGGGTGCGGACGGAGTTCCATCAGCGTGCCGGCATAAAGTCGTCGTCCATACCCAACGCCCTGTGGCTCAGCACCGAACAACTCGTGGTCGCCTGTCTGCGCGACGTCGACAAAGGCAAGGTGATCTCCATGCCCACGCTTCGGTACAAGGTGCTGATGGGATTGGTCCGGCACGCCCCCAAGGGCGCCGTCCGGGCCGCGTCCGGCGCGATCTCGTCGAGCCGCCGCAAGCCGGTGGGGCAGTGAGCGTGAAGGACGACGGAGAACGACGCCGCGAACACGCCCGCCTCGACGCCGTGGCCCAGCGGGTCGACGACGTCAGGGCCGACGTCGCCCAGCGAGCCGGGGACGTCGCCCAGCGGGCCGGTGGCGTCGCCCAGCGTGCCGGTGACGTCGCGAGCGACGTCCGCGACCGCTTCAGCTCGCGGCGACACGCGATGGCCCGCTACGTCGCGCAGCGCATGGTGCTCAAGCCGACGATCTGGTCGATCACCGACGTGACGGTCATCGACCGCGACCGGGTCGAGGGCCTCACCGGGGGCTTCATCGTCGTCGCGAACCACTCGAGCCACCTGGACGCGCCGCTCATCCTCGGTGCCCTGCCGCGCAAGCTCGCGCGCTACCTGGCCACGGGCGCCGCGGCCGACTACTTCTTCGACGTGCCCTGGCGGCGTCAGCTGACCGAACTGTTCTTCAACGCGTTCCCGGTGCAGCGGGGCTCGGGGACCCCGGCCTCCGCGGTCGACGCGACCCGCGCCTCCTCGTCCGGTGCGTCGGCGGGGTCGACGCCGCAGAGCTCGGCCCGCCGACGTGCCGCGGCCAAGGCGGCCGCCCGCGGGCGCCAGGGGCAGCCCACCGTCAGTGCTCGATCGCTGCTGCAGCGCGGCTACCCCGTGCTGGTGTTCCCCGAGGGCACCCGCTCGAAGGACGGCACCGTCGCCGCCTTCAAGCCCGGCGCCGCCGCCCTCGCCTCGGCCTGCGGCGTGCCGGTCGTGCCGCTCGCCCTGATCGGGGCCAACATCGCCCAACCGCGCGGCCGCAGCTGGCCCCGGCCCGGCCGACTGCCCGTCGGAGTCGCGTTCGGCGACCCGATGCGGCCCCACGACGGCGAGTCCGTCACCGACTTCTCGACGCGCGTGCGCACCGAGATCCTGCGTCTGAAGGACGCCAACACCGCCCGCATCCTGGGCCCGTCAGACCCGCTCGAAGGAGAACGCCCGTGACCGACGTCCAACAGAAGAAGAGTCCTGCCGTCGACGGCGTCAAGCACATGAAGTGGTGGGGCTGGGGCGTCGAGGGCGTCGCCTTCCACCACGACGACAAGCCCGCCTTCGCCCCCTTCGTCAAGAAGATCGTGGGCGTCGAGCTGTCCCAGGGGCACGACACCGGCCTCTCGTTCGACGACCTCGACGTCCCCTCGTCCCGGGTCGGCACCGAGGTGCTCGACTCGCTCGTGCAGATCGTGGGCGACGGCCAGGTCGTCACCGACGACCACGACCGGGTCGTCCACACCTACGGCAAGAGCATCCGCGACCTGATCCGCATCCGCGCCGGACGTCTCGACCGGGTGCCCGACGTCGTCGTGTACCCGGCCGACGAGGACGAGATCCAGCGCATCGTCGACCTGGCCGTCGCGAGCGACCTCGTCCTCATCCCCTTCGGCGGCGGCAGCAACATCGTCGGCAGCCTCGAACCGCTGCCCGCGGAGGAGCGCACGATCGTATCGCTCGACATGGGCCGGCTCGACAAGGTGCTCGGCATCGACGAGGACGGCGGACTGGCGCGCATCCAGGCCGGCGGTCAGGGCCCAGACCTCGAGGAGCAGCTCAACGCCCGCGGGTGGACCCTCGGACACTTCCCGGACAGCTTCACCCACTCGACCATGGGCGGCTGGGTCGCCACCCGCTCGTCGGGCATGCAGAGCGACAAGTACGGCGACATCGCCGACATCACCAAGGGGCTGCGGGTCGTGCGCCCCGGCGGCGTGCTCTCGATCCGCGCCGTGCCGAGCGCGTCGACGGGTCCGTCGCTGCGCGAGATGATCATCGGCAGCGAGGGACGTCTCGGCGTCATCACCGAGGTCACCGCCCAGGTGCACCGCCTGCCCGAGAAGCGCGAGATCCTCGCCTACCTGTTCCCGTCGTGGCACGACGGCCTCGCCGCCATGCAGGCCATCGCCGAGAGCGACGTGAGCCCGTCGGTCACCCGCGTCAGCGACGCACACGAGACCGCCTTCTCGTTCGCCACGTCGAAGCCGGGCAAGGGCATCTCGCAGAAGGTCACCGACCTGCTGCCGACCATCCTGAAGGCCAAGGGCTGGGACGTCGACGCGATGTGCCTGTCGTTCATCGGCTACGAGGGCAGCCCCGAGCACGTCGCCCACACCCAGAAGGCCGTCGCCAAGATCGTCAAGGCGAACAAGGGCATGAGCGTCGGCAAGGGACCGGGCAAGCTCTACGACCAGAAGAAGTTCGACACGCCCTACCTGCGCGACTTCTTCATGGACCACGGAGGCGCGGCGGACGTCTCCGAGACCGCCGCCCCCTGGTCGAAGCTGCGCCTCGTGTCGTCGCGCGTCTACGCCGCGGCGAACCAGGCCTTCGACAGCATCGGCAAGCAGGGCTGGATCATGGGCCACCTGTCGCACTCGTACCACTCGGGCGCGTGCCTGTACTTCACCTTCGCCTTCGAGCACGGTGACGACGCCGAGGCCGAGTACGACGTGGTCAAGCACGCCATCCAGCAGGCGTTCATCGACACCGGGGCGACCGTCTCGCACCACCACGGCGTCGGGCTCGAGCACCAGCCGTGGCTCGCGCAGGACGTCTCGCCCGAGGGCGTGGCCGTCATGCAGGGGCTGTTCGACTCGGCCGACCCGGGGAGCGTGTTCAACCCCGGGAAGGTGACGGGCGCGTAGTCCCGCACCGCGCCTCCTGCGCTGCCGCCGCGCCGTGGCCGCCGCGCCGACGCACCCCGCCACGAGGTAAACAACCCGCCACGCAAACGTGTGGCGGGTTGTTTAGTTCGTGGCGGGGTGATGCACGCGGCGGTGTCGGCGACACCTCGGGCACAGACATCGGACGGCGTGATGCCTCCACAGGCCACGAGCGCGCACGAGCGGGCCAAGAATGGGTGCGCGACGCTCGGGGCATGTCGTCGGAACCGCTGCCCGCCATCACCTTCGTGTCGACCCACGGCACCCACAGTCGCGAGGCCGAAGCGCTCAGACGTGACACCCGACGGGGCCTCGTCGTCCGGGTGCATCCCGGTGCGTACGTGCCCAGCGAGGACTGGACGCGTCTCTCGGCGCGGCACCGGCAGCTGGTCAGGGTGCGCGCCGTCCTGGCCGGGTTGCCGCCGGGCACCGTCGTGTCGCACGAGTCGGCCGTCGCCGTCCACGGGCTGCCGTCCGTCCGGGGCGCGGGAACGCGGGTGCACGTCCTGGACCCCCGTCGGGATCGGGTGCGGACGAGCGAGCGCGTGGTCCGGCATCCGGGCTCGACGGATGCCGGGGACGTCGTCGAGGTCGACGGGGTGCTGACCACGTCCGAGGCGCGGACGGCGATCGACATCGCCCGAGGTCGTTCGTTCGCCGACGGGGTGCTGTGCACCGACGGGGTCCTCCGGCGCGCGGCGGTCGGGGCAGGGTGCTTCGGCTGGCAGGACCCGCGTCCTCAGGACGGCTACGAAGAACATCGAGCCCGGGTCGAACGCGCGGCGAACGGCGCCCGGCACGAGCTGGGCGCGCGCCTCGGCAGTACGACGGGAACGCGGGGGGCGGAGGCCGCTCGACGCGTGGTCGCCTTCGCCTCGCCGTGGTCCGAGAACGGAGGCGAATCGCTCTGTCGCATCGCGTTGCACGAGCTCGGGGCCCCGCCCCCGGGACTGCAGGTCGAGTTCCACGACGCACAGGGACTCGCGGGGCGGTGCGACTTCGTCTTCGGCAGCTCGGTGCTCGAGTTCGACGGCAAGGTCAAGTACGACCACGAGGCGGTCCGGGGCGGGCTGACGCCGTCGGCGGTGGTGAAGGCCGAGAAGGCACGCGAGAGGCGGCTGATGCGCACTGGCCAGGTGACGCGCATCGGCCGGTGCGACGCCGACGACGTCCGCGAGCGCGCGCCACTCGCGCAGATCATGCGAGACCTCGGTGTGCCGTTGCGGCGTCGGTCGTGACGGGCGATGCGCGGGGCCGGGCTGGGCCGGACGGGGCCGGGGCGGGGCGGCGCCGGAACGACGCACGCCGCCACGAAGCACGCCGCCACGAAGTAAACACAACACCATCGAATTGTGTGGCGGAATCTTTACTTCGTGGCGGGGTGGCGGGGTGGCGGGGTGGCGGGGTGGCGCGGCGGGACGGCGGCGGTGGGGTGGCAGGCGGCGGGGGACGCACACGTCGCTCGGGGACACACAGGGGGACGGTGCAGGACGGCTGCCTAAGATGAGCATCGATCCGTCCGCACAGACCCCCGTTCACGGAAGAGACCCGCGCATGCCCGGAATCCACGCCGACATCACCTCGGCCTTCGGCAACACCCCGCTCGTCAAGCTCAACTCGCTGCCCGCCGAGGGCGGGGCCGAGGTGCTGGCCAAGCTCGAGTTCTACAACCCGGGTGCCAGCGTGAAGGACCGTCTCGGCGTCGCCATCGTCGACGCGGCCGAGGCCTCCGGCGACCTGAAGCCCGGCGGCACGATCGTCGAGGGCTCGAGTGGCAACACGGGCATCTCGTTGGCCCTGGTCGGCGCCGCCCGCGGCTACCGGGTGATCGTCACGATGCCCGAGACGATGAGCGTCGAACGACGCACCGTCATGAAGGCCTACGGCGCGACGATCGTGCTGACCCCCGGACCCGAGGGCATGAAGGGCGCCGTCGAACGCGCCAAGCAGATCGCCGCCGAGACCGAGAACGCGATCTGGGCCCAGCAGTTCGAGACGCAGGCCAACGCCGAGATCCACCGCCGCACGACCGCGCCCGAGATCCTGCGCGACACCGACGGGAAGATCGACTTCTTCGTGGCGGGCGTCGGGACCGGCGGCACCATCACGGGCGTCGGTCAGGTGCTGCACGAGAAGGTCCCCGGTGTGAAGGTCGTCGCGGTCGAGCCCGCCGATTCGCCCCTGCTGAGCGAGGGCAAGGCCGGCCCGCACAAGATCCAGGGCATCGGGGCGAACTTCGTGCCCGAGGTGCTCGACCGCTCGCAGATCGACGAGGTGTTCCCCGTGCAGCTCGACGACGCCCTGCGCGTCGCACGCGACCTCGCCACGAAGGAGGGCATCCTCTCGGGCATCTCGTCGGGGGCGATCATCCACGCCGCGCTCGAGATCGCGAAGCGACCCGAGAACGCCGGCAAGCGCATCGTCGCCATCGTCTGCGACACCGGAGAGCGTTACCTGTCGACCGTGCTGTTCCAGGACCTCGCGGACGCCTAGGGTGCAGTTGGTCGCACGCCTCCGGGAGGACCTCGACACCGTCCGGAGGCGCGACCCGGCTGCCCGAGGACGCCTCGAGACCGCCCTCGTCTACTCGGGCCTGCACGCGGTGTGGGCGCATCGCGTGACCTCCCGACTGTGGCGTGCGGGGCCGGCACCGCGCCTCCTGTGTTCGCGGTTCGCCGCCCGCCTGCTGTCGCAGATGGTCCGATCGCTGACCGGCGTCGAGATCCACCCCGGGGCTCGCCTCGGGGCCCGCCTGTTCATCGACCACGGCATGGGCGTCGTCATCGGCGAGACCGCGGTCGTCGGTGACGACTGCACGATCTTCCACGGAGTGACCCTCGGGGGCAAGGGACGCGGAGGCGCGCTCGGCCGCCGGCACCCCACCGTCGGTGACGGCGTGATGATCGGTGCCGGGGCCGCCGTGCTCGGCGGCGTCACCGTGGGCAGCGGCAGCGTCGTCGGGGCCAACGCGGTCGTGACCAAGGACGTCCCGGCCGGGTCGGTCGCGGTGGGCGTGCCCGCCGTCGCCCGGCCGCGCCGGCCCTGACGAGGCCGCATCGGCCCTCGGGACGAGGTCGGGGCCGCTCAGTGCCGGGGTTCCCATCGGAAGGCCTTCGTGGCCGCGAGGGCCCCGAGGGCGGCCCAGACCAGCGTCGGTGCCAGCAGCACGGACACGAGCGACAGGTCGCCGCCGTTCCAGGCGAGGGTGATCAGTTCCATCAGTCCGCCCCCCGGCAGGATGCGCTTGAGCCAGAGCAGGTCGTCGGCACCCGTGACCGTCCACCAGATCGCCACCCCGAGCGTGATCAGGTAGAGCGGCATGGTCGTGTACTGGGCGTGCTCGGGCGAGTTGCTGAACCCGGCCGTGGCCAGGGCGAAGCCGGCGAACATGGCCTCGGCGATCAGGACGGCCACGATCAGCAGCCCGGGGTGCACCGGGGGCTCGCGGAGCGCGAGCACGCCGAGCACGATGACGAGTTGCGCGACGCTGACCGCCACGACGGGCAGCACGAGCCCGGCGATGATGCCCGCGTCGCCGACGGACCCGCTGCGCAACCGTTTCAGGTACAGGGACTGTCGACGGGCCGCGAGGGTGGTCGTCGCGGTGACGTAGACGCCGAGGCCCACCATGCCGATGATCTGCACGCCGGCGAGCATGCCGGCCGTGCCGTACGAGTCGAAGGCGTAGGTGAGGGCCCCGAAGCCCAGGGGCAGCAGCAGGGCGCAGAGGGCGACGGTGCGGTTGCGCACGAGCATGCGCAGCTCGGCGAGGGCGATGGCGAGCGGGCCGGAACGACGTCGCGAGCCTGCCGACCGGGTGGGGGAGGGACGGGTCACGGTGGTCATGGGATGTCCTTTCGGGGATGGGCGTGGGGAGCGGAGTCGGCGACGGTCGACGGTCAGGAGGCGCGGCCGAGGTCGCGGAACACGTCGTCGAGTCCCGACTCGTGCACCGTGAGACGGGCCAACGGGCGATCGGCGTCGGTCGCCCAGCCGAGCAACGCCCCGAGGTCGCGCTGGGCGTCGTCGGTCTCGATCACGACGAGGTCGTTCTCGGTCCGGGCGACCTGCAGCGGGAGGCCGTCCAGCGGGCCGGGGGCGACGAAGCGGATGGAGGTCGTGCTGCCGGCGGTGAGGTCGGCGACGGTCCCTTCGCGACGGATGCGCCCGCGGTGCATCAGACCGATGCGGTCGGCGTTCTCGGCGGCTTCCTCGAGGTAGTGGGTGGTCAGGACGAAGGTGACCCCCGCCTCCCGGAGTCCGGCGACCACGGCCCAGAGCGCGTCCCGTGCCGCGGGGTCGAGCCCCGTGGTGGGTTCGTCGAGGAAGACCAGCTCGGGCGTGCCCCAGACGGCCGCGGCGAAGTCGACCCGCCGCCGCTCGCCGCCCGAGAGCCGTGCGACCCGGGCCGAGGCCTTGTGGTCGACGCCGACGAGGCCGAGCACGCGGTCGACGTCGTCGTCGCGACCCGAGACGGCGCCCGACAGCTGGACGCTCTCGCGCACGGTGAGCTCGGGGGCGAGGCCCGAGTCCTGCAACATCGTGCCGATGCGCGGTCGGATGCGCCCCCGGTCGGTCGGATCGCCGCCGAGCACCTCGACCCGGCCCGCGTCGGCCGTGCGATGCCCTTCGAGCACCTCGAGCGTGGTGGTCTTGCCGGCACCGTTCGTGCCGAGGAGCGCGTACAGCTCGCCGCGGTGGACGGTCAGGTCGAGGCCGTCGACGGCGGTGAACGAGCCGTACGAACAGCGGAGGCCGTGCGTCGAGATGACGGCGTCGCCGCGCTCGGCGGAGCCGGGCGCGACGGCCGGTCGGGGCGTGGTGTCGGTGGAGTTCGTCATGACCTCGACGATCTCGTGCCGGGCGGACGACGGGTAGTGCCGGCGTGCCACCCGTGCCGTGTGACATCGGTCATGCTCGGCCGTGACATCGGGCACCTCCGTGCGTCGGCGGCCTCCGTTAGCGTGGTCGCATGCCCCACCTCCCGCTGGCCGTGCGTCCTCGACCGGGCGGCCACCTGCCCCCGCTCGCGCGCATGCGGCGGTACGTCACGTGGTCGTTCGTGGCGCTCGCGCTCTTCACCACCCTCGTCCTGGTCGTGACGCTGGTGGCAGAGGGCGCCTCCTGGTGGCTGGTGGCGGCCTCCGGCGCCGCGGGGGCGCTCGTCACGGCCCACTCGTTCTTCTGGGAACGCCGCCCACCCGTGCCGTTGGCCGTCGCCGGTCTCGTCGTCTCGTACCTCGTCTGGCTGGCGGTCCCGCTCGGCGGGCACAACGCCCTGCTGATCTTCCCCTTCGGCCTCACCGTCGGGTACCTGGCGACGACGCCCCCGTCCGCCTCCTGGCGATGGGTCGTCGCCGCCGTGGTCGCGGCGCTCGTGCCCGTGGTGGTCGTCGAGGTCGACGCGGCCGCACCGCTCGTGGGGCTGTCGACGATGGTCGTGATCGGCCTGCTGTCGCTCTACGGGATCTGTCGGCTGAACCGGTACGGGTTCGACCTGTACCTCGAGATCGACGCGGCCCGCGAGACCCAGTCCGAGCTCGCCGTGATGCGCGAGCGGTACCGGTTCTCGGTCGACCTGCACGACATCCAGGGGCAGGCCCTGCACGTCGGTCGCCTGCAGCTGCAGCTGGCCGACAAGACCCTGGACCGCGACCCCGCCGCCGCGCGACGGCACCTCCGCGAGGCCGAGCAGCTGATCGTGCAGACGATCGCCGAGACCCGTCGGCTGGCCTACGGCGAACGCACGCTCACGCTCGCCGGCGAACTGGCCAACTCGGCCGAACTGATCCGGGCGGCGGGCATCGAGCTCGAGGTCACGGGCGTCCCTCCCGTCGGTCACCCGGCCGACGACCTCTTCGGCCACGTCATGCGTGAGGCCACGACGAACGTGCTGCGTCACGCCCAGGCGGATTGGGTCTCCATCGTGCTCGGCCCCGAGTCGGTCGAGGTCGTCAACGACGGTGCCCCCGAGCCCCTGCGCGGACTCAGCGGCCTCGCCCGTCTCGGCGAGAGGTTCGCCGCGGTCGGCGGCACGGTGACCACCCGGCTCGAGAACGGCCGGTTCCGGGTCGAGGCGAGGGCGAGGGCGACGGCGACGGGAGCCGGCGGAGCATCCCGGCCGACGGCGACACGGGCCGGGGCGGCCCCCGCGGCGGCCCCGGGGGCGTCGACCGGCACGAGGTCCGCATGATCCGCGTGCTGCTCGCCGACGACGAGACCCTGCTGCGTCGATCGATCGCCGCCCTGCTCGACCTGAGCGACACGATCACCGTCGTCGCCCAGGCCGCCGACGGTGCCGAGGCCGTGGCCCTCGCCGCGCTGCACGAGCCCGACGTCGTGCTGCTCGACCTCGAGATGCCCGGCATGGACGGCATCGACGCGGCGATCGCGATCCTGGGTCGACGACCCGAGCAGGCGGTCGTGCTGCTGACCCGTCACGGCCGCCCCGGCGTGCTCCGTCGTGCCCTCCGTGCCGGGGTGCGGGGGTTCCTGCCGAAGTCGGTCGACCCCGACGAGCTCGAACGGGTGATCGTGCAGGTGCACGACGGCCGCCGTTACATCGACGCCGACATCTCGGCCTCGGCGATGATGGACGACTGCCCGCTGACCGAGCGCGAGCTCGACACGTTGCGACTGACGACCGACGGCTTCTCGGTGCGCGAGATCAGCGCCCGGCTGCACCTCGCGTCCGGCACGGTGCGCAACTACCTGTCGTCGGCGATGCAGAAGACCGGCAGTTCGTCGCGGCACACCGCCGCCCGGGTCGCGCGCGAGCGTGGCTGGCTCTGACCCCGGCCCGCCCGGCGCGAGGCGCCATGCGTCAGGCGCCCGCACCCGGCGTCAGGCGCCCGAAGTCAGGCGTCAGGCGTTCGTGAGCTCGCGGTCGCGTGAGACGGTCGAGGAGGCGCGGCGAGGCTCCCGGGGCTCGAAACGGCCCTTCAGCGCGAGGGCCGGTTTCTCCACGAAGTGGTGCGAGAGAACGGACGTGCCGATCGCCGCCGCGAGCACGAGGACGATGCCGAGCGCACCCTGCACGTACGGTTCGACGAGGGCGATGAAGACGACGTGCCAGAGGTAGAGCGGGTACGAGACGGCCCGTCCGAACCAGGCGACCGGTGCCAGGGACAGCACCCAGGCGACGGGGGACGACGCCGTGACGAGACCACCGATCAGGAGCATCGAGGCCAGGCCCACGGCGGGCAACGCGACCGCGAAGGTGAGGACGCTCTGCTGCCACCCCGATCCGATGACGAAGAGCGACCCCACGACCCCGGCGACTCCGAGCCAGGTGGCGAGGGCTCCCCAGCGGCCGGCGAGGGCTGCCCGCACGCGGTCGGACCGCAGGACGACCGCGAGCACGCAGCCCATCAGCAGGGGGGCCACGTTGAGGACGGGGCTGAAGTAGATGTCGGGGGTCGCACCGCCCGAGGGGCGGTCGTAGAGGAACCAGGTGGCGACGGCCGAGGCGACCACGACCACCGAGAGGCCGGCGACCAGGGCCTTGCGCCTGACCGCGACGGCGAGCAGCAGCACCAGCACCGGCGGCCAGACGAGGTAGAACTGCTCTTCCATCGACAGGCTCCACATCGGCGCGAAGACGCCCTGCGAGGTGTCGAAGAACGCCCGGGCGACGTTGCCGGTGTAGGTGAGGGCGATCAGGGCGGCACCGACCGGGCCGAGGGTCGAGCCCTGGTAGTCACCCACGAGCCACCACAGCGAGACGCCCACCACGACGACGGCGAGCAGCGTCGGGTAGAGCCGCAGCAGGCGGCGGACCCAGAACCGGCCGAGCCGGATGCGTCCCGTCGACGCGTGCTCGCGCAGCAGCAACGTCGTGATCAGGTAGCCCGACAGAACGAAGAAGACGTTGACGCCCACGAACCCGCTGCCGAAGCCCGGCACGTGCAGGTGGTAGAGCACGACGAGGGCGATGGCCAGCGTGCGCAGGCCGTCGAGCGGCAGCACCCGGTCTCGACGGGTCGTCGAGACGGGGCGGACGGTCGGCTCTGTGGTCGGCAGGGCTGAGGGCATCGTTGCAGTGTGCCTCACCTTCCTTGGTGCCGCCCGAACGAGGGGGCCGGGTTCGCATCCCGGCCCCACCCGCGCGTGGCGGCGCCCGGACGGCGCTATCCGCGCTGCTGCGGGACGCGACGCGGCAGGGCGAACACGAGCACGAACGAGGCCAGGGCGAAGATCGCGCTGACGAGCATGGCGTGGGCCGCCGCGTCGGTGAAGCCGGTGGCGACGTCGGCCGGCGTGCGGCCCGAGATGGTCAGCGTGCCGAAGAGCACGCTGCCGATGATCGCGATGCCCACGGCCGACCCGATGCGCTGGATCGCCGAGATGACGGCGCTGGCCGAGCCGGCGTCCTGCCGGTCGACCGTCGCGACGATGAACTGGACGTTCGGCGCGATGAAGAAGCCGTTGCCGAGGCCGGCGAGCAGCAGCGGGACCAGCAGCATCCAGTTGGTCAGGTCGGAGGCGTCGACCGTGACGAGCACGAGCCACATCCAGGTGAGGCCGATGGTGACGAGGGCCGTGCCGAGGATCAGCACGCCGCGACCGAGCCGGGCGGCGATGCGGTTGCTCTGCGACGAGCTGATGATGCTGCCCACCGCGAACGGGATCGCCACGGCGCCCGAGGCCAATGCACTGTGGCCGAGCCCCGACTGCCAGAGCAGCGAGATCGTGAAGAAGATGCTCGTGAAGGCCGCGAAGTAGACGAGCGCGAGCACGACGCCACCGGTGAACGACGGGTGCGCGAACAGCTTCGGCGGTACGAGGGGGGTCTTGCCGCGCTTCGTGTACGCGACCTCCCACAGGCCGAACAGGGCGAGCAGCACGACGCCGGCGGCGATGGTCAGGTAGGTCCAGAGCGGCCAGCCCTCGTCCTGCCCCTGGATCAGCGGGACGAGCAGGGCGACGAAGGCGCCCGAGACCAGCACGAGGCCGATCCAGTCGAGCCCGCGGTCGGGACGGGGCACCGACTCGTCGCGCTTGGGCAGCAGGACGGCGGCGGCGACGAGGGTGATGATGCCGAACGGCAGGTTGACGTAGAAGACGAGACGCCACCCGTTCTCGTCGCCGAAGGCCTGGATGATCAGGCCGCCGATGATCGGACCGAGCGCCGACGAGACGCCGATGACGGCGCCCATGATGGCGAAGGCCTTGCCCCGCGAGCGACCGGGGAACAGCAACTGGATGAACGCCGTGACGGCCGGCACGAAGATGCCGCCGGCGAGGCCCTGCACGACGCGGAACACCACGAGCTGGGTGTCGTCCTGGGCGAGGCCACAGGCGAGCGACGCCAGCGTGAAGAGCAGGACTCCCGTGAAGTAGACCCACTTGTGGCCGATGCGGTCGCCGATGCGCCCGGCGGGGATCAACGCGAGGCCGAAGGCGAGGGCGTACCCCGAGATGATCCACGACAGGGTCGACTCCGAGGCGTCGAGCGTCGTGCGGATCGTCGGCAGGGCGACGTTGACGATCGTCGTGTCGAGCAGGGCGATGAACATGCCGAGGAGCAGGGCGACGAGGGCGTACCAGGCGTGACGCGGCACCCCGGCGGGCTGGCCGGGGCCCGCTCCGGGGGAGGACGGCGACGTGGCGCCGGTCGGGGCGGGGGCGTGGGTCATGGGGTGGCCTTTCGGGCAGCGGCACGGGCCGTGAGGCGAGGCGAAGGGGGCGTGAGGCGAGGCGACGGGAGCGAGGCAAGGGGGGAGGGGCGGCACGAGGCCGGAGCACGTGGCGGCGGCGTCGGGGCGGGCGCACGACGCAGGAGGCGCGGGTCACCGACCCGCGCCTCCTGATTTTTGCACGTTCTGCACTCGTGCGCGCACCATCGCCCGAGCGGACGCCGAAGGGCCCCGCCGATGCGGCGGGGCCCTTCGCGGTCGGGAGCGGCGGCGGTCAGCGGCGGCCGAGGCGGCGTTCGCCGGCCGCGCCGGTCTGGTACACGAGGCCGTAGTGCTCGAACACGGCGGGCTCGCGGGCTGCCTCGAGCTCGCCGTCGGTCTCGATCGACGGGGCGTCCTTGACGAGCTTCTTCGCGAACTGCACCTTGAGGTGCTTGGGGGCGACGACGGCACCCTGCAGCGGCACGAAGACCAGGCGCGAGCGGCCGAGCAGTCCGGCGGTCACGGTGGCGAAGGCGGGCTGGTCGGCGGCGGTGTCGAAGTAGATGCTCTCGAGCGAGCCGACCTTGTCGCCGTCGGGGTCGACGACCGGCATGCCGATCCAGTCGCGGATGTTCTCGGCTTCGAACATGGGTGCCTCCTCTGGCGCGGGCCCCGTCCGGGCCCTCTCGGTCGAGGCTAGTGGAGCGTGCGTGCCGGCGCTCAGGCGGGGACGCGCCCTCGCAGGGCCTTCTCGGCGAAGCCCCGGACCTCGTCGGTGAGCCTCAGGCGGTCGGGTCCGTCGACGGCTGCGAGGAGGGCCTCGGCCCGGTCGGGCCGGAGCCCCGTGAAGGCCTCGCCGATCGTCACCCCGTGCGACGGTCGTGACAGCACCGTGACGCCGTCACCCGCCTGGACGGGCCCCGCCTTCACCACCCGCAGGTAGGTGCCGGGGCGACCCTCGGCGTAGAACCGCTTGACCCACATGGCCTCGCCGAGTCGGCGGGCGAACGTGCCGCACGGGACGCGAGGCTTCGTGACCTCGAGCACGAGGGTGCCGCCCACGGCCCAGCGTTCGCCGATCACCGCGCCGGTGACGTCGACCCCGGACGTCCGCAGGTTCTCGCCGAACAGCCCCGGCACCACCTCGCGGCCGAGCAGCTCGGCGAAGTGGACGGCGTCCTCGTCGGCGAAGGCGTACACCGCCTGGTCGATCCCGCCGTGGTGCTTGCGGTCGGCCTGCACGTCGGCGCGGAGGCCGAGGGGGCGCACGTGGACGGGCCCGTCCACGGGGCGCTTGTCGATGGCGGTCACGCCGATCGTGCCCGAGTCGGGCAGCAGGGCCGACACCCGGCAGACGGCCGTGACGGACGCGGTCGGGGCCGTGACGGAGGCGGTCGCGGCGGTGACGGAGGCGGTCGCGGCGGTGACGGAGGCGGGGGCGGCGGTCATGCCCCCATCGTGGCGGACGACGGGACCGACGGGAAGCACCGAGCCGCGCCTCCTGACCCCGCGTCCCCCCACCGCCCCACGACGGGTGTCACCCGATTGCGGGCTGGATGCCCATCGGGCAACCTGCCAGGCTCGCCCCGACGAAAGGGATGACATGGTTCACGGCGGCTACGCGGTCATCGACGTCGAGACGACGGGTCTCTGGCCCGGGCGACACCATCGGGTGATCGAGATCGGCATCGTGCACCTCGACGTCCACGGTGAGGTCGAGGCGTCGTTCGAGACCGTCGTCGACCCCTCGCGGGACCTCGGGCCCATCCACGTCCACGGGCTCCGCAGCGCGGACGTCCGCGGGGCACCCCGGTTCGAGCACGTCGTCGACGACCTCTGCGACCGCCTGCGCGGACGCGTCGTCGTCGCGCACAACGCCCGCTTCGAGGCGCAGTTCCTGGCCGCCGAGTTCGCGCGCCTCGGGTTGGTGTCGCCGCTCGGGACCGACGGGTCGGGCGCACTCTGCACGATGAAGCTCGCCCCCACGTACCTGCCCGGCGCCGGCCGCACGCTCGCCGACTGCTGCGCGGCCATCGACGTCGACCTCTCCGTCGCCCACGAGTCGCTCGGCGACGCGGCGGCGACCGCCCAGCTGCTGTCCGCCTACCTGCGCATGGGTGACGCCCAGTCGGCCTGGTGGCAGGACTGGGGCCGCTACGCCGCCCTGCAGCAGTGGCCGACGGCCGAGACCCCGCGGTCCACGCCGCACCCCCGGTACGCAGGAGGCGCGGGTGGCGCCGACGACGGAGGCCACGTCCCCGGCCGCGCGGCCTGGCGGGCCCGGCGCCGTGTCGCCCGGGTGCGCGACCTCGCGCCCGCCCCCTCCGCCGTCCTCTCGGCGTCCGGCGCCGTGGGGCCCATGGCTCCGGCGGCGGTGCCCCCGGCGAGCCCCGCGGGCGGCACGCACCTCGCGGGTCCCGTCGACCTCGACCTCGATCGCGACGTCTACGGCCTGTCCGTCGAGCCGGCGCCCACCGAGCCCCGCTTCCTCGAGCGGGCGACCGAGCTGCTGCCCCAGCTCGGCCTCGACCGTCGTCAGGACCAGTACGCGGCGATGCTCGACAAGGCACTGTCCGACGGCTACCTCTCGAGGGACGAGGCCGGGAACCTCGCGACCCTCGCCGTCGAGCTCGACCTCGACGACCTGTCCCGTGCGCTCGTGCACGACCGCTACTTCGCCTCACTCGTCTCGACCGTCTGGGCGCACGACGTGCTCTCGGACGACGAACGGCGGCAGGTGGACGCGGTCGCCGAGATGCTCGGCATCGCCCCGCACCGGCGCGACGCGGCTCTCGTACCGTCGGTGCTCGAGCGCGCGCCCCGTCCGGCGGAGGACGACGAGCTCGACGAGTTCGAGGTCATCGAGGGGCTCGACGAGTCCCTCGGAGCGGCACCGGAGCCCCGGACGCCGTCCCTGGCCCGGCCCGACGTCGGGCCGCTGGCACCCGGCGCGCACGTCGCCCTGACCGGATCGCTCAGCCAGGAGAGGGACGCCCTCGTGCGGACGCTCGAACGTGCCGGGTTGGTCGTCTGGCCGGCGGTCACGACCGAGACGTCGCTGGTCGTCGCCGCGGACGTCGCCTGCGCATCGGGCAAGGTCCGCAAGGCCCTCCGTTACGGGGTGCCCGTGGTCGACGAGACGCAGTTGCCGTTCGTGCTGGCCCGCTCGCGTCGGTCACGCACGGCGGCCTGACGCCGAGGAGGCGCGGGATGCCCCGTGGGGGATCGCTCCTTAGAGGGTGGGATCGTCCGTGAGGTGGTCGTCGCTGTCGAGCGACGGCCACTCGGTCACTTGCTCGGGTGCGGTCTCGGGGAGGGTGGTGCGTGCCATGGGGTCCGTCGGGTCGGGGTGCTCGGTGCCTCCGGTCGGACCACCTCCCGAGCTGCGGGAGGACGGCGACCGGGAGCTGGGGCTGCCTGCGCCCACCGTACGCGCCTCGCGGGGCTGCGCCTAGCGGAACGGCCGGTCCCGACGGTGGTGGGCACCGAGCCCTCCGGTCCATTTGCATGATGTGCAAGATTCCTTCGGCGTTCATCTTCGAGCGCGTCCACGAGGCCTAGCGTCGCACCGGGGCCATCGTGCCGCGGTCATCGGTCGGTGACCGGCGAGGGTCCCGGAGGGCGGTACCGATGGACGTGTTCGTCACCGTGGTGCTCGTGGTCGTGATCGCGCTGGTCTTCGACTTCACGAACGGCTTCCACGACACGGCCAACGCCATGGCCACCTCGGTCGCCACCGGCGCCCTCAAGCCGAAGGTCGCCGTCCTCATCTCGGCCGTCCTCAACCTGGTGGGTGCCTTCCTCTCGACCGAGGTCGCGAGCACCGTCTCGAACGGCATCATCCGCGAGGGAGACGGCGGGGTCCAGGTGACACCGGTCATGATCTTCGCCGGTCTCGTGGGAGCCGTCATCTGGAACCTCGCCACCTGGTACCTCGGGCTGCCGTCCAGCTCGTCGCACGCCCTCTTCGGCGGCCTGATCGGGGCCGCGGTCATCGGTGCCGGCGTGGGGGCCGTCGACTTCGCCGTGGTCCTGTCGAAGGTCGTGCTGCCGGCCCTGATCTCGCCCGTCGTGGCGGGCGTGGTCGCCCTCGTCGCCACCTACGTGGCCTACCGGATCACGCGGCAGGCCACCCTGCGGGGGTCCACCGCCGGCTTCCGGCACGGGCAGACGATCAGCGCCTCCCTGGTCTCACTCGCCCACGGCACGAACGACGCCCAGAAGACGATGGGCGTCATCACGCTGACCCTGATCGCCGCCGGCTACCAGGGAGCCGGCAGCGCCCCGCAGCTCTGGGTGGTCCTCGCCTGTGGCCTCGCCATCGCGCTCGGCACCTACCTCGGGGGCTGGCGCATCATGCGCACCGTGGGCAAGCGCATCACCGACGTCCAGGCCCCGCAGGGGTTCGCGGCCGAGACGAGCTCGGCCGCGACCATCCTGATCTCGTCCCACCTCGGGTTCGCCCTGTCGACGACCCAGGTGACGTCGGGGTCCATCGTCGGGGCAGGGCTGGGCAAGAAGCTCGCCACGGTGCACTGGGGCGTCGTCGGCAGGATCGCCTCGGCCTGGGTGGTGACCCTGCCGGCCGCCGCGCTGGTCGGAGGGCTCTCGGCCTGGCTGGCCAGTTCGAGCACGGCGGGCCTGGTGGTGGTCGCGGTGCTCGCCCTGGCCGGTGGGCTCGCCTTCGCCCTCCTCGCCCGACGGCACCCGGTGACCCACGAGACCGTCAACGACAGCGACGAGGCCCCGGCCGCCGAACGGGTCGGCGCGAGCCGCGGACGAGGGGAGTGACCATGTTCTTGGGAGTCGACTGGGGCGCCTTCGTCGTGGTCTTCGCGACCGCGCTCGCCGCCACCGCCGTCATCGTCACCGCGTTCGCGACGGGGGTCCGTCTGTTCGCGGACGGCGCCGTCGAGTCCGACGGCGGGGCCGGTGTCGCCGTCCCGAGCGCGGACCCGCCGCGGTCGAGACCGCTGGGCGCCACGGTCGCCGGCGGGCTGTGCTTCGCCGTGGGGATCGCTGCCGTGCTCGTCGGACTGTGGCTGATCGTCCCCCAGTTCCACTGACGGCCCGGTCGGCGGGCCGGCGAGTATGGTGCGGGCATGACCAACGAAAACGGCATCCCCGACGGTTCGACCGACATGACCGAAGACGACAAGAAGTACACCGAAGACCTTGCCGACGGGTCGAAGCAGGGCCTCGTCGACGACTCCGAGCAGAGCGACGACAGCGAGGTCTCGGACGGCAAGGACAGCTAGTCGCCCGGGCTCCGGCCCCGACAGGTCACGACATGCCGCTCACGTGCGAACGTGGGCGGCATGTCGCGTTTCCCCGACACGATCCGTCCCGATCACGACCCTGCCGGCCAGCCCGTGTCAACCCCCCGTCGCGTTTTCACCATGTGCGGTCACCGCCCCCCGGGAGAGGGACAGAGTGACAGGTCGTACCCCGATCACGACCGTCACCCGGACGGTCGCCGACGATCCGAGAGGCACGACATGAGCGACGACGAACGCTACGACGGAGACCCGTCCACCCCGGTCTACGACACCACCTCCGAGGGGCAGCCGCTTCGCGGCGCCGCCTCCGGGCACGACCACCTGCGCCGCGACGACGCCGTGACCGACCTGGGCGACCAGGTCGGCGCGTACGCCGACATCACCGACCCCGACGCGACGGCGAGCGACTTCAGCGCGACCGCGGCCCCGGTCGTCGAGGAGCACCTCGGGCACGACCACACCGGCACCGACGCCGGCACCGGCACCGGCGCCGCCGACACCGCGAAGGCCAAGGCAGGCGCCGCGAAGGACGAGGCGGCCGGGGTCGCGGACGACGCGAAGTCCGCGGCCTCCGACGTCGCCGGCAGTGCCAAGGAGCAGGTCTCCAAGGTCGCTTCCGAGGCCGGCGGCCAGGCCAAGCAGCTCTTCGGCCAGGCGACGGGCGAGCTCAAGGAGCAGGCCGGCGCCCAGCAGGAGAAGGCCGCGGCCGGCCTCCGCCAGGTCGGCGACCAGCTCGGCTCGATGGCCGACTCCGCCGACAGCGGCATCGCGGGCGAGCTGGTCCGCAACCTGTCCGGTCGCGCCCACGGCGTCGCCGGCTGGCTCGAGGGTCGCGACCCGGGCAGCCTGCTCGACGACGTGAAGTCGTACGCGGCGCGCAAGCCCGGCACGTTCATCGCCATCGCCGCGGTCTCCGGCCTGCTCGCCGGACGCGTCGTCAAGTCGCTGACGGCCGAGGCCGGGGACGAGCACGCCGCCACGACCGGAGACGCCGGAGGTGCGGCGAGCCGGCCCGCGCCTCCTGCGTCCGCCGCCGCGCCGAGCCGTCTCGTCGGTGACGTCGGCCCCGTGGCCGGTGAGTACGACGTCGTCACCGAGGGCGACGTCCCCGGCGTCGGCACGTCGACGCCCGACTCCAGCGTGCCCACGACGTGGCCCGGCACGTCGGGGACGCGCGCGTGAGCGACCCGTTCCGCGAGCCCGTGGCGACGCCTCCCGCCCCGGAGGAGAAGGCCGCGACCACGTCGCTCGGCGACCTGCTCTCCGGCGTGACCGGTGACATCTCGACCCTCTTCCGCCAAGAGGTCGAGCTGGCCAAGGCCGAGCTCACCGAGTCGGCCAAGAAAGCCGGCAAGGGTGCGGGCATGTTCGGCGGAGCGGGTCTCACCGGCCTCTTCGCCCTGCTGTTCGTCTCGCTGGCCGCCATGTGGGGCCTCGGCGTGCTGATCGGCCTCGGCTGGTCGTCGCTGATCATCGCGGTCGTCTACGCGATCGTCGCCCTCGTGCTGTTCCTGCGCGGGAGGAAAGAACTGAAGAGCATCAAGGGGGCACCGAAGACGGTCGACTCCCTCAAGAAGATCCCCGAGACCGTCACGCCTGGAGGCACCGCATGAGCACCACCGACCAGAACGGCAGCAGCCGCACGCCCGACGAGATCCGCGCCGAGATCGAGCGCACGCGCGCCGGACTCGGCAACGACGTCGACGCGCTCGCCGACAAGGTGAACCCGTCGAGCATCGCGCATCGTCAGACCGAGAAGGTGAAGAGCCGCTTCTCGGGCGTCAAGGAGTCGGTCATGGGTGCGGCGCACGATGCGGCCTCGACGACCTCGGGCGCCGGTCACGACGCCGCGGGCAGCGTCTCGGACGCCTCGTCGGCGGCCGTGCGCAAGGCGAAGGGCAACCCGCTCGCCGTCGGCCTCATCGCCTTCGGAGCCGGCTGGCTCGTGTCGTCGCTGATCCCCGCCTCGGACAAGGAGAAGGAGCTCGTCTCCGACGCCAAGGACGCAGCGGGCCCGGCACTCGACTCGGTGAAGGGTGCGGCGCAGGACGTGGCGTCGAACCTGAAGGAGCCCGCCCAGGAGGCGTTCGCCTCGGTCAAGGGCACGGCGCAGGACGCCGCCTCGACCGTGAAGGACGACGCCTCGAGCGCCGCGGGCGACGTGAAGGACAGCGCCCAGCAGTCGAAGGAGAACGTGCAGGGGGCCTGACCCCTCGGGCCCGCGTCCCGACGGACGCAGACAGGCCCGTCCCGACGAGAGTCGGGGCGGGCCTTCGCACGTGACCGGGCGGAGGAGCTCCCTGCCGATGGAGTGATCGTGCGACTCGGACCCCGGCCGACCGGGGTCGGCGTGGCCTCGATCGGCTTGAGCAGGTCAGGATGGTCGGATGCCCTCGTCACCCCGCGCCCGTCTCGTGCGTCGATCGGCCGGTACGGCCACGCAGACCGCCACACCCCCCAGCCCGATGCAGCGCCCCGGCGCCTTCCGGTTCGGCCTCATCGCGACCCTCGGCGGAGGGCTCGGCGTCGGCATCATCGTCGCCCTCATGGCCCTGTCGACGATCCTCGTCTACATCGGCCTCGCGTTCTTCCTCGCGCTCGCCTTCGAACCGGTCGTCCGACGCCTCGCGCGCGCCGGCGCCCCGCGCTGGGTCGGCGTCGTCGTCGCCGTCGTGCTGGTCGTCGGGGTCGTCGTGGGCATCGTCGCGGCCGTCGTGCCCGCGCTGATCGAGCAGATCGGGCACGTCGTGCAGACGGCCCCCGCCGCCCTGCAGGAGCTCTCGCGCCAGCCCTGGGTGCAGCAGGCCGTCGAGACCGTCGGGTTCGACGTCGACGTCGACGACGCGGTCGGCGCCGTCACCTCGTACCTGCTCGACCCCGACCAGTTGCTCGCCCTCGGCGGAGGCCTGCTCGCCGTCGGCCAGGGGATCACCAACGCCATCACCGCGGTGATCGTGGTCGCGATCCTCACCCTCTACTTCGCGATCACCCTCCCGCAGATGCTGCGCTCGCTCAGTCGCGCCGTGCCCCGCAGCCACCGCGAGAACGTCATGAGCATCTCGGACGAGATCTTCCTGTCGGTCGGCCGCTACGTCGCCGGGCAGGTGGCGCTCGCCGCCGTCAACGCCGTGTTCGTCTTCATCGTGCTGACGATCGCCGGCGGACCGGTGCCGGTGCTCTTCGCCACCCTCGCGTTCCTGGGCGCACTGATCCCCGTGGTCGGCACGGTCGTGGCCTATGCGATCATCATCGCCGCCACGATCACCGTCTCGCCGGTCACCGCGATCGTCGTCGGCATCGTGCTGCTCGTCTACGCCCAGGTCGAGGCCTACGTGCTGACCCCACGGGTGATGTCCAAGGCCGTGGCGGTGCCCGGCGCCCTCGTCATCGTGGCGGCCTTCGGGGGAGGGGCGCTCGGCGGCATCCTCGGTGCCCTCGTGGCGATCCCGATCGCGACGGCCGGAGTGGTCGTCTTCGAGCGGGTCGTCGTGCCGCGCCAGCAGCGGGTCTAGACGGTCCGGGTCCAGACCGTCGGGTCGTCCGGGCCGTCGGGCCGCCAGGCCGTCAGGCCGTCAGGCCGTCAGGCCGTCCGAGCGGCGGCATGCGGGTCTGGGCAAGGGCACGGCGGGGCGCTACCGTGGCGGACATGAGCGGCGAACGCGCGGACGTGACCCTGTCGGACGGCACCGCCCTGGCGGCCACCCGGTGGCGGGGCGACGGCCCGACCGTGGTGCTGTTGCACGCCGGCGTCGCCGACCGCCGGAGCTGGACGGGCGTCGCCGACGAACTCGCGGCCGACGGTCTCGACCTGGTGGCCCACGACCGCCGCGGGTTCGGCGAGAGCCCGGCCTCCGCGGCCGACGGCGGCGCCACGCACCTGGCCGACCTCGTGGAGCTGCTCGACCGGCTGGGCCTCGGGCGGGCGTTCGTCGTCGGGAACTCGATGGGCGGTGCGCTCGCCCTCGACCTGGCCGTGACCGCACCCGAGCGCGTGGCGGGCGTGCTGCTGATCGGTGCCGCGGTCAGCGGCATGACCGACGACGACACCCCGTTCGACTGGACCCCCGACCCGGCGTCGGGTCCGCTGATGGAGGCCCTCGACGAGGCGTCCGGCAGCGGCGACGTCGAGGCGCAGGTCCGTCTGCTGGCCCACCTCTGGCTCGACGGTCCTGCGGCGCGGAGCGGCCGCGTCACGGGTGCCCCCCGCGAACTCTTCGAGCGGATGAACGCCCGCATCCTCGAGGTCGCCGCACCGGACGGGGCCGGAGACGCCGGGCTCGACACGTGGAGCCGCCTCGGCGAGGTCGCGACGCCGGTCCTGGCGACCTGGGGCGCGCTCGACATCCCCGCCGACGAGCCGTTCTACGCCGAGACGGCTCGACGTCTCGGGCAGGGACCGGGTCGGGTGCTGCCCGGCGTCGCCCATCTGCCGGGACTCGAACGGCCCGGGCTGGTGGCCGACCTCGTCCGCGAGGTCGTCGCGGGCGTCGGGAACTGAACCCGCGCCTCCTGGTCGTCAGATCGCGGGACCGCCGGGTGCCGGCGGGCCGGCCGGGTCGTCGTCACCGGCGAGCAGCAGGTCGATGCGGAGTTCTCGTTCTCGCGTGTAGGCCGTCAGTGCTCGGATCACCCAGAGCAGGGTCCTGATCAGGAGCACGGCCAGCGTGACGGCCAAGGCGAACACCACCACGAAGAAGACGGGGTAGAGGACACCGACGAGGGAGAAGCCGTTGGAGTACATCCCTCGACGCTAGGTCACGACCGGGGCCGGAGGGCTCCACCTCGCGGTGGAGCCCCGGGACTCACTCCTCGGCGTCTGCCGGGCTCTCGTCGGCCTGCGCGGTCTCGTCCATGCGGTCGCGGAGGTGGTCGGCCATCGAGGCCGCGCCCTCGTCGCCGTGGTCGGCCTTGACCTGTTCGATCAGGCCGCTCAGCTTCTCGTGGTCGGTCGCCTCGGTGGCCCCGTCCATGACGGGTTCGGTCTGCTTCTCGTCGCTCATGCACCGGACGCTACGCCCACGGGGTCCGCGACGGCTGGACCCGCGCCTCCGCCCGTGACGTGCGGCGCGGGGCCGGTCCGCGGGAGGTGCGACGGGAGGCGCGACGGGCCCACCGAGGGGTAGCATGCGCGACCCGCGGCGGGTGGGGTACGCAGGGCCGGGCATCGCCTGGCAGCCCTGCGCGTGTCGCCCCGCACGTGCCTGGGATGGACCTCTGCCCCACCGGAACGAGGACCACATGAGCACGACGACGCGCCCCGCACGCACCCGCACGAGCACCGCCCGCACGAGCACCGCCCGCACGAGCACCGCCCGCACCGACGACATCACCCGTGCCGCCGCCGACCTCTTCGGTTGGACCGACCTGCACCCCGCCCAGCTCGAGGCCCTGGAGGCGGTGGTCGCAGGCCGGGACACCCTCGCGGTCATGCCCACGGGATTCGGCAAATCGGCGATCTACCAGGTGGCCGGCGCCGTGCTCGACGGGCCCACGGTCGTCGTCTCGCCGTTGATCGCGTTGCAGGCGGACCAGGTCGCGGGACTCGTCGGACGCCCCGACGCCCCGCCCGCCGTCGCGATCAACTCGGGCCACACCGACGCGGAGAACGACGAGGGCTGGGAGCGCCTCGCCGCCGGAGAGGTCACGTACGTCTTCCTCGCCCCCGAGCAGCTCGCCCGGGACGAGACCGTCGACCGCCTGGGCGATGCCGGGGTCGCCCTCTTCGTCGTCGACGAGGCGCACTGCGTCTCGTCGTGGGGGCACGACTTCCGGCCCGACTACCTGCACCTCGGCGAGGTCGTCGAGCGTCTCGGGGGACCCACCGTGCTGGCCCTCACGGCGACCGGGTCGGGCCCGGTGCGGGACGAGATCGTCGAACGCCTCCGCCTCGACGACCCGCTCGTGCTGAGCCACGGCTTCGACCGGCCCACCCTCTCCCTCGAGGTCGTGCGGCATGAGGACGACGACGAGAAGGCCCGCGCCGTGGTCGAGCAGGTGGCCGCCTCGACGACGCCGGGCATCGTCTACGTCGCCACCCGCAAGGCGACCGAGCACTACGCCGCCGCGATCGCCGAGCGCTGCCCCGACCGCACGGTCGTGGGATACCACGGCGGCCAGCGCTCGGCCGAGCGGGGCGAACTGCACGAGCGGTTCCATGCCGGAGAGGTCGACGTGGTGGTGGCCACGAGCGCGTTCGGCATGGGGATCGACAAGCCCGACGTCCGGTTCGTCGTGCACGCCGACGTGCCCGACTCGCTCGACTCGTACTACCAGGAGATCGGCCGGGCCGGGCGCGACGGCGACCCCGCCACCGCGACCCTGCACTACCGCCCCGAAGACCTCTCGCTTCGCTCGTTCTTCGCTTCGGGCCTGCCCGGGCGAGCAGACCTTCGGGGGGTCTTCACTGCGCTCTCGGCGGCGGGTCGGCCCGTCCGGCGATCGGAGGTGTCGGACCAGCTGGCCCTCGGCGCGCGCACGGTCTCGCGCCTCATCGACCTGCTGCTCGAGGGCGGTGCCCTGTCCGAGTCGTCGAAGGGGTTCGAGCCGGTCGACGGCTTCGACGCCCGCAGTGCCGCCGAGGCGGCGCGCGGGGTCGCCGAGACCCGCGACCGGGTCGAGCGCTCGCGCATCGAGATGATGCGCACCTTCGCCGAGGCGCCCGGCTGCCGTCGGCACTTCCTGCTCGGCTACTTCGGCGAGGACTCGCCCGAGCGGTGCGGCAACTGCGACGGCTGCCGGGCCGCCGAGAGGGCAGGCGACCCCCGGGAGGCGCGCGGAGGCGAGCAGGACGACGTCACCGACACCGCGCCTCCTGCGTTCGCGCCCGACGCCCGCGTCGTGCACGCGACCTGGGGCGAGGGCACCGTGATGAGCACGGACGCCGACCGCATGACGGTGTTCTTCGAGAGCGAGGGCTACAAGGTGCTGGCCGTCGCCGACGTGCTCGCGCACGACCTGCTCACGCCGGCCTGACCCGCTCGACGGGCTCGCCGGCGGCGGCGAGGACGGTGGCGATCGTCCGGGGGTGGGCCAGCACCCGGAAGTGCCCGCCCGCGTGGAGGCGCACGTTGACGGCGCCGGGCAGTTCGCTGCCCTCGGGGATGTGGGGGTCGAACTCGCCGAAGACCGAGGTGATGCGGCCGTTGACCGACTCGTCCCGTGCGAGCCGCATCGTCGTCGCGTCGCGGGGGGAGAAGGCCCGGAGGGCGGGCAGCACCAGCCAGGTGGCGTAGCGCGACCCCGAGAACGGCGAGCAGACGGCGACCATCGACCGCACGCGGCGGGTCTCGTCGAGCAGCGCCATGACGTACTTGCCGATCAGGCCGCCCTTGCTGTGGGCGACGATCACCACGTCGGTGAGTCCGTGTGCGAGCAGGTAGGCGGCGACGTCGCGGGCGGTGGCCTCGACCGGGCGGCTGTTCCACCGCAGGTCGTCGAGCACGTGCACGGGGTGGCCCTCGGCGTGCAGGCGTTCGATCATCGGTCGGAGGAAGGCCCAGGTCTCCCACACGCCGGGGACGACGAGCACGGGCCGACCGGTGCCGCCGAGGTAGCGCTCCGGGTCGCGAGGACTCGTGACGGCCCTCACCTGCCAGACGGCGGCGTAGGCGTAGTCCTGCACCCACCACACGGCGTGACGGACGAGCACGGGGAGGCGGGGCACCACCCCGACCCTAGGCGTCGTCGTGCGGGACGTCCCGGCTCAGACGCTGTCGGGGTCGAGGACGAGCGTCGTGCCCGCGAACAGGTGCTGCGCGTCGTCGATGACCTGGAGGCCCTGGTTCATGTAGAGGAGCGCCGAGACCGAGATGCCGAAGCGCCGGGCGACGGCGTCGATGAGGTCGTCGGGCGCGACGGTGTACCGCTTGGGCGAACCGGACGCCGTGGTCGCCTCGAGCGCTCCCGTGGCGAAGGCCACCGCACCCGAGTCGACCGGGGCGATGTTCGTCCCACGCGGCGGCACCGACCAGGCGACCGGGGCGACGGCGAGCACCTTCCCGGCCGAGATCTCGACGGGGACGTCCGGGGAGGTGCTGGTCGAGTGGACGACGAGGGTCGAGAGGTACGACGGCTGGGTGACCGCTCCGAAGCTCCAGGACGCCGATGCCGGGGTCGCGGTGGGCCCCCCGATCTCGGAACCCCCGTCGCCTCCGAAGGTGATGCCGTCGCCGACGGACGGAGCGACCTGGTAGAACGACACCCCCACCGGCACGGGCAGGCTCGAGGTGAAGTCGGTCACGTCGGTCGTGTAGGTGCCGTCGCCGGTGGCGACCACCCGGTAGTGGAAGTGGATGCTGCCCTTGGGGGACGCCACGTCGGACTCGGCGACGACCGTGCCCGCGGGCACCGGGGTGATGAACGGCGCCGGCACTGCAGCGTCCTCGGGCGGCGGGGTGGCCGCCCGGGGCGAGGGCGTGGCGGGGGCGGTCGGCATCGGCGACGGGGAGGCACTCGGGGTGGGTGTCGAGGTGCGGGCGATCGTGGTCGGGCTCGCGGACCCGGTCGGTGCCCCGGCCGCGAGCGGGGCGGAGCCGTTCGTGAACAGGACCGCGCTCACGGCCACGGCGACGAGGGCCGCGGCGGCGACGACGCCGCCGATGACGGCGAGGCGGCGGCGGCCGGACCGGGGGGCGGGTTCGTCGTCCTGGTCGTCGACGGTCGCGCCGACCGGGTCGGCCGAGGCCGCGCTCGCGGCGCCGCTCGTGGTGGCCGAACCCGAGGTGCCGGGGTGCGACCAGGCGACGAGTCGGGGTCCGGCAGCGTCCGTCGCGTCGACCGTGACGGCGTCGTCGTCGGACGCGGGGGGCGCGAAGGGTTCGTGACCGGGCGTGACTCCCTCGTCGTCGCCCGCCCCCGGTGTGTGTCGTGCCATGGTGCCCCCTCGGCGACGATCCTAGGCGACGGCGTGGACCGGGTCGAGACCGATCGGTCGGGTCCCGGTCCGGGTACGAACCTGGAACAGCCTGTGAACCCCGGCGGCCCGCGGACACCCGGCCTACCGTCACGGGTGTACCGGGTCAGTCCGGTCGACCGACAACCAGGAGGTACGTCATGTCCGTTGGTGACAAGGCAAAAGATTTCGTCCAGAAGGCCGCCGGCAAGGCCGAAGAGGCCGTCGGCAAGCGCACGGACGACGAAGAGCTCACGAAGCAGGGTCACAAGGACCAGCACATGGGCGACGAGCGTCTCGAGACCGAGAAGGCCAAGGACGACCTCGGCAAGAACTGATCGTCCCGCCGACCCCGGTCGGCACCACGAAGGGCCCGGCATCCGCGGATGTCGGGCCCTTCGTCGTCCCGACGGAGACCGGGGAACGAGCGGGTAAAAGTGCAGAGTGTGCAAGAAACCGGCCGAGCGTGCTTCGGTGGAGGCATGAAGCGTCCGATCCGTTCTCTCGTCCCCGCCGCGGTCGTCGTGGCGTCCTTCGCCGTCGTGCTCTCGGGCTGTTCGGCCCCGGGCGGCCCCGAGACGACGGCGGCCCCCACCGTGACCGTCACGGCCTCACCGACGACCGGCTCGTCGGCGACCGACTCGCCGACCAGCGCCTCCTCTCCCACGGCGACGCCGGGTCCCGACGGGGCGTCCGGCGGTGGCGGCGACCTGGGCGACGGTGCCCCGGGTGACGCGGCCTCGAGGTGCACGGTGGGCGAACTCACCGCCGAGATCGCCGACGGAGGCGGGGGTGCGGCCGGCAGCTACGGCGTCGCGATCATCCTGACCAACGGCGGTCAGCGCTCCTGCACCCTCCAGGGCTGGCCCGGCGTCTCGTTCGTCGGGGACGGGAACGGCACCCAGATCGGCGCCTCGGCCGCGCTCGACCGCTCGACGCCGCACGAGGCCCACGCGCTCGCCCCCGGTGCCGAGGTGCAGACGATCGTGCAGATCGCCCAGACGGGGAACTACGACGCGTCCGAGTGCCGCCCGCAGGCGACGGACGGGTTCCGCGTCTACCCGCCGGGCTCGCTCGAGTCGATCTTCGTCCCCGCCTCGGGGTCGAGCTTCGAGGCGTGTGCGAACGCCCGGGTGCAGCAGATGAGGGTGAGCGCCCTGGCCACCTTCTGACGGCACGCTGGCTCGGCCGGCACGCGGGCTCGGCGGCACGCGGGTCCGGCCGGCATCGCGGCCGGGCGGATGGGGATCGTCCTTCCGCGGCCGACGGTCCGACGGCCCGACGTCCACGGACGTCTCGACGGGCGAGGTCATCCTCGCGCCGCACGGCCTGCGACCCGCGGAGGACGCGTGCCGAGGCCGGGCGTTCGTACGCTGGCACCTCCTCGAAGGAGAGCTGCCATGACCGGGACCCGACTCGACCGCCCCGCCCCGCCGACCGCCCGACGGCAGGGGGCCCGGGCTGCGACGATCGTCCACGGCATCGGTCGGGTCGCCGCGGTGGCGGCCGGAGCCCTGGTGCTCGGCGGACTGACGAGCCCGGCACAGGGCGTCCTGCCCGAATGGCTCGGTGGTTTCGCGAACTCGTCCGGCGGCTGGTCGATCCTCGTCTTCGCGCTGGTCCTGACCGTGCGGGCCCGTCCGGCCCTGTCGGCCGTCCTGGGTGCCGTGGCGTTCGTGCTGCTGGTCGAGGGCTACCGGGTCGTGTCGGGATGGCGCGGCTTCCCTTACGACGAGCCGTTCCAGAACGTCTTCACGATCCTCGGGCTCCTCGTGGGCCCGGTGATCGGCGTCAGCGCCGCGATCCTCCGCGCGTCGTCGCCGACCCGGCGCACCCTGGCGGTCGTGCCGCTCTCGACGGTGCTCGTGGGGGAGGGGTTCTACGGGCTCATCGTCCTCGACCAGGGACCGGGCGCGATCTACTGGGTGCTCCAACTGGTCGTCGGCGCGGGCTTCCTCGCCTGGGGCACGGTGCGGACACGGTCGTCCGTCCCGACGTGGGTGCCCGTCGCCACGGCGGGGTCGGTTGTGGCCCTGTCGATCGTGTTCGTCGTCGCGTACACGGCCCTGCCTCGCCTGCTGATGTGACCGGCCGGGTCGTGCCCCCGCCGGGACTCGACCCGCCCCTCCCCGGTGGCCGCCGATGCCGACGCCGGCGACCGACGCCGTGCCGGTGTCGCGGCGTCGCGGTGTCGGCGATTCCTGGCTGGTGCTGCGGCGGGGTTTCGCGATCGGCGTGGAGGGGTGCGGCCGTGACGAGAGCCAGGACTTGCCGACGGGGTCTGACGCTGGGTCCGGTGCCGTGGCGGGTGCCCGTGTCGCGGTGTCGGCAATTCCTGGCAGGTGCCGCGGCGGGGGGCGTGGATCGGCGTGCGACGGGTGCGGGCGTGACGGGAGCCAGGACTTGTCGACAGGGGTTGATGCCGGTGCCGGTGCCTGGGTCAGTGGTGCTGGCGGTCGCGGTGTCGGCGATTCCTGGCTGGTGCTGCGGCGGGGTGTCGGGATCGGCGTGGGACGGGTGCGGCCGTGACGGGAGCCAGGACTTGCCGACGGGGTCTGACGCTGGGGCCGGTGCCGGTGCCGGTGCCGGTGCCTGGGTCAGTGGTGCTGGCGGTGGCGGTGTCGGCAATTCCTGGCCGGTGCCGCGGTGGGGTGCGTGGATCGGCGTGGGACGCGTGCGGGCGTGACGGGAGCCAGGACTTGCCGACAGGGGGGATGGGACGCACGCTCCACTTCCGGGCCTAGAGACGCGCCTCGGTGCGTCGCGGCTTGAGCCGGGCGGGCGCATCGGAGGCGGCGACCCACTCGCAGGTGAAGGCGCCGCGGTAGCCGAAGAGGAACCCCAGGCGGTGGTTGTGCACCTCGAGGTCGACGTGGAACGACTCGTCGTCGTCGGACCACCACTCGTGCAACTCGGCCCGACCGCTGAACAGCATCGGGAAGCGGAACGAGACGGGGCCCTCGTGGAAGCGCTGCGCCCCGGATCGCAGCACGAGGCCGCCGCGGTCGTCGACCGACAGGTCGAGGTCGACCGCGAGGTGCTGGTGCGTGCCGAGGTAGTCGAGTACCCGCCCACGGTCGAGCACCATCGTCGCGTCGAATCGGACCGGCCGTCTTCCCGCGCGGCGGCGCGGCACCGAGTACGAGCGGACGAAGGTGACCGTCTCGCGTGCGAGTGCGTCGCGGTACGGGTAGTTCTCGATGACGAAGGGCACGTCATGGCCGACGTCGGGCACCAGGATGTTGCGCAACCGCCCGATCTGCAAGAACGGGACCGTCCACCACGGGCCCCGCCGGATCGACGACATGACCCCCCGGCCCACGCAGGCCTCGCCCGAGTCGAGACCCACGCCGAAACGTCGCTGCATCATCGGGTGCAGACGCGTGAAGTCCTCGCCGAGGGCCTGCTCGAAGATCGACGTCATCGGGGTGACCGCCTCGCGGGGTCGTGCAGCGCGGCCAGGGTGACCGGCGCCTCCTTCAGGTGGTCGCCCGCGCGCGTGCCGCCGGCGGGCGCACGCAGGGTGCGGGAGGCGCGGGGGCGGTCCGGACGCCAGAACGCGAGAGCGCAGGCGAGCGGCCACCGCTCGGGTTCGCGGCCGGACTCGAGCCACAGGCGCAGGCGGTCGAAGCTGTACGCCGTCGCCCAACCGAGCAGCGGACGCACGACCAGGTCGAGCGGGCCCCAACCCGGGTCGTAGTCGTAGCCGGTCACGAAGCGCGTCCGTCCGTCGGCGGTGGGCACGTAGCGCCAGTACCCGCGACCGGCCCGGATCGGCGAGAGGACGTCGTCGGTCGCGAAGCGCAGGGCGGACGTGCGCGAACCGTCCCGGCCGTGGCGCTCGCCGATGCTGACGCCCGTGCCCCGGACGGTGTGGACGGGCGTGCGGCGGACGTAGCGGAACGGGGTCGACCCGTCGGCGTCCGGCGGCCCGGGGGTGATGCTCGAGAAGCGGACGTCCCAGCGGACGTGCTGGGCGGGGTCCTGGGTGGCGGCCCAGACCCGGTCGAGGTCGGCGTCGATCACGGTCTCGACGTAGATCTGACGTTTCCCCACGATGGCGAGGCTAGGGCATGGTGACGGCCGGGTGGACACGCCGCGACGCAGGTCACGGCCGGATCCAGGCTCACCCCATGGGCGAGAGCTTCGCGACGGTCCGCGACGCGTTCGGGGCGGCGGCGCGATGGTTCGCCGAGACGGTGCACGAGCTGGACCGGCCGCCGGGCCTCTGGGACGCCCCGGCCCTCGGCGAGTGGAACCACCGCGACCTCGTCGGCCACACGTCGCGGGCCCTGCTCACGGTCGAGCAGTACCTGCGGCCCGGGTCGTCGGATTCCGGCCACCGGACCGTCGACTACTACCGGGCGGTCCGGTGCGGCCGTGCCGTCCCGGACGAGGTCGCTGAGCGGGGGCGGCAGGCAGGACGGGACCTCGGCGCCCACCTGCCCGAGAGCGTCGACGCCGTCGTGCGACGGGTGACCGGCGTGGTGGCCGCACGGACCGCGGACGCGCGGGTGGAGACGCCGGTCGGCGAATGGCGGCTCGAGGCGTACCTCCCGACGCGCGTCGTCGAGCTCGTGGTGCACACGGGCGACCTCAGGGCGGCCGCCGGGCTCGACGGGCAGGCGCCCGAGGTCGCGGGTCGTCAGGCGCTGGTGGTGCTCGGGGCCCTCGTGGCCGATGCTCCGTGGGCTGACGCGCCGCGCCTCCTGACGGCCCTGACGGGTCGCTCGGCGCTCGCCGCCGGCTACACGGTGCTCTGACTGGGCTACCGGTCTGCCGCGGGTGCCTCCCATCCCTCGACAACGCCCCCGGGGCCTCCGGCTCGGGCTCTGGCTCCGGCAATTCCGGGCTCGTGCTGCGGCGGGGTGCCGGCTTCCGCGCGGGAGGGGAGCGGCTGCGACAGCGACCCGGAGTTGCCGACGGGGCGACGGCCTGGGCCACGCGGGGGGCCGTCGCGCTCGCGGTGAGCTGGTGACTACGGTGGCCGCATGAGCCACCCGCCCCACGACCCCTACCGGACGGCCTTCCTCGAGACGACCGACGGCGCCTCGCTCTACGTCGAGGAGTCGGGGCGTCCCGACGGCGTCCCCGCCCTCTGGTTGCACGGCGGGCCCGGCGGGTCGCTCGGTCAGGGCGGCTACCGACGGTCGTTCGATCCCCGGGCCTATCGGCTCGTCGGCATCGACCAGCGCGGTTCTGGGCGCAGCACCCCGAACGTCGTCGACGACCTGGCCCACCTCGCACGGCACACGACGCCGCGACTCGTCGCCGACCTCGAGGAGGTCCGTGAAGGTCTCGGCATCGACAGCTGGGTCGTCGGCGGGGTGTCGTGGGGCACGACGCTCGCGCTGGCCTACGCCGAGGAGCACCCGGACCGCGTCCGAGCCCTGGCGCTCATGGCGGTCACGACCACGAGTCGCGACGAGGTCGACTGGATCACCGAGGGGGTCGGACGGCTCTTCCCCGAGGACTGGGCCGTGTTCGAGCGCGAGAGCAGGAGGCGCGACGACGAGAGACCGGTCGACGCCTACGCGAGACGGCTGGCTTCCGACGACGCGGCCGATCGTGCGGCGGCCGCGGCGAGTTGGGACCGGTGGGAGAGCGTCCATGTCAGCCTCGACGATCCCGGGTCCCGCGGGCGGGGGCATCTGGGACCCGGCCGGCGAGAGGCGTTCGCCACGCTCGTCACCCACTACTGGAGCAACGACGGCTTCCTCCCGGGCGAACGGTCGATCATGGCGCGGCTGCCACGGATCGCCCAGGTCCCCGCCGCGTTGGTGCACGGTCGTCGTGACGTCAGCGGGCCGGCGATCACGCCGTGGCTCCTGCACCGTGCCTGGCCGGCGAGCACCCTCACCGTGGTCGAGGACGAGGGGCACGGCGGCCCGCGTCAGGTCGAGGTGCTCAGTGCCGCACTCGACGGGTTCGCCCGGCGGTGACGACTTCGTCTGCTCTGCCCGCCGTGCCCGGCATGCGTCGGGCCGACCTCGCACGGCCCGAAGGGGTGCGTTGGTTACCGGCCCAACCGTCGGGCGACGGCGTCCTCGTGCTCGCGGGGTCGAGTGGACGGGTGGACGGCGAGCGCGCCAGGCTCTTTGCGGCGCACGGCGCATTGGCTGAGTCGATCCGGTGGTTCGGAGGCGAGGGTCAGAGCGCCGGGCCGTGGGACGTCCCGCTGGAGACCTTCGTGGACCGTTTGGACGCCCTCGCCAGGGAATGCGACCGGGTCTGGATCGTCGGGACGTCGTTCGGGGCGGAGGCCGCCCTCGCGACGGCCGCCCGCGCGCCCGGGGTGTCCGGTGTGTTCGCGTTCGCCCCGTCGGACGTCGTGTGGGCGGGGTACGACCCGGCCGGTGCCGAACACTCGCACTGGACATGGGGTGGGGCGCCCATACCGTTCGTACCGATCGACCAGGAGTATCGGGGGACGGAGGAACCTCCTCGGTTCTCCCCCGTGTACGAGCGGTCCCGAAAGGCGTTCGCAGACCGGGTGGCGGCGGCGGCGATCGAGGTGGAGCGCATTGCCGAGGTCGTCGTCGTCGCAGGGGGCGACGACCAGGTGTGGTCGAGCTCGCTGTACGCGGAGAACATCCGGTGTCGCCGCGCAGACCACGGCGCCGACACCGTCGTGGTGGCTGGTGCCCTCGCCGGGCACCGAGCGATCCTGCCCGGGGAGTCGTTGGTGCAGGGCGGCATGGCCATGCGACGTGGGGGCACGGAGGTCGCGGACCGGGAGCTGGGGACACGCGCGTGGCGTGCGATCACCGCGATGCTCGCGGCATCGCGCTGACGTGCTCGGCTTCACGTCGAGTCGTCGACCCGCTGGAAGAGGACGTGGTCCTGCCAGCGGCCCGCGATCTCGAGGTAGGACGGCGCGATGCCGTACTGCTCGAAACCGGCCTTCTGCAGGACCCGCTGTGAGGCGACGTTGTGACGGAGCGTCCCCGCCTGGACACGGTGGAGGCCGGCGTCGCCGAACGCCCAGTCGACGGCCTCGCCGACGGCCGAGGTCATGATGCCGCGCCCGTTGCGGTCCTCCGACAGCCAGTAGCCCAGGTCACAGGACCGGAAAGGGCCGCGGGCGATCCCGCTGAGGGTCAGTCGGCCCAGCACGGCACCCTCGTCGACGATGACGAACGGCTGCGCCTCACCCCGGGATCGTTGCGCCAGCAGCGACGAGATCACCGACAGCTGCCCCTCGGGCGTGAAGTAGGCGTCACCGCGCACGGGGTCCCAGGGCGCCAGGAACTCACGGTTGCGCGTCAACGCCCGGGCCAACTCGGGGGCGTCTCGCGGCTCGATCAGGCGGAGGTGGGAGGACACGGGTTCACGGTACCGCCGGAGACGCGGCCCGATGCCGTCGTCGTCGTCGCCGTCGTCATCGGGACGGCCTCGGGTTCGTGCTCGCCCCACGGGGCGCCGTCCTCCGTGCCGGGCTCCAGTCCGTAGAGATCGAGTGCGTTGAGCCCGACGAGCACCCGGTCGACGAGGTCCCGCCAGGCCTGACTGCGGCGGGGTTCGTCGACGTCCGCCTCTCGTCGACGGAGGAATCCGCGGACGGCCCTCACCGCGCCTCCGGACGCCCGGCCTCGTCGAGCGCGCGCAGCAGCGCCTCGCCGTCGCGCACGTCCACGAAGGTCATCGGCAGCGGGGCCATGACGCCGTCGAGGCCCGTGTTGGTCAGGCCACGCTGCCGTGCGCCGAACGCGGTGTTCCCCGTGATCGAGTCCGTCCAGTCGACGCTGACGTGGGTGCGGGCCCGGGACCACGAGACCTCCTGGTTCTGCTGCTTCGCCGGCGCCTGGTGGACGGTCGACCCGACGACCAGGAACGACCTCTGGTCGGTGACCGCGTAACCCGTCTTCGCCTTCCGGGCCCGCTTGAGCAGGAACCTGCCGACCACGAAGAAGAGGCCGATCGCGACGAAGACCCCACCGAAGGCGACGAAGAACCACGACGCCCCGTCGCGCAGCGCGGAGACCTCCCAGAAGATCGCGAACCCGCACCACAGCAGGCTGAACGGCACGAGGAACAGGTCGTTGCGACCGAAGGTCACGCTCTCGTCCGGGCCGCCCGACCAGAGCAGGTGCTCGCCGGGGCGCAGCTCCGGCTGGACGAGGGCACGTCGGTCGTCGGGCACGCGGGCGTCGGGAGCGCTCATGGTCGAGAAACTACCGTGACGCGTCCGCCGCCGTCACCGCGCCCGGGCTGGGGTGCCGTCAGGCCCGGGGCCGGTCGAACCGGGCGCCGCCGGGCTTCGGGCCGAGCAGCGACAGGATGAAGATGACGAATCCGCCGAGGTACGGGACGAGGTTGATGAGCAGCAACCACCCGCTGAGGTCGATGTCGTGGAGTCGCCGCGCTCCGAGGGAGAGGAACGGCACGATCGTCCCGAAGAAGAGGATCGCGAAGACGAAGCCGAAGGGGATGAAACCGGGTCCGGGTTCGAGGGTGCCGTCGTAGTCGGTCGTGCTCCCCGGGAGGCCCGCGAGGAACCCGACGATGCCGAGGACGAAGTAGAGGACCGTGTTCGCGAGGACCACCCACCAGTACTCGCTGCGGCTCGCGCGCCCCGTGAAGTCGGCGTACTTGAGGAAGAACCGCTTCACCGCGACGACCGGGCCCGCCCCGTACAGCGGCGCCCAGAGGGGGACCGCACCACCCGGGGCGGAGGGCGACCCCTGCGGCGGCTGTCCGTACGAGGGCTGTGCATACGAGGGCTGTCCATACCCGGGCTGCTGCTGCGGGTGGCCGTAGGGCTGCTGCCCGTACGGCGGAGGCGTCGGCTGCCCGTAGGGCGGCTGCTGCCCGTAGGGCGGAGGCGACTGCTGCCCGTAGGGCGGGGACGTCGGCTGCCCGTAGGAGGGCTGCCCGTAGGGCGGCTGCTGCGGCTGCTGCGGCTGTCCGCCCCGCTGGTCCGCTCCGTCGTTCTGGTCGCTCATGAGATCCCCCTCGTCCGCGCCGCCCACCGCGACCCGACCACCCTACCGAGCGGGGGCGTCGTACCATCGGACCGTGAAGACACCGGCCGTCCTCCGTGACGATTCGCCCGAGGCCGCCGCGCTCCTCCGCGCCGGGTGGACCGTCGCGGCCCGGTCGTTCGGTGCCCGGCTCGACGGCGACCGCGTCGACCGTGACCGCCTCCGCGCCCTCGCGTCCGGCAGGGTCGCCGACGTCACGACCCGCGAGCTCGGTCCGCACGACGTCGACGACGTCCTCGCTCTCGACGCGCAGACCCTCGACGGCTACCCGGGCAGCGTGGCCACACGGCACGAGCCCTTCGACCGGTCGTCGGCGACACCCGGACCGACCCGCCGGGCCTGGGGTGCCCTCACGTCGACGGGTCGCCTCGTCGGCCTGACCGCCGTCGACCTCGACGGTCCCACCGCCGAGACGGACGTCACCGTCGTGCACCCCGATCACCGCGGTCGAGGCCTCGCCGCGGCGGTCAAGGCCGCGTCGGTGCTGGCCCTCCTCGACGCCGGCGTGCTCCGCTTCCGCACCGGAGGTTCGGCCGACAACCCCGCCATCGTCGCCGCGAACGCCACCCTCGGCTACGTCGTCGACGAGGGCTGGCTCACCCTGGTCGCACCCACCCCCTGAACCACGATCGAGTGGTCCCGAACCGTCCTTCGTCGGTCGACGAACGACGGAACGGGACCGTTCGACGCGGCACGCGGCACGCGGACGGGTGTGAGCCCGGGATCAGCCCCAGCCGCCGAGGTAGGCGGCGACGCTCGGCTCGCCCGTGACGGGCGTCAGCCAGTCCACGGAGGCGCGGTGCGAGACGAACGCGACGCCCGCCCCCCAGCGTCGGGCGCGCAGGGCGGCGCGACGCGACTCGACCGTCACGAGCACGCGGCCCGACGGGTCCCCCAACTCGAGCGTGCCGAGCGACCCGACGCCCACCGCGTCCGTCGCCGTCCGCAGGTCGCGCGCGACGTCGTCCCCGAGGCCGACCGCAGCGGCCAGGGCTTGCACCCGGCCGTCGTCCGAGCCGCCGGCCTCCACCGCGGGCAGCACCCGCACGGGCCCGTCGAGCGTCACGAGCACCCGGGCACCGGCCAGCGCCGCGGCGGCAGCGTCCGACGAGCGGCCCCGCACCCGCTGGTCCGCTTCGAAGACCGGGGCCACGTCGTCCGGCACCACGACCGTCACGTCCGGCATCGCCGCCAGCACGCTGTCCACCGCGACGAACGCTGCTCCGGCCGAGATCGAGGTCCCGACGGCGGCGACCAGGTCGACGCAGACGTCCACCGCGCGACTGCGCACTCCGAACCCGCGCGAGCCGCGCACGGCGATCAGATCGGCGAGGCGCAGGGTCTCGCCGTTCTTCTCGGCCTGACGCCGCGCCTCCTGGTCCTCGCGAGCGACCGCCGACGCCGCCGAAGGCGCCGAGTCCGCTGGGTCCGCCGAGTCCGCCGACCCCGCCGACCCGCCGCCGCCACCCGTCGCCCGTCCCGCCCAGTCCGGCCCGTCGTGCCATGCCACGGCGCCCGGCACGTGCGCGAACACGCCGCCGGCGAGCCACGCGCGGTGGGCCCACTCCCAGTCCTCGCCGCCGTAGCTCGTGAACGATTCGTCGAAGCCGCCGACCTGGTCGAAGAACCAGCGGGTGCAGCAGGTGACCGCCCCGATCAGGTGGCGGTACGACCGGTCGTCGGCGTGCAGCAGGTCGGCCGACCAGCCGTACGCCTGCTGCAACCAGCGCGGCTGCTCCAGCTCGTGGGCCGGCCCGGCCACCTCGACCGGCTCCGACACCGGCACCGGCACGGCCACGCCGTCACCGACCCCGCCGTCACCACCCAGCACCCCGGCGAAGTCCGCGTGCTTCCGCTGGCCGACCGTCACCGCCTCGGGGGCGAGCGCCGGCAGCCGGGTCAGCCGCAGCACGTAGTCCGGCTCGGGTGACGTGTCGGCGTCGACGAAGCACAGCACCGACCCCGACGACGCGGCGACGCCGACGTTGCGGGCGGCCGAGAGCCGGAACCCGAGGTCCTCCTGCACGATCAGCCGCACCCCCTCGGGCACGGTGGGTGGCGTCGGCGATCCGTCGTCGACGACGATCACCTCGAGCCGTTCGGCCGGGTAGCTCTGACGCGCGAGCGCCGCCAGCGTCCGGTCGAGCTCGGCCTGCTGCCGGTAGTGCACGACGACCACCGACACGAGCGGCGGCAGGTCGGGCCACACCCCGTCGAGGGCGTCCCACGCGTTGCCGACGACGAACCGTCCGCCCGCAGGAGGCGCGGTGTCGGTCGCGTCGGACACCGGCGACCCGGCGTCGCGGCTCACCAGCGCACCCCCTCGGCCCACCACGCCGCGTAGGCGTCGGCCACCTCGTCGAGGCCGGGCAGGGTCCGGGCGTCGTCGTCGAGCCAGGTCGACGCCGGGTCGGCCAGGGCGGTCGCGATCGCCGTCGCCAGACCGCCGTCGGGGTAGAGCGTGAGCGTGCCCGGCCGGAGGGCGGCCATCTCGCGCGAGTACCTCGTGTCGGGCACGAGCGGTCGTCGCCCGGCCGCGATCCAGGTCGCGATCGATCCGGAGGCCGACACGTGCTGGTGCGCCGCCACGGGCACCGACGCGCGCCGGGCGCGGTCGAGCAGCGTCGCGTCGTCGAGGTAGCCCGTCGCGCCGAACGGCACGCCGAGCGCTGCCGCCTCGTCGACCAGCTGCTGCAGCTCGGCCTCGTGCCCTGAGGAGGCGCGGCCGAGCGCCACGACGCCGGTCGCCCGCGCGTCCGGTCGCGTCGCCCCGCTGCCGCCCCGGTCGCCGGCGGCGTCGAGCCGCGCGGCCGCGAGTCCGGCCACGGCCGCCACCACCTCGGCGTGCCCCTTGCCCGGGTAGAAGAAGCCGATGACCGCGACGTCGCCGTCCGGCTCGGGGAGCCAGGCCGGCCCGGCGGGCCCGGGGAGCCCGTCCGGCCCGGTCCGCTCCGGCGGCAGGGGGTGCCGGTCGACCGGCAAGGGGATCACCTCGACCGGGCCGTCGAAGCCGACCCACTCGCGCAACAGGGAGCGCTCGTGGTCGCTGTTGACCACGACGCCTCGCGCGGCGGCCACCACGCGACCGTAGGCCTCACCGCGCCTCCTCAGGTTGCGCTCGCCGTCCGACGGCTGCGGCAGGTCGTGCAGGGTGACCGTGAGCGCCGTCGTGTCGGCCAGGTGCTCGACGACGTCGGCCGCGGCGGACGGCGAGGGGCCCCAGAGCCGGTCGGTGAACTGCAGGTGGGCCCGCGGGACACCGACGTCGACGCTGTCGGCCGGGCGCGCGTCGTCGCCCTCCTCGACGTCCGGCACGTCGAGGAGGTCGGCGACGTCGAGGGCGAGGTGCCGACCGGTGCGGGCCTCGACCGTCGCGGCGATCTGGGCCGCGTAGGTCGCGACGCCGTGCTGCGGATCGTGGTGCGTGACCACCACGGGCAGCTCGACGAGGTCGATCGTGGCCGCCGCACCGTCCCGCGCGGTCGACCGGGCCGAGTCGCGCGCGGTCGCCTCGCGGGTCGAGGGATCGACCGCCCCGCCGCTCACGCCGCACCCCACAACGCGAACGTGTCGGCGTGCCGGGCCAGCGCGGCCTCGACCGCGTCCGGGTGCTCGGCGTACCAGGCGAGGTGTGCCCGGCGGACCTCGTCGGCGTCGACGCGCTCACCGCCGACGACCCAGTGGTCGGTCGCCTCGTCGTCGAGGCCCCAGGCGTCGATCACCGCCTGCTCGCGCGGGGCGTGAACGCTCGAGAGCACGGGTCGGCCCGGGTCGACGACGTGCTCGGGCAGGCCGAGGCGCTCGCGGACGCGCGAGGCGAGGGCCGTCCAGACCGGGTTGCCGGGATGGTTCAGGGTGCGCATCTGGTCGAAGCGCGGCGTGCCGGCCCCGTCGGCGCCCGCGCCGACCTCGAACAGGTCCGACGCGACGACGCTGTCGTGGGCGACCTCGCGCTTCCGCAGCTCGGCCAGCGACTGCTCGGCGACCGACCGGACGACGGCGGGCGTCAGGGCGCCTCCCGGGAGGGGCCGCCCGGCGGCCTCGGCGATCAGCCGGACGTCGTGGTACTCGACCACGGGCGGCACGAGCGAGACGTCGCTCGGCGGGCGCACGATGACGTGCGCGGGGTAGAGGCCCGCGAACCGGACGACGGGCACCCGGACGACCCGCGCCTCCCGGGGCAGCATCGCGGCCAGCTGGGCCGTGCCGAGCGGGAGGTCGTGGTAGTCGTCGCGCACCGGTTGCGAGACCAGCAGCCCGGCCCGGCCGAGCCACCGGCCGAGCTGCGGCAGGTCGGCGGCCGTGAGCTCGTGCACGGGCGGCATCCGGACGGTCGTGAGGCCCCCGCCGTCGAGGAAGATCCGCAGCGACTCGGCCTGGCAGTTGCCCACCACGAGGGCGATCGACCCGTCGCCCTCCGGCTCGCTCAGACCGTAGAAGTCGCCGTAGTGACGGGTGCGGCCGTCGGGTTCGGTTCGCTGTTCGGACATGCTTCCCTCCGGCCCGCGCTCGGAACGGACAAAGGGGGTCGCGCGGGCCTATGTTGAGTCAACAGCGACTTCCCCGGTCGCGTCATCCTTTCCCGCCGCCAGCCCCGGCACACCTCACCCGCATCGTCGCGGGTGCTCGTCGTCCCGCGAGACAGGCCTCGCGCCGGTCCGCCACGGCGAGCGACCTGATCACGCCGAGGAGGCCCCGATGACCCATCACGCCCCGACGTCGCCGTCGACCACGGCCCCCGCGTCCGACGAGACCGTCGTCGTCGCGCCCCTCCGCGTGGCCTCCGTCCCGGCCGGCCACCCGTACGTCCGCTCGTTGCTCGACCCCGACGACGCCTCCGGCCGCGTCGTCCACCTCGCCGACCCGCTGCCCGACCCCGCCGAGCCGGACCGCTGGTGGCCCCCGGTGGTGCTGGACGCCGACTGGCTCCGCGCCCACGCCGACGAGATCGACCTGCTGCACGTGCACTTCGGCACCGAGTCGTACCCGACCGACCACCTCGTCGCCGTCGTCGAGGCCCTGCGCGACCTGCGCCTGCCGCTCGTGTACACGGTGCACGACCTGACGAACCCGCAGCTCGTCGACCAGGCGCCCCACGTCGAGCACCTCGACGTGCTGATCCCGGCCGCCGACGAGTTGATCACCCTCACCGACGCGGCCGCCGACGAGGTCGAGGCCCGGTGGGGTCGTCGCCCGACCGTCATCGCGCATCCGGCCATCGTCGACCCCGAAGTCGAGCTGCCGGTCGGCACACCTGGTGACACGGTCGTCGTCGGGGTCCACCTCCGCGACCTGCGCCCCAACGTCGCGGGCGTCGAGACCGTCCGCACCCTGCTCGCGGCGGTCGACGCCCTGCGCGCCACCGGTGCCGTCGTGGAGGCGCGGGTCGACCTGAACGAGCGCGTGCGCGACCCCGAGCAGGCCGAGCGCATCCGCGAGCTCGTCCGGGCCGCCGGCCCGTCGGCGACCCTCGCCGAGCACCCGCGCCTGACCGACGCCCGGCTCGAGCGGTCGCTCGCCGACCTGGACGTCTCGGTGCTGCCGTACCGCCACGGCACGCACTCGGGCTGGGTCGAGCTGTGCTGGGACCTGGCCGTCCCGGTCGCGGCGCCCCGCGTCGGCCACGCCGCGGCGCAGCACCCCGACCGTGGGACCACCGCCTCCTTCGACCTCGACGACCCCGCGTCGCTGGCCGCGGCCGTCATCGCCCTGGTCAGCCCGCACGCCGTCGACGAGACCGCCGACGCACACGACGCCCCGGCCCGGGTGCCGGCCTCGCGCCGCGGCACCCCGCACCGCGCCGCCCTGCAGCGGCAACGTCGGTCCGTGCGGCGACGACAACGCCACGACGTGGCCGCCGCGCACCTCGCGGTGTACGAGCGCGCCCTCGCGACGGTCGCGGCGGTGACGGCGTGACCCGCGCCTCCCGTCCCCTGCGCATCGTCGTCGTGGCGCCCCTGCGCTACCCGATCCGCGAGCCGTTCGCCGGCGGCCTCGAGTCGTCGGTCCACCACCAGGTGCGCACCCTGCGCGAGCGCGGCCACCGCGTCTCGCTGATCGCCACCGAGGGGTCCGACCACCTCGACCAGAGCCCGCCCGAGTTCGTCCTGCCCGCCGTGGTCTTCGACGACCCGGCCGAGGCGACCGACACGACCTACCCCGTCGGCTACCTCGAGCGCGCGCTGCCGGCGCTCGAACGCGCCCTGCAGTTCGTCGCCGACCACGCCGACGACTACGACCTCGTCGACAACCACAGCCTGCACGGCGCCCCGCTCGCCCGGGCCGACCGCATCGGCGTGCCGATGGTCAGCACCCTGCACACGCCGACCCTGCCCGCCATGCTCGCCGCGCACCGCTCGTCCACCGGGCCGCGCAGCCGCTTCGTCGCCGTCAGCGGCCACACCGCCGCCGCCTGGGCGAGGGAGGGCGTCGAGGCGAGCGTCCTGCCGAACGGCGTCGACACCGAGCGCTGGGGCTTCGGACCGGGGGGCGACGACCTCGTCTGGTCGGGACGCATCGTCCCCGAGAAGGGGCTGCACCTCGCCCTCGAGGTCGCCCGTCGCGCCGGGCGCCGCCTCGTGATCGCCGGCCGCATCGGCGACGTCGACTACTTCGAGACCGAGGTCGCCCCGCACCTCGGAGCCACCGCCCACTACGTCGGCGAACTGCGCCAGCCCGAGCTCGCGGCCCTCGTCGGCCACAGCGGCTGCGCCCTCGTCACGCCCGTGTGGGAGGAGCCCTTCGGCCTCGTCATCGCGGAGGCGCTGGTCACCGGCACGCCGGTCGTCTCGTTCGCCGTCGGGGGAGTCCCCGAGGTCGTGGCGGGTTCGGTCGGGGCCGCCCTGGTCCCCGCCGGCGACCTCGACGGCATGGCGCGTGCCGCCGACGACCTGCTGCGTCGGGTCGGGACGGACGTCGACGCCCGCCGCACCGTGCGGCAGGACGCCGTCGACCGGTTCTCGCTGCGAGCCCGGGCCGCCGTCCTCGAGCGGCTGTACGCCGACGTCGTGGCCTCGGACGAGCGCGTGCCGGGCACGTCCGCCGTGGCCGCGACGGAGGCGACCGGCGTGGGTGGCCGGCACCGTGCCTCCTCGTCCCTCGCCGGCGGCCTGTCGGCCGTGCGCCCGGCCGGCACGGGCCGACGGGTCGTGACGGCGTGACCTCGACGGTCGCCCGCCCCCTCGTCGGCTGGTACGTGCACCACCACGGCGCCGGGCACCGCACCCGCTTCTCGGCCGTCCGGCCGCACCTCGACGCCGACGTCGTCGTCTTCAGCTCGCTGAGCGCCCCTGTCGACCTGCCGGACGACACCACCTGGGTCGAACTCGAGCGCGACGACGCCCCGACCACGGGCCCGGACGGCGTGGTCCGTCACCCCGCCGACGCCTCGCCGACCGTGGGCGGCCTGCTGCACTGGGCCCCGGTGGGGCACCCCGGGCACGCCTCCCGCCTGGGCCGCATCGCCGGGGAGATCGCCGGGGCCGCGGCCGGCGGGCGCCCCTTCGACGCGATGGTCGTCGACGTCTCGGTCGAGGTGACGCTCTTCGTGCGGCTGCTGGGCGTCGAGGTCGTCGTGGTCTCGCAACCCGGCGACCGCACCGACGAACCCCATCGACTCGCGTACGACGCCGCGTCGCGCGTGATCGCTCCCTGGCCTGCCGGGACGCACGACTCGTCGGCGCTCGACCGGGTCGCCGAGAAGGTGCGCTGGGTCGGCGGGATCTCGCGGCAGGACGGGCGCGGGGCCTCGGACCGCGGGTCGGCCGTCGTGCCCGGCAGCGTCCTCTTCGTGGGCGGTGCCGGCGGCAGCGACCACGGGGACCTCTCGGCCGCGGTCGCCCGCGCGGCTCGGGCCACGCCCGGCACGACCTGGTCGGCCCTCGGGCTCGACACCTGGGTCGACGATCCGTGGGAGGCCATGACCTCGGCCGAGGTGATCGTGACCTGGGCCGGCCAGAACACCGTCGCCGACCTCGCCGCCCTCGGCGCACGTGCCGTGGTCGTGCCGCAGACCCGACCCTTCGACGAACAGCTCACGACCGCCCGGGCGCTCGACCGGGCCGGTCTCGCCGTCGTGGCGCCGTCCTGGCCCGCCGACGACGAGTGGCCGTCGGTGGTCGAGCGCGCCCGGGGGCTGCGGCCCGACTGGTCGGCGTGGCAGGTCGAGGGGGCTGCCGCCCGCGCCGCCGCGGTGGTCGCCGAGGTGGCCGGTCGGGGCGCGCACGGCGTCGGCCCCGCGCGCGCCGAGCCCGCCGTCGGCACCGATCCCGCCGTCGGCACCGACCTCGCCGTCGGCACCGACCTCGCGGGGGTCGCCTCGTGACCGTCGTGGTGGTGACCCTCGCGTCCGCCACCCGCATGAAGCACGTCGCCAACCAGCTGCGGTTCGTCCGGCAGGTGGCACCCGACGCCGGCCACGTGGTCGTCTGGCTCGACGAGACCCCCGCCCCCGACGTGCCCGCCCTGGCCGGGGTCACGACCCTGCACGTCCCGCCGGGTCCCGACGGCCTGCGCCTCGCCGCCGGACGCAACCGCGGAGCCGACGCGGCCGTCGGTCACGGCGCCACGCTCATCGTGTTCCTCGACGCCGACTGCGTCCCCGGCCCCGACCTCTTCCGCCACTACGAGCAGGCGGCGCTCGACCACCCGGGGGCTCTCCTGAGCGGACCCGTCACCTACCTGCCCGAGGGGTTCGTGCTCGGCACCGGCGAGGGGCTCGAGGGGGCGACCGCTCCGCACGCGGCGCGACCCGCGCCTCCTGCAGGGACGACGCTCGTCGCGGGCGCCGCGGACTATCCGCTGTTCTGGTCGCTGTCGTTCGCGGTGACGCCGGACGCCTGGGCGCGGCTCGGCGGCTTCGACGAGCGATACGAGGGCTACGGCGGCGAGGACACCGACTTCGCGTTCACCGCTCGCTCGCTCGACGTCCCGCTCGTCTGGGTCGGCGGCGCCCACGCGTACCATCAGTACCACCCGACGTCGTCACCGCCGTGGCGCCACCTGTCCGACGTCGTGCGCAACGGCGGCCTCTTCGCCGAGCGGTGGGGCGAGTGGCCGATGGGTGGCTGGCTCGACGCGTTCGAGCGGGCCGGCGCGGTGCGCCGGGCGGCCGACGGCGGCTGGACCCTCGTCGAGGGCGCGGCCGTCCCGAGCTGACCCGCCCCGGGCTGACCCGCCCCGAGTCGAGTAGCCCGCCCCGAGTCACGGGCCGGGATCGCACCGCCGACTGAGCATCGCACCGTCGAAGTGGGCGGTGCGACGTCCAGTCGGCGGTGCGACACCACCCCGCGGAGGCGCGGCGCGGCCGGGTCAGTCGAGCGTGCCCTGGTCGGACGACTTCTTGTGGGCGATGGCGTCGCGTTCGGCGGCGAGGGACGCGACGGTGGCCGGGTCGAGGGCGTCGTAGTCGACGAACGGGTCGGGCTGGCCCGTCTTGTCGGCGACGACCGCCGAGTAGGCCGAGACGGCGAGTCGCAGCTTGGCGGTCGCCCGACCGGCACGCTTGCTCGACAGCGGTTTCTCTTGCATGACCTTGCGGTGGTGGTCGAGCGCCTCGACGAGGTCGCGGTGGGCCGTCTTGAGCTTTTTCGCCATGTGACGATCATGCCCACCCGGGGCCGATCTGCCAACACGGTCGTGGCCGCGGGGGACCGGCCGGGGGACAAGCCGCCGCGAGGGAGGAAGCGAGACCCGGGTGCTTTCACAGCGGGCGGCCACACTGCCGTAACCTCCCGGGCGGACCATCAGGCATGATCTCGCTGACCGGAGTGATCCGCCCCACCGACGAGGTGGCCGTGCTGCACGTCGTCGAGCAGAAGCTCCGGCGGCACTTCCCGGCGTTGAGCGCCGCGTCCGAGGTGCTCGTGCTGCAGGCCTGGGGCCTGCCGGTCCGCGTCACCGAGCAGTTGGCGCGGCTGCGGCTCGACGTCGTCGTGGGCGACCAGGACGAGGCGGCCACGTTCCGCGACACGGTCGGCGCCGAGTTGCGTGGCTGGTCGGGGTCGGGGTCCGGCTCCCTGAGGGTCGACTGGACCGAGGACGTCCTCCCCGCCGTCGCGCCGGCCACGCTCGGCGAGACCGCCTGACCGCGACGGCCGGGGACGCCGACGGGGCGACCTCCGGGGTTTCCCGGCCCGCGCCTCCTATGCTTCGTCCCGACGAGGGTCTCCCGAGCCCTCTCTCGCCGAGGGGGCGCGCATGACCGACGACGGACGCACCGAGCGGGCCCCCGACGGCCACGACGACCCCGCCGATCGAGGAGGCGCGGTGCGGCAGGGCGGGATCGCCCGCCACGGTCGCCTCCGCCGTGGGCACCCCGTGGCGTTCGCGGCGAAGGTGACGGCGGCCGCGCTGGCCGTGGTCCTCGTCAGCACGACCTCGATCGCGGCCATCGCCACGTGGCAGGTGCTGCAGGGCGCGAGGCCCACGGTGCAGCTCGCCGGACCCGACGGGTCGTCCGCCTCGCCGGTGCCGCAGCTGACGGCGCAGACCGGTGAGGTGAACCTGCTGCTGATCGGCACCGACACCCGCGAGGGGCTGGGCACCGGGTTCGACGACGCCGCCAACCAGCAGGCCAGCTCGGGGGCGGGCAAGAACGACTCCACGGTGCTCGTGCACATCTCCGAGGACCACACGAACATGGCGGTCGTGAGCTTCCCGCGCGACCTCATCGTGCCGATGCCGGCCTGCCCGAACGACGACGGCACGGTCAGCCCGGCGACCTCGGGCGCGATGCTGAACACCGCGCTGGGACGTGGCGGACCGAAGAACGGGCTGTCGTGCGTGGCCCAGACGATCGGACAGCTGACCGGACTGCAGATCGACTACGCGGGATCGATCACGTTCGAGGGGGTCGTGTCGATGGCCGACGCCATCGGCGGCGTCGAGGTGTGCCTGGCGACGCCGATCCGCGACACCGAGGTCCAGCCCGCGCTCGACCTCCCGGCCGGCACGCGGACGTTGTCGGGGGCCGAGGCCGGAGCCTTCCTCCGCTCGCGCTACGGGGTCGGCGACTCGAGCGACCTCGGGCGGATCAGCAACCAACAGACGTTCCTCTCGGCGCTCGCCCGGCAGACGGTGTCGGCGGGGACGCTGACCGACCCGACCAAGGTGTTGGCGATCGCGAGGGTGGCGTTCGCGAACATGACGCTGAGCGACACGCTGGCCGACGCGTCGACCCTCGCCAAGCTCGCCCTCGCCGTGAACACGGTCGGGCTGTCGAACATGGTCTTCGTGCAGTACCCGGCGGTGGACGACCCCGCCGACCGCAACCGCGTGCTGGTCGACGAGTCGGCGGCCGCGGTGCTGGACGACGCCCTGCAGCGCAACCTGCCGCTGACCCTCTCGGCGGACAGCCTCGGACGGTCGGCGGTGCTCGACCCGGCCGCCCCGGCCGCGCCGGGTGTGTCGGCGTCTCCGTCCACGGGTGCCGGGGGCGAGCCGTCGCGCGAGGCGACCGACGGGGCGGTCGACGTCGTCCCGGGCGCCGGAGCGACCCCGGCGCCGACGCCCGCACCGACCTCGGCGGCCCTGCCCGGGAACGTCTCGGGCCAGTCCGCCGACCAGGTCACCTGCGCCAAGCGCGACTGACGAGCGGTCGAGTCACCTTCTTCCGGGGGTTCCCCCTGCCTTCGACGCGCCCTAGCATGGCAACCGACATGTGAACTCGGACATGTCACCTTCCGGGTGGCGTGTCGACGATCGGCGAAGGGGCCACACGATGAAGACGACCACATCGATCCGAGGGGTCGGTGCGACGGTGGCCCTGGCCATGGTCACCGCGGCCTTCGCGGCGACACCGGCCGCGGCGACACCGGTCGCAGCGACACCGGTCGCAGCGACACCGGCCGCGGCGACGCCCACCGCCACGGAGCCGGCTGCTCCGACGTCGGCCCCGGCTACCGCCGCCTCGACCGCGACCGTCGACCTCGACATCGAACGCCGCGCCGACGGCAGCGGCCCCTTCACGCCCGCCGAGGGCCCCGGTGCCGACGCCGGCGCCTCCAACGGCATCGTCCGCACCTTCGACGCCATCACCTACCGCGTCACCGTCAGCGCCAACGGCGGCTCGGTGACGAACGAGCGGTTCACCGTGACCGCACCCGACGGCACCACGTGGGCCGGGATGCCGAACACCTGCGAGGTCGACGGCTCCGCGATCGTCGGCCCCGAACTCACCTGCAACGTCGGCACCGTCGGCGAGGGGCAGGTCCTCGCGACCCCGGTCGTCCTGACCATCGACTCCCGGGCCGGCGGCGGCACGGTCGCCATCACGGGCACCGTGACCGGTGACGGCGTCGCCGAACCGGCAGGGCCCGTCACATCCGTGGCGACGACGGTCTCCGCGGCACCGCGCTTCGACCTCGCGAAATCCGTCGCGAACTCCACCTTCCACCCCGGTGTCGTCGGCCCCGACGGAACGGAGGGGACGGTCCTCCAGTACCCCGTGACCGTCGCGTGGGAGCCCGTGGTCCCCGGGCAGGGGCTCCTCGGCTACGAACGCTCGAGCGGCACCTTCACCTTCCAGGACGACGTCTCCCGGATGTTCGGCGACCTGCCGTCCCCCGCGGTCCTCTTCGGTCACGACGGGCGGGCCGCCTGCGGGCTCAACGACGGGCGCACCTTCCCGGTCCTCCCCGGCGGCAGCGGGGGGAGGTCCACGACGGTGCTGCACTCCGGCCGCTTCGAGTGCACGCAGTCCGCTCCGGGGCAGCCCGTCGAGGTGACCATCACGGGCACCGACACCGACATCACGCCGTCGAGGGGCATCCCCTCGCAGAGCGCCACCGGCCAGCCGATCCAGGGGGGCGTCAAGCCCTACGTGATCAGCGGGTACATCAGCATCTGGGTTCCCGCCCTCGACGCGGGCCAGTCCCTCATCGCGACCAACACCTTCACCCCGCTGCAGACCACGGGCATCAGCGGTGCGTCCAACTTCCCGGGCTCGACCGAGCCGCTGGCGAACAACTCGGTCGACCGCAACCTGTCGTTCTTCGTCCCGGGAGGGGGCTTCAAGCACCTCGGCCAGACCCGGGCCGACGGCTCCACCGCCGTCGGCTCCGCGAAGTCGGGAGACCCCTACGTCACCCCCGGGACGCGCCTCCGCTCCCAGGTCTCCCTGGCCAACAGGGGCGTCTCGGACTACGTCGGGGCGATCGCCTGCGACGTCTACGACAACCGCTTCCAGCAGCTGACGACGCTGTTCGGCGAGCACGCCACCACCAACGGGTGGAACGACGGCGTCCGCATCGAGTACGCGGCGTTCTCCTTCTCCGACCCCACCGTCGGTCGGGACGCCACGTGCGACGACTCCGACGGCCCGTGGTACGACAGCCCCGACGACGTACCCGGCGGTGTCGACGCGATCGGGAAGATCCGCGCCGTCGGGACGGTCGCCGGCGGGCGGGCCGGCAACCTCTTCAGCTACTTCGAGGTGCAGGCCGCCCCGAACGACACCCGCGTCCACGACTTCGGCTCGTTCTTCGACGGCACGAGCGCCTGGGTCCACGACACGGCGCCCGCGGCCAACGGTGTCGGGCCGCTGGCCGACAGCGTCATCGTCACGCAGGTCAGGGCCCGGGTCGTGAAGAAGGTCGTCGACCCCGGCACCACCGCCGAGACCACCCCCGACAAGACCGCGTTCGTCGTCGCCGGCACGAGCATGGACTACGCCCTCTACCCGACGCTCACGAACGCGACGGAGGGGGGCCGCCCCCAGGCCCTCACGGTGACCGACGTCCTGCCCGAGCACACGACGTACCAGCGTGGCTCGAGCTCCCTCGAACCGACGAGCGTCGAGACCACGACGATCGACGGTGAGCTCCACGAGACGATCGTCTGGACCCTCGAGGACGTCGTCCCCAACCGTCCGATCGCGCCCCTCACGTACCGGCTCGACGTGTCCGGGACGGCCCCGCCGGGGTCCGTGAACAACACCGCCCACGTCGCCGCCGACGACGACCTGTCGCCCGAAGGGCTCCGCACGGCACTCCGAGGCGTCCGCGTCGAGTCCTCGAGCGGCATCGGCGTCCAGAAGACCGCGAAGGAGCCCACCGTCGTCGTCGGCGACGACCTCGTCTGGACGCTCGAGTACCGCAACACCGACTCCGTCCCCATCGCGGCCGTCGACCTGATCGACGTCCTGCCCACCGTCGGGGCCAGCGGTGGGCAGGTCGACCTCGCCGCCCCGGTCGAGGTCGACCCCGACGCCGGTGAACGCGTCCGCTACACGACCGCCGCCCCGGGCGGCATCTCCTTGGACGGCGACGACCCGAGCAACGCCCCCGGGGGCGACACCGCCTGGTTCGACGCGTCCCGCATCGGGACGGGCGGCGACCAGGTGGCGCTCGAGGACGTCACCGCCGTCCGCATCCAGCGGACCACGGCCGTCGACGTCGGCGAGGTCGTCACGCACGACCTCGCCGCGACGACGACGGAGGCACGTGACGGGGACGTCGTCACCAACCGGTTCGGCCTGCGCGCGACGAACCTCGCGCTCGCCGCGTTCTCGAACCGGGCCGCCATCACCGTCGTCGCCGGAGCCGTCGGCGACCGCGTGTGGGACGACGCGGACGCCGACGGGCTCCAGGGGCCTGCCGAGGCCGGCATCCCGTTCCTCCCGGTGACCCTCACCGGCACCGACGACCGGGGCCGTCGGGTCGAGCGGCGCACCAGGACCGACCTCGCGGGCACGTACGTCGTCGACGGGCTCCGCCCGGGGGAGTACACCGTCGCCTTCTCCTCGCTGCCCGACCGGGCCTGGACCGCACGCCACCAGGGCGAGGACGACACCGTCGACTCCGACGCCGGGCTCGACGGAACCGCGACGGTGGCGCTCTCGACCGTCCTCGAGGGCGACGAGCTCGTCGGGGTCGACCGGGACCTCGGCATCGACGCGGGCCTCCTGCCGGCCGTCGACCCGGGGGAGCCGGTCGATCCCGGTGTGCCGGTCGACCCGGGTGCCCCCGTCGACCCGGGTGCCCCGGTCGACCCGGGGGCACCCGTCGATGCCGTCGGTGCCGCGGGCACGACCTCGGACCCGTCGACCGGGCCCGGAGCGTCACGGGGTGACCGTCTGCTCGCCTTCACGGGCAGCGAACCGGCCGTCCTCGGCATCGCGGTGCTCGGCCTCCTCGGTCTCGGTGCGCTCCTCGCCCTCGCCGCGCGGCGGCGGGACTCCTGAGCGTGTCCCGTCGCCGCCGCGGCGCCCCCTGATCGTGACCGGGCTCCATCTCGGCCCCGATCAGGCGGCAGAGCCGAGGAGGCGCCCGGTCCAGTCCCGCAGGGCCGCGACGGCTCGGCGCGACAGGGTCGCCTGCGGCAGCATGCTCGCGGAGCCGTGGAAGGCCCCCGGCCACACGTGGAGCTCGGCCTGCACCCCGGCCGCCCAGAGCGCCCCCGCGTAGGCGACGGCTTCGTCGCGGAACACCTCCGTGCTGCCGCAGTCGACGTAGGCCGGTGGCAGGTCCGTGAGGTCGGTCGCGCGGCCGGGAGCGGCGTAGATCGACACACCGTCGTCGTCACCACGACGGTCGCCGAGGTAGGCGTCCCAGCCGAACCGGGTCATCTCCCGGTCGGCGACGCCCACCCCGTCGAACTGCCGGGCGGAGACGGTCGCGTCGCGGTCGTCGAGCATGGGGCTGACGAGCACCTGCCCGAGAAGGGCCGGGCCTCGTCGATCACGGGCCAGGAGGGCGGTGCCCGCGGCGAGCCCGCCCCCGGCGCTCTGACCGACGACGACCATGCGGTCGGGGTCGACGCCGAGCTCGTCGGCGTGCTCGGCGACCCAGACGAGACCGGCGTAGCAGTCCTCGACCGGGTAGGGGTCGGGGTGCTCGGGCGCGAGGCGGTAGTCGGGGCTGACGAGGACGACGTCGTGCACGAGCAGCCAGTCGTCGTACGAGTCGAGGTTGCCGAGGTGGTGGCCGAACATCATGCCGCCCCCGTGGATCGCGTAGGCGCAGGCCGCCGGCCCGGTGCGGCCGATCCGCTGGACGACCGCGAGGTCGATCGGGTCGCCGAGGTGCCCGGGGACGGTGATGCTGCGCCTCTCGAGACCGCGGGCGTGCAGTCCTTCGTCGAGCTGCGCCTCCGTCGTCTCGAGCTGTCGCATCCGGGGCAGCATCCCGGTCTCGAGGCGGAAGCGGCCGCGGGCGTCCATCGCCTCCAGGAAGGGCGCGAACTCGGGGTCGAACGGCGGACGGGGCAGGGCGGTGGTGTCAGGCACGGGAGGTCTCCTCGGTGGTGGTGGTGGAACGGGTCGGGGTCGAGAGCGGTCCGGGGGCGGGTTCGGTGCGGCCGGGGTCGCCGCGGCCGGGGTCGGTGCGACCGCTGTCGGCCCTGCCGTCGGCGGCCCGCGCACGGGTCGTCCCGACCGCGACGAGCGCGGCGGCGACGACGGCGAGCCCGAGGGCCGCGACCGTCAGGGCGTCCTGGAACGTGGCCAGACGTGCGGCCGTCCAGGTGGTCGTGGTGATGCTGCCGCCGACGAGCACGGCGACGACCGTCCCGGCCACGGTGACGGCGGCACCGCTCGCGAGCTCGCTCGACGTGTCGACCAGGGCGGCACCGACCGAGGTGCGGTCGGCGGGCAGGCCGGTGAGCACCGAGGCGCCCGCGACGACCCCGACCACGCGCATCCCCGCCGCGACCAGCACGAGCGCGACGAGCACCCACACGTACCCGTGGCGACCCAGGGCGCCGAAGACCGCGAGGCCCGCGACGACCGACGCCGCGCTGATCCCCGCCGCCCGGGCCAGACCGACCCGCCGGACGAACGGCCCGACGAGGCGCCCGCCGGCGAGCAGCACGACGACCTGCGGAAGCGTCCCCACGGCGGCCAGGGCCGGCGGCCAGCCCCAGGCGAACTGCAGCTGGAGCGTCACCAGGTACGAGAGCCCGGCGACGGCGAGGCCCGACGCCGCCTTGAACGCGAGGCCGCTCGACACCAACGGACGGGCGAGCAGCGAGAGGTCGACCACCGGGTGCCGGGCGGACCGCTCCCGGGCCACGAACCCGACGGCGCCGACGACGGTCACGGCGACGCCGAGCCACCCCCACCCGGAGGTGCCACCCGACTCCACGAGGACGGTCGGCGTCACGAGGGCGGTGGACACGGTCGCCGTGCCGAGCAGCGCTCCGGCGACGTCGACCGGGTCGCGTCGGAGCCCCGCGGGGTCGTCCCGGGCGACACCGAGCCCGATGCCGACCAGGGCCAGGACGGCGATCGGCGCGTCGGCGAGCAGCAGCACCTGCCACGGGGCGACGGCCAGCACGAACCCGCCGACCGTCGGTCCGACGGCGAGTCCGACGAGCCCCGCGGTCGAGATGACGGTCAGCGCGCGGACGCGCAGGCCCTCGTCGTCGAAGAGGCGGAACGCCAGCGCCATCGACCCCGGTGTGGTCATCGCGGCCGCGACCCCCATGAGCACGCGAACGGCGACGAGTTCCCCGGTCGTCGTGACCGCCGCGGTGGCGAGGCTCGCCGCGGCCAGCAGGACGAGTCCCGTCATCATCACGCGGCGGCGGCCGACGCGGTCGGCGACGGCGCCGAACAGCAGCATGAGCCCGCCGAAGGCGACCGAGTAGGCGGCGGACACCCACTGCAGCCCCGTCGTCGAAGCGTCCAGCTCGCGGCCGATCGTCGGCAGCGCGACGTTCAGCACCGAGTTGTCGAGCATCTCGAACAGGAACACCGCGGACAACCCGGCGAGGGCGATCCAGGCGTCCGAGAGGCGAGGAGGCGCGTCGCCGGTGCGGAGGCCGGCGCGGCGGATGAGGTGGGGGCTGGGCGACACGAGGGCGCACTCCTTCGAGGGAAGAAGTGGCGGATCGTCCGATGCCGCGTGCGGGTGCGTCGCGGATCGCGACGCCTTTTACCTCAGTGAGGGAGACGATACACGGACCGCCGGCGATGACGGAACCCACGCCTCCGACCGCTCAGCGCGCGAGGGTGTCCTTCGGGTGCTCGCCGAAGCGGGCCAGGTACGCGGCCGAGAACCGGCCCATGTTCCCGAAGCCCCAGCGGCCGGCGACCTCCGAGACGAGGGTCGTCCCCGGGTCGCCCGCGACGAGGTCCTGGCGCACCCGGTCGAGGCGGACGTGTCTCAGGTACTTCGACGGACTGGAGCCCAGGTGCTCGTTCATCAGTTGCTGCAGGGTCCGGGTGTGCATGCCGGCTGCCGTGGCGATGTCCGCCGACGAGATCGCCTGATCGGCGTAGGCGTGGACGTACTCGGCGGCGAGTCGCAGGCGTTTCGTCCGCTCGGTGCGCAGGGTGTCGGGGACGTCGACCGCTCGCCACGGGAACACGTCCAGCAGCGTCCTGACGATCGCCGTCTGGGCGCCGTGGCGGGCGAGGGGAGGGGTCCGCGGGTCGACGATCGTCGGGGTGGCGGCGCCGAGGGTGCGCTGCCAGGCGGCGAGGGCGACGTCGCTCGGCACGGCGGCGTAGTCGAAGACGATCCGTTGCGCCGGCCCGCCGTGGCGTTCGGTGGCGACCTCCTCGAAGAAGGCGCCGTCGATGTGGACGATGCCGTGCCGGTGGGGCGTCATGACGAACGAGAAGGACGTCTCGGTCGGGGTCAGGAACGGCCGGGTGCCCACGCTGGTGAGTTGCCCGGTGGGGTGGTCGATGGTCACGGAGCCCTGTTGGAACCAGGACACGACGTAGTCCCGCGACCACGGGATCGTGCCCTGCAGGTGACCGGTGAAGGTGCCGGTCTGCAGGGCCAGACGGGCGTCGCCGGCGGAGGCGAAGCGGAACGCGAACGGCTCCGAGTCGACGCGGGCGCGGAAGTCCCGGCCGGCGAGGACCGTCTGCAGACTGTCGCGCGCCTCCTCGACGTCGTCGCTCGACCAGGCGTCCCGACGGAACTCGTCGGGTGCGCGCTCGTCCGGTGCGCGCTCGTCGGGCGCCGGTCCGGTCGCGGGCATGTAGGTGCTGGGCACGGTGATCTCCTGGTCCTCCTCTCCGGGTCGCACGCTGGTGGGACGTGGCCTCAGCAATGGGGACGAGGGTCGAGCAGGTTTCGTCACGAATCGCCGACGGGAGGTCTGACGGACACGATGCCGCATCCGCCGGCGGCTGTCCCTACCCCAGAAGACGTGCCCCGCCCCGAGGGGGATGCCCCGCCGCGGGTCGGGAGGGCGCCCGCGGGTCGGCAGGGCGCCTGCGGGTCGACGGGGTGCCGCGGCCGCGGCTCAGACGTCGCGGGCGAAGCAGACCGACTCGGCCGACCCGGCGTACGAGCCGAAGAGCGGGATGCTCTCGTAGCCCTCGCGTTCGTAGAAGCGGATGGCGTCCGGCTGGAGGATGCCCGTCTCGAGCACGATCCGGCGGGAGCCCAGGTCGCGTGCGGCGTCCTCGAGGGCTCGGAGGACGGCGGTCGCGACCCCCGATCCCCGCGCCTCGGGCGAGACGTACATGCGTTTGACCTCGACCGTGGCCGGGCCGACCACCGTGTCGGCGAGAGGGCGCAGGCCACCGCAGGCGATCGGCCGGCCGTCGTCCGCGCGGGCGACGAGGAACACCGGGACGTCGGCCGCCGACGGCGGCGTGCCCGGCTCGTGGTCGTCGCTGCCGTACCGGGCGTCGAGTTCGACCCGCTGTGCGCGGCGGAGGCCGTCGGCGTCGGGGTGGTCGAAGGGGGTCCGGGTGATCGTCCAGCGCATGGGTCGTCCTTTCGTGACAACCGTTACGGTAACATGCGTTACGATCACGGGATGAGCAGGACGCGTGACGTGGACGACACCCGGAGGCGTCTCTCGGACGCCGTGTTCACGACCCTCGCCGAGCGCGGGCCGACGGGGCTCACCCTCCGCGCGGTCGCCGAACGGGCGGGCTGCACCACGGGCCTCGTCCTGCACACCTTCCGGGACAAGCAGGCCCTGCTGCTCCACGCCCGGGACGTGCTCCACGAGCGCACCCGCGAGCGCTCGGACGCGCTCGAGGGCGATGCCGGCGACGCGGTGGCCGCCGTACGCGCCGTCGTCCTGGGCACCCTGCCGACCGACGACGAGCGTCTCGCCGAGGCCCGCGTGTGGGTCGGCTTCCTGGCCGCGGCGCTCGACGATCCCGTCCTGGCCGAGCGGCACGCCCTCGCCAGCCGCGCCTTCGCCGACCGTCTGACGCGACTGCTCGGGGTCGGTGATCCCGGGGGCCACGACGAGGCGGGCACCCGGGCGGCGGCCCTCGTCGCGGCGGTGGAGGGGGTCTCGAGCCTGGCGACCGGCGACCCCGGCCGCTGGACCGCGGCGCGCCAGGTGCAGGCTCTCGAGGTCGTCCTCGCCGCCGCCCTGCGGACCAGCGCCCCGCGGTAGTCGATCAGCCGCACCGGTGGTCGATCAGCCCCGCCGGTAGCGGCTGCCGTCGCAGGTGTGGACGGCCGAATCATCGAAGAGCAGCCGCAGGTCGTAGGCGGCGCAGTCGGCGAACGTGCCGATGCTGATGAACGAGGAGGAGCGGTGCAGTTCGCCCTTGGACGGGCCGTCGGAGCCGATGCCGGCCCGGTGGACCATCCACTCGACGTCACGGGCGTCCTGGTCGAGGTAGCGCATGACGGCCTCGTTGTCCTCGTGCTGGCCGATGTACGCGCGGGCGATCGTGCTGCGGACGATCCGCAGCACCGGTGCGAGGGGCTTGCCCGGTGCCGCGCTCAGGCCCCCGGCCTGGTACAGGAGTCGCCGCGTGCCGCTGCGGCGCATGGCGGGGACGAGCGCTCGGACGAAGGTCGCGTTCACCTGCCGCTCGCGTTGGGCGGCCGCGTCCCCGACCATCATCACGACGGCGTCGACGCCGCCGAGCAGGGCGTCGAGGTCGAGGTCGTCGTCGAGGGAGCCCTGGACGACCTCGAGGTCGTCGTGCTCGATCGCGAGCTTGCCGGGCGTCCGCGCGAGAGCGCGGAGTCGATGCCCGGCGTCGAGTGCCAGTCGCGTGAAGTGCTGCCCGGTCTGCCCCGTGGCGCCGAGCACGAGGAGGGTGCGTGGAGTCGTCATGGCCTCAATCTAGGCGGTGTCTAGTATCTAGTCAATGACTAGTCGGGGATTAGGATCGAGGCATGACGCAGCGGCCCTTCCACCACGGGAACCTGCGCGCCGTGCTGCTGGACGAGGCGATCGAGGTCGTGCGCGAGTCCGGCGTCGACGGCCTCTCGCTCCGCGACCTCGCCCGTCGGGCCGGGGTCAGTCACGGTGCCCCCCGGAGCCACTTCGTCGATCGGCAGGCGCTGCTCGACGCGCTCGCCGGAGCCGGGTTCGAGCGGCTCACCACCGCGGTCCGACGCGCGCTCGACGGCGGGGGAGGTCGGACGGAACGCCTCCATCGCGTCGCCCGGGCCTACGTCGACTTCGCCGTCGACGATGCCGCGCTGATGGAGCTCATGTTCCAGACCAAGGTGACGACGAAGCCCGAGGCCGTGCACGAGGCGGCGGGCACCCTCTTCGCCGTCCTCGACGGAGCCCTGGGGCCGACGGAGTCCGAGGCGTCCGGTGACGAGTCGCGCGACCACTTCAAGATGCTCTTCGCGGCGACGATGCAGGGGATCGCCTCGCTGGTCGCCTCCGGCCGCATCGAGCGCCCCCTCGGGGACCGCCTGGTGGGCACGGCCATGGACACGATGCTCGACTCCGACCTCGGACGGCGCGTGGTCACGACCCGCTGATCGGCGGGGGCGTCGGTGGCGGCGTCCTCCCCTCCGGCGGTGCCCGGCGGGAGGCACCGTCTACGCTCGGCGGCATGCTGTCGTTGACCCGCGTGCGGGAGTCGTTCTGGTTCCTGCCCGCCGTGTTCGGGCTCGTCGCCGTCGTCCTCGCCGAGGTGTTGGTGACGGTCGACAGGTCCCTGCCGACGACGGTGACCGAGGGGCTGCCGCTGCTGGGTGCCCTCAGCGCCTCCGGGGGACGGTCGTTGCTCTCGGGCATCGGGACGTCGATGCTGACCGTGGCCGGGACGTCGTTCTCGATCACGATCTCGGTGCTCGCCACGACGTCGTCGACCTACGGCCCGCGACTCGTCCGCAACTTCATGGCCGACCGTGCCAACCAGTTCGTGCTGGCGACCTTCACCTCGACCTTCCTCTACTGCATCGTCGTGATGCGCACCGTCCACACCGAGGTCGACGACACCAGCGCGTTCGTCCCGGTGATCGCCGTCCACGTCGCGGTCCTGCTCAGCGTGTTCGACGTGGGGGTGCTGGTCTTCTTCATCCACCACATCGCCGGTTCGGTGCAGATCACCTCGTTGCAGGCGCGCGTGCTCGACGACCTCCGGGCCGTGACCGACGTCGTCTACCCCACGAGCCCCGCCGACGACGTCAGCCAGGAGGCGCGGGTCCGGTCCTCGGCGGACGGTCCGCTCCCGGCCGACGCGGCCGTCGTCCGTGCCGACGCCGACGGCTACGTGCAGACGGTCGCGTGGGAGGCGCTCCGACGCGTCGCCGTGCGCGAAGGCCTCGTCGTCGACGTCGTCGCGATGCCCGGCCGGTACGTGATCGTGGGGGACACGCTCGCGGTGACCAGCGCCTCCCCGGGGTCCGACACGGTCCGTGAACTGCGACGGGCGACCACCCTGGGGCCCGCCCGGACGCCTCACCAGGACGTCGGGTTCGCCCTGCAGCAACTCGTCGAGATCGCGGTGCGAGGTCTCGCCTCGGGGAGCAACGACCCCTACACCGCGGTGAGCGCGCTCGACATGTCGGCCGGAGTGCTCGTCCCGCTGTGGCGTCGGGGCGAGCCCGTCACGGCGCTGCTGGACGACCGGGGTGCACCCGCCGTCCTCGTCACGTGGCCGTCCGTGGAGGCGCTCGTCGACTCGCTGTTCCACACCGTCCGCACCTACGCCCCCGACCAACCGGCCGTGCTGGCGGCCGCGCTGCGCCTCGTCGAGCGGCTCGACGAGGTGGCCCCGTCGGCCCGCGCCGGTCGACTGGTCGATCACGGGACCGCCCTCCGGGACGCCCTCGCCGGCTGAGGCTCCCGCCGCCGACGACCGCACGCGCCTGCGTGCCGGGGGGCGGGGCTCGGCAGTGCGGACGTGCACGTCGCGTCGTGACCGTGCCGTGCGCTCGGGTCGTCACGCACTCGTGTCGGCAACTCCGGGCTGGTGCCGCAGCGCCGAATCCCGGGCCCCGAGTCCCGGGGCTCGCGCAGCTCGGTGCGACACCAGGCAGGAATTGCCCGCACCGCGAGGCGACGCGCAGGGCGGGTTGAGCGGGGCGCCAGGGTGGCGGCGGGGCGTGCCGGGGGTGCGGGCGGGCTCGGCTCCGGTCGGGACCGCGCGTCACCATGATCCGCGTCGGCAACTCCGGGATGGTGCCGCAGCGCGAATACCCGGGCCCGGAGGCTCGGGGCCGCCGCGGAACGTCGCAGCACGAGGCAGGAATTGCCCGCACCGCACCGCACCGCGTGGCGACGCGCAGGGCGGGGTGCCGGAGTGCCGGGGCGGCGGGGGGTGGCCCGAGGTGCCGGGGCGGGACGTCGTGCCGGTGGCGCGGCACTCGTGGGGTCGGTGGTCGCGGTGGTGCGGCACCCGCGGGGTCGGCGGTCGCGGCGGGGCGGCCGTCCCGGCGCGGAGCGCGGTGTCGGTGGTCTGACGTAGCGTCCTCGGTGGGAGGCGTGATGAGAGACCACCGGCAGTCGTCCGTGCGAACCGGCGTGCGCCTCCTCGGCGACCCCCGTGCCGGGTGCGAGGGCACACGGTGACCGCCGTCATCGGCCCCGTCGGGGGCGACGAACGTCCCGACCACCTGTTGCCGCAGCAGGCCGCCGAAGCCGTCCACGCCGGTTTCCCCTCTCCGGCGCAGGGCTACTACAACGGGCCGGTCGACCTCAACCGGCACCTGATGCGCGACCCCACCGCGACGTTCCTGGTGCGGGTCAGCGGCGACAGCATGACCGGCGCCGGCATCTTCGACGGTGACGAGCTCGTCGTCGACCGGGGGCTCGACGCCCACGACGGCCACGTGGTCGTCGCGGTCGTCAACGCCGAGCTCACCGTCAAGCGCCTCTCGTACCGGCAGGGGCGGATGGTGCTCAGCCCCGAGAACCCGGCCTACCCCGAGATCGTGCTGTCCGAGCTCGACGAGGCGACGATCTGGGGCGTCGTGACGAGGTGCCTGCACCGTGTCTGAGTCCGCTACGACATCCCGGTCGACCGCGTCCGAGCGCAGCGTCGCCATCGTCGACGCCAACAACTTCTACGTGTCGTGCGAGCGCGTCTTCAACCCGGCCCTCGAGGGGCGGCCGGTGGTCGTGCTGTCGAACAACGACGGCTGCGTCATCGCCCGTTCGCAAGAGGCGAAGGCGCTGAACGTCGACATGGCGGCACCGTGGCACAGCATCGCCCCGATCGCGGCGATGCAGGGCGTGGTCGCGGTGTCGAGCAACTACGAGCTCTACGGCGACATGTCGGCGCGGTCGGCCGAGATCCTGAGTCGGTACACCAGCGACCAAGAGGTGTACTCGATCGACGAGTCGTTCATCGAGCTGACCGGTTCGCTCGACGACACGATCGACCAGGCCCGCGAGATCCGCCGCGCCCTGCGCAAGCTCATCGGGCTGCCCGTCAGCATCGGCATCGCCCCGACCAAGACCCTGGCCAAACTCGCCAACCGGGGGTCCAAACAGAACGCCGCCCTCGCCGGCGTCTGCCACCTGGGCAGCTACGCCCCCGAGCAGCAGACGGCGATCCTCGCGAGCGTCGACGTCGGCGACGTCTGGGGCATCGGTCGCCGGACGGCGAAGAAGCTCGCGCCGCTCGGCATCCACACCGCGGCCGACCTCCGCGACGCCGACGCCGCCCGCATCCGCACGCGCTTCGGCGTCGTGCAGGCCCGGGTGGTCCACGAGCTACGAGGCGTCGACTGCCTGCCGATCGAGCAGGTGCAGCCCGACCGTGAGCAGATCTACCACTCGCGGTCGTTCGCGGTGCCCATCACGACCGTCACCGAGCTCGAAGAGGTCCTGTCGGTCTACACGCAGCGAGCCGCGGCCCGGTTGCGCGGGCAGGGGTCGTTGACGCGCATGATGCGGTGCTTCACCGCGACCTCGCCGTTCTCCGACAGCGCCGCCCACACGAACCACTCGGTGTCGGTGGCGTTCCCCGAGCCCACCGACGACGCCGCCCTGCTGTACCGCTCGGCCATCGCCGCCCTCGGGCCGCAGCTCGAACCCGGCAAGCGCTACGTCCGGGCGGGCGTCACCCTGATGGAGCTCACCCCCCGTGACGAACACGCGAGCCTCGACGTCTTCGGCGAGGCCGACGCGGCACCGCCCGCCTACGGCGCGGTCATCGACCGCATCGCCGGCAAGTTCGGCGAGGACACCCTGGGGCTCGGCATCGCGGGTCTCCGCCACCGTCGCGGGTGGTCGATGAAGCGCGACATGGTGTCGCCCCGCGCCACCACCCACTGGGACGAGTTGGCGACCGTCAGGGCTCGGTGACCCGTGGGCGCACCTCGTCGGTCGTCAGTCGGCGGACGCCCGGCGTCGACACGGCCGCGAGGGTCGCCGCCACGATGATCGCGGCGCAGACGATCAGCGTCGGTCGCGTGCCGACGTGCTGCGCCGCCGGCCCCGCGAACACCTCGCCGAGCGGCACGGCCACGAACGAGCCGACCATGTCGTACGAGTAGACCCGGGCCAGGGAGGCGCGGGGCACGTGGCTCTGCAACGACTGGTCCCACGAGATGGCGAAGATCTCGAGGGCGACGCCGCCCAGCAGGAAGGCCACCACCAGCGCGGGCACCACCGGAGCCAGTCCGAGCGTCGCCACCGGCACCGCCGTCACGGCCATCAGCCCCACGCCCACGGCGAGGCCGTGCCGGGGCCGCCAGCGCAGGGCGACGACGGCTCCGAGGCCGAGGCCGACCGTCTGGGCCGCGACGACCAACCCCCAGGCCGCCCGCCCGAACGACCCGTCCGCCACGACGGGGCCCAGCACCGTCGTCGCCCCCACGAACGCGGCGTTCAGCACCGCGAACTGCGCCACCACGATCCAGACCCACGAGCGCCGGGTGAACTCCTGCCACCCCTCGCGCAGATCGGCGATCACCGACGGGCCCGAGCCCGGGCCTGAGCCAGCGCCCGCCCCAGCGCCCGCCCCCGCCCCCGCGCCCGCGCCCGCGCCGGAGCCGACCCCGCCGCGCGACGGGCTGCCGGGCCGGACGGGCAGCCGCAGCCGAAGCCGCGAGTACAGCACGCCCGCGAGGGCGAAGCCCGCCGCGTCGACGGCGAGGCCCCAGCCCGGACCGACCACCGCCACGATCCCCGCCCCCGCCGACGCCCCGACGACGCTGCCGCCGTTGAGGCCGAGGCGCAGCAGTGCGTTGGCGGGCCGCAGCAGGGCGTCGGGCACCGTCTCGGGCACGAGGGCCGCCGCCGCGGGCAGGCTCACGGCCGCGACCGCCCCGTTCAGCACGCTCAGCACGACGAGCAGCGGGATCGTCGCCGACCCCGAGACGACGAGCGAGGCGACGACGGCCTGCGTCCCGGCGGCGGCGAGCGACGTCCCGACGAGCACGACGTCGCGCCGCAGCCGGTCGGCGATCACGCCGCCGAAGAGCAGCACCGCGACGTTGGCGATCGACCGGGCCGCGACGACCAGGCCGAGGTCGGCCGCCGACCCGGTCAGGTCGAGCACGGCGAACGCGAGGGCGATCGGGGCGACGGCGTTGCCGAGCACGCCCGTCGTCCGAGCCGCGAGCAGCCAGCGGAACGGGCCGTGCGCGAGGGGACCCCGGCGGTCGTGAGGGGCCCGGCGGACCGAGGAGGCGCCTCCTGCGTCCCCGGTCACGGTCGCCTCATCGGGAACAGGGCGGCCGTCATCGACACCGGGTTCGTGCCGGGCGTCCGGGGGCGCTGCGCGGCCGCGTGCAGGAGGGCGGAGGCGTGACCCACGTGGCGCACGACCCGCTGCCAGGTCTCGGGGTCGACCCAGAGCTCGGCGTCGGTCGAGATCTGGGGGCCATCCGCCCGCCGCGGGGAGCGGCGACGCAGCTCGTCGGCCAGGGCGTCGACGTAGCGGGCGCGTTCGGCGTCGGTGTCGGCGTCGGTGTCGTCGTCGGTCCCGTCGACGGAGGGCGGGACGACGGGGAACGGCTGCGCCGACGACAGGTGCCGGTAGCGCTTGGCCTCGCCGCCGCGGATCGTGACCACCTCGACGACCTCGACGAGACCCACGCGCTCGAGCACGCGCAGGTGGTAGCTCGCCGTCGCCTGCGACAGCCCGAGCTCGCGACCGGCTTCGGCGGCGCTCATCGCGACGCCGGTCAGGAGCGACAGGAGGCGCAGGCGGATCGGGTGGGCCGTGGCGCGGAGTTCGTCGAGTGCGGACATGCGGCCATCGTGCAGGCCGAGGCATCCGACCGTCAAACGGGTCTTTGGGGGTCGTCGCCGCCACCGCCGACCGGATGGTCGACGACCTCCATCCGGGTGAGGGACGCCGAGGGGGTTCGCGCTACTTCGAGGTCGCGAGCCCCACGAGAGCGGCCGAGATGAGGCCGGCGCCGACGACCGAGATGGCGATGATGAGGACGTGGAAGAACAGGACCATGGGGGCGTCGGTCTCTCTGTGAGCAGGTGGGGCGGGGTCTGGGCGGAACAGGGCTCCATCGTACCGACGGCCCCTGGGCGCGGCACGTCCGGCGGGGTGTCGGTGTCGGCGTCGCGGCCTACGCTCGGACGATGACGACCCACCGCCTCGACCCCCGCACCGACACCGCCCACGAGGTCTTCTCGCGCGACCACGCCCCCGTGCTGACGATCGACCCCGGTGACACGGTCGTCGTGCGCTCGCTCGACGCATCGGGCCACCTCGAGCCGCAGACCGTGCCCGGCGAGGTCACCCCGTACCTGTTCCCGACGCGGCGGGGTCACGCCCTGACCGGTCCGATCGCCGTCCGCGGGGCACGACCGGGTGACATGCTCCAGCTCGACCTGCTCGCGCTCACCCCCGACGACTGGGGCTTCACGGTCGCCGCGGCCGCCGACACCCCGATCACCCGCCACCTCGGCCTGGTCGACGCCGAGGCCGCCTGGCTGCTCTGGAGCATCGACCGCGACGCCGGCACGGCCACCGAGAGCCGGGGCCTGCGTCGACGGATCGCGCCCTTCCTCGGCGTCATGGGACTCGCCCCCGCCGAGGCCGGAGAGCACTCGACCATCCCGCCCCGCACCTCCGTGGGCGGCAACATCGACTGCCGTGACCTCGTCGCGGGCACGACCCTCTGGCTGCCGGTGGCGGTCGACGACGCCCTGCTCTACCTCGGCGACGGGCACGCGGCCCAGGGCGACGGCGAGGTCGGTGGCACCGCGATCGAGACCGGCATGACGACGGAGGCGCGGGTCGGCCTCGCCACGGACCGCCCGCTCTCGACGATCCACGCCGAGACCCCCGAGGCGCGCATCACCTTCGGCTTCGACGCCGACCTCAACGTCGCCAGCGGCGACGCACTCGCCGCGATGGTCGAGTGGATGCGTCAGCTCTACTCGCTCGACGCCGCCACGGCGCTGGCCTTCGCCAGCACGGTCGTCGACCTGCGCGTCACCCAGGTCGCCAACCGCACCTGGGGCGTGCACGCCGTGCTGCCCCGCGACGTGCTCGTCCCCGCCTGAGCCGCGCCGCGCCTCCTGACCGTCGGCCGGGGGAGGCATTCGGCGCGCGACGCCCCGCGCGACGGTTCGCCGACACCACGGATTCGGCGCGCCGAATACCTCTGATCAGGGCTTTTCCGGCCGAGGAGGCGCGTCGAGCATGGCAGGATCGTCAGGTTCCGAGACAGCGGTGTCTCCACCCGACCGTCTCGAAAGGCGCTGCCCCCATGTCGTTCTGGGCCCTCTTCCTCATCGCGCTGGGCGTGTCCGCCGACGCCTTCGCCGTCGCCCTCGGCAAGGGCCTGCACATGACGCGGTTCAACGCTCGTCATGCCGTCGTCATCGCCGTGACGTTCGGCGCGTTCCAGGCGCTGATGCCGCTGCTGGGCTGGCTGCTCGGCTCGACGTTCGCGCAGTACATCGCGCCGTTCGACCACTGGGTCGCCTTCGGACTGCTCGCCCTGATCGGCGGCAAGATGCTCTACGAGGCGTTCTCGTCGGGCGAGGACGACGAGAAGGACACCGACCGGCTGAACCTCCGCGAACTCGCCGTGCTCGCGATCGCCACGAGCATCGACGCCCTCGCGGTCGGGGTGACCCTGGCGTTCCTGCCGGTCTCGATCGGCTGGGCGGTCCTGCTGATCGGTGTGACCACCACCGTCCTGACCTTCGTCGGCGTGCTCGTCGGGCGCCGGGTGGGTGCGAGGTTCGGCAAGCCGGCCGAGATCGCCGGTGGCGTGATCCTCATCCTCATCGGCGTGAACATCGTGCTCGAGCACACGGGCGTCCTCGGCTGAGTCGTGCGCCGACCCAGCCGGGTCGGCGCCTCGGAGGCGCGGGTCGCGTCAGTCGCGCGGCATGCGCAGCTGCGCCAGCGCGGGTGCGTGGAGCGGCTGGGTCTCCCACAAGGCCGTGAAGGTCCCGTCCGACTCGTCGAGCGTGAAGTGCAGGCGGTGCGGCGTCTCGAGGAAGACGAGGTCGACGTGCAGCAGGTCGGCCGACCGGGTGGCACTCGCCGCGACCGGCGCGGCGGAGCCGGCGCCTGAGCCGGCCCCGCCGACCGAGCCGTCGGTGACGACCCAGTCCTCGGCCTCGACCCGGACCACGAGGCGGGAGTCGCCCTCGACGAGCGTGAGCGTCGTCGCGGCGTCGGCCGAGGCGCGCAGGTCGACCAGGGTGAGGTCGGGCTGGTCGTTGCCGTCGGCCGCGGTGAACGACACGAGCCGGTCGGTGCCGGGGGAGTCCTGGTCGCCGTCCCGCGCCTCCTCGTCCGCCGGCCGGACGGGTGCGGCGTCGTGCTCGGTGGGACCGGCGACCCCGGACAGTGCCAGGTCGGCGAGGCGCGACGCCAGGGCGGCGTCGGCCGGGGCGTCGCCGGCGCGCGCCGCGTCCGTGCCGAAGGCGGGAAGCAGGTGCGCCCACGCCGCGTCGAGCACGGCCTGCATGTCGAGCGACTGGCCGGTCAGGGCGAGCACGACGTCGTGCTCGGGCAACACGACGGCGAACTGCCCGTAGGCGCCGTCGCCGCGAAAGCCGTGGCGGGCCATCCAGAACTGGAACCCGTAGCCCTGCGCCCAGTCGGGGTTCGACTCGCCCGCGTTCGAGACGTGCGAGCGCGTGGCCTCGGCGACCCACTCGCGCGGCAGCAGCTGCACGCCGTCCCACTCGCCCTGCTGCAGGTGGAGCTGGCCGAGGGCGGCGATCGCGTGGGTGGTGGCGTGCAGTCCGCTGAAGCCGAGCTCGCGGCCGGACGCGTCGCGCTGCCACCCGACCTCGCCGATGCCGAGCGGGTCGAGCAGGCGTGGTCGCAGGTACTCGCTCAGCGGCTGGCCCGTGACGCGCTGCACGATCGCGCCGGCGGCGAAGGTGCAGGGCTGGTTGTAGGCGAAGACGGTGCCGGGCTCGTCGTCGGGCGGCGTGAGCAGGAAGCCCCGGACGACGTCGACCGGGTCGACGGCGAGCGCACGGTCGAGGGTCTCGGCGCGGTGACCGCTGGCCATCGCGAGCACGTGGCGCACGAGCATCGAGCGGCTGCGCGGGTCGGTGACCTCGTCGTCGAGTTCGGGGAAGTGGCCGAGCACGGTGTCGTCGAGCCCCATCAGGCCCTCGGCCACGGCGAACCCGACGGCCGACGACGTGAAGCTCTTGCTCAGCGAGTAGAGCAGGTGGGCGCGGTCGGCCGAGTACGGAGCCCACCAGCCCTCGGCGACGACCTGCCCGTGGCGCAGCAGCATGATGCTGTGCGGCTCGACGCCGGCCGTGGTCTCGAGGGCGTCGACGAACGCGGCGATGCCCGCCGCGTCGACGTTCTGGGCGGAGGGCGTGCTGCGCGGCAGCGTCGTCGGAGTCACCCCTCGACCCTATGCCCGGCCCCGGAGGCGCGGGTCAGGTCGGGTCGAGAGGGTCAGGAGGCCCGGGTCGTGTCGACGACGGGCGGCTCGGCCACCGCGTCGCCGAGGGGCGTCTCGGCCACGGCGTCGGCCACGACCACGGCCTCGCGGGTGCGTTCGGCCCGGACGAAGCCGATGCCGACCACGATCAGCAGGCCGCCGCCGAGTTGCAGCGGGGTCAAGGCCTCGCCGAGCAGCAGCCAGGCGTAGAGCGCGGCGGCCGCCACCTCGAGCAGGCCGACGAACGACGCCAGGCGGGAGCCGAGCATGCTGCTCGCCGTGATGCTCGTGGCGTACGCGACCGCGGTGGCGACGACGCCGACCACGAGCATCGGCACCCACCACGGCACGATCGCGTCGAACAGGGGCACGTCGGCCGCGGAGGTCGTGAACGGCACGAGGCCGGTCAGTCCCAGCAGTCCCAGCAGCCCGGCGCCGACGAGCAGGCCCGAGGCCGCCAGGGCGACCGGGGGCAGGTCGCCGCTCGGCCGGGCGGCGAGCACGAAGTAGGCGGCGCAGCAGACCATCGCCGCCCCCGCCAGGGCGAGCCCGACGGGGTCGAGGGCCACGCCTCCGCTCGGGGCGACGACCAGCAGGAGGCCCGCGAAGGCGATCACGGAGCCCACGAGCACGACGGCCTGCGGGACGCGTCGCGAGGTCGCCCAGGCCACACCGACGAGCAGCAGCGGAGCGAGGTACTCGACGAGGATCGCCGTGCCGACCGGGATGCGCACCACCGCGGCGAAGTAGAAGACCTGGGTGCCGGCGACCCCGACCACCGCCATGCCGAGCACGCGCCACCGGGCACGCCAGATCGGACCCAGGCGGCCCCGGAGGGCGAAGAGGGCGACGGGGGCGAGCACGACCCCGCCGATCAGGGCGCGGACCGTGACGGCGGCCACGGGACTCCAGCCCGACTCGAGCAACGGCTTGACGAACGGGCCCGAGAATCCGAACGAGGCGGCGGCCAGCAGGGCGACGAGCAGGCCGGCGGTGGTCGAGGCGGGGCGCCCCGCGGCGAGGGGTGTCGTCGCGATCGTGGTCGTGGTCGCACCGGTGCTCACGAGGACTCCTTGTGTCAGGGCCGTCGTGCACAATGGGTGCTGACTCGCCGTCTCTGTAGCGAGCGTAGGACCGCCTCTGACAAGGAGTCAACTTGCATTTCGCCCCTGACACCGAAGACGTCCTCGAGTTCAACGTCGCCCTGGTCAACACCGGTGCCGGCGCGAGTCGGTCCGGTGGCGACGAGCTCTCGACCCGTGCCGAGCTGACGGCCCTGCTCGACTCGTTCGCCTTCTCGGGCCGCTTCGACCGGGACGACGCCGAACTGGCCTCGGTGCAGGGCGTCCGGGCCGAACTGCGACGCATCTGGACGCTCGAGCGCGACCTGCTCGCCGCCGAGGTCAACCGCATGCTGGCCGACAGCGTCTCGTCGCCCCGGCTCGTGCGACACGACGCCCTCGACTGGCACCTGCACGCGACGAGCGACGACGCGCCCCTCGCCGACCGCATCCGCGTCGAGTCGGCCCTGGCGCTGGTCGACGTCATCCGCACCGACGAGACCGGCCGGCTGCGGGCCTGTGCCGCGGAAGACTGCGACGGGGTCTTCGTCGACCTGTCGCGCAACGGGTCCAAGCGGTTCTGCAGCGTCCGCTGCGGCAACCGCGTCAACATGATCGCCTTCCGGGAACGCCGGGCCGACGTCGACCGAGGCGGGTTCGACGTCGACTGAGGCGGGTTCGTCGCCGCCCGTCCCGCGTCACGCGGGGGGGCCATTGGTTGTGCACAACCAAGTCGTGCGCGACGTGCTACAGTCGCCGACATGACGACAGCAGCCGAGACGACGACCCCGGGCCCGGCGCCCGTGCTCGACGAGCAGATCTGCTTCGCGCTCTACAACGCCTCGCGTGCCGTCACGGCGCGGTACCGCGACCTGCTCGCGCCGCTCGGCCTCACCTACCCGCAGTACCTCGTGCTGCTGGTCCTCTGGCAGGGCGGCCCGACGACGGTCTCCGAGCTCGGTCACCAGCTGCAGCTCGAGTCGGGCACGTTGTCGCCCCTGCTCAAGCGGCTCGAGGCCCACGGCCTGGTCACGCGCACACGCTCGGCCTCCGACGAGCGCACCGTCGACGTCGCCCTGACCGACGCCGGGGTCGCGCTCCGCGAGCAGGCCGCCGGCTTCGCCGACCAGATCTGCGGCGCCACCGGTCTCGAGCTGACCGACCTGCAGACGCTGCGAGCCGACATCGCCGCGCTCGCCGCCGCCGTCCGGGCGAACACGGCCGCCCTCACCGACCAGCACCTCTGACCCGCCTCACCGACCGACTAGAACACCCCCGAACACCCCACCCCGGGCCGACCCCGACGTCGGCCCCTCCACGAAAGAAGGCACCACATGCCCACTCGCACCTCACGCACCGCCTGGAACGGCAGCCTCGAGACCGGCGAAGGTCAGGTCGAGCTCTCGAGCTCGAAGCTCGGCACCTACGACGTCTCGTTCCCCAAGCGTGCCGCCGACGACGCCAACGGCTCCACCAGCCCCGAAGAGCTGCTCGCCGCGGCCCACTCGGCCTGCTACGCCATGCAGTTCTCGGCCGTCCTCGGCCAGGCCGGCGGCACCGTCGAGGCCCTCGACGTCAAGGCCGACGTCTCGCTCGGCCCGGACTCGGCCGGCGGCTTCAAGCTCACCGGCATCGCCCTCACCGTCCGCGGCGAGGTCTCCGGCATCGACGAGGCCGGCTTCCTCGAGGCCGCCCAGAACGCTAAAGAGACGTGCCCGGTCTCCAAGGCCCTCACCGGCGTCGAGATAACGCTCGACGCCGCGCTCGAGGCCTAGGCCCCGACCGCAGCACCGCACCGCCTCGTGAACGCAGGAGGCGCGGGTCACCCGACCCGCGCCTCCTGCGTTCTCCGCGTCACCGGCCCGACGGCGTCACCGGTGCGACGGCGTCAGAGCCACTTCTTCCACTTGAAGACGCCCCAGATGCTCGCGCCGACCGCGACCATGGCGGCGACCGCCATGGGGTAGCCGAACTGCCAGTGCAACTCGGGCATGTGGTCGAAGTTCATGCCGTAGACGCCGCCGACCAGGGTCGGGGCGAACAGGATGGCCGCCCAGCCCGAGATCTTCTTGACCTCGTCGTTCTGCTGCAGGCCGACCTCCGACAGGCGCCGGGTCTCCTCGTTCTGGGCGAGCCCGGCCTCGGACAGGCGCCGCATCTCGTCGTTCTGCGCCTGGGTGACGAGCGTCGAGTGCACGGTCAGCGCGTTCTCGAGCAGGGCGCGGAACGTGTCGGCGCGCTCGCCGATGCGCAACACGTGGTCGAGCACGTCGCGCAGCGAGCGCTGCAACTCGACGTCGACGCCGTACTTGTCCGACCCGCGCAGCAGGTTCTCGAGCATCCCCCGCAGCGGGCTCGTCGCGCGCTGGAAGCTGATCACCTCGCGCAGCAGTTCGTAGATGCGCCGTGAGACCTCGGGGTCGCCGCCGAAGAGTTCGTCCTCGATCTCGTCGATGTCCTTCTCGATGCCGGCGACGACCGGGCCGTAGCCGTCGACCACCTGGTCGAGCACGGCGTAGAGGACGGCCTCGGGTCCGAGGGCGAGCAGCTCGGGGTTCGACTCGAGGCGGCGCCGCACCCGACCCAGGTCGGGGTTCTCGGCGTGCCGGATCGTGATGACGAAGCCCGGACCGACGAACACGTGCACCTCGCCGAACTCGACCGTCTCCTCGGCGTCCAGGTAGCGGGCCGACCGCAGCACGACGAAGAGGGTCTCGCCGAAGCGCTCGAGCTTCGCGCGCTGGTGGCCCTTGAGTGCGTCCTCCACGGCGAGCGGGTGCAGCTCGAACTCCTGCGCGATCGAGCGCACCTCGTCGGGGTCGGCGCGGTACAGCCCGATCCAGGCCATGCCCTGGTGTTCGTGCAGCAGCTCGAACGTCTCGTCGAGGTTCGCCGGGCTGTCGGTGCGGTGTCCCGCGACGTAGATGCCGTTGTCGATGAGTGCCATGGTCTGCGCTCCTGCCGTTCGGGGTGCGACGACCGTCCGTCGAGGGACGATGTCGTACCGGTGGTGGTCACGACAGCCGTGTGGACGACGGGTGTGCGGTGGGGCCGGGGCGACGCACACGGGCGACGAGACGACACCGGGGTGTCGGGTCGTCGACGACGTGCGTCGACAGGAGACGTCGGTGCCCGTGGGCCTCGCTCGTGGTCGGTCGGGCCCGGTGCTCAGACGAGCGGGGCGGACGGCGCGATCACGGAGCGATGCCGCGGGGCGCCAGTACTGTCACCAGCCATCGCCGCTCACCTGCCTTCCGTCGTGCTGCCGCCGGGCCCGGTGGGGCCGTGGGCCCGCCTGGGCCGTGGGACAGCGTACCCCCGGGGGCCGCGACCGTCGACCGTCGTGCGACGGGAGCGACGGGGTGGGGTGAGGGGAAGGAGGCGCGTGTCGCCGTTGACCCGTGCCTCCCGCGTCCACGATCGGGTTTCGCGACCTGCAGACGGCGTCACTCTGCCACCGGCTCGACGCGGACACGAGCCTGAGTCGCTTTCGTGACCGGATCGATACGGTGGAGCGATGAGCACCGTCGCTGTCACCGTCCTGCCCTCCGCCTCCGCCACCGCCGACTCCGAGGCGTCGTCCGGTGACGCCTGGGGCGTCGCCCCCGCGACGAGGGCGGTGGACGCGACCGACGCCCGCCTGGTCGAGCTCGGCGACGAGACCGACATGATCGTCCTCGGTGGCCGCGTCGACCAGGACGCCCTGCGCGCGGCGATCGAGGAGCACCCCCGCGTCCGCGTCGTCCAGCTGCCGAGCGCCGGGGTCGACGCCTACGTCGAGACCATGCAGGCCACCGCCCGCGACGGCCTGGTCTTCACCAGTGCCAAGGGCGCGTACAGCGCACCCGTGGCCGAGCACGCCCTGGCGCTGACGCTGGCGACGCTGCGCTCCCTGCAGATCAGGGCCCGCGCCTCCTCGTGGGAGCGCGAGCAGCGCGGCATCTCGCTGAACGGAGCGTCCGTCACCATCGTCGGGGCCGGCGGCATCGGCACCGAGCTGCTGCGGCTGCTGCAGCCGTTCGACGTCGAGGTGACGATGGTGCGCCGCACCGACGAGGCCGTGCCGGGTGCCGCCCGGACGATCACGGTCGACCGCCTGGCGGAGGTCCTGCCGACGAGCGACGTCGTCGTGGTCGCCGCGGCCCTCACCGACGGCACTCGCAGCCTGCTCGGTGCCGCCGAGTTCGCCGCCATGAAGGACACGGCCGTGCTCGTCAACATCGCCCGCGGCCCGCTCGTCGACACGGACGCGCTCGTGACGGCACTCGCCGAGGGGCGGATCGGAGCCGCGGGCCTCGACGTGGTCGACCCCGAGCCGCTACCCGACGGTCACCCCCTGTGGGCCGAGCCCCGTGCGCTCGTCACCCCGCACCAGGCGAACACGAACGACATGACCGAGCCGCTGTTCCAGGCCCGGGTCGAGGCGAACATCCGCGCGCTCGCCGAGGGCGGCGACCCCGAGGGCGTCGTCGACGTCGAGCAGGGGTACTGACCGCGCACCCGGGAACGCCGCGGACCTGGGAACGAACCCGCGCCGCACGCGTTAGACCTGGGTAGTCGCCGCGCCGACCCGACGCGACGTTCGCGAAAGGAACCCCCGCATGCCCCTCGTCGGAACATCCGACCTCGACGTCTTCCCCCTCGCCCTCGGCGGCAACACCTTCGGCTGGACCAGCGACGAGGCCGAGTCGCACTCGGTGCTCGACGCCTTCGTCGCCGGCGGCGGCAACTTCGTCGACACGGCCGACGTCTACTCGGCCTGGGCCGACGGCAACTCGGGCGGTGAGTCCGAGACGGTCATCGGCACCTGGCTCGCCCAGGGTGGCGCCTCGCGTCGCGACCAGATCGTGCTCGGCACCAAGGTCAGCCAGCACCCCGAGTTCCCCGGGCTCGGCGCCGCCAACGTCGCCGCCGCGGCCGACGCCTCGTTGACCCGCCTGCAGACCGACCACATCGACCTGTACTGGGCGCACTTCGACACCGGCGACGACCTCGCCGAGACCCTCGGCGCCTTCGACGCGCTGCAGAAGGCCGGCAAGGTGCGGCACGTCGGCATCTCGAACTTCTCGCCCGAGCGCATCACCGAGTGGGTCGAGATCGCGCGCCGCGAGGGATTCGCGGCCCCGGTCGCCCTGCAGCCGCACTACAACCTCGTGACCCGCAAGTCCTACGAGCGCGACCTGGCTCCGCTCGCCGCCCTGAACCAGCTCGGCGTGACGCCCTACTTCTCGCTCGCCGCGGGCTTCCTCACCGGCAAGTACCAGAGCCGTGACGACATCGCCGGGGCCCGCAGCGGCAACGTCGAGGGCTACTTCAGTGACGAGGGGCTCGACGTCGTGGCCGCCCTGCGCGACATCGCGAGCGCCCACCAGGTCGAGATCGCCACGATCGCCCTCGCCTGGCTGCAGGCGCAGCCCCGCGTCGTCGCCCCGATCGCCAGCGCCCGCACCCTCGAGCAGCTGCCCGCGTTGCTGGCCAGCGCGAGCGTGGCCCTCAGCGCCGACGAGCTCGCCGCCCTCGAGACCGTCTCGGACCGCGTGGCCGAGTAGCGCCTCCCGAACCGACGACCCGCGCCTCCGGGTCCGCCTCGGCCCGCGACGAGCGGGGGAGCGACGGACCCCGGTGGCGCGGTGCGTGCAGCACCGTCGGCGTACGGTCGAGCGATGAGCAGAGCGACCCCCGACCAGCGGTTCCACGGACGCATCGCCGGCTTCGGCACGGAGTCCGGCACGCGCGTCGTCGTCGGGTTGTGGGACCGTTCGCCGCTCGGCCGCTTCGTCGACGTGATGGTCGAGGGGGCGGACGGCCACCGCACGCTGCTGGCGCCGTCGCAGGCCGTGGCCGACTACGTCTCGTCGACCTACACGTTCGACGAGGTGCGCGTGCAGCCCGTGTCGTGGCGCGGCGTCGACCGGACGCTCCGGGTCTCGGCCGGCCCCGACGACGCGGGCGGCGACGTCCTCGACCTGTCGCTCGAGATCGGGCCCGTGTCCGCGCTCGGCTGGCTGCTGAGGCTCGTGCCCCGGGCGTTCGCGACCCGCCCCGGCTGGCTCACGCTGATCGACCCGGTGGCCCGACTGATCGTCCGGGGTGCCCGCACGGCGGGCACGGCCGGTGGAGGTCGTCGCGAGTACTACGGCGTGACTCTGGCCCGCCGCATCGTCGCGGTCGACGCCCGTCTCGACGGTCGCGCCCTCGGGGCGCTGGCCCCGCTCGACCCGCCCGTGCGGTTCGGCTTCGGCTCGGCACCCGCCGATCCCAGCCTCGTCGACGTGACCACCACGATCCGCGAGCGCTGACCCGCCGCGCCGCGCCGCACCGCGTTCCGTGCACCACACCTCGTCTCGTCGCGGTGTCGTGCACGGGACGCGGTTCGGTGTGGTGCCGCCCGGCTCTCCCCTCGGGCGACACGGCGTCACCACCCGGTGGACGAGGAGGCGCGGTGCGGCACAGTAGGACGCGTGAGCACCGCAGACACCCCCGCGCCCGAGCCGTCCGCCACCGTCCCCGCCGCCGCCGACGCCGGGAGCCCCGCCCCGAAGAAGAAGCTGATCCTCAACCTCTTCGAGATGAACTGCGTCGGGCACATCACGCACGGTCTCTGGCGACTGCCGCACAACCACCGCAGCGAGTACAAAGACCTGGCGTACTGGCTCGAGCTGGCCCGCCTGGCCGAGCGTGGCGGCTTCGACGCGATCTTCATCGCCGACGTGCTCGGTGCCTACGACGTGTTCGGTGACAGCCCGGCACCGGCCCTGCTCGAGGGCATCCAGGCGCCCAACAACGACCCGATGATGGTCGTGCCGGCCATGGCCGCGGTGACCGAGCACCTCGGCTTCGGCATCACCTTCTCGACGAGCTACGAGCCGCCCTTCGCGTTCGCGCGGCGGATGTCGACCCTCGACCACCTCACGAAGGGGCGCGTCGGCTGGAACGTCGTGACGTCGTACCTGCCGAACGCCGCCCGCAACTTCGGCCTCGACGCCGAGATCCCGAAGGCCGAGCGCTACGCCCGCGCCGCCGAGTACCTCGACGTGCTCTACAAGCTGTGGGAGGGCTCGTGGGAGGACGACGCCGTCGTCGCCGACCCCACCGCCGACGGGCTCGAGCCCGGCTCCGGCGTCTACACCGACCCCGCCAAGGTGCACGCGATCGACCACGTCGGCCAGCACTTCCGCGTCGCCGGCCCGCACCTCAGCGAGCCGTCGCCGCAGCGCACGCCCGTGCTCTTCCTCGCGACGGCGTCGCCGAAGGGCGTCGAGCAGGCGGCCCGCAACGCCGAGGTCGTCTTCACCGGCGGCCCCGCCGTCCGGGCGGTCGGCGCGGCCACGCGCGAGGCGGCGGTCGCGGCCGGACGTTCCGCCGACGACGTGTCGTTCATCGTGCAGGCCGGCGTCATCACGGGCGAGACCGACGAGGTCGTCGCCGAGAAGCTGGCGCTCTACCGCTCGTTCGCCAGCGAGCAGGGCAAGCTGATCCACCGCAGCATCCCCTTCGACGCCCCGGCGCACCCCCGCGACCGGACCGTGCGCGAGGCGCTCGAGGCCGAGGGTCGGCTCGACCACCCGGGAGCCGCCGCGCTGCCGCTCGACATCACGGTGGGGCAGCTGATCGACTCGGTCGACGAGGCCTGGGGCGGCACGTTCTTCGTCGCCGGCACCCCGACCGTCGTCGCGGACGCCGTCGAGCGCTGGCTCGACGACGAGGGCATCGACGGCATCAACCTGCGCCAGTACCACTCGTTCGACACGCTGACCGACTTCGTCGAGCTGGTCGTGCCCGAGCTGCGTCGTCGTGGTCGACTGCGCGAGGCGTACGTGCCCGGCGAGACGCTGCGCGAGCGGTTGACCGGCGGCGGACCCCGGCTCCCCGCGACGCACCCGGCGGCGGCGTACCGGCACTGAGCCCGGGAGGGGCGGCGCGCGTCGGCGCGTCGCTCACGTCCGTCCCGGCGACGTCCCGGTCAGGGGTGGACGTGTCGACGTGGTCAGTGGGCGGCGGGGCTGCGGTACCGAGCCGGGACCGGCGGGACGCGGAGCCACGTCGTCCGGCTGACACCGCGAGCGTCCGACCACTCGACGAAGACGGTGCCGAGGGCGACCAGAGCGTCGAGCTCGACGGGGGTCGCGATGCCGAGGGGGGCGCCGGGGCGCAGCTTGTCGCGACCCCGGACGGGGCCGCCGGGCAGGTCGACGAGCACGTCCCGCGCCGGTCGACCGACCGTGCGCAGCACGAGGCACGTGCCGAGGGGCAGGGTGGGGTCGCTGCCGTCGTTGGGCAGGTCGAGCCAGGACAGCACGAAGGTGGCGGGGCGACGCAGACGGGTGGCGCGTTCGCGACGGATGCGGGCCGGGCGCGCCGGCGTGGTCCGGACGGTGCCCACGGTCGCGGTGGGGTCGAGGACGAGCGCCGCGTCCGAGGGGTCGTTCGTGCCCGGGCGTCCGGTGTCGGGCTCTGCGGTGTCCATCGTGTTCTGTTCCCCTGGAGTCGTGGTGGCGTGCGTGGTCGAGTCGTCGTCGACGTGACCCTCGAACGGCTCCGTCCAGCGAACCGCACTCCGGGGTGGGGGACAACGGGGCACAGGCACCCAGTACGGGGGTGGGCCGGTCCCCAATGCGGGGGACGCGCCCCGGGGGACGCCGTCCGGGGATGTCGCACGGGGGGACGAGGGCCGGGGCCCGGCCCGGCGACCCCGGGTCGTCTGGCTAGGCTCGACGGGTGACCACCGCCTCCTCGTCGCCCGCTCCGTCCGCCGCCGCGAGGCCGTTTCGTCGCCTCGGCTTCCTCACCATCGGCGCCTTCGAGGGCGACGACCCGACCGTCGGACTCGAGCAAGGGCTCGAGTTGTTCGAGCGGGCCGAGGCGCTGGGGCTCGACGGCGGCTGGACCCGCACGCGGCACCTGCAGTTCGGCATCTCGTCGCCCGTCGCGTTCCTCTCGGCGGCGGCGCAGCGCACCTCGCGCCTGACCCTCGGCACGGCCGTGATGCCGCTCGGCTGGGAGAACCCGTTCCGTCTCGCCGAGGACTGGGGCACGGTCGACGTGCTCTCGCGCGGCCGGCTGCAGCTCGGCGTCAGCGTCGGCGAGCCCCGCGCCTACGACGAGGTCGGGCCGCACCTCTACGGGGACGCCGCCGACCACCAGGACTTCTCGTACGGCCGGGTCGAGAAGTTCCTCTCGCTCGTCCGGGGCGAGCAGGTCAGCGCGTTCGAGGGCACCGAGGGCATCGAGGTCTTCACCGGGCGGGTGCAGCCGCAGAGCCCCGGCCTCGCCGACCGTGTCTGGTACGGCGCGGGCAGCCCCCGGTCGGCCGAGTGGGCGGGTCGCCAGGGCCTCGGCATGTTGATCAGCAACGTCAGCTTCGCGGGCGCGCCCGGGCCGATCGAGCCGACCCGCTTCGCGGCGTCGCAACTCGAGCAGATCCGCGCGTTCCGCGCGGTCCACCCCTCGGGTCAGGAGGCGCGGGTCGCCAAGGGCGCGGTCGTCCTGCCCACCGACACGGCCACCGCCGAGCAGCGTGCGGCGTACGAGGCCTACGCGTCCTCCCGTCGCGACCGCACCACCGTGGCCCACGGACCCCGCGGCATGATGTTCGACCGCGACCTCGTCGGCCCGTCCGAGTGGATCGCCGAGCAGCTGCACGAGAACGCCGCGATGCGCGAGGTCGACGACCTGATCGTCGAGCTGCCGTTCGACTTCGGACTCGCCGAGTACACGCAGGTGCTGACCGACGCCGCCGAGCGCCTCGGCCCGCTGCTCGGCTGGCAGGCCGCCGCCCGAGGCGAGTGAGCGCTCACTCCCGGCGGTGGGGCTCGCCTAGACTCGACGCAGCACCCCGAGCCGAAGGAGTCTCCATGCAGAACTGGGCCGCCAACGTCGAGTACTCGACGACCGACCTGCGTCGCCCCACGAGCATCGACGAGCTGCGTGACGTCGTCACCGGCAGCCGTCGGGTCAAGGCCCTGGGCTCGCGCCACTCGTTCAACCGGGTCGCCGACACCGACGGCGTCCTCGTCTCGCTCGACGCGCTCGACACCCCGGTCGAGGTCGACTCGGCCGCCGGCACGGTCCGCGTCGGTGCGGGCACGACGCACGCCGCCCTCGCGGGCGAGCTGCAGCGTCGCGGCCTCGCCCTGCACAACCTCGCCTCGCTGCCCCACATCTCGGTCGCCGGAGCGGTCCAGACCGGCACGCACGGTTCCGGCGTGCGCAATCCCGCCCTCTCGGCCGGCGTCCGCGCCGTCGAGCTCGTCCGCGCGGACGGCAGCCTCGAGACCGTCCGCCGCGGTGACGACGCGTTCGGCGCCTCCGTCGTCTCGCTGGGCGCCGTCGGCGTCGTCACGAGCCTCGAACTCGACACCGTGCCGACCTTCGACGTCGAGCAGACCATCCACGAGGACCTCCCGTGGGCGGCCGCCCTCGAGCACCTCGACGCCGTGCTCGCCGGCGCGTACAGCCTGAGCTTCTTCACGCGGTACGACGGCGCGGGGGTCGACCAGGTCTGGTCGAAGCACCGGGTCGGCGACGCGGTCGGTCTCGACCTCCGCGACCTCGGCGCCGTGCGGGCCGACGCGACCACGCACATGATCCCCGGGGCCGAGACCGCGGCCGTCACGCAGCAGGGCGGCGTGGCCGGCCCGTGGCTCGAACGCCTGCCGCACTTCCGCTTCGACTTCACGCCGAGCGCCGGCGAAGAGATCCAGAGCGAGTTCCTGATCCCCGCCGAGCACGCCGCGGCCGCGATCGAGGGGCTCCGTGGCATCGCGCACACCTTCGCCGACGTGCTCATGGTCAGCGAGATCCGCACGATCGCCCCGGACGACGCCTGGATCAGCCCGAGTGGCGGACGTCAGAGCGTGGCCTTCCACTTCACCTGGCACCGCCGCCCGGACGAGGTGCTCGCCGTCCTGCCCGAGATCGAGCGGGTGCTCGGCGCGTTCGACGCCCGCCCGCACTGGGGCAAGGTCTCGACCGCCACGCACGCCGAGCTTCGCCGGGTGTTCCCGCGTCTCGGCGATTTCGCCGCCCACGTCGCGGCGGTCGACCCCGAGGGCCGCTTCCGCAACCCGTTCCTGTCCGCGTCCGTCCTCGGAGAGCCCGCGCATGTCTGAGCCCACCCCCGTCGCCCCCGTGCCGCCGCACGGCACCGTGCCCCCCGTCGTCGAGCCCGCACCGGGGGCGCCGCCGACCGCTCGCCTCGTCACGTCGCCGGTGCCGGTCTCCGGCGCGCAGGTCGTGCTCGAGCGGGACGGCTACCGGGCCGAGATCGCCGGGGTCGGGGCCACGCTGCGCACGCTCACCTTCGAGGGCCGCGACCTGGTCGTGCCGTTCGCCGCCGACGAGGTGCGGCCGGGCTTCCGCGGGGCCTTGCTCGCCCCGTGGCCCAACCGCGTGACCGACGGACGCTACGAGCGCGACGGGGTCGAACACCAGCTGCCCCTGAACGAGGTCGAGCGCGGCCACGCCCTGCACGGCCTGGCCCACTGGGCCGACTGGACCATCGACCAGGCCCAGGCCGCGCGGGCCTCGGCCTCGTTCGTGCTCGTGCCGAGCGACGGCTACCCGTGGCGGCTGGCGCTGTCGGTCGTCTACGAGCTGACCGACGACGGGCTCACCACGACGGTCACGGCCCGCAACGCGGGCACGGGCGTCGCCCCCTACGGCACCGCGCCGCACCCCTACCTCGTCGCCGGCGAGGGTCGCGTCGACGACTGGTCGTTCACGCTGCCCGCCGCGAGCTACCTCGAGGTGACCGACGACCGCCTGGTCCCCGTCGGCACACGGCCCGTCGGTGACCATGACGGCTTCGACTTCCGCGACGGGCACCCGGTCGGAGACCTGTTCGTCGACCACGCCTTCACCGACCTCGCGTTCGGCACCCCTGACGGCGACGCCGGTGGGGGCCCCGCTCAGGAGGCGCGGGTCACCGCCACGGTGACCGCGCGCGACGGCCACGGCGTCACCATGTCGTGGGGGACCGAGCTGCCCTGGGTGCAGGTGCACACCGCCGACCGCCCCGAGCCCGAGAACGACCGCGTCGGGTTGGCCGTCGAGCCCATGACCTGCCCGCCGGACGCCTTCAACTCGGGTGACGACCTCGTGCTGCTCGCCCCGGGCGAGGCCCACACGGCGAGCTGGACCATCACCGCGTTCTAGCGCGGCGCGACACCTCCGAACCAGCACGACACCCCACGAACCCGGGGTGTCGCGCTGGTTCGGGGGAGTCGCGCCGGGCCGCCCTCAGACGGCGACGGGTTCGGTCTGCCAGGTCATGGCCGACACCGTGCCGGGCAGGCAGCGTTCGAGGGCGGCCTCGAGCGCCCGGCGCGTGCGGCGTGCCGTCAGCTCGTCCCGGACGACGACGTCGAACCGCAGGGCCTCGGGCAGCTCGGTGAGCAGCACGGTCCCGGCGTCGGCGAGCTGCACGAGGTACTGGCCCACCTCGACCTTCGCGGCCCGGTGCTCGGCGAGCAGGCGGCGCGACAACCAGAACAGGCCGGCGGCGTCGTGCGCCGTGTGGACGGTCGCGGTCGCGGTGATCATGGGCACACTGTGACGTGACGACCGCTCACGCGCGTGAACGGCGTGTGGCGAACGTGTAAATCCTGTCGCGACACGCCGGGCACCGACCGACTTGACAAGCACCTGGACCTCGTTCAGTATTGCCCAGCACCACCGATGTGAGCGCTCACATTCTCAGGTCAGCGCTCGACCGTCCCCGCGACGGGCCATCCTGCTCCACTCCGCGACACCCCAGCCACACGTTTCCTGACGAAGAGGTCAACCGTGAACAGCTCCTCCCTCCGCCGCCCGGCCGCCCACCGGGCCGTCCGCACGTCGCCCGCCCCGCGCCTCCTCGCGGTCGCCCCGGCCTGACGTCCCCTCAGCCCCGACGGGCAGGCCTCGCGCACCCGTCGGCCCGGCGCGTCCCCGGCCACCCGAGCCGTCGAGCGCCCGCACCACAGAGATCCCCTCACAGCACCATCACCCGTCATCGACGACGCCGTCGAGATGACACCTGACACGAATGGAACAACCGTGAAGAAAAAGCTCCTCGTCGGCATCGTCGCCGTCGGCATGGCATTCTCCCTGGCCGCCTGCTCCGGCGGCGGCGGCGGACGCGGCGGTGACGCCGGCGGCAGCAGCAGCGGCGACAACGCCGGTGCGCTGGTCGGCGTCGCGATGCCCACCAAGGTGTCCGAGCGCTGGATCAAGGACGGCGACGCCGTCAAGAGCGCCCTCGAGGACAAGGGCTACAAGGTCGACCTCGAGTACGCCGACAACAAGATCCCCCAGCAGGTCCAGCAGATCAGCAACATGATCACCAAGGGCGCGAAGGTCCTCATCGTCGCCTCGATCGACGGTGGCTCGCTCAGCGACCAGCTCGACTCGGCCGCAAAGGCCGGCATCAAGGTCATCTCGTACGACCGCCTGCTGACGGGCAACGAGAACGTCGACTACTACGTCTCGTTCGACAACTACAAGGTCGGCGTCGACCAGGGCACCAGCCTCCTGACCGGTCTCGGCCTCGCCGACGCCGACGGCAAGAAGGTCGACGGCGCCTCGCCCAAGACCATCGAGGTCTTCGCCGGCAGCTCGGACGACAACAACGCCACCTTCTTCTTCAACGGCGCGATGGACACCCTCAAGCCCTACATCGAAGACGGTTCGCTGACCATCGGCTCCGGTCAGGACCAGTTCACGCAGGCCGCCACCGCGGCATGGGACCCGGCCACCGCCAAGGCCCGCATGCAGAACCTGATCGCGTCGACCTACTCGGGCGGCACCAAGCTCGACGGCGTGCTCTCGCCCTACGACGGCATCTCGATCGGCATCATCTCGGCGCTCGAGGGTGCCGGCTACACCAGCGACGCCCTCCCGGTCATCACCGGCCAGGACGCCGAGGCCGCCTCGGTCAAGTCGATCATCGAGGGTCAGCAGTACTCGACCATCTACAAGGACACGCGTCAGCTCGCCGACCAGTCCGTGGTGATGGCCGACGACCTGCTCACCGGCAAGACGCCCGAGACGAACGACGACAAGACGTACGACAACGGCGTGAAGGTCGTCCCGACGTACCTCTTCCAGCCGACCATCGTCACGAAGGACAACTACAAAGAGGTCCTGATCGACAGCGGCTACTACACCGAGGCCGACCTCAAGTAGGTCCCTCCCCTGCGAGAACCGAGGAGGCGCCGGTCGCCGACCAGCGCCTCCTCGCTTCTCTGCTCCCCAGCGGCACCCACCCGACACACGGAAGAAGGAACACGTGGCGAACACGATCCTCGAGATGCGGGAGATCACCAAGACGTTCCCCGGCGTCAAGGCCCTGCAGGACGTCACGCTCGAGGTCGAGCGCGGCCAGGTCCACGCGATCTGCGGCGAGAACGGCGCCGGCAAGTCGACGCTCATGAAGGTGCTCTCGGGCGTCTACCCCAGTGGCTCGTTCGACGGCCAGATCCTGCTCGACGGCCAGCCCGTCGACTTCAAGAACATCAACGACTCCGAGGCCGCGGGCGTCGTCATCATCCACCAAGAGCTGGCGCTCAGCCCGTTCCTCTCGATCGCCGAGAACATCTTCCTCGGCAACGAGCAGGCCAAGAACGGCTTCATCGACTGGAACAAGACCAACCTCGACGCCGCCGGCCTGCTGGCCCGCGTCGGCCTGCGCGACAACCCGGTCACCAAGGTGGTCGACATCGGAGTCGGCAAGCAGCAGCTGGTCGAGATCGCCAAGGCGCTCTCGAAGCGCGTGAAGATCCTCATCCTCGACGAGCCCACCGCCGCCCTGAACGACGACGACTCGGCCCACCTGCTCGACCTGATCAAGAGCCTGCAGGGGCAGGGCATCACGTCGATCATCATCAGCCACAAGCTCAACGAGATCAAGGCGATCGCCGACAAGGTGACGATCATCCGCGACGGCAAGACGATCGAGACCCTCGACATGCACGCCGACGAGGTGTCCGAGGACCGCATCATCAAGGGCATGGTCGGCCGTGACCTCGAGAGCCGCTACCCGGCCCACGAGTCGAAGGTCGGCGACGAGCTGCTGCGCATCGAGGACTGGACCGTCCACCACCCCCTCGACTCGACGCGCGAGATCATCCACCAGGCCAACCTGGCCGTGAAGGCCGGCGAGATCGTCGGCATCGCCGGGCTGATGGGTGCCGGACGCACCGAACTCGCGATGAGCGTCTTCGGCAAGAGCTACGGCACCGGCATCTCGGGCACCGTCTACAAGCGCGGCGAGAAGATCGACACGTCGACGGTCAGCAAGGCCATCGCCGCGGGTCTCGCCTACGCCACCGAGGACCGCAAGAAGTACGGCCTCAACCTGATCGACGACATCACGCGCAACGTGTCCGGTTCGGCCCTCGGCAAGCTCGCCAACTGGGGCTTCGTCAACCGGTCCGAAGAGAGCACCGTCGCCGAGCGCTTCCGCAAGAGCATGAACATCAAGGCGCCCACCGTGGCGTCGGTGACGGGAAAGCTCTCGGGGGGCAACCAGCAGAAGGTCGTGCTGTCGAAGTGGATGTACGCCGACCCGGACGTGCTCATCCTCGACGAGCCCACCCGTGGCATCGACGTCGGCGCGAAGTACGAGATCTACACGATCATCAACCAGCTCGCCGACGCGGGCAAGGGCGTCATCGTCATCTCGTCCGAACTGCCCGAGCTGCTCGGCATCTGCGACCGCATCTACACCCTCTCGGAGGGGCGCATCACGGCCGACGTGCCGATCGCCGAGGCGACCCCCGAATTCCTCCTGAAGTACATGACCCTCGAACGAGAGAGCCCCGTCAATGAGCGCGCCTAGCCCCACCCAGGCCACCGACCCGAAGCCCACGGGCGGGTCGCCCACCTCCCGTCAGCCGCAGTCCGGTTCGGGCGGCAACCCGATCACGGGTGCCGTCTCGTACCTCGGCGGGCAGCTGCGCCAGATCGGCCTGTTCATCGCGCTGATCGTCATCGTGCTGTTCTTCCAGGTCACCACGAACGGCATCACGCTGGCACCGATCAACGTGTCGAACCTGGTGGTCCAGAACAGCTACATCCTGATCCTGGCCATCGGCATGGTGATGGTCATCATCGCCGGCCACATCGACCTCTCGGTCGGCTCCATCGTCGCCTTCACCGGCGCCATGGCCGGCGTCATGATCACCCAGTGGGGCCTGCCCTGGCCGCTCGCCGTCGTGCTCTGCCTCGTGCTCGGCGCCCTGGTCGGGGCCTGGCAGGGCTTCTGGATCGCCTACTTCGGCATCCCGGCGTTCATCGTCACCCTGGCCGGCATGCTCGCGTTCCGCGGTGCCGCCCAGATCGCCCTCCAAAGCCAGCAGATCTCGCCCTTCCCCCAGGGGTTCCGCGACATCGGGTCGGGCTTCCTGCCCGCCTTCGGCACGACCGGGTACGAGCCGCTGACGCTCGTCCTCGGCGCCGTCGCCTCGTTGGCCCTCATCGGCACCGGCCTCCGCGGCCGTGCCACGCGTCGCAAGTACCAGCTCGAGGACGAGCCCTTCCTGTGGTTCATCACCAAGATGGTCTTCACGGTCGCCCTGGTCATGTACGTCGGGTTCCTGCTCGCCAGCTACTCGGGCACCCCGATCGTCCTGGTCGTGCTCGCGGTGCTCGTCGTCGCGTACTCGATGATCATGAAGAACTCGGTGTTCGGCCGTCACGTCTACGCCATCGGTGGCAACCTGCACGCCGCCGAGCTGTCCGGCGTCAAGACGAAGCGCGTCACGTTCCTGCTCTTCGTCAACATGGGCGTCATCGCCGCCCTGGCCGGCGTCGTCTTCACCGGCCAGCTGAACCTCGCCAGCCCCAGCGCCGGCAACGGGTTCGAGCTCGACGCCATCGCGGCCGTGTTCATCGGTGGCGCCGCCGTCACCGGCGGCATCGGCACGGTCACCGGCGCCATCGTCGGTGGTCTCATCATCGGCATCCTGAACAACGGCATGTCGATCCTCGGCGTCGGCACCGAGTACCAGTCCCTGATCAAGGGCCTCGTGCTGCTCGCCGCGGTCGCGTTCGACGTCTTCAACAAGCGTCGCGCCGCCTCGTCCGGCAAGTAACGAGCGGCCACCATCCGCGAGAGGCGCGGTTCCCGGTCACGGGAGCCGCGCCTCCTCGTCTCCCCGCCCCCGGCGGGCACCGACCAGACCGCAGGAGGCGCGGGCCGGCCGCACACGACGCCACCGTCCCGAAAACCGAACCGAACTAGGATCACCTCGTGGCAACCCTCTTCGACGTCGCGGCCGCAGCCGGCGTCTCGCACCAGACCGTCTCGCGGGTCGTCAACGGCGACCCGACGGTCCGTCCCGCCACCAAGGCCAAGGTCGACGTCGCCATCGACGAGCTCCACTACCGGCCGAGCCTCACCGCCCGGGCGCTGGCCAGCCGCAAGACGAGGTCGCTCGGCGTGATCAGCACGGGGTTCCCGTTCTACGGGCCGTCGAGCACGATGCACGGCTTCAACGGTGCCGCCCGACGAGCCGGGTACCAGGTGTCGATGGCCACCCTCGACGTCGACGACCGGCAGGGCATGCGGCAGGCCCTCGACTCCTTGGTGGGCCAGAACGTGGCGGCCATCGTGCTCATCGCGCCCGACGCCGAGGCCCTCGAGGTGCTGCGGCGTTCCGGGGTGTCGGTGCCGCTGGTCACCGCCGACAGCGAGGCCGAGGACGGCCACCACACGGTCTCGTTCGACCAGGCCGCCGGGGCCGAGGCGGCCGTCGAGCACCTCGTCTCGCTCGGTCACCGCCGCATCGCCCACGTCGCGGGGCCCGACGGGTGGATGGACGGCCGCGACCGCGAGCGGGGCTGGCGCGAGGCCTGTGAACGGCTCGGCGTCGACTCGACGGTGCTGCTGCGCGGCGACTGGACCCCGGGCTCCGGTCATCGCATCGGCCGAGAGCTGGCCGGGCGCGACGACGTCACGGCCGTGTTCTGCGGCAACGACCAGATGGCGCTCGGCGTCGTGCACGCGTACGTCGACGCCGGTCGGGTCGTGCCGCGCGACGTGAGCATCGTCGGCTTCGACGACATCCCCGAGGCCGAACACTTCGTCCCGCCGCTGACCACCGTCCGGCAGGACTTCGAGGCGCTCGGGCGCCGACTCATGACGACCGTCGAGGCCGTGCTCGCCGGCGACGAGGCGCCCGTGGCGGCACTCGACCCCGAGCTCGTCGTCCGCCGCTCGACGGCGGCCCCGGCCCGCTGACCGACCCCGACCCGCCCGTGCGAGATTGCACGGTCCCACTCGCTCATGTGAGAATGTGAGCGCTCACTTTCGCATCAGGACAAGGACGTTCCATGGCTGAGACCGCCATCCCCTCCGACCCGTCGCCCGCGGCCCCCGACCCCGCCGGCGCCTCGGCCGAGACGTACGTCGTCGGCGTCGACTACGGCACGCTCAGCGGCCGCGCGGTCGTCGTGCGCGTGCGCGACGGCGCCGAACTGGCCAGCGCCACGTTCGAGTACCCGCACGCGGTCGTCGACCGCACGCTGCCCGGAACGGGCGAGCGCCTCCCCGCCGACTGGGCCCTGCAGGTGCCGTCCGACTACGTCGACGTGCTGAAGAACGCCGTTCCCGAGGCCCTCCGCGCGTCGGGCGTCGACCCCGCCGCGGTCGTCGGCATCGGCACCGACTTCACGGCCTGCACCATGGTGCCGACCACCGCCGACGGCACCCCGCTCAACGAGCTCGACCGCTTCGCCGACCGCCCGCACGCGTTCGTCAAGCTGTGGCGTCACCACGCCGCGCAAGGCCAGGCCGACCGCATCAACGAGCTGGCCGCGTCGCGGGGCGAGTCGTGGCTGCCCCGGTACGGCGGGCTCATCTCGAGCGAGTGGGAGTTCGCCAAGGGGCTGCAGCTGCTCGAAGAGGACCCCGAGGTCTACGCCTCGACCGAGCACTGGGTCGAGGCCGCCGACTGGATCGTCTGGCAGCTCAGCGGCCGCTACGTGCGCAACGCCTGCACCGCCGGGTACAAGGGCATCTACCAGGACGGCGAGTACCCCAGCCGCGAGTTCCTCGCCGCCCTCAACCCCGACTTCGCCGACTTCGCCGAGACCAAGGTCGTGCACGAGATCGGCGCCCTGGGCGACGTCGCGGGCACGCTGACGGCCGAGGCCGCCGGCTGGACCGGACTGCCCGAGGGCATCGCCGTGGCCGTCGGCAACGTCGACGCGCACGTCACGGCCCCGGCCGCCAAGGCCACGCAGCCCGGCCAGATGGTCGCCATCATGGGCACGAGCACCTGCCACGTCATGAACGGCGACAAGCTCGCCGAGGTGCCCGGCATGTGCGGCGTCGTCGACGGGGGCATCGTCGACGGCCTCTACGGCTACGAGGCCGGTCAGTCCGGCGTCGGCGACATCTTCGCCTGGTACGTGAAGAACCAGGTGCCGCAGTCGTCGGTCGACGACGCCGCGGCGGCCGGCAAGAGCGTGCACCAGCACCTCACCGACCTCGCCTACGAGCAGCCCGTCGGGGCCCACGGCCTCGTGGCCCTCGACTGGCACAGCGGCAACCGTTCGGTGCTCGTCGACCACGAGCTGAGCGGCGTCATCGTCGGCCAGACGCTCAGCACGACGCCCGAAGAGGGCTACCGGGCCTTGCTCGAGGCCACGGCGTTCGGCACGCGCCGCATCGTCCAGGCCTTCGAGGAGTCGGGCGTGCCCGTCACCGAGTTCATCGCCGCGGGCGGCCTGCTCAAGAACGCCCACCTCATGCAGACCTACAGCGACGTGCTGCGCTTGCCGATCTCGACCATCACGAGCGAGCAGGGCCCGGCCCTCGGGTCGGCCATCCACGCCGCCGTCGCCGCGGGCGCCTACCCCGACATCCGCTCGGCGGCCGAGGCCATGGGCAGCGTCGACCGGGCGACCTACGTCCCCGACGAGGCCGCCGCCGACGCCTACGACGCGTTGTACGCCGAGTACCTCCTGCTGCACGACTGGTTCGGTCGGGGCGGCAACGACGTGATGCACCGCCTGCGGGCGATGCGTCGCGAGGCGACCCGCGCCTCCTCGGCTCCCTCGGCGACGACCGAGGGCGGTGGAGGCACGGATGCCGTCGAGCAGGACGCCACGGCCTCCGCCACGAGCGACGCGCAGGTGACCGCATGACCGGCTGGATCGACCGCTCGACGCAGGCGGCCATCGACGCCACACGAGAAGACGTCGCCACCCTGCACGCCGAGCTCGTGCGCTACGGGCTCGTCGTCTGGACGGGCGGCAACGTGTCGGGTCGCGTGCCCGGCACCGACCTCTTCGTGATCAAGCCCAGCGGGGTGCTCTACGACGACCTCACGGCCGAGAACCAGATTCTCTGCCGCCTCGACGGCACCGTGGTCGAGGGGACGCCGGGCAGCGATCGCAGTCCGTCCAGCGACACCGCCGCCCACGCCTACGTCTACCGCACCATGCCGCACGTCGGGGGAGTCGTGCACACGCACTCGACCTACGCCACGGCCTGGGCCGCGCGCGGCGAGGCGATCCCGTGCGTGATCACGGCGATGGCCGACGAGTTCGGCGGCGAGATCCCCGTGGGGCCGTTCGCGATCATCGGCGACGACTCGATCGGCCGCGGCATCGTCGCGACGCTCGAGGGGCACCGCAGCCGGGCCGTGCTGATGCAGAACCACGGCGTCTTCACGATCGGCAAGGACGCCCGCGACGCGGTCAAGGCCGCCGTCATGACCGAGGACGTGGCCCGCACCGTCCACATCACCCGCCAGCTCGGCGAACCCATCCCCATCCCGGCAGAGAGCATCGACGCCCTCTTCGACCGGTACCAGAACGTCTACGGACAAGCACCCGCAGGAGAACTGAAGTGACGAACGACACCCTCGACCCCACCGCCTTCCTCGCCTCGCGCGAGGTCTGGTTCCTCACCGGCAGCCAGGGCCTCTACGGCGAAGAGACGCTCCAGCAGGTCGCCGACCAGTCGCGTGCCATCGCCGACGAACTCGCCGCCGCCTCCGACGTGCCCGTGCGCCTCGTCTGGAAGCCCGTCCTGACCGACGCCGACGCGATCCGTCGCACGATGCTCGAGGCGAACCTCGACGACTCGGTCATCGGCGTCACGGCCTGGATGCACACCTTCAGCCCGGCCAAGATGTGGATCGGCGGCCTCGACGCCCTGCGCAAGCCGCTGCTGCACCTGCACACGCAGGCCAACGTTGCGCTGCCCTGGGCCGACATCGACTTCGACTTCATGAACCTCAACCAGGCCGCCCACGGCGACCGCGAGTTCGGCTACATGCAGACCCGTCTCGGGGTGCCCCGCAAGACCGTCGTCGGCCACGTCAGCGATCCGCGCGTGCAGCAGCAGGTCGGCACCTGGATGCGCGCCGCCGCGGGCGCCTCGGCCATGCGCTCGCTCAAGCTGGCACGCTTCGGCGACAACATGCGCTTCGTCGGCGTGACCGAGGGCGACAAGACCGAGGCCGAGCTGGCCTTCGGCGTCCAGGTCAACACCTGGGGCGTCAACGAACTGGCCGAGGCCGTCGCCGCGGCGTCCGAGACGGCGATCGACGAGCTCGTCGCGGTCTACGAGGCCGAGTACGACGTGGTCCCCGCGCTGCGGGCGGGCGGCGAGCGTCACCAGTCGCTGCGGGACGGTGCGGCGATCGAGATCGGTCTGCGCTCGTTCCTCGAAGAGGGCGGGTTCAGTGCCTTCACGACGAACTTCGAAGACCTGGGTGCACTCAAGCAGCTGCCCGGCCTCGCGGTCCAGCGCCTGATGGCCGAGGGCTACGGCTTCGGTGCCGAGGGCGACTGGAAGACCTCGGTGCTGGTGCGTGCGGCCAACGTGATGGGCGCCGGGCTGCCGGGTGGCGCCTCCTTGATGGAGGACTACACGTACCACCTGGTGCCCGGCGAGGAGAAGATCCTCGGGGCGCACATGCTCGAGGTCAGCCCGGCGCTGACGTCGGGGCGCGCCTCCCTCGAGGTGCACGCGCTCGGCATCGGCGGCAAGGACGACCCGGTGCGCCTGGTCTTCTCCGCCGACCCCGGCCCGGCCGTCGTCGTCGCGATGAGCGACGTGCGCGACCGCTTCCGCCTGACGGTCAACGTGGTCGACGTGGTCGACCCCGACGAGGACCTGCCGAACCTCCCGGTGGGGCGCGCGGTGTGGAAGCCCCGTCCGTCGTTCGCCGTGTCGGCCGAGGCGTGGCTGACGGCCGGCGCCGCCCACCACACGGTCATGTCGACCGCGGTCGGGCTCGAGGCCTTCGAGGACCTCGCCCGCATCGTCGAGACCGAGCTGCTCGTGATCGACGAGGACACCCGCATCCGCGACTTCCGTCACGAGGTCGCCTGGAACGCCGCGTACCACCGCCTCGCCCGCGGCCTGTAGGCCTCGCGGCCGGCTCGCGCGGTTCGCGCGGCTCGCGCGGCTCGCGCATCGAGTGGTCCCGGATCGTCCTTCGCCCCACGGCGAACGACGGTGCGGGACCATTCGTCGTCGCGATGGCCGGGCCTGCTCGACCGCGTCTGCCCCGAGGAGGCGCGGGTCTAGATCCAACCGAGATCTCGCGCGTCCGAGGCGGCCCGTCCGCGGTCGGGCGCCCCGACCTTGCGGACGGCGGACGAGATCAGGTTGCGCACCGTGCCCTCGGCGAGGTGCAGCTCGGCGGCGCACCGTCTGGTCGAGAGCGACCGGTCGACGAGGCGCAGGACGTCACGCTCGCGTGCCGTGAGCGGGCACGCCTCGGCGCGGAGGACCGTGGCCGCCAACCTCGGGTCGACGTGGTCTTCTCCGGCAGCCGTTCGCCGGACGACGGCGAGGAGTTCGTCGATGCTCGCCCGCTTCGAGACGACCGCGTCGATGCCCGACTGGACGATCTGACGGACGAGCACGGCGGGTAAGCGGCGACCCAGGACGACGACGGCGTCGTGCCCCTCGCGCAGTCGCCGGGCGGCGTCCACGACGTCGGGGTGGTCGTCGGCGTCGATGACCAGCACGCTCCGCGGGGGTGGCCCTGGTTCGGAGCAGGGCTTCGCGGAATCGTGGATCGCGACAGCTTTCAGCCCCGGCGTCACACGGATGCACGCCTCGATCGCCGACCGCGTCAGCACCTCGTCGGCGACCACGCACACGTCGATCGGCCCGTCGGTCGACATGGCATCCCCCTACTCGTCATCGACTTCGTGACCAGTATGTCTCATGACGTCGACATGACGGATGCGTGGTGACTTCGTGACGGCCGTGACTTTCGAGTCGAGCTGCCGATGCCGAGACTCGGAGGTGTCTCGTCGACTCGACGTGGGAGGAGGGAACGCATGAAGAAAATCGAGAGCACGACGCTCAAGCCGGGTAGCGCAGCACGCTGCAACGGCGGATGCCTCTGCACCTGACATCCGGGGCGGGCCGCCCATCGGGCGGTCCGCCTTCCCCGTCAGTCCGGTGACCGCATCTCCCGAAAGTCGACATGTCCCTTCCCATCTTCACCCTCTTCGAGGTCGTCCGATACGAACGTCTTTGGTCGGCGCTCCGCGCCGCCGGGCCCGCTGCCGCGTGGCGACTCATGAACGACATCGCCCGGTTCGACCTGCCCGCCTACGACTCGATCGCCGACCCGTCCGACACGAGCGCCGGCATGGCGGCCAAGGCCCGTGCCGCCATGGGGGGCTTGCCAGGTCTCGCCTCCGTCGACATCGACGCTGCAGCGGGGCGATATGGCGACTACGGGCCTCGGATGCAATTCGAGTCGACGTTCGTCACGCTGTGGCTCGACGACCGAGCTCGGCTGGACGAGGTCGTCGAGGTTCGTGGCGGCGAGCACCTCGAGGAGGCGAGGGAGCACGGCCGTGGCGCCCTGGCCTTGCCCCTGCACTTCGGGGCGTCCTACGTCGTCCCGCCGATCATCGCGCACCGACACCCCACGCGCTTCGTCTTCAACAGGATGAACTTCGACGAGCTCCGGGATCGGGCGTTTCCCTCTCTCGATGTCGACGCCTTCGCCATCGACGACGACGCGACCTTCCGAAAGGGGCTCCGAGCGCTCAAGGACGGGCTCGTCTTCGCAATGTTCCCCGAATACGATCCCAGAGGCCGAGGCCGTCACCACACCGTCGTCCCGTTCCTGGGGGCTTCCGTCGTCGCACCGCAGGGGCCGGCCCTCATGAGTCGTGCCGCGGGCGCAGCCATGCTGCCGATGCACCTCGACCGGACGGGAGAAGCTCACTTCGTCCTGACGATCCACCCGGCGATTCCCGCCCCGACAGATGACGTCGAGGTCCAGGGGTCGACGGTCGCGTTGTGGCGACTCATCGAGAGGCTCATCCTCGACGGCCGCGCCGGCGACTGGGAGATGTGGACCGACTTCGATCTGATGCGGACGGAGTCGGCGGCATGAGCACGGTTCCGCTCGTCGAGATCCGAGAAGTGTCACGGCTCTTCGAGAGCCGAGGTGGGAGACCGCCCGCCGTTGACCGTGTCTCGTTGGACCTTCACGAGGGCGAGATCATCGCGATCGTCGGTCGCTCCGGCTCGGGCAAGTCGACTCTGGTGCAGATGGTCGGTGCTCTCGACACCCCCAATCACGGTCAGATCGTCTTCGACGGAATGACACTTTCTTCCCTCTCCGAGGCGGAGCGCACCGTCCTGCGAAGAGATCGCATCGGATTCGTCTTCCAGGACTCCCACCTCGTCCCGACCCTGTCGGTGCTCGAGAATGTCGCGCTCACGTCACTCGTCGCGGGAAGACGCCGCTCGGAATGGGCGGATCGAGCGCACGCGCTGCTCGACGAACTCGGCCTCGACGGTCTCGGATCGGCCCGTCCGGCCACCTTGTCGGGCGGAGAGGCCCAGCGTGTGGCCCTGGCTCGAGCGCTCTTCTCCCGTCCGTCTCTCGTCCTCGCCGACGAGCCGACCGGCGCGCTCGACAGTGCGACCTCACGGGATGTCCTGAGGCTGCTCCGGGGCATGGTCGTCGACGACCAGGCGTCAGCGGTCGTGGTAGTCACCCATGACCTCGAGACCGCCTGCATCGCCGACAGGATCATCGTCCTGCGAGACGGCCGAGTCATCGCCGACGAACGCTTCACACCGGCGGCCACGATCGACAGCGTCGAGGGGAGGGCCCATGAAGAACGCGTTCGCGCTTGGTTGGCGGAACATCGCTGACGGACGGCGGCGGGCAGGACTCACCGCCCTCACGGCAGCCTTGGGGGTCGCCCTTCTCACGGCCTCACTCGTCACCGGGCTGACGGCGCGCCAGACGGTCGTCGACGGAATCGATTCGTTACTCACGTTCGGGGACGTGGGCATCGTCCCCGAGGTGGATCGTGAGTTCGTCAACGAGGGTCTCGTGGACGCACTCGCCGCCGATCCCGGAGTCGTGTCGTCGCTCCCCACCCTGAGTCGAGAGACGGTCGTGGTCGGCGCGACGGGTGAGGCCGAGGCCCTCCTCCTGACCGGGGCCCCGGCCGGGCCGGACTCACTCGCCTCCCAGGTGGTCACCGACGGTCGAGCTCCTCGACCGGGCTCGGACGAGGTCCTGGTGCCGACAGATGTCGCAGACCGCATGGGCGCCTCCCTGGGGAGTCGAATGTCGATGACGACTCCCTCGGGCGTCCGCTCGTTCGACGTGGTGGGGCTCGTCGACCCCCGCTTGTTGGGTGTCTTCGCCCGGGACAACCTCTTCACCGACCTCGAGGTCGTCCAGAGGGCGTTCGGGCTCGAGGGTGACCTCACCCGTCTCGACCTCGAACTCGATCCTGCAGTCGCGTCCACCTGGGCAGCAGAACACCGAGCGGCGCTTCCGTCCGGCGCCGTCTTCCAGGACACGTCGGCCGTGGCCGACGGCCTCGGGCCCATCGAAACGGCCGTGACGGCGGTGATGGCAGGGCTCGCTCTGGTCGCCCTCGCCGTGTCGGCACTGCTCGGTTCACTGGCGAGCACGGCTGCCGTCCGAGCACGGCGCCGTACCTACGGTGTGCTGCGGGCCACGGGCGCGTCCACACGGTGGTTGGTCTCGTCGGTCGGCGCCGAGATCGCCATCGTCGCAGCGGCCGGAACGGTCGTGGGCGTCGCGGTCGGCGTCGCCGGCGCTGCGGTGGTGATGAGTCGGATGGACGGGGAGGCTCCGTCTCTTCCGACCCTCACCCTCTCGGTCGGTCTCGGCGTCCTCGCGGGAGCGACCTCCGCCACGCTCGGGGCCCGACGAGCCGTCGCCGACGTCCGTCGAATTCCGCCGGCGTTCGTCGTGAGGGGCGTCGAACCCGCAGACGGTTCGCCCGGATCGTGCTCACGGCGACGAGCCGTCGCGGTCGCCGTGGTCGCATCGGTCTCGGGGCTGGTGATCTGGGCCCTCGACGCAGGCGCCGTCCTCGACGCTCTGGGCCTGGTCGCCCTGGCGGTCTGTGCGGTGGCCCTCTCCCGCCTCGCGATCGCGCCCCTGGCGGCGTTCGCGGCCAGGCTCCAGTGGGCCGCCGACCTGGCGCGTCGCCGACCGACCCGCGGCAGGTCGACGGTGACCGGGGCTCTCACCCTGGTGGTCTTCGGTGCGGTGTCGCTCGCCACCTGCGTCGGTGCCGTCGCCTCCGCGACAGGGGAACAGATCGATCGGCAGTTCGGGGCCGACGTGCAAGTCACGTCGGTCGTGCCCTTGTCGGACGACGCCGAGCCGATCGTCGTCGTCGACGGCGTTCGGGACGTCGCGCGGTCGGTGTCCGGTGAAGCCACCGTCCTGTCGGCGTCCGCCGAACTCGACGTGCCGTTCCAGGCGATCGACCCCGAGACCTGGTTCGACGTGTCGGGGCTCGCGTGGTCCGCCGGTGGCGGATCGAGAGGTGTCGAGTTGCTGAGGGCCGGTGGGGGCATCGCTCTGCCGAGGGGGGTCGCCGAGTCCCTGACGGTGGCCCCGGGTGATGAGGTCGTCGTGTCGGCCGGGGGGACCCAGGTGTCCCTCGAAGTCGTCGGGCTCTTCACCTCGGTGGCCACGGGGCAACAGGTCGTCATCGACCGCAGGACGGCGGGCGAACTCGGTGTCACGGGGGTCTCTCGGTGGGACGTGTCGGCAGACGGAGGGGTCGATGTCGCCGACTTGTCAGACCGCGTCGCCGCGCAGGTGGTCGGAGTCCCCGGTGTCGACGTCATCACCGCCGAGGCGACGAGGGATCGTGCAGCCTCCGAGACGGCAGCCCTCACGGCAGGACTCTTCGCAGCGGTGACGGTGACTCTGGCCCTCGGGGCCCTGGGGGCCAGCAGCACGCTGAGCCTCGACGTCGAATCGCGGCGTGATGAACTCGCCGTGCTCCGCACCGTGGGGTGCCGACGTCGCGGCGTCGGTGCCCTCGTCGCCTGGGACGCCACCGTGATCGCCGTGGCGTCGCTGAGTGCAGGACTGCTCCTCGGCTCGTTCGGGGGAGCACTCGGGACGCGGATCGTCTCGAGGCTCCTCGGCGTGGGGGTCGACCCGGTGGTCGATCCCGTGACGATCGCGGGAATCGTCGGCGTGACGGCGATCGCTCTCGCCATCGCCGCCGTGGGGCCGGTCCTGCGGGCCTCCCGCACGGAGCCCCTGACGATTCTGAGGGGCACGTCATGAGCGCTGACGCGAGAACGGGCTCAGCCGCCCGCCCCCGTCTGCGAGACAGCATCATCGTCGTCCAGCTCGCAGACGGTCGCCTGCAATTCAGGGCAACGTACGAGCGGGTCGTGTCGACCTTCTCCGTCGAGCCCTGGGTGGCGGACCTCGTCCCGCTGCTCGATGGGACTCGCACGCCAGTGCAGCTCGCCCAGACGCTTTCCTTGCTTGATCGCGGAGCGCTCGAGGACGTGCTGGAGGTCCTCGAATCCGAACGCTTCCTGGCGTCGGAGGCATCTTCCACCGACCGTGCCACGAGGCATTCGCGTCAGCTGCAGCTGTTCGACGAGATGATCTCGGCCGATGAACTGTCCGCAGTCGCTCGAGGACACGACGCCTCGACGATCCAGAGCCGGCTCACCGGTGCGTGCGTGGTCGTGGTCGGCGTCGGTGGTGCTGGTTCGTGGGTCGTCCAATCGCTGGCCGCGGCTGGGGTGGGAAGGCTCGTGCTCATCGATCCCGACGTCGTCGAACTCTCCAATCTGAACCGGCAGGTGCTCTTCGATTCCGGAGACATCGGACGAGTCAAGGTCGACGCAGCCGCAGAGCGAGTCGCCGAGATCGACGCGGACATCACCGTCGACGTCTGGCGCACTCGGGTGGACACCGCGGAACAGCTCGCGACCCTGCTCTCGGGTGCCGATCTCGTCGTGAGTTGCGCAGACCAGCCCTCGGTGCCCGTCGTGGCCGACGTCGTGGCGACGGCGAGCACCGCGGTCGGTGTCCCGCACATCGTCGGAGGCGCGTACGGCGCCCTGCTCGGGGTGCCGGGTGTCACCGTCCTGCCCGGCCGAACGACGTGCTGGTCGTGCATCCGTGCCGCGACAGCCGACGATCACGGACGTGCCGCGCGAACTCTGAAGGGTTCTTCGCCCGGCGGCTCAGCCGCCCCGTTGGCCGGCGTGGTGGGGAACATGACGGCATGGGAGGCGCTCCGGATACTGCTCGGGGCACCACCGGCACTCGCCGGAGGTGTCCGCGAGGTCGATCTCGCCAGTTTCGACAGCGTCTGGCGTCCGATCCCACCACGTCTCGAATGCGGATGCGTTCCATCGTCCGAGACGACCGGTTCGACCTGACGATCGCCAAGACCGGGCATACGGCGACGACCGTCGTTGTTCACCCCCGCATGAGCATTCCCCTCTCGATCCTCGACCTCGCCCCCGTCGCACCCGGTCAGACCGTGCGCGAGAGCTTCGCGGCCTCCGTGGCCCTGGCGCAGCAGGCCGAGGCGAGCGGGTACCGGCGGGTCTGGTACGCCGAGCACCACAACATGGCCTCCATCGCCTCGAGCGCGACGTCGGTGTTGATCGCCCACATCGCGAGCCAGACCTCGACCATCCGCCTCGGCTCGGGCGGCGTCATGCTCCCGAACCACTCGCCGCTCGCCATCGCCGAGCAGTTCGGCACCCTCGAGACCCTGCACCCGGGGCGCATCGACCTCGGCCTCGGCCGAGCCCCCGGCAGCGACCAGGCCACGTTCCGGGCCATGCGCCGCGACCCCTCGTCGTCCGAGCGCTTCCCGCAGGACGTCGTCGAACTGCAGGCGTTCCTCGCGGGGGAGTCGCGCGTCGCCGGCGTCCAGGCCGTCCCCGGGGCGGGCACGAACGTGCCGCTGTACATCCTCGGTTCGTCGCTGTTCGGTGCCAAGCTCGCCGCCGCCCTCGGTCTGCCCTACGCCTTCGCCTCGCACTTCGCCCCCGGTGACCTGGTGGACGCCGTCTCGGCCTACCGTCGCGAGTTCCAGCCGTCGACCCAGCTGAGCGAGCCGTACGTGCTCGCCGCCGTCAACGCGATCGTCTCCGACGACGCGGACGACGCCGACACGCAGTTCGCCGCCGTCAAGCGTCAGCGCCTCATGATGCTGCTGCGCCAGAGCGGGCAGATCGACCCCACCCGCGAGTTCGGCGACGACGAGCTCGACCACCTGCTGCGCACCCCGGTGGGGCAGCACGTCCAGACCATGACGACCTACACCGCCGTCGGCACGCCCGGCGACGCACGCGAGTACATGGAGCAGTTCGCCCGCACCGCCCAGGCCGACGAGCTGATCGTCGCGCACTCGGCCTCGTCGACGGAGGCGCGCCTCCGGTCGGTCGCGCTCCTCGCCGACGCGATGCAGCTGGCCCCCGCCGCCGCGTAGCGCGCCGGCGCCAGCCCGCCGCCGCACGGCCCGTCGGGGCCGGGATCGCGCCGGCGGTTACGGTGCGGTGAAGAGGAAGACGAACACGACGGCGACGGGCTGCAGCGCGGCCCCGCCGAGCAGCATCGAGCGCCGCACCCACGGTCGCGACGAGATCGCGGGCGTGCCGAGCAGGGGGCTGAGGGGCATGAGCAGGCGGAACAGGCTCTGCTGGGGCAGGAACACCGCGACGAGGTAGGCGAAGAACCCCGCGGTGAACGCGACGACCTCGTGACCGAGCCGCAGCGTCGAGCGTCGGGTCACCCAGAAGGTGAACGACGCGATGATGGCCAGCACGAGCACGATGCCCCCGATGCCCAGCCACCGCCCGGCGAGGAGGAACCACGGGGTCAACGGCACGAACGCCGGACGGCCGACGTAATCCACCCACCAGGCCATCTCGGTCTCGAGGTAGGCGTCGGACTGGCCCGTGACCACGTGGGCGACCACCGGCCAGGCGAGTCCCGCCGCGGCCATCGAGAGCCCCGCCACGACGATCGTCGTCAGCTCGCGCTTCGGCATCCGTCCACCGACGACGAACTCGCGCAGCCCGGCCCAGGCACGACGGGCCGACGTCCGGGCGGCGAGGACGAGGGCAGGAGGCGCGCTGCCGATCCCGGCGATCCGTCGCGTCCCGGCGTCACCGGGGGACCGCGGCGTCGACGCGGACGGCGCGTCGGCACCCGCCGTGCCGTGCCCCGTGATCGAGGTCGAGGTCGAAGCGGAGGACGTGGTCGAGGCAGCGGCAGCGGAGGCAGCGGCCGTGCGGGCCCCGGGCCGCTCCCGCTCGGTGTGCCACCGCACGATCAGGTGGATGCCGAGCGCCAACGCCAGGGCGAGCGCCCCGGGTCGGACGAACGAGGCGACGATGCCCGCCGCCGCCACGAGCGGGTAGTTCCGGCGCTGCATGGCGAGCAGACCGCCGAACATCAGCAGCAGGAAGAGGCTCTCGGCGTAGCCGACCGACATGACGAAGGCCATCGGCCCGAAGCAGAACAGCAGCACGGCCCAGAGGGCGCCGGTGCGTCCGACCTTCGTCACGAGCAGGCGGTGGAGGACGACGGCCGCAGCCGCACCGAAGACGGTGGCGAGCAGAGGGGCGGCGACGACGAAGTCCATGCCCGTGGCGACCATCAGCAGGTGGCAGAGGTACGGGAAGACCGGCAGGAACGCCCACTCGTTCGGCAGCACCTCGCCGGCCGCGTCGGTCGGCAGGGTCGAGGGATAGCCGTGCAGCGCGATGGTGCGGTACCGGTCGGCGTCCCACGACGAGGTGAAGTCGAGGAAGCTGCGGTCGCTGCCGGGGGTGATGAAGGTCGCACCGGCGAGTTTCGCGACCTCGTAGACGGCGAAGAGGACGCTCGTCGAGAACAGCCGCGACGCGAGGTAGACGACCAGCACGCTGCGCCAGCTACCCGAGAACCGATCGGCGAGACCGATCGAGAAAGCGGGTCGGCGCAGCCTCGCCGCCGACGGCGACGCGATCGTCTCGCGGCTCACCGCCCCGCCCCGTGTCCGGTCATCTGGACGACGCTACCAAGAGTCGGCTGTGACGGGGCAAGATCGTCCCGTGCCCCTTCCGTCCTTCGCCGCCCTCGGGATCGACGACGTGGCCGTCGCGGTCTACCGTCACGTCGTCGCCGGGGCCGGGCTGGCGGACGCCGCGGGAGCGGCGGCCGGGCCGACGCCCGAGGCCGTGGCACGGGCCGTGCACCTCGACGAGGCGACGGCCCTGGCCGCCCTGGAGCGCCTCCGTTCGCTCGGGCTCGTCCAGCGCTCGGCGGGGGGCGAGGGCTACGGCGCGGTGGACCCGCGCGTGGCCGTGCCGGCCGTCGTCGCCGCGCGTGCCGACGCGCTCGTCGAGGTGCGCGCGGCCGTGCCCGAGCTGGGAGCGCTGTTCGACGAGGGCCGCCGCCCGCACGACGCCGACGAACTCACGCGGGTGGTCGTCGGGCACGCGGCCGTGGGGGACTGGTACTCGAGGCTGGAGCACCGGGCGACCACCGACTTCGTCGCCTTCGACCGTCCGCCCTACGTGGTCGCGTCGAACGAGTCCACCCAGCGGGTCGCCCTCGGGCGCGGCGTGCGGTGGCGGGCGGTCTACACGGTCGCCAGCATCTCGGCCGACGGCAGCTGGCAGGGCGTCCACCGCCTCGGCGCCGACGGGGAGGAGGCCCGCATCACGCACGACCTGCCCGTCAAGCTCGCCGTCGCCGACCGCCGGGTGGCCCTCGTCTCGATCGGGCACGACCCCGACCGGCCGGAGGCCCTCGTGACCGAGTCCGAGCCGCTCGTCGCCGCCCTCCACGACCTGTTCGAGGCCCGGTGGCGCAGCGCGTTGCCCGTGCCGGGCACCCCGGGGGCCGGTGGGGCCGCGGTCGACTGGGCCGCGGTGGCCGCGCGACTGGCGTCGTCGTCGACCGTGCCGGCGACGTCGGGAGCCACCGTGCCGTTGCGGGACCAGGAGGCGCGACTCGCGATGCGACCCCCCACCCCCGCCGAGCGCGACCTGCTCGCCCTCGTGGCGGCGGGGGCGACCGACGAGGTGATCGCGGGTCAGCTCGGCATCTCGTCCCGCACGCTCCGTCGGCGCCTGCACGCCCTCTTCGACGAGCTCGGCGCGAGCAACCGGTTCCACGCCGGAGTCGAGGCCGCACGCCGCGGCTGGGTCTGAGTCAGCCGACGCCCAGCCCTCTCACGGCTCACCCATCGAGTCGCCTCGATAGCGTCCGGACGTGATCGATCGTCCCCGTGCGGAGCCCTCGTGCTGAGGCTCTCCCTGATGTCCGCGGGCACCCTCGCGGCCGTGTACGCCGTGGCCGGGGCGCTCGTGGTCTCGACGGTGCGCCGTCCGCGCGGGGCCCGCACCTGGTGGCGCTGGGTCGCCGCAGCCGCCGCGCTGGGGGCCGGCCTCGGCGCGCTGGTCACCTGGTGGCTCGGAGACGTCGAGGACGTCCTCGACGTCCCGCCCACCTGGGTCGACCGTCTCTGGGTCGGGGCCCTGCTGGCGGTGGTCGGCGCGGCCGTGGTCGCCGTGGTGCGCGGAGGCGCGGGGCGGCGGGTCCTCGCGGCCTCGACGATCGTCGTGACGGCCCTCGCCACGGGCCTCGCGATCGACCGCGACAGCGGGCTCTTCCCGACCGTGGGGGCCCTGCTCGGCGTGTCGGACGTCTCGCCGCTCGTCGTCCCGGTCGCGCAGGGGGCGGCCGTGCGGGCCGGACGGACGTCGACCCCGGCGGCCCCGGACCTGGGACGCACCTGGCGGGCACCCGCCGACCTGCCGTCCCGCGGACGGCTCGGCAGCGTCGCCATCCCGGGCACGGCGTCCCACTTCGACGCACGGGACGCCCTGGTGTACCTGCCGCCCGCCGCCCTCGTGGCCGATCCGCCGCCCCTGCCCGTCGACGTCGTCCTGTCCGGACAGGGTCCCGGCGCCGCCCCCGAGAACCTCGTCGACGCCGGACGGATGGTCGAGACCCTCGACACCCTCGCCCGCACGCATCACGGCCTCGCGCCGATCGTCGTGATGCCCGACCAGCTCGAGCGGCCGACCAACAACCCGATGTGCGTCGACGGACCCCTCGGTCACAGCGAGACCTACCTGACGGTCGACGTGCCCCGGTGGATCACGAGCCACCTCTCGGTCCAGGCGCCCGGTCGGGCCTGGGCCGTGTCGGGCTTCTCGGAGGGCGGCACCTGTTCGCTCCAGCTGGCGGCTGGCCACCCGGAGCTCTTCGCCTCGTTCGTCGACGTCTCGGGGCAGCGGGGACCACTGCTGGACGGGGGAGCACAGGTGACGGTCGAGCGCGGCTTCGCCGGCGACCGGGCGGCCTACGACGCCGCCCAGCCGCTCGCCGTGCTGGCCGCCCGGGCCCCCTACGCCGACAGTGCCGGTTTCTTCGCCATCGGCGGGACCGACTCGCGCTACGGGCCCGTGATGCCCGTCGTCGCGGCGGCCGCCCGGGCCGCGGGCATGGACGTCACCCGCCACGTCGTGCCCGGCAGCGGCCACGACTGGTCGACGGCGTCGCGCGGGCTCGGCGCGGGGACGGCCTGGGCGGCGGCGCGGCTCGGGCTGACGACGCGGTAGGGAGGCGCGGCGAGGCGACCGTCCGCCGAAGGGGGGACGACGGCGGTGCCCCGCCTGCGCCTCCTCGTGTGAACTCTCTGGCCGAAGCCGGTCAGTGGCCGGTTTCGGCCATGGCCCCCACTAGAGGGTCACCGACATTCACAGGTAGTTCTTATGGATCGACCGCGGCCCGGAGCTGCGGCGCACCACCGACAGCACGTCCCGAACGACGTGCATCGAAAGGCGATCCGTGATCACACCATCCGGCCGACGCAGGCCGACCGCTCCGCCCCGCACCCGACTCCGTGGCGGCTTCGCCACCCTCCTCGCCACCGGCGTCGTCGCCGCGGGCCTCGTCGCGGTGCCGGCCACCGCCTCCTTCGCCGCGGACGGCCCGGCCGTCGTGGGCGACAGCCAGTTCTCCGACGGCAAGTACATCGTCATGTTGCGTGAGCCGGCGGCCGCGACCTACGAGGGCGGTCAGCCGGGCCTCGCCCGCACCGCCGTGCCCGAGGGCAGCGACCTCGACGCGCAGAGCGCTCCCGTGCAGGACTACGCCGAGCACCTGAAGGGCGTCCAGCAGGACGTCGCGGCGGCGGCCGGCGCCACCGTCCAGGCGAGCTACGCCATCACGACCAACGCCTTCGCGGCCGACCTCACGGCCGCCCAGGCCGCCGAGCTCGCGAGCGACCCCTCGGTTGCCGCCGTCTCGAAGAACGAGCTGCTCAAGCTGCAGGCGACGCCGTCGACCGAGTTCCTCGGCCTGGGCGACGCCGAGGGGAACGGCGGCGTCTGGGACGCCGTCGGTGGACGCGAGAAGGCCGGCGAAGGAGTCGTCGTCGGCATCATCGACTCGGGCATCGCGGCGGGCAACGCCTCGTTCGCCGGTGACCCCCTGGGGTCGGCCAGCGACGCCGAACCCCACCTCGACGGCGACCGGACCGTCTTCGCCAAGGGCGACGGCGGCACCTTCACCGGCGTGTGCCAGACCGGCGTGCAGTTCGACGCCGGCGACTGCAACACGAAGCTGATCGGTGCGCGCTACTTCGTCGACGGCTTCGGCGTCGGCAACATCGGCACCGAGGAGCAGGGCGAGTACCTCTCTCCCCGCGACGGCAACGGCCACGGTTCGCACACGGCGTCGACCGCCGCGGGCAACGCCGACGTCGAGGCCACCATCGGCGACCGTTCCTTCGGCACCGTCTCGGGCGTCGCCCCGGCCGCCAAGATCGCGGCCTACAAGGTCTGCTGGGACGGCCCCGACCGCGTCGCCACCGACGACGACGGCTGCGCCACGCTCGACCTGATCGCCGCCATCGAGGCCGCGGTCACCGACGGCGTCGACGTCATCAACTACTCGATCGGCGGAGGCGGGGCCACGAGCACCTTCTCGGCCACCGACCAGGCGTTCCTCGGCGCGGCCTCGGCCGGCGTCTTCGTGGCGGCCTCGGCCGGCAACGACGGCCCGACCGCGACCACGGCCGACAACGCGGCACCGTGGATCACCACGGTCGCGGCGTCGACCATCCCCAGCTACAGCGCGACGGTGCAGACCGCCGACGGCACGAACTACCTGGGCGGCTCGATCACCGTGCCGACCGGCACCGACGGCCTGACGGGCGACTTCGTCTCGTCGACCGCCGTCGCGGCCGACGGCGCCGACGCCACCGCGGTGACCCTCTGCGCACCGGACACGCTCGACCCGGCGAAGGCCGCCGGCACGATCGTGCTCTGCGACCGCGGCGTCTACGACCGCACGGCCAAGTCGGCCGAGGTCGAGCGCGCCGGCGGCATCGGCATGGTGCTGGTCAACCCGACGAGCAGCTCGGTCGACCTCGACGAACACGCCGTCCCCACGGTCCACCTCAACGCCGACGACTACGACGCGGTCCACGCGTACGCCGACACCGAAGGTGCCACCGTCACCCTGCTCGACGGCAACCCGGGCGCGCTGCCCGAGCCCGCCACCCCCCAGATCGCCGGCTTCTCGTCGCGCGGCCCGGTGACGGCCGACGGCGGCAACCTGCTGAAGCCCGACATCTCGGCCCCCGGCGTGGCGATCCTCGCCGACGGTGCCAACGCGCAGGGCGAGCCCGGCACGTACGAGTTCCTCTCGGGCACGTCGATGTCGTCCCCCCACATCGCCGGTCTGGCCGCGCTCTACCTCTCGAAGGACGTCCACCCCGACTGGACCCCGGACGAGGTCAAGTCGGCCATGATGACGACCGCCTACGACCTCGTCGGTGAGGACGGTGCTCCGAGCCGGGACGTCTTCGCCCAGGGCGCCGGCCACGTCGACCCGACCGCGTTCCTCGAACCCGGGCTGCTCTACGAGAACGGTCCGGCCGACTGGCAGGCCTACGTCGACTCGATCGACACCGTCGAGGGCACGGACTCGTCGCTCAACCTGCCGTCGATCAGCGTCGGCTCGCTGGCCGGCACCGCCCAGGTCACGCGCACCGTCACCTCGACCGGGGCGGGGACCTACACGGTCGCCCCGATCGAGATGGACGGCGTGACGGCGACGGTCGAACCCTCGACGTTGACCTTCGGCGCCGCGGGCGAGGAGCAGGACTACACGGTCACCTTCACCCGGACGACGGCGGAGCTCGACCAGTTCGCCACCGGCTACCTCACCTGGTCCGACGGGACCCACGACGTGCGCAGCCCGCTCGCCGTGCGCCCCGTCCAGCTGCAGGCCCCGGCCGAGGTGGCCGGCGAGGGCGCCACGGGCGAGAAGGCGTTCGACGTCACGGCGGGCGACGCCCTCGAGCTGCCGCTCACCACCGAGGGCCTCGCCGCCGGGCAGGTCACGACCGGCTCGGGCGCGGCAGGCACCGCGGCGGCCGAGACGCCGGTCACGATCGCCGAGGGCACCACCCACGCGCGCTTCGTGCTCGACAGCGCCGACGACACCGCGGACCTCGACCTGCTCCTCTACACGGCCGGCGCCGATGGTGCGCCCGACCGGCTCGCGGCATCCTCGGCCACCGGTTCGGCGGACGAGCAGATCGACCTCGACGCCCCCGCGGCGGGAGAGTACGTGCTGCTGGTCGACTTCTACAGCGGTGCCGGGCAGCTCGACTACACGCTGACGTCGTACCTGCTCGACCCGGCGACGGCCGTGGGAGGCTTCACGGTCGACCCGGCCACCCTCTCCGCAGGGCTGGGCGAGACGGTGACGCTGACCGCGTCCTGGACGGGCCTGCCCTACGAGCAGACCTTCCTCGGCCGCGTCGTGTACGGCGACACCGGACAGGTCACCTACCTCACGGTCGCCTCGGGAGAAGAGCCCGAGACGCCCACCGACCCGGGTCCCGGCCCGGGCCAGCCCGGCCACCCCGGTCAGCCCGGACACCCCGGCGGCTGGAGCCTCGGTGACATCCTGCAGTGGATCTGGAACGCCCTCGGCGACCTCTTCCACGGCTGGTTCCCCTGGCGCGGGTAGCACCCGTGGCCTGACGGCCTGACGGCCTGACGGCCTGACGGCCTGACGGCCTGAGCCACCCGGAGGCGGTGGTCACCTTCCCCCGGGAGGGCGACCACCGCCTCCTCGCGTCCCCGCCCCCTCCCGCCCCCTCCCGCCCCCTCCCGCCCCGCCTGCCCCGCCCGCGTGGTGTCGGCAACTCCTGGCTCGTGCTGCGGTGGCGCTCGCCAGCGGGGGAGTCGGGACCGGTGTCGGTCAGGGTGCAGGAGTTGCCGACCGAGGCCGTCCGTGTCGGCAACTCCTGGCTCGTGCTGCGGTGGCGCTCGCCTGCGGGGGAGTCGGGACCGGTGTCGGTCAGGGTGCAGGAGTTGCCGACGAACCGAGCACCGCGCACCGCGCACCGCGCACGGCGCACGGCGCACCGCGCACGGCGCACGGCGCACCGCGCACCGCCCACCGCGCACGGCGCACGGCGCACGGCGCACGGCGCACCGCGCACCGCGGAACGTCCGTCGCCCGGGCTCCACCCTCGTCGCCCGTTCCTCGTCCGGGTGATCTGTCCCCCCGATGGTGGACACGGTCGGCACACCGGCCCTAGTTTGGGTGTCACCCGAGACGTGACGATCCCCGTTCACCCGACCCCGGCGCCGTACCCGAACACGGCACCGGGGGAACAGGTCGAGGCGCGCGTCTGCCCTACCCGAAAAAGGCACCACCATGCATTCGCTCACCCTCGCGGGGTCTCCCCGTCGCGGGCGGAGGGCCCTGCGCCTGTCCGCCGCGCTGCTCGCCACCCTCGCCCTGGCCGGCACCGCCGCCCTCGCCGGCACCGCGGCTCCGGCCCGGGCGGCCGAGATCGACGGTGCCATCACGAACGTGACGGTCACCCCGACGACGCCGAAGCAGGGCTCCCAGCTCACGACGACGATCGCGTGGCAGGTGCCCGACGACACCCTCGCCGGGGACACCTTCACGCTGACGCTCAGCGAGCACCTGAAGAACCTGCCCACCGACTTCGCGCTCCGCGACCCCGCCACCGGTGCGGTCGTGGCCGACGCGGCCGTCGTCGGGACGCGCCCGTCCGTGGTCACCTTCACGATGACCGCCTACGCCGAGGACCACCTCAACGTCAGCGGCCAGGCCTTCGTCACGTCCGACTTCGAGGGACGCACCACCCCGTCGGGCGTGCCCACCCCCTTCACGTCGACCACGAACGACGGTCGCGACTTCACCACCGTCGTCACTCCGACCGGTGTGCTGCGCGGCTCGGACGTCGTGACGAAGTTCGGCACCTACACCCGTGCGGACCAGGGTCGCCTCGTGGGCGACGACTTCCTCGTCTGGAGCGTGAACACGCCGATGGGGCCGTTCGACTCGGCCACCGTCGGTGACTCGGTCCCCGCCGGCGAGGCGTGGTCGTTCGACTGCGACACCGCCGTGTTCACCGAGATCCGCACCAAGGCCGACGGTTCGCTGGCCGCCCCGGTCGCCGTGACCCCGGCCTCGTTCGACTGCACCACCTCCGGGTACACGGTCTCGTGGGGCGCGCAGACGCGGACCGCGCAGTACCGTGCCGCCGTCGCCGTGAGCCTCGCCGCTCCCACCGGCACCGCCACCGACCCGCAGACCTTCACCAACGCCGCGACGGCATCGACCGTCCGGGCCGGTGTCGCCGCCGGCAGCCGGGTCACGGCCTCGAAGGTCCAGGCCTCCGCCGGGGGTGTGGGCAGCGGTGACGTCCCCGTCTCCGCCGTGACCATCACGAAGGGCGACGCCGCGGGCCACGCGGCCGACACCGCCGACGCCGCCGTCGTGCTCTCCGACGGGACCGCCTCGCTGGCCTATCGGGTGACGAACACCGGTGCCGACGCGCTCGCCGACGTCTCGGTCTCGGACGCGGTCGTCGCCAACGGCACCGTCACGGGCCTGAGCTGCGACTTCAGTGCCCTGGGCGGACCGTCCACCGGCGTCACCTGGGCCGGCCCGCTCGCGGTCGGTGCCTCGTTCGACTGCATCGCCGCCCTCGCGGGTGTCACGGCCGGCACCGCCGACCACCACGACGTCGGCACCGTGACGGCGCGGGGCATCGAGTCGGGTCAGGCCGTGACGTCCTCGAACGCCTGGTTCGCCCGCGTCTCCGGCGCGACCGGCACGACCACCACGCCGACGTCCGCCCCGACGACGACCCCGGCCGCGATCGCCGCCCCCGCGGCGGGCCCGACCGCCCCGGCCGCGTCGACGCCTCGACCCGCCGCCGCGGCAGCGACCACCGGTCTCGCCTTCACCGGCGCCGAGCTGGCCGGCCCGGTCACGTTGGCCGCACTGCTGACCCTGCTCGGTGCAGCGCTCGTCGTCTCGGCCCGTCGTCGTGCGGCCCGCGCGACGCTCACCGGTGACGCCGACGGCAGCCACCGCGGCGAGTAGCCGACCGTCAGGGGGTGCCGGGTGCGGCGGACACGACGTCCGCCTCACCCGGCACCCCCCTTTCGTCCAACCTGCACCTCCCCGAAACAGACGTGGACTAGGTTCGCTACTCGTGACAGAAGACAACGGACACACGATGCGCGTCGTCAGCTACAACCTTCGCGAGCACACGGCCAAGGGCGAGATCCGGTCGCTCGCCGAGGACAACGACGCCGACGTGCTCTGCCTGCAAGAGGCCGACACGAAGGACATCCCCGACGAGTTCGGCGAGTTCGCCCTCGCGGCGTCGACGCACAACAACCGTCTCGGGCTGGCGGCCTACTACCGCCGTTCGCGCTTCGAGTTGCTGGGGACGAACGTCTACGCGCTGAAGAAGTCGATGCACGACCGGGTGATGTCGCCGGCGCACGAGCGTCTCCTGGCCATGCACCTGGCCGACCGGCAGAGCGGACGTGACGTGCTGATCGGCTCGTTCCACGCCGCCCCGCTCACCGCCACGAACGCCCTGCGGAAGAAGCAGGTCGAGTCGGCGCACCGCCTCATGCGTGCGCTGGCGCCCGGCGTGCCGATGCTCATGGTGGGCGACTTCAACTACCCGTGGTTCCACGGCGGTCTCCGCAAGCACATCGAGCGCGACGGCTTCGTGCTGACCCGCAGTTCGACCCCGACCTACCTCGGCTACAAGTACGTCAAGGGCCACTTCGACTTCGCGACGAGCTACGACCTCAAGATCGAGGACGTCGTCACCCTGCCGGCCGGCATCAGCGACCACCGTCCGATCCTGGTCCGCGCCCGGGGGCTCTGACCTCGCGGGTTCCGCACACGACGACGGGCCCGGCCACCTCCTCGNCTCCTCGGGGCCGGGAACCGCAGGAGGCGCGGTGCGGCCGTCAGCCTCACCGCGCCTCCTCGGGTCGTCGCGCCCGCAGGCGCCGCCGGGGCCTAGGCGGCCAGGGCGAGCTCGCGGGTCTCGACCGACGAGGCCTGCACGATGGTGCGGCTGGGCTCGTGGCGCCAGCTGCGACCGGGGATGACCCAGCCGGCCGCTCCGTCGACGACGACCGACGCACCGACGCGCACGGCGGCCGTGACGTCGTCGCGCCAGGCGCGGACGGCGAACTGGGTGCCGCGGTCGTCGACGACGACGAACTCGACGAGGCGGGCGGTGGTGAGGGTGGGCGCGGTCGTGACCGTGCCGGTGATGCTGATGATGTCGTTCATGATGCTCGATTTCGATGTGTGCTCTGTGTTGCGACAGAATCCGTGGCACGAGATGCCGGATGGGCGCTCGTGGTCCGCCTGACGGCGGTGGTCGGGCCTGCGGTGACGGCGGCCGGAGAAGTAGGGCAACGATGATCGGTGGTCATCGTGCGCATCCGGCGAGGTCGTCTCGCGAGGCTGTTCGGGCGGTGCACCGGTGTGGACTCGGTCGTCACCGCACGGGGCACTTCTGAGAAGAGGGGCCCAAGCGACTCACCACAGTAACACGCCCGGGGTACGCTCACCAGTGTTTCCTCGGAAGGTTCGACGGGGGTGAGTGGTTGGCTCTACACATGACCACGATCCCCACCATCACCCTGAACAACGGAATCCAGATCCCTCAGCTCGGGTTCGGCGTCTACCAGGTCGACCCGGCCGAGACCAAGGACGCCACCCTCACCGCGTTCGAGGTCGGTTACCGCCACATCGACACCGCCGAGATGTACGGCAACGAGGCGGGCGTCGGCGAGGCGATCGCCGAGAGCGGCATCGACCGCAGCGAGATCTTCGTCACCTCGAAGCTCAACAACGGCTTCCACAAGCGTGACGACGCGCTGAAGGCGTTCGACGGCACGCTCGACGCGCTGAAGCAGGACTACGTCGACCTGTTCCTCATCCACTGGCCGCTGCCCGGCATCGACGTCGACTACGTCGAGACCTGGAAGGCCCTCGAAGAGATCCACGCCAGTGGCCGCGCGAAGTCCATCGGCGTCTCGAACTTCCAGCAGCCCCACCTCGAGCGCGTCCTCGACGAGGGCTCGGTCGTCCCGGTCGTCAACCAGATCGAGGTGCACCCCTACCTGACCCAGGACGCGCTGCGCGAGTTCGGCGTCTCGAAGGGCATCCACACCGAGGCCTGGTCGCCCATCGCCCAGGGCGGCGTCCTCAAGGACGAGACCATCACCGAGATCGCCGAGCGCGTCGGCAAGACGACCGCACAGGTGACGCTTCGCTGGCACATCCAGCGTGGCGACATCGTCTTCCCGAAGTCGGTCACGCGCTCGCGCGTGGAAGAGAACTTCGATCTCTTCGACTTCGAGCTGACCGACGCCGACGTGGCCGCCATCACCGCCCTGAACAAGGACGAGCGCACCGGTCCGAACCCGGACGAGTTCAACTACATCCCCAGCTGATCGCCTGATCGGCACGACGTCGCGCCGGGTCGCGACGCCGAGGCACCGAGGCCGGGTCCGCACGTCGTCACGACGAGCGGGCCCGGCCTCCGCACGTCGAGGCGTCGCGCGGGCGCCTAGTACGATCGACGTTTCCCCCGACCACAGCCGACCAGATCCGGAGGGCGTGACACGGTGCGACGGATCGTCGGCGTCCTACGCCTGCTCGCGGCCGCCGTCGGCGTGGTCGCCCTCGTCGCCGACTTCGTCTACGTGCTCGGTTTCAGCACCTTCAGCTCGATCAACTACTTCAGCTACTTCACGCAGCAGAGCAACATGGCGAACGTCGTGGTGCTCGCCTTCGCGGGCGTCGTGTCGTTGCGCGGGCGACAGGAGCCCGGCTGGTTCGCGGGAGTCCACGCCCTGGTCAGCACCTACGTGATCGTGTCGGGCATCGTGTTCGGCATCATCGTCGCCGAGTCGGCGAGTCACGACTACCGCATCGAGGTGCCCTGGTCGAGCCAGCTGCTGCACTTCGTGATCCCGACGTTCGTGCTCGTGGACTGGGTGTTCGGCCCCGACCGGCCGCGGGTGCGGTGGCGGGTGCTCTCGGTGGTGCTGGTCTTCCCGCTCGTGTGGGGCGTGTTCACGATCGTCCGCGGCGCCGACGTCGGCTGGTACCCGTACTTCTTCCTCGACCCGGCGCAGGTCACCTGGCCGGGCGAGTTCCTGCTGTACAACGGCATCGCCCTGGGCACGATCGTCGGGGTGCTCGCGGGGCTCGTCGCGCTGAGCCACGTGCGGCCGCACGCGCGGGCACGCCAGGGTGGCGGGCCGGCGTCGGCGACGGGCAGCGCGCCTCCTGCGGTCGACGGACGAGGAGGCGCGGGTCAGGACGTCGGGTCGGCCGTCGGCTCGTCGGTGGGCGCGGGGGACCCGGCGGCCACGAGGTCGAGGTAGGGCGCCAGGCTCTGCATCGCCGCGGCCACCGCCGCGTCGTCGTCGAGGCCGGCGACCTCGGCCGCCGCGTCGCCACCCGTCAGCGCGACGAGCACGGGCGCGCCGGTCGCCGGCATGAGGTTGACGAAGAGCCGGTAGGGGGCGTCGTCGTCGAGCACGGCCCAGACCGTGGCCTGGGTGGACCAGAAGGCCTCGTCGAAGCGCAGCCAGAGCACCTCGCGCGTGCCGACGCCGAGGGCCTCGATCGCGTCCGTGTGGGTGGACGGCAGGTCGGGTGAGAACTCGGGCACGCCGGTCTTCAGCACGCCCAGGGGGATGGTCGACACGGCGCGGTCGACCGAGAGCGACTCGCCGGTCGCGAGCCTCAGCCCGACGCCCTGGTCGCCGTACTGGACGCGGACGACGTTGCTGTCGCGGAGCACGTCGAGGCCGTCGAGCAGGCCCGCGACGAAGCCCGAGAGGCCACCCGTCACCACGGAGGCGCCGGTGGGCAGCAGGTCGCCCGCGGGGTCGTCGCCGAGGGCCGAGGCGGCGAGGTCGTCGGCCCCGGCCCCCCAGCGGGCCGGGAGGAGGTCGTCGAGCACGAGCGCGAGACGGTCGGCGTCCGAGACCCCGTCCGGACCGGGCAGGGCCGAGACCTCGTCGGCCCCCGAGCCGGAGAGGGCGTCGGCGACGCTCGTGCCGGAGTCGGCGTCGGTCGTGGTGGAGCGCCCCGCGGCCCAGGACGCGGCCCGGTCGAGACGGTCGGCGGCGTCGCCGAGGGAGTCGACCGCACCGTCGGACGTCCGGACCTCGACGGTGTCGTCGAGCGGCCGGGTGCGGACGCGGGCGAGGGCGAGTGCAGCCTGGAGGGCCACCGACCCGGGGCCCTCGAGCAGGCCGACGCCGAGTTCGACCGGGTAGGGCCAGTCGTCGTCGTGCACGCTGTGCACCCGGCCGCCGACCCGGCCGCGGGCCTCGACGACCACGACGTCGTAGCCCCGGTCGACGAGGGACCGCGCCGCGGTCGCGCCCGCGATGCCGGCGCCGATCACGGCGATGCGCTCGTCGGCCGCGGCGACCCCGGCGACCTGCGCCGCGACGTCGAAGCCCGACTGGCGTGCACCGTAGACCGTGCCGCCCATCGTCGAGGCGACGGCTTCTCCGGCGAAGAAGAGGCGGTCGTCGAGCGGGGTGCCGAGCAACCGGCGGTCGGCGTCGGAGGTGCCGGGGGTGAGGTGGCTCGTCGCCCCGAGGGAGTAGGGATCGTCGGCCCACGAGCTGCGGCGGAAGGCGGCGGGGGCGACCGTGCCCGACGAGGTCGGCGTCGGCGTGGGGGTCGGGGTGGCGGACGGGGTGGGGCTGGCCGTCGGCGCGGGGGAGTCCGTCGTGCAGGCCGACAGCACGAGGATCGCGGCCCCCGAGACCGATCCCGTCAAGAACGCTCGCCGACTGATGCCCATGGTGCGTCCATTCTCGCAGTCGTCGCGCACCGGCGCTCGCCGGGGTCGTCCCGTGGCGTCCTGCGCTCCGGCACCGCGCCTCCTGGTCGCGTCCTGCGTTCGGGGGCCGCGCCTCCGGGTCGCGTTCTGCGTTCGGGCGCCGCGCCTCCGGGTCGACGACCCGTCGGGGCGGGCCTCAGGCGTCGACGGTCTCGAGGAAGGTGCGCAGCAGGTCGGTCACCTGGTCGACGGGGAGCAGCGACGAGGCGTGGTCCTGGCCGACGAGCGAGTAGAAGACGGCTGCCGGCATCCGGCGGGCGGCCTCCTGGGACTCGCGATGGCGGTCGACGTCCCGCGTGCCGGCCAGCAGGAGGGTGGGGACCTCGACCGAGTCGAGCTGGGGGACCGTCAGGCCGCCACCCGTCTCGGCCGCGGTGAAGAAGGCGGCCAGGGCGATCGGATCGTCCTGCATGAAGGCCAGACGGGTCTCGGGATCGATCGGACGGCCGATCGTCTCGCCCCAGCGGTCGACGAAGCGGGCCATGCCACCCGTCGTCAGGGCGTCGTGCCAGTCGGGCGTGAAGGTCGCGCCGATGTTGCCGTTCATCGGGGCCCAGCTGCCACCGATCGTGGTCAGCGTCCGGAGGCGCCGGGGCTCGTGCGCCGCGACGGACAGCCCGATGCGGGCGCCGAACGAGTAACCGACGTAGTGCGCGGGCTCGAGGCCCGTCGCGTCGAGCACGGCGCCGACGTCACCACGGTGCAGGTCCATCGCGTACGACTCGGGGTCGTGGGGCTTGCCGCTCTTGCCGTGGCCGCGCATGTCGAGCGCGACCACCGTGAAGTCGCGCTGCAGGTCCCGGAGGTAGCCGAGCCCCCGCCAGGTGCCGCGCGAGAGGCCCGAGCCGTGCACGAGCAGGAGCGGCGGGCCGTCCCCGTCGACCTCGTAGGCGATCTCGGTGCCGTCGACGGGGTTCGGGGTGGTCGCACGCATCCCGACAGTCTGGCAGCGCCGCACAGCTCGTGACGGTTGTGGTCGTAGTGCTCGCTGTGCTCGCTGTGCTCGTTCTGCTCGCTCTGCGCGTCCCGCTCGTCGTGCCGTTCTCGTCAGGTGACGGTCGACTCGGGTCTGCTCGCGGTCGGGTCGTCCGAGGTGCCGAGTGGCGCGCGATGTCGGCAACTCCTCCCTCGTGCCGCCCGTGCCTCCCGTGGGCGGCGCCCTCGGCCGCCTGCGCGTCACAGGCCCGGAGTTACCGACTCGGTCGGTGCCGTACGAGCAGGTCCTCCCTCGGCACGGTGCGGCACGGCAGGGCCCGGCGCCGTGGTGGACCGGGGTGGGCGGCCCGGTCATCCGGCGGTCGAGGGGAGGAGGGTGGACGCATGGTCGAGGCTTGGACGGCGGCACAGATCCGTGAGGCGGAGCGCCCACACCTGGAGGCGGGCGAACCCTTGATGAGGCGGGCGGCCGACGGTCTCGCGGACGTCGTGCGCGACGTGTTGCGCGCCTCCTCGTCCTCCCGGGACGGTCGTGCGGGCCGCATCCTGTTGCTCGTCGGAAGCGGCAACAACGGCGGTGACGCGCTCTACGCCGGGGAGTCGCTCGCCCGCGAGCTCGTGCCACAGGGCGGCGCGGTGACGGTCGTGCCGGTGGGGTCACGGGTACACGAGGCCGCCCTGGCCGCGGCGCTCGCGGCAGGGGCCGTGCTCGACGACGTCGAAGCCTGGTGCGACGCTGCGGTCGTGGCGGGGGTTCTGCCCGCGTACGACGTGCTGCTCGACGGACTCGTCGGGACGGGCTCGAACGGTGCGGGGCTCCGGGGGGATTCGCTGCGCGTGGTGCGGGCGGTGCTGCCGGTGGTCGCTGGTGCGACATGGGGTGTGGGTGCGGAAGCGGCTGCGGCATCGGCATCGGCATCGGCATCGGGGACGGGGAGGGACGCAGGGACGTCCCCGGCCGGAGGTTCGGCCGCGGACGGCGACGCCATCGGACCCGCACCACGAGTGATCGCGGTCGACGTTCCGAGCGGCATCGGGGTGGACGACGGGGCCCTCCCCGATCCGCCCCACGTGCTCCCCGCGGACGTCACCGTCACGTTCGGTGGCCACAAGGTCGGGCTCGTCGTGGGCCCGGGGGCGGAGCGGGCCGGGCGCATCGTGCTCATCGACATCGGCATCGGTCCGGACCTCGCGCGCATGCCCCCGGCGGTCACGACTACCTGATCGCCGCCCCGCCCCGCCCCGCCCCCGCCTCGCCCCGCCTCGTCTCGCCCAGCCCCCGCCTCGCCTCGTGCCGCCCCTGTCCCGTCCGTCTACTGCCCCCTTCCGTCTCGTCCCGTCGTGTCCTGTCCCGTTCCGCTTGCTGTCACCGCCAAGGGTCTGTCCCGGTCGGCAACTCCGGGCTGTCGACTGGCCGAGGCGGAACCCTCGCGCCTCCGTCACGACGCCGACGCCCGATGCAGGAGTTCCCGACACTGCACCAGCACGGTCGGCAACTCCTGCCCCCAGGGCATCGCCACCCGGCCGGAACCCTCACACCACCTTGGGTCTGGGCAGGAGACAGGAGTTGGCGACGGCAGGCCGTTCCCGACCGCGGAGAAGGTCTCACCGGTTCGGCGTCGTCTCGTCCCCAGGGGCCAGCCGCCGCCGTGCGTCCCCGGTGCGAGTCGTGCGGAGGTGACGGCTCCCGCGATTCCGACACGCTCGTGACATGACCACGATCGCCGAACTGGTCTCGTCCGCCGGAGGCCTGCTCCACAAACGCGACCTCGTCGCCCACGGCGCGACCGACCGACACCTCACCGTCGCCGTGCGTTCCCGCAGCGTCGTCCGGCCCCGGCGGGGGTGGTACTCCACGTGGTCGCCCCATGACCCCCGGTTCGTCGCGGTGGCGGTCGGTGGCCGGCTCACGGGAGCGTCCGCCCTCCACCTGCTCGGGGCGTGGTCGTGGTCGTCGCGCCGACCGCCCGTCACCGTGTCGGTTCCGTTGACGGCCTCGCGCCTCCGGAGGCGTCGAGGGGTCCGTGTCGTCTGGGACCCCGTCGACCTGAGTTGCCGAGGATCGACCTGGGCGGTCGATCCTCGCGACGCCCTGGCCCGGGCGGTCGTGGAGGCGCGATCCTTCGAGGACGCGGTGATCCTCGTCGACTGGGCGAGGGAGGCAGGCATCGTCCAGGACGATGACGACGCCGCCGAGGTGTTGTCCCGCAGGAGGATGGACGCTGCCGGCCTCGTCGCATGGAGTGAAGGAGGCGCGGAGAGCATCCTCGAGAGCGCCGCCGGAACGAGACTCCGACGCGCGGGACGCCACGTCGTGCGTCAGATCCCCGTCTCGGGGACGAACAAGATCATCGACATGGTGGTCGACGGCATCATCGGCTTCGAGACGGATGGACGAGCACACCATGAACGGCGTTTCGACGAGGACCGGGTCAAGGACGCCGACATCGCCCGTGAGGGGCGGGTGCCGTTTCGGGCGAGCGCCATGATGGTGAAGAACAGGTGGCGGTCGACGGCCGAGGCGATCGATGCGCTGATCTTCACGGCGGGTGGCCCCCGTCGCGCCGAGGATGTCGGCAACTCCTCGTTGCCGCGAGTGCTCGGACCCCGGGGTCACCGATCGTGGCGGCTGGCGATTCCCCGACGGCGCGCCGGTCGAGAGTTCCCGATCGGGGGGACCTAACGGTGGAGCTCGGGGCCCGTGCCGTTGGTCTTCATCGCGCCGCACGGCCCGGCCAAGCCGATCGCGAGGCACGGCCCGCCGTCCGGCCTGGCCAAGCCGCCCGCCGGCTTGGTGAAGCCACCCCGCCTGCGGGCCCAGCCCAGCCCACCCCGCCCGCGGGCCCAGCCAAGCCCAGCCCGCGGGCCCAGCCAAGCCCAGCCCGCGGGCCCAGCCAAACCCAGCCCAGCCCAGCCCAGCCCAGCCCAGCCCAGCCCAGCCCAGCCCAGCCCAGCCCAGCCCAGCCCAGCCCAGCCCACCTCAACTCCGCGGCGACTGCTTCGACGAGGGGACGACCGACAGCGGAGTGGTGATCGTCTCGAGCGACTTGCGAGCCGCGTCGACACCGAAGATGAGCGCGATGACGCCGCCGACCAGCATGACGCCGGCGCCCAGGAAGTACCCGCCCGTGAGGGGCCCCCGGTCGCTCCCGTCGCCGATGAGGGCGCCGTAGAGGCTCGGAGCGACGGCGCCGACGATCTGTCCGAGGGCGAAGAAGTAGCCGATGACCTGACTCCGAAGCTCGAGCGGGAAGATCTCGCTCACCGTCAGGTAGGCCGACGACGCGCCTGCCGAGGCGAAGAAGAACGAGACGCTCCAGAACGCGGTCTGTGTCGCGGCGTTCAGCACGTCCGCCTGGAACAGGATCGCCGACACGGCGAGCACCGCCGCCGACACGGCGTACGTCAGGAAGATCATCTGACGTCGACCCCAGCTGTCGAACAGCGGCCCCAGCACCAGCGGCCCGAGCAGGTTTCCCACGGCGAAGATCAGGAAGAAGTACTGCGTGCTGCTGGGGCTCGTGCCGTAGAAGTTCTGCAGCACGAGTGCGTAGGTGAAGAAGATCGCGTTGTAGAGGAACGACTGCGTGATCATCATCGCGGCGCCGACGAAGGTTCGCTTCGGGTAGTCGTGTACCAGGGTGCGGATGATGGTGCCGAACCCGATCCGCCCCGCCGCGACCACCTCGATGGCCTGGTCGTCCGACACGGGGGTGAGGTGGTCGGTGCCCTTGTCCTTCTCGACGCGGGCCTCGATGTCGTCGACCGTCGCCTCGGCCTCCTTCTCGCGTCCGTGGGTCATCAGCCACCGCGGGCTCTCCGGGATGTGGCGGCGCAGGTAGATGATCGCGAGGCCGAGCACCGGCCCGATGAAGAACCCGATGCGCCAGCCCACGTTCTCGGCGAACAGGTCGGGGTCGAGCAAGAAGATGTTGGCCGTCGCGCCCAGGGCCGCGCCGCCCCAGTACGTCCCGTTGATCGCGATGTCGACGCGTCCGCGGTACTTCGACGGGATGAGTTCGTCGATCGCCGAGTTGATGGCGGCGTACTCCCCGCCGATCCCCGCACCGGCGAAGAACCGGAACACGGCCAGGAAGACGAAGTTCGGCGACAGTCCCGCGATGGCGCTCGCCACGAGGTAGATCGCCAGGGTCAGGATGAACAGCTTCTTGCGGCCGAGGCTGTCGGCCATCCGCCCGAAGATGAGGGCCCCGAAGACCTGGCCGACGAGGTAGATCGTGCCCAGCAGCCCGACCTCGGCGGCGGTGAGCCCGAGGTCCGCCTGGAACCCGGCCGAAGCCACGATCTGGATCTCGAGCCCGTCGAGCACCCAGGAGAACCCCAGGCCCACGACGATCGACCAGTGGAACCTCGTCCACGGCAGACGGTCCATCCGGGCCGGGACGAGGCTGCGCGTGCCTCCGCCCGGGCCGCCGTTCGACGAGGTGGTGGGTGAGCTTGTCATGGGTCGGCCTCCCGGGGATGCGTGACGTCGGGTGCGCAGCCTGCAAGTCTGCATCATCTGCACGTGCCCGGACGTTACTCGCGCTCGGAGCCCGTGTCCGCGTCGGCCCGCACGTCGAGGAAGCAGGTGCCCGAGGAGGCGCGCGTCGGCAACGCAGGACTTCCGAGGAGGCGCAGGCCGAGAAGACAGGGACCCAGAGGCAGCGCGCACCCCGAGACAGGAGTTGCCCGCACCTGCAGGGGCAGAGGAGGGCGCGCACGGGCAACGCAGCACCGCCGAGGAGGCGCGTGTCGGCAACGCATGACCGCGGAGGAGGCGCGTGTCGGCAACGCAGGACTGCCGAGGAGGCGCGGGCCGAGAAGATAGGGACCCGGAGGCAGGGCGCACCCCGAGACAGGAGTTGCCCGCACCCGCACCCGCACCGAATTCGCAGGGGCTGAGGAGGCGCGGGTGGTGCAGGCCGCACCGTCGGCGCCATGGGGCCGTCGCGGGAACGGGATCACGCGGCTCGGGCCGTCGGTTGCACGACGATCCACGACCTCACGGACGGCTGATGCGACGACGAGCTGCCGACGGCCGGCGCTTCCCCGAGGGGGAGGCCGTGGCCATCGGCAGCTCGGCAGCTCGGCAGCTCGGCAGCTCGGCAGCTCGGCAGCTCGGCAGCGCCGACGCACGTCTCGCCACGCGCCACGCGCGACGCGCGACGCGCGACGCGCGCAGGTTAGTGCGCGACGATCGGCTCGGCGCCCTCGACGACCGGCGGGCGCCGGACGAAGAACGACCCCACGACGGCGAACACCGAGATGATCGCGCCGACCAGGAACGCGGCGCGCACGCCGGCTCCCGTGGCGGCGGCTCCGGCACCGGATTGGCTGGCCGCCGCGGTGGCGGCCAGGGTCATCACGGTGACGAACACGGCGGTGCCGGCGGCGCCGGCCAGCTGCTGCACCGTGCCGACGATCGCGCTGCCGTGCGAGTACAGGTTCGACGGCAGCGACCCGAGGCCCGAGGTGAACAGCGGCGTGAACATGAAGGCCAGGCCGATGCTGAGGGCGACGTGGGCGGCGAGGACCATCGGGATCGGGGTGGACTCGGACACCGTGGACATGAACCACAGCACCGCGCTGACCAGGGTGGTGCCGGGCACGAGCAGCACGGTCGGACCGTACTTGTCGAACAGGCGTCCCACGACGGGCGACAGCAGGCCCTGGACGAGGCCGCCGGGCAGCAGCAGCAGCCCGGTGGCGAGCGGGTCGAGGCCGTGCACGTTCTGCAGGTAGATCGGCAGGACGATCAGGGTGCCGAAGAGGGCGATCATGCCGACGCCGAGCACCGACGCCGAGATCGTGAAGGTGCGCGACGAGAACGTGCGCAGGTCGAGCAGGGCGCGGTCGCGACGCTGCAGCGAGCGCTGACGCAGCACGAACGCGACGAGCGCGACGACGCCGACGGCCAGCGGCACCCAGGCGGGGACGGCGGCCTCGGCCCCTTCGCCGATCGAGCTGAGCCCGAAGACGATGCCACCGAAGGCGAAGGCCGACAGGATCACCGAGGTGACGTCGAGGGGCACCTTCTTCGGCGTGGTGACGTTCTTGACGCGGGCGGCACCGAGCGCGAGCGCCACGAGGGCGATCGGCAGCACGAGGATGAACATGAAGCGCCACTCGAGCACGCTCAGGATGACGCCCGAGATTGTCGGGCCGATGGCCGGTGCGACCGAGATGACGATCGAGATGTTGCCCATCGTGCGGCCTCGCGTGGCCGGCGGCACGAGGGTGAGCACGGTGGTCATCAGCAGCGGCATCATGATCGCCGTGCCCGAGGCCTGCACGACGCGGCCGAGCAGCAGCACGCCGAAGCCGGGGGCGATCGCCGAGATGGCCGTCCCGAGGCTGAAGAGGCTCATCGCGGTGATGAACACCGGGCGGGTGTTGAAGCGCTGCAGCAGGAAGCCCGTGATCGGGATGACGACGGCCATGGTGAGCATGAAGCCCGTGGTCAGCCACTGGCCCGCCGTGACGGTGATGTCGAGGTCGCGCGTGAGGCTCGGCAGGGCGACGCCCATGATCGTCTCGTTGAGGATCACGACGAAGGCCGACACGAGCAGCAGCCCGATGACGAGCTTGTTGCGCGCCTCGGTGCCGGCCGGGTCGCCGTCGGCGCCCGCCGTCGCGGTGTCGGCGGCTCGGCTCTCGGCGGCTCGGCTGTCGCCGACGGTCGTCGGGGGAGAGGGGTCGATGCTCAAATGGGGCTCCTCGGAGGTGACGGCGGTGTGCCTGTGCGACCGAACGTACGAGACGGTCCGGTTCTTCCCGATCCGTCCGATCGCGTCGCCGTCACCCCGAGGAGGCGCGGTGCCCGTCGGTCAGACGTCGCGTCGCTTCACGAGCGCGAGCGCCAGACCGAAGAGCACGACGACCCAGCCGACGAGCACCAGCAGGGCGCTCCACGGCTCGAGGACGAGGGCCCCGTCGGGGCTCGGCAGGGCCATGGCCGACTGGCCGGAGACGACGTAGTCGTAGAGCCGGGCGGCGGCGTTCGGCGGGATGATCTCGGCCAGTGTGTAGACCCAGGCGGCGTCGACGAACGCCGTGAAGATCTGCACGATGATCGGCAGCACGAAGACCAGGCCGACCGAGGCCGCGATGGCGCCGGCGCCGTTGCGGATGATCGCCCCGAGCGAGAAGGCGATCATGCCGATGAAGGCGATCGAGGCCGCGGCGCCGACCACGCTGCGCCAGAGGGCACCGTCGCCGAAGTCGACCGTGATTTCTTTCGACGGCAGGATCGCGCTGTTGATCAGCAGGGTCAGGACGAGGGCGACCAGCGACACCACGAAGAGCGTCAGCGCGACGACGACGAGCTTGGCCACGACCGCGGGCAGGCGTTTGGGCACCGTGGCGAAGGTCGACCGGATCATGCCCGTGCCGAATTCACCGGTGATGACGAGAGCGCCCAGGATCGACGCGACGAGCTGGCCGAACACCACGCCGACCGAGACGGACTGCGCGACGATCTGCTGTTGTTGCTCGGTGCTGGCCTCGCCGGCCTGGAACAGGCCCGCGCTCAGGGCGAAGAGGGCACCGAAGCCGACGATGATGACGACCATGATCGCCAGGCACCACCAGGTCGAGCGCAGCGTGCGAAGTTTGACGACCTCGCTGCGCAGCACGCCGCCGAAGGTGAGCTTCGAGGTCGGGCGCACGGGTCGGTCGCGGTGACGGGTGGGGGTCGTGGCGGTCATCGGGTCGCTCCCTGGGGGGTCTGCGTGTCGGGGGCGACGCGGCTGCCTCGCGCCGCGCCTCCTGCGTGGTATTCGACGGAGTCCTGCGTGAGGGTCATGTACGCGTCCTCGAGCGAGCGGACCAGCGGGGTGAGCTCGTGCAGCACGACGCCGGACGAGGCGGCGAGGTCGCCGACCCGCTCGGCGGTGATGCCGCGCAGCTCGACCACGCCGGGTTCGACGGCCGTGACGGCGACGTCCGGCCCCTGCAGCAGCGAGACGAGGTGGTCGGCGTTCGGGCTGCGCACGCGCACGGCGTCGCCCGACGCCTGCGAGATGACGTCCGAGATGGGGGAGTCGGCGAGCACCTTGCCGCGCCCGAGCACGATGAGGTGGTCGGCGGTCTGGGCCATCTCGCTCATGAGGTGCGACGAGAGGAACACGGTGCGGCCCTCGCTCGCGAGGAAGCGGGCCAGGGTGCGCACCCAGACGACGCCTTCGGGGTCGAGGCCGTTGACGGGTTCGTCGAGGATGACGGTGGCCGGGTCGCCGAGCAGCGCGGCGGCGATGCCGAGGCGCTGGCCCATGCCGAGCGAGAACCCGCCGACGCGCTTCTTCGCGACCGACTCGAGGCCGGTCAAGGCGATCACCTCGTCGACGCGCTTCTTGCCGATGCCGTGCGTGGCGCCCATGGCGAGCAGGTGGTCGTGGGCGCTGCGACCGGTGTGCACGGCCTTGGCGTCGAGCAGGACGCCGACCTCGTGCAGGGGGGCCGCGTGGTCGGCGAACCGCTTGCCGTTGACCGTGACGCTGCCGCTGGTGGGGCGGTCGAGCCCGACGATCATGCGCATGGTGGTGGACTTGCCGGCGCCGTTCGGGCCGAGGAACCCGGTGACGAGACCGGGTCGGACCGTGAAGGTGGCGTCGTCGAGCGCGCGCTTGTCTCCGTAGATCTTGGTGAGGTTCCGGGCTTCGATCATCGCGTGCGTCCTGTCGTCGGCATGCTGAGGGGTGTCCGCATCGCCTCAGGCTAGGGGCGCGGTGCGCCCGGGGGCATCCCCCGCCCGGCCGAGACCGGTGGATGCGCGAGTGGTCCGCTCGGTGGACGCCGCGTCCCGGGGTGGACCCGTTACAGTCGTCCCTCGTGATCGCCGACACCCTGCTCGCCGCCCTGCCCGCGTCCACCGGCGGGGGGTTCGTCCTCTTCAACCCGGACGAGCTGCTGCCCGCCCTGGGGCCCTGGGCCCTCGCCGGCATCTCGCTGATGGTCTTCATCGAGTCGGGCGTGCTGTTCCCGTTCCTGCCCGGCGACTCCCTGCTCTTCACCGCCGGCGTGCTGCACGAGGCGCTGGGGCTGCAGGTCTGGGTGATCGCCCTCTGCGCCTTCGTCGCCGCGGTCCTCGGCGACCAGGTGGGCTACTTCCTCGGCAACCGCTTCGGCCGCCGCCTGTTCAAGGACGACGCCCGCATCCTGAAGACGGCCTACCTCGAGCGTGCGGAGGCCTTCTTCGCGAAGTACGGCGGCACGAGCCTGATCCTCGGTCGTTTCGTCCCGATCGTCCGCACCTACGTCCCGCTGGCCGCGGGGACCGCGGGCTACCGGTACCGCAGGTTCCTGCTCTTCAACGTGACCGGCGCCTTCCTCTGGGCCGTGGGCATGACGGTGCTCGGCTCGCTGCTCGGCGGCATCCCGTTCATCCGCGACCACATCGACGTGCTGGCGGTCGTGCTCGTCGTGCTGTCGGTCGTGCCCATCGCCCTGCACGCCCTGCTCGCCTGGCGCCGGTCGCGGCGTGAGGCGGCCCTCACCGAGCTGCGGACCGCGGACGTCGGCGACGACGCGGGCACCGGTCCGGGCTCGGCCGGCCGCCCCGAGTGACCGGTACGCCGCTCGGTTCGGTCGAGGACCTCGTCGCCCGAGCCCTGGCGGTCCACGCCCGGACGCAGGAGGCGCGGCGCGGCTCCTCCGCGGGCCTCGCGTCCCCCGGCGGTCCCGCCCCGACGTCCGTCCGCACCCTGATCGGCGTCGCCGGCGAGCCCGGCGGCGGCAAGAGCACCGTCGCCGCGGCCGTCGTCGAGGAGCTCACGCGGGTCGGGGTGAGGGCCGTGGTCGTGCCGATGGACGGGTTCCACCTCGCGGGCGCCACCCTGGCCCGGCTCGGCCGCCTCGACCGCAAGGGCGCGATCGACACCTTCGACGCCGACGGCTACCTCGCGCTGCTCGAGCGGCTGCGGTCCCGGTCGGGGACGGTGTGGGCACCCGAGTACGTCCGGGGCGTCGAGGAGTCGATCGGCGGCGCGGTCGAGGTCGATCCGTCCGTCGAGGTCGTGGTCAGCGAGGGGAACTACCTGCTGGCCGAGCTGACGCCCTGGCCCGCGGTGCGCTCGACGTTCGACGAGGTGTGGTTCGTCGACACCCCGGCCGAGCTGCGACGGCGCTGGCTCGTCGCCCGTCACGTCCGCTTCGGCATGACTCCCGGAGCCGCCGAGGCCTGGGCCGCGGGTCCCGACGAGGCGAACGCCCGGCTCGTGCGGGCCACCCGCGCCCGAGCCGACGTCGTCGTGGACGCCGGCCGCCTCTGGCCCGACGCCTGACCGATCGCCGGTGTCGGGGGTCCACCGTAGGGTTGACGATCATGCGCTTGTTGTTGATCCGCCACGGTCAGACCCCCGACAACGTCGAGGGCGTGCTCGGCACCGTCGCCCCCGGCGTCGGGCTCACCGATCTCGGTCGACGGCAGGCCGAGGCTCTGCCCGCCGCCCTCGCCGACGAGACGATCGGTGCCCTCGCCGTCAGCACGCTCGTGCGGACGCAGCTCACCGCGGCTCCTCTGGCCGCCGCCCGGGGCCTCGCGCCGACGGTGCTCGACGGGTTGCGCGAGGTGAAGGCGGGCGACCTCGAAGGCCGACGCGACACCGAGGCGGTCACGGCCTACGTCGGCTGCGTCTTCTCCTGGGCGTCGGGCGACCTCGACGTCCGGGTGCCCGGTTCCGAGGACGGGCACGAGTTCTACGCGCGGTACGACGCCGCGTTGGCCGACCTGATCGCCGGGGCCGAGGGCGACGGGCACGAGACGGTCGCGGCCGTCAGTCACGGTGCGGCCATCCGGGCCTGGGTCGGCTCGCGGGCGGTCAACGCTGACGACGAGTTCATCCGTCAGCACCTGCTCGAGAACACGGGGGTCGTCACCCTCGAGGGCAGCGTCGAGGCCGGCTGGCGCCTGCAGACCTGGCAGGGCCTGCCCGTCGGCGGGGCCGAGCTGCTCGACCTCGAGGCGGCGGACCCCACCGGCGAGTCCTACTGAAGCCCGACCCCAGGCCGGATACGGTGCCCGACCCGAGGCCGGATTCCAGGCCCGACCCGTCGACCACCTGTCGCGCCTAGGCGCGCACGCGCTCCACGCCGTCGCGGCTAGGCGAGCAGGCGCTCCACGGCCGGGCCGCCGAACTTGCCCTCGGGGTCGATCTCGCGCACGAGGTCGGCGAAATCCGCCAGTCTCGGGTAGGCCGCGACGATCGCCGCGTGCGGCAGGGCCGACAGCTTGCCCCAGTGGGGGCGCGGGGTGAACGGGGCCAGCGCCTCCTCGACCCGGGGGATCAAGGCCGCGACCTCGGCGGGGTGCTTCTTCCAGGTGAAGGCGATGCCCAGGCTGTCCTGAGGTGTCGGGCTCAACCAGAGCGGGTCGCCCGCGACGGTGCGGGTCTCGCAGGTGTGCAGGTGCGGGCGTAGCTCGTCGCCGACGCGTCGTACGGCGCGGAGGGCGGCCGCACCGTCCTCGAGGGCGACGAAGTGTTCGCTCTGCAGTTCGGAACCCACGGACGGGGTGGCGTCGATGCGGAAATGCGGCAACCGGTCGGCCCACGACCCCACGCTGCCGTCCATCGGCGTCGACTTCGTGCCGGTGACCTCCGCGTGCTCGTCGACGGGGGCGGGGCGGGCGCCCCACAGGTCACGGGGCATCGACACGTCGGCGAGGCCCTCGGGCACGCGCGACTTGACCAGCACCTCGCGGATGCGGTGGTCGAACTCGTGGAAGAAGCTGACGCTGTACCCGGCTCCCATGACGTCCACCAGGTGGTCGTCGACGCTCGACCAGGGCAGGTCGACGTAGGTGTCCTGTCGCATGCGGAACCCGGGCTGGACGTCGAGGGTCACCCTGACCACCACGCCGAGGGCGCCCAGGGCCACGACGCTGCCGTCGAAGCCCGGCTGCCCACGACGCACGGTCCGGAGCGACCCGTCGGGCCCGACGATCTCGAGGGCCGACACCGCGCTCGACAGGCTCCCGAGGCCGAGTCCCGAGCCGTGGGTGCCGGTCGCGATCGCGCCACCCACCGAGATGTGCGGCAGCGAGCCCATGTTCAGCAGGGCGAGTCCGTGTCGGTCGAGGTGCTGCGCGACGACGGCGTAGTTCGTGCCGGCCCCGACGGTGACGCCGTGACCGTCGTCCGAGATCACCGGGTCGGCGGGCAACGCCGTGGTCGAGACCAACAACCCCGGTCCGTCGGCCACGTCGCTGAAGGAGTGGCGCGTGCCCAGGGCCCGGATGCGCGGGGCCCCGGCGACCAGCTCGCTCAGCTCGTCGACCGTGGTCGGCTGCACGACCCGGGTCGCCCGGTAGCTGAAGCTGTCGGCCCAGTTGCGCTCGTCGCGTCGGGGTGGCCGGAGGGTCTCGTGCGTCGTCGTCACCGGTCGAGTCTCGCATGCGTCCCCGGCGGGCCCGGCGCCCGGTGTCGCACGCGACACCGCCGCGCCCGGCGTCCCCGGCGTCCCCGGCGTCCCCGACGCCCCGCGGCTCAGGCGGCGATGCCCTCCTCGTCCTCGCGGACGGCCACGCGCTCGTTCGCGAGCCGGGTGCGGCGCACGCTCCAGAGGTGGGTGAGTCCGGCGAGGGCGAGCCCCGCGGCCAGCCAGAGTGCGAGCGTCAGACCGGCCCGGCCCCATCCCTGGCCGGGGAAGTACACGATCGACTGCGTGGCGTGCAGCCAGGCCGAGCCGTTCCAGAAGGCACCCAACGCGCCGAAGAAGGGCGGCACGAGCTGCGACGAGAAGACTCCGCCCGAGCTGGTGAAGTTCAGCATGACGAAGAGCATGGTCAGGGCCGGCGTGGTCCAGTGGCGGAGCAGGGGGTGCAGGCCGATGCCGATCACGACGACGGCGGTCACGTACAACCAGCTGACGAGGGCGATGCCCCAGAGGCCGGTCGTGACGATGCCGTAGACGGGGCCGACCACGACGGTGCCGATCGCCGCGATCACGGCCGCCGTGACGACCCCGGCGAGGAGGCGCGAGCCGAGTCCCAGCCGGGCGCTCGCCGCCGAGATGGCTGCGGCACTCGCGTACGCGCCGACGCTCAGGGCGACGAGCAGGAAGAACAGGCCCTGTCCGGTCGGGTCGCCCTCGCCGCTCGGGACGACGTCGTCGACCTTCAGGGGCAGCCCGAGTCGGTAGGCGACCGGACCGAACACCTTCTGCAGGACGCTCGCGGTCGTGTCCGACGCCGCGGACGAGACGTACAGCGTCGCGTCGGTGGCGCCCACCTCGAACGCACCCGAGATCTCGCGGTCGGTGATGAGCCTGCGCGCCGAGTCGGCGTCGGCGACGGTGCGCACGTCGAGGGCGTCCGGGTCGGCGTCGTTGAGCTGTTGGGCGAAGACCTCGCTCTGGGCCGAGCTGCCCACGACGGCGACGGGCACGTGGTGGGGGGTCGGGTGGCCGAAGGCGCCGAGGTAGGCGAGGGCCATGCCGGTGGCCAGGAAGAGCGGGATGAGCACGTGCAGGCCGAGGGACCGCCAGGCCGCGGCGTCGGGACGCGGGTGGCGCGCGATCGCGGGCCCGGCGTGCTGGTGACCCCGGTGGAGGCGCGGGTCGGGTCGGTCGTCCCGGTCCCGGAGCGCGTCGGCGCGGAACGAGTCGTGGTCGGGGCGCGCGCCGTCGTCCGGGCGGTGCAGGGTCAGGTCGGTGGTCGTCACGGGGCTCCTCGTGGTCGGGGGCGCCGTTGCCCGTCGGTCTACAGTTGCATTATGCAACACAAACGACCCCCTCGGTGTTCCCGACCACCCGCCGTTAGGCTGACCCCGTGACGGACCAGCGGGGGCAGCGAGGAATCGACACGGTCTACTCGGAGCTCGAGACCGTGTCCCGACGGGCCGTCGCCCGTGCCCGGCACAAGAGTGCCCCGCTGTCGTTCGTCGAGCACTCGCTCGTCACCTTCATCGCCACCCACCCCGGCTGCCGCGCCACCGACATCGCCGCCGACTTCGGGCTGAACCGCTCGACCGTCTCGCGCCAGCTCGGCGGACTCGTCGAGCTGGGCCTGGTCGAGCCCGGCGCAGGGGCCGCGGTCGAGGGTCGCCGCGGCCAGGCGCTCACGCTGACCGCCCGTGGTCGTGACCTGCTCGCCCGATCGGTCGACGCCAACCGGTCCGCACTGGCCGACCGGCTCGAGGGGTGGACGCCCGCCGAGGTCGACGCGCTCGCTGCGGCGCTCCACCGTCTGAACTCGGCCTTCGTCGACTGACCCGCCTGGCGGCTCGGCGCCGGTGCCGGGTGCCCGATGGCCGGCCCGGCCCGGCCCGGCCCGGCCCCGGCCCGGCCCGGCCCGGAACGGCGATGCCCGTCGTCGTGGGCGACGGCTGTCGCCGACCCGCGCCTCCTCGTCGATCGGGGTACAGATCGTGTGACGGATGTGACTGGAGTCATGTCGTGCATCCCCCTGTGAACCCCTGACTGGGGACATGCCGATGACGAGAAACCCTGAGGTGCGGGTTTACCCTTCCCGGTTCCGCCCGTAGGCTGAGCGGGTTCCCCACCCCCGACGACCGTCGATCCGGCGCGTCCAGCGGGCTCAGGACCGACCACAGATAGGTGCTCCTCCGTGACTTCGCCCGTGTCCCTGCCCCGCCGTCAGGGCGTCGCCGCCGCCGTGGCGACGGTGCTGCTCAGCCTCACGCTCGTCGCGTCGGGCGCGGTGCTCGGGGGCTCGCCCGCACAGGCCGCCTCGTACCCGACGTGGGACGACGTCCAGGCGGCCCGGTCGAGCGAGTCGGCGAAGGCATCCGAGGTCAGCCGCATCCAGGGGCTGCTCGACCAGCTCGCGAGCGACGCCACCACCGCCCAGGCCGAGGCCGAGCGTCTCGGTGCCGAGTTCGAGCAGGCCCAGGCCGATGCCGACGCCGGTGCCGCCAAGCTCGCCGAACTGCAGTCGCAGGCCGACGAGAAGGCTGCGGTGGCCGACGCCAGCGAACAGCGCGCCGGTCAGGTCTCGGCCCAGCTCGCCCGCACCGGTGGCGGTGACGTCTCGTCGCAGCTCGTGGGCGACACCGAGCAGGCCGACGACCTGCTGTACCGCCTCGGCGCGATGAGCAAGCTCACCGAGCAGACCGACGGCATCCGTCAGCAGGCCGTGAACGACCGCAACGTGGCCCAGTCGCTGTCCGACCAGGCCAAGGTCGCCTCGGACGCGCTCGTGAAGTTGCAGGGAGCCGCCCAGGTCTCGATGGACGAGGCCCAGGCCGCGTCCGACGCGGCCGCGGCCGCCGTCGCCGCCCAGCAGGAGAACGAGTCGCGCCTCCAGGGCCAGCTCGCCGTGCTGCAAGACCAGAGCCTGCAGACCGAGGCCGACTACGCCACCGGCGTCGAGGTCGCGCGTCAGGCCGAAGAGGCCCGCAAGGCCGCCGCCGCCGCCGAGGCCGCCCGCCAGGCCGAGGCGCTCCGTCAGCAGCGCGCCGCGGCTGCCGCGGCCGCCGCTGCCCGACCCTCGACGCCCTCCGCACCCGCGCCCGCCCCGTCCGCCGGCGGCGGTTCGTCCGGCGGTGGCGGCGCCTCGAGCGGCTCGGGCTGGGTGCGCCCCAGCGCCGGGTACATGTCGAGCGGCTACGGCATGCGCGTGAACCCCGTGACCGGCGTGTACCGCATGCACGACGGCATCGACCTGGCCCCCGGCTGCAACAGCCCGATCTACGCGGCGACCTCCGGGACGGTCACCTTCGCGGGCCTGACCGGCGGCTACGGCAACTACATCCAGGTCAGCCACGGCGGCGGCGTCTCGACCGCGTACGGCCACATCGTCAACGGGGGCATCAAGGTGTCCCGCGGGCAGAGCGTCGTCGCGGGCCAGTTGATCGCGCTCGTCGGTTCGACCGGCAACTCGACCGGCTGCCACCTCCACTTCGAGACCCGTGTCGGCGGCGCCTCGACCAACCCCGTGCCGTTCATGGCCGCGCGGGGCGTGCGACTCTAGGCACCCCACGAGGGGGCAGAATCGTCTGGTGACGAACACCGCTCCCTCCGCCCTGCCCCCGCTGCATCTCGAACGCGTCGCCTTCGACGATCCCCGTGCCGTCGCCCTGCGCGACGCCATGGACGCCGAGATGACCGTCCGCTACCACCGAGACGTCGTCGAACCCGTCGACGTCGTCGAGGCCCGGAACGCCGCCCTCACGGTGCACCCGTCGAACGTGCTGGCCACCGTGCTGGTGGTCGTCGACGACGGTGCCGACGGCGGCGCGCCCGTCGGCCACGCCCTCGTGCAGAGCCGGGACGGCGAATGGGAGGTCAAGCGGGTGATCGTCGCGGACGGTCAGCGCGGCCGCGGCATCGGCCGACTGCTGATGGCCGAGCTCGAGGCGGTCGCCCGTGAGGGCGGTGCCCGCCGACTCATCCTGCAGACCGGGGACCGTCAGCCCGACGCCGTCGCCCTCTACGAGAAGATCGGCTTCACCCGCATCCCGACCTACGAGCCCTACGTCACGACCATCCCGCAGTCGATCTGCTTCGAGAAGCCGATCGCCTGACGTCCGGCGGCCGACGCCCCCCCGAGGAGGCGCGGGTCGACACGACGACGGAGGCGCGCCCCGGTCGCGTGACCGGGGCGCGCCTCCTGCGTTCCATGGGCGGGCGCGTCCGTGCGGGCCTTCCGTCCGAGGCCGCCCGTCGCCGGCGGAGCCGCCCGAGGTCGCGGACTAGAGGCCGGCGGTCGAGCGGATCCAGGTCGCGCTCTGCGACAGCACGGCGTAGTTCGAGCCGGCACGGGTGTTCGCGCCCGGGTCGGCCTGGTCGCCGGTGGAGCAGACGGCCACGATCTGGCCGCCCACGATCAGAGGGCCACCCGAGTCGCCGTGGTTCGCCGCGCCGGTGGTGCCGGTCAGGTGCTGCGCGGCCCCGCCGTAGGCATCGGTGCTGCGGCCGGTCAGGCCCACCGTCGCCTGGTACAGGCCGTCGGACTGCACCGAGTTCGCGCGCAGGCCGTAGCCCATGATCGTGCCGGTGCCCGACGACGTCGCCTGGAACCCGAGGTTCAGCGTCGGGTAGCTGCCGAGCGCCTTCGGCTGGCCGAGGTGCACGAGCGCGATGTCGCTCGCGGGGGCGGCGGCGACGCGGTCGACGGCGATCGCGGTGCCCGGGTTCGTCGTGCTGTTCGAGTGGTACACCTGCATCGAGGTGACGCCGTCGATGCAGTGGCGGGCGGTCAGCACCCAGCTGGCGTTGATCTGCTCGCCGGTGCAGGCGTAGCTGGCGGTGCCGCCGGTCCGGAAGACCAGCTGCACGGCCCACGGCGTCGTGGGAGCCTTCTCGCCGCCGACGACGTCCGTCGACCGGATGGTGTCGACGGGCCCGGCGGCGACGGCCGAGGTCGAGACCCCGAGCGATCCGACGACGAAGGCTGCGGCGGTGAGGGCGGCGGCGACGGAGGTCTTCATGTGGTTCCCCTTGGTTCGTGTGGTGCGTGTCGGGTGGTGCCTGCCGGGCGGTCCGGTGATCGACCGACCGGGTGGATCGGACACGTGCCGCCTGGGTCGAGCTTCCGCCTGGCCCTCGTTCGGGGGCAAGTCGGCACTCTGGCCGACTTGACGGCGTGTGTTGCGCGTGGCAACAGCGCCGGTGCTCGCGAGGGGTGGGGGCGGACGGGTAGCGTGTGCGGGTGATCACGCGACGAGACGCCGCCCTGCGACTGGACATCCCGCTCGAGATGGCCAAGCGCCACGGCCTGCCGCCGAAGATGACGGTCGACGAACTCGTCGCGATCGAGCGGACGCCGCCGGCCTGGCTGGTCCAGTCAAGGGCGAACCGCACGGGCAAGCCGGTCTGGGTCGAACTGGAGTGCGTCGTCTGCGGCTACCACGAGGCGGCTCGCCCCAAGAAGTGGTGGCCCGAGTACACCTACCTCAGCTGCGACGACCACGGTGCGGACGAGTTGCCCGAGCCCGAGCCGGGCGTCGTGCGCGCCGAGGTCGACGGCGTCGGCACCCGCTTCGTCGCCATCGTCGACGTCGCCCCCTGACCCGACTGCCTGCCCGGGAGGCGCGCGCCGCGTCGGTCAGACCGTGTACTGCACCGAGACGGGCGGCGCGAGCCCGGCGAGCAGGTGCACGTACGCCTGGCGGGCGTCCTCGACGAGCAGTTGCCGCTGGATGTGTTGGTCGTGCCAGACGACCAGGTCGTCGGGCGTGACGTCGTCGACGTCGTCGGCCACGAGGTAGGTGAACGCGTAGGCGCTGCCGCCGTCGTCGAGGGTGCGACGGTAACCGAGGGTCTGGCGGCTCAGGGCGTCGACGAAGACCTCCCAGCCGGGGTCGCTCGCGTCCGGCAGGGTGACGTCGACCACGGGGTGGGCGGCGCCGACGGCGGGGGAGGCGAGTCTCGTCCCGAGGGTGGCCGTCCGCATCGTCGTGGCGGCGGGCCCGGCCGCCGCGAGGTCGACCGGGTCGGAGTCGTCGGGCACCGGACGGCCCCTGACCGGGCCCGGGTCAGGCGAACCCGCGGCCGCAGGGGCTGCCGCCCGGGCCGCAGCGGAGGCGCCGGCCAGCGACGCCTCGGGAGAGCTCGTGTCGACGCCTCGGACCACGTCGTGGTCGACCCGGGCGACGGCACGCGCGAGGGCGCCGTCGAACAGCTGCAACCGTCGCGCCGTCGCCCGCAACCAGGCCTCGAGGGCGTCTCGTTCGTCGGACGAGAAGGGCTCGGGCTCGAAGGAGTGCACGGCGAAGGACGCCGCCTCGACCGACCACTCCCACGCGAGCACGACGCGGAGGAGTGCCGACCGTCGGGGCATCAGGGCGAGCGTCCCCTGGCGCAGCCCGGGTGAGAAGTGCAGTTCGGGTTCGTCGAGCAGGTGCCGGACGCCGCGGGCCGCACCGGTCGAGGTGGTCGGCACCAGGAAGTCCACCCGGACCTCTCGCCAGGGTGTGGCCCGGACCGGCGGCGCGTCCTCGTCACGCAGCACCGTCAGGCTGCGCGGCATCTCGGGCGGCAGGGGTGACGGGGCGTCTGTGGGGTCGACGGGATCTCGGTCGTTCGGTGCCATGGCCCGAGAATGCTGGCACGGCCCGATGCGAGCCGCCTGGACGAGCCGGGGCCGCGTCGCCTGGCGGTCAGAACGACAGCTGGTCGACCGACGTGAGCGGCACCCACCCCGCGCGGATGCCGTCCGGCGGCTCGATCGTGGGCACGGGCCGGAGCGTGTCGGCCTCGGCGAGTTGGGCGAGGTCGAAACCGGTCATCTCGGCGATGTCGCGGACGGGCACCTGGTAGGTGCGGTACGGCCCGAGGGGCGGCGGGTCGCCCTGCTCGTGCGCGCGGGCGAAGGCCGCCTCGAGGTCGACGCCGTCGAGTTCGGGGGACTGGTCGAGCAGGTACGCCGCGCTGCGCAACGAACCGCCGTCGGAGGTCGTCCAGGCCGCGACCTTGAAGAACCGACGGGGCAGGCGGATGCCGCGGTAGGGCGCGTCGTCGTCGAGCAGCACGGGCGCCGTGAAGACCGTCAGCCGCTGCCGATGCGTGGAGGCGTACTGCAGCACCTGGTCCTCGAGGCCGAGCCACAGTTCTTTCGACTGGTTGAACTCGGCGGCCTGGGGTGCGGCGTTGGTGAAGCTGAAGGTGTCGACGTTCGCCGCGGCCGCGACGGCACGCTCGCCCCAGACCGGGTCGCGCCGACGCACGAGGTGCCCCCGGTCGAGGTCGTTGGAGGCGTACACCTCGGGACCCGTCTGCTCGTCGTCGGGCACGCGCTCGTCGAGGTGCCAGTCGTCGCCCCGGCCGAGGTCGACCAGCGACGACCCGTCGATGTTGACGGCCGTCAGGGCGGCCAACCGCCGGACGGGGTCGAGCAGCACCGTGAAGTGGACGTAGGGCAGCTCGCGGACGGTGGCGTGGACGGCCGGCAGGGGCACGTCGACCGTGAGGAATGACGGGTCGTACCCGGCGCGCCCGAGGTCGGCGGTGCTCGCGGTGGTGCGGTCGTCTGCGGTGCTCATGCGCGCCTCCGGCGGGGTCGTCGTGCTCGTGGGCCCATCATGCCCACGACCCCGGACATCGGTCCGGCCGCCACCGGAGGACGGCCCACCGGAGGAGGGCCGGCCGGGGCTCGGTCGGCCGAGCCTCGGCCCGCCGGGGCTCAGTCGGCCAGGATCGTGTAGAGCGCGCGGCGTGCCTCGTCGAGCTTGGCGGTGGCGGCGGCCCGCTGGGCGTCGCTGCCGTCGTGGTGGAACTGCTTGACGACGCCCATGAGCTTCATGAGGCTGGTCTGGAACTCGCGGTCGGTGTCGCTCGCGTCGTCCGCCGTGGCGGCCCAGGCCCTCTCGATCTCGTCGGCGTGTTCGGCCACGTAGGCCCGGCCTGCGTCGGTCAGCGTGAAGACGCTCTTGGTCGCGGCCTCGTCGGACGAGATGAGCTCTTCGTCGACGAGTTGCTGCAGCGTGGGGTAGACCGAGCCGGGGCTGGGCTTCCACGTGCCGTCGGTGCGCTCGGCGATCGCCTTGATCAGGCCGTAGCCGTTCGACGGGGCGTCGGACAGCAGCGAGAGGATCGCGAGGCGCACGTCGCCGCGTCGTGCCCGGCCGCGTCCTCCGCGGCCCGGTCCGAAACCGCCGGGACCGAAGCCCGGGCCGCCGGGGCCGAAACCGGGGCCGAAGCCGCCGAAGCCCGGACCGGGGCGGAACCCGCGGCCGAACGGACGGCCGAAGCGGCCGTGACCCTCGCCTCGGCCGATCGGGTCGTGCCGGGCGTCGGGGGAGTCGTGGTGCCGGCGACGGGGGTCGCCGTGGTTCTCGGTGGTGAAGTCGGTACCCATGGGGTACTCCTCTCGGGTCGGGGGGAAGAGATCGAGGTCGCGACGTCCTGTCGCGATGTGTCAAAGATATGTCGGTGACTATCGTCTGTCAACGGTCCGGCGGACATCCGGGCAGAAAGAAAGGAGGCGCGTCCCGAGTGGGACGCGCCTCCTTCCGTCGAGCCGTCAGTTCGCGGCTTGCACCCCGAACGCCGAGGCGAGCTTTTCGATCTTCTGGGCCCGGCCCAGGCGGGGCAGGTCGCTGCCGTCTCGGATGACCCGGCCGCGTCCCTCGAAGTCGGCGAGGAAGTCCTGGGCCCAGGCGACGTCGGACGGCGTGGGGCTGATGACCTCGTTGATCACGGGCAGCTGCTCGACGTCGAGGCAGAGCTTGCCGGTGAGGCCGAGGGCGACCGCGACCCCGGATTGCTCCCGCAGGACGGGGTGGCTGCTGCCCACCGTCGGGCCGTCGATCGGGCCGGGCAGCCCGCCGATGCGGCTCGCCACGACGAGGCGGGAGCGGGGGTAGGCCATGGCCAGGTCGTCGGCGCTCGTGCCGGTGTCGCGGCGGTAGTCGCCGCTTCCGAACGCGAGGCGGAACGCCCCGCGGGCCTTGGCGATGGCGGGGCTCTCCTCGATGCCGAGGGCCGACTCGACGAGCGCGAGCACCGGCACCGCGCCTCCGAGTCGGTCGAAGGTCTCGGTGACGTGTTCGGGCGCCTCGGTCTTGGCGAGCATGACGCCGTGCAGTCCGGGCAGGCCCATCAGGGCGTCGACGTCGTCGGACCAGAAGTCGGTCGAGCGGTCGTTGATGCGCACCCAGGCCTCGCCGCCGCCCGTGAGCCAGGCGACGACGTCGCCGCGAGCGGCGGGCTTGCGGGCCGGGTCGACCGCGTCCTCGATGTCGAGGACGATCTGGTCGGCGCGGGACGCCTGGGCCGAGTCGAAACGGTCGGGGGCGGTGCCCGGCACGAGCAGCCACGAACGGGCGATGTCTGCCTTCGGTCGCGTGCGGGCGGCCGCCGCGGCCCGGCGGCCCGTCGCCGCGGAGTCGGTCGCGCCGGAGGCCGTCGCGGTCGGGTCGGAGGGGGTCTGGCTGGTGTCGGTCATGACGTCGTCGTCCTTCGTCGCTCGGCGGTCCGGTCCACGCTACCGGCTCGTCCGCGCCCGTGAGTCCCGCGGGTGCGGGCGGGGGCTCCCGGCCCGGGGTGCCGTTCGGGCGTAACGTTCAGGCGGATCACAGATCCAGGGAACGACCCCACCGACAGGAGTGAGCCATGACCGACGCGAACGATCCGCGGCGCGACCGCCCCGACCACGAGGGACGCGATCCCCAGCACGGCGACACGAACGACGCCCCGCGGTCCGACGAGACCGGCGAGACGGTCGAGCCGACCGAGGTGCCGTACGGCTCCGAGGTCCCGACCCAGCAGCCCCCGGCCGTCGACTTCGGCGGCGACGCCCCGACGCAGCAGCAGCCCGCCGTCGACTTCGGGTCCGACGCCCCGACGCAGCAGGCCCCCGTCGCCGACGCCGAGGACCGCCCGGTCGTCGCCGAGGCCCCCGCCACCACCGACGCGTCCGGCCCGGAGGCCCACGAGGCTCCCGCGTCGTCCGACGAGGAGGCGCTGCCCGATTCGGTGCCCGCCGAGTACGTCCCCGGCGACACCGGGTCCGACCAGCGCGCCGACGCCGACGCGTCGACCGACGCCGACCGCCGCGACACCGAGGTCCTCTCGGAGTCCGACCGCGACGCGGCCTCGACCGGCCGTCCCACCGAGGCGGTTCCCATGGTGGCGCCGACCGAGCCCGCCCAGCGGGCCTGGTCCGCCTCCTCGGATGGCACGCGCCGTCCGCTGCACGACGACGAGGCCCTCCGTGCGGCCGAGGCCGCCCGCGCCGGCGCGCCCGCCACCGGTGACCGAGGGGACGACACGGCCACCGCGGCGTCCGCGACCGCGGCGACCGGCGCCTCCTCGTCCTCGCACGACGGGTGGGTCGACGACCGCTCGGACGCCGAACGCGACGCCACCGACCGCGCCGCGGCCGAGCGTCAGCCCTCGTTCGGTCAGGACGCCCCCACCGCCGTCGCGCCCACCGCGGCGGCAGCCGGAGGCGCGGCCGCAGGAGCCGCCGCGGGTCGCGACACCGGCTCCCACGCCTACCCCCTCGTCAAGGACTCGGGCATCGACCACGTGTCGGTGCGCCGTGAGCTGCTCGCCCAGCAGAAAGAGGAGTTCGGCGGCATCCGCTTCGGCGCCGGCCTGCTCGGCTGGTTCGCCGCGACGGGCTTCGGCCTCGTCATGATCACGATCTTCGGCGGCGTCCTCGCGGCCTGGGGCGGGGTCGCCTCCGGTTCGACCGCCATGGCCGACCTGCGCAGCTTCACGACCGACAACGCCGACGTGCTCGCGCTGACCTCGGGCATCGTGGTGCTCGCGATCATCTTCTTCGGGTACCTCATCGGTGGTTACACGGCGTCGCGCATCGCCCGCTTCAGCGGCTTCAAGCAGGGACTCGCGACCTGGCTCTGGGGCCTGGTCATCACGATCGTCCTGGCGATCGTCGTCGGCGTCGTCGGCACCCAGACCGGAGACTCGTCGTCGCCGAACCCGTTCGTGCCCTCGATGGACGACCTGCAGTCGTCGTCCCTCGCCGGTCTCATCGGCCTCGGCCTCGTCGTCGTCCTGAGCTTCGCCGGTGCCGTCCTCGGTGGCCTGCTGGGTCAGCGGTACCACCGCAAGGTCGACCGCTTCTTCTCCGAAGAGGACTGAGCGCCGCGAGGGGGCGGCCCGGCCGGGTCGCCCCCTCGCCCCATCCGACGCGGCCCGGGCGTCGAACACCGATCAATCCCACCGGGCAGCACAGACAAGGACCATTCATGCGCACCCCCTTCCGTTCCTCCCTCGGTCGAGGCGTCCTCGGCGTCGTCGCCACCGGCGCCCTCGTGTTCTCGCTCGCGGCCTGCGCCTCGACCTCGGACTCCGAGAGCAACAACACGGCCCCGACGCACCCCGTCAACCAGACCCGTGAACCCGGCCCCGGCGAGAGCATGCTGCCCGAGGCGTCCATCCCGGATCTGTCGAACGGCGTCGACACGCAGGTCGCCGTGGACGCGTCCTTCGTCGACGCGATCACCTCGCTCGGCCTGACCCCCGGCGTCGTCGGCACCGCGACCTTCACCGACGGCACGTTCGCCTTCCCGATCACGGGCGGCAACGTCGACTACTACGGCCCCGACAGCGACGTGCGACCTTACGTCCAGGGCGAGATCGACCACGACGGCTCCGGCCTCAGCCTGACCTCGGCCGACGGCACCGTCGTTGAACTGACCGACTTCCGCATCGACCCGGGTGAGAGCAAGCTCTACGGCACCGTGACCGCCAACGGCACCGTCGCCGCCGAAGACGCCTACCTCTTCAACCTCTACGGTGGCTCGCTGAAGCCCCTCGAGGTCGTCGACGGCAACGCCGTGCTCGAGGGCACGACGGTGCACGTCAGCCCTGCCGCCGCGTCGCTGCTGAACGAGACCTTCGGGACCGACGCCGTCCAGGACGAGATGCTCGTCGGCGTCGCGAAGATCACCGCCGCCACCGAGTAACACCTCCGCGCGGTCGGTCGACTACACACCGATCACCGACGAACCCCGTTCGCGAAGAAGAACCCCGATCAATCGTGGTTCGTCTTCGTGAACGGGGTTCTCGGCGTGCGGCGTGCGGCGTGCGGGCGCGGCGCGCGGCGGACGGGCGCAGGGCAGGTTGTGGAGGCTTCCCACCAAGGTTTCGGCACACCGAAATCTTGCTAGGGTCGAGGCATGAGCTCGTCCGACACCCGCCGTGCCGACGCCGACCACCCCCGTGACGGCCGTGCCCCGCAGGTCGTGCACGCCCGACCCCGCGGCACCCTGCTCGGCCCGGCGTTCGTCGCCGCGATCGCGTACGTCGACCCCGGCAACGTCGCCGCCAACCTCACGGCCGGGGCGGCGTACCAGTACACGCTCCTCTGGGTGCTCGTCCTCGCGAACGCCATCGCGGTGCTCGTCCAGTACCTGTCGGCGAAGCTCGGCATCGTCACGGGTCGGTCGCTGCCCGAGGTGATGGGCACGCGCCTCCGTCGTCGGCCCCTCCGGCTGGCGTACTGGGGTCAGGCCGAGCTGGTGGCGGCCGCGACCGACGTCGCCGAGATCATCGGGGGAGCCCTCGCGCTCCAGCTGCTCTTCGGGGTGCCGCTGGTCGTCGGGGGTCTGATCACCGGCCTCGTCTCGCTCGGCCTGCTGCTGCTCACGAGGTACCGCAGCGGGCGAGTCTTCCAGACCGTCGTCATCGCCCTGCTCGCCGTCCTCACGCTCGGCTTCTGCGCGGGGCTGCTTTTCGCGCCTCCCTCGGCCGGGGGGATGCTGTCCGGACTCGTGCCCCGCTTCGAGGACAGCACGGCGGTGCTGCTCGCCGCGTCGATGCTCGGCGCGACGGTCATGCCGCACGCGGTCTACCTGCACTCCGCACTCACCCGCGACCACCACGGCGTCGTGGCCGAGGGGGCGGATCGTGCCCGCGTGCTGAAGGCCACCCGGTGGGACGTCGTGCTGGCGTTGCTCGTCGCCGGCGGCGTCAACATCGCCATGCTCGTGCTCGCGGCCTCGACCCTGTCGGGTCAGGACGGCACCGACACGATCCCCGGGGCCCAGCGGGCCATCGCGGCGGCGCTCGGGCCGGTGATCGGCGTCCTGTTCGCCGTCGGCCTCCTCGCGTCGGGTCTGGCGTCCACGTCGATCGGAGCGATGGCGGGCGCCGAGATCATGAAGGGCCTGCTGCACGTGCAGGTGCCGCTCATGGTGCGCCGGGTCGTCACGTTGATCCCGGCCCTCGTGCTGCTCGCGACGGGCATCAGCCCGACGTGGTTGCTGGTGCTCAGCCAGGTCGTGCTGAGCTTCGGCATCGCCTTCGCCCTCGTGCCCCTCGTCGTCGCGACGAGCGACCGGTCGCTCATGGGCACAGGCGTCAACGCCGTCGGGACGCGGATCGCCGGTTGGGTGGCCGTGGTCGTCGTCGTGGCCCTCAACCTCGTGCTGATCGGGCTGACCGTCTCGGGGGCGTGAAGGGCGGCGGCGAGGCGACCCGTGCCTCCTGCGTTCCCGACCCGACCCGACCGGACCCGCCCCGGCCCTGCCCGGCGCGGCCGAGACGAGCCGCACCGTCAGCGGTCGGCGCCGCCGGTGGTGGGTTCGATGTGCGGGCCGTCGTCGGGGTCGGCGCCGGCCGCGGCCTTCTCGGCCTGGCGACGGTCGAACGCCGCCTGCATCGACTCGGCGTGGTCCGTCTTGGCCTTCGCGAGGGCCTCGTCGTCTCCGCGCATGGTCGCCGCGGTCGACCGCAGGCGCGCCCCCACGGCCTTCACGAAGTCGGCCGGGCTGGGGCTGAAGTCGTCGCTCTCGTCGCCGTCCCCCGCGTCGACGTAGTGGTGCAGCTCGACGCCCTCGTCGTGTCGGATCGGCTGCTGGGCGTGCTCGACGCAGAGCTTGGCGACCTCTTCGGCGTGGGCGTGCATGACGGAGTGGGCGGCGCCGGGCATCTCCCACAGGCGGGACGAGGGCAGCAGTTCGCCGACGCGGCGCACCCACTCGCGCGGGGCGACGGCGTCGTGCTCGCCCCGGATGACCAGGGTGTCGGCGGCGATCTGCGGCAGGTGCTGCTCGATCGGGTAGGTCATCATCTTCGGCAGGATGCGGGAGAACCAACGCACCCCGCAGAGCACGTAGGCGCTCAGGGCCAGGAACTTCACCCGGCCGGGCTCGTGCCAGGCGGCCCGGGCGAACCGCACCGCCTGCTCGAGCACGTGACGATGGGCCGGGTCGATCACCGGCCCGATCAGCACGACGGTCGACAGGTCGGGTCGGCGCGCGGCGAGGTCGACGACGATCTGCGTGCCCATCGAGTGCCCGACGACGACCGGGTCGTGGAGTCCCAGTTCGTCGATGGCGGTGCCGACGAGGTCGGCGTACTCGCGGATGCTCAGGGCGTGACCCGGGTGCGGCACCCCGGCGAAGCCCGGCAGGTCGAGAGCGTGCACGGGGCCGAACTCGTTGAGGTTCGGCGCGAGGCGCTCGAAGTAGTCGGACGAGACGCCGATGCCCGGCACGAGGACGAACGGACGGTCGCCGGTGTCGCCGATCGTGTTGACCCGCACGTAGAGGTCGCCCCGCTCGACGCGACGCACGGTGACGGTCGTGTCGACGTCCCCCGCTCGCGAGGCGTCGCGGGCGGCCGAACGCCGTGGCGAACCGGCGTGGCGACGTCGAGGGGTCATCGGATCAGTGTGGCACGGTGGGCTCGGAGCCCGGGACGGTGGCGCGGGCGGGGTCCCCGGTGGCAGGCTGACCCCGCCGGGTCCCGCCCGCGGCGCACCGCCTCCGCCCCACCCGCCTCGACCCACCCGCCTCGACGAGAGAAGAGTCATCGTGCCCGCTGCCGACATCGTCCGGACCGTCACCCTCGCCGCGCCTCCCGCCGTGGTCTTCGACGCCGTCACCACGGGCACCGGCGGGTGGCTCTGGCCCGGTGAGGTCGAACCCCGGGTGGGAGGCGCGGCCGGGCCGGGTGCGGTGGTCACGGCCTGGCGACCGGGTCGCCACTACGCCAACCGCATGGAGGGCGAGGGCGGCTGGTTCAACGAGCTCGACTTCGCCCTCGCGGCAGGCGACGACACCGAGGAGGCGACCCGGCTGACCTACCGGCACTCGAGCGTCTTCGACGAGGGGCAGGTGCCCGGCGTCGAGGAGCACACCGACTTCTACCTGCACACCCTCGCCGAGTACGTCGCATGGTTCACGGGGCGGGAGGCCACGTTCACGAGCGTCGACGCCCCGGAGTCGTCGCGGGCGGCGGGATCGGCCGCCCGGGTGCTGCAGGCCCTCGACCTGGCCGACGACGTCGAGGTCGGTGACGCCGTCGTGGTCGACCTGCCCGGCGTCGGTCCGGTCGCCGCGGGACTCTCGTACCGCACCGCGTCGTTCGTGGGGCTGCGGACCGCGAGCGCGCTCGTCCGCGTCTTCGGGCGGGAGGCCTGGGGGGCCGGGGTGAGCGTCAGCGTCCACGACTTCGCCGACGGGGCCGACGCCGCCGCGACCGGGTCGGCCTGGCAGAGGTGGCTCGACGACCTGTTCTCGTGAGCCGCGCCTCCTCGTCCCCACGGAGGGGTGACCGGGCCGTCCGGTGAGGGCGCGGTGCCGTCAGGCGGAGGCCACGACGACGTCGAGGGCACGGAGGTTGCGCCGCAGGATCAGCGAGAGGGCGAGTGCGGACGCCGGCCCGGCGGCCCGCATCCACCACGCGGCGGGGAGCCAGACGACGCGGATGTCGAGGGTGACGCGGTCGTCGTCGTGGTGGTGCACGCGGTAGCTCTCCCAGCCGCGCTGGGGGTGGCCGACCAGGGCGGCGTGTCCGAAGCCGATCTCGGTGGCGGACCGGACGACGGCGAACACCCGGCAGGCGACCGGTGGGTGCACGGGGCCGAGGGTCACGCCCCAGACGCTCGTCGCACCGACGGCCACGCGGACGGGCACCTCGAGGGGCACGAAGCCCGAGCCGCGGTGCACCTGCCAGTGCAGCACGGCGTCCCCTGCGGCCTCGAAGGCGGCCCGGCCGTGGCCGATCACCCGACTGCGCGTCGTCACGTGGAATCGGGTCGGCGGCGGACCGTCGAGGGTGGGCTCGCCCTCGAAGGCGTAGCCGTCGCCGAACCGGGCGCGGTACGGGTGTGACGTCATGGGTCGACCCTGCCACGTGAGGACGCCGGCTCGGGGCATGATCGGACCGTGACCGACGCGACCGCCCCGACGCCGACCCCGCTCCCGACCCCGCCCACGGCCTTCCTGATCCTTCACGGCTGGCAGAACCATCGTCCCGAGGGGCACTGGCAGCGCTGGCTCGCCGGCGAGCTCGAGGCCCGCGGACACGTGGTGCGCTACCCGCAGCTGCCCGACGCCGACGAGCCCACGCCCGCCGCCTGGGACGCCGCGGTGCGACACGAACGGGCCGCCCTGCCCGCGGGCCGTCCGGTGACGGTGCTGTGCCACAGCCTCTCGTGCCTGCTCTGGTTGAGGCTGCGGGCCGGCGTCGCGCCTCCGTCCGCCGATCGGGTCGCGCTGGTCGCGCCTCCGTCGCCCGAGCTGATCGCCGGCCAGCCGATCCACGCGTTCGTGGCCGGGGAGCTGTTCGACGGGCGGCGGCTCGCGCTCGGGGGCGACGCCGAGTCGGTCGTCGTCGCCGGGGACGACGACGAGTGGCTGCCGCTCGGCCCGGTCGACACGTGGGAGGCGCGGGTCGACGCCCCGGTCGTCGTCGTGCCCCGAGGCGGTCACCTCACCCCGGACTCGGGCTACGGCGAGTGGCCGGCGATCCTGGCCTGGGCGCTCGGGGCACCGGCGGCGGAGGCCTTCGGCTGATCCGCCGTGCGCGGTGCCCGACGGTCGCGCAGCGCCTCCGCGTCGGGCCTGCGGATCGGACCCGCGCCGGGCCTGCGGATCGGGCCCGCGCCGGGTCTACGCGTCCGGCGCGAGGAAGGCGGCGGCGGCGCGTGACAGGTAGGCCGGGTCGTCGGCCCCGCACAACTCGCGGGCCGAGTGCATGCCGAGCAACGGGATGCCGACGTCGATCGTCCGGATGCCGAGCCGCGTCGCGGTGATCGGTCCGATGGTCGAGCCGCAGGGCACCGAGTTGTTCGAGACGAACTCCTGGAACGGCACACCCGCCTGCTCGCACGCCCGCGACCACTCGGCCGCCCCGAGCCCGTCGGTGGCGTAGCGCTGGTTCGCGTTGATCTTGAGCAGCGGCCCGCGGTTGACGACCGGCTGGTTGACCGGGTCGTGCCGCTCGGGGTAGTTCGGGTGCACCGCGTGCCCGGCGTCCGCGCTCAGGCACCACGACCCGGCGAGTGCCCGGCGGTGATCGGTCGTCGTCGCCCCGAGACCGGCCGAGACCCGGGCCAGGACGTCCTCGAGCAGCGGCCCGGCCGCACCCGACGGGGTGGCCGAACCGACCTCTTCGTGGTCGAACGCCGCGAACACGGCGACGTGGTCGAGTTCGACGCCCGAGGTCGCCGTCTCGACCAGTGCGACGAGACCGGCGTGGGTCGACGACAGGTTGTCCATGCGCCCGGCGGCGAAGAGCTCGCCCGACATCCCCAGGACCGCAGGAGGCGCGGTGTCGGCCACGACCACGTCGTACCCGGTCACGTCGGCTCCGGTCAGCCCGGCCAACCCGGCGAGGTGGCCGAGGACGTCGGCCTCGTCGAGCGGCCCCGCCCCGACCACGGGGTTCAGGTGGCGCTGGGGGTCGAGCTTCAGGCCCTCGGCGTTGACGCCCCGGTCGAGGTGGACGGCGAGCTGCGGGAAGCGCAGCAGCGGCCCGGTGCGCACCAGGTGCGTCTCGCCGCTGCGGGTGACCAGTCGGCCGGCGAACTCGAGGTCGCGGTCGAGCCACGAGTTGAACAGCGGACCGCCGTAGACCTCGACGCCGGCCTGCAGCCAGCCGCGAGTGCCGGTCGTCGGCTTGGGCTTCAGCTTGAAGCCGGGGGAGTCGGTGTGCGCTCCGACGACGCGGAACGGCGTCGTGGCCGTCGCGGTGGCCGGCTCGATCCAGGCGATGACCGCGCCGTCGCGCACGACGTAACGACGGCCCGGGCCCGAGGGCCACTCGGCGGTCTCGTCGAGGGCGGTGAACCCGGCGTCGTCGAGCCGGCGGGCGGCCTCGGCCGCGGCGTGGAAGGACGAGGGCGAGGCCTGGATGAAGCGGGCGAAGTCGTCGAGGTGGGGGCGCGTGTCAGTCATCCCCACCAGCATGCACCACCCGGTCGCCGCCGAGACCCCACGAAGGGGCCGAGGCCCCGGCTCGCGCACGTGGGTCTCGGCGCGCTCCCGGGGTCTCACACGGGTCAGCGGCCGCCGCTGCCGCCGCGGTTCGCGCCGATGTCGCCGCGGTGGGCGTTCGCCTCGGGGTCGGCCGAGTGCGGGTCCTCGTCGTCGACGGTCAAGGCGGCGTCCTGCTCGCCCGAGACGCCCCCGGGGCTCACGGCGACGTAGCCGTCCTCGCCCGAGTGGCTGCCGCCGAGCGGCTGCGTGACGTCGCCGTCCGGCGTCGCGTCGCCCGATGCGGCGGGTTCGCCCTGCGTGTCGGTCGGGCCCGTGCCGTGGGCGGCCCGGTGCGTCTCGATCGCGGCGGCCTCGACCGCAGCCTGGTCGTCGGGTCGGTCGTCGTCGGTGTTCATGCTGGCCGCTCTCGTCGTGGAGGAAATGTCGGGGAGTGGAACGGTAGACGCCCCCGATCCACGGTGTTCGGCGCCCGTCACTCGGGCACGGGAAGGGAGGTCGCGTGGAGGGCGAACCAGACGCCGGCGACGAGCAGGCCCACGGCGACGAGCGGGAGTCCGACGGTGCGGTTGCGGACGCCGTAGGCGATCCAGCCGACGATCGCCGCCGTGCTCACGAGGGCGAGGGCGGCAGCGACGACGGCCAGTGCCGGGGACGGAGAATCGCGCTGCCACTCGGACAGTCCTGCCGCGACGGCCGGGACAGGCGTGCTGATCCACATGGGCAGGAGCGCCGCGTCCCCCAACCCCTTGAGTGTCGGGCGTGTGTCGTCATCCCAGCGTGCTCGGTAGAACCCGTCGACATGCGTGCCGCCGAGGTGCGGCGGCAACATGGCCACGAGATCGCGGGGCAGGTCGGCACCCGGTTCGAGTCGCAGATAGGTGCGGAGACGGTTGAGGGTCGTGATGCCGGTCATCACGCGCCAGAACACCCGGCGTTCGTGGGCGGTCGTGTAGCCGTCGATCACGATGCCCCACCGGGCCGCCTGGTCGACTTGGCCTTCCGCCCGGGCGAAGTCCGTCAGGGCCATCCGGACCATCAGATCCCGGGGCGCCTGCTCGGCCAGCGCTCGCAACAGGACCCGCGCCTCCTCGATCTCGTCCGCGGCGCGATGCGCGCTGACGATGTCGAGGGTGCCGTCGATGTCCACCGGACGAGTATCGAGCATTCCGGCGGCCGAGACTTCACGGCGCGGTCGGCAGCACCGCGGCCCAGAGGTGGAACAGGGCGTAGGCGCGCCAGGGCGACCACGGTGCCCCGGCGACCTCGGCCTCCTTCGTCGTCAGGCCGCCCATCACGCGCCGCAGCACGAGGTCGCCCGCGGGCCAGGCGTCGCGGTCGCCGAGGGCGCGCACGGCCAGGTACTCGACGGTCCACGGGCCGATGCCGGGCACGGCGAGCAGGCGTCGGCGGGCGTCGGCGTGGTCGACGTCGGGGGCGATGACGAGTCCGTCGGCGACGACCTCGGCCAGGGCGTGGATCGTCCGCGCGCGACTGTTCGTCACCCCGACCGCGGCCCGCAGCTCGTCGACGTCGGCGGCCGCCAGGCGGTCGGCGCGGGGGAACCGCGTCAGGCCCGTCCCCGCGACGGGTTCGCCGTGGGCCGCGACGAGCCGCCCGGTGAAGGTGCGCGCCGCGGCGAGCGAGACCTGCTGCCCGAGCACCGTCATCACGGCCGTCTCGAACCCGTCGGGGTTGCCCGTCACGCGGATGCCCGGACGCGCCGCGACGAGCGGCCCGAGCACGGGGTCGTCGGCGAAGCCCCGCTCGACGTCGTCGAGGTCGGTGTCGAGGTCGAGCCACGTCCGCACGACGCGTCGTGCCTCGTCGACCGTCGCCTGCGTCGGCGGCACGCCGTCGGGCCCGGTCACCGTCACGTCGACCCCGGTGGCCGCGAACGACAGGTCGAGACGGTGGGAGGCGCGCTCGGCTCCCGTGCCCAGCTCGACCAGTCGCGCGTGCGTGGCCGCGGCGACGTCGGTGGCTTCGGCTCCCGGCACGCTGTGCGCCGCCAGCAATCCCACGGCGTGCGCGTGGTCCCAGGCGCCGACGGGTTCGACGACGAAGCGCGCGGGCGCCCCGTGCGGTACCGCCCCGACCGGTGCCGCCCCGTCGGGTGCCGCCCCGTCGGGCGAGTCCGCGGTCACGACCCGGCCGCCCGGGGGCCGCCGTCCGGCACCGGCCGGCCGTCGTCGCCCCACACCCCGGACGACCCGCGGCGGTGGCTGTCGACGAGGTGCGTGTCGACGATGCCCGCGGCCTCCATCAGCGCGTGCATGGTGGTCGGCCCCACGAAGGTGAACCCCTTCGCCTTGAGTGCCCGCGAGAGGGCGAGCGACTCCGGCGACGTCGTCGGCACCTCGGCCATCGTGCGGGGCCGGGGAGTCTCGACCGGCCGGAACGACCAGACGAAGTCGACCAGGCCGCCGTCGGCCCTCAGGTCGATCGTCGCCCGCGCGTTGCGGATCGTCGCGTCGACCTTGAGCCGGTTGCGGACGATCCCCGCGTCGGCCATCAGCCGTGCCCGGTCCTCGTCGTCGAAGCGGGCGACGACGTCGGGATCGAAGTCGGAGAATGCGCTCCGGAACGCCGGACGCTTGCGCAGGATCGTCGCCCACGACAGCCCCGACTGGAACGCCTCGAGGCTCAGCCGCTCGAACAGGCCCCGCTCGTCCCGGACCGGCAGCCCCCACTCGGTGTCGTAGTACTCGCGCAACAGCGGATCGGTCGACGCCCAGACCGGTCGGGCGAGCCCGTCGTCACCGACCACGACGCCCGCGCCCGCCAGGTCCGACGGCACCGCTCCCGCGCCGGCCGCCGTCACGCCGGAGGTCACCGCCTCGCTCACGCCCCCGCCTCGAGGTCGATCAGGATCTGCTTGGCCGCCATGCCCCCACGGTAGTTGCCGGCCGTCCCGTCGCTCCGCACCACCCGGTGGCAGGGCACGACGACCGGCAGTGGGTTCGTGGCGCAGGCCGTGCCGACGGCCCGCACCGCCCGGGGGCTGCCCGAGGCGAGGGCGACCGCCGCGTAGCTCGCCGTCGCGCCGTAGCCGATGTCGGGCAGGTGCTCGAGCACCGTCCGCTGGAAGCCCTTCGACAGACGCCGGTCGAGCGGCAGGTCGAACGCGCGGCGCTCGCCGCGGAAGTACTCGTCGAGCTCGCGCGCGACGGCGTCGAGCCGCGACGGCGTCTCGACGATGCGCGGGCTGACCGTCGAGGCGAGGCGGTCGAGCACGGTGTCGTGCCCCTCGATCTCGAAGGCCACCCGCAGCACGCCCACGTCGGTGGCGCAGACGAGCAGGAGGCCGACGGGGGAGTCGAGGGTGCGGTACGCCACGTCGACCGCCCCGACGCCGAGGGCGGTCTCGGCGAAGCGGGCGTGCAGCGCGGCGAGTCGCTCGTCGGTCGGGTCGAGGCCGGTCAGCAGGTCGCCGGGGTCGGTCGACGCGTCGATGGGGGAGGCGGTCATCGGATGCCCTTCGGCTCGGGGGACGGGGAGGAGGCGCGACCGGCGGCCCGGACGGAGGCGCCGGTCGCGCGAGGCGTCGCGGGGTCGGCCAGCAGCCGCCGCAGCGCCGCGATGCCGTCGGCGGACGCGCGCCGGGCCGCGTCCGCGCTGATGCCGGTCAGCTCGGCGACCTCGCGGTGCGAGAGCCCGACGAGGTGGTGGTAGACCACGGCACGCCGCTGGCCCGGCGGCAGGGTGCGCAGCGCCCCGTCGAGCTCGTCCGCGCGCGCGACGGTCTCGTCGTGAGGAGGCGCGGGCGGCGGTTCGGGCACCGTCTCGACCGGCCGGGGGCGACGCTCGCGTGCCCGCAGCACGTCGATCGCCTTGCGGTGCGCGATGGTCACCAGCCACGCCTCGAGGTTCGTCGACGCCGGGAGCGACGGGTACGCGACGAGGGCCGCCACGAACGTCTCGCTCCAGGCGTCGTCGGTGTCGTGCTCGTCGAGCACGGCCCGGCAGACGCGCCAGACCGTGCGACCGTGCCGGGCGACCACGCGCTCGAAGGGTTCCACGTCAGAACAGCCGACCGGAGTCGGGGCCCGACGGCTGGTCGGCCTCCAGCCCGAGCAGGAACCGTTTGCGGTCGAGCCCGCCGGCGTAGCCGACCAGGGCCCCGCCCGAGCCGACCACGCGGTGGCACGGCACGACGATGCTCAACGGGTTGAGCCCGTTGGCGGCGCCGACCGCCCGCGCCAGGCCGACGCCGCCGAGCGCGGTCGCGAGCTGCCCGTAGCTGCGGGTCTCGCCGAAGGGGATGTCGCGGAGGAGCGTCCACACCCGCACCTGGAAGTCGTTGCCGCGCGGTGCCAGCGGGAGGTCGAAGGAGCGCCGCTCGCCGCAGAAGTACTCGCCGAGCTGGCGCCCGACCTCGGCGAAGTCGCTCAGGCCGACGCCGTTCCGCGAGACCGGGCCGAAGCCGGTCGGATCGGGCAGGTGGCGGTGCTCGTCGAAGTAGAGGCCGACGAGGCCCGTCTCGCCCCCGACGACGGTCAACGGGCCGACGGGGGTGTCGACGCTGGTGTGGACGCTCACGGTGCCTCCTGGCTCTCGGCGATGGTATCCACCCCGTAGACGCGGCAGCGGCACCGGATGTGAGGTCACCGGTCGACGAGATCGGACGCCCCGGGCCGACCGGGCCGGACGGTCCGACCGAACCGGTCCGGGTGATCGGGCCGGGCCGTCGAGCAGGTACCCTTGAACGCCCGGTCCGGGCACTCCACACTGTCGGGTGTGTGCGAGCGTCCGGGCCGGGTCTCTCGTCTCCGGCCGCCGGGCCCCGTACTGATCGTCGCTCGGGCTAGTGGCGCGTGCTGAATTCGCTCTCGCCCACGGGGGTGATCTCGCTCACCTCGACCCGGTCGACCCGGGCCCCACGAGGTCCCTCGTCCAGCCATTCGAGCAGCAGCGCCACCCGGTCGGGCCGTCCCTCGACCTCGACCTCGACGGTCCCGTCGGGCAGGTTGCGGACGAAGCCGCCGACGTCCAGTCGGTCCGCCTCGCCCTCGGTCGAGAAACGGAAACCCACGCCCTGCACCGAACCGTGCACGAGGGCCCGGCGTCTGATCACGTCGTCCATCGCTCGACCGTACCCGCGCCTCCTCGGGCTCGCCCTCGTTCCGCGCCCGGACGTCTCACCCCGCCACGAAGTGGACATCCCGCCACGGAAAGGGATGGCGGGATGTTCATTTCGTGGCGGGGTGCCGGGGTGGCGGAGCGACGGCTCACGCAGGCCGACGGCCGAGCCGACGCCGGCCGCCTCGCTACTTGTCGACCGTCGACATGTCGGCGTAGCGGGCGCCCTTCGGCGCGGCCACGTCGTCGAGCTGGTGCACCTGCTCGGCGTCGAGCACCACGTCGTCGGCGGCGACGTTCTCGTCGAGGTAGGCGCGGCGCTTCGTGCCCGGGATCGGCACGATGCCCTCGCCCTTGGCGAGCAGCCAGGCGAGCGCGACCTGACCCGGCGTGGCGCCGACGGCCCGGGCGACCTCGTCGACCTGCTGCACGATGCGGACGTTGGCCTGCAGGTTGTCGCCCGAGAAGCGGGGAGCGAACCGGCGGAAGTCGTCCTCGGCGAGCTCGTCCACCGAGCGGATGGTGCCCGTGAGGAACCCCCGACCGAGCGGCGAGTAGGGCACGAAGCCGATGCCGAGCTCGCGGACGGTCGGCAGGATCTCGGCCTCGGGCTCACGGCTCCACAGCGACCACTCGGTCTGGAGGGCGGTGATCGGGTGCGTCGCGTGGGCACGGCGGATCGTCTCGGGCGCCGCCTCGGACAGCCCGAGGAACCTCACCTTGCCGGCCGTGACGAGCTCGCCCATGGCGCCCACGGTCTCCTCGATGGGCACGAGCGGGTCGACGCGGTGCTGGTAGTAGAGGTCGATGTGGTCGATGCCGAGGCGCTTCAGCGAGCCGTCGACCGACCGGTGGACGTACTCGGGGCGACCGTCGACCGTGCGTTCGGCGCGGGCCTCGGGGTCGGTCACGTTGCCGAACTTCGTCGCGACGACGGCGTGGTCGCGGCGGCCCTTGAGGGCGCGGCCGAGCAGCTGCTCGTTCGTGTGCGGGCCGTACATGTCGGCGGTGTCGAGCAGGGTGACGCCCACGTCGAGCGCGCGGTGGATGACGCGCACCGACTCGTCGTCGTCGGTGCTGTTGCCGGTGTAGAAGGCGGACATGCCCATGAGGCCGAGGCCGAGGCGGCCGACGTCGAGTCCGCCGTCGACCTGGCCGAGTGTGGTGTTCTTCATGGTCCCGAGCCAACTCCCTCGCACCCGGTGCGGGCACATGCCCGGCCCACGGGCCGACGGACCGCAGGAGGCGCGGTGCCCGTCGACCGGACACCGCGCCTCCTCTGCCTCGTGGGGTCGGGCCCCGGGGGCCGCCGCGGTCAGCGGCGCCCCGCCCGGCGACGGGTGACGGCCGAGCCCGTGACGAGCGCGAGGCCGAGGGCCAGGGCGGCCGCCGCGACGCCGAGCGGCAGGCCCGGCTCGCTGCCGGTGTAGGCGAGCGGTCGGCCCGAGCCGCCGGTGCCCGTGCCGCCCGTGCCCTGGCCTCCGGCTGCCGGCACGACGGGAGCCGGCGTGACGATCGGGTCGGGGGTCGGCTCGGGGTCGGGCACGGGGGTCACCACGGGAGGCGCGGCGAGGGTGATGGTCGGGACGGTCCCGTCGGCGGTCGGCGCCGTGAACGACCCGAGGGTCTCGCCGTCGGCCACGACGTCGTAGGTCGTGCCGGGGACGAGGTCGTCGGCCCGGTAGACGCCCGCGGCGTCGGTGGTCGGGGTGGCGACGGGCTCGGGGTCGGTGGCGTCCGCCTCGATCAGCGACAGCTCGAGGTCGGCGGCGGGCGTGCCGTCGGAGTTCACGACGGTGCCCTCGACCGACACGGTCGCGGGGGCCGCGATCTGCACGGGCGGGATCGTCCCGCTCGTCGCGGGTGCGGTGATCGTGACGGCCGAGTCGACGTCCTCGTCGAGGACCACCTCGTACTGTTCGCCAGGGGTGAGGCCGTCGGCCGTGAACGAGCCGCCCGCGCCGGTCTCGACGCTCGCCACCGGCGCGGTCTCGCCGACCGGCACGATGTCGACCGTCGACCCGGTCGCGGGTGCCGATCCGTCGGGGTTCACGATGCTCGTCGTGATCTCGACGGTCGGGTCGAGCGTGATCGACGCGCCGGAGGCCGTGGTGACCGGACCGCGGGCGATGCCCGTGACCTCGTCCACCAGGTCGTACTCGGCCGCGGGGTCGAGCCCCTCGAAGGTGACCGAGCCGTCGGCTCCGGTCGTCCCCGACGCCACCGGGTCGATCTGGCCGGGCACGACGATGCTCACCGGACGGTCGGCCACGGGCGTCCCGTCGGCCTCCACGACCGTCACCGTGAGGGGCGCGGTGGCCACCGGGGGCACGGCGCCGGCGAAGGCGAAGTCGAGTCCGGGGGAGTCGTCGCCCGCGATGGTGAAGGGCACGGCAGGCAGATCCGCGGCGTCCTCCGGTGTGGTGACGTCGACCTCGTAGGGCGTGCCCGAGACGAGGCCGGGGACCGACCAGGTGCCGTCGGGGCCGACCGTCGTGGTGGTCCCGACGACCTCACCGGTCGCCGGGTCGACGACCGTCACGATCGCTCCGGGGTAGGCCGCGCCGTCGTTCGTCACCACCCCGCTCGCGGTGAAGGTCTTGGTCACGAACCACGTCTGGTAGACGGGGAACCCGGAACGCTGCTGGTACGTGAAGGTCAGCGTCGACAGCGGCACGGTCGGGCTGAACCAGGCGGCGGCGCCCTCGGTGTCGGACGCGGTGGCGTTGCCGGTCAGCACGCCCGTGGCGGCGTTCCAGGTCGGCACGTCGCGCAGTCCCGCGGCGTCGCACGACGGCGACGGGCCGCCGGCCGCGGTGCGGCAGTAGTTGTACGTGCTCCCGAAGCCGAGGGCGTCGGCGGGCACGGCCACACCGTCGGCGCCGGTGGCCGACACCGTCACCTGGTCGGCGTCGACGTCGCCCAGCACGAACGACCAGTCGCTCGCGGGGGTGGCCCGGTCGAAGGTGTACGTCGTGACCGACGCGGCGGCCGCGGTCGGCGAATCCTGGGCGGGACGGAGGTTGAGGTAGGGGCGGCCACGGCTCGAGTCGTACTCGGCGCCGACCGGCGTGCCCGTGCCCTGCCACGTGCTCGATCCGCTGGGGATCGTCGCCTGGCGCGAGGTCGACGTGAACGTCGCCTGCGGGAAGTCCCCGGGGAGCGTCATCGTGCCCGTGAAGGCACGAGCCGTCCCGTCGACGGTGAAGTCGGCCCAGCCGACCGCTCCCGGTCCGGCGGCGGAGGCGCTGGTCGCGCCCCCGAGGGCCAGCGCGCCGGCCACGACGACCGTCACCCCCGTCGCCGCCCATGCCCTGATGCGCCTGTCGATCATGTCGTCGTCCCTCCGGCCCCACCCCTGATCGCGGGCCACGAGGTCGAGGTTATGTCAGGTGTGGTCGTCGTGTCACACCCGGACCGACCCGAGGCGTCGTCGCGGGCGTCGCCGCGTGCCGGGAACGACGAAGGGGCGCCGCCTCGCGACCGGTCACCCGGTGCGGAGGTCGGCGCCCCTTCGGGGACGTCGTGCGTCAGCGCTTCTTGGCGTTGGAGACGATGTCCTCCGAGTGGCCACCCGTCGCGCCCTTGGCCTTCTTGTCGGCGCGCTTCTCCTTCAAGGAGCGCACGGCAACCTTCGCGGTGCCTTTTTTCGCTGATTTCTCTGCCATGGTGGTGCCTCCGTCGCGGACCGAGATGATCCGGTCCGCCCGAGGCTACGGTGCCGCGGCCCCGGTGTCTGTAGCCGCGGCCATCTTCACGGCTCCTACACTGCCCAGTGGCCCGGTCCGCCTCACGCGAGGAGTCCGTGTCCGACCACCGCCCGACCCGACGACACCCTGAGACGACAGGCCCAGATGACCCCCGTCCCCACCTCGACCCCGGTCGCCCCGACGCGTAGCGAGCGCCTCGACGAGCTGCCGTTCACCTCGAAGCACCGTCGCCTGTTGGCCGGCTCGGGCATCGGATGGGCCCTGGACGCGCTCGACGTCGGCCTGCTCTCGTTCGTCATCGCCCAACTGATGACCGTGTGGAGCGACCAGGCCGGACAACTGGCCTGGGTCGCGTCGGCCGGGTTCGCGGGCATGGCCATCGGTGCGGCCGTCGGTGGTTCGCTGGCCGACCGCTTGGGCCGCAAGACCGTCTTCGCCCTGACCCTGTTGCTCTACGGCCTCGCCACCGGCCTCTCGGCCCTGTCCTGGTCGGTCGGCGTGCTGCTCGTCCTGCGCTTCGTCGTCGGACTCGGCCTGGGCTCCGAACTGCCGGTCGCGTCGACCCTCGTCAGCGAGTTCTCACCCCGGCGCATCCGGGGCCGGGTGGTCGTCCTGCTCGAGGCGTTCTGGGCCGTCGGCTCGATCGGGGCCGCCCTCGTCGGCTACCTCGTGATCCCGACGAGCGACGACGGCTGGCGCTGGGCCCTGCTGATCGGTGCCGCTCCCGCGCTCTACGCCGTGTTCGTCCGCCTGAGGATGCCCGAGTCGGTGCGCTTCCTCGAGTCGAAGGGGCGTCACGACGAGGCCGAGCGCACCGTCCGCGGCTTCGAGCAGGCGGCCGGCGTCGCCGCCCCGACCGTGGCCGCCGAGGAGGCGCGGGTCGTCGAGAAGCCGGTCCGCGCCTCCGTCGGCCGGCTCTTCGGTGCCGGCATGGCTCGCCGCACGGTCGCGATCTGGGTGATCTGGTTCATGACCAACTTCTCGTACTACGGCGCCTTCGTCTGGCTGCCGTCGTTGCTCGTCGCGGCCGGGTTCCCGCTCGTGCGCTCGTTCGGGTACGTGCTGATCATCACCCTGGCGCAGCTGCCGGGTTACGCGGCCTCGGCGTGGTTGATCGAGAAGTGGGGGCGCCGGGGGACGCTCGCGACCTTCCTGCTCGGGTCGGCCGTCGCGGCCGTCTTCTTCGGCTTCGGGGCGGTCAGCGGAAGCGTCGCGCAGATCCTCGTCGCGGGCATGGCCCTGTCGTTCTTCAACCTCGGCGCGTGGGGGGCGCTCTACGCCGTGACGCCCGAGCTCTACCCCACCCCGCTGCGGGGCACGGGCGCGGGGTGGGCCGCCGGCGTCGGGCGCATCGCCTCGATCGCCGCGCCGCTGTCGGTGCCCCCGCTGATCGCCCTCGGAGGGCCGCCCACCCTGTTCGTCGTCTTCGGCGCGGTCTTCGTCGTGGGGGCCGTCGCCGCCACGATGCTGCCCGAGCTCCGCGGCACGCGGCTCGCCGAGTGAGCGCGCGTCGCCGTCCGTCGCGTCGTCGCCTCACGCCGCGCCGGCTGCTCGGAGTCCTCGTGGTGCTCGTGGCGGGGGCCGTCCTCGTGGCTTTCCCGCGCCTCCTCGGCGACGGGTCGGCGGGTGGCGGCCCGGGAGGCGCGGGTGCGGTCCCCGTGCCCGCAAGCGTCCCGGCCGCGGCGGTCGAGGCCGTGGTCGACCGGGTCGTCGACGGGGACACCGTCGTCGTCCTGGTGGCGGGGGAGCGCGAGCGCATCCGCCTGATCGGCGTGGACACCCCCGAGACCGTGAAGCCCGACGCGCCGGTCGACTGCTTCGGACCAGAGGCGAGCGCCTTCACGACGGCCGCCCTGCCCGAGGGGGCCACGGTCTGGCTCGAGGACGACGCCTCGCAGGGTGACGCCGACCGCTACGACCGGCTGCTGCGCTACGTCTGGTCGCCGGACGGCACGATGCTCAACGAGCGGCTCGTCGCCGAGGGCTACGGGCGCGAGGACACCTACGACGACGCGTACCGCTACCGCGACCGGTTCGTCGCGGCCGAGGCGTCGGCCGAGGCGTCGAGGGTCGGGCTCTGGGACGCCTGCGGCTGAACCGACGGACGCCGGCTCGGCCACCAGAACGCGTCACCGGTGAGGAACACGAGCGCGGGCACCAGCACGGTGCGCACGACCAGGGTGTCGAGCAGCACGCCGAGGCAGACGATCACGCCGACCTGGGTCAGGGCGACGACCGGCAGCACGCCGAGGACGGCGAAGACGGCCGCCAGCAGGATGCCCGCACTCGTGATGACGGCGCCGGTCGAGGCCAGGGCCCGCACCATGCCCTCGCGGGTGCCGTGCACGAGGCCCTCCTCGCGGGCCCGGGTGGTGAGGAAGATGTTGTAGTCCACCCCGAGGGCGACGAGGAACAGGAACGCGTACAGCGTCACCGCCGTGTCGAGCGCGGGGAACCCCAGCACGTTCTGGAACAGCCAGGTCGAGGCCCCGAGGCTCGCGAAGAACGTGGCGAGCACCGAGGCGATGAGCAGGACGGGGGCCACGAGCGAGCGCAGCAACAGGGCCAGGACGGCGAACACGATCGCCAGGATGATCGGCGCGATCAGGTCGATGTCGGCCTGCGCCGCCACCTTCGTGTCGTAGGCGGTGGCGTCGCTGCCCCCGACGAGCGCGTCGGCGAGGCCGCCGCCGGCGTCGGCGTACCCGGCACGCAGACGCTCGACGGTGGCGAACGCGGCGTCGCTCTCGGGTTCGGCGGACAGCTGCAGGTCGACGCGCGTCAGTCCGCCCTCGGTCTCGCCGGTCGTGGCCGTGTCGACGCCGTCCGTGCCCGACGCGAGCGCGGTGGCCTCGTCGGCGACCGTCGAGGGGACGATCACGGTGGTGCGGCTGGTCAGCCCCGCCGAGAACGAGTCGTCGATCACCTGTTGCGCGGTGACCGAATCGGGGTCGCCGAGCAGCTGGTCGGTCTGCGAGAGGCCGACGGCGTAGCCGCTCAGGCCGAGGCAGAGGACGCCGATGCCCGCGACGGACGCCACGGCCACGACGGCCGGACGGCGTCGGACGCCGCGCCCGAGACGGTCCCAGAAGCCGCGTCGCGGTGCCGCGTGGTGCGCCGCGCCTCCTGCGGTGGCGTCGGCCGTCCGCGTCGCGTCGGCCCCGTCGGAGACGCGGTCGCGCCCGGACGAGGAGGCGCGGGGCACGAAGGGCCAGAACAGCCCGCGACCGCAGACCACCAGGGCCGCCGGCAGGGCGACGAGGGCGAACACGATCGCGACGCCGACGCCGATCGCACAGGCGAGACCGAGGGCCCGGTTGCCCGTGAGCGACGCGAGGAGCAGCGTGAGGAGGCTCAGGGCGACCGTGCCGCCGCTGGCCGCGATGGCGGGCCCGGCGCTCGTCACGGCCGTGCGCATCGCGCGATGGCGGTCGGGCTCGAGCAGCAGTTCTTCGCGGTAACGCGCGACGAGTAGCAGGGCGTAGTTGGTGCCCGCGCCGAAGACGAGCACCGAGAGGATGCCCGAGATCGAGGCGTCGAGCGGGATGCCCAGGGGTTCGGCGACGGCGGCCGCGACCCGGCCGGCCAGGGCGTCCGCGGCACCGACGACGGCCAGCGGCACGATCCACAGCACGGGGCTGCGGTAGGTGACGATCAGCAGCACGGCCACGACGACCACCGTGACCAGCAGGAGCCGGAAGTCGGCCCCGGCGAAGGCGTTCGCGATGTCGTCCTGGAACCCGATCGGCCCGGTGAGCAGGGCGTCCAGCCCGGCGGGCAGGTCGGCCGAGGCCGCGTCCCGCAGGCTCGTCGCCGTGCCCGCGACGTCGGCGTCGACCGTCGTGGCGTCGAGCGGGACGGCCACGATCGCCGCGGTGCCGTCGTCGCTGATCTGCGGCCGGACGGCCTGCGGGGTCGTGGCGAGCTCGGCGAGGGCGGCCGCCCGCTCGTCGACGGCGGTCAGGTCGGCGGCGTCGAGCCGGTCGCCGTCGTGGCTGAAGACCAGGATGCCCACCGTCGTCTCGGCACTCGGGAAGGTCGTCAGCAACTTGGCCACCTGGGCCGACTGGCTCGTGTCGGGGACGCCCGACGGCGGGGCCGCGTCGCCCTCGCTCTGCGGCAGGACCGTGAAGAGCAGGGCGACGGCGACGGCCGTCGCGGCGAGCACGGCCCAGGCGGTGCGGTGGCCGCTGACGATGCGGGCGAGGGTGCGCATGGTGATCCTTCAGTCGCTGAATGTCTTAGGAGCTAAGAGTATTGCAGATCACAGGAGCATCGACCAGACTCGTCACGCAGGAGGTTCCATGCCCACCCCGACAGACCCGGGCCCCACGGCCCCGTCGACCCGTCCGTCGCGCTCGCCGCAGGCCGACGAGATCGTCACCCACATGCAACGGCTGACCACCGAGTCCCAGAAGGTCGCCCAGGCCTTCGCCTCGCGACACGGTCTCGGCCACATCGACCTCGAGGCGCTGCTGCACGTCATGCAGGCCGAGCGCGACGGCGACCCCGTCACCGCCGGCGGTCTCGGCGAGCTCCTGGGCGTCACGTCGGGGGCGGCGACCGGAGTCATCGACCGCCTCGAGAAGGTCGGGCACGTGCACCGCAGCCGCGACGACGCCGATCGGCGCCGGGTGCTCGTCCGCTACTCGGATCGCGCCCGCGAGGTCGCGGGCGCGTTCTTCGGGCCGCTCGGCGTGATGAGCGACCGGGTCATGGCCGAGTTCGACGAGGCCGAGCTCGAGACCGTCCGACGGTTCCTCGAGGGCATGTCGGGCGCGATGGCGGAGCGGGCCCGCGAGGTGGGGCGACCCGCCTGAGGCGACCCGCACCTCCCCGGGGTGGCGCACGGCCCCGACCTCCTGCGCGTCGGCGGGAGCGGGTAACGTCGTGGTGACCCCGGAAGGCAGGTTCTCCGTGACCGACCACGTCTCGGCCCTCGATCTCTTCTCGATCGGCATCGGCCCCTCGAGCTCGCACACCGTCGGCCCCATGAGGGCCGCCCGCGAGTTCCTGCTCGGTCTCGACGTCGACGGCCGGCTGACCGACGTCGTGCGGGTCGAGGCCGTGCTCTACGGCTCGCTCGCCGCCACCGGCCTCGGCCACGGCACTCCGTCGGCCGTCCTCGCCGGCCTCGCGGGCATGCAACCCGAGACCTGTGACCCCGAGGTCGTCTCGGGCATGCAGCAGGCGGTCGAGCAGGGCGGCGGCCTGCGGCTGCTCGGCCGGCACCAGATCGCCTTCGCCCCCAACGACCTGCGCATGGCGCCGCTGACGCGCATGCCCCGGCACCCCAACGCGATGAGCGTCGAGGCCTTCGACGCTCACGGCGAGAGCCTCGCCCGCGAGGTCTACTTCTCGGTCGGCGGGGGCTTCGTCGTGCGGGACGGTGACGACGAGCGGGCCGTGCCCACCGCCGAGGCGCCGTTCGCCTTCACCGACGCGGACGACCTGCTGCGCCTCTGCGACTCCGAAGGCGCGTCGATCGCCGACCTCGCCTGGCGCAACGAGGTCGCGCTGCACGGCGAGGCCGACGCCGCGGTGGGGCTCGACTCACGCTGGGCGGCCATGCGGGCCTGCGTCGACGCGGGTCTCGAGGCCACGGGCGTCCTGCCCGGCTGGATGAAGGTGCCCCGACGCGCCCGGCAGTTCGCGACCATGCTGCGCCAGCAGGACGAGAGGGCGACCGCCTTCGCCCTCGGCGGCTCGGCGATCGACCAGGGCCGCGCCTCCTCGCTGTTGGCCTCCGACCTGCCGGCCCAGTGGCTGCAGGCCTACGCGATGGCCGTCAACGAAGAGAACGCGGGCGGCGGGCGCGTCGTCACCGCCCCGACCAACGGCGCGGCCGGCATCATCCCGGCGGTCGCCTACTACGCCATGAGGTTCCACGGCGCGACCGATCACGAGCTGTCCCGCACCTTCCTGCTGACGGCGGCGGCGATCGGGTCGCTCTACAAGCGCAACGCGTCGATCTCGGGGGCCGAGGCCGGCTGTCAGGGCGAGGTCGGCTCGGCCGCGTCGATGGCCGCCGGCGCGCTGACCGCCCTGCTCGGCGGGACGCCCCGCCAGGTCGAGAACGCGGCCGAGATCGCCATGGAGCACCACCTCGGCCTCACCTGCGACCCCGTGGGCGGCTTCGTGCAGGTGCCCTGCATCGAGCGCAACGCCATCGCGGCGGGCACGGCGGTCGCCGCCACCCGCATGGCCCTGCTCGGCGACGGCAGCCACGTCGTCAGCCTCGACACCGTCATCGAGACGATGCGCCAGACCGGCCGCGACATGAAGGACAGCTACAAGGAGACCAGCCGCGCCGGGCTCGCGGTCAACGTCATCGAGTGCTGAGAACGTCCGCGTCGGGGGCCCGCCCGGACGTTCCTCGGGTCGTGTCGCACCCCGCCGCTAGCCTCGTCGCATGACCCCGTCGCGCCGCCCCACGCCGTCCCGCCCCGCGACCCCGGGGGCACCGACGCCCCGCGGCTCGACCCCGTCGACCCCCGGGGGCTCGTCGACCTCGGCACCGACCTGCTGGGTCCGCGCGACAGCCGTGAGCTCGAACGGTACGTCGACGCCGACCTGACCGGTCGCGACCTCGAGGGGTCCGAGTTCACCGAGTGCGTCTTCGAGTCGCCGCGGCTCGGATCGGCCCGACTGCGGGGCGCCCGCCTGGTCGAGTCGGTGCTGGCCGACTCGTTCGCGCCCGAGTTCGCCGCCTCGCGCAGCACCTGGCGTGACGTCCGCGTCGAGCGGCCCCGGTGGGGGTCGGCCGAGCTGTTCGACGCCGAACTGCGGTCGGTGCACCTGGTCGGCGGCAAGGTCGACTTCCTCAACCTGCGCGGGGCGCGCCTCACCGACGTCGTGATCGAGGGCTGCACGATCGGCGAACTCGACCTCGGGGGTGTGCAGGCCCTGCGGGTCGCGCTGGTCGACTGCCGCATCGGCACGCTCGACGTGACCCGCGCCTCCTTGTCGCACACCGATCTGCGCACCAGCGACTTCTCCCGCATCGACGGTTTCGAAGGGCTTCGCGGCGCGACCATCGACGACCTGCAGCTGGCGACCTTCGCCCCGACGATGGCGGCTCACCTCGGGCTCGTCGTCGGCTGAGCCCGGGCTCGTCGACGGCTGAGCCCGGGCCGCCCGTGCGACGCCCGGCTACGCCCTGGCCGAACACGTCGGGGCCGCTCGAGGCGGCGGTGCTATCGTCGCCGACAGAGCAACGCGCTCCGGGGTCAGTGAAAATCTGAGCCGGCGGTCACAGTCCGCGACCCGCGTCGTCCCCGAGAGGTGGCGGCCGGTTGAACCGGTGGAACCCCGGTACCGACGGTCATAGTCCGGATGAGAGGTGGCGCGGGCCCGGTCGTCCGTCAGCGGACCCCCGGGCCGATGCCGACCCTCGCGTCGCGCACCCCCGGAGAGCCCTCGGCACACAGCCAGGCAGACCGGAGGACGACATGACGACGCAGGCGACCACGCCCCGCGGGCCCGATGCACGCACGCACCGACCCACCGACCCGACGGGCCCGGTGGTGCGCTGATGTTCACCGGCCTCGTCGAAGAACTCGGACGCGTCGAGCGCGTCGCCGACCAGGGGGACAGCGTCCGCCTGACGGTCCACGGCCCCGCCGTGCTGACCGACGCCGCGCACGGTGACTCCATCTCGGTCAGCGGCGTCTGCCTGACGGTGGTCGAGCAGCAGGGTGACACCTTCACGGCCGACGTCATGCGGCAGACCCTGGCCATGAGCACCGTGGGGACGTTCGGCCCCGGGACGCCCGTCAACCTCGAACGAGCCGCCCGCGTCGGCGACCGCCTGGGCGGTCACATCGTCCAGGGCCACGTCGACGGCACGGCCACGGTCGTCGAGATCGAAGAGGGCGAGGCCTGGCGTCGGGTCCGGTTCGACCTCGCCGACGACCTCGCGCCCCTGCTCGTCGACAAGGGGTCGGTGACGCTCGACGGCGTCAGCCTCACGGTGAGCGCGATCAGCGAACCCGGCGAGGTGCCGGGCTGGTTCGAGGTCAGCCTCATCCCCGAGACGCTCGCCGTGACGACCCTGGGCGGCAAGGCCGTCGGCGACCGCGTCAACGTCGAGACCGACGTGCTCGCCCGTCACGTGCGCCGCATGCTGCGACTGGACGCGCTCGACGCCGACGGCCCGCGCGGTGCGGCCACGCCGGCCGACGCGGCGGACCCGCGGGACGCCGCCGTGACGGGGCGCCCGTGACCGTGTCGACGCCCCGGGAGGAGGGGCGGGTCGACTCGCGCCTCGCCCCGATCGAGCTCGCCCTCGAGCACCTGCGCCGTGGTCGCCCGGTCGTGGTGGTCGACGACGAGTCCCGCGAGAACGAGGGTGACGTCGTCCTGTCGGCCGAGTTGGCCTCGGCCGAGTGGATCGCCTGGACGGTCCGGGTGTCCTCCGGTTTCGTCTGCGCACCGATGACGAACGAGATCGCCGACCGACTCGACCTGCCGCCCATGGTCGCCCACAACGAGGACGCCCGGGGCACGGCCTACACGGTCAGCGTCGACGCGGCGGCCGGCGTGACGACGGGCATCAGCGCCTCCGACCGGGCGACGACCCTCCGCACGCTCGCGTCGCCGACCAGCGTTCGCGACGACCTGCACCGCCCCGGGCACGTCCTGCCGCTGCGCGCCCGTGACGGCGGAGTGCGTGAGCGCGATGGCCACACCGAGGCCTCGGTCGACCTGATGAAGGCCGCGGGGCTGCGACCCGTGGCCGTCATCAGCGAGATCGTGGGCGACGACGGCGAGATGATGCGACTGCGGGCTCTGCTCGACTTCGGGGCCCGCGAGGGCGTGCCGGTCGTGACGATCGCCGCTCTCGTCTCCTGGCTGGGCGACCGCGACCTCGACGCACCATCCCCTGCGTCCGACTCCCGGGCCACCGACACCACGACCACCACCCGCACGACCGAAGGAGACCCCGCATGAGCGGAGAAGGCGCCCCCACCGAACTCGACGTCGACGGCATGGGAATCCGTGTCACGATCGTCGCCGGGACCTGGCACGAGACGATCACCGACGGCCTGCTGGCCGGCGCGCTGTCGACGGTCGAGCGCCTCGGCGCCACGGCCACGGTCGTGCGCGTGCCCGGCAGCTTCGAACTGCCCGTCGTCGCGAAGGCCGCTCTCGAGGCCGGGGCCGACGCGGTCGTGGCCCTCGGCGTCATCATTCGCGGCGGCACGCCGCACTTCGAGTACGTGTCCGACGCCGCGACCTCGGGCCTGCTGCGGGTGACGCTCGACACGGGCAAGCCCGTCGGGTTCGGCGTGCTCACCCTCGACGACGAGCAGCAGGGCCTCGACCGGGCAGGCCTCCCCGGCTCGAAGGAGGACAAGGGTGCCGAGGCCGCCCACGCCGCCGTCGCGACGGCCGTCCAGCTGCGCGACCTTGCCCGGGCCGGCACGGCCCGCGTGGCCGGCTTCTGACGACGGAGGCGGTGCCGGGGCGACGAGCGTCCCGGCACCGCGCCTCCTGACGGTCTGGCGTCGCGCCCGTCGGGCCCGTCGGGCCCGTCGGGCCTAGGCGAAGACCTCGGACAGGAACGTCTCCAGCTGCTGCCACGAGCGACGATCCGCGCGGGCGTCGTACTGGGCCCCGTGATCGGGTGCGTCCGTCCCGGGGACGGCGAAGGCGTGCATGACGCCGCTGTAGCTCAGCACCTGCCAGTCGGGTGCCTCGGCGGCGCGCATCTCGTCCTCGAAGCCGACCACCGCCTCGTCGGGCACCACCGGGTCGGCGGCACCCGTCATCACGAGCAGCGGGGCCGTCACGGCACCCTTCTCGGCGGGCATCCCCGTCCCGAGCCCTCCGTGGAACGACACGACGCCGGCGACGTCGGCACCCGCGCGGGCCAGCTCGAGGGCACCCGAGCCGCCGAAGCAGTAGCCCATCACCGCGATCCGCGACGGGTCGACGCCCGGCTCGGCGCGCAGGCGCTCGAGGTTCGCGAGCAGGCGCGACCGGAACAGCGCGACGTCACCGTAGTACTTGCCCGCCTCGCCGGCGGCCTCCTCGGGCGACGGGCGGACCCCCTGCCCGTAGACGTCGCCGGCCAGCGCCACGTAGCCGAGCCGCGCGAGCATCTGCGCGCGCACCTTGACGTGGTCGACGACGCCGAACCAGTCGTGCAGCACGAGCACGCCGGGCACGAGCCCGGACGAGGAGGCGCCGGCCGGCGTCGCGAGGAACCCCTCGAGATCGACGTCGGTCGCCGCGTAGACCTCGTCCGACGTCGTGACGCCGCCCGGGTCGGGCACGCTGTCGAGGACGCGCTGAAGGTCGGGGGAGAGGGCGGGAGTGGGTTCGGTCGTGGTCACACGGGGACGCTACTCCCGGCGGGTCGGACGGTGCCGGGGGCGGTTCAGCCGGGGTCGACGATGCGGGCGACGGCCTGACGGACGACGTCGCACCGACGCTGCTGCGGGCCGGTGTGCAGGTTGGTGGCCTCGGGCGTGACGAACCAGGCCAGCACGACGCCGAAGACCATGGTCAGCAACTCGTCGGCGTCCCAGCCGGACGAGATGTCACCCGCGTCCTGGGCCGCACGCACCGAGTCACGGCGCGCCTCGAGCTGACCGTGGTCGAGCACGCCGGGGCTCGGCAACGCGACGCCCTCGATCTGGCCCCAGAGCAGGAGGCGCGCGTCGTCGGGGTTCGACGCCAGGTGGTCGTAGAGCGCGCTGGCCCAGCCCGGCAGGTCGTGGGCGTCGAAGGGGACGACCGCGACCCAGCGGCCGATGCTCTCGCCGAGGGCGGCGTCGAACAGGTCGCGCTTGGTCGAGAAGTGGGCGTAGAGCCGTTCTTTGCTCGCCTCGGCGTCGCGCGCGATCGTGTCGACGCGGGCTCCGGCGAGGCCGCGGGCCGCGAACTCGGTCCGCGCCGCCTCGAGCAGCCGCTCCCGCGGAGGGGTGGGTCGTCGTGCCATGTCCAGAGCATAGGGGCTGCACCTCTCCGGACCACCTGGTTCGGAGGGAGGTCTTCGCTTACCGGCCGGACCGGTTCGCCCCGCGTCCGGGAGGGCGCCGTCGCGGAGGTGGGCCGTCGCGTCGTCGGACGGGTCAGAGCGCGCGGGCGTCCACCAGGTCGACGCCGGCCGCCGCCGCGACGCCCGCGTTGGTGATCTGCCCCGCGACCGCGTTGACGCCGCGGGCCAACGACGCATCCGCCGCGATGGCGTCACGCCACCCCCGGTCGGCGAGGGCGAGTGCGTAGGGCATGGTCGCGTTCGTCAGGGCCCGGGTCGAGGTCTGGGGGACCGCGCCGGGCATGTTGGCGACGCAGTAGTAGACGCTGTCGTGGACGGCGAAGGTCGGGTCGTCGTGCGTGGTCGCGCGCGAGCCCTCGAAGCAGCCGCCCTGGTCGATGGCGATGTCGACGAGCACCGACCCGGGACGCATCGACGCCACCATCTCGTCGGTGACGAGCTTGGGGGCCTGTGCGCCGGGGATCAGAACCGAACCGATCACCAGGTCGGCGGCCGCGACCTGGGCGCCGATCTCGTAGGCCGTCGAGGCGCGGGTCTGCACCCTGCCGCCGAACTGCACCTCGAGGGCGCGGAGGCGCGGAAGCGACACGTCGATGACGGTCACGTCGGCGCCGAGGCCGAGGGCGTTCGCCGCGGCGTGTTCACCGGCGACGCCGCCGCCGATGACCACCACCTTCGCCTTCGGGGTGCCGGGGACGCCGCCGAGCAGCACGCCCGTGCCCCCGATCGGCTTCATGAGGTGGTAGGCGCCGACCATCGTGGAGAGGCGGCCGGCGACCTCGCTCATGGGCGAGAGCAGCGGCAGGCTGCGATCGTCCCGCTGGACCGTCTCGTAGGCGATCGCGGTCGTGCCGGACGCGAGGACGGCCTCGGTGCACTCGGGTGAGGCCGCGAGGTGCAGATAGGTGAAGAGGGTCTGGTCCGCCCGCATGAGCGGGTACTCGGCCGCGATCGGCTCCTTGACCTTCATCAGCAGATCGGCCTCGCCCCAGACGTCGGCCGCGTCGTCCACGACCGTCGCACCCGCGGCGACGAACTCGGCATCGGTGAACCCCGACCCCCGTCCGGCGCCGGCCTGCACGATCACGTCGTGTCCACGGCGGGAGAACTCGTGGACTCCGGCCGGTGTCGCGGCGACGCGGTTCTCGTTGTTCTTGATCTCGGTGGGGATGCCGACGCGCATGGTTCGTCCTCTCGGGGAGTGGCCTCGACGACGGGCGGCCGGTGCACGCCTCTGTTCGCCGAACTGAGGTCAGTGTGCTGTTTCGTGCCGATGCGTGCCAAGCTCTCCGCACGAGATTCTGTGCAGGCCCTGCCTGGCCGCACGATCGACGGTGAGGGACGGGACGAGGCATGGCTGCGACGAAGGACGTTCGGCTCGACGAGATCGACCGGCAGCTCGTGCGCCTGCTGCTCGCGAACAGTCGGACCCCCAACGCCACGTTGGCCGCGCAGGTCGGGATCGCTCCGTCGACCTGTCTCGCGCGCCTCCGGTCCCTCGTCGAGCGCGGCGTCGTCGCCGGCTTCGGAGCCGACGTCGACCTGTCGGCGCTCGGACTCGACCTGCAGGCGCTGATCAGCGTGACGATCCTCGCGTCGGCCCGACAGCGGATCGCCGCCTTCTCGGCCGAGATCCGGGCCCTGCCGCAGGTGGTGCAGCTGTTCTTCCTCGGCGGGTCCGAGGACTTCATCATCCACCTGGCCGTCCGCGACACGAACGACGTGCGCGAGTTCGTCCTCGACCACCTCTCGGCGCACCCGGCCGTCGCCTCGACCCGGACCAGCCTGGTCTTCGAGCACCACCACCCCGGCCCGACCGTCTGACCGATCAGCCGGTGCCGTGCCAGGGGCCGGCGTCAGCGCGTGGCGGCGAGCGTCATCGGCAGGTGGGGGATGCCGTCCTCGAGGAACTCGTCACCGTCGACCACGAAGCCGAACCGGGCGTACCAGCCCGAGAGGTGGGCCTGGGCGTCGAGCCGGACCAGTCGACCGTCGCACTCGTCGACGGCCGACCGCATGAGGTCGGCGGCGAGCCCGCGACCGCGAGCCGACGACGCCGTCGCCACCCGGCCGATGCGACGGTCGTCGCCGTCGTGCAGCACCCGGAGCGTCGCCAGGACCCGGGCGTCGTCGTCGGCGAACCAGAGGAGGCGCGCGGTCGGCTCGAGGTCGCGCCCGTCGAGCTCGGGGTAGGGGCACTCCTGTTCGACGACGAAGACGTCGACCCGGAGGCGGAGGATCTCGTAGAGGACGACGGGGTCGATCTCGGCGACGGACGACGAGTGCTGGGTGGGGGTCACACGGCCACGCTATCGGCCTCGCGCGCGTGACCGGATGCCGCCCTCGGGCGGGTCACCGGGTCTCGCCCAACGGCATGGTCGTGAAGTCCCCGCCGACGGGCGCGTCGGGGGGCAGGACCTGACCGGCGAAGCGGTCGGCGAACGCCTCGGCGTCGTCCTCGGGGTGGTAGCCGATGGCCTCGCCCGCCGCGAGCGACACGACGCGACGGGTGTTGCGACTGACGCCCCAGACGACGTGGTGCCCGGCCGGTGCCGTCGTCAGGGTGGCCAGGATCAGCCGCGTCGCGTCGGCCGGGGACAGCCAGGTGCCGAGGCTGCGGACGTCGTGCGGCTCGACCTCGGCCGTCATGATGCGCGCCGACACCACGGTCGAGCCGAAGCGGTCGGCGTACAGGCTGCCCACCGCCTCGAGCAGCACCTTGCTGACGCCGTAGAACGTGTCGGGCCGGGGGGCCGGCACGTCGTGGTCGGCGGCGCTCGAGCCCGGTTCGAACCCGACGGCGTGCACCGAGCTGGCCGCGAGCAGCCGGGTCACGCCGGCCCGACGGGCGGCCTCGTGTGCCACGTAGGCGCTCTCGACGTTGAGGTCGCGGATCTCGTGCCACGTGCGCTCGCTGGCGTGCGACGCGAGGTGGACGACCAGGTCGGCCCCGGCGAACGCCACGGTGAGGGAGTCGAGATCGGTCACGCCGACGTGCTCGAAGGTCTCTCGTCGTCGGAGGTCGCCGGGTGGCGTGACCACGTCGAGCAGCCGCAGGTCGTGGCCGGCCTCGAGCAGAAGAGGGCGGACCCAGGTCGCGATGCGGCCCGAGCCTCCCGTGATCGCGATGGTCGCCATGTGTGCCGCCTCTCGTCGGGGGCTCGTCGGCCCGTCCCGTGGTCCTGCCCCGATCCTGCCCGGGACCACCGACAGCGCCCGCGGGGCACGCCACGCGTCCGCCGAACCGCCCTCGCGACGCGTCCCCGCGTCCCCCGGATGCCCCACCCGAGCCTGACAAGGCTCTGGCGAAGGCCTGGCAGGGATCTCCACGACCCCGGTCGGTGACGCGTCACCTCCTACCGTGGCGGAGGGCCCGACGACGTGCCACGACCCCGTCCCCGACCGAAAGGCACCTCGTGTCGTCAGCTCTCTCGTCCCTCGGCCTCCTCCTCGTCCGCGTCGTCCTCGGGGTCGTGTTCGTCGCCCATGGCTGGCAGAAGCTCGCCGTCGACGGCCTCGCCGCGACGCAGGGCGCCTTCGGGGGCATGGGCATCCCGCTCGCCGAGGTCGCCGCCCCGGTCGCGGCCGTCACCGAGCTCGCCGGTGGCGTCGCGCTCGTGGTCGGCGTCGCCACCCGTGTCGCCGCGGCGCTCCTGGCGGTGACGGCGGTCGTCGCCCTGGTCGCCGTCCACCTGCCGAACGGCTTCTACTCGACGACGGGTGGGTTCGAGTACGTCCTCGTCCTGGCGGTCGTCTCCGTCGCGGTCGTGCTCACCGGGCCGGGCCGCTTCGCCCTCGACGCCCTGGTCGTCCGGGGCCGGCGCGCCCGTCGCGAGGCCCCGGCCCCGCTGCCCGCCACCGTCTGAGTCGGGGCCGAGCGGGCCGGGCGCGAGGCCGGGACGGGTGAACGTGACGCACCCGCGAGGGTGATTTGCGCCTCCTCGTCCCGTCCCGGCCTCCGATCCGTGGTCGGCTGGATGCCGATGATCCCCGCCAGCGACCGCTTCCGCCGCTCCGGCGGCCGACCCCGCACCGGGTCGCCCGTCCTCGTCTTCGGGGACGTCCTCGACGACATCATCGTCACCCCCCGGGCGGAGGACGGCACCGGGACCGAGACGGCCGCCACCATCCGGCACCGGGCCGGGGGTTCGGCGGCGAACACGGCGGCGTGGCTCGGGTCGTTGGGGGTCGAGGTCTCGTTCGTCGGTCGGGTCGGCACGGCCGACCTGCAACGCCACGCGCAACTGCTCGCCAACGCGGGGGTCGTGGCCCGTCTGTCCTACGACGCCCACGATCCGACCGGCACGGTCGTCATCACCGTCGACGGCTCGTCGCGCATCATGTTCACCGATCGGGGGGCCGGTGCCTCGCTGAGCCCCGACGACGTCCCCGACGACCTGGTCGCCGGGGCCGGTCTCGTGCACTTCACGGGCTACACCGTCGCCCAGTCCCGCAGCCCGGTCGCCCTCCGACGCCTCGTGGGACGGGCCCGGGAGGCGGGGGCGCTCGTCTCGGTCGCCCCGGGCAGCGCCTCGATCGTCCGCCGCTTCGGGGCGTCGGCGTTCCTCGCGGCCGTCCACGGAGCCGACCTGTTCTTCCCGTCGGACGAGACCGCTCGCGAGCTCACCGGGCTGGACGACCCGGTCGCGTCGGCGACGGCGCTCGCCGAGCAGGTCGGCGTGGTCGCGATCGTCGCCGACGACGGGGGTGCCGTCGTGGTCTCGCGGGGGCAGCAACCGGTCGTGGTCGACGGGGTCGTCTCGCGCTGGGTCGACTCGGTGGGTCTCGTGGACGCGTTCTCGGCCGGGTTCATCGCCGCGTGGGCGACGACGGGCAGCCTGGGGGTCGCGGGTCGGAGTGGGGCCCGTGCCGCCGCCCGTGCCGCCGGGGTCGCCGGAGGACGGCCGCCCGCCTGACCGCGTCGGGCTCGCGTGACAGCGTCGGGCCCGCCTGACGACGCCTGGCCCGCGTGACGACGCCTTGCCCGACTGACGACGCCTGTCCCGGCGAGCCCTCGGCTACCGTGCGCTCTCGGCGCTCACCAGCACGGTCTGGACCCGGGGCGGACGCTCGGGGGTGAGCCGGATCTCGAACCGGACGACGCCCCGGGCTCCCCGTCGTCGCCACACCAGGTGCGAGGGAGCGGACGACTCGTCGGGCGGCGATGCCTCGCCGTCGTCGTCCCAACCGCCCACGGACTCGACGGCGGCGGCCCAGGAGGCGCGGCGTCGGTCGAGCGGCAGGTCCGCCTCGACGTTCTCGCTGAACAACCCGTCGGGCACGGCGCCGCCGAGGACGACGGCCTCGACCGCCTCGCGGGCCGCCGACGTCTCGGGCCACGGCCGCACGACGACGCGGGCATCGGGGCGCTCGGCCATCAGGCCGTCGAGCGCGAGCCCGATCGGCTCGGAGACCTTCGAATAGGTCGCGTTCTCGAACCCGATCGCGCCGAGGCCGGTCGCGGTCTGCCAGCGCATGTGGGCCGAGAACCCGGGGTAGCCCCCGCTGTGCGACACGACGGGGCCGTGGTCGGGGTAGTGCTCGACGAACAGACCGAACCCGTAGCCGCCGGGGTGCCCGACTCGGGCGGGGACGAAACGCTGCACCTGTTGCATCTCGCGTCGGGAGGCGCGCGAGAGGATGCCGTCGAGGTCGCCGCGGCCCTCGGGGTCGAAGGCGGAACCCAGCCAGCGCGCCCAGCGCGCCAGGTCGGTCACGGTGCTGAACAAGCCGCCGATCGGTGAGAACGCGCCCGGGCCTGAGAACGGCAGGGGCTCACCCCCGTCGGAGGTGCGGCGATGGCCGATCGCGACGCCGCCCATCGCCCGCACGGTCGCCTCGAAGCCGGTGGCCGTCAGGCCGAGCGGTTCGAGGATCGTCGACTCGACGACCTCACGGTAGGGCTTGCCGGCGACGGCCGCGATCGCCCGGCCCACGAGGGCGAAGCCGAGGTTGGAGTAGGCAAAGGTGGTGCCCGGCACGCTGTCGAAGCTGAGCCCGGCCCGCAGCAGGGCGTCGAGTCCGTCGTCGGTGAGGGATTCTTGCCGGTCGCCCCACGGATCGTCCGTGGGGAAGCCGGCCGACATGGTCAGGAGCATGCGCAGGGTCGGCACGGGGGAGTCGGCGGTGGGCAGGGCCACGTCGGCGAAGGCGGGCACGAAGTCGGTGATCGGTGCGTCGATGGACACGAGCCCGGCGTCGCGCTGGGCGAGCAGGGCGGTGGCGGTGAAGCTCTTCGTGCACGAGGCGATGCGGTACGCCGTGTCGACGCCGGGCGCGGTGCCGGGGGCGACCTGGCCGTAGGAGCCGTCGTGCGTGACGCCCGAACGGTCGAAGGTCGCCCACACGGCGCTCGGGCCGCGCCGCTCGGGAGCGCGTGCGGCGAACACGGCGTCGATCCCCGTGGGTGGTTCGGTGCGGTCGGGTCGTGATGACGTCGTCACGGAGGCGATCCTCTCGAGGGGCGGGGTCATTCGGTGCGCGTGGTGCGGCGCATGGCTTCGTAGGCGTCGAGCGCGGCCCGGCGGGAGGCCTTGAGGTCGACCATGGGCTCGGGGTACGAGTCGGTGTCGACCTCGGGGACCCAGCGCCGCACGTAGTCGCGGTGCTTGTCGAACTTGTCGGCCTGCAGGACGGGGTTGAACACTCGGAAGTACGGGGCCGCGTCCGCACCCGAGCCGGCCGTCCACTGCCAGTTCGCGGGGTTGTTCGCCTCGTCCGCGTCGACCAGGGTGTCCCAGAACCACTGCTCGCCCACCCGCCAGTCGGCCAGCAGGTTCTTGACCAAGAAGCTCGCCGTGACCATGCGAACCCGGTTGTGCATGTACCCGGTCGTCCACAGCTCTCGCATGCCCGCGTCGACCAGCGGGATGCCGGTCGTGCCCTGCTGCCACGCCTCGAGTTCGCCGGGTTCGAGTTCGTGCCACGGGAAGTCGTCGAACTCTGGCCGGTAGTTCTTCGTGGCGAGGTGCGGGTTCGCGAAGAGGACGCTGTGGTTGAACTCGCGCCACACGAGTTCGCGCAGGAAGCCCGAGGCCTGTTCTCGGGCGTCGGGTGCCAGGTCGCCGCGCATGCGGTGCCAGACCTGGAACGGGCTGACCTCGCCGAAGCGGAGGTGCGGCGAGAGGTGGCTCGTCGCCTCTTGGGCCGGCTCGTCGCGCAGGCCGTAGTCGGCCAGGTGGCCGGTGGCGAAACGTTCGAGGGTGTCGAGGGCCGACGCCTCGCCCGGGGTCCAGGCGTCGCGCAGGCCGGCCGACCAGTCGGGGGTCGTGGGCAGCAGCGCCCACGAGTCGAGGTCGTCGCTGTCGGGCGTCGCGTGGGGGACGTGCAGCTCGTCGGGTGCCGCCTCGGGGTGGCGGGGTTCGGGCCGGTCGAGGCAGGCGCGCCAGAACGGCGTGAAGACCTTGAACGGCTGGCCCTGCCCGGTCTGGATGGTCCACGGTTCGAACATGAGGTTCGCCTGGAAGCTGCGAACGTCGAGCCCACGCTCGCGCAGCGACGACTTGAGCCCGGCGTCGGCGTCGCGGGCGGCCAGGCCGTACCGGCGGTTCCAGAAGACGGCGCCCGCGCCCACCTCGTCGACGAGACGGGGGAGTTCGCGGGCTTGCGGGCCCCGGCGCAGCGTGAGTCGCCCACCGACGGCCTGCAGCGATTCGGCGAGGGCGGCGAGGCTGTGGTGCAGCCACCAGCGTGAGGCCCCGCCGAGGGGGCGCAGGCCGTCGGTCTCGTCGTCGAGCAGGAAGAGGACGACGACCGGTTCGCCGCGCTCGACGGCGGCCACGAGGGCGGGGTTGTCGGCGAGGCGCAGGTCGTCGCGCAACCAGACGATGGAAGGGGAGGTCATGCGTTCGTCCCGACCGGCGTGCCGAGCCGCAGCTTGGTGCACAGATCGGCGAGCGAGGCCAGTTCGTCGTCGTCGAGTGCTCCGCCCACGCGACGACGGATGGCCTCGGCGTGGCTGACCGCCGTGCGCCGGTAGAGGTCGTAGCCCTCGTCCGTCATGGTCACGATGATGCCCCGGCCGTCGCCGGGGTCGGAGGCCTTCTCGACGATGCCCTTCGACGCCAGTCGGTCGACGAGACGGCTGATGCTCGGCTGCGTCAGCAACAGGTGGCGGGTCAGGTCGCGGATGCGGGCCCGCCGATCGGGCTGGTTGGACAAGTTGAACAACACGTCGTACTCGTTGAACGAGATCTCGTGGGTCGGGAAGCACTCGGTCAGTTCACGCATGACGCTGACCTGGGCCCGGAACAGGGCTTCCCAGGCCCCCACGGCCATCGATGTCTCGCTCATGTCGTCCCTCACGTTCGTCGAGGTCGAGTCTACGAAAGGCCACCGACCTCGGGCCGACGCGCGGGGGCGGCGACGAGCGAGCGTGTACCCGGGGGTACACGACAGAGGGACGGTCGCCCGATGGCGACCGGCCCTCTTCCCTTGCACCAGGAGTGTCCTGCAATCACATTCCGCCTCGGCCGCCACAGCAAACGACGTCGGCGAGACACAATCTATAACGGATCGGTAACGGTGGTCCAGGGGTGGACCCGAGGAATTCCTGGGAACTCGCACCGAGCCGTCGCCGCGGCCGGCGCGTGTGTCGGACGGGGTTCAGAACACGTCGGGCGACGGGGTCGACGCGTGACGGATCGAGACGTCCGCGTGGCGGTCGAACCGGTAGCCGACCCCGCGGACGGTGCGGACGATGTCCTCGAAGGCGCCGAGTTTCGACCGCAGTCGACGGACGTGCACGTCGATGGTGCGTTCGTTCGGCACCTCGTCGTCGCCGTCGGCCCAGAGGCTCGAGATCAGCTCTGCTCGTTCGATGGTGCGGCCCTCGCGCAGGACGAGGTACTGCAGCAGCTCGAACTCCTTGTAGGTCAGGGGAGCCACGTCGCCGTCCAGCAGCAGGCGCTTGCGCGAGATGTCGACGACGACGCCGCCACGGGCACCGGGCTCGTCGTCCTCGGTGACCTGTCGGCGCTTCGCCAGGGCGGCCGGGTCCTGCAGGGCCAGGCGGACGACCTCGACGTCTCGGCCGCCGGCCCCCTCGGGGGCGAGGGCCACGGCGGCGTGCGTCTCGGCCGACGGGGCGATCCGTCCGACGAGCTCCTTGATCTGCGAGACGACGTCGCCGAGCGAGGTGCCGTCGGCGGCGGCCTTGAGCTCGTCGAGCCCGACGTAGAGGACGAAGCCGCGGGCCTCGGTGCCCTCGGGCACGGCGCGGGGTCGAGGTGCCGCGGGAGCAGCGGGACTCGCGACGACGGACGCGTCGCTGGGGGCGGCCGAGAGGGCGGGCGCGACCTCGCGGAGGGGCGTCGGGGCGGCGGAACGGGCGGGCGAGACGGTGCGGGTGGCGGTGACGGGGCGGTCGAGGATGAGGGACATGACAGGCGGGGTCCTTGCGTGACGGCGGCGGTCTCTCGGGCCGACGGGTCGCCGGGTGCGGAGGGACTGCTCGATGTGTGTCGGTGCTCGATCCCGCCGGCGATGGTGCCGTACGTCACGAGCAGTCGGTGCGATGCACCGTTCGGGATGCGCGTCGAGGGTGGCGACGCGGGGCATCCTGGAGTCGGTGGCTCAGTGACCGGGTGGGGTCACGAGCTCAGCTGGCGGTGTCAGCAGCTTCGACTCGGCGAGGTGTGTGACCGGATCAGGCACACATTCGACACATGACAGCGTGCATCGGCATCATCATGCCGGTGCTCCCGAGGGCCTCACGAGAGGTCGGGGTGAGCACACTGTTAGTCATGGGGTCGATCTTGTTACACCCCGCGTCGCGATGTCAAGCGACGTTCGCGTTCCGGCACCGTGAGCGGCCCGGAAACGCCGGACCGCGCCTCCTGCGGTCGAGGAGGCGCGGTCCGGGGCGTCGGGGCGACGGGGCTCAGGCGAGCCCGTAGAGGCGGTCGCCCGCGTCGCCGAGGCCCGGCACGATGTAGCCCTGCTCGTTGAGCTTCTCGTCGACGGCGCCCAGCACGACGTGGACGTCGCGGCCCTCCATCGCCTTCTCGACGGCGGCGAGGCCCTCGGGTGCGGCCAGGATGCAGACCGCCGTGACGTCGACGGCGCCGCGGTCGAGCAGGTAGTCGATCGCCGCGATGAGCGAACCGCCGGTGGCGAGCATCGGGTCGAGCACGAAGCACTGACGGTTCGAGAGGTCGTCGGGCAGACGCTCGGCGTAGGTCGTGGGCTGGAGGGTCTCTTCGTCGCGCACCATGCCGAGGAATCCGACCTCGGCCGTGGGGACGAGCTTGGTCATGCCCTCGAGCATGCCGAGGCCGGCGCGCAGGATCGGCACGACGAGCGGTCGCGGCTGGCTGATCTCGAGACCCGTGGTCGGACCGACCGGGGTCTCGATGTCGACGGGGCTGGTGCGGACGTCGCGCGTGGCCTCGTAGGCCAGCAGCGTGACGAGTTCTTCGGTCAGCGCCCGGAAGGTGGGGGAGGGTGTGCTCTTGTCGCGGAGCACGGTCAGCTTGTGGGTGATCAGGGGGTGGTCCGCTACGTGCACTCGCATAGGCTCAACGGTAGCGGAGTCGACCGGTTCCGTGAGCCGTCCCGACCCCGCAGAGGCCCCGTGATCGCCGTCCCGCCCGAGTTCGACGACTGGATGTCGCTCGCCCTCGCCGAGGCCGACGCGTGCCGTGTCTCGGCCGACGTGCCGGTCGGTGCCGTGGTGGTCGACACCGACGGCCTGGTCATCGCGACCGGTCGGAACGAACGCGAGCTGCGGCAGGACCCGACCGCCCACGCCGAGGTGATCGCGCTGCGGGCCGCCGCGGCGCACACCGGCGACTGGCACCTCACCGGCACGACGCTCGTGGTCACCCTCGAACCGTGCCCCATGTGCGCCGGGGCCCTGCTCGCCGCCCGGGTCCCGCGGCTCGTCTACGGGGCCTGGGACGACAAGGCAGGAGGCGCGGGCAGCGTCTACGACATCGTCCGAGACCGCAGGCTCCCGCACCGCGCCGAGGTGTACGCCGGCGTGCGCGAGGCCGAGTGCCGGGCTCGGCTGGACGACTTCTTCGCCGCGCGGCGCGTCGTCGAGGGGCACTGAGGCGGGCCGACCCCGAGGGCCGATCCGCGCCTCCTCGGGTCAGTCGGCCGCGCGGATGACGATCGCGTCGGTCGGCGGGTCGACCTGGCCCGGCTTGACCCAGACGTCGGGTTCGACGTAGATGACGCGGGCGATCGGCACGGCCTCGCGGATGCGCGACTCGACGGCGTTGATGGCGCTCGCGACGTCGGCCAGCACCGTGCGGCCGGGCATCGCGACCTTGACGCCGACGAGCAGCTCGTCGGGACCGAGGTAGAGGGTCTTCATGTGGATGATCGACTCGACCTCGGGCCCGCCCGTGATCGCGGCGCGGATCTTCTGGACGTCCTCGGCCGAGGCGCCCTCGCCGACGAGCAGGCTCTTCGTCTCGATGCCGAGGATCACGGCCACCGCGACGAGCAGCACGCCGATCGCGAGGGTGCCGATCGCGTCGAAGACGCCGTCACCGGTGATCCAGGTGAGCACGACGCCGATCATGGCGAACGACAGGCCGAGCAGCGCGGCGGCGTCCTCGAGCAGCACGACCGGCAGCTCGGGGGCCTTGGCCCGGCGCACGAACGCGACCCAGCTCTGCTGACCCTTGCTCGGGCGGGACTCGCGGATCGCGGTGCGCAGCGAGAACCCCTCGAGGGCGAGCGAGATGGCGAGCACGAGGACGGGCAGCCAGGGCACCTCGAGGGGGTGCGGCTCGCGCAGCTTCTCGACGCCCTCGTAGAGCGAGAACACGCCACCGACGCTGAACAGGATGATCGAGACGACGAACGCGTAGACGTAGCGTTCGCGCCCGTGGCCGAAGGGGTGGTCGGCGTCGGCGGCCTTCTTCGCCTTGCGGCCACCGAGCAGCAGCAGGAGCTGGTTGCCCGAGTCCGCCAGGGAGTGGACGCCCTCGGCGAGCATGGACGACGACCCCGAGAACGCCCAGGCGATGAACTTCGTCACCGCGATGCCCAGGTTCGCGCTGAGTGCGGCGATGATCGCCTTGTTGCCGCCGTGACTGCTCATCGGTTCGATCCCCTCGTGTGGTCCTGGTCGATCCTAGGATGGCCGGATGGTCACCACCCTCCCCACCACAGCGATTCTCGGAGCCGGCTCGATGGGCGGCGCGATCCTGCAGGGCCTGCTGCGCCCCGAGGTGTCCGTCGACGGGGGCGTGCGGGTGACGAACCGCACCGAGGTCAAGGCCCGCGCGCTGCGGCACGGCGGGGTCACCTCCCTCGCCACCGAGACCGACCCGAGCGCCAACTCCTCCGCGGTCGTCGGTGCGCGGCTGGTGCTGATCGGCGTGAAGCCGCACATGGTGGTCGACCTGCTGCACGAGATCGGTCCCGTGCTCGACGCGGGCGCCGTCGTCGTGAGCCTGGCCGCCGGCGTGACGACGGCCACGATGGAGGCGGCGCTGCCCGAGTCCGTGTCGGTGCTGCGCTCCATGCCGAACACGCCGTCGCACGTCGGTCTCGGGGTGACCGGCCTGAGCGCCGGGTCGCGCTCGACCGACGCCGACCTGGCCCTGGCCCGGTCGCTCTTCGCCGTCGTCGGCGACGTCGTGGTCGTCCCCGAGGCGCAGATCGACGCGCTCAGCACGATCTCGGGTTCGGGCCCCGCGTACGTCTTCTACCTCGTCGAGCAACTGCAGGAGGCGGCGGTCGCGTTGGGCTTCACCCGCGCGCAGGCCGCCACCCTGGTGCAGGGCACGTTCCGTGGCGCGAGCGAGCTGCTCGCGACGAGCGACGTCCTGCCGGCCGACGCCGCACCGGCCGAACTCCGTCGCCGTGTCACGAGCCCTGGCGGAACGACCGAGCGCGCCGTGGCCGAACTCGCCGACGGTGGTCTGCTCGAGCTGTTCGAGCGGGCGACCCAGGCGGCCCTGGCCCGCAACCGCGAGATCGCCGAAGGGCGCTAGGCGATCAGCCCTCGAGGGCGGCGAAGCGCTCGATGGCGCGGCTGTCGCCCGACACGATGATCAGGTCGTGGTTGCTGATGACCGTCTCGGGGGTCGCCTCGACGAACGCCCCACCGGGGCTCTTGACGCCGACGATCGTGATGCCGTACTTCTTGCGGATGTTCGACGCGGCCAACGAGGCACCGCGGACGGGCTTCGGCGGATACATCTTGACGATCGCGAAGGCGTCGTCGAACTCGATGTAGTCGAGCATCCGGCCCGAGACGAGGTGCGCGACGCGCTCGCCGGCCTCGCGCTCGGGGTAGATGACGTGGTTTGCGCCGATGCGGGCGAGGATCTTGCCGTGCGACTGGCTGATCGCCTTCGCCCAGATCTGCGGCACCTTCAGGTCGACCAGGTTGGCCGTGATGAGCACGCTGGCCTCGATGGACGAGCCGACGGCGACGACCGCGATCGAGAAGTCCTGCGCGCCGATCTGCTTGAGGGCGTCGATGCTCCGGGCGTCGGCCTGCACCGCGTGCGTCACGCGGTCGGCCCATTTCTGCACGAGCCCGGCGTCGGTGTCGACGGCGAGCACGTCACGGTCCTGCCGTTCGAGCTGTCCGGCGGTCGCGGCGCCGAAGCGTCCGAGGCCGATGACGAGCACCGGGGCGTCGTGCTTGATCTTGTCAACCAACGATCGGTCGCTCCTCGGCTCGGGTGAACAGCTGGCGTCGTTGGCTGGCGGCCAGGGCGACGGAGAGTGTCACTGTACCAACGCGGCCCATCCACATCGTGACCGCCAGGATGTACTTCGCCGAGTCCGGCAGGCGGTCGGTCAGGCCGGTGCTGAGCCCCGAGGTGGCGAACGCCGAGATGGACTCGAACAGCACGTGGTCGAGGGGCTCCTTCGTGATGTGCATGATCAGGATGCTCGACACGGCGACGATCGTGGCGCCCCAGAGGACGACGCTGACGGCCAGGCGCAGGACGTCGCTGGGGATGCGGCGGCCGAAGGCCTCCATCGACCGCTGGCCGCGCGCCTCCGCGAAGGCCGCCAGGAACAGCACCGCGAGCGTCGTGACCTTGATGCCTCCGGCGGTCGACGCCGAGCCGCCGCCGATGAACATGAGCATGTCGGTGACGAGGAGCGACGATCCGTTCAGGTCGGAGATCTGGATCGTCGAGAAACCGCCCGACCTCGTCATCATGCTGAGGAACAGGGACTGGAACACCGTCGGGCCGGCCTCGATGCCGCCGAACGTCTTCGGGTTGTCGAACTCGAGGACGATGTAGAGCACCATGCCGAACACGATGAGGATCGCCGTCGTCAGCAGGGTCAGCTTGACGTGGACGGACCAGCGCCGGGGATTGCGGGGGTTCCGGGCCAGGGCGTAGATCACCGGGAACCCGATGCTGCCGAGGAAGACCCCGACCATGATCAGGCTGAGGAACCAGTAGTCGTTCTCGAACGCGGCCAGACCTTCGGCGTTGGGCGTGAACCCGGTGTTCGTGAAGGCCATCGCCGAGTAGTAGAAGCTGTCGAGCACCGCGTCGCCGACGGGGATGCCGTCGATCAGCATGCGGGGGATCATCAGCACCGCGATGACGAGCTGGATCACGAACGAGCTGAGGGCCACCGTCGTCAGCAGGCCACCGATCTCGCCGAGCCGCACGGCCTGACCCTCGGGCACCGGGCCGGCGTGCACCCGCAGCGGGTTCTGGTCGCCGGCGGCCATGAGCCGGGCGCGGAGGCCGAGCTTGCGCGAGACGACGAGGCCCATGATCGACGCGAGCGTGAGCACGCCGATCGCCCCGATCTGCACGCCGACGAAGATGACGACGTGGCCGAACAGGGACCAGTGGGTGGCCATGTCGACCGTCGCGAGGCCGGTCACGCAGATGACCGAGACGGCCGTGAACACGGAGTCGGCCAGCGGGGTGATCGTCCGGTCGGCCGAGGCGATCGGCAGCGAGAACAGCAGGGTGAAGACGACGATGAGGCCGGTGAAGATCAGGATGGCGAAGCGCGCGGGCGACTTGCGACCGATGTCGTCGATCGCGTCGCTGAGTCTGCGCCAGGGCGAGCGGCCGGGGTCCGAGGGGCGGCGTCGACCGGCGACGGGGGCGCGAGTCACGACGGTCATGCTATCCCGGGTCACTACGCTGGTCGCATGCCGGACATCTTCGCCGTGATCGCCGACGCCACCCGCCGAGACCTCTTGAAGGTGCTGCTCGACGCCTCGCTGTCGACCGACTCCGCCAATGCCGACATCAGCGTGGGTGAGATGGTCACGTCCCTCGGCGTCAGCCAGCCGACCGTCTCGAAGCACCTCCGGGTGCTGCGCGAGGCCGGTCTGGTGCGCGTCCGCGAAGAAGGGCAGCACCGGTACTACTCGCTCGAGTCGGGGCCGCTCGAGGTGGTCGAGGACTGGTTGATCCCGTTCGTCAGTGCCGACTCGCTGACCTCCGAGGCGTTGGCCAGCACGCCCTTCGCCGCCTGGGCCGGGGCCTCCGTCCCCGCCCCGCTCCGGCGGGCGGCCGAGAACCTGCCCGACGCCGAGGACGTCGGGAGCACGCTGGGTCGCTACGCGGCCGGGGCCCAGCACCGCGCCTCCTCGGCCCTGCACGACGCCCAGAGCGCGCTCGGGGCCCTGGACGAGCGCGTCATCGACCCCGTCCGCAAGCGGTGGGGACGCACCGGCCAGTAGCGGCCCGGGCGCCTTTACACCGAGTCACACGCGCCCCTAGAGTTGCCCCCAGGCACATGGGGAACACCCGTCTGCTCCACAGCCCCGGCCGGGGCCCGAGACGAGGCAGGGTCATGTCGCAGGATCTGTCGGATGTGCGGTTCCTCACGGTCGCCGAGGTGGCCGACATGATGCGCGTGTCGAAGATGACGGTCTACCGCATGGTCCACTCGGGCGAGCTGCCGGCGATCCGCTTCGGGCGGTCCTTCCGCGTGCCGGAATCGGCCGTCGCGGCCGTGCTGCGAATCGGCATCGCCGACGTCGGGTAGGCCCACTTCGACTTTCTCGGGCCGTCCTAGTAGACTGACCCGAGGCATTTTTCCGCGGTTCTGTTTCGGACCCGGTCGGTCCAATCCAGAAATCAGTGAGGTCCTCTATGGGTTCTGTCATCAAGAAGCGTCGCAAGCGCATGGCGAAGAAGAAGCACCGCAAGCTGCTTCGCAAGACTCGTCACCAGCGTCGCAACAAGAAGTAGTCGCTCGACGCGAAGGCCCCCGCCGACCACCGGTCGCCGGGGGCCTTCGTCGTGCCCGGGCGCCATCCGGCCCTCGCTACCCTTGAGGGCATGGCCGAACCGCGAATCACCCTCCTGACCAAGCCGGGCTGCCACCTGTGCGACGACGCCCGTTCCGCGGTGCACGGCGTGCTGGCCGAAGCCGAGTTCGTCGATGCCGGCATGGTCGTCGACGAGAAGAACATCCTCGACGACGCCGAGCTCACCGCCGAGTACGCGGAAGAGATCCCGGTCGTCCTGATCGACGGTCGCGTGCACACCATCTGGCGGGTCGAGCCCGAGCGCCTGCGGACGGCGCTCCGCGCGGCCGTCCGCTGAGGACGGCCGACGGCGCACGACGACGAGAAGCCCCGACGAGACGCTCTCGTCGGGGCTTCTGTGATCCGTGGTGAGGAGCTACGGCTGGAGGCGCGTGGGGCCGCGGAAGAGGAAGGTCACCTCACGCAGGTTGGCCTGGTTCAGCATGAGCATCAGCACCCGGGCGAGGCCCATGCCGAAGCCGCCGTGCGACGGGGCGCCGTAGCGGAAGAAGTCGAGGTAGCTCGAGAGCTCTTCGGGCTTCATGCCCTTCTCGCGGATCTGCTGCTCGAGCACCTCGATGCGGTGCTCGCGCTGCGCACCCGTGGTGATCTCGGTGCCGCGGTAGATGAGGTCGTAGCTCTTGGTGAGCTGCGGGTCGTCGTCATGACGCATGTGATAGAACGGGCGGATCGAGGCGTCGTAGTCCGTCAGGTACACGAAGTCGTGTCCGAACTCCTCCGCGACGTACTCGGCGATGCGGCGCTCGCCCTCGGGGTCCATGTCGGCGTCCGCACGGGGCACCTCGTAGCCGCGCTCGGCCACGATGCGCTTGGCCTCGGCCAAGGGGATGCGGGGGAACGGCACGGTCGGCACCACGACGTCGACGTCGAAGAGCTCCTTGATCTCGGCGCCGTGCTTGTCGGCCACGGCCTGGAACGCGAAGGCCAGCAACTGCTCCTGCATCTGCATGACGTCCTCGTGGCTCTCGACGTAGCTGATCTCGGCGTCGACCCCCGTGAACTCGGTCGCGTGACGCGACGTGAACGACGGGTCGGCCCGGAACACCGGAGCGATCTCGAAGATCTTGCCGAAGCCGGCCGACTGGGCCATCTGCTTGAAGAACTGGGGGCTCTGCGCCAGGTAGGCGACACCGTCGAAGTAGTCGACCTTGAACAGCTCGGCGTTCGACTCGCTCGGGGTCGCCATGAGCTTCGGGGTGTGGATCTCGACGTAGTCACGCTCGATCCACCAGGTGCGCAGGGCGTGCTCGAAGGTCGTCTGCACGCGGAAGATCAGGGCGTTGCGGGGGACGCGCAGGTCGAGGAAGCGCCAGTCGAGGCGCTTGTCGATGCCGCTGTCGGCGGCGATGGGGGTCTCGGGGTCGGCCAGCGAGTCGATGACGAGCGTCTCGACCTTGACCTCGATGCCGCCGAGCTTGACGCGCTCGTCGTGCTTGAGCTCGCCCGTGACGGTGACGAAGCTGCCCTGCGACAGCGACGAGATCGCGTCGGCGACGTCGTCGGTCTCGCCAGCGGCCTCGAGCACGTCGGCCGCGGTACGGGGGCGGACCAGTTGAAGGGCGCCCGTCTCGTCGCGGAGGACGACGAACTGCACCTTCTTCTGGTCGCGCACCGTCTCGACCCAGCCGGTCACGGTCACGGGTCCGTCGGGCAGCGCGGACAGGTCTTTGATGAGGGTGCGTTCGATCACGAGGCCCGAGTTTACAGTCACCGCCTCGCGCGACCCGCCGGACGGCCCCGCCGGACCACGGCGAGCTTGGGGCTTCCCGTGTGGGAGGTGTGCAGGCGGTCCCGACCTAGACTCGTCCGCATGCCCGCGCAGCAGATCCACCTCGTCCGGCACGGTGAGGTGCACAACCCCGAGCACGTGCTCTACGGCCGCCTCGACGGGTTCGGCCTGAGCGACCTCGGCCACCGGATGGCGGCCGCCTCGGCCGACGCCTTCCACGAGCAGGGCGTCCCGGTCCGTGCCGTCGTGGCCTCACCGCTCCAGCGCACCCGCGAGAGCGCGGCGCCGTGGTCGTCGGCCTTCGGGCTCGAGACGCAGGTCGACGAGCGGCTGATCGAGCCGAGCAACAAGTACGAGGGTCGTCGCAGCGACTTCACCATCGCGAAACAGCTCAAGGTGCCGGCCGAGTGGCCCTGGATCGTCAACCCCCTGAAGCCGAGCTGGGGCGAGGCCTACGTGAGCATCGCCGCCCGCATGCTCTCGGCGGTCGACGAGGCCTGGTCGAGCGTCGACGAGGGCGACGTCGTGCTCGTCAGCCACCAGCTGCCCATCTGGATGGTCCACCGGAGCGTGACGGGCGCCCGCCTGTTCCACGACCCGCGCCGCCGCCGCTGCACCCTCTCGAGCATCACGACGCTCGAACGCCGCGAGGGGGGCTTCGTCGAGGTCGGCTACCAGGAACCCGCTGCACACTTGAACCAGTCCGCCGTCGACCTGGGAGCAGTGTGAGCCAGAAGACCATCCGTCCGACCCGAGCCCGACTCGTGGTCCGGGGCCTCGCGCTCGCCGCAGTCCTGGGCGTCGTCGCCACGGGGTGCTCGTCCACCGCCGACGACCTCGCGAAGCAGTACGGCAACGGCACCACCGAGAACTACATCTCGGGCAACGGCACCGTGACCGAGATCGCGCCCGAGGACCGCACCGACCCGGTCGCGTTCACGGCCGAGACGGACGCCGGCGAGACCGTCTCGAGGAGCGACCACGAGGGCGAGGTCGTCGTCCTCAACTTCTGGTACGCGGCGTGCCCGCCCTGCCGTCTCGAAGCACCGGAGCTGGAGAAGCTCAACCAGTCCTACGCCGACAAGGGCGTCGAGTTCCTCGGCGTCAACGTGCGCGACCAGGCCGACACCTCCCTGGCCTTCGCCCGCACCTTCGACGTCACCTACCCGTCGGTCGTCGACGCCAACGACGGCGCGGTCCAGCTCGCCCTCGCCGGCACGATCGCGCCCAACGCCGTGCCGACCACGATCGTCCTCGACAAGCAGGGCCGCATCGCGGCGCGCATCCTGGGCGGTCTCGACGGGCCCGGCATCCTCGACACCCTGATCTCCGACACCCTCGCCGAGACGTCCTAGGTGTACCAGGGCAATCCCTTCTTCGACGCGGTCGTGGGCGGTCAGCTCGCGGTCGGCCTGCCGGTGGCCCTGCTGGCGGGGCTCATCTCGTTCCTGTCGCCGTGCGTGCTGCCGCTCGTGCCGGGGTACCTCGGTTACGTCGGCGGTCTGACGACGGGGGCGACCGAGGCGTGGGCCCGGCGCCGCGACCGCCGCCGGCTCGTCCTCGGCGTCGTCCTGTTCATCCTCGGCTTCTCGGTCGTCTTCGTCGGCACCTCGCTCGCCTTCGCCTCGGCGGGGTTCTGGTTGATCCAGTGGCGCGACGTCGTCACCCGGGTCATGGGCGTCGTGGTGATCCTGCTCGGTCTCGTCTTCATCGGGCAGTTCACGTTCTTGCAACGCACCCTCAAGCCCGGGTTCCTCCCGAAGACGGGTCTCGCCGGGGCGCCCCTGCTCGGCATCGTCTTCGGCATCGGGTGGACCCCCTGCATCGGACCCACCCTGGCCGCCGTGCAGGTGCTCGCCCTGGGCTCGGGCTCGGCCTGGCAGGGCGTCCTGCTCGGGGCCTTCTACTGCATCGGCCTCGGGGTCCCGTTCCTGCTCGTCGCGCTCGGCTTCGGGTGGGCGTCACGATCCATCTCGTTCGTCAAGCGGCACATCCGCGTCGTCAACATCGTCGGAGGGTCACTGCTCGTGCTCATCGGTCTGCTCATGGTCACGGGCCTCTGGTCCAGCCTCATGTCACACGTCGGGGCGGTGATCGCGACCTATGGCACGATCGTCTGACCGCGACGGGGGCGACGCGACCCGCGCCTCCTCGGTGGCCGCCGGGACCGACACCGGGCGGAGCGACACCGGGTTGACCGACGCGGACGCCACCGACGTCGGCGGCGACCCGTTGCGCCCGAGCGACCACATCGACTCGGTCCGCCCGGCGGCCTCCGACGGCGCGGGCATCACGCAGCCGAAGCTCGGCCCCGTCGGCTACCTGCGCTTCTTCTGGCGACAGCTGACCAGCATGAAGACCGCGCTCTTCCTACTCATGCTGCTCGCCGTCGCGGCGATCCCCGGTTCGCTCGTGCCGCAGCGCACCTCCGACCCCAACGGCGTGGTCCAGTACCGCACCGACCACCCCGACCTGTTCCCGGTGCTCGACAAGCTCGGCGTCTTCGACACCTACTCGTCGCCCTGGTTCTCGGCCGTCTACCTGCTGCTGTTCATCTCGCTGATCGGCTGCATCATCCCGCGCACACGGCACCACTTCGAGGCGCTGCGGGCCCGTCCGCCGAAGACCCCGGCGCGGTTGTCGCGCCTGGCCGGGTACCGGTCGATCACGCTCGAGACCCCAGGAGGCGCGGGTGAGGCCTCGATCACGGCCGCCCGTGCCGTCGACGCGGCCCGGGCCCAGCTGAAGCGCTCCGGCTACCGCACGCAGGTCTTCGGCGACTCGGTCAGTGCCGAACGCGGCTACCTGCGCGAGACCGGCAACCTGGTGTTCCACTCGGCACTCGTCGGGGTCCTCCTGACCGTCGGCGTCGGCGGCGGCTTCGGTTACTCGGGCCAGCGCGTGGTCGTCGAGGGTCAGACCTTCTCGAACGTGCTCGGCTCCTACGACTCGTTCAACCCGGGCCGCTGGTTCGACGAGGCACAGCTGTCGCCTTTCTCGATCGCGCTCGACCGGTTCTCGACCGAGTACGCGCCCGACACCGCGGGCGCGGCCGGCATGGCCACCGACTTCACCGCCGACGTCACCGCGCAGGCGCGGGGTGGCGACGCCGAGAAGACGCAGATCAAGGTCAACTCGCCCCTGTCGATCGGCGGTTCGAACGTCTACCTGCTGGGCAACGGCTACGCGGTCGACGTGACGGTGCGCGACGGCGAGGGCAACGTCGCGTTCCGGGACACGGTCCCGTTCCTGCCGCAGGACACCAACCTCACCTCGCTCGGCGTCATCAAAGTGCCCGACGCGCTGCCCCGGCAGCTCGGCATGATCGGGTTCTTCTACCCCACGGCGGCGGACAACGGCACGGGGGCCCTGACGTCCACCGACCCGGACACCACGAACCCCGTGCTCAGCCTGAACGTCTACTCGGGCGACCTCGGGCTGGACGCCGGGGTGCCGACGTCCGTCTACACGCTCGACACGGATGGTCTGACCCCGCTGGCCGGCACCGACGACGACGCGCAAGAGAAAGCGGTCCAGCTGACCCCGGGCGAGACGGCGACGATCCCCGACGGTCTCGGCACGATCACCTTCGACGGGGTGAAGCGGTTCGCCTCGTTCGACATCCACCACGACCCCTCGCAGGTCTGGGTGCTGTTGTTCGCGGGGCTCTCGTTCGCCGGTCTGCTGACCGCGTTGTTCGTGCCGCGCCGTCGGGTCTGGGTCAAGGCCACCGAGACCGGCGACGGCGTCCGGCTCGAGTACGCCGGGCTCGCCCGCGGCGAGGACCCCACGCTCGGACGCGCCGTCGGCGACATCGCCAAGGCGCACCTGGGCGGCCTGGGCGTCCCGGCCGACGTCGCGCGCGAGGTCGCCGACGACCCGGCCCGTCACGACGTCGAGAAACCCGGCCCCGCCGCCGGGGGACGCGGACGTAAGATCTGATGGTGACCGCCGACCTCGCCTACTACTCGCTCGTCGCCGTGTACTCGGCGATGGCCATCTACACGATCTCGTTCGTGGCCTTCGCCCTCGACCTGGCGAAGCGGTCCGGTGACGCCCAGCAGGCGGCGGCCCGTGCGGCCAAGGCCGAGGCCCTCGCGACCACCACCGTCTCGCGCTCGTCGTCGGGCGGCAGCACCGTCGTCCTCGACCGGCCGTCGGGCGGAGCGGGCGGGGCGGTCCCCGCCGCCGGTGGGTCCGCCAAGGCCTCGAGCTTCGAGCGCGTCGCCATCGCCATGATGCTCCTGGGGTTCGTCGTCCACGTCTCCTCGGTCGTCCTGCGTGGACTGGCCGCCGGTCGCGTGCCGTGGGCGAACATGTTCGAGTTCTCGCTGACCGGCACCGCGATCATCGTCGGGGTCTACCTGGCCGTCCAGCTGGTGGTCAACCTGCGGTTCCTCGGCGCGTACGTCATGGGCCTCAACCTGGTGCTGCTCGCGATCGGCACCGTCAACTACTACGTGGCGGTCTCGCCGCTGCCACCGGCGCTCCAGTCCGCCTGGCTGGTGATCCACGTCTTCGTGGCCATCCTCGGCACGGCGTTCTTCGCCATCGCCGCCGGGCTCTCGGCCGCCCAGCTCGTGCAGACGAAGCGTGAGCAGTCCAAGCTCGCCGGCCTGCGCTTCCTCGACACCCTCCCGGGCGCCGAGCGCCTCGAAGACCTGGCCTACCGCATCGCCCTCGTCGGCTTCGTCCTCTGGACCTTCACCCTCATCGCCGGCGCCATCTGGGCCGAGCGGGCGTGGGGCCGCTACTGGGGCTGGGACACCAAAGAGGTCTGGACCTTCATCATCTGGGTGCTCTACGCCGGGTACATCCACGCGCGGGCGACCCGTGGGTGGCGCGGGGCCCGGTCGTCGTGGTTGTCGATCATCGGCTTCGCCGCGGTCATGTTCAACTTCTCGGTCGTCAACGTCTTCTTCAAGGGCCTCCACGCGTACTCCGGTCTCTGACGCACCGACGCCGTGGCGTCGCCCGGCGCCGCGTGCGACGGGGCGTCAGCCCGCGAGCACGGCGTAGGAGGCGCGCAGCCGCTCCAGCCACACGTCGCGTCGGTCGTCGTCCACCGCGTGGCGGCGGAGCAGGTCGACGTCGACCTCGACCCGTCGCACGTCGATCTCCCCGTCGACGGGCAGCAGGGGATCACGCGTGACGTCGGCCCCGAGCAGGGCGGCCGTGCCGAGCCCGCAGTCGTGGCGGAGCCCGGGCACGGCGGCGGCGAGGTGCGCCCCCATGCTGAGCCCGACCGACGTGTCGAGGGCGCTCGACACGACGACGGGCAGCCCGGCCGCCGCGACGATGCGCAGTGCGGCGGTGACGCCGCCGAGCGGTTGGGCCTTGATCACGAGGAGGTCCGCGGCCCCGGCCCGGGCCACGGCCAGCGGGTCGTCGGCCTTGCGGACGCTCTCGTCGGCGGCGACGAGCACGCCCGTCCCCGAGACGCGGCGTCGCAGCTCGGCGAGCTCGGGCACCGTGGCGCAGGGCTGTTCGGCGTACTCCAGGGCGTACGGTGCCATGCCGACCAGCGCCTCCTCGGCCAACTCGACGGACCATCCTCCGTTGGCGTCGACGCGGACGCGCCCCTCGGGGCCGACCCAGTCGCGGGCCGCCGCGACGCGGGCGATGTCGTCCGCGAGGGTCTGACCGCGCTCGGCGACCTTGACCTTGACCGTCCGGCAGCCGCGGTAGCGGGCGAGCACGTCGGGCACCCGGTCGGCGGAGACGGCCGGCAGGGTCGCGTTGACCGGCACCCGGCGGGCGCCCCCCTCGGGGAGCCGGCCCCAGCCGAAGTCGATCGTGGCCGCGAGCCAGGCGGCCGCCTCGGCCGGTCCGTACTCGACGAAGGGGCTGAACTCGGTCCAGCCCGACGGGCCCTCGACCAGCAGGGCCTCGCGTGCGTCGAGTCCGCGGAACCGGGTGCGGAGGGGGAGACGGACGACGTGGGCACCCTCGACCAGGTCGGCCAGGGGAGGCAGCGGGGGAGTCGTGGACGGTGCGCGGTCGACGGTCGGCATCCGCCCAGTGTCGCACCGGGGACCCCGGTAAGGTCGTGCGTCATGGTCGACCGCGAACCCGAACCCGTCCGACGACCGGAGCCCTCACCCGACGATCCCTCCGACCCGGGGCGCGACGGCCTCGGCCGCGCCTCGTCCGAGGCCGACGGCCTCCGGGTCTTCGACGGTCCCGGTCACGACGTGCTCGACCCTGCGCGCAGCCGACGCCTCGGCGTCGTCACGTTCGTCCTGGCCGTCGTGCTGCTCGCACTCGACGGTGTGGCCCTGGGACTCCTGGCCGCGGACGCCGTGAGCCCGGCCGCCGTCCTCGCGTTGGTCACCCTGTTGGCCTCCGTCGTCGTCGGGGTGATCGGTCTGATGGCCGCCGTCCTGCGCCGCGGGCGGTGGTGGGGGGTGGCCGCGGTGGTCCTCAGCTCGCTGTCGAACCCGTTCGTGCTCGTCTGGCTGATCGGGCGGTTCGTCTCGACGGTCTGACCCCGCCAGGCGGCGAGGTCAGACCCCGTCGCTAGGCTGGCGACATGGCTTCCGAGGTGTCCGACCTGTTCGATCCGACCGAGTGGCGGGGGGTCGAGGGGTTCGACGCCCTGACCGACGTCACCTACCACCACAGCCTCGACGGGCGGGTGGCCCGCGTGGCCTTCGACCGCCCCGAGGTGCGCAATGCGTTCCGGCCGCACACGGTCGACGAGCTCTACCGGGTGCTCGACGACGCCCGCATGAACAGCCGCATCGGGGTCGTCCTGCTGACCGGCAACGGTCCCAGCGCGAAGGACGGGGGCTGGGCGTTCTGCAGCGGTGGCGACCAGCGCATCCGCGGTCGTGACGGCTACAAAGCAGAGGGCGACCAGGCGAACGTGCCCGACCCGGCGTCGGCGGGGCGGCTGCACATCCTCGAGGTGCAGCGGCTCATCCGGTTCATGCCCAAGGTCGTCATCGCCGTGGTGCCCGGTTGGGCGGCCGGTGGCGGCCACTCGTTGCACGTCGTCTGCGACCTGACGATCGCCAGTCGCGAACACGGTCGGTTCAAGCAGACGGACGCCGACGTGGGGTCGTTCGACGCGGGCTACGGCAGCGCCTACTTCGCCAAGCAGATCGGGCAGAAGTTCGCTCGCGAGGTGTTCTTCCTGGCAGAGGAGTACAGCGCCGACCGTGCCCACGAGATGGGTGCCGTCAACCGGGTCGTGCCACACGTCGACCTCGAACGCGAGGCGCTCGCCATGGCGCGCACCATCCTGACGAAGTCGCCGACCGCCATCCGCATGCTCAAGTTCGCCTTCAACGCGACCGACGACGGCATCGTCGGTCAGCAGGTCTTCGCGGGCGAGGCGACCCGCCTCGCCTACGGCACCGACGAGGCCGTCGAAGGACGCGACTCGTTCCTCGAGAAGCGTGCTCCCGACTGGTCGCCCTTCCCCTGGCAGTACTGATGACGCGCACCCTGCGGGCGGTCGACGCACGTGAGCCCGGTGCGGTGCTCGACGCCCTCCGGGTCGCGCTCGAGGGGGGTCCCGCGGTGGCGCCCCGGACGGACGACCGTGTGCCCGCCGACCTCCCGGGACTCGTGCCGCAGGCGGTGTCGCTGGTCGTCGAGACCAGCGGCTCGAGCGGACGCCCGAAGCGCGTGGCCCTGTCCTCCGACGCGGTGCTCGCCGGTGCCGCCGCGGCCGACGGTGCCCTGGCCGGGCCCGGGCAGTGGGTGCTCGCCCTGCCGGCGCACTACGTCGCCGGGCTGAACGTGCTCGTCCGCTCGATCGCCTCGGGCACCGAGCCGGCCCTGCTGACGCCCGGCCACTTCGACGTCGCCGACTTCGTCGCCGCCGCCGGCCGGCTCGAGCATCCCGTGCGGTACTCGTCGCTCGTCCCCGCACAGCTCTCGACGGCGCTCGACGCCGCCGACGAGGACGCCGGCGTGGCCGACGTGCTGCGCCGCTTCGACGCCCTCCTGGTGGGCGGGCAGGCGACTCCCGGCCCCCTCGTCGAACGGGCCCGTCGGCTCGGGGTGACCGTCGTGCGCACCTACGGGTCGAGCGAGACCAGTGGCGGGTGCGTGTACGACGGCGTGCCCGTGGGCCGCACCCGCGTCGAGGTCGTCGACGGCCAGGTCGAGCTGAGCGGGCCGTCGCTGGCCGAGGGGTACCTCGACGACCCCGAGCGCACGGCTGCGGCCTTCGTCACGCGCGACGGCCTGCGCTGGTACCGCACGGGCGACGCCGGAACGGTGTCGCCCGGCGGGGTGCTGACCGTGAGCGGCCGGCTCGACGACGTGATCGTCTCGGGTGGCGAGAAGGTGTCGCTCGGCGTCGTCGAGCGGGTCGTGCGCGAGCAGCCGGGGCTCGCCGACGCCGTGGTCGTCCGCGCGGCACACGCCCGGTGGGGCGAGGTACCCGTCGTGGTCACCGACACCGCGCCTCCTGCGCCGTCGGCCGCCGACGACCTGGCGGCCCTGCGATCCGCGGTGGCCGCCGCCGCCGGTCGAGCCGCGGCACCCGATCGCATCGTCAGGGTCGACGCGGTGCCCGTGCTCGCGAGCGGCAAGCCGGACCGGGTGGCGCTGACCCGCCTGGTCGCCGGCCTCGAGGCAAGCTGATAGCCGGCTGCGAACTAGACTCGACCACGTGGCGAAGACGAAGACCTCGACCCCCAAGCGCAGCGGCCGCCCCGGTGGCCGACCGGGCGGGCGGCCCGGCAAGCAGCCGGTCCGTCGCGTGACGGCCGGCGACTGGATCGGCGGTGCCCGCCTGCGCACCCTGCCGCTGGGCATCGCCCCGGTCGCCCTCGGCACCGGCGTCGCCCGGGCGAACGGTGGCTGGGACCTCACCCTGGCGCTTCTCTGCCTCGCCGTCGCGGTGTTCCTGCAGATCGGCGTCAACTACTCGAACGACTACTCGGACGGCATCCGCGGCACCGACGACTTCCGGGTCGGGCCATCGCGACTGACCGGCTCGGGCAGCGTCCGTCCGAAGACCGTGCTGAAGGTGGCGCTGGCGTTCTTCGCCCTCGCGGCCGTCGCCGGTGTCGTCGTCGTCGTCATCACCCAGATCTGGTGGCTGCTCGCCGTCGGCGCCGCCGCGGTCGTGGCCGCCTGGTTCTACACCGGCGGCAAACGGCCCTACGGCTACAACGCCCTGGGCGAGCTCTTCGTCTTCGTGTTCTTCGGGCTCGTCGCGACCGTGGGCACGACTTTCGTACAGCTGCGCGAGTTCCCGTTCGACGCCTGGGTGGCGGGGGTCGCCGCCGGGCTGTTCGCCTGCGCGGTCCTGATGATCAACAACGTGCGCGACATCCCGCAAGACACCGCCGCCGGCAAGCGCACCCTCGCGGTCGTCGTCGGCGACCCGGTGGCGCGCGCCCTCTACGCGCTGTTCCTGCTGCTGCCGTTCTTCATCCTCGTGTACTTCGCGTTCCTGTACCTGCACGCGCCCTACGTCTACTTCACGCTCATCGTCGCGGTGCCCGCCGCGGTGATCGGCGTCACGGGCAAGACGCCCCGTGAGCTGATCCTCGCCCTGCAGCTGTCGTCGTTGACGGCCCTGGTCTGGGCTCTCGCCTTGTCGGCCGCGCTCTTCTTCTAGGGTCCGGCCCGGGCTCGCGGCCCGGGCTCGCGGCCCGGGGGCGGTCAGGCCTGGCCGTCGATGCGGCGTGCGCGCTCGCCGTCGTCCTCGGCGATGGCCTCGTCCTCGGCGACGGAGTCGTCGTCGAGCTTGGCCGGGCGCGACCGGCGGTCGGCGAGGTCGAGCGCGACCTTCCGGCGCAGCGGCGCGAAGAACAGGTACGAGACGCAGAAGCCGACGACCGCCGCGATCAGCGTGGCCCAGAAGGGGTCGAACCTCAGCACCAGCAGCAGGCCCAGCACGACCGCGAACAGGCCGAGGCGGACGATCGAGTACTTGAGCCAGGGTTTCACGACGAGGAGTCTACGGTCCGTGAGGTGTGCGCCCGCCCCGCGGCGGACGGGCCGTGCGGCCGCGATCCGACGGGCCGAGGAGGCGCGGTGCGGCACCGCCTCGCGCCGTACGTCACAGCTCCGCAACGGCCGACCGACCATCAGGCGTTGCACCGGATCGAGAACTAGGCTCGGTCCATGGTCAGGCTCTTCATCGTGGGCATCGTCGCCGCGGCGGCATTCGTCATCTTCGCGCTCATCGACTGCCTGTTCGCCGACGCCTCACGGTTCCGGGCCCTCAACAAGCCCCTCTGGGCCGTCATCATCGTCCTCCTCCCCGTCATCGGCGCGGTGCTGTGGTTCGTGCTCGGGCGGGCGCGCAAGAGCGGCCGCCCCGCCGCGACGCGCACCATCGCACCCGACGACGACCCCGAGTTCTCGGGGACGTCCTGGCGCACGACGAGCGACCTCGACCGCGAGACGACCGACGAGCGCATCCGTCGCCTCGAGCAAGAGCTGCTCGACCTCGACAACGACGACAAGACCGGCAAGCAGTAAGTGACCAGTCCGTCGACCGAGTACGCCCTGTCGCTGCTCGCGTCCCTCGCCGACGCGGGTGTCCGCGACGTGGTGCTCAGCCCTGGGTCCCGAAGCCAGGCCCTGGCCCTCGCGGCCGCCGAGTTCGAGATCGCCGGTCGGTTGTCGGTCCACGTGCGCATCGACGAGCGTTCGGGCGGATTCCTGGCGTTGGGTCTCGCCGCCGAGACGGGCGTCCCGAGCGTCGTGATCACCACGTCGGGCACCGCCGTGGCGAACCTCCACCCCGCCGTGCTCGAGGCGCACCACTCGGGTGTGCCCATGATCGTCGTGAGCGCCGACCGTCCCTCCGAGATGCGCGGGATCGGCTCGAACCAGACGACGGTGCAACCGGGTCTCTTCGCGAGCGCCGTCGGGTGGGTGCGCGACGTCGAGGCTCCCCGCTCCGGTCCGGTCGACCACGAGGCCGTCCGCACGCTCGCGCGCGAGGCCGTCGCCGAGGCCCTCGGCGGCGACTCCCACGGTGCCCTCGGGCGTTCGCGCGGCCCGGTCCAGCTCAACGTCGCGTTCCGCGAGCCCCTGTCGTCGGGCGAGCAGTCGCTGCCCGCCGCCCACCCCGCGCCGGTCGAGGTCGCGCCGCTCGTGGCACCATCCGCGCTCGAGGTCGACGTCGACCCCGCGACCCTCGTCGTCGCCGGGCACGCCGCCGGCCCCGAGGCCGAGGCCGCTGCCCGGGCACTGGGTGCCCCGCTCGTGGCCGAGGTCTCGAGCGGGGCCCGTTTCGGGCCGCACCTCGTCTCGTCGTACCGTGCCCTGCTCGACGACGCCGACTTCGGCGGCCGCGTCCGTCGGGTGGTGGTCTTCGGGCACCCGACCCTCAGCCGTCAGATCCCCTCGCTGCTCACCCGTGGCGGGGTCGAGGTCGTGGTCGTCCGTGCGGCGGGGGCCGAAGCCTACGACCCGGGTCGCTCCGCGCGCGTGGTCGAGGCCGTCGAGGTGGACCGCGCCTCCTCGGGGGTCGGTTCGACCGACGACGCCGCTCATCGCACGTGGGTCGGGCTCTGGGTCCACACGGGTCGTCGCCTGCTCGAGGCCGAGGCCGAGTCCGAGGACGCGGCCGACGGTCCCGGGGCCGACGGGACGGCCGAGGGCTCGGCCGGTCGCACCGAGGCGGCCGAACAGGCCGAGTTCCTGCGTCGCGAGGTGCAGCTGCTGCGGCGGCCGGTGACGCGCCGCGCCCTCGCCGAGGCCCTGTGGCGCGTCAGCTGGCCACACGACCGCCTCGTGTTGGGTGCGTCGAGGCTCATCCGCGAACTCGACCAGATCGTGCCGGGCAAGAAGATCCCCGTGCACGCCAACCGTGGGCTGGCCGGCATCGACGGCACGATCGCCACGGCCACCGGCATCGCCCTCGCCAGCCAGCGTGACGACCCCGCAGCCGGCACCACCCGGGTGCTCGTCGGCGACCTGACCTTGCTGCACGACGTCGGTTCGATGCTCCTCGGCCTCGGCGAGACCAGGCCCCGGTTGCAGGTGGTCGTCGGCAACGACGGCGGCGGCACCATCTTCGACGGGCTCGAGGTCGCGGCCACCGCGTCGCCCGAGGCGATGACCCGTGTGCAGTTCACCCCTCACGAGGTCGACCTCTCGGCACTCGCCGTGGCCTACGGCTGGCAGTACGTCGAGGCGGCCACGCGGGCGGAGCTCGACCAGGCCCTCGTCGCCCGGTACGACGGGCCGGTTCTGATCGAGGTGCCCCTCTCCCGCTGAGCGTCCGCGCCACGCCAGGGCGGATCGGGTCGCTCGGTCGTAGGGTCGAGGGCATGGCCAAGACGTGGACGACCCCGCCCTCCCAGTCCCTCCGAGCCGGTGAGGGCTTCGTGCTCGCCGACGTCGACACCTCGTCCACCCCGGGCTTCGCGGGTGACAAGGCGTATGCACAGCAGGCGCTCGAGTCGGGTCGCGAGACCCTGAGCGAGCTCCAGGAGAAGATGTTCGCGCAGAGCCGGAGCGGGGGCAGCACCGGCAACGTGCTGTTGGTCCTGCAGGCGATGGACACCGCCGGCAAGGGCGGCATCGTCCGGCACGTCGTGGGCGCCGTCGACCCCCAGGGCGTCGCGCACCATGCCTTCAAGTCGCCGACGCCCGACGAGCTCGCGCACGACTTCCTGTGGCGGGTGCGGCGCGAGCTGCCCGGCCCCGGCATGATCGGGGTCTTCGACCGCTCGCACTACGAGGACGTGCTGATCGGCAAGGTGCGCCGCCTCGCGCCGCCCGAGGACATCGAACAGCGGTACGCCGACATCGTCGAGTTCGAGGACGAGCTCGTCGCGAACGGCACCACGCTGGTCAAGGTGATGCTGCACATCTCGTCCGACGAGCAGAAGGAACGCCTCGCGGACCGACTCGACCGCCCCGACAAGCACTGGAAGTACAACCCCGGCGACCTCGAGGAGCGTCTCGTCTGGAACGACTACCAAGACGCCTACGAGACGGCGATCCGTCGCACGTCGACCGGGACCGCCCCGTGGTTCGTTGTGCCGGCCGATCGCAAGTGGTACGCCCGGGTCGCCGTCCAGAAGCTGCTGATCGACGCCCTCGCGTCGCGCGGGCTCGACTGGCCCGTCGCGCAGTTCGACGTCGAGCTCGAGAAGACGAAGCTCGCGACGTCGTAGCGGGGGACAGTCCGCTCGGGTCGGACGCGTCCGTTCAGGTGCCTCCGGCGATCGCCGGTCGTCGAACGGTACGGTTCGGGGTACGCGTGTTGCTCACGGGTCCCCCGGTCCCTGACAATGCCTCATGCTCGTCATCTCGCCCCTCCGTGGCGGTCCTACCGCGGTGGTCTTCTCCCTCGCTCTCGTCGTCGCCGTCGTCGCGTCCTGGCTCGTCGTCGCCCCGGCCGGCGCCGCCCCGCTCGGCACGACGCCGATCGGGAGCATCACCGGTCGGGTCACGGCCCAGACGGCCGATGGTTCGATGGTGCCGTCGTCCGCCGGTCGGTTGACGGCCGTCTCACCCGGGACCACCCCGGACGAGGTCCCGGTCCCCTCGCTCGAGCGTCGGCCCGACGGGACCTTCACGTTCACCGGAGTCACGCCGGGCCGGTGGTACGTCACGCTCGAAGCGCCGTATCCCGGTCCGTACCGTTATGGGTCCCCTCGATTCTGGGTGGACGTTCCCGCCGACGGGTCGGCGGCCTCGGTCGGCGATCTCCCGCTCATCCTGTCCCAGCTCCTGTCGGGCCAGGTGTCGGCGGTCGTCGACGGGAGGACGGTGCCGCTGCCGTACGCCCGCGTGACGATCTGGTGGAAGAACCCCACCACCGGTGGTTACAAGGACGAGGGCTCCGAGTCCACGGCGAGCGAGGACGGTCGCTGGGAGTTCCCCCTCCTGCGCCCGGGCACCTATCGCCTGAGCTTCGGAGACGGGTCCTCGCAGTCATCGAGGGTCCACGACGACCTGTACTGGCCGGCGGGTCGGCGGTTCGCCGATGCCGAGGACATCGTCATCGGTCCCGGACAAAAGATCACCGGTCTCGACGTCGTCCTCACCGAACGGACCTTCACGACGACACGAGTGGCCGGGGACGACCGGTTCGGCACCGGAGCAGCGGTCCTGTCGTCGCCCTGGGGCTTTCCTTCCACGAACGGTGCCACGCCTCGGGTCCCCGTCCTCTACGTCGCGAACGGGCTGAACTTCCCGGACGCGCTCAGCGCGGGCCCTGCGGCAGCCCACGAGGGCGGGGCCCTCGCGATGACCGACCGGGATGCCCTCCCCGCAGCCACCGTGGCGGTCATCGAGCGCCTCGCCCCCGAGCGCATCGTGGTCGTGGGTGGGCCGGCCGCGGTCTCCGCCCAGGTCTACGAGCAGCTGGCCTCGTGGCAACCGGCGATCACGAGGCTCGGTGGAGCGGACCGCTACGAGACCTCGCGCCTGGTGGCGCGTCACTCGTTCCTCGGCTCGTCGACCGGCGAGAGGATCTACCTCGCCACGGGTGAGGCGTTCCCGGATGCCCTGGCCGCAGGTCCTGCCGCTCATCGGGACGACGCCCCGGTCGTCCTCGTCCGAGGTGCTCAGTCGGCCGCCGACGCTCCGACGAGGGCCCTGATGGTCGAGCTGGGCAAGGCCCGGGCCATCCTCGTCGGCGGGACGGCGAGCATCTCCCGGGCGTACGAAGCCAGTCTCGTCGAGCAGGAGCCCTTTCTCGTCACCGAGCGTCGCGCCGGAGTCGATCGCTACGAGACGGCCGCCGCACTCGTCGGTGGTGACTCCGAGACGATCTTCGTGGCGAGCGGACGGGGATTCGCCGATGCGCTGGTCGCGGGTGCGGTCGCCGCCCGCGAAGGTGCCTCGCTCGTCCTGAGCGAGCGAGACTGTGTCCCGCCGGCGACGGAGCGAGCCGTGCTCGACGCCCGCGTCTTCGAGGTCGTCCTCGTCGGGGGACCGGCGGTGCTGGGGGCCGCCAACGAGGTCCCGCTGGCCGTCTGCGGTCGCTGACCGGACGTCAGGAGGCGCGGCTCCGCAACGCGTCGCCGGTCCCCTTGGGCAGCCGCAGCCCCTCGATCAGGCTGAGCAGGGCCAGCACGGCCAGCACGATCAACGCGGCCTGGTACCCGGACGCCGCGGGTGCCGGGCCGTCGGTCGAGATCGCGAGGTCGGCCACGCGGACGGCCAGTGCCGTCGCGGCGACGCCGAGCCCCACGGCGAGTTGGCTCGTGATGGACGCGATGGCGTTGGCGGGTCCGATCATCTCGGCCGGGACGTCGGCGAACTGCAGCGTGTTGTAGGCCGTGAAGCCGACGGACCGGAAGACGCCGCTGAGCAGCAGCACCCCCGCAACGACGACCGGCGAGGTGTCGGGGCCGACCAGCGCGGCCGCGACGAAGGTCGCCGCGAGGGCCACCGTCGCGACGACGATGATCGGCACCACGCGGAAGCGCTTCAGCAGCGGCGTCGTGAACGGTTTGACGGCCAGGTTGCCGACGAACACCCACATGAGCATGAGTCCCGCCTCGACCGGCGACCAGCCGAAACCGTCCTGCAGCAGCAGCGGGACGACGAAGGGGATGCCGTTCACGACGGCCCGGTAGAGCGATCCGCTGAGGTTCGTCACGCGGAACGACCCGATGCGGAAGGCCGTGAGGTCGAGCAACGGGTGCGCCGCCCGACGGAACCACCGCACGGCCACGAGGCCGAGCACCACCGCCAGGACGGCCAGCAGCACGCCCGGCACGAGCGTCGTGGGCTCGCCGAGCAGCTCGAACGCCAGCACCAGTGCCACGATCGATCCCGCCACGAGCACCAGACCGACCAGGTCGAGAGGCTGGCGGTCACCGACCTCGGGGGAGGGGACGACCCTCCAGGCGACCGCGAGCAGCGCGAGGCCGACCGGGACGTTGACCAGGAACACCCACTGCCAGCCGAGGTGCTCGGTGAGCAGTCCTCCGAGCAGCGGCGCGACGACCGGAGCCACGAGCGCGGGCCAGGTGAGGTAGGCGATCGCCCGGATCAGCTCGGACTTCTCGGTGCTGCGGAGGACGATCAGTCGGCCGATCGGCACCATCATGCTGCCCGCGAAGCCCTGCACGACCCGGGAGGTCGTGAGGGCGACCAGGTCGGTGCTCGCGGCACAGGCGACCGAGGCGAGGACGAAGAGCACGACGGCCGCGAGGAACACGCGGCGGGCGCCCCAGCGTTCGGCGAGCCAGGCGCCCAGCGGGATGAACGCCGCCACGGCGACGAGGTAGCCGGTCACGGCGAGTCCGAGCTGCGCGGGCTGGACGCCGAAGTCGGTCGCGATCGTGGCGGTCGCCGTCGACAGGATGGTGGCGTCGAGGTTTTCCATGAAGAACGCGGCCGCCACGACGAGGGCGACCGGACGCGACCACGTCGTCGCGGGGGCGGGCGCGGTCATCGGCTGAAGGCGTCGACCACGGGGCGGAACTTCATGGCCGTCTCGGCCACCTCCCTCTCGGGCACGGACTCGGCGACGACGCCGGCCCCCGCGAACGCCCGCACCGAGCCGTCCCGGTCGACCTGGGCACACCGGAGGGCGATGGCCCACTCGCCGTCGCCGTCGGCACCGACCCAGCCGACGGGCCCCGCGTAGCGACCACGGTCGAACGGTTCGAGTTCTCGGATCAGGGCCAGCGCCTCCTGCGTCGGGGTGCCGGCGACGGCCGCCGTCGGGTGCAGCGAGGCGATGAGGTCGAGCGAGCTCGACCCGTCGGTCAGGCGGCCCCGCACGTCGCTGGCCAGGTGCCAGAGGTTGGGGAGGCGCAGGGTGAAGGGCTGTTCGCCCGTCACGACGTCCCGGGCGTGCGGTCCGAGCGACAGCAACAGGCTGCGCAGGGCGAAGGCGTGTTCGTCGAGGTCCTTCGGAGACGTCGCCAGGGCGAGGGCGGCCTGCTCGTCGGTGGCCGCGTCGACGCCACGGGCCGCGCTTCCGGCGAGGACCCGGGCCGACACCTCGCCCCGTTCGGACTTGACGAGCGTCTCGGGGCTGGCCCCGATCAGTCCGTCGACGGCGAAGGCGTAGCAGTCGGGGTACGCGGTGAGCAGGGTGGCGGCGACGAGGCGCAGGTCGGCCTCGGGGGGCAACGTGCCCACGAGGTCGCGTGCGAGCACGACCTTGCTGACCCGACCGGCGCCGATGGCGTCGACGGCCCGGGCCACGGCCGTCGCGTAGCCGCCGGCGTCGAGGGCGCCGTCGGCCAGCGAGAGGCGGACGGAGGCGCCGACCGGCTTCCCCGCGGGCAGCTCGGCGTCGTCCACCCTCGTGATCCAGGCGACCCCGTCGCGCCGTCCGATGACGATGCTCGGGACGATCAGCACGCTCGTCTCGGCGGACTCGTCGTCGAACGCGAACGAGCCGAACGCGACCAACCCGGTACCGGGCACGCCGACCTCGTCGTGCACCGTGGCGGCGGCCGCCACGGCACGCCAGGCGTCGGCGGCCTCGGTCATGCGGTCGGGCCCGGAGAACTCGAGACGGAGGGCCTCGCCGACGCCCGCCATGCCCGCCCCGCCGCGGACGAAGACCAGCGGACGCGCCCGGTCGACGACGTCGAGCAACGGGCTGACGTGGTCGATTCGCGTGGTGCGGACGGCGAGTGACGGAGCGCGGGACGCGGGGGACTTCACTCGTCGACCCTACTCGGGACACCCCCAGTGCTTGACGGTAGGATCCACCATCGTGACCAAGGCCGACATGAACAAGCAACCCGACGAGGTCGCCTCGATGTTCGACGGCGTCGCGCGCCATTACGACCGTACGAACGACGTGCTCTCGGCGGGCAACGCCGTCCTGTGGCGCATCGCCACCGTGAAGGCGATCGGTGCCGGTCCGGCCGACAAGGTCCTCGACATCGCAGCCGGCACGGGCACCAGCTCGGCGGCCATCGCGCAGCGGGGTGCCGAGGTCGTCGCCCTCGACTTCTCGAAGGGCATGGTCGAGGTCGGCCGCGAACGCCACCCCGAGCTCGAGTTCGTCGAGGGCAACGCCGAGTCGCTGCCCTTCGACGACGACACGTTCGACGCCGTCACCATCTCGTTCGGGCTGCGCAACGTGAACCGGCCCAAGGTCGCGCTGGCCGAGATGAACCGCGTGCTCAAGCCCGGTGGCCGCCTCGTCGTCTGCGAGTTCTCCACTCCGCCGTTCGGTCTCCTGCGCGCCGCCTACCGGGCCTACCTCAAGTACGGCATGCCCCTCGTCGCCAAGGTCACCAGCAGCAACGGCCCGGCCTACTCGTACCTGGCCGAGTCCATCGAGCAGTGGCCGGAGCAGCAGGTCCTCAGCCAGTGGATCCGCGGCGCCGGGTTCACCCGCGTCGCCCACCGCGACCTCAGCTTCGGCATCGTCGCCCTGCACCGGGGTCGCAAGCCGGCGTCGGGCGCCGCGCGCTCCTCCTCGCGGTCGAAGCGGGCCACGTCGTGAACGCCGGCGCCCCTCCTGCGCAGCGCAACTCGCTGGGTCGTTCGCTCGGCCTCGGCGAGAAGCTGTTCGCCACGCCGACCGAGCGTCGTTTCGTGGCCGCGGTCGACGACGGGCTCGAGCTCGTCGAAGAGGGGTTGCTGCGCGAGATCGCCTTCGCCGACGACATCGCCGACGCCACGACGCGCTACCTCCTCGCGGCCGGCGGCAAGCGCGTCCGGCCGACGCTGACGCTGCTCATCGCCCAGCTGGGCGACGGCGCGACCCCCGGGATCGTCGCCTCGGCGCAGGCCACCGAGATCACCCACCTCGCCTCGCTCTACCACGACGACGTCATGGACGAGGCGCAGATGCGTCGCGGCGTCCCCAGTGCCCAGACGGTGTGGGGCAACAACGTCGCGATCCTCGCCGGCGACCTGCTGTTCGCCCGGGCAAGCACCATCGTGTCGGGGCTCGGCCAAGAGGCCATCCTGCTCCAGGCCGAGACCTTCGAACGGCTCTGCCTCGGTCAGCTCCACGAGACGGTCGGCCCACGAGAAGGCGACGACCCGATCGCCCACTACATCGACGTGCTCGCCGACAAGACGGGGTCGCTCATCTCGACCGCCGCCCGCGCCGGCGTCATGTTCAGCGGGGCACCGCGTGAGTACCTCGCCCCCGTCGCCGAGTTCGGTGAGAAGATCGGCATCGCCTTCCAGCTGATCGACGACGTCATCGACCTGTCCGACCAGCCCGCCGAGACCGGCAAGAAGGCCGGCACCGACCTGCGGGCCGGCGTCGTCACGCTCCCGGTGCTGTACCTGCGGCAGCTGGCGCAGGCCGACCTCGAGGCGTCGTCGCTGTTGTCCGAGATCGACCGCATCGTCGACGCCACGCGTGCCGCGGCCCACGGGTCGAGCGGTGAACCGAACCTCGAGGGCGGCACGTCGGCGTCGCTCGCCGACGCGACGGCCCACCTCGACGACGAGTTCGCCGACCTGGTCCGACGCGTCCGTCAGCACGAGGTCACCGAACGCACCCGGGTCGAGGCTCACCGGTGGGCCCGCGAGGCCCTCGACGCCCTGTCCCCGCTGCCCGACGGGCCCGTGAAGAAGGCGCTCACCCGCTTCGCCGACCGCGTGGTCGAGCGGTCCGCCTGACCGGCGCCGCGCCTCCTCGTCCGTCTCGTCCTCGAGCACCATCGTCCAACCGGCCGGCCCCGCCGAGCCACCCCAGATCTAGGGAGAACCCGTGACCACCTTGCGACTGGCCATCGTCGGCGCCGGACCGGCCGGCATCTACGCCGCCGACATCCTCGCGAAGGCCGAGAAGGCCTTCGACGTCTCGATCGACCTCTTCGAGCAGCTGCCGGCCCCCTACGGTCTCGTGCGCTACGGCGTCGCCCCCGACCACCCCCGCATCAAGGGCATCGTCAACGCGCTGCGCGACGTGCTCGACAGCGGCGACATCAGGGTCTTCGGCAACGTCCGCTACGGCGTCGACATCGGGCTCGACGACCTGCGCAAGCACTACAACGCCGTCATCTTCTCGACCGGTGCCATCAAGGACGCCGACCTCGACATCCCCGGCATCGACCTCGAGGGCAGCTACGGCGCGGCCGACTTCGTCAGCTGGTTCGACGGTCACCCCGACTTCCCCCGCACCTGGCCGCTCGACGCGACGTCGGTCGCCGTCGTCGGCGTCGGCAACGTCGCCCTCGACGTGTCCCGCATCCTGGCCAAGCACGCCGACGACCTGCTGCCCACCGAGATCCCCGACAACGTCTACGCGGGCCTCAAGCAGTCCTCGATCACCGACGTGCACGTCTTCGGACGCCGGGGCCCGGCGCAGGTCAAGTTCACGCCGCTCGAGCTGCGCGAGCTGGGCGAGGTGCGTGACGTCGACATGATCGTCTACGACGAGGACTTCGATCACGACGAGGCGTCCAAGACGGCCATCGCCACCAACAAGCAGGTGTTCGTCATCGACAAGGTGCTGAACCAGTGGCGCCAGCGCGAGGTCGGGACGGCGTCGCGTCGCCTGCACCTGCACTTCTACGCCAAGCCCGTCGAGGTCGTCGGCGACGCCGACGGTCGCGTCGCGGCCTTCCGGTACGAGCGCACCCGGCCCGACGGGCAGGGCGGCGTCGAGGGCACGGGCGAGCTCCGCGACGTGCCGATCCAGGCCATCTACCGCGCGGTCGGCTACTTCGGCTCTCCGCTCGACGGCATCCCGTTCGACGAGCGTCGTGGCGTGATCCCGAACCACGAGGGCCAGGTGATGGACGACGACAACCAGATCGTCCCCGGCGTCTACGCCACCGGCTGGATCAAGCGCGGCCCCGTCGGCCTCATCGGGCACACCAAGAGCGACGCGATGGAGACCGTCAAGCACCTCATCAACGACCAGGCCAGCTGGTGGCAGCCGGTCGACCCGTCCGACGAGGCCATCCCGGCCCTGCTCGAGCAGCGCGGCGTCGAGTACACCGACCTCGAGGGCTGGCACCGTCTCGACGGGCACGAGATCGCCCTCGGCGGGGCCCACGAGCACGAGCGTGCCCGGGTCAAGGTCGTGGAGCGTGACGAGATGGTGCGCGTCTCGCGCGCCGTCGAGACGGAGTCGACGCCCGCCTGACGTCCTCGGTCGCCCGTAGCGCGCCTCCTCGGCTCCCCTCGACGGTGGAACCGAGGAGGCGCGCGGTCGTCACCGACCTCGTCGGTCGTCGGTATGGTGGTCCCCATGGCAGACAGTTCCTTCGACGTGGTCAGCAAGGTCGACAAGATGGAGGCCGACAACGCCCTCCACCAGGCGCAGAAAGAGATCGAGCAGCGCTACGACTTCAAGGGTGTCGGCGCCTCGGTCGACTGGAGCGGCGAGAAGCTGCTGCTCAAGGCCGCCACCGAAGAACGCGTCAAGGCCGTGCTCGACGTGCTCGAGTCGAAGTTCATCAAGCGCAGCATCAGCCTCAAGCACCTCGACGTCGGCGAGCCCTTCGCCAGCGGCAAGGAGTACCGCATCGAGGCGTCCCTCAAGCAGGGCATCGAGCAGGACGCGGCGAAGAAGATCGGCAAGATCATCCGCGACGAGGGCCCGAAGAGCGTGAAGAGCCAGATCCAGGGCGACGAACTGCGCGTGCAGTCCAAGAGCCGTGACGATCTGCAGGCGACCATGGCGCTGTTGAAGAAGGCCGACCTCGACGTCGACCTGCAGTTCGTCAACTTCCGCTAGTCACCCGCGGCTCACGGCTCCGAGGTCCCGTCCATGGTCGAACCCGCCTGGGTGGCGCCGACGATCGCCGTTCTCGGCATCGTGCTCGACATCGCCATCCGGGTGTTCGCGATCGTCTACGTCCCGATCAACAGGCGGCCCCAGACGGCCACCGCGTGGTTGCTCGCGATCTTCCTGATCCCGTACGTCGGGTTCGTCCTCTTCTTGTTGATCGGCAGCACCAAGCTGCCCGCGCGTCGTCGTGAGAAGCAGACCGAGATCAACAAGTACATCATCGAGACGACCGAGGGCATGGAGCGTGTCAAGCGCGACCACCCGTGGCCGGCCTGGCTCGACTCGGTGGTCGAACTCAACCGCACGCTCGGTGCGATGCCGCTCGTCGGAGGCAACACCGGTGAGATGCACACCGACTACGACGAATCCATGGCGGCGATGGTCGAGGCGGTCGACGGGGCCCACCGCTACGTCCACGCCGAGTTCTACATCACGAGCCTCGACCGCACGACCGAGCCGTTCTTCCTGGCGCTCGAGAACGCCCGTCGACGGGGTGTCACGGTCCGTCTGCTGATGGACCACATCGCCAGCCGCGGGTACCCGGGGTACCGCAAGGCCCGACGGCGGTTGGACGCGATGGGCGTGGAGTGGCAGCTCATGCTGCCCGTACTGCCGCTGCGGGGCAAGTACCAGCGGCCCGATCTGCGCAACCACCGCAAGCTCCTCGTGATCGACGGTCGTGTGGCCTTCACGGGCTCGCAGAACATGGTCGACAAGAGCTACCAGAAACGCAAGAACAAGCGCCGAGGCCTCGAGTGGAAGGACTTCATGGTCCGCTTCGAGGGCCCCATCGTCGCCGGCATCAACGCGCTGTTCGTCACCGACTGGTACAGCGAGACCGACGAGTTGCTGCTCCGCGAGACCGACCCCGTGCACACGGCCGACCGGCTCGAGACGATCGACTGTCAGGTGGTGCCGAGCGGGCCGGGCTTCGACGGCGAGAACAACCTGCGGTTGTTCAACTCGCTGCTCTACAGCGCGCAGGAGCGCATCATCATCACCAGCCCCTACTTCGTGCCCGACGAGTCGATGCTCTACGCCGTGACGACCGCGGCCCAGCGCGGGCTCGAGGTGCAGCTCTTCGTCAGCGAGATCGGCGACCAGCCGGTGGTATACCACGCGCAGCGTTCCTACTACGAGGCCCTGCTGCGGTCGGGGGTCCGCATCTTCCTGTACCGCTCGCCGACCGTCCTGCACGCCAAGCACTTCTCGATCGACGACGAGGTCGCGGTCATCGGCTCCAGCAACATGGACATGCGGTCGTTCAGCCTCAACCTCGAGATCTCGGTCATGGTGCGTGGACTCGAGTTCGTCGAACGGCTGCGCGAGGTCGAGCAGACCTACCGCGCCTCGAGCCGCGAACTGTTCCTCGACGACTGGCTCGCGCGTCCCTTCCGCTCGAAGGTCCTCGACAACGTCGCCCGCCTCACCTCCGCCGTCCAGTAGTCCACCTGTCCGCGCGGTCCATCGCCGGCCGGCGGTCCGCGCGGCGGGGCGCTGAAGGCGAGTGGTCGTGAGGGGGCTCCCGAGGCTGTATATTTGTCTGGCGCCTCCGGTCGGTGATCACACGGGCTGGGCGTGCATGGCAAGTTACCCAAGCGGCCAAAGGGATCTGACTGTAAATCAGCCGGCGTAGCCTTCGGGGGTTCGAATCCCTCACTTGCCACGGTTGCCCCTCAAGAACGGACTCGCTCGTCGAGTCCGTTCTTGCGTTACCGGGCCACCCACCCCACAGGAGGACCCGTGTCCGTCACCCCGACCCCCGCCGAGCTGCTCGAGATCGCCGTCGCCGTCGCGGGTGAGGCCGCCGAGCTCGCGGCCCTCCGCCGGTCCGAGGGGGTCGTGGTCGCCGACACCAAGAGCAGCGCCGTCGACGTCGTGACGCACACCGACCGAGAGGTCGAGACGTACGTCCGAGGCCGTCTGGCCGAGCTGCGTCCCGGGGACGGCTTCTTCGGAGAAGAGGGCGAACCCGACGACTCGACCACGGGACTCACCTGGGTCGTGGACCCCATCGACGGGACCGTCAACTTCCTTTACGGCATCCCGCAGTGGGCCGTGAGCATCGCCGTCGTCGAGGGCGGTCCCGACCCGCTCACCTGGCGCACCCTCGCCGCAGCGGTCGTCAACCCGACGTCGGGCGAGACCTTCACCGCGTCGGTCGGCGGCGGCGCGTGGCTGGACGGGCGTCGCCTCGAGGTGAACGCTCCGGCCTCCCTCGAGACGTCCCTGCTGGCCACCGGGTTCTCGTACGACGCCGCACGTCGGGTCGAGCACGCGGAGGCGCTGGTCCGGGTGGTGGGGCGCGTTCGCGACCTGAGGCGCCTGGGGGCGGCCTCGCTCGACCTCTGCGCCGTCGCCGCGGGACGGGTCGACGCCTACGTCGAGCGAGGACTCAAGCCGTGGGACCACGCGGCGGGCGCACTCGTGGCCGCCGAAGCAGGCGCCGTCGTCCGCGGGGAGCTCGGTCAGGCCCCCAGCGAGTCGCTGACCTTCGTCGCGGCCCCTGCCATCGCCCAGGACCTCGCCGCCCTGGTCGTCGAGGCAGGGATCTGACCGGAGCACCCTCGCTGCGAGATATGAACATGCAGCGTTCGAGTTGTCATATCGTAGGTCAATCATACATATCGACATCGACACCCGAATGCGGGTAGCCATTCGTTCATCGACCGGCTACCCTGGAGAGGTCGTTATTGATCCGTGATCATCGCGTGACGCACTCCGCCAGGGCTCCTTCCGAAAGTCCTGCGCAGCTCGTGCCACGATCACCAGTGACGGCCGTGAAGACGACGGTGCACCCACCGTCCGATCCCGATCACCCCGAGGACCCATCACACGTGACGAAGTACCAGCAGATCGCCGAGCCCGACGGCGACGGAACCCCGTCGCGTCGCGCCACCGACGACCTCACGGGCACCGGTTCGCCGAGTGTCGCTCCGACCGTCCCCGTCGTGGCCGACGCCCCCGTCTACCTCACCCGTCGCGAAGCCCGTGAGGCCGAACGCCGCGCGGCCCGGCCCGTGACCGCAACGGCCTCCGCCGCCACCACGACCTCCGCCACCACGACGGCTGCCGCCGCTACGAGCACTGCGGCCCGCGTGGTCGCCGAGCCCGCCGCCGAGGCCCGGCCCACGACTGGCCCGTCCGCGGCGACCGAGCACGTCTCGCCGCGACGAGCCGCTCGTCTCGGTGCGGACTCCGGCACCCGTCCCGCAGCTGCCGGACGCACCGCGAAGGCCCGCGCACAGCGCCCCGCGGCTCGCCTCGAGGCGCCCGTCCGCGCGCCCCGCACCGCCGGGGCGACCTTCCGACGCACCACCAAGCGCGTCACGGTCGTCGGAGCCATGCTCTTCGCCGCGTCCATGCTCGTGGCCACCTCGGTGCCCGCCAACGCCTTCTTCGTCGACACCCCCACGCAGACGGCCGCCAAGAAGGCCGCCGACTCCCAGAGCTACACGGCGACCGCACCCTCGGCCGACGGCACGGCCGGTGTCTCGCGCGACGGTTACTCGGTCACCGAGATGAAGGCCGTCTCCGAGTACGCCTCGACGAGTGCCAGCACGTTCTCGAACGACGTCGACGGCACGGTCCAGTGGCCGTTCCAGACGGGCGTGCCGATCAGCAGCGGCTTCGGCGCCCGCCAGGTGGCCAACTGCGGCTTCTGCTCGACGTTCCACCAGGGTCTCGACTTCGTCCCGGGTGCCGGCTCGCCGATCCAGGCGATCGCCGACGGCGTCGTCAGCAAGGTCGACGGCCCCTCGGGTGCCCTGGGCAACAACGTCTGGATCGACCACGTCGTCAACGGCCAGAAGGTCACCAGCGTCTACGCGCACATGCAGACCGGTTCGGTCGAGGTCCGCGAGGGCGACACCGTCACGGTCGGCACCATCATCGGCAAGGTCGGCAGCACGGGCAACAGCACCGGGGCCCACCTGCACTTCGAGATCGTGATCGGCGGCGTGCCCGTCGACCCCTATCCCTGGCTCCAGGCCAACACGAACTGAGCCGTGGTCCCGCTCCGCGCGGCACGCACGAGAAGAGCCCCACCTGTCGCCAGGTGGGGCTCTTCCGTCGTCGTCGCCGCTACGACGTGGTGGCGAGCCAGACCGTCGCGTTCGCCGGCAGGGCCGGCCCGTCGACGACCATGGTGGCCAGCAGGACCTCGCCCACGGGGAGCTCGACGGGGACGTCGCCCATGTTGGCCACGACGGTGACCCCCTGGCTGCGGAACGCGACCACCTCGGGCCCGAAGCCCTCGAGCCAGGTCAGCGTGCCCGTACCCAGCTCGTGCTCCGCACGGAGGCGGAGCGCCCGCGTGTAGAGCTCCAGCGTCGACCCGGCGACACCCCGCTGCTCGTCCCGGGCGTACGTCGACCAGTCCGCGGGTTGGGGCAACCAGGAGGCGCCCGTCGCGTTGAACCCGAAGGCCGGCTCGGTCGCGGACCAGGGCAACGGCACGCGGCAGCCGTCCCGGCCGTAGCGCTCCCCGTCCGTGCGGAACCACGTGGGGTCCTGCCGGGAGTCGTCGGGCAGGTCGATGGCCTCGGGCAGGCCGAGTTCTTCGCCCTGGTAGAGGTACGCGCTGCCGGGGAGGGCCAACATGAGCGCCGATGCGGCTCGCGCCCTGGCCAACCCGAGCTCGGGGACGGGCAGCCCCTCGCTCTTCGGCCCGATGCCGTACCCCTGCGGGTTCTCGGCCGTCAGGGCGAGCCGACTGGCGTGCCGGACGACGTCGTGGTTGCTCATGACCCAGGTGCTGGGGGCTCCGACGCTCGAGAAGGTCTGGAGGGACGCGTCGACGACCTCGCGGACGGCCGGGGCGGACCACCCGGTCTCGAGGTAGGCGAAGTTGAACGCCTGGTGCATCTCGTCGGGGCGCACCCAGTCGGCCAGACGCGAGAGCGGTTCGACCCAGGCCTCGGCGACGAGCACCCGGTCGCCCGGGTACTCGGCGAGGACGGTGTGCCACTCGCGGTAGATCTCGTGGACGCCCTCCTGGCCCCAGTAGGGCGGGGGAGCGGACTCGCCCTGGCCACCGCCCATGCTGCCGGACTCGGCGGGGGGCGTGTAGTCGGGCAGGCCCTCGGCCTTGACCATGCCGTGAGCGACGTCGACCCGGAACCCGTCGACGCCGCGGTCGAGCCAGAAGCGCAGCACGTCGACGAACTCGTCGCGCACGCGGCGGTTCGTCCAGTCGAGGTCGGGTTGCGACGAGTCGAACAGGTGCAGGTACCACTGGCCCGGTCGGCCGTCGGCCTCGGTCACGCGGGACCACGCCGGGCCGCCGAAGACCGACTGCCAGTTGTTCGGCGGCAGCTCGCCGTCGGGGCCGCGGCCGTCACGGAACAGGTACCGACCGCGGGCGGCCGAACCGGCCGGCGAGGCGAGGGCCTCGCGGAACCACGCGTGGTCGCTCGAGGTGTGGTTCGGCACCACGTCGACGATGACCCGCAGGCCCAGCTCGGTGGCCCGGGCGCGGAGGGCGTCGAAGTCGTCCAAGGTGCCGAACAGCGGGTCGACGTCGCGGTAGTCGGCCACGTCGTAGCCCGCGTCGCGCTGGGGCGAGGTGTAGAAGGGCGACAGCCAGACGGCGTCGACGCCGAGCTCGCCGAGGGCGTCGAGGCGCGACGTGATGCCGGGGAGGTCGCCGACGCCGTCGCCGTCGCCGTCGGCGAACGACCGCGGGTAGACCTGGTAGATGACGGCGGTGCGCCACCACTCGTGGCCCTGGTCGGCGGTCGTCGCGGTGCCCTCGAGGGGGGCGGTCGGGGTCAGCGTGTCGGTCTCGGCCGGATCTCGTGTGGACATGAGGCCACGATACGGCAGGCCCCCGACGCGGCATCGGCTACGGTCGTGGTCAGGACAGCCCGGAGGGGGACCTCCGGGACGAACACCCGCGACACGATTGGCACGATCCTGAACCCTGCGACCGATCTCGTGACGGCCGACCTGCCCGCCGGCACCCGGCCGTTCCCGCTCGCGCTCGGAACCAACGTCTTCGGCTGGACGGTCGGCGCCCCCACCGCCCTCGAGGTGCTCGACCTGTTCGCCGACGACGGCGGCCGCGTCGTCGACACGGCCGACGTCTACTCGGCGTGGCTGCCGGGCAACTCCGGGGGCGAGTCCGAGGCGATCATCGGCCGGTGGCTCGCCCGACCGGGCAACCGCGACCGGGTCGTGCTGAGCACCAAGTGCGGGCAGCACCCTGACGCCCCCGGCCTGTCGCGTGCCAGCATCCGGGCGGCGGTCGAGGCGTCGCTGCGCCGTCTGCGCACCGACCACGTCGACTTCTACTTCACGCACTTCGACGACGACGAGACACCGCTGGACGAGACGGTGGGCGCGCTCAGCGAGCTCGTCGACGAGGGCAAGATCCTCTGCGCCGGGGCGTCCAACTACACCGGCGCGCGCCTCCGGCAGGCCCTCGCGATCGCGGATCGCGACGGACTCCACCCGTTCCGTTTGGTCCAGGTCGCGTACAACCTGGTGCGACGGGGCGAGTACGAGCAGGACGTCGCCGCCATCGTGGACCACTACGACCTCGCCGTGTTGCCGCACTCGTCCCTGGCGAGCGGGTTCCTGACGGGCAAGTACCGTCACGAGGCCGGCCGCGGGGACTCTCCCCGGGGCAGCCGGGCCCTCAGCTACGTCACGCCGCAGAACCAGGGCACCCTCGAGGTCGTCGTCGAGATCGCCGAGCGTCTCGACGTCGAGCCGGGCGCCGTGGCCGTCGCGTGGCTCGCCTCCCGCGACAACGTCATCGGCGCACTCGGCAGCGCCCGGACCCCCCGCCAGCTCGAGGGCCTGCTCGACGCCGCCCGGGTCGAGTTGACCGAGGGCGACCTGGCGTCGCTCGAGGCGGCCTCGCGTCCGCTCGCCTGACGTCCGGGGTCAGCGCCCGGCGCCGTCCCTCTCATGCGCCTGCCCGTCCGCGGCGACGGGACCCAGCGGGACGATCGTCCGCGCGCCCGGGTCCCAGCGCCGCAGCCGGGACAGCACGACCGGCCGGGTCGACGGGACGCCGGCCTCGGAGAGGGCGTCGAGGGCCCGGGCCACCTGGTCGGGCGTGAGGCGTGACGCGAGGGTGACGTGGGGGGTCCACCGACCGGGCGTGGTGTGCGGGACGTCCCCCGCGCCTCCCAGGCTCTCGTGCACCCGGGCGTGGAGGTCCAGCAGTTCTCCCGTCACGACCACGGGTCGCACGAGCACGAGCCCGCGCGGGGGCGACCCGAAGAGCAGCAGCCCACCGAGCTCGGCGGGCATCGGCAGCGCCTCCGAGAGGGGCAGGAGGCGCGGGTCGGCGGCCGGGTCGAGGTCGGGTCGTGCCACCAGGGTGACGTGCGGCGCGTTCGACGTCCCGACGTGGTCGCCCTGCGACGGGAGGCCCGCCGCGGACAGCACGCGCCATTCGTCACGGACGGCTCCGTCGGAGGCCGGGTCGAGCAGGAGTTCGAGGCTGTGCACCCGTCGATCCTGCCCCGCGGGGCCTTCGGCGGGCCGGGTCGGCACGTGGCGTCAGCAGCCCGTTCGCTCTGCTACCCTTGTCTGGTGCCAATCGGCAGCGGCCTCGGTCGCTCGCCTGGTGGTCACGCCCCGATAGCTCAGTGGTAGAGCACTTCCATGGTAAGGAAGGGGTCGTCAGTTCAATCCTGACTCGGGGCTCTGGCTGTCTCGGTCCCGTCCCGGTGTGATGCCGGCAGGGCCTGCAGCCTGCGGCGGGGTAGCTCAGTTGGTTAGAGCACACGGCTCATAATCGTGGTGTCGCGGGTTCAAGTCCCGCCCTCGCTACCGCAGGCCCGGATCTCTCACGAGTTCGGGCCTTCGTCGTCCGTACGCTCGGTGGTCATCCGCCGGGTCGTCTCCGCGCACCGAGACGCGACCGGTGCGCCGTGCCCGGGCGTCGGGCATACGATGAAGCATGGCCGTGAGCATCCGCAGCATCGGCACCGCGGTGCCCCCGACCATCATCCGACAGGACGACGTCCGAGAGATCTTCGCGACCCAGGCCGGCCTCGGCCGCCTCGGTCAGCGCATCGTCGGCGCCGCGTTCGGTGCCTCGGCCATCGAGACCCGGCACACCGTCGTCGACGAGCTCGACCGGCGACCGCGCGAGGGCGAGCCCACGTTCTACGACGCCGCGTCGAACGAGATCCTCCGACCCGGCACGGGTGCGCGCAACCAGGTCTACACGGACCGGTCGCCCCAGCTGTTCCTCGACGCCGCTCGTGCCGCGCTCGCGGCGGCGCCCGACCTCGGGCCCGACGACGTCACGCACGTGATCAGCGTGTCGTGCACCGGCTTCTTCGCCCCCGGGCCCGACTACCTGCTCGTCCGGGGCCTCGGGTTGTCGCCGTCGACCCGTCGCCACCACCTGGGCTTCATGGGCTGCTACGGGGCCTTCCCCGCCCTCGCCGCCGCACGCGACTTCTGCCTCGCCGATCCGGAGGCGGTCGTGCTCGTCGTCTGCGCCGAGCTCTGCACGCTGCACCTGCGGAGCTCCGACGACCCCGACTCGATCGTCGCCTCGTCCGTGTTCGCCGACGGGGCGGCCGCCGCCGTGGTGACCGCCCGCCCGGCGCCGTCGGGCTCCGTCGTGCTCGACCTCGACGTCCTCGAGACGGTGCTCACCCCGGTCGGCGAGACCGACATGGCGTGGACGATCGGCGACCTGGGCTTCGACATGGTGCTGAGCAGCTACGTCCCGCAGATCATCGAGCTGCACATCGACTCGGCCCTGGCACCGCTCTTCGAGGCCGGCGGCGTCGGCGTCGGCGACGTCGACCTGTGGGCCGTCCATCCGGGCGGGCGCAGCATCCTCGACCGCGTGCAACAGCAGCTCGGGCTCACCGACGCCCACATGGCGCCCTCACGCGACGTCCTGCGCGACTACGGCAACATGTCGAGCGCGACCGTCCTGTTCATCCTCGCCGACCTCCTGGCCGGGCAACCCGCCCCGTCGCAGCGCGTGGGCGCCATGGCCTTCGGCCCCGGACTGACCGTCGAGACCGCGCTGATGACGCGTCGCGCGGTCTCGTGAGCGCGACCCGCACCTCCTCGGCTCCGTCGGTCGCGGTGCGGCCGCCCTGGTGGCCGGACCTGTCGCGACGAGGCGTCGGACTCGTCGAGCTGATGGACGACCCGGGCTGCGACCTCGGCCTGCTGAACGCCACCTACCGGGCCTTCCCGGTCGTGAACGGTCTCGTGGCGGGGTGGCGCCGGGCGTACCTCCGCCGCCTGCGCCCGCTGTTGTCGGCGGACGTGACGACCCGGCTGCTCGACCTCGGGTCCGGCGGCGGCGACCTCGCGCGCGCCCTGGCCGGCTGGGCCCGTCGCGACGGGCTCGCCCTCGAGGTCGTGGCCGTCGATCCCGACGAACGGGCCCACGCCTTCGCGGCGTCCCGCCCCGTCCCGCCCGGCGTCGAGTTCCGGCGGGCCTCGAGCGCCGACCTCGTGGCGGCGGGCGAGACCTTCGACGTGGTCGTGTCGAACCACGTCCTGCACCACCTCGACGACGAGGCCCGGGCGGCCGTGCTGGACGACAGCGCCCGCCTGGCGTCCCGTCTCGTGCTGCACGCCGACATCGAGCGGGCCCGCGGGGCGTACCTCGCCTACCGGGCCGCGACCTGGCCGTGGCGGACCCGCTCGTTCGTCCACGTCGACGGGCTCCTGTCGATCCGCCGCAGCTTCACCGCCGACGAGCTGGTCGACGTGGCTCCGCCGGGGTGGCGCGTCGTCCGGCAGTGGCCCTTCCGCCTGCTGCTCGTCCGCCAGATCGGCGTCGACGCCCCCGGGGGTGCCGGCCGTGCGGACGCATGACGTTCTGATCGTCGGTGGGGGGCCCGTCGGGGTGATGCTCGCCGCCGCCCTGGCGGATCGCGGCCTCGACGCCGTCGTCTGGGAGGCGCGGGTCGACGATCCGGCGCACTCGCGCGCCCTCGGCGTGCATCCGCCCTCGATCGACCTCTTCGACCGGCTCGGCCTCGCGGACGACCTGCTCGCCGACGCCGTCCGCATCCGGCGGGGCATCGCCCGGAGCGGCGAGCGGACGGTCGGCGTGGTGCCGTTCGACCGGGCGTCGTCGCGGTGGCCGTTCGTCGCGGCGGTGCCGCAGGACCGCACCGAGGCGGTGCTGCGGACGGGGTTGGCCGCGCGGCGGGACGACGCGCTCCGTCGGGGCGTGCGGTTCGTCGGGCTCGCACAACGCGACGAGGACGTGGTCGTCGAGGGGGTCGACGACGAGGGGCCGGTGGTCGTCGCCGCCCGCTTCGTCGTCGGGGCCGACGGCACGCGCAGCGCCGTCCGCGCCGCGCTGGGCGTCGACACCAGGGCCCGGGACCTGCCCGACCGCTACGTGATGGGCGACTTCGCCGACGCCACCGGCCACGGCCCCGACGCCGTGATCCATCTCGAGCGCTCCGGGGTGGTCGAGTCGTTCCCGTTGCCCGCGGGTCGACGACGGTTCGTGGTGCACGTCGGGTCGGCTCACGCAGCGACCGCGTCGGTCGCACCGGACGACGTCGCGCGGCTCGTGTCGGACCGCACCGGGTCACCCGTCGACCCGACGACCTCGACCATGACGAGCGGGTTCGGCGTCCGGCGCCGGCTGGCCGTCCGGACGGTCGTCGGCCGGGTCACGTTGATCGGCGACGCCGCCCACGAGATCAGTCCCATCGGCGGCCAGGGCATGAACCTCGGCTGGCTCGACGGGCACGCGCTCGAGGCCGTCATCGCCGCGGCGGTGAAGCGGAGGGGTGGCCGGGTGCTCGATCCGACGACGTTCGGCCGTTTCGACGCCGACCGTGCCCGCGCCGCCCTCCGCGCCGCCCGGCAGGCCGAGTGGAACACCGCCCTCGGTCGGCCCGTCGGCGGGGGAGCGGCTCGGGCCCGGGACCTGGCGCTCGGAGCCGTGCTGAGGGCTCCGAGCAGGCACCTGCTCGCGTCGGTCTACGCCATGCGCTGGGCCTGAGCGGTCGGCCCCCGCGGCCGCGCCGTCCCGGCTCCCCTCCGCCGACCCGCGTGCTCAGGCGACGACGGTGCCGCCGCTGAGGGCGAGCTGCACCACGAGCAGCAGGGCCGCCACCATGATCAACCGGAAGAGGGTCCGGTCGACGCGTCCCGCGAGCACGAGGCGCACTCCGACGACGGCGATGCCGAGGGTCACGGCGGTGCCGACGGCGGCAGCGACGAGGCCCGGAGCCGACGAGTCGCCGCCCAGTCGGCCCGAGAGCAGCAGGACGGCCGCGATGGCCAGCGCCGCGAACGCGACGACTCCCGAGACGGTCCGCCCGAGGCGGTGGGGGAGCCCGACGATGCCGGTGCGCGCGTCGTCGTCGAGGTCGGGCAGGACGTTCGTGAAGTGGATCGCGATGCCGAAGACGGCTCCGACCGCCACGGCCCAGGCGGCGGGAGGCGACGGTGGTGCCGCCGCGAGGGTGGCGACGGCCGGCAGCAGGCCGAAGCTCACGACGAAGGGCACCACCGAGACCGGGGTCCGCTTGAGCCCGAGGTCGTACGCCCACCCCGAGGCCACGAGCACGAGGTGGGCCGTGCCGGCTGCGGGCCCGAGCGCGTAGGACGGCACGAGCATCAGCACGCCGCAGACCACCGCGGCACGGCGAACGGCCGACACGCTCACGAGGCCCCGGGCCACCGGCTTGTCGGTCCGGCCGACGGCGCGGTCGCGCCCGGCGTCGAGCCAGTCGTTGGCGAACCCGATCGAGGCCTGTCCGAGCAGCACCGCGAGGGCGAGCAGCACGAGTCGGCCGAGGGGCAACCCCGAGGAGGCGCCCAGCACGACGGCGAGGACGGTCACCACCACCGTCGGCCCCGGGTGCGTCGAACCCAGCAGGGCGGCGGTCCACGAGGCGGGGCCGTCGCGGCGACCGGAGCCGGCGGTGGAGACCGGGGGCTCGGGGGAGATCATCCGTTCACCCTAGACGGACGGAGCCGCACGGCCCCGGGTCGGTCGGCCCTGGACGGCGGGACGCGATGCGGTGGGCGACGTGAAGAGGTGCACCCGAGTCGGGGGAGGACTCGGATGCACCCCGTCGCACCCTCGGCGCTCGAGGTGCAGGTGGATCAGTACCGGCACGCGCCAGAGGAGGGTGCCCACGTCGAGTTACCATCCCAGACGTGACTGGAGTGTACGACTGCCACGGGTGGATCGGAAGGGGCACCGGGCCGTCTTTCGCGGATCGGCCCGGGCCCCGGGGGACGACGAGGGGTCAGGCCCCGCGGCCGGTCTTCTGCTGGAGGCGGTCGATGTGCTCGCTCGCCTCGGCCTTCGTCATGTCGGCGGGCAGCTCTTCACCGGCCTCGCGGGCGAGGGTGTCGAGGTAGCTCTTCTGCGGGCCGGTGATGGGCTCGTCGCCGGTGACCCAGTCGTCGGGGTCCTTCGACGCCGTGCTGCCGCCGTCGGGGCGGGCGCCGCCGAGCGTCTCGCCGTGTGCGGGAGCTGCGTTCTCCTCGCGGGCCGTGGCGGCCTGGTCGGTCTCGTCGGTGGTCGTCGTGTCGGTGGTCGTCGTCTCGTCGGACTCGGCCGCTGCCGGGTCGACGGGGGTGATGTCGGGGTCGATGTTCGCGTCGCTCATGACGTGAACGTACGCCGTGCCCCCGACACCGGGCCGGGCGACGTACCCCGCTGGTTAGACTCGACCGCGTGTCCGTGAACCCTGATCTGCAAGGGCGGGTCTTCCCGCCGGCCCCGCCCTACCTCGTGGGCCGCGAGAAGGTGCGCGAGTTCGCCCGCGCGACCGGCTCGACGAGCCCGCTCTCGTTCGACGTCGAGGCGGCCCACGCGGCCGGGCACGGCGACCTCGTCGCCCCGCCGACCTTCGCCGTCGTCGTCCAAGAGGCCACCCTCGCCCAGTTGCTCGCCGAACCCGACGCGGGCATCGACTTCTCCCGCGTCGTCCACGGCGAGCAGCGCTTCTCGCTCTCGCGTCCGATCGTCGCGGGGGACGAGCTCACGGCCACCCTGACCGTGACGAGCGTCAAGACGCTGGGCGGCAACGCCATGGTCACGGCGTCCTCCGACATGCGCGACGTCGACGGGCGGCACGTGGTCACCGCCGTGTCGACGCTCGTCGTCCGCGCCGACGACGAGGCCGCCGCGTGAGCGCCCTCGAGGTCGGCCAGGTCGTCGCCGAGAAGACCTACCCCCTGACACGCGACTCGTTGGTGCGCTACGCCGGCGCCTCGGGCGACTTCAACCCCATCCACTACCGCGACGACGTGGCGGCCGCGGTCGGTCTCCCCGGTGTCCTGGCCCACGGCATGCTCACGATGGGCACCGCCGTCCAGCCGGTCGTCGAATGGCTCGAGGGGGCGGGCGACGACGCCGGCGTGCTCGGTCGGGTGTCGGACTACCAGGTGCGCTTCACGCGTCCCGTCGTGGTCGACCCCACCGCCGGGGCCGAGATCGCCGTCGTCGCGAAGGTGGGCAAGCTCGACGCCGAGGCCGGCACGGCGCGCATCGACCTGACCGTGACCGCCGGCGGCCAGACCGTGCTGGGCAAGGCCCAGGTCGTGGTGACGCTGGCGTGACGACCTTCGCCGAGCTCACGACGATGCAGGTGGGCGGCGAGCCCGCCCGCCTGGTCGAGGCGACGACGACCGACGAGCTGCTGGCCGCGGTCCGTGAGGCGTCGGTCGGTGACGACCCCTGGTACGTCCTGGGCGGCGGGTCGAACACGGTCGCCTCCGACGAGCCGTTCGACGGCACGGTCGTCCACGTGGCCACCCGGGGTGTCGAGCGCGTCGACTCCGACGACCACCGCGTCCACCTCCGCGTCGCCGCCGGTGAGCCCTGGGACGACCTCGTCGCCTCCACGGTCGAGCAGGGCTGGTCGGGGCTCGAGGCGCTCAGCGGCATCCCCGGCTCGACGGGCGCGTCGCCGATCCAGAACATCGGTGCCTACGGCCAGGAGGTCGCCTCGACGCTCGTGGCCGTCGACTTCCTGGACGACGACTCGGGCGAGTTCGTCCGCATCCCCGCGGCCAACCTCGACCTCGGGTACCGCACGAGCGTCTTCAAGCAGGGCCGTCGGGGCGTCGTCACGGCCGTGGAGTTCGCCCTCACGGACCACGGAGGCGCGAGCGAGCAGGTCGCGTACCCGCAGCTCGCGAAGGCCCTCGGCGTCGAGCTCGGGGCCCGGGTCTCGGTCGCCGACGTGCGCTCCAGCGTGCTCGCCCTGCGGGCCGCGAAGGGCATGGTGCTCGACCCGGCCGACCGTGACACGGCGTCGAGCGGATCGTTCTTCACCAACCCGATCGTGTCGCGGGCCGACGCGTCGACCCTGCCGGCCGACGCGCCACGGTGGCCGACCGGCCCCGAGCCCGAGCGCCAGGTCGTGCCACTCGGTGAGGAGCCGGCCGCCCCGGCGCCCCGTGCGCCCGCCGAGGTCAAGCTCAGCGCCGCCTGGCTGATCGAGCACGCCGGCATCGCGAGGGGTTTCCGCCTGCCGGGCTCGCGAGCCGCCGTCTCGTCCAAGCACACCCTGGCCCTGACCAACCGTGGCGGTGCCACGGGCGACGAGGTCGCCGAGCTCGCGCGCTACGTGCAGCAGCGGGTCCAGTCCGAGTTCGGCGTGCTGCTGCACCCCGAGCCCGTCCTCCTCGGCCTCTCGCTGTAGGGACGCGGCCGCGTGCGTCCGACGCGGCCACGTGCGTCCGACGCGGCGGTGCCCGTCCGACGTCGCGGCGCAGAGATCCTCAGCGGCGCGGCAGGTGGCCGAGTTCGAGCGCCAGCGTGACGGCGCGCGTCCGGTCGTTGACGCCCAGTTTCTCGAAGACGTGCAGCAGGTGCGTCTTGACCGTCGCCTCGCCGACGAACAGCCGGCGTCCGATCTCGCGGTTCGAGCAACCCTCCGCCACGAGGGCGAGCACGTCGGTCTCGCGAGGACTCAACGGGGTCGGGCGCGGCACGGGCTCGGCGCCGCTGCGTGCGCGGCCGACGAGACGGGCCGCCATCGCGGGGGCGAGGGCCACCTGTCCCGCGACCACGGCTCGGAGGCCCGCCACGAGCTCGTCCTCCGGGGAGGCCTTCAGGAGGTAGCCGCTCGCCCCCACCTCGATCGCCCGCAGGATGCTGTCGTCGGACTCGTAGGTGGTGAGCACGACGACCTTGGTCGTCGGGTGACGTGCCAGGACGGCCTCGGTCGCCTCGACACCGTCGAGGCCGGGCATGCGGAGGTCCATCACGATCAGGTCGGGCTCGAGCGAGTCCGCCAGGGCGACGGCCTCGGAGCCGTCGCTCGCCTGCCCCACCACGACGAAGTCGTCCGTCGTCGCGAGCAGGGCGGCGATGCCCTGCCGCACGATCGGATGGTCGTCGGCCACGACGGTGCGGTGCACGGGCGATCCCGCCGGCGAGGCTCCGGGCCCGGTCGACGTCGCATCCTCGTGCGCGGGCCCCGCGGTCACGGGGTCACCACCGCGGCGCGGGGGACCTGCGCGGTGACGACCGTCCCGTCGCGGTCCGACGAGACGTCGAGGCGGCCACCCGACAGCTCGAGCCGCTCGCGGAGGCCGTCGAGGCCGAACCCGGTCGATGCGACCGCCGTGTCGAACCCGGTGCCGTCGTCGGACACGACGAGCACGGCCGTCCCGTCCGTCGCCGTGAGCGTGACCCGCGCCGACGTCGACGCACTGTGCTTGCGGACGTTGGCCAGCGCCTCCTGGGTGCACCGCACCAGCACGACCTGCAGGTCGCGGGGCAGGTCGACCTCGACGGCGTCGACCGTGATCCCGATTCCGCTCTCCCGCTCGAAGCGCTCGCCGAGGCGATGGAGGGCGGCCGCCACGTCGGTGCCCGCCGGTCCGGTGGACGCGGTCGCCGCGACGAGGGTGCGCGCCTCGGTGAGGGCCTCGCGGGCGGCGGCCTCGATCACGTCGAGCCGTTCACGGGTCGTCGTCAGGTCGCCGGCCGCGAGGGCTCCGCGGGTCTGCTGCGCGAGCATGACGACTCCGGTGAGGCTCTGGGCGATCGTGTCGTGGATCTCCCGGGCCAGGCGCTCGCGTTCGGTGCTCGTGCCCGCGTCGCGGTGCCGCGCGGCCAGTTCGGCCTGGGCCTCGCGCAGCTCGTCGAGCAGCCGGCCGCGTTCGACCCCGACCCCGGCGATCGTGGTGATCCACATCCCCAGCGCGATGCTGAAGACGAGCGAGAGGCCTTCGCTGGTGGCGGCCGTCGCGAGGGCCTCGGCCGACCACCCCAGGCTGACGACGAACCCGATCGAGATGGCGACGCACAAGCAGACGTTGGCGACGATCGCGGACCGGGTGCCGGGGAGCAGCGTCCAGATCAGCGGCATGAGGAAGGCCTGCACGACCGCGAGTTCGGGGGTGGCGGCCACCGTGACGCCGCCCACCACCACGAGCGCGGCGACGGCCGTCACGGTCGGGAGCGACAGCAGCGCGACGGCGCGACGCACCACGGGCCGCGCGAGGGCGAACCACGTGAGCACCAGCAGCCCGACGGCGACGAACGAGGCCGTGACCCGGCCGCTCGACGAGGTCGTGGCCAGGACGACCATCACCACGACCGTGATCGCGAGGCCGGCGTCCCACCAGCGCATCGAGATGGCGGTTCCCGACCGGGCGGGGGCCGCGGCCTCCGCCCGGTCGCCGGTGTCGTCCATGTCGATCACGCTAGTGGCAGCCGCGGGCCGGCGAGGCCGTCGTGGTCGTCGCCGATCGGGCGGAGGACGGTGGCCGTCCACGGGTCAGGTGTCCTTCCTGATCCACCGGAAGGTCAGCAGCGAGGCGACGGCGCCGGCGACGAGCCAGACCGCCAGCCAGAGGGCGACGCCGGGCAGGTCCCACGATCCGCCGGCCTCGGCGGCCGAGAACGTGTCGGGCAGGAACACGCTGCGCATGCCCTGCGCCAGCCACTTCAACGGGAACACCGAGGCCACCGACTGCAGCCAGTCGGGCAGCTGGGTGAACGGCAGGTAGACCCCCGAGATGAACTGCAGCACGAGCGTGATCGGGACGATCACGGCCGTGGCGCTCTTCCCGCTGCGGGGCACGCGCGAGAGGGCGATGCCGACCAGTGCCGACGTCGCGATGCCGAGCAGGTAGACCCAGGCGAGCGTCAGCCACGACCCGGCGTCGGTCGGCAAGGGCACGCCGAAGAGCACCCGGGCCACCAGCACGAGCAGCGCCACCTGCAGCAGGCTCGTGACGAGCACCTGGCCGAACTTGCCGACGAAGTACGACCCGACCGGCAGGGGCGTCCCCGAGAGTCGCTTGAGGGTGCCGTCACCACGCTCGAGGGCGATGTCGACGGCGAGGTTCTGCACGCCCGAGAGCAGGATGCCGGCCGCGATCATCCCCGGCAGGTAGAACGCGGCGGCCCCCACCTCGGAACCGTCCGGCCGCGTGCCGAACGAGCCCGAGGCGCTGAACGCCGTGGAGAAGATCGCGAGCATCACGACCGGGAACAAGAACGTGAAGAAGACGGTGTCGCCGGCCCGGAAGTACCCCCGCACCTCGTACCGGGTGCGGCTCAGGCCGAGCGAGAGCGTCCTCACGAGGTCACCCCGGACGAGGAGGCGCGCGGCGCGTCCCCGGCGTCGGTCGCGATCCGTTCCCCGTCCGCGACGGTCTCGGCGGTCGCGACCAACCCGAGGTACACGTCCTCCAGCGACGGCCGGATCACCTCGAGCGAGCGCGGTTCGCCTCCGCGGGCGTGCAGGTCGGCGACCAGGGCGCCCGGTGCGGAGGTGCGGACGTCGTGCCGTCCGTGTTCGTCGAGCCAGGTCACGCGAGGGGTGCGCGCCTCCTCGTCCCCGAGCTCGTCGGGTCGCCCCTGGGCGACGAGCCGGCCCTGCGCGATCACCGCGACGCGGTCGCTCAGCTGCGCCGCCTCGTCGAGGTAGTGGGTGGTGAGGACGATGCTCGTCCCGTCGTCCGACAGCGACCGGATCAACTGCCAGAACTGTCGGCGGGCCTCGGGGTCGAAGCCCGTGGTCGGTTCGTCGAGGAACAACAGCTCGGGGCCGCCGACCACACCGAGCGCGACGTCGACGCGTCGTCGCTGCCCCCCGGACAGCGACCGGATGCGTGCCCCGGCCTTCGCCTCGAGGCCGACCGCGGCGATCACCTCGTCGACGTCGCGCGGGTTCGGGTAGAAGCCGGCGAAGTGGGCGATCTGCTCGCGCACCGTGGCCGTCCCCTGTTCGCCGGAGGTCTGCAGGACGATGCCGAGGCGCGCCTTCCAGTCGAGACCGGCGTGCTGCGGGTCGGCGCCGAGCACCGACACGTCGCCGCCCGACCGGTCGCGGTAGCCCTCGAGGATCTCGATGGTGGTCGACTTGCCGGCGCCGTTGGGGCCGAGCAGGCCGAGGGTCTCGCCCGCGGCCACCTCGAACGAGAGGCCGTGCAGAGCCGTGGCGGTGCCGTAGGTCTTGGTGAGGTCGTGCACTCGCACGACGGGTTCGGGGGTCATGGCTCCAGCGTGCGCCGTGGCGGCTCCGCGCACCAGGCCCGACCGGTCGAGGCCGGGTCCACCGATCGGTGGACCCGGCCTCGGGACGGGGGTCGCGGCCTCAGGCGAACAGGCGCTGGAGGCGGCGGACGCCCTCGAGCAACTCGTCGTCGCCGAGGGCGTAGGACAGCCGGAGGTACCCGCTGGGCCCGAAGGCCTCACCGGGCACGGTGGCGACGTCGGCCTGTTCGAGGATGAGGTCGGCGAGTTCGAGCGACGTGGTGGGCGTGACGCCTCCCCACTCGCGACCGAGCAGGCCCTGCACGTCGGGGTAGACGTAGAAGGCTCCCTCGGGGGTGGGGGTGACGACGCCGTCGATCCGGTTGAGCTCGCGGACGATGGTGCTGCGTCGGGCGTCGAAGGCGACCCGCATGGCCTCGACCTCGTCCTGCGGTCCGGTGAGGGCCGCCAGGGCCGCCCGCTGCGACACGTTCGAGACGTTCGACGTGAGGTGCGACTGGAGGTTCGCGGCACCCTTGACCACGTCGGTCGGGCCGATCATCCAGCCGACCCGCCACCCGGTCATCGCGTAGGTCTTGGCCACGCCGTTGACCAGGATCGCCTGGTCGGCCAGCTCGGGCACGGCCTCGGTGATCGAGACGGCCGTCACCCCGTCGTAGGTGAGGTTCTGGTAGATCTCGTCGGTGATCACCCAGACGCCGGCCTCGAGGGCCCAACGACCGATCGCCTCGACCTCGTCGGGTGAGTAGACCGCGCCCGTCGGGTTCGACGGCGAGCAGAACAGCAACACCTTCGTGCGCTCGGTGCGGGCGGCCTCGAGCTGGTCTACCGTGACCTTGTAGCCCTGGTCGGCACCGGCGAAGACCTCGACGGTGACTCCGCCGGCGAGGGCGATGGCCTCGGGGTAGGTCGTCCAGTAGGGCGCCGGCAGGAGGGCTTCGTCGCCGTCGTCGAGCAGCGCCTGGAAGGCCTGGTAGACGGCCTGCTTGCCACCGTTCGTGACGATCACCTGCGACGTCGACACCGTGGTGCCGCTGTCGCGCAGGGTCTTCTCGACGATCGCCTCGCGCAGTTCGAGCAGGCCGGCCGCGGCCGAGTAGCGGTGGTTCCGCGGGTCGCGGGCGGCGACGACGGCCGCGTCGACGATGTGGTCGGGCGTGGGGAAGTTGGGCTCGCCCGGGCCGTAGCTTATGATCGGTCGGCCCTGTGCCAGCAGGGCCTTGGCCTTCGCGTCGACGGCCAGCGTGGCCGATTCGGCGATCGACGAGATACGGGACGAGAGACGGCGCGCGGTCGGGGTCACGTGGGTCAGCCTAGCGGGGGTGTCACCGGCCCGGACGGGTGCGCCCGCCGAGGGTCCGTCGGACCCCGCGGCGCCCGGCTTTGCACGCGCCCGCCGCTTCGCCTACACTTGACGAGGCGATCGAATGCGCCAAGCTTCAGCGCGCCTCTGCAGTCCGGTTCACCAACAGCCGACTGAGAGAGGCAGGGCCTCCGGGTCCGACCGAGAGGTCATCTGAAGGGCGTCGATCCCATAGGGCGGTGGCTCAATTGGTAGAGCAGCGGTCTCCAAAACCGCAGGTTGCAGGTTCGAGTCCTGTCCGCCCTGCAGCCCGGCTGTGTTCTTCATGACACGGTGATCACACACAGATACGGACACAGGCCCACGGGCCGAGCTCGGAAGGTCGGAACAGTGGCGAGAAAAGACGTTGACGTCCCCAGTGAAGACGTCGTCGAAAAGGCGAAGAGCGACGGTGCGACGCGCCGCAGTCCCTTCGCCCGCATCGCGTTGTTCATCCGCCAGGTGATCGCCGAGCTCAAGAAGGTCGTCACGCCGACCCGCAAAGAGCTGCTCAGCTACACCGGCGTCGTCCTGGTCTTCGTGGTCATCATGATGGCCCTCGTCTCCCTGCTCGACCTGGTGTTCGGCACCGGCGTCGGCTACGTCTTCGGCAACGGCCCGACCGGCAGCTGACGCGTCACCCACCGGCCGACTCCCCGAGCACCACGTGAGCGGGTCCCGTGACACCGAGCACGAGCACCCGACAACCCCGATCGAAAGAAGAACCCTTGCCTGACAACGAGCGCGACGACATCGACCTCGCCACCGCTGCCGAGCAGTCCTCCGAGGTCGAAGAGGCCCAAGAGGGCGGCACGCTGGCCGCCGACGAGGACGCCGTCGAGCCCGCCGAGTCCGAGGCCCTCTCGGTCGTCGACGAAGGCGACTCCGGTTCGACCGACACGAGCGACCTCGACGGCCTGCTCGACACGCTGGCCGAGGCACGCGACCCCGAGGCCGACGCGATCGTCGACGACGCCCTCGACATCGACGACGAGTTCGAGGCCGAGGCCGCCGTCGAGGCCACCGACGACGAGGCCGACTCCGAGGCCGAGCAGGCGGCCGACGAGGGCGACGCCCCCGCCGCGAACGCCGTCGTCGCCGAGGCGGAGCAGTCCGTCCAGGACGCCGACGCCGAGATCGCGCACGACGACGTCGACGTCGACGTGTCCGCCACCGAGGTCGAGGACGACGAGCCCGCCGAGGTCGACCCCTACGAGGCCTTCCGTTACGAGCTGCGGGGCAAGCCCGGCAAGTGGTACGTCATCCACTCGTACGCCGGCTTCGAGCGCCGCGTGAAGCAGAACATCGAGAACCGCATGGTCTCGATGACCATGGAGGACTACATCTACCAGGTAGAGGTCCCCATGGAGGACGTGGTCGAGATCAAGAACGGGCAGCGCAAGCTCGTCACCCGCGTCCGCATCCCCGGCTACGTGCTCGTGCGTCTCGACCTCAACGAGGACAGCTGGTCCGTCGTCCGCCACACCCCCGGCGTCACGGGCTTCGTGGGCAACGCCCACAACCCGACGCCGCTGCGTTTCGAAGAGGCCTTCAACATGTTGAAGAGCCTCGTCCAGGTCGACACGACCCCGGCGCCCGCCAAGGGCGGCGCCAAGGGTGTCAAGCAGGCCCAGCGGGTCATCCCCGCCGAGGTCGACTTCGAGATCGGCGAGACGATCACGATCAAAGAGGGGTCGTTCGCCGGACTTCCCGGTACGATCAACGAGATCAAGCCCGAGAGCGGCAAGCTCACCGTGCTGGTCTCGCTGTTCGAGCGCGAGACGCCGGTCGAGCTCAGCTTCGACCAGGTCACGAAGCTCTAGCAGGCACCCACCCCCCAGGTCTACAGATCACCGGAGTCCGCGCCGCGGGCCACCGGGAGAGCAGGTCGCGACCGCGATCGGTTCGAACCCCACAAGAAGGAAAAGAACAATGGCACCGAAAAAGAAGGTCACGGGTCTGATCAAGCTTCAGATCAACGCCGGCGCCGCGAACCCCGCCCCGCCCATCGGCCCGGCCCTGGGTCAGCACGGCGTGAACATCATGGAGTTCTGCAAGGCGTACAACGCGGCGACCGAGTCGCAGCGCGGCAACGTCGTCCCCGTCGAGATCACGGTCTACGAAGACCGCTCGTTCACGTTCATCCTCAAGACCCCGCCCGCCGCCGAGCTCATCAAGAAGGCCGCCGGCGTCGCCAAGGGTTCGGGAACCCCGCACACCACCAAGGTCGGCAAGCTGACCATGGACCAGGTGCGCGAGATCGCGACGACCAAGCAGGCCGACCTGAACGCCAACGACATCGACGCCGCGGCGAAGATCATCGCCGGCACCGCCCGTTCCATGGGCATCACGGTCGACGCCTAAGCAGCACCCCTCCGTGCAGGCGACCCGCCTGCACGACCCTGACATCAGTGGGAGAGCCGGCCAGGCTCGCAACCACGTCCCCAGTACGAAGAGGTCCAACATGGCTCAGAAGTCCAAGGCGTACCGCGCCGCTGCCGAGAAGATCGAGGCAGGCAAGTTCTACAGCACCAGCGAGGCCGTAGCCGTCGCTCGCGAGACCGGCTCGAAGAAGTTCGACTCGACCGTCGAGGTCGCGCTCAAGCTCGGCGTCGACCCCCGCAAGGCCGACCAGATGGTGCGCGGCACCGTCATCCTGCCGCACGGCACGGGCAAGACCGCCCGCGTCATTGTGTTCGCGACGGGTGCCGCCGCCGAGGCGGCCATCGCCGCGGGTGCCGACGAGGTCGGTGGCGACGAGCTCATCGAGAAGGTCGCGGGCGGCTACACGTCGTTCGACTCGGCCGTCTCGACCCCCGAGCTCATGGGCAAGGTCGGTCGTCTCGGAAAGGTGCTCGGCCCCCGTGGCCTCATGCCCAACCCGAAGACCGGCACCGTGACCCCCAACGTTGCGCAGGCGGTCAACGACATCAAGGGCGGAAAGATCGAGTTCCGTGTCGACAAGCACAGCAACGTGCACTTCGTCATCGGCAAGGCCGGCTTCTCGGAAGAGCAGCTGAACACCAACCTCGACGCCGCCCTCGAAGAGGTCGTCCGCCTCAAGCCGTCCTCGTCCAAGGGCCGCTACATCACCAAGGGCACGCTGTCGACGACCTTCGGTCCCGGCATCCCCCTCGACATCAACGTCTTCTAGGTCCTCCGACCTCCCAGGCATCGCGTCGCCCGAAGGCCGTCCCACTCTCGAGTGGGGCGGCCTTCGTCGTCGGCTCCCGTCCGTGGTCGGGCGAGGAGGCGCGGGTGGGGCACCATGGGCAGATGACCGTCACCGTGCGCCCCGCCCTCCCGACCGACGCCCCCCTGCTCGCCGAGGTCGCCGCGGTGACCTTCCCGCTCGCCTGCCCGCCCGGGTCGGACCTCGCGGACATCGCCCGGGTCGTCACCACGGTGCTGTCCGAGGAGGCCTTCTCGCGCTACCTCGCCGACGACACCCGGACCGTCCTGCTGGCCGTCGACCCCACGGCCCGGGTGGCCCTCGGCTACAGCATGATGATCGCGGGAGATCCCGAGGACGCGGACGTCGCCGCAGCCGTCTCGTCCCGGCCGACCGTCGAGCTGAGCAAGTTCTACGTCATGCCGCAGGGGCACGGCACGGGGGCGGCCTCGACCCTGATGGCCGCGACCCTCGAGGCAGCCCGCGCGACCGGCGCCTCCTCGGTGTGGCTCGGAGTCAACCAGCAGAACGAACGGGCGCTTCGTTTCTACGCCAAGCACGGACTCGTGAAGGTCGGGACGAAGACCTTCGCCCTCGGCGACGACCTGCAGCAGGACTTCGTCCTCGAGCGTCGGATCTAGGCGGGGTCGCTTCGGGCCATGGCGGCCGGTCCGAAGGCCGGGTCAGGCGGCCTCGGTGTCGTCGGTGACGCGCAGCACGAGCTTGCCGCGGGTGTGCGACCGCTCGAGGCGGGCATGGGCGTCACGGGCGTCGACCAGGTCGTAGACCTCGTCGACGTAGACCCGGACGTCGCCCGAGTCGAGCAGTCGCGAGATGACCGCCAGCGTGGCGCCGTCGGGGGAGACGGCGAACCCGGTCGACCGGACGCCTGCCTGCGCGGCCTTCTCGGCGAAGGCGGCCCCCGAGGCGAGCGGTGCGTGGACGGCGAGCCCTCCGGGTCGGAGCAACCTCAGCGACCGGTCGGCCTCGACGTCGTCGTCGACCAGGTTGAGCACGACGTCGACCTGACGGACGCTGCGGTCGACGTCGGCCGCGCCGTAGTCGACGACCTCGGCGGCACCGAGCTCCCGCAGCCAGGCCGCGTTGGCCTGTGAGCCGGTCGCGACGACGTGTGCGCCGAAGTGCGAGGCGAACTGCACCGCGAAGTGCCCCACCCCGCCCGCGCCGGCGTTGATGAGGAGGCGCTGGCCCTCGTGGGCCTTGGCGACGTCGACGACCATCCCCCAGGCCGTGAGCGCCGCGAGGGGCACAGCGGCGGCTTCGAGGTGCGACAGGGTGGTGGGCTTCCGGGCCACCGACAGCGACGGGACGCTGATGTACTCGGCGTAGCTGCCACCGGAGCGCGGGCACGGGGCCATGCCGTAGACGGCGTCACCCGGACTCAACGGATGCGCCGCGTAGGGCGTCTCGACGACGACGCCGCTGAAGTCGTGGCCCAGCACGGCCGGGAACGCCGGGATGGCGTCGCTGTCGCCGCGACCGGCCCGGGTCTCCAGGTCGAAGCGGTTGACGCCGGCGGCGACGACGCGCACGAGCACCTCGGCGTTGACCCGTCGCGGGTAGGGCACGTCGGCGGCGACGAGCTGCTCGGGCCCGCCGGTCCGCTCGATCACCATCGCCCGCATCGTCGTCTGCATCGTCGTGTCCATCGGCGGCCCCTGTCGGCTCGTGTGCGCCGTGGCTCCGGCGCGGTGGTCAGGTCAGTCAACGGGACGGATGAGTCACCCGTGTTTCGCGGGTGTCACCGAGAGGGAAACGATGATGGGTACGGTGTGGGCATGAGAGCATCGGTCGCCGTCCTGCGCGTCGCGGCTGCGGTCGCGGTCCTCGTCGCCGTCGTGGCCCAGTGGGAGAACAGCCTGCGCGACCCGGGGTACCGATTCGTGGACTTCTTCGGGTACTTCACCATCCAGAGCAACCTCATCGTGCTGCTGGCCCTGGCGATCGGCGCGTTCACGGTGCTGCGCCGGACGACGCCGCCCCGGTGGACGGTCGCGGTGCGGGCGGCGGCGACCACGTACATCGCGCTGACCGGGCTGGTCTTCAACCTGCTGCTGGCGGGACTGCCCTCGAACGACCCGTACACCGTGGGGTGGGCGAGCGACGTGTTCCACCGGGTGATCCCGCTCTACGTCGTGCTCGACTGGGTGCTCTTCGCCGACCGCGACCGCCAGCCCTGGCGGCGGTTGTGGCAATTCCTGGCCATCCCCTTGATCTGGGTGGTCGTCGTCCTGGCCCGGGGCGCCGACTTCGTGCCGTACCCCTTCCTCGACGTGGCGACCCTCGGCGGGGGCGTCGTGGCGCTCTGGTGCGTGGGCATCGCCGTCGCGGTCGCCCTGATCGGGGCGCTCGTCGTGGCGGCGTCGCGCCTGCGCCTCGTCGACCCGGATCGGCGCGTGCCTCAGCGCAACGGATCGTAGGGCGGGGGTTCGTAGGCCTCGTAGGCGTCGGGCGGTGGCGGCGCCGACGCCCGACCGCCGGGCGCGAACGGGTCGACCGGCGCCTGTCGTGCGAGGGTGTCGAGCACCTGGTCGGCGAGGGCCACGAGACGGTGGATCTCGTCCTCGTCCCGCTCGACCCAGCGGCACTGCGGGTCACCGTGCAGGGGCACGAAGTCGGTGTGCTGCTCCCACACCACGAGGGTGCGCTCGGCGCCGAGCACATACTGCTGCCAGGCCACCTGACGCAGGTACGAGCGGGGGATCGACGACCAGGCCTTCTTCGTCGTCTTGATCTCGCACAGTTCGACGGTGCCGTCGGTGCGGACGGTCACGCCGTCCGGGGTGGCCAGGTGTCGGCGCTGACCCGCGGCGTGGAAGAGCTTCTGGCTGGACTCGATGCCGTGTCGCTGCAGCACCCACCGGGCGATCTCGGGCTCACGCGCCCGCCCGTGGTCGGTGTAGGCGTTGCCGCCGAAACCGTTGCCGTACAACTTGTCGAGCACGACGGCCTGCACGGCGCGCGGGCTCGAGAGTCGGGCGACGTCGGTGGCCGTGATGCCCTGGCTGCGAGCCCGCAGCCATGCGATGCGGTCCGACGAGTCGGCCAGCACGCGCGTCAGGTGCGCAGGAGGCGCGGCGGGGGTCGTCGGCTCGTCGTCGTCCCACAGGGCGAGCATGGGTTGGACGACGGTCATGGTGACCATTCTCCCTCGCCGGGGGCGCGAGGACGACACCCACGCCTCCTCGTGTCGCGGCGGAGCGGCGAACACCGGGAGCCCGCGGTCAGACGGCGGCGGCGAGCTCGTCGATCGCCGCGGGGGAGAGGGCGTGGTGGATCGCGAGCATGCTCGCGCCCATGAGTCCCGCCCGATCGCCCGCCCGGGACGGCACGATGCTCAGGTGCTCGGTCGCGAGCGGCATCGACCGCTGGTAGACGACCTCGCGCACGCCGGCCAGCAAGTGCTCGCCGGCCTGCGCCATGGAGCCGCCGATCGCGATGACCGAGGGGTTGATCATGTTGACGCAGGCGGTCAGCACCTCGCCGAGGTCGCGACCCGCCTGGCGGACGGCCTGCACCGCGTCGACGTTGCCGGCCCGGACGAGCTCGACCACCTGGCGGCCACCCTCGCAGTCGTGGCCGAGGGCCCGCAGCGAGCGGGCGAGGGCCGGGCCGGAGGCGACGGCCTCGAGGCACCCGACGTTGCCGCAGTGGCAGACGACGCCGGCGCCGCGGGGGATCTGCACGTGGCCGATGTCGCCCGCGATGCCCTGGGCGCCGCGCTGCAGGCGACCGCCCGAGATGATGCCCGAGCCGATGCCGGTGGCGACCTTGACGAACAGGAAGTGGTCGGTGCCCGGCCAGGCGTGGCTGCGCTCGCCGAGGGCCATGATGTTGACGTCGTTGTCGACGAGGACGGGCACGTCGAGGTGGCGCCTCACCCAGCCCGGCACGTCGACGCCGTCCCAGCCGGGCATGATCGGCGGGTTCACCGGTCGACCCGTGCTGAACTGCACGGGGCCCGGCAGGCCGATCCCGACCCCGATGAGGTCGTCCCGGGTGCGACCGAGCCGGTCGAGCAGGGCGTCCGCCCCGGTCACCATGCCGGCGAGGGTCGTCTCGGGACCGTCGGCGATGTCGATCAGGCGACGGTCGCTGATCAGCTCGACGCCCATCAGGTCGGTCAGGGCGAGGTTGACGTGGCCCGCTCCGAAGTCCGCGGCCAGGACGACGCGCGCCGAGGGGATGAGCGCCACGCGAGAGGGAGGGCGGCCACCCGTCGAGACGGCGTCTGCGGAGGGGCCGACCAGACCGAGTTCGGCCAGGACGTCGAGGCGCAGGCCGATCGTCGACCGGGCGAGGCCCGTCATCGCCGCGAGTTCGGCCCGGGTGCGCGGCACGCCGTCGCGGAGCAGCTGGAAGATCTCGCTGGCTCCGGTGCTGCCGAGGGCAGACGACCTCGTCGTGTCGGACATGGCAGCAGTAAACCACAGCCCTCGGCGACGCCCGAGAGAACCCCGCCGAGAAAAGGTCGACTTTTGCTTGCGGGTCGACAGAAGCGGTCCTATGGTGAGTCTCGGTCGACGCCGACCGCCACTCTTCCGGGGGTGACCGGTCGACGGCTCGACCGCTGAGAGTCCCCGACGGTGCCCGTCGCCGTCGCACATCCACTCGGAAGAGGAGACACGCCTGGTGACCACCGCAAGCCCGATCTCGGTCCAGCTCTACACGGTCAGAGACGCCATCGCCGCCGACCTGCCCGGCACCCTGAAGCGAATCGCCGACCTCGGCTACACCCAGGTCGAGCCGTACGCCTTCGTCGACCGCGTCGACGAGTACGCCGAGGCCCTGCCCGCCGCCGGACTCACCGCGCCCAGCGCGCACGTCGGCCTGATCGGCAAGGACCTCGAGCCGATCTTCGCCGCCGCCACCCGTCTCGGCGTCGGCACGATCATCGACCCGCACATCGACGAGACCCGCTGGGTCACCCGTGAGGACGTCGAGGCGATCGCGAAGGAGCTGGGCGAGATCGCCGACGCGGCCGCCGCCCACGACCTCACCATCGGCTACCACAACCACGCCTTCGAGCTGGAGAACCTGATCGACGGCACCCCCGCCCTCGAGGTGTTCGCCGCGGCCCTGCCCGCGAACGTCGTGCTCGAGATCGACACCTACTGGGTCGAGGTCGGCGGCGTCGACGCCGCCGAGCTGCTCGCCCGCCTCGGCGACAAGGTTCAGTTCCTCCACGTGAAGGACGGCCCGAAGAACAAGAACGACGTCGAGCAGGTCGCCGTCGGGCGCGGGTCGATGCCCGTCCGCGACATCCTGCAGGCGGCCCGTCAGGCCACCCCCGTCGTCGAACTCGACGACCACGCCGGTGACGTGTTCACCGCGCTCGCCGACAGCCTCGAGTTCCTGCAGGGGGTCCGCGCATGACCGACGTGACGACTGCCTCGCGGCCCGCCGTCGCCTCCGACGGCAAGACCGGCCCGGTGGGCGTCGGGGTCATCGGCGCCGGCGTGATCAGCGACCAGTACCTCGGCAACCTCACGCAGTTCCCCGACCTCGAGGTGCTCTTCATCGCCGACATCGACCAGGCCCGCGCGGCGGCCCAGGCCGAGAAGTGGGGCGTGCCCGCCAGCGGCACGGTCGACGAGTTGCTCGCCCTCGACGACGTCGAGATCGTGGTCAACCTGACGATCCCGGCGGCCCACGTCGACGTGGCGCTGCAGGCCGTCGCCGCGGGCAAGCACGTCTGGGGTGAGAAGCCCTACGCCCTCGACCGCGAGAGCGGTGCCCGGCTGCTGGCCGCCGCGAAGGAGGCGGGCGTCCGCGTGGCCGTCGCCCCGGACACGTTCCTCGGCGCCGGTCTGCAGACCGGACTGCGGGTCGTGAAGCGAGGCGACATCGGCACGCCCCTGACCGGCCTCGCGCTCTTCCAGGTGCCCGGCCCCGAGTCGTGGCACCCCAGCCCCGAGTTCCTCTTCGCCTACGGCGCGGGACCGATGTTCGACGTCGGCCCGTACTACCTGACCACGCTCGTGCAGGTCTTCGGACCCGTCGCGAAGGTCACGGCCACGGCGTCGAAGGCCCGGGACAGCCGGGTCATCGGCTCGGGGCCGAAGGCCGGAACGGTCTTCCCCGTCGAGGTGCCGACGCACGTGAGCGCCCTGCTGCAGTTCGAGAGCGGCGCCAGCGCGCAGGCCGTCTTCAGCTTCGACTCGAAGCTGGCCCGTGCCGGCTTCGTCGAGATCGCCGGGACCGAGGGCACGGCCGTGTTCCCCGACCCGAACGAGTTCGAGGGCGACACGACGGTCCACACGGGCACCGACGAGCCGGCGGTCGTCGCGGCCACGGGTTCGACCTTCACCCGCGGCACCGGCGTCGCCGAGCTCGCCCAGGCCATCCGCGAGGGTCGCCGTGAGCGCGTGCCCGGCGAACTCGCCTTCCACGTCCTCGACGTCATGGTCTCGCTGGCCGAGTCCGCCGAACGTGACGAGAGCGTCCGTGTCGACTCGACCCTCGAGCCGACGCCCGAGCTGCCCGAGAGCTGGGACCCCTCCGTCCCGACCCTCGGCTGATCCGGTGCGGTGCCGGCGCCTCCTCGACGCCGGCACCGCGCCTCCCGACCCGTCCACCCCCTGAGCGCACCACCCGCACCACTCGTACCACCGGAGTCACCACAGCACCACGAACCCCCGCACCACCCCTTCCCTCACTCGATGAAGAGAAATCTCGAAGAAGAGACACCAGGAGAAGTCATGCAAACGAAGTTCCGTTGGCTCGCCGCCCTCGCGGTCGGAGCCCTCTCGGTCGGATCGATGACCGCCTGCAGCGCCTCCGGCGGCAGCGGCGACGCCGACACGATCACCTACTGGGCCAGCAACCAGGCTCCCACGGTCGAGAAGGACGCCGAGATCCTGCAGGAGAGCATCGACCGCTACACGGAGGAGACCGGCGTCAAGGTCGACCTCGAGGTCATCCCGTGGTCCGACCTCTACAACCGCATCCTCACCGCCGTCTCGAGCGGCGAGGGGCCCGATGTCCTCAACATCGGCAACACCTGGGCGGTGTCGCTGCAGTCCAGCGGTGCCTTCGTGCCCTGGGAGGGCGACGCCCTCGACCAGGTCGGTGGCCAGGACCGCTTCGTGCAGTCCAGCTTCGCCACCGGCGGTGCCGAGGGTCAGGCACCCACGTCGATCCCGCTCTACGGGCTGTCGTACTCGCTGTACTACAACACGAAGATGTTCGAGGCCGCGGGCATCACCACCCCGCCCGCCACCTGGGACGAGTTCGTCGAGGACGCCAAGAAGCTGACGGTCGACACCGACGGCGACGGCACGATCGACCAGTGGGGCGTCACCATGGCCGGGTCGAGCATCTCGAACAACGCCCACCAGGCGTTCGTCCGGGGCCTGCAGAACGGAGGCGCGCTGTACGACGAGGACGGCGAGCCCGACTTCGGCAACGATGGCGTCGTCAAGGGCGTCAAGGAGTGGGTCGACCTGATGGCGGTCGACAAGGTGGTCTCACCGTCCGACGCCGAGAGCGTGAACGGTTCGGACATGGCGGCGACGTTCGCGGACGACAAGGCCGCGATGTTCTTCGACCAGGCCCCCGACGCGAACCTCTCGGCCCGCGACTTCACCGACTACGCCGCGGCACCCGTGCCGATGGAGTCCGCCGACGCGACCGGTCTGCTGGGCACCCAGAGCCACGTGGCCGGCATCAACGTGAGCGTCTTCGAGAACAGCGGCAACAAGGACGCGGCGATCGACTTCGTCAAGCACCTGACGAGCGACTCCGAGCAGGTGTACCTGAACAAGGCGTTCAGCTCGCTGCCCGTGGTCACGAGCGCGTACGACGACCCGGCGTTCCAGTCGGACACGATCAAGCTGAAGCAGACGATCCTCGAGGACCACGCCCAGCCCATGCCCCTCTACCCCTCCGAGGGGCAGATGGAGACCTTGGTCGGCACCGCGATCAAGAACCTCCTCGCCACCGCAGCCCAGGGCGGTTCCGTCAGCGAGTCCGACGTCAAGTCGGCCCTCGAGGACGCGAACAGCCAGATGAGCTCGGGTCAGTAGCCCGTCCCACCGCCCGTGACGGGGGCGGCCGGTCCGATCGACCGGCCGCCCCCGCCACCCAGGCCCCGAGAGGACCCTCATGACCGTCAACGTCCTGCCCCCCGCCACCGCCGAGAAAGACCTCCCGCCCGACCCGCACCAGCAGGCCCCGATCGAGCCGGCCAAGCGCAAGAAGCACCGATCGCCGCTCGCCTACTTCCTGGTGGCGCCCGCCGCCCTGGCCGAACTGCTCGTCCACATCGTCCCGATGGTGCTCGGCATCTGGATCGCGTTCATCACGCTGAACCAGCTCAGCATCGCCAACTGGGTCAACGCGCCCTTCGTCGGCCTGCAGAACTTCGTCACCGCGCTCGACCCGTCCTCGCCCATCGCCGGCCAGCTGTACGGGGCCCTGGGGCGCACGCTGATGTTCACCGTCATCGTGGTGGCCATCGCCTGGAGCATGGGCATGCTCGGCGCGGTGCTCCTGACCAGCTCGTTCAAGGGCCGCGGCATCCTCCGCACGCTCTTCCTCGTGCCCTACGCCCTGCCGTCGTACGTCGGCACCATCGCCTGGGCCTTCATGTTCAACCAGCGCGACGGGGCCATCAACCGCTTCCTGGTGGACGACCTCGGCATCCTGCAGGACCGCCCCTTCTGGCTGCTCGGCGGCAACTCGTTCTGGGCCATCGTCATCGTGACGGCGTGGCAGTTCTGGCCCTTCGCCTTCCTGATGCTGCTCGCCGCGTTGCAGAACATCCCGGGCGACGTCTACGAGGCCGCGAGCCTCGACGGCGCCAGCCTCTGGAAGCAGTTCACCCAGATCACCCTGCCCATGGTCAAGCCGGCCAACGCCGTGCTGCTGTTGATCATGAGCCTGTGGATCTTCAACCAGTTCAACGTGCCCTACGTGCTCTTCGGCCCGGCGTCGCCCGAGCAGGCGACGCTCATCTCGCCGTTGATCTACCAGCAGTCGTTCAACAACTGGAACTTCGGCCTCGGCGGTGCCATGAGCGTGATGCTCCTGGTCGTGCTGCTGATCGCGTCGGCGTTCTACATCCGCATGGTTCTGCCGAAGGGACAACACGATGATTGAGACCCGTGGGTTCAAGGTCTTCCGCTTCTTCGGGCTGGCCTTCCTGTCGCTCGTGGTGGTCGTCCCGCTCTACGTGGTGCTGACCACCTCGATCAAGCCGCTCGCCGACGTCCAGGGCTTGTTCACCTGGATCCCCAGCCGGGTGACGCTCGAGCCGTACGTGCAGATCTGGCAGACGGTGCCGCTGGCGTCGTACTTCAAGAACAGCCTGATCGTCACGATCTCGGCGACGGTGCTGTCGGTGGCCATGGCCGTGCTCGCCGCGTACTCGCTGGCCCGCCTGCGGTTCAAGGGCCAGCGCAGCTTCAGCCTGGTCGTGCTGTCGACGCAGATGTTCCCGGGCATCCTGTTCCTGTTGCCGCTGTTCCTGATCTTCGTGCAGATCCAGCGCACGGTCGGCGTGCAGCTGACCGGCAGCTACCTCGGCCTGATCATCACCTACATGACGTTCTCGCTGCCGTTCTCGATCTGGATGCTGACGGGCTACTTCGCGTCCATCCCGAAAGAGCTGGAGGAGGCGTCGATGATCGACGGCACGGGTCGCCTCGGTGCCCTGTTCCGCGTGATCATCCCGGTCGCCAAGCCGGGCATCATCGCGGTCGCGGTCTACGCCTTCATCACGGCCTGGGGCGAGGTGCTCTTCGCCTCGGTGCTGACGAGCAAGGACACGCGCACGCTCTCCATCGGCCTCCGCGCCTACGCCTCGCAGCAGGACGTCTACTGGAACCAGCTCATGGCCGCCTCGGTCGTCGTCTCGCTGCCCGTGCTCATAGGCTTCATGCTCGTGCAGAAACACTTGATCACCGGACTGTCGTCGGGGGCCGTGAAGTGACCGAGCCGGCCGTGGCCACGGCGGTGGGGCCGGTGGGCGCCACCGCCGGCCCGGCCGGCCGAGCAGCGCCGAGCCGAGGAGGCGCGGGTCGCGTCGAACCCCTGCGCGTCGGCATCGTGGGCGGCGGCTTCATGGCGCGCGTGCACGCCGGCGCCGCGCGGTCGGCCGGCGCCCGCGTGGTCGCCCTCGCCTCCTCGAGCGCCGCCAGCGCGGCCCACGCGGCGGCGTCCCTGGGCGTCGACACCTCCCACGAGAGCGTCGACGACCTCGTGACCGATCCCGGCGTCGACGTCGTGCACGTCTGCTCGCCGAACGCCACGCACGCGCCCGTCGCGCTGGCGGCGCTCGCCGCCGGCAAGCACGTGGTCTGCGAGAAGCCGCTGGCGACCTCGAGCGCCGAGGCCGAGGCCCTGGTCGAGGCCGCCCGGGTCGGGCGACTGGTCGGTGCCGTGCCCTTCGTCTACCGCTACCACCCGATGGTGCGCGAGGCCCGGGCCCGCGTCGCCACGGGCGAGGTCGGCCGCGTGCTGAGCGTCCGGGGTTCGTACCTGCAGGACTGGTTGCTCGACAGCGACGACGTCGACTGGCGGGTCGACTCGGCCGCGGGTGGTCCGTCACGGGCCTTCGCCGACATCGGCAGCCACCTGGTCGACCTGCTCGAGTTCGTCCTGGGCGACCGGCTGGCCCGGCTGACCTCGACGACCACCACCGTGCACACGCACCGCGGCGGCTCGTCGGTCGACACCGAGGACGAGGCGGCCGTCGTGTTCGAGACGGCACGGGGGGCGATCGGCACCCTCTTCGTGTCGCAGGTCGCCCCGGGTCGCAAGAACCGCCTCCTGCTCGACCTGTCGGGCACCGCCGAGAGCCTCGAGTTCTCGCAGGAGGAGCCCGAGACGCTCTGGGTCGGACGCCGGTCGGGCACGCAGCTCGTCGCCCGCGACGCGGCCGTGCTCGCACCCGACGCCGCCCGCCTGTCGACCGTCCCCGCCGGGCACCCCATGGGCTACGTCGACGCGTTCGCCGGGTTCGTGCGCGACGCCCACGACGCCGTCCGGGGCGGGACCCCCGAGGGGCTGCCGACCTTCGTCGACGGCCTGCGCGCCGTCCGGGTGACCGAGGCGGTCCTCGCGTCCGCCGCGTCGCGCCGGTGGGTCGACCTGCCCTGACCCCGACCGTCCCGACCCCGTCGCCGCCCGCCCCGCCCCCGCCGCCCGCCCGCACCCCCGTCGCCCCCGAGAAGGAACCCATGGCCGAGAGCTCCCGCCCCGTCACCCTGTTCACCGGCCAGTGGGCCGACCTGCCCTTCGAGGAGGTCGCGGCACTCGCCGCCGGGTGGGGCTACGACGGCCTCGAGATCGCCGCGTCGGGCGACCACCTCGACCTCGAGCGCGCCGACCAGGACGACGCGTACCTGCGGTCGCGACTCGACGTGCTCGAGCGGCACGGCCTGGGGGTCTGGGCGATCTCGAACCACCTGACCGGGCAGGCGGTCTGCGACGACCCGATCGACTTCCGGCACCAGGCGATCGTGCGCCCGTCCACCTGGGGCGACGGCGAGCCCGAGGGCGTCCGGCAGCGGGCCGCGGAGGACATGAAGCGGGCGGCACGGGTGGCCCGCAAGATGGGCGTCGACACCGTCGTCGGCTTCACCGGCTCGAAGATCTGGCCCTACGTGGCGATGTTCCCGCCGGTCCCGGCGAGCGTGATCGACGCCGGCTACCAGGACTTCGCCGACCGCTGGAACCCCATCCTCGACGTGTTCGACGCCGAGGGCGTCCGGTTCGCCCACGAGGTGCACCCGAGCGAGATCGCCTACGACCACTGGACGAGCGTCCGGGCGCTCGAGGCCATCGAGCACCGGTCGGCCTTCGGCTTCAACTGGGACCCCTCGCACATGCTCTGGCAGGGGGTCGACACGGTGTCGTTCATCACCGACTTCGCCGACCGGATCTTCCACGTCGACTGCAAGGACACCCGCATCAAGCCCGTCAGCGGGCGCTCGGGCGTGCTCGGCTCCCACCTGCCCTGGGGCGACCCCCGCCGGGGCTGGGACTTCGTCTCGACCGGCCACGGCGACATGAAGTGGGAGGACGCCTTCCGCGCCCTCGACGCGATCGGCTACGACGGCCCGATCTCGATCGAGTGGGAGGACGCGGGCATGGACCGGTTGCACGGTGCTCCCGAGGCGCTCGCCTACATCCGTTCACTCCTCTGGAGACGACCGAGCGCCTCCTTCGACGCCGCCTTCTCGAACCAGTGACGGCAGACTGATCCCATGCCCCGAACCCTGCTGCCCGGCCAACGGAGCCGCCTGCTCGTCGTCGACCCCGCGACCGGCGACGTCGAGGTCGTCCTCGAGAGCACCCGCGTGCTCGTCGAGGCCCCGAACTGGAGCCCCGACGGTCGATGGCTCGTCGTCAACGGCGACGGCCTGCTCTGGCGGGTGCCCGCCGACGCCCGTGGGGTCGACGAGACGGCGCTCGAGCCGGTGCCGATGGGCGACGTGCCCGAGATCAACAACGACCACGTGATCGTTCCCGACCAGGGGGCCGTGATCGTGAGCGCCCGGGACGGCCACCTGTACGAGGTGCCGTGGGACGGCGTGACCCCGGGCGGCACCGCCCGCCGCGTGACGCGCGACCACCCGGCGGGCCGCAACCACAAGAACTACCTGCACGGCGTCTCGCCCGACGGTGCCACGCTCAGCGTGATCGTCGGCGCCCTGCCGGCGCCGGTCGACGACCCGGACGACGAGGAGGCGCGGGCCGGCTGGCGCACGAACGTCGCCCTGGTCTCGCTCGCCGACGGCGCGACCACGCCGGTGACCGACGACGAGCACCCCGACGACGGGGCCGAGTTCTCTCCGGACGGGGCGTGGCTGTGGGCGAACTCGGAGCGCGCCTCCGCGGGGGTCGCCGGCCACGCGCAGCTCTTCCGGAGCCGCCTGGACGGCGGAGACGTCGTGCAGGTGACCGACGACGAACGGGTCAACTGGTTCCCGCACGTGTCGCCCGACGGCTCGACGCTGCTCTGGGTGTCGTTCGAGCCCGGCACGCTCGGCCACCCCGAGAACCGCGACGTCGTGCTGCGCACCCTGCCCCTCGGTCCCGACGGCCTGCCCGTGCCGGGCCGGGCGCCACGCGACGTGCTCGCCCTCTTCGGCGGCCAGGGCACGATCAACGTGCCCTGCTGGGCCCCGGACTCGGCTCGTTTCGCCTGCGCCGACTACCCGTCCGCCTGACGCGCGCCCGGCGCCCCGGGTGCTCGCGGCCCGCGTGGTCGCCGTGGGCCGTCCGGGGACGATGCGCAGCCCGCTCATCGACCCATCACAGTTGGTTCATAGAAACGACTCGATACTTGGAGAGGTGACCACAACGACCCCCGCCACCGCCTCGGCCCCCCGCCTCACCCGTGCCGACGGAACGCCCCTCCGAGTCCTCGTCGTCGACGACGAGAACAGTCTCACCGACCTGCTCTCGATGGCCCTCCGCTACGAGGGATGGGACGTCAAGGCGGCCTCCGACGGTCAGGCGGCCCTCGCCACGGCGCGCGAGTTCAAGCCCGACGCGATCGTGCTCGACTGGATGCTGCCCGACATCGACGGCATACAGGTGCTGGGTCGACTGCGGTCGAGCGGTGACGACACCCCGATCCTGTTCCTCACCGCAAAGGACAGCGTCGAGGACCGCGTGTCGGGTCTCACCGCCGGGGGCGACGACTACGTCACCAAGCCGTTCTCGCTCGAAGAGGTCGTGGCCCGCCTGCGCGGCCTGATCCGCCGGTCGGCCTCGGCCATCAGCGAGGCGGGCGACTCGCGCATCGTCGTCGGCGACCTCGTGCTCGACGAGGAGAGCTACGAGGTGACGCGCGCCGGTCGCGAGATCGAGCTGACCGCGACCGAGTTCGAGCTGCTGCGCTTCCTGATGCGCAACCCGCGCCGCGTGCTGAGCAAGGCGCAGATCCTCGACCGGGTCTGGAGCTACGACTTCGGCGGCAAGTCCAGCGTCGTCGAGATCTACATCTCGTACCTGCGCAAGAAGATCGACGTCGGCGAAGAGCCGATGATCCACACCGTGCGCGGCGTCGGTTACGTGATCAAGCCCACGTCGTGAGCGATGCCCTGCCCGCCCGGGTGGGCTCGCGCCTCCGGGGCCTGGTGGGCCGGGCGCCCGGTCTCGCCGGGCCGCTCACGCTGCGCAACCGCCTGATCCTCAGCATCGTCGCGCTCGTGGTGCTGCTGACCATCGTGATCGGCTCGGTCAGCGTGTTCGTGCTCCAGGCGTCGCTCATGCGTCAGCTCGACGACGAGCTCGAGGGGGCGACGGGCCGCTCCGTGCCCATGGTGAACGCGCAGGGCTCGACGAGCCGGCCCTACCTGACGCCCGACGGCGACGACCTCTCGGGCCCGCGGCAGTCGCCCGGCACCTTCACGGCCGTCGTCGTGAACGAGACGGTCGTGGCGGCGTACCAGGTCGAGCAGTCGGGTCGGGTCGTCACGCCGCGCCTGACCGACGAGCTGACCTCGGTCGTGACGACCGTCGCCGGCTCGACCGCGCCCGAGTCCGTCTCGCTCGGGTCGGCGCTGGGGTCGTACCGGGTGGAGTCGCTCGCGGTCGGCTACCAGACGACCACCACGTCGGGCTCCCTCGCCACCACGCCGGCGTACCTCGTCGTCGGTCTGCCGACGAGCAGCGTCGACCGCACCATCACGGTCATGGTGGTCACGATCCTCGCGGTGACCCTCATCGGCCTCGCGGTCGCGATCGCGATCGCCTACGGGGTCGTGCGGAGCGCCCTCCGCCCGCTCGAGCGCATGTCCGACACGGCACTGCGGGTCGCCGAACTGCCGCTCGACCGCGGCGAGGTGGCCCTCGCGGAACGCGTCGACGAGGCCGACGCCGACACCCGCACCGAGGTCGGCCGCGTCGGTGCGTCGCTCAACCGCATGCTGGGCCACGTGGCCGGGGCCCTCGAGGCCCGTCAGCAGAGCGAGAACAAGGTGCGGCAGTTCGTGGCCGACGCCTCGCACGAGCTGCGCACCCCGCTCGCGTCGGTCCGCGGCTACGCCGAGCTGACCCGCCGCATGAACACGGGACTGCCCGACGACGTGGTCTACGCCATGGGCCGCATCGAGTCGGAGTCGCTGCGGATGACCTCGCTCGTCGAGGACCTCCTGCTGCTCGCCCGCCTCGACGAGGGTCGCGACCTCGTCACGGGCGACGTCGACCTGACCAGGGTCGTGCTCGACACGGTCAACGACGCCCACGTGGCCGGACCCACGCACGACGTCGACGTGTACGTGCCCGACGAGCCGGTGACCGTGCCGGGCGACGCCATGCGCCTGCACCAGATCGTCGCCAACCTGTTGACCAACGTGCGCACCCACACGCCCGACGGCACCCACGTGCACGTCTCGCTCACGGTCGACGACACGTCGGGGGAGGCCGTCGTCTCGGTCGCCGACGACGGACCGGGCATCGACCCGGCCGTGCTGCCCGTGCTGTTCGAACGGTTCGCCCGCGCCGACAGCTCGCGATCGCGGAAGGCCGGCTCCACGGGTCTCGGCCTCGCGATCGTCCAGGCCGTCGTCCACTCCCACGGCGGCACCGTCGACGTCGCGAGCTCGGACGGGGGAGCGACCTTCACCGTCCGCCTGCCGCTCGCGACGCCCGCGGGCGCACCCCACCACGAAGCCGAGGAGGCGCGACTTGCGTGAGCGCGCCTCTTGCGTCTACTCTGTACGAAGCCCAAGACCGCCGGTTGTAGTCGTCTGCTCGCAGACGGGTGCCGAAGGTTCTCGAGAGAGAGCGACCAGCGCAGGTGTGTGAAGTCGTTCCTCTTCTCGAAGAGATCCAGCTCCGTGCGCTTGCGCCGGAGCTTTTTTCATTGGTGCGGCGCCGGTCTCGGCGCGGCCGAGTCGAGTTCCCGGGGGCTGCCGGCACACCCACGTTTTAGGAGAGCCATGGCGAACAAGGAAGCATCGGTCGCCGAGCTCACGGACAACTTCCGTGACTCGACCGCCGTCCTGCTCACCGAGTACCGCGGTCTCACTGTTGCCGAGCTGAAAGAGCTCCGCAAGTCCATCAGTGCAGACGCGACGTACGCCGTGGTGAAGAACACGCTCAGCAAGATCGCGGCCAACAACGCCGGAATCAGCTCGTTCGACGACGAACTCGTCGGACCGTCTGCGATCGCCTTCGTGCACGGTGACCCTGTCGCCGTCGCCAAGAGCCTGCGTGACTTCGCCAAGGCACACCCCGCTCTGATCGTGAAGAACGGTTACTTCGACGGTAACCCGCTCACGGCAGACGAGGTCAAGCAGCTCGCCGATCTCGAGTCCCGAGAGGTGCTGCTGGGCAAACTGGCCGGCGCCTTCAAGGCTTCGCTGTTCGGTGCTGCCTACCTGTTCCAGGCACCGCTGTCCCAGGCCGTTCGCACGGTCGAGGCGCTGCGTGCCAAGCAGGAAGCCGACAGCTAAACAGCTGTCGTACCAACCCACACTTTAGAAAACCCATAAGGAGAACACCATGGCGAAGCTCACGCAGGACGAACTGATCGAGGCCTTCAAGGAGCTCACGCTCATCGAGCTCAGCGACTTCGTGAAGAAGTTCGAAGAGGTCTTCGAGGTCACCGCTGCTGCCCCCGTGGCCGCTGCCGGTGCCGCCGGCCCCGCCGCCGCCGCTGAAGAGGTCGAAGAGCAGACCGCTTTCGACGTCGTCCTCGAGGCTGCCGGCGACAAGAAGATCCAGGTCATCAAAGAGGTCCGCGCGCTCACGAGCCTCGGTCTCGGCGAGGCCAAGGCCGTCGTCGACGGTGCCCCCAGCACCGTCCTCGAGGGTGCCACGAAGGACGCCGCCGAGAAGGCCAAGGCTCAGCTCGAGGCCGCCGGCGCGACGATCACCCTCAAGTAGTCGGCGGGCCCTCGCGGCCCTCTGCGCTTGAGCGGCACGTCTGCTCAGCACCATACGGAAGGCGCCACCCCTCGGGGTGGCGCCTTCTGGCGTTTCCGCTGCGACCCGCCGACCACGCGGAGGGCCGGATCAGGAGGCGCGGGCCAGGACCGAGTGTCGGCGGCCGTACCCGAGGTACACCGCGGTGCCCACGACCATCCAGACGGCGAAGGCCGCCCAGGTGACCCACCCGAGGGTCACCATGAGCAGCACGCAGAAGGCGCAGCCGAGGACAGGGGTCAGCGGGTAGAGCGGCACCTTGTAGGTGCGGTCGAGCTCCGGTCGGTTGCGCCGCAGCCAGATGACCGACACGTTGACCAGGGCGAAGGCGAAGAGCGTGCCGATGCTCGTCGCGTCGGCCAGGGCGCCCAGGGGGATCACCGCCGCCGCGACGGCCACGGCTCCGCCGACGATCAGGGTGCCGGCGACGGGTGTCTGCGTGCGCGCCGAGACGCGGCCGAGGACGCGGGGCACGAGGCCGTCGCGGGCCATCGAGACGAAGATGCGCGTCTGACCGTAGAGCACCGTCAACACGACGCTCGCGATCGCCGCCACGGCGGTCACGGCGAAGAGGAAGGCGACCCACGGCTGCCCCGTGATGTCGGCGACGATCGTGACGAGGGTCGCCTCGCCGTCGGTGAAGGTCGTCCACGGGCGCGCGCCGATCGCGGCGACGGCCACGAGGATGTAGAGCACCGTGATGATCACGATCGAGGCGATGATGGCGCGCGGCAGGTCGCGCTTCGCGTCGCGGGCCTCTTCACCGGCCGTGGACGCCGCGTCGAAGCCGATGTACGAGAAGAACAGGCGCGAGGCCGCCGCCGAGACGCCGGCCGCGCCCATCGGTGCCAGCGGCTCGAAGTTCCCGGCGCGGAAGGCCGTGAAGGCGACGGCGACGAAGAACACGAGGAGCGCCACCTTGACGACGACGAGCAGGGTGTTGACCCAGGCGCTCTCCCGGGCGCCGGGAACGAGCACGAGGGTGGCGAGCAGGACGAGGACCGCGGCGGGCAGGTTGAGGACGCCGCCGGCGCCCGGGGGCTCGGCGATCGCGGCCGGCAGGGCGAGCCCGAACACGTCGAGGGCCTCGTTCACGTACTGCCCCGCCCCGACGGCGACGGCCGCGACCGAGACGGCGTACTCGAGCACGAGGCACCACCCGCAGACCCACGCGATGCCCTCGCCGAGCGTCGCGTACGCGTACGAGTAACTCGACCCCGACACGGGCACGCTGCCCGCCATCTCGGCGTACGACAGGGCCGACAGCAGGGCCGCGACGCCCGCGAGCACGAAAGAGATCCAGACGGCGGGGCCGGCCAGCGGGACGGCGGTGCCCAGCACGACCAGGATGCCCGTGCCGAGGGTCGCCCCGATGCTGATCGCCGTGAGGTGCCAGACGCCCAGGGTGCGTCGCAGACGGGGGCCGCCGTCGGCGGATGCCGCGCTCTCGGCGACGTAGGCCTCGAGGGGTTTGCGCGCCCTCAGCTGGGCGAGGAGGGACGGACGGGACGTGACGCGGGACTCGTGGGGCACCGCGAGAGGTTACCCCACGGCCGGCACCGCGCCTCCTCGTCCCTAGTCGTCGAGGTCGAGGCCGAGCTGCTTGACGCGGGTCATCGCCTCGCGCCGCGACGACGCCTGCAGCTTGCGGTAGATGCTGCGGACGTGGCTCTTGACGGTGTTGACCGAGATGAACAGCTGGCTGCCGATCTGGCCGAGGGTCTGACCGGTGGCCAGGTGGCGGACGATCACGAGCTCGCGGTCGCTCAGCGGCTCGGCGAGCTGGGGCACGACGTCGGCCGTGGTCCCGCGCAGGCGGTCGAGCACCCCGACGATGGCGGCCGGCTGACGACGGCCGACGGCGCGCTGCACGAGGTGGTCGAGGACGTCCTCCGGCAGGGTGGCGAAGAGCCAGATCGACCCGTTGTGACCCGCGCTCAGCAGGGCCTGGTCGAAGGCGATGTCGCTGCGCGCGGCGTCGCCGAGGGCGAGGTGTGCGGCCGCCTGGAGGGCGTGCACCTGGCCCATCGTGCGCTCGCTGTGCAGGTCGCCGATGGCGAGGCACGGTTCGAGCGCCTCGAGGGCGGCCTCGGGTTCACCGGCGGCGAGGTGCACGAGGGCGAGCACGCGACCGGGACAGCGGATGTGGTGGTGCGACGACGTCACCGACGACGCGAGTCGACGGGCCTCGTGCGGCTGACCGAGCAGGCGCATGGTCTCGGCCCGCAACACCGTGGCCGAGTCGGTGAGGGCACTGTGCCCGGTGAACCCGTCGATGGTGCGGGTGATCCGCGCCAGCAGGTCGAGCACCTCGATGTAGCGGCCCTCGGACAGCAGCACGTGCGCTTCGGCGAACAGGCCGAGCGCCTCCCAGTCGCTGCCGCGCGACGCCTGCCGCACGTCGGCGAGCAGACCCTCGTGGCCGCTCACGGCCTCACCGCGTTCGAGGGCGAGGTGCACGCGCGTGATCTGGGTGAGGGCCCCGAACGAGCTCCCCAGCAGGTCGGTGCCGTCGGCGAGCTCGCGGGCGAGGTCGACGTGGCGGTCGGCGAGGTCGAAGTCGCCGATCAGCATCGCGACGAAGGCGAGCGCCGAGAGGCACTCGACCCGCTCGGCGGTGCTGAGGTGGTCCTCGCCGAGACCGTTCGCGAGGCTCAGGGCGAAGCGGGCCTGGTCGATCTCGCCGTAGTGCAGCCGGATGAGGCCGAGCTGCAACGAGAAGGAGGCGCTGAGCGAGATGCGCACGCTGATCGACTCGGCGAGGTCGTTCTCGATGAGGGTCCGGGCGACCTCGAGGTGCTCGTGGGCCACGACGAAGTTGCCGAGGGTGCGCAGCGACGCCCCGAGGTGCACGTGGTAGCCCGCCCGGATGTCGAGCGGCAGGTCGGGGTCGGCGTCGAGCGCCTTGGCGACGCCGCGGAACCAGGGCAGGGCCGCACTGCGCGAGCGGGAGCCGACCGAGCGGTGGCTCGCCGCCAGGGCGAGCAGGATGCGGGGTCGGCCGCGCCATTCCTCTTCGGGCGTCGAGCGGATGGCCTCGCGCAGACGCGCTCCCTGCAAGGGGGCGATCTGGGTCCAGCCCTGCTCGATGGCATCGAGAGCGGCCCGGTGGTCGGCGGGCTGCAGTTCGGCACTCGGCGGTTCGACGGCCGTGGGGTTCGACGTGTTCACGATGGTCCTAGCTCGGCCGCTTCGGGAGGCTCGCCCGTCGGGTAGGGAGAACGCGGCTGCCGGAGCCTGGTCAGGTGCACCGACACCGCCATACTAAACTGAGTGTTCATTACGCCGTATGGTCTGTCGGGCATTGCGCCCACAACTGGGGGACGAACGGTCGTTCTACGGCGTGTCGCGGCGTGTCGCGGTGAGGCTCTTTTCCGGGGGACGGCAACGGTGACGGCAACCGCGAACGGCGACGACGCGTCGACGTCCGACGGTGGGCCACTCGTGACGGGGGTCGGGCCTACGCTGACCGCATGAGTTCGATGCACGCCCCCGCAGGCGGTCCCCGGGGCGGAGGCCGACCGGGCGGGTCCGGCCGGGTCTCGAGCGGCGACGCCGAGGCCCAGCGTGCGGCGAACGCCACCGCGCCGCGCATCCCCGACCTGTTCCGTCGCATCCGCGGCCTGTTCGCCCCGCACCGGCGGGCCCTCGTCGTCACCGTCGTGCTCGTCCTGATCGGGGCCGCCGTCAGCGTGGCTCCACCGCTGCTCACCAAGCAGGCGTTCGACCGGGGGTTGTTCCCCCAGGGCGGTCCCGACGTGCCCGTGCTGCTCGAACTCGTGGGCGCCATGGTGGGACTCTGGGTGCTGTCCGCCGGCATCGGCGTCTGGCAGACGTACCTGACCGCCACGGTCGGCAACAAGGTGATGGGTGCGTTGCGCATCCGCCTCTTCGGCCACCTGCAGCGCATGGAGCTCGCGTTCTTCACCCGCACCAAGACCGGGGTCATCCAGTCGCGCCTGCAGAACGACGTCGGCGGCGTCGCGAACGTGCTGAGCAACACCATCTCGAGCGTCCTCGGCAACACGGTCACGGTCATCGCGGCCTTCGTGTCCATGCTCGTGCTCAGCTGGCAGATGACCGTCGTCACGGTCGTCCTGCTGCCGCTGCTGGTGGTGGCCCAGCGACGGGTGGGCCAGGTGCGCGCCCGCATCGCCACCAAGACGCAGGAGTCGCTCAGCGACATGACCGCCATCACGCAGGAGGCGCTGAGCGTCAGCGGCATCCTGTTGGCGAAGAGCTTCAACCAGCAGCGCGCCGAGGTCGAGCGCTACTCGGCGGAGAACCGCACCCAGATCGGGTTGCAGGTGCGTCAGCAGATGAGCGGGCAGTGGTTCTTCGCCGTCGTCCAGATCTTCCTCTCGGTCATCCCCGCCCTCATCTACCTGGTCGCGGCCTGGCTGATCCTCCGTGACGTGCCCGTGACGGCGGGCACGATCGTGGCCTTCACCACGGTGCAGGCCCGCTTGACCTTCCCGCTCATGGGGCTGCTGCGGGTGGCCCTCGACCTGCAGACCTCCGGAGCGCTCTTCGCGCGCATCTTCGAGTACCTCGACCTCCACCCGGCGATCACGAACGACCCCTCGGCCGAGCCGGTCGACGAGACGCAGCTCGGCCGGGTCGAGTTCGACGACGTCTCGTTCTCGTACCCCGACGCCGAGCCGGGGCAGAAGACCCTCGACGGCGTCTCGTTCGACATCGCGCCCGGCCAGTTCGCCGCCTTCGTCGGCCCGAGCGGTGCGGGCAAGACGACCGTCTCGTACCTGATCCCGCGGTTCTACGAGGCGTCCGGCGGGGCGGTGCGATTCGCCGGCACCGACGTCCGGCGCCTCGACCAAGAATCGCTGGTCGGCAACATCGGCATCGTCAGCCAAGAGACCTACCTCTTCCACGCCAGCATCGGCGACAACCTCCGGTACGCGCGACCCGACGCGACCGACGAACAGTTGGTCGACGCAGCCCGGCAGGCGAACATCCACGAGACCATCGCGTCGTTCCCCGACGGTTACGACACGATCGTGGGCGAGCGGGGCTATCGCCTCTCGGGCGGCGAGAAACAACGCATCGCCATCGCTCGCGTCCTGTTGAAGGACCCCGCCGTCATGGTCCTCGACGAGGCGACGAGCGCCCTCGACACGGTGTCCGAGCGCGTGGTGCAAGAGGCCCTCGACACGGCGACCCGTGGCCGGACGACGATCGCCATCGCGCACCGGCTCTCGACCGTGCGCGACGCGGACGTCGTGTTCGTCGTGGTGGCCGGTCGCGTCGTCGAGCGAGGGACGCCTGACGAGCTGCTCGCCCTGGGCGGGGTGTACGCCGAGCTGTACGGGCAGCAGGTGTCGTCGTAGCGCTGCGTCCCGTCAGCCGCGCTCGACGAGCATCGCCTGCATGGCGTCGACCTCGCTCTGCTGCGTCTGCAGCATGCCCGAGGCGAAGGCCCGCACCTGCGGCACCTCGCTGCGCGCCAGGACGGCGTCGGCCATCTCGATGCCGCCCTCGTGGTGCGCGATCATCAGGGTCAGGAAGATCCGCTCGGCCTCGACGCCGTTCGCCGAGGCCAGTGCCGCCAGCTGCTCGTCGGTCGCCAGCCCCGGCATGCGGCCGCCGGGTTCGTGGGTGGCGACGGGCGTGGCCGAGCCGCCCGCGCCTCCGTCGTCGGTCATGTGGTGGCTGCCGTAGTCCCCGTCGAGGGTCGGTCGGGTCATCCAGGTCATGGTCGGCTCCGAGGGCGCCTGCGGGAGGCGCCACAGCTCGAGCCAGGCGTACATCTGACCGGCCTGCTGCGACTGCGTGAGGGCCATGTCGTAGGCCAACGAGCGCACCGCGGGGTCGTCGGTCCGGTCGCGGACCATCATCGCCATCTGCACGGCCTGCTCGTGGTGCACCTGCATGTCGCGCGAGAACCCCGCCTCGACGCTGTCCGTACCGGGCGTGACGGGGGTGGGCGAGCTGAGCCGCCCGAGCGCGACGCCGACCAGCAGCACGATCGCCACGGTCAGGACCCCCGCGATCACCAGCCTCAGCCGACGACCCGAGGAGGCGCGGTGCGGTCCCGCCCCGTCGGTCGCGTCGTCGTCGTGCCCCGGTGCCGTCACGCGATCTTGCCGGTGCCGTCCACGCCGCCGCTGCACGGCGCACCGGGCTCGGGGGCGTTCGTGGACTTCCAGTACTTGGTGACGAAGTCGGACACGGTGGCCTCGTCGTCGGTCACGTTCGCGAAGGGCAACTGGGCGCCCCAGGCCGAGACGTACATGGGGGAGTCGAGGCCCTCGTAGGGCGAGACGACCGCGTACGTGTCGGGGGCGAAGTCGCGCAGCGCCTCGATCTCGGCCTCGCTGACCTGCTCGGGGTCGTAGGTGAACCAGACGGCGCCGTGCTCGAGGTCGTGGACGGCGTTCTCGTTCGGCACGGGCTCGGTGTAGACGCCGCAGTTCAGCCAGATCTGGTTGTGGTCGCCGCCCGCGGGAGGGGTCATCGCGTAGTCGACGCTGCCGCCGACGTGGTTCGCGGTGAGGTCGGAGTAGGTCTTCACGCCGTCGATCTCGATGGCCTGGGGGTCCTGCCGCGGCTGGCCGCTCGTCACGACGAAGGTGACGACCAGCGCGATCGCCGCCGCGCCCGCGACCGAGGCGGTGACGATGCCGATGGTGCGGTTGCGCTTCGCCCGGGCCTGTTGCCGCTTGAGCTCGGCCACCTTCTCGTGACGCCGGGCGTCTCGCTGCTGCTTGACGGTGGGTTTGTCGGTCGGCTTGTCGCTGCTGGCCACGGGGGTCCTCTGGGGTCGGGGAGGTGGTCGGGACGCACCCGATCGTGGATGCGTCAACCATTTTCTCTCACGACTGCCTGGGAGGCGCGTGCCAGCAGGTCGGGCCCGCCGACCCTCCGTCACACGCCACGACCCCGTCGTTAGACTCGACGAACGGGTCCGGCGGGGACGCCCCGACCGACCCGACCACCCGAGTCGTCGACCTGCGCGCGCCCCACGAGGGCCCCGCGAGAACCGGAGCACCCGTGAAGTACGCCGAGACCGTCCTCGACCTGATCGGTGACACGCCGCTCGTCAAGCTGAACAAGGTGACCGAGGGCATCACGGCGACCGTGCTCGTCAAGGTCGAGTACGTCAACCCGGGCGGTTCGTCGAAGGACCGCATCGCGACGCGCATCATCGACGCGGCCGAGCGCGACGGCCTGCTCGGGCCCGGGGGCACCATCGTCGAGCCGACCAGCGGCAACACCGGGGTGGGCCTCGCCCTCGTCGCCCAGCAGCGCGGTTACCGCTGCGTCTTCGTCCTGCCCGACAAGGTCGGCGAGGACAAGCGCAACGTGCTCAAGGCCTACGGCGCCGAGATCGTCGTCACCCCGACCGCCGTCGAGCCGACCAGCCCCGAGTCCTACTACAGCGTCTCCGACCGCCTCGCGCGCGAGATCCCCGGGGCGTTCAAGCCGAACCAGTACGCCAACCCCAACGGGCCGCTCAGCCACTACGAGACGACGGGCCCCGAGATCTGGCGCGACACCGACGGCCGCATCACGCACTTCGTCGCGGGCGTGGGCACCGGCGGCACCATCAGCGGTACCGGCCGCTACCTCAAAGAGGTGTCCGGAGGCGCGGTGCAGGTCGTCGGCGCCGATCCCGAGGGCAGCGTCTACAGCGGGGGCACCGGCCGCCCCTACCTTCTCGAGGGCGTCGGCGAGGACTTCTGGCCGGCCGCCTACGACCCCTCGGTCGTCGACCGCATCATCGCCGCGGACGACGCCCGTTCGTTCGAGCTGACCCGGCGCCTCGCCCGCGAGGAGGGACTGCTGGTCGGCGGCTCGTCCGGCCTGGCCGTCGCGGCCGCCCTCGACGTGGCCCGCGAGCTCGGCCCGGACGACGTCGTCGTCGCCCTGCTGCCCGACGGCGGGCGCGGCTACCTCGGCAAGATCTTCAACGACGCGTGGATGCGCTCGTACGGCTTCGGCGTCAGCCACGACGAGCGGTCGGTCCGCGATCTGATCGCCTCCAAGACCGGGCAGTTGCCCGACCTCGTCCACGCCCACCCGTCCGACACCGTCCACGACGTGATCGGCATCATGAAGACCTACGGCGTCTCGCAGATGCCCGTGCTCTCGGCCGAGCCCCCGGTCGTCATCGGCGAGGTCGTCGGTGCCATCGAGGAGAAGGCGTTGCTCGAGGCCATCTTCCGCGGGGGCGCGACCATGGGCGACGCCGTCTCGGCGTACCTCGGCGACCCCCTGCCCCTGATCGGCGTGAACGAACCCGTCTCGGCGGCCCGGTCCGCGCTCGAGTCCGTCGACGCCCTGCTCGTCACCGACGACGGCCGCCCGGTCGGCGTCGTCACCCGACAGGACGTCCTCTCCTTCCTGTCCTCCTGAGCGGCCGGGGCGGCACCGTCACCCGGCGGCCCGGCCCGCGCCTCCTCGTCCCCCCTCCGTCTGCACCACCCGTCCCCCTCGAAAGGACATCCTCATGACCCACGGCTTCTCGACCAGGGCGATCCACGCCGGCCAGGACTTCGACCCCACCACCGGTGCCGTCGTCCCCCCGATCTACCAGTCGTCGACGTTCGTCCAGGACGGCATCGGCGGGTTCCGCGGCGGCTACGAGTACGCGCGGTCGGCGAACCCGACGCGCGACTCGCTGCAGACCCTGCTCGCCGACCTCGAGGGCGGCAGCGCCGCGTTCAGCTTCGCCTCGGGGCTGTCGGCCGAGGACGCGCTGCTGCGTTCGGTCCTGGCGCCCGGCACGCGCATCGTCATGGGCAACGACGTCTACGGCGGCACGCACCGCCTCGTCAACCGGGTGTGGGTGCCCTGGGGCGTCACGCTCGACACCGTCGAGATGAGCGACCTCGACGCCGTGCGCGCCGCGGTCCAGGCCGCTCCGACGGCCGTGCTCTGGGTCGAGACCCCGAGCAACCCGCTGATGAAGATCAGCGACATCGCGGCGCTCGCCGAGATCGGGCACGCGGCCGGGGCCGTCGTCGTCGTCGACAACACGTTCGCGTCGCCGTACCTGCAGCAGCCCCTCGCCCTGGGGGCCGACGCGGTCGTCCACTCGACGACGAAGTACATCGGCGGTCACTCGGACGTCGTGGGCGGAGCCGTCGTCGTGCGCGACGACGAGCTCGCCGCGAAGGTCGGCTTCGTCCAGTTCGGCGTCGGTGCCGTGTCGGCGCCGATGGAGGCGTGGCTCACGGTGCGCGGCATCAAGACGCTCGGCGTGCGCGTCGACCGCCACTCGTCGAACGCCCTCGCCATCGCCCGGGCCCTCGAGGGGCACGCGGCGGTCGAGCGCGTCTACTACCCGGGGCTCGAGTCGCACCCGGGCCACGAACTCGCCGCCCGGCAGATGCGGGCGTTCGGCGGCATGCTCTCGGTGCAGCTGAGCGCGGGCGCCGCCGCGGCCCGACGGTTCGCCGAGTCGACCGAGCTGTTCCAGCTGGCCGAGTCGCTCGGCGGCGTCGAGTCGCTGATCGGCTACCCGAGCGAGATGACCCACGCCTCGGTGCGCGGCACCGAGCTCGAGGTGCCGGACTCCATCGTGCGGCTGTCGGTCGGCATCGAGGACGTCGACGACCTGCTCGGCGACGTCACGCAGGCGCTCGCCCGCCTCGACGCGTAGGCGACCTCGCGAGAGACGACGGAGGCGCGGTGCGGGTGGTCCCGCACCGCGCCTCCGTCACGTGGCCACGTCGAGCGCGTCCGTCAGGGACGGGCTCCGGTCAGAGTCCGGCCTCGACCGCCGGGCTGACGGCGTTGGGGCCACCCAGCACGACCAGGCCGTCGGTGCCGAGCTTCGTCAGGGCGGTGCGCACGCTCACGGGCAGCGCGTCGGGTCGCGTGAGCAGGACGGGACCTCCCAGCCGGCCCGCGGTCGGTGCTCCGGCGAGCGCGTCGGGGAAGTTCACACCCGTCGAGACGAACGCCACGTCGGAACCGGTGGGGTAGCCGGCGGCGGCGATGACGGCCGAGGTGTCGAAACGGTCGGCACCCGAGAGCCGCGACGTGGGCGCGACGGCCCGGAGCTGGGCGATGACCGATTCTCCCACCGCGTTGACCCCGCCGAGCACGACGATGCGTGCGGGGGCCAGCCGGGTGAGCTCGGCCGAGACCGTCTGCGGCAGGGCGTCGGGCCGCGTGAGCAGCATCGGGCCCTTGTCGGGGCCGCCGGCCAGGGCTGCGCCCGAGAGGGCGTCGGGGAAGTCCAGGCCGGTCGCGACGTAGGCCGTCCCGCCCCGACCCTTCGGGAAGGTCGTGCTCGAGATCGTCGCAGACGTGTCGAAACGATCCGCACCCGAGACACGGGTGACACCGGCGGCGCCGGTGGTCGCGATCTGGGAGAGCTGCTGACGCACCGTGTCGGAGACAGCGGCCACCCCGCCCAGGACGACGACGCGTTGCGGGCGGAGCTCGGCCAGTTGGGCGCGGGTCGCGTCGGGCAGGGTGTCGGGGTAGGTCAGGAGGACAGGAGCGCCCCGGTAGCCGGCGGCCGCGCCTCCGGCGAGGGCGTCGGGGTAGGTGCTGCGCGACGCGACGTAGACCAGGGGGATCGAGGCCTTGGTCGGGGCGTTGCCGTTCACGACGACCGGCGGGGTGAAGGCGCTGGCGGCGATGGTCGCCGCGGTGGCGAAGGCGTCGGCTCCCGAGAGACGGCCCACGGCCGGGGTGGTCGGGCGGGTGAGGGCCGCGAGGTCGGCCTCGGAGCCGTTGAACACGTCCTGGTCACCGGGGTAGGGCGAGTCCTCGGTCTGGGACCACTGCCAGAACGTCCAGGTCGCGAAGGACGAGGTCGGCGGGGCGACTGGGGTGTTCGTGGTCGCCGTCGGGTAGTACGCGACGAAGAGGCGGTCCTTCGGGAACGCCGAGCTGTTGCCCGTGCACGAGCTCCAGAAGTCCTGGTTGGTGTAGATGAGCGGCTGGACGCCCTGCTGGGCGACGACGGTGCCGATCCACGACTGGATCCAGGTGACCATCTCGGACTGCGACAGCCCCCAGCAGCGTCCACCCTGCTTGGTCGGGTTGGTCGACACCTCGACGTCGAGCACCGGGGGCAGCATGCCGGGTCTCCAGGCCGTGGCGTTGTCGAGGAAGAACTGCGCCTGCGGTGCCCCGGACGAGTAGAAGGGCAACGCGTAGTGGTAGAAACCGGCCGTCAGCCCCGCCGCCTGCGCGCCGGCGAACTGGGCGGAACGGTAGCGGTTGGTGCTGCCGGTGGGGTTGCCGTTCGTGTAGGTGCCGGGCACGCCCTCGGAGGCCTTGACGAACGTGAAGCGGGCGCCCGCCGAACGCGCGGCGGCGAAGTCGGGGGACGGCTGGTACGAGCTGACGTCGAAGCCGGGCACGCCACGAGGAGGCGAGACGGCCGCGGCGCGCGAGAGGCGTTCGTCGGCCCCGTCCCGGGTGCCGCCCGATGCCCCCATCTCGTGGTCGGAACCCGCGTCCTGCTGGGCGAGCGTCGGGGACGAGGTCGAACCGGCGGTGACGGGAGCCGCGACGGCGACCGTGGTCGTCCCGAGCCCGAGGACGACGCCGAGGGCGACCGTCAGGGCGAGACCGCGGACGGACCCGGCACGGTGAGAAGAAGTGGACACGAGACAGACCCCCAGACGCAGGCGACGCCCCTCGCCGCCTGAGGGCGATCCTAGGGGAGGGGGTGCCGTCGGTGGCTCGGCCTAGGCTGACGACATGACCGACGCCGCCGCCTTGAGCACCCGCCCCGAGGGCGTGCTCAGCGGTCGGTACCGGCTGGCCACCCTCGGCATGTGCGCCCTGATCGGCATCGCGGCGTTCGAGTCGCTCGCGGTCACGACGATCATGCCGATCATCAGCCGTGAGCTCGACGGCGAAGCGCTCTACTCGCTCAGCTTCGCGGCGCCCCTCGCGTCCGGCCTGGTCGGCATGGTGGTGGCGGGCAACTGGGCCGACCGCAGCGGGCCGCGCGTCGTGGTCATCGCCTCGATGCTGCTGTTCGCCGTCGGGCTGCTCGTCGTCGGCACCGCGCCCGACATGGTCGTGCTGCTGCTCGGCCGTCTGGTGCAGGGCGTCGGCTCCGGCGCGGTCATCGTCGGGCTCTACGTCATGGTCGCCCGGCTCTACCCGCCGGGCCTGCACCCGTCGATCTTCGCGGGGTTCGCCGCGGCCTGGGTCGTCCCGGGTCTCGTCGGGCCACTCGTCGCGGGCGTCGTGGCCGAGACGGTCGGCTGGCACTGGGTCTTCCTCGGTGCGCTCGGCCTCGCCGTGCCCGCGTTCTTCGCCGTCCTGCCGAGCCTGCGTCGCGTCCCTCCGCCCGAGGTGGCCGAGGGTGGGCGGCGCGTGCCCTGGAGCATCGGCCGCATCCTCTGGTCGGTCGGCGCGGCCCTCGGCGTGCTGGCCCTCAACCTGGTCTCCGAGTTCCCGACCTGGTTGACCGTCGTGGTCATCGTGGTGGCGGTGGTCGTGCTCGCCGTGGCGCTCCGGCCCCTGTTGCCGCCGGGCACGCTGCGCGCCGCCCCGGGGTTGCCCACCCTGGTGCTGCTGCGCGGTCTCGTGGGGGCGGCGTTCCTCGGCAGCGAGGTCTACATCCCGTACATGCTCTCGGCCGAATACGACTTCAGCGCCTCGGCCTCCGGCGTGACGCTGACCCTGGGGGCGCTCGGCTGGGCGTTCGCGAGCTGGGTGCAGGGCAGGCTCAGCGACCGGGTGGCCCAGCGCGACGGCATCCGCATCGGCATCGTCCTCGTGCTCCTCGGCGTCGTGGTCGCCGCGCTGACCCCCCTGTTCCACCTGCCCCCGGCCTTCCTCATAGCGACCTGGGCCGTCGCCGGATTCGGCATGGGGTTCATGTACCCCCGCTTCTCGGTACTCGTCCTCGCGCTGTCGACCGAGTCCGAGCGCGGGTTCAACAGTTCGGCGTTGACCATCGCCGACTCCACCGGTTCGGCCGTCGCGCTGGCCTTGACCGGCGCCGCGTTCGGGGTGCTCGGCGGCGCGTCCAGCCCCCTCGCCTTCGTCGCCTGCTTCGCCGTCGGCACGGGCGTCGCGGTGCTCGCCCTCGCCCTGAGCGGCCGCGCGGTGCCCCGGGGGCGGTGACCGCGCCTCCTGCCCGCCGACCGTGGTGGCGCTCCATCGGCGCCGGGCGTCGCGACGGGGCGGTGACCCCCGTCCGGGACGTCGGCGACCTCCGGGGAATGCATAATGGTCTCCGGACGACGATGTGTACGGTCACATCGCCCGGTCACAGAGCGACGGAGCGACGGTGAAGCCTGACATCGACAAGGTGCGTGCTCCCAACATCCGCGACGTGGCCGCTCTCGCAGGTGTCTCGTACCAGACCGTCTCGCGTGTGCTCAACGACAGTCCCAGCATCCGGCCGAGCACGCGGCAGAAGGTGCTCGACGTCATCGACGAGATCGGCTACCGACCGAACCAGGCCGCGCGGGCGCTGGTCACCAGCCGGTCGAAGGCCATCGGCGTGCTCACCCTGCAGAACGTCCACTTCGGTCCGCAGACGATCGTCAACGCTATCGAGGTCGCGGCCCGGACGGCCGGCTACCGGCTGAGCATCGCGAGCACGACGACGGTGTCGGACGACGTCCGGGCGAGCCTGCAGCTGCTCACCAACCAGGCGGTCGAGGCGATCATCGTCATCGCCCCGCAACGCAAGTTCTTCGACGTCATCGACGAGCTCGACCTCGACGTCCCCATCGTCGCGCTCGACTCGACGCAGCGGGCCCGGGCGCACAGCCTCTCGGTCGACCAGTTCGAAGGGGCGCGCCTCGCCACCCGGCACCTGATCGACCTCGGTCACCGGCACATCGTGCACGTCGCCGGACCCCAGGACTGGATCGAGGCCGACGAGCGGATGCAGGGCTTCCTCTTCGAGATGGGCGAGGCCGAGTTGTCGATCGAGCCGCCCATCCTCGGCGACCTGACGGCCGACTTCGGCTACACGGCCGGGCAGGAGCTGCTGCGTCGCCGCGACTTCACCGCCGTGTTCTCGGCCAACGACCTGATGGCCGTGGGGCTGCTGCACGCCTTCCGCGAGGCCGACGTCGACGTGCCCCGCGAGGTCAGCGTCGTCGGCTTCGACGACTCGCCGACCGCACCGCACCTGTGGCCGCCGCTCACGACCGTGCGTCAGGACTTCGCCCTGATCGGCCGACGCGCCGTCGAACTCGTCGTGGCCGAGCTCGAGGGCGGCACGGTCGTCGATCGCACCTTGATCCCTCCGGAACTGGTGGTGCGCGGGTCGACCTCGCGCCCCTGGTTCCTCTGACGGCCCGTCACGGCACGGCGGGACGAGCCGTCAGGAGGCGCGGCGCGCGTCGGTCGGCCCGCGTTCGATAACGGATCGGCATCGGCATTTGACAGCACCCCCTCTCGGGATTAGCTTTGCTCCAGTCGCAGTGTGAACGGTCACATTCGGCGGGTCCGGCCCCTTCGCCAGGCTCGACGGACGGCCCGGCACGGCGGCGACGAATCACAGGATGCCCGTCGGTGCACATCACCGGCGGACGACGACGAGGTCGAAGGTCGAGGACGACGTGCCCAGTGCCGTGACGCAGAGCGAACAGCTCGCGAGCAGCCACATCCCCGGGGGTGCCCCGCATGGGCGTTGACTCTCCCGTCATCCTCGAGATGCGCTCCATCACGAAGGAGTTCCCGGGCGTCAAGGCGCTCGACGACGTGTCGATGCAGGTCCGCGCCGGTGAGGTGCACGCGATCTGCGGCGAGAACGGCGCCGGCAAGTCGACGCTGATGAAGGTCCTCTCGGGTGTCTACCCGTTCGGCACCTACACGGGCGACATCGTCTACCAGGGTGCCGAGATGCGGTTCCGCGACATCCGCTCGAGCGAGTCGCAGGGCATCGTCATCATCCACCAGGAGCTGGCGCTGATCCCCGAGCTCTCGATCACCGAGAACATCTTCCTCGGCAACGAGCCGACCCGCTTCGGGGCCATCGACTGGCGCGCGGCGAAGACGAAGGCCATCGACCTGCTCGCCCGCGTCGGCCTCAAGGACGACCCCGACACCGCCATCAAGAACCTCGGCGTCGGCAAGCAGCAGCTCGTCGAGATCGCCAAGGCGCTGAACAAGAACGTCAAGCTGCTGATCCTCGACGAGCCGACCGCGGCCCTCAACGAGGCCGACTCGCAGCACCTGCTCGACCTCATCCGCGGCCTCAAGGGTCGCGGCATCTCGTCGATCATGATCAGCCACAAGCTCAACGAGATCGAGGCCATCGCCGACTCCATCACGATCATCCGTGACGGCAAGACCATCGAGACGCTCGACGTGAAAGAGGACGGCGTCAACGAGGACCGCATCATCCGCGGCATGGTCGGCCGCAACCTGGCCAGCCGATTCCCCGACCGCACCCCGAAGATCGGAGAGGTCTTCTTCGAGGTCAAGGACTGGTGGGTGCGCCACCCGCAGACGGCCGAACGCTTCGTCTGCAAGGGCTCGTCCATCACCGTGCGCAAGGGCGAGATCGTCGGCCTGGCCGGCCTGATGGGCGCCGGTCGCACCGAACTCGCGATGAGCATCTTCGGTCGCTCGTACGGTCAGTTCGTCTCGGGCGAGATCGTCAAGGACGGCCGGAAGATCGAGATCAAGAACGTCTCGGACGCGATCGACAACGGCCTGGCCTACGTCTCCGAAGACCGGAAGGTGCTGGGGCTCAACCTGCTCGACGACATCAAGCGCTCGACGGTCGCGGCCAAGCTGACCAAGATCTCGAAGGCCTCCGTGGTCAACACATACGAAGAGCACTCGATCGCCGAGGACTACCGCAAGAGCCTGCGCGTCAAGACCCCCACGGTCGACGAGGGGGTCGCCAAGCTCTCCGGCGGCAACCAGCAGAAGGTCGTCCTGGCGAAGTGGATGTTCACCGACCCCGACCTGCTCATCCTCGACGAGCCCACGCGAGGCATCGACGTGGGCGCCAAGTTCGAGATCTACAACATCATCAACCAGCTCGCGGCCCAGGGCAAAGGCGTGATCGTCATCTCGTCCGAACTGCCCGAGCTGCTGGGGCTCTCCGATCGCATCTACACGATCTTCGAGGGTTCCGTCACGAACGAGATCGAGGCCTCCGAGGCCGACGCCGAGACGCTCATGCGAACCATGACCTCGAAGAAGAAGGAGCAAGCCGCATGAGTGGCATCAAAGACCTGAAGAAGGTGTTCGGCGGCAACACGTCGAACGCGCGCCAGTTCGGCATGATCGCGACGCTCGTCGTGGCGATCGTGTTCTTCCAAGTGTTGACCGGTGGCCTGACGCTCGACCCGCCGAACCTGATCGCCCTCGTGAGCCAGTACTCGTACATCCTGATCCTCGCCATCGGCATGGTGATGGTGATCGTCGCCGGGCACATCGACCTCTCGGTCGGTTCGGTCGCCGCCTTCGTCGGCATCATGGTCGCCACCGCCATGAGCAACTGGAACTTCCCATGGCCGCTCGCCATCGTCTTCGGCCTCGTGGTCGGGGCCGCCATCGGGGCCTGGCACGGCTTCTGGGTCGCGTACGTGGGTGTCCCCGCGTTCATCGTGACCCTCGCTGGCATGCTCTTGTTCCGTGGTGCTAACCAGTTCGTCGGCGACGCCACGACCCTGCCGGTGCCCGAGGCCTTCACGGTCATCGGCGCGGGCTACCTGCCCGAGTTCGGTCCGAACACCGGCTACAACAACGCGACCCTGCTGCTCGGCCTGGTGATCATCGTCGCCGTGGTCTACAACGAGTTCCGCCTGCGCCGCATCCAGCAGAAGATGGGTTCCGAACGGGCCCCTCTCTGGGTCAGTCTCGTAAAGCTGGTCGTGCTCGTGGGGATCATCGCCTACGCCGCGACGCTCTTCGGTGGCGGACGCGTCGGCACCTCGTTCCCCGTGTCGGGCATCATCCTCGGCGTACTCGTCCTGGTCTACGGTTTCGTCACGCAGAACACGATCTTCGGTCGGCACATCTACGCGGTGGGTGGCAACTCGCACGCCGCCGAGCTCTCGGGCGTCAAGGCGAAGCGCATCAACTTCTTCGTCATGATGAACATGTCCGTGCTGGCCGCGCTGGCAGGCATGATCTACGTCGCTCGGGCCGGTGCCTCCGGCCCCCAGGACGGGGTGAGCTGGGAGCTCGATGCCATCGCCTCCGTATTCATCGGTGGTGCGGCGGTCGCCGGCGGCATCGGAACGGTGACCGGATCGATCGTCGGTGGATTCGTCATCGCCGTCCTCAACAATGGGCTGCAGCTGCTCGGGGTCGAGTCCGACAAGGTCCAGATGATCAAGGGCCTCGTCCTGCTCATCGCCGTCGCCGTCGACGTCTACAACAAGAGCCAGGGTCGGCCCTCGATCACCGGTTTCCTCACCCGGGGCCTGCGTCGCGACAAGAACGGCATCGCCGCCTCCGACCTGCCCTCGGGCACCCAGAGCGGTGTCGGCCGCGACGCCGAGACGACCGAGCCCGCCCTCACCCCGAACGGCGACATCTCGGACGTGCAGCGACCCAAGGCCACCACGCCCAACTAGACCCACCACCCGCGCGCCCGTCCATCGACGGCCGGGCGCGCCTCCACCGGGAGTCCGCACCGCGGGCGACCACACGGCACCACCCCTCACAACGAGAAAGTAGACACAGCATGCGCAAACTCGCGCTGACGACCCTCGCGGTCGCCGCAGCAACGACGCTGATCCTGAGCGGCTGCTCGAACTCGACCCGCACCGACGCGGGTTCGGGAGACGCGGCGACCGGTTTTGAGTCCGGCTCCCTCGTCGGCGTGGCCCTGCCCGCCAAGACCAGCGAGAACTGGGTCCTCGCCGGCGACCTCTTCACCCAGGACATCACCGACGCCGGATTCAAACCCGACGTCCAGTACGCTGCCGCGTCCGCCCCTGTGGCGAACCAGCAGGAGATCGTCCAGTCGATGGTCACCAAGGGCGCCAAGGTCATCGTCATCGGTGCCGCCGACGGCGGTCAGCTCGGGACGCAGGTCAAGGCGGCCCACGACGCCGGCGCCGTGGTCATCGCCTACGACCGTCTCATCCTCAACACCGACGACGTCGACTACTACGTGGCGTACGACAACTTCAAGGTCGGCGAGCTCCAGGGCCAGGCCCTGCTCGACGGCATGGCCGCCAAGAAGGCCGAGGGGCCCTACAACATCGAGCTGTTCTCCGGCTCGTCCGACGACGCCAACTCGAAGGTCTTCTTCGACGGTGCGATGAGCGTCCTGCAGCCCAAGATCGACGACGGCACCCTCGTCGTCGCCTCGGGTCAGACCGACATCAAGCAGACGGCGACCGACGGCTGGAAGCCCGAGAACGCCCAGCGCCGCATGGACTCGCTGCTCACCAGCACCTACGGCTCCACCGAGCTCGACGGCGTCCTCAGCCCGAACGACACCCTGGCCCGCGCCATCATCACCTCGGTGAAGCAGGCCGGCAAGGACATCCCGGTCGTCACCGGTCAGGACTCCGAGGTCGAGTCGGTCAAGTCGATCATGGCCGGCGAGCAGTACTCCACCATCAACAAGGACACCCGCAACCTCGTGAAGCAGGCCGTCGCGATGGTCAGCTCGCTCAGCAAGGGCGACAAGGCCGAGACGAACGACGACAAGTCGTACGACAACGGCAGCAAGGTCGTCCCGGCCTACCTGCTGCCCCCGCAGATCGTGACCAAGGACAACGCCGCCGAGGCGTACGCCAACGACACGACGCTCGAGCCGCTCACCAAGTAACCCGCCCTCTACCGTCGACGGTGTCTTCGCGTCGGCCGACGGACGAACGGAGCCGGTCACCCCATCAGGGGTGACCGGCTCTTGACGTTCCAGCCGTCAAGCGGTGCAGGCGCGATAGGTCCCGAGCCCGCCGAGCGCGAGACCGACGTAGGCGACGGCCCCGGCCGTCGTGTACACGGCGATCGCCGTGCCTGCCAGACCGATCGCGCAGTCGATCGTGATGGCGTTGGGGTCGGCCACCTGACCCGGTGCGGCCAGGTTCGCCGAGCTGATCAGCTTTCCGTCGAGGTACTTCTGCAAGTACGATCCTCGGCAGGTCTGCAGGGACGTGCCGGCCGGCAAGGTCAGGCTCGAGCCGTCGGGTTGGACGCAGACGTAGTAGTACTGGCCCGCGGGGTCGGCCTGGGCCGCAGTCGAACCGCCGACCACCAGTGCGGCGGCGGCTGCCATCGTCGTCGCGACCTTGGCGAAGGTCTTCCTTTTCGTGGTGTTCACAGAGGTGTTCATGATGCTGCCTCTCTTTCGTCACGACCTCGCGGCTTTGCGAGGCCGATTACAGGCAAGCATCCGGAGTGCCCCGCTGGTACCGTCTCGTCGACATGTGAGCGTAATCGGACAGACGAGTCTACCCTGATCGATCCGCCGACTTGGGTGTGCGTGTACACGCACGGACAGAACCGGCCGGACCCTCGTTCGAGAGTCCGGCCGGTCCGATTCAGGCGTGGATCAGGTCCGCCCGCGAATCACGCGTGACAGGCGCCCTTCTGCTTCGACGCGGCGTTGTTGACGGACACGAGGAGTCCGACCCCACCGGTCGAGATGATCTTCATGACGCCACCGAAGGTCGCGACGATGCATTCCGGGGTGAAGTTGTTCGTCGCCACCTTGCCGCTGCCCGTCATTTCGATCGAGATGACCTGCTTGCCGCTGATGTACCCCTTCAGGTACGAGCCCTTGCAGGTGCTCAGGGCGGCACCCGAGCGAAGCGTGTTGCTCGAGCCGTTCGACGCGATGCAGACCCAGGTGTACTTGCCCGCGACGTCGGCGTGAGCGGCCTGCGGTGACGCCACCGTTCCCGCGAAGAGGAGGGCGATGGCGGTGACCATCGTGATCAGGATCTTCATCGCGCCGGTCCGACCGATCGAGGGATTGTTCATGGGTGTCTCTTCTCTGTGTCCGGGTCGTTGCCCGTCGTGCAACTCTGCACAGGCATCACATTGGCCCTGAGGAGTGGCGGGGTCCAGTCCACATTTGTGAGGACCGGAGGACGACACGAGGACCCATCCTCGCGCGTCTCACCGTTGACGGGGTGTCCCGCGGTGCCGGATGGCTAAGCTCGGCCCGTGCCCCGAGGACCGGACGATCGGCTGCCCGTCTCGGGCGCCTCTCCCGTGAGGGTCGAACTGCTGCTCGCCTCGCCCCGGTCCCGCTACGTCGGCCGCCCCGCCGACGGCCCGGCCCCGGCCCCGACCACGGGCCCCGAGTCGCACGACGCCGTCACCGTGCGCGCCTACCTCGGCATCGTGGGCGACCGCTACTTCAACGCCCCGGCGCACCGCGGGGCCTCGGTCACCCTCTTCGCCGCCGAGCAGCTCGGGCACCTGGCCCGCGAGCTCGGTCTGCCTGAGGGCACGGTGCTCGACGCCGCCCTGACGCGTCGCAACGTGGTCGTGCGCGGCATCGACGTCGACGCCCTCGTGGGTCGCGAGTTCGACCTCGACACGGGCGACGGCCCGGTGTCGTTCCGCGCGAACCGGGCGGCGAACCCGTGCGCGTGGATGGACGTGGTGTTCGGCGCGGGGGCCTTCCGCGCGCTCCGGGGCCGCGGGGGAGTGCGATGCGAACCGCTCACCGACGGGGTGCTGCGCGTGGGGCCGGGACTGCTGCGCGCCTCCTAGGCGGCTGGGCGGCCCGCCGAGCCGTCGGAACGGGGAGCGCTGCGGGTCAACCCCACCAGGTGGGCAGCATGAGGTTCATGGTGTCGAGCAGGGCGCGGCGGCTCGTCCGCTTGCCGCCGAGCCAGGCCTCGACGGCTCCCACGAGCCCGTGTGCCAGGTGGCCGGCGGCGATGTGCACCGCGAGCCCCTCGGGGAGGCTGCCGGCGGGCAGGCCGGCGAGGTGCTGCACGCTCGACTCCTCGAAGTGGCGGGCCAGCGCCTGGTGGATCGACGCGTCGAGCGGGTCGGGCAGGGCGAGACGGTAGATCTCGCGGTACCGCACGACGTGGTCGACGACCTTCTCCATCGCACGCCGCGTCGCGTCGGGGCCGTCGGCCCGGCCGTCGAGCCGCAGCGCGTGGTCCTCGTCACGGATCGCGTCGAGCTCGGGGGTGAGCACCGCGGTGAGCAGGCTGCCGGGCGAGGTCGCGTGGCTGTAGAACGTGGCGCGGTTGATGCCCGCGGCCCGGGTGACGTCGGCGACCGAGATGCTCGACACGGGCCGGGTCGAGGCGAGCTCGACGACGGCGGCGTGCAGTGCCTTCGTGGTCTGGACGATGCGCGCGTCGACCATGGACGTTCCTCCTCGGGTGCTCGGACGGGACGATCGCGTCCGAGGCCAGGTCGAGCCTAGACCGGGCCGACGCGCCGACACGGCACGGCGCGAGCCGCCGAGGCGGAAGGTCTGTCGCGGGGGTGCACGGCAGGGTTAGGCTGAGAACCGACGGGTGTCGTGCAGCGACGCCGTTCCCCTCCCTCCTCCCACCCCCTGCGATCTCGTGGTGGTCGTGCGCGACGGCCCGGTCGCATCGATTCGAGCCGCGAGCCGGCCTCGTCGTCGTGGCCGCGCCTCCTCGCGTGCCCCGATCCGTGACCGCCCCGTGCCCTCCCTCCGTGACCGCCCCGTGCCCTCCCTCCGTGACCGCCCCTCCGCGACCCCCCAGACAGGACCTGCCTCGTGACCACCGTCGTCCACCCGGGTGACTCCCTGACCCGCCGCCAGCGGCTCGTCTACGTCGTCGTGCTCGGCGCGCTCACCGCGCTCGGGCCGTTCACGATCGACCTCTACCTGCCGGCGTTCCCCGAACTCAGCCGGGACTTCTCCGTCGACAGCGGCGTCATCCAGCTGACGCTGACGGCCACGACGATCGGCTTCGGCGTGGGGCAGCTGCTGGTCGGGCCGTGGAGCGACAAGGTCGGCCGTCGCACGCCGCTGATCGTCGCGACCGCCGTGCACATCCTCGCCAGCATCGGCGCCGCCAGCGCGCCGACCATCGAGCTGCTCGCCGTGTTCCGGGTGCTGCAGGGCATGGGTGCCGCCGCCGGGGGCGTCGTCGCCATGGCGACGGTGCGCGACCTGTTCGGTGGGCTGCCGCTCGTGCGCATGCTGTCGCGTCTCGCCCTGGTGAACGGGCTCGCCCCCATCGTCGCGCCCGTCATCGGCTCGCAGCTGCTGGCCTTCACCAGCTGGCGCGGCATCTTCGTGTTCCTCGTGGCCTACGGCGCGTTCGTGATCATCGCCGCGATCTTCCTGATCGTCGAGACCCTGCCGCCCGCTCGGCGGCACGAGGCCGGGCACACGACCCTCGGGCAGCGCTACAAGGTGCTCTTCAGCGACCGGATCTTCGTCGGCGTCGCCCTGATCGGGGCGATGGTCTTCTCGGGTCTGTTCTCGTACCTCTCGGCCTCGTCGTTCCTCTTCCAGGAGGTCTACGGCCTGAACGCCCAGCAGTACGGCTACCTGTTCGCGATCAACTCGCTCGGGATCGTCGCCGGCGTGCAGATCAGCTCGCGGCTGGCCCGGCGGGTCGGGCCGCAGTGGATCCTCGCCTGCTCGACGATCGTCCTGCTGCTCGCCGCCGCGTCGATCGTCGTGCTCGACTCGCTCGGTGCCGGGCTCGTGGGCATCCTCGTGCCGCTGTGGTTCTTCATCGCGGCCTGCGGCTTCTCGTTCCCGCAGGTCCAGGTGCTCGGGCTCGCCAACCACGGCAAGGAGGCAGGGACGGCGGCGTCGTTGCTCGGCGCGCTGAACTTCGGCCTGGCGGGGCTCATCTCGCCGGTGGTCGGCTTCCTCGGCATCGGGTCCGCCGTGCCGATGGGCAGCGTCATGGTCGCCACCTCGTGCGTGGCCATCGCGAGCCTGTGGCTGCTGGTGCGCCCGCGGACGGTGCCGGCGCTGGGTCGCTGACCCGCGCCTCCCGGTCATCCGTCGCCGACCGGGGCCTCCCGGTCGCCGACCCGCGCCTCCCGGTACCGTCTGGGGATGCGCACCGACCCGCTCGCCCCGAAGCCCGCCTCGCCGTCCGAAGAACGGGTGGCCCGCCGCGTGCAGCGCCGCTGGTGGGTGTTCAGCGCGCTCGGCGCCATCGGCGTCGTGCTGCTGCTCGGCGTCGTGATCACGGCCCGGGCGGGGGTGATCGGCGTCGACGAGCGGTTCATGGGCGAACTGGTCGAGCACCGCAGCCCGTTCTGGGACGTCCCCTCGTTGATCTTCAACTCGATCGGCGCGGGCGTGGTCGGCGTCTTCGTCGTCCCGCTGGGCGTCGCCGCGCTCTTCCTGCTGCGCCGTCGCCCCTGGGCCGCGCTCTACTGGATCGCCGCCTGCGCGCTCAGCGCGGGCGTGGTCCAGGTCGTCAAGCACACGTTCGGCCGGGCCCGTCCCGAGGACATTCTCGTGGTGAGCGACTACGGCTCGTTCCCCTCGGGCCACACGTCCAACGCCGCGACGCTGGCCGTCGTGCTCGGGGTGATCCTGCGACGCGTCTGGGTGTGGGTCGCAGGCGCGGCCTACACGGTGCTGATGCTGCTCAGCCGCACCTACCTCGGGGCGCACTGGCTGACCGACACGATCGGCGGGCTGCTGATCGGTGCCGGGGTCGCGGTCGTCCTCTGGGCCCCGGTCGCGCACCGGCTGCTCGACGAGCAGGAGCACGTGCGGGGTCGCGGCTGGATCTGGCAGGGGCGCCACGCCTGACGGTGCCGCTCGCGGGGTCGACGACCGGGGCGCTCTCGGCGCCGCTCGCGCGGTCGATCACGGGCGGGTCCGGACGAGGCCGGCGTGCGGCGTCGCCCGGTGTGGCCGAACTCGCCCGGACCGCGGTGCGCAGGGTGCCTAGGCTGGCCGCATGACGGACGCGCTCGAGCAGGCCAGGGCGGAGGCCGCCGCAGCGGTCGCCGCCGCCGAGAAGGCGAAGCAGGACGCGGAGGCGGCACTCGCGCGGGCCGAGCGGCTCGCGGCCGAGGCGGACGTCGCCGACGCCGCGGCGGACGCCGGGCTGACCGAACCCGAGCCGGTCGCCGGCACCCCGGTCGACGGCCTGCCCGTCCCGCCCGGCGGGCCGCTCGACGAGTCGGCGGTCGACCTCGTCCGCGCGGGCTACGGTTTCGACGGTCCCGCCCTCGAGCTCGGCGCCCTCGTGAACGGCGATGCCCGGGTCGACGTGCCCGTGCGCATCCCGCTCGCGATGCTCAACCGGCACGGGCTCGTGGCCGGTGCGACCGGCACGGGCAAGACCAGGACCCTGCAGGTGCTCGCCGAGCAGCTCTCGGCGGCCGGGGTCCCGGTGTTCGCGGCCGACGTCAAGGGCGACCTGTCGGGCATCGCGACGCCGGGCGAGGCGAACGAGAAGCTGCTGGCCCGCACGCGGGGGATCGGCCAGGACTGGTCGCCGCAGGCGGCACCGACCGAGTACTTCGCCCTGGGCGGCAAGGGCACCGGCGTGCCGGTCCGCGCGACGGTCAGCGGTTTCGGGTCGCTGCTGCTCAGCAAGGTGCTCGGCCTCAACGACACGCAGGAGAGCAGCCTCGGCCTGGTGTTCCACTACGCCGCGCAGGCCGGGCTGCCGCTGCTCGACCTGTCCGACCTGCGGGCCGTGCTGACCTGGCTGACGAGCGACGAGGGCAAGCGCGAGCTCGAGGGGCTGGGCGGGCTGAGCAGACAGACCGTCGGGGTGATCCTCCGCGAGCTGATCACGTTCGCCGACCGGGGGGCCGACGCGTTCTTCGGCGAGCCCGAGATCGACACCGCCGAGTTCCTCCGCACGGCCGAGGACGGTCGTGGCGTCGTCAGCCTGCTCGAGGTGCCCGGCGTGCACGACCAGCCGGCGCTGTTCTCGACCTTCCTGATGTGGCTGCTCGCCGACCTCTACAACGACCTGCCCGAGGTGGGCGACCTCGACAAGCCGAAGCTCGTCTTCTTCTTCGACGAGGCGCACCTGCTGTTCGCCGACGCCTCGAAGGAGTTCCTGGCGCAGATCACGCAGACCGTCCGGCTCATCCGGTCCAAGGGCGTGGGCATCGTCTTCGTCACCCAGACCCCGAAGGACGTCCCGGGCGAGGTGCTCGCCCAGCTCGGCTCGCGCGTCCAGCACCAGCTCCGCGCCTTCACGCCCGACGACGCGAAGGCCCTGCGGGCGACGGTGTCGACGTACCCGACGAGCGACTACGACCTCGCCGCGGTGCTCACCGGCCTCGCCACCGGGGAGGCGGTGGTGACGGTCATGAACGAGAAGGGGGCTCCCAGCCCGGTCGCGTGGACGCGCCTCCGTGCCCCGCGCGGTTCGATGTCGCCGACCCCGGCCGACGTCATGACCGCGGCGGTCGCGGCGTCGCCGTTGACCGCCGCCTACGGGGCGTCGATCGACCGCGACTCGGCCCGGGAGATCCTCGCCCGCAAGCTCGAGGCCGCCGCGCTCGACCAGCGCGAACGGACCGACGCCGCGGCACGTCAGGCGACGATCGACGCCCAGCTGAAGGAGGCCGCGGCCCGCGAGAAGGCGGACGCCCGGGCGGTCACCGCCGCCGAGCGCGAGCGGAGGGCCGCCCAGGCCGAGTACGAACGTCAGCAGAAGGAGTTCGAGCGAGCCGAGCGGGCGGCCGCGAAGGCGCGTGCCGGGCGCGGGACGACGACCCGCGCCTCCTCGGGGTCCCGTTCGTCGGGGTCCGGATCGACCGGCGGGTTGCTCGGCGAGGTCCTCGGGTCGAGTGCCGGCAAGGCGGTCGTGCGCGAGGTCGTCAAGGGCATCTTCGGCACGCTGCGTCGCCGCTGAGCCCCGAGTCGGTGCAGCCCCGAGTCGGTGCAGCCCCCGAGTCGGTGCAGCCCGAGGCGGTGCAGGCCCGGGCCCGCGGGCACGTCCTCAGGCGGGGTTGCCGAACGCCTGGAAGAGCACCACGAGCGTGCCGGTCGCCAGGGCGAACAGGCCGCAGGCGATGGTGACCCCGATCCACGGGCGGCTCTCGTACCAGTAGGGGCTGTCGGGGTAGGCCGCGAAGAACTCGCGGCGGGTGAGGGCCCGGGGCAGGACGGTCGTCGGGATGCCGAGTGCGTCGACGACGGCGTGTACGGACGCCTCCGACCAGTACGTGCCCCGCATCCGGAACAGGCGTCGCCCCTCGTCGTCGAGGGCGAGCAGCTGCGTGACGGTCTCGGTCGAGTGGTCCCGGTAGGTGCGGACGAGCACGAGGGAGTCGACCTCGTCGCGCCGCAGCCGGACGAAGCCGGGCAACCACCCCCGCTTGACGAACTCGCTGCGCGTGACGGCCGCGTACGAGAGGCGGTAGCGCCAGTACATGAGCAGTCCCATGACCACGACGCCGCAGGTGACGGCCAGCACGCCGCTCTGGTGACCGCTCGGCAGGGTCAGCCACAGCACCGCGATCAGCACGGGTGACAGGCTGAAGACGCCGGTGAGCGTGGCGCTCCGGGCGAGTTCGCGCCGTGGCCGCACCGTGACGGTGCCCCGCTCGGTCGGCATCGCCGCGTCGGTCGTGTTCATGTCGTCCCCCTGGGGTCGGCGTGACCCCGAGTCCCCCGACCCGAGGCTGCTGCTGTCGGGGCAGCGCCGTGCCCTCAGCGTAGACGATGCGTTCGCACAGATACCGGGGCGTCCCACCCCAGTGCGGGGAGCCCGCGATCGGGGGAGTCGAGCGAGTGTCAGCTCTCTGCGCGGTCCCGGAGGCGCTCGATCTCGCGACGGTCGCGCTTGGTCGGGCGGCCCGCGCCTCGGTCGCGGACCGGTACGGCGGCGACCTCTTCGCGCGGCGGTGGCGGGGGAGTGAGGTCGGTCATCGCCTCGGCCGCGGCCGGAGCACCGACGCGCTTCACGAGGCAGGTCTTGACGACGACGATCCGCTCGAAGCCTGCGATGCGCGCCCGGACCTCGTCGCCGGGACGGACGGCCTGGGCGGCCTTGACGCGCTCGCCGTTCACCCGCACGTGACCGGCCCGGCAGGCGGCGTTGGCGGCCGAGCGGGTCTTGTAGAGCCGGACGGCCCAGAGCCAGGCGTCGACGCGGGCGGACGTGAGGGGCGGCATGGGGAAATGCTACGGGTGGCCGCCGACGTCGACGACCGAGGGGGCCGGTCTCAGAGGTCGTCGGAGGCGACGCGCGCCGGGGTGCCCCCGGTCACGCGCACCAGCTCGGCGAACGTCGTGGCGAAAACGGTGTTCGCGGTGCCGGCGCTCGCCCAGAGCACGTCGTGGGTCTCGAGCGCGGTGTCGACGAGCGTCCGCACCGGGCGGGGGTGGCCGACCGGGGCCACGCCGCCGATGACCTGGCCGGTCGCGCGCTTCACCTGGTCGGCGTTCGCCCGCATGATCGGGCCCCGGCCGAGCGTCGACGCCACCAGGTCGGTGTCGACTCGGTGGGCGCCGCTGGTGAGCACGAGCAGGGCCTCCCCGCCGGTGTGGAACACCAGGCTGCTGGCGATGGCGCCCACCTCGCAGCCGAGGGCGGCGGCGGCCTGTGCGGCCGTGTGCGTCGACTCGTCGAACTCGCGGACCTCGCCCTCGGCACCGGCGGCACGGAGGGCGGCGACGACGGCGCGGGCCCGCGGCGGCAGGGCGGCGTCGAGGTGCTCCGAGGAGGGGCGGTGCGAGTCGGTCATGCCCCGACGGTAGCCATGAGGGAGCCTCAAGGTCAGCAGCGACACGGGGGCGTCCCCCGGGCCCCGCGGAGTCCGGTACGCTGGTCTCGGTCGTGCGCCGGTTCACCGTGTGCCCGCCCTGGAGGATTCGCCTAGTGGCCTATGGCGCACGCTTGGAAAGCGTGTTGGGTGCAAGCCCTCAGGGGTTCGAATCCCCTATCCTCCGCATCGGGCCAATCCACAACTGGATTGGTGAAATTGCCACAAAAGAACAACTAAGGACCCCTGTCGAGCCTCTTCGGGCCGCCAGGGGTCCTTTTGCTTCGCCCATCTGCTCCCGGGAGAGTCAGGCGAGCCTTTCCACTTGGCTGAGGGCAGCAAAAAACCCCGCTTCGTCCGAAAACGAGCAGGGCTTTTCGCCAGGCGAGGTGGAGCTACTAGATGGTTCGGGTCACTTTGAGACGCCTGGTGGGGCTACGGCTTTGCCGTAGGTGGGGAGCTGGTGGGCCGCAGGTTGCTGCACTCTGGCTGCGCGGTGATGGCGCGCGTGGAAGGTGAAGGGGTTTTCCCCGAGCACGACCGCGTAGGGGTCCTGCAGGAGGCGCCTCAGGGCCCAGCGCCTCAGAGCTATGAGATTCACGGCTGCCATGGCGAAGGTCATCAGAAGGCCGTTCTTCACGGTGCCGAAGACGCGGGTATAGCCGCGGCGAATGTCGGTGATGTCGCCGCGGATCATCGAGTTGTAGTTCTCGACGAGGGAGCGACGTCCGTAGTCGGCGAGCCACTTCCGAGTTCCGAATCGGTTCCGCTGACGACTTTTCAGAAGCTCCTCCTTGATGGTGATGCTCGCGCCGCAGGTGCAGCCGTTGCCCGGCGTGCACAGGGTTTCTGGCAAGTTCGCGAGGCGCTGGTCTCGGTACGTCTTCGGGTAGTTGACGCACCGTACCCGCCGGGCGAAGGCTGGCCCTTTCAGCTCCTGCTTCCACACGCCACCGCGCTTTTTGGGCTTGGTTTTCGCTACGTACGCGAACTTCTCGCGGGCCTCGTAGAGGTTGTGGCGGCGTTCGTTCTCTTCACTCGTGTTCTTCAGTCGGCTGATTCCGCCGAGATCGACTTTGAGCGAGTCCCACATGCCCTTCGAGTACACCCAGCCGTCGACGAAGAGTGCGTCGGCGTTCAGCGTCTCCACCAAGACGCGCTGATTGTCCATGAGGTCCTGCGTCTTGGTGAGTCCCCGTTCGAGGAGCATCTGGGGGAGGTCGTCTCGGTTGGTGTAGCCGCGGTCCATGAGGACGTTGTCGAGGTCGCACTCCTGGAGGATGGCATCGAGACTTCTGGCGATTTGGGATAGGTCAGCCGCGCCGCCGGGGTGCATGGGGGTGGCGCAGGCGAGGACGGGCAGACTGTCGTCGCCCATGCGGGGAACCATGGTCATGACCTCGAGATGACTGCCATGGAAGGTGTTGTGGAGGTTGCGCTCTACGGACCCCTTACTTCCGATGCTCGGCCTGTTGTTGGTGAAGTGGCCGAAGTTGGCTTCAGGGTCTTTGCTCCAGTACTTGCGCCCGTCCGCGTCTTGGGTGAAGTCCGCCTTGGGTGGGGCCTTGACGCCTCCGGAACTTTCGCGCGGCTTGTCGCGGCTGAAGGGCTTGGCCCAGCTTTCGTAGTGCGTGGCGTCGAGCGCGATGTCGGTGCTGCGCAGCTCCTTTGGGATGGTGTTGAGGAGATACAGGGCGTTGAACGTGTCGACGTGCGTGCCCGCGAAGCCCCGCCAGGGCTTCATCGTCCCGTTATCAGTGAAGCGTAGGGCGCTGTCGTCTTGTTCGAACAGGCGGCGGAGGTCTTCGAGGTACGACTCGATGTGGTGGTACCTGACCTCGAAGCCGTCCTTGATGCCCAGCTGCGGCCACAGGTGTTGGACCCTCGTGGCGCTGCTTCGGACGTCCTCCAACTTCGCAGTTCCCGGTTCGAGCAAGAAGTGGACCTGCATGAGGACGAAGAAGGCCCGCCAGGACAGCACACGGCGTCGCCCCTGCTCTGTTTTCAGGCTTTCGAAGAGGTTGTGGGCACGGTCGTAGGAATCCACGAGGGCGACAGCCCGGTGGAAGGCCTCGTCGGGTGTGAGTTTGTTGATGCCGATGTCGTCGGACTTGAGGACGAGCTTGGCTTTCATGGCACGGCGCAGTTGGGCGACGTAGGGAGCTGGGAGCACACACGCCCCGGTCATTGCGTGGCACCGGTAGCTCGGAGCAGCGATGCGGCTTGCATGCTGAGGTAGGGCTTGAGGTCGCCGAGGGCGCGGGTCTGCTGAAGCCCAGCGATCTGCAGGAACGTTGGGATGTCCACGCCCGAGTCGAGGATGCTCACCAGCCAGGTGTTGCGAAGGCGGTTCGCTTTCAGGGGCGGCAGTGCGTCAGGAACCTTGATCAGATACCTGATGCGGGCGAGGGGTTCGTCGAGCCGGACCGTGAAGTTGCCGATGAAGGGCTCGTCCGGAAACTCCTTTGCCAAGCCCTGCAGGGTTTGGATGTGCTCGAGGCGGATGGGCACCAGGCGGGCGGTGCTGTCCTTGATCCCTGTCCGCAGGCACAGCACTCCGTCGATGGTCACGAGATGCTCCGGTCGCGCGCTGGCGACTTCCGCCGACTTCAGGCCTGCACCCAAGGTCAGCGCTAGGAGTCCGATGAAGAACCGGCGCTGCTTCTGAGTGGTCTGGTGATGAGCGGAGAACCAGTATCGACTTAGCTCGTCGAGCGTGTACGGGGGTTGCTTCTTGGGCTTCCACGCTGTCGCCCGTCTCGGAGCCCACTCTTCGGGCACCACCATGCGGCCAGCACTTCGAAGCCGAATGGCTTGGTCGAGGCGGTAGGTGTTCGCCAGGTCACCGTTCTTGTCCTTCCCCCAACGTTCCAACGTTGTAGGTCGCAGGAGCAGTTTGGGGTCGAGGGGCATGCCCTGCTGGGCACCCCATTCGAAAAGTTGGGCCAGGGCGGTGATCGTGTTGATGGCCGATCGCGCGGTGGAAGGTTCCATCGCCGTCGTGATCTCCCGGCACATGTCGGCTACCAGGGGATAGTGCGGGCACAGATTCGCTCTGGGCTTGTAGGAAGCGATCGCTGTGGCTGGAGAGGCGTAGCTCTTGCGAACAATCATGTTCGCCGGCACAAGGGCTTCGAACTTGCTCATGCTCCTTCACCCCGCTCGGAGGCGGGTGCGTCGACGCACTCGGGTGCTAGGGAGATCGCGGCCCGTACGGGCATAAGCCGTGTCACTGCGGCCGGGTCACAGGAACCGGCCGCGGAGCGGGCGTTGACGGGCCCCAGGCGGAAGGTCTGCGTGGGCGAAAATGGGCAGGCGGAAGTGATTGCGGTACCGCGCCCCTCTTGCATGAGGGGGAACGAGCGTCTAGCCTGAAAGTACTTCGACCTGAAGGACTTTCGGGCACCCCCGGCAGCAGAGATTGGCGTCTCGCTACCGGGGGTTTTCGTCGTCTGGGGTACCGCCCGAAGGCGGTGGGTCATGTGTTAGTCGTTGCCTTTCTCAATGGGGATGTAGGTGCTGGGGGCAACTCGGCGAATCTCTCTTCGCTGAGTGAGCTGGTGAATGGCCCGGTGAATTTGCTGCCGGTTGAGGGCGCCCGGATGATCTCGATCGAGCTGCGAATTGATCTCTGTAATGGTCGAGACGCCAGAACGGACGAGCCGGAGAACCTCCCCAGAGAGGTTCCCGATCCCTGCGGCACGGAGGCGAGGCTTTCGTCTCAGCTGCGCCCTTGTCAGCTGCGAGGCAGTCCCGACCCAGTTCTGCCGGAAGGGGTACCTGCCCTCAGAAGCCAACTCGCGTTGACGTCTGGCGAGCGATTCCACTAATTCCACGATGGTCGCTTCAACGGACTCAGGGGTGTCGGCGTCGAAGTCGATCTTCGTTTCCATACGAGGAGTCTGCGGGAGAAACGCGTCGAAATGGGCCGACGGTTGCGCGAGCAAAGTACCGATTTTCATCTGTTGGCAACTGGCTCCCGTACGCCCCGGAGCTACACCGTTTCTAGTGAAGCATGTTCGTCACAGTTCACTCTTCTTCTAGGATAGAAGTGTGACGATCGAGGGAATTGATGCATTCTCCCGACGCCTGGGCATTTCGCTCTCCTCGGCACGTCTTCTTGCTGAGCAGGGACTCATTGAGGCTCGCTTGGTGGAGGGTGAGTGGGTCTTTCAGACGCATCCTCGACGACGGCAGACCTTTGTCAGCCGTCCCCTGGCCCCCAAAATGGCCTGGTATCTCCGGTTGCTGATGGTCACGCGGACAGAGGCTCCGGACATGCCCCGCCAGTACCGGGCGCGGCTACGGGGCCACATCAATCAGCTGGCCGACAGTCCCGATCCCGGTCTTCTGTTACGGACGTGGTTCAGGCACCGCCTCACCTACACAAGGTTCGAGTTCTCAAGGGGGACTTCGTCCTTCGGCGACTCAGTCTCCGCACTCCGCGGGGATCCGCGATTCCTCGCCACTGGAGTCAGCTACTTCCGGAACGGCCTAGAAGAGGCAGGGACGGTGGCCCTGGAAGGCAGGTGCACCTCCGTGGCTTTCCGATCACTCGTTGCAGATCGCGGGCTCGTGGAATCTCCAACGGGGCGAATTTGGCTTCGTAGGCTCCCGAACGGGTCCCGACAGCTCAGGACTGCCAAAGAAGAGGCTCTTATCGACTTGTCGTGGCACGAGACGCCAGAGGCAAAGGTGGTCATCCAGCGGGAAGTAACGGCCCTGGTCCAGGACATTCGGCACCGAGACGTTCTTTACATCAGGCATCCGGGTCCCCGTTAGATGACTGCGGCCAGCGCCCGTGACTCCTGTTCAGCCTTGGGTAGGCGCTCGCGTCGCTGGACCCACGCCAGATCGAAGATGGCGCTGGACAGCGAGTGGAGAAAAGTGCGCAGCACCAAGAGCCCAGAAGCCGTGCCCAGCGAAGGGAGGACCCACGCAGAGATGAAGGGCACGGCTAGCCACAGCACCGTCGGTGTGAAAAGCAGGATGAGGCGAAGATCGGCGCAGGCGATGAGCCAAAGAGGAAGAAGGCGGCGGCACCTAGGTCGTCTTGCACGGACCTGCAAGAAGTGGCTTAGCTGGTGAAGGCACCGAAGGGCGCGTGACCCCTGCTGCAGCGCACATCGCAGAGCCGACACCGAGGATCAAGAAGGAGCCCCACGGAAATCCATTCAGGCCGCGTGGCAATCCTGTTCATGACAAGTATTCCCAGCACGGACGAGGCGCCCTAGTAAGCGAGAAGCGTCAGTAATGCCAAGCCCGCCCAGGCCCTACACACATCGAGGGTATGCCCGTGCACTTCGCGATCTGGCTATCGGGTCTGTGATCGATCGGGTGGCTTAGAAACCAACTGAAGGGTATGCAAATGGGTTCATTGTCCTCTAAAATGGGGACACGCTTCTGGGAGGAATGACTGTGGATTTGAGATCGCTTGTTGTACGAAACGACCTCGTGGAGCCAGGCGGGGGGCGAGGTGACTGGGACGCCATTGTCATGCCGCCGGAGTCAAAGGATCGCCTCCTTCGCTCGGTTGTCCTGGGCCTTCAGCTGCGGCAGAGGGTGTCGTTCAATGTCAGTGCCTTGCACGGGCTCGCGTTGCTTGTTGGGCCCCCAGGGACGGGCAAATCGACGCTGGTGCGCGGACTGGCTGGGCAAGTAGCGACCGTCGTGAAGGGGGGCCGGTGTCGGTTCATCGAAATCAACCCCCACGGTTTGATGAGCGCCGAACACGGTCAGAGTCAGCAGCGGGTGCACCACCTGTTCTCCGAGCTGATTCCCGGCCTTGCAGATGACGGCATCCCGACGGTACTCATGTTGGACGAAGTCGAGTCAATTGCCGTCGCTCGAAGCGAAGCCTCTCTTGCTGCTAACCCTACGGACGTGCACCGCGCTACCGACGCGATCCTGACCGCACTTGATGATGGCGCCGTCCGTACGCCCCATGTCTTCACCGTCGCCACAAGCAATTTCAGTGGGGCCCTTGACGAGGCCTTCCGATCGCGAGCCGACATCACCATCTCGATGCCGCTGCCCGACGAGGTCGGTGTGGCACAGATCCTTCAGAAGACCCTTGAGGGTTTCGGGGCTGTTTTCCCCGCTTTGGCGAATTTGGCGGGAAGCTCGCGTCTGCCAGAGGTGGCTCGCCTACTCGTTGGCAAAGATGGCCGCTCCATTCGCAAGGCAGTCACCGACGCGATGCTCCTGCGCATGGAGGTCACCATCGACCCGAACAAGATGACCCTGGACGACCTCGCGGAGGCAGCGACGTTGCGTGTTGTCACAGAGATGGAGCCGTCTGATGCAGCGCACTAGAACAATCGCCGGCAGCCCCAATCGAAGTGCCGGCGAGGCGTGGAAAACGATCGTCTCCTTGATCGGGTCCACCTTGGAACGCAGCCCGAACGTGCCCCAAGGGAGTGTCGAGGAGGATCTGCTGTCCGTGTCCGGACTCGGTGCGGCCATGACTGCCTCTGGGATTCTCGACACTCATCCCCTCGTTCTCGTTGCCGGGGACCTCGAACTGACGATCATCGTCAAGAGCAACGACAGTGCCTTCGCCGTTGACGAGAACTTGGACCCTGTACCGGGCGGCGCCCAGGCCCCGGCCGACTGGGTGCTGCATCTTCCTGATGTCGGGCTTGTCGGGGATGCGGCCAAGAAAGCAGCCCAGGGTTCGGCGCACCTTTCCACCGGGCGCCCCAAGCAGACTCCACCACCGACGGAACTGAGTTCCCCGAACTCGTCGATGAATCACGATGCCTTCCGGCAGCTCGGGGGGCGTTGATGACTGCGACTTCGACAAGCACGCACACTCGGACCCAAACCGCTACTCACCTGTCTGACATCGTCATGGCCACCATGGGAGATGTTCTCAATCACCTAGGAATCGATGCCTCGCGCCTACTCCGTAACTGGGATCGAGACCAGAAAGCTATCGCTGCCTGGATCTATGAGGGCAGCTTGAAGCACGTTGTCTTGGAGTGTCACCAGCCTTCGGGGGCCGTCGCGCCGGTACTTGAGTTCCCCGTGTCCTACACGTCAGCAAATGTCGGCGACCAAGCTTTCGTGACGTCGCAGGCTCGGATCGTCGGTTACCTGGCGAAGATCGCCAGCGTGCCGGCCGGAAGCACCTACAAGCTCTTTTGCGAGTTCAACGGTCCGCGGACCCCTCAGGACGGGTGGTCACCGGGCACGCGCGCGAGCATGAACGACCTTCGTGGACGAACAATCGGGACGGTGGCTAGCGCGCCCCACGCTTCCACGTCCGCGCGCATCTACACACGATAGGAGAATCATGAGTCGCGTCGACGAAGCCTTTGCTCGACTGAAGACGAACTTGGAAATCACGACAACGGAGGCCAACGAGGCAGCTAAGCGTCACGCACTAATACGCGACCACGTGCGGTCTCGCTGGTCGCTGAGCGCGGACTTCTTGACCGGCAGCTACGACCGCCACACGAAGACCAAGAAATTGAAGGACGTCGACATCTTCGTCGTCATCGACCCTGATGGCCCCCAAGGGCACCTGTCAGACGGAACGGGGCGGGCAGCCGTTGAGGCTCTTGCTGAGATCCTACGTACCCGGTGGGCGGTGGACGCAGACGACAACGTTGCGCTTATCTCCTACAGCGACGAGGAGGTCGCCTCCTATGAAGTGGCGCCGGTGTTCGCCAGCAAGAACGGTTACCTCATCCCTAACGGCACGTCGTGGATGAACACAGACCCCTCCGTTCATGCGCAACTAGTCAGCGCGAAAAATTCGGATCTCAAGGCCAAGTTCGTTCCCCTGGTCAAGATGATCAAGGCAGTCAACCGTCAACACGACGAGCCCATAGCGCCCTCGTTTCTCCTTGAGGTTATGGCCCTGGACCTTGTCCAAGCTCCCGTCGCCAAATACAAGGAAGAGCTTGCATTCTTCTTCGCTGCTGCCGCGGATGCAATCTTTGACCCCTGGCCTGATCCTGCAGGGCTAGGCGACGACGTCGATGCTCAAATGACCGAAGTGGAACGGAAATTGGCAGCGGAGCACTTCCGCCAGTGGCAGCTCACCGCCGAGAACGCTCTCCGCCTCGAGGACGCCGGCCAGGAGAATGCGGCTGTGGACGAGTGGAGGAAGCTCTTCGGTTCACGAATGCCTCGATCGTGAACGGATTTGCTGTTCAGTCCATCTACGAGCTGCAGCAGACCAGCAAGTTCGTCTCTTTGCTCAAAGCGGCCAACGCTCTCCACAAGACAATCGAACGCTGGGATTTCGTCCGCTGGTTTCTGGGCATTTTCTTAGCCATTTTGGCAATCATCGGCATTTTTTTGCCCGAAATTCGCGGGCCCCTAGGTGCCAGCGGCTTTGTCGTCGGCATTTTGACCACCGCCGCTTGGCCCAGGTGGCGACAGTGCCTATCATCCGACGCCGCCGTCGTCCAAGAGATGTTCGACACTGAACTCTTTGGGCTCGAGTGGTCTCGTAGCCAACCAGCAGAAAAAAACAATGTGTTCATCAGTCGGTGGGCACGAAAGCGGTTTCGTCGAAATACGGCCCCCTGGTATGTCGACGTTCGCCGTATTCCAAGTCCAGTTGCCGAGGCGTTGTGCCAGCGCGAGAACGCCATCTGGGACGCAGACCTGCGATCCGCGTGGGTCATCCTGTGTAAGACCACGTTCTGGGTACTTACCGTCGTCCTGATCCTCATCGGCGTGGCACTCGACCTATCGGTCTGGCATTTCTTTCTGTGGATCGTCTTTCCGCTGACGTCGCTTCTGGGAACTGTGCTGTCCAACACGTACCAGCAGTCCGCGACGGTCGCGGGGCGACGGAGCATCCTGGCGAACATTGAGCTGGAGCTAAAGCAGCTCCATCCGTCCTCATCAGTCGCCGAGATCAACTCGTTTGCTCTCAACCTCCGAGGATGGCAGGACGACATCTTTCGCTCGCGCCTCGCAACTGCCCGCGTGCCGTCGTGGTTTCACGCTCTGCTTCGTGACAAAAATGAGACGGATCACGCCTACGAGGTGGAAGCCTTCCGCGCAAAGTGGGGGGCCGCCTATCCCGAAACGTGAACAAGCGCTGGCATGCAGCTCACAGCGGCGTAGACAGAGACAAATCTAATCTGTCGGTTGCGGAGAGTCAGACGCAAGGGCCTGTTATTACACACCGATTCGCTGGGTGTGGCGGCAGTTGTGCGCTGCCCGGCTGAGGCGGACTGTCAGCCATTTCGTTACCGCGAGGTGATCATGCGGAATCGACTTCCGGCTGCACGCGGCGTATGCATTGTGATCCTGGTGCTCGGGACTGCCAAGCAAAGAGTCCGGTGCGCACGCCCACTAGATACGGGGTGTTTTAGGGCGGCTCTCGGTCTTTCGCTTGCACCCCTTTGTTGGGGGCTTTTTCATACCCAAACGTATGTTTAGGGTCGAACCAGGTTGAGCGACTGCACCAGTTGTCCAGCTCCTTCATTCAGTCGCCGCATCTCGATAGGAACGACACCCCGTGAGCCGCCGTCCCAAAACCCCATTTCCCCCTCCCGCCCGACAGCTCGGCTGCAGATCTCCTCATAAGCGCGAGTATGTGCACCTCGCTTGGTGGACCCTCAAGAGCGTTCGGCGCCATCGAGGCCCGGTTGCTGTGATCGTGGCAACAGTGCTCCTTTTCGCCTATCTTGCAGTGTCATCAGGGGTACTTCACCCCGTGCTGGCGGTCTTGTTGACCGTTGTTGGATTCGGGGCGTACTTGTTCCTGGCAACGGTGTTGCTCTGGGTGAGCTTCGCGTGGAGAAAGCGTTGCGTCATCTACATGAGCCTTGCAGGGGATGCCGTCATCGTTCTCCAGAGCCACAAACGACAGCTTGTCTGGGAAGCAAAAAACCACATCACGAAACACATTGGCACGCGTCGTGGCAAAGCTCTCCGCGCCACGATGAAAACCCCGTTGCTTAAAGCAGCGTCGGACGCGGGTGTCGATATCTACGGCAAAGCGGCCAACGGCAAAGTCCAGCGTTTATATCTCGATCAGTTCGGGACGGTGGGTCTATCGCCGACGGGCTCCAAGAGCGTCACGTGGCCCAAGCCACCGAGGCTCCACCCTAAAAATTGACCCCAGCTTTCCGTCGCGAACTGGCATGACTTGTGGACGCGTCTTGGCGCCCTCGGCTCATGCTTGGCATCTTTGTACCGGACCTACCATCTCGTCCGCGCTTGGCTGCAACCGCCCCGTGCCGTCCTGGGCGGCAAGGTTCGTTCTCGCCCTTTTCACCTGGAGTCACACTTGACAACTGCTACCGATCTCCTGCCTCTAGCTCTCGGTTACGTCGCGACACCTGTCGGACTTGGAGCCGTGGCCTTGGCTGCTGCCCGGTTTGTCTTGCCCGCCCCCCGCTGGACACGGAGGCTCGAGCGAGATGTCGCTCTGCTAGAGGCCATGCGCAAGGCCGACGGAGTGCATCCATCTGGCGCCACTCTTTCTCAGACTTACCTAGTCGATGCGCAAGCGGTTCGCCTGGCTAGGTACCAGCGCGACCAATCCTCGTTGCGCGAAGCCGGTGTAGCAATCTTGTTTGCCGGCATAGTCATCGGCTACGGCTTCTATGTGGCGTGGGCAGCTCGCGTCCTTCTCGACCCAAACGGTGAATTCGACGTGGCCGTCGCGCTCCTGCTTGTTGCCGCGGGCTTGCTAGCCACAGTCGTAGTCGTGGCACGCCTCCTCGGCGGTGGCCACTCGAAATTGCTCAGCTACCCCTTCGTCGTGAGGGACGAACTCAAAAAGTAGCTTCGGGCACCTAGGGCTGTTTGAAGGTCCCGATGGCGTCCCCCGCGCTACATGCTCGCCGTCGCCTCTGGTAGAACCGAGCACGCTCTTTCACCACCAGAGTGCTCGCGTGGGACGAGCCTGCGGTTCCACCGAGAAGGCTCAAATCGTGGTCAAGATCGATCCGCTAGGAATTGCCTGTACCAAGCGGATTCCGCTGCTGAGAGCACCATCCTGGGCTCGGAAGGAGCTAGACCAGTCTCTGCCCAAAGGCCACTCACGTCGAACCAGTTGTCCATCGTCAAAAGGTTCTGTTGGTGGACAGTCAGGTCCTGCAGCGACCGGGAGGCCGTTCGGGCGTCATCCCGAAGGGGCTCAACCGCCCGCAGAACCTCGCGCAGGCGGAAAGGTCTCGGCGCTGCGACGACGTAGCTCGACTCCGCGGGCTGTTTCATACAAGTCGCAAAGTGGGCGACGACCTTGGCGAGGTCGCGTGCTGAGGTGACCGAGACTCGAGCGTCTTCTGCGGCAATGGGGAAGCTCTCTGGAGACAAAGTTGCTATTGCAGGAAGGAACCAGCGATCACCCACCCCGAACACGAGGTTAGGGCGAAGCACGACGCCACCGTGAGCGGTGACCGCGCTGTCGCCGGCGAGTCGAGATCGGGATCGCGAGGACTCAGGCTTGAGGCGCATGGAACTGGCCTGGGCCCCCCGGTGCGGTCCCGAGCCATACACGGAAGCCGTGCTGACAGAGAGAACGCGATGGATGCCGACCTCGCGAGATGCGCGTGCAAAGTGTGCCGGACCTTCTCCGTTCACAAGCATTTGCCTGTTCTCGTCGGCGCCGAGGTAGCTAACGCACCAGACGGCTGACCGGCATCCAGAGAGTGCCGCGCCTAAGCTCGTCCTGCTGCCGATGTCCACGGGAAGGGTGCCGGCAGGCGTTGCTGTCCTGCCAAGGCGCCGAATCACGTGACCTACGCTTTCCAGTTCCTCCGCAACGTGTCGTCCGATAAACCCCGAAGCTCCGACGATGGCAATAGGTCGGCGGTCTTGATCTTGCTCACACCTCACGACTACCCCCTCCTGCGGTTTGCCGCATTGCCGAAAAACGTCGGTGGGCAGGCGCCCCTAAAGACAGACCCAGTACCTTGGTCCGTGTCCCGCTCGTTGATTGGTGTGGGCCTGCGGAACTGCTCTCGAGGGAATCGGACTTCATATGCCCAAACAAGACCGGGCCGTGGCGACTCGCGCTTCCATCCTCCAAAGTGCCGCGCTCATCTTTGACGATCGCGGCTATGCAGGCACGTCGTTGGAGACCGTTGCCGAGCGAGCAGGCGTCACGAAGGGGGCCCTGTACTTTCACTTCGCGTCCAAAGAAGACGTGGCCAACGCAGTGATCGCAGAGCAGCACCGCATCTCCAGGAATTACGCGGAGGCGGCCATGACCTCCAGCCGGTCCGCCCTTGAGGCCATGATGCTGATGTGCCGGGGGCTTGCTGTTCAACTGCTCGATGAACCACTGGTCAGTGCCGGCATTCGGCTGACCACGGACTCGTCCTCGCGGCACCTCGGGGTCCAGGCTCCGTATACCGACTGGATGGCCACCTTTGAGAACTTGTTGAACGTAGCCAGAGATGAGGGAGACGTTGTGGCGGACGTTGATCCGGCTAAAGTTGCCCACTTCATCATCCCCGCCTACACGGGAGTGCAGATGCTCTCGGATGTGATGACGCGACGCGAGGATCTTTTCACAAGAGTGCAGGAAATGTGGCTTATCATCCTGCCTGGACTCGTCCCTCCAGAAAACCTGATGGGCGCGCGGAACCTGGCGCTTCGGATTAGAAGATAGCCTCACGGCTCAACCCTCAGCGCCGGCGAAGCCGTGAACACATGTCATTCCGTCTTGCCTCAGTGCCACGGCGAAGTTCCCCTGACGACAACGATCGACCTCCAATGTAATTTCGGGCTCAAATTCGACGACCCGCGCAAAGACGAGATCGAAAGACGTGAGGTCGACTTCGTGGGGGCGCATCAAGTTCCTGACGCCCTCCCTAACGGCTTCGAGAAGGAGCATTCCCGGAACATGATCCAGGGGATGGTCGAAGAAGACAGGATCGGTTTCGTCGACAACAACGACGGGGCGATCAGCTCGTCCCCACTGCAGTAAGTGGCCCCGCGATTGGAGTGCGCGCGCATGAACCGCGATCGGCCTTTTAGGCCGGTTTCGGCGAAGGCGCGCATATGCCTCTGGGGCAACGATGCGTGCGTGTCCGATACCTTCGCCAAGGATCTGCCCTCCGCCCTCGATCCGCACCGACACTCGCATGCTCGTGGGACCCTCCTGGGTGCGGCCCGAGGCGACAACTTGAGCTTGCACCATGATCTCGTCCTCACTCCAAGGGGCAGGCGCCGCGATCGTCTTTGCGGATAGAGAGGGCATGAGGAAGGCCGCGTCCAGGGGCACTCCGTACATGGTGTGTGCGAGCAGAATCGTGACTTGACGAATGGTTTCCGCTACGAGCGCCGAGTCTGCCCTTCGCTCATGAGTCGAATAGAACGGGTGTTCCCGGGGCCATTGGGCCCCGAGCGCAAAGTAGTCATCATCTAATTGACGTGCCTCGGTGATCAGCACCTCTCGGAGTTGACGACGGTGCACGAAGCGCCCAGGCGCTAGCTGATCGGGAGTGAAAGTTGGCAAGGAAAGCTGCATCAGAACGGCGCTTCAAAGGTCATGGCTCCTGACCTTAGAAACCTTCGCAACGGTTTTGTAGCACCCGAAAGGGTGCCGCCTTGCCCAGGCTGCAATGCAGCCAGTTCCGGCGCCCAGCTAGCGGGAATCCGTCGCTGTCGACAATCGCCAGACGCGAACAGTTTAGGAGCAAAAAAGCGTTTCTGGATTTCGCTTCAGACGTACTAACAAGTACCTTTTTCCCCAGAGCGGGCTCCATGAGAGGGGGCGCGCTGCCTCCATTCCTATGGCCTGCGCGTACGGCAACGGCGCGTGTCCTATGCGAAGAGGGGAAGGGACTTCCGCCCGATATTTCAAGCAATTGTCTGGGTAGTGCTCTCGAGGCGTGCTTACCGGCTTGTCTCCGGCCCGACTAACCCTCGGAAGTCGACGGAGGGTGCCGACGAACTATAGATTTATAGATCGGCCAGTTCGGAGAAGGGGCACGCATGGCGCGGGGTGGGCCTGAGGCGATGTCGAGACTGTGCCTGTCAACGCGCAAACTGCTGAAGGAGACGCTGTGAAGGGGCGCCCGAGGCAGCGAATTGCTCCCAATTTGAGAACAAGACGCGTAAACCCAGATCACTTTGTTCTCGTGACACATTTTGAGGCTTTCGGGTTGCTGGCGGTCTACGCCTTTGCGGTGGCCTACGCTGTCGCCGTGCCCGTGTTTGGGCCTGTTTTGGCGACGCGGAGCTTTGCGGCGAGTTCGCAGACTCTGGCGAGGTTTGCTTGGTCCGAGCCATTCACCGTCTTGGGCTTGCTCACGGCTCTAGCCATAGCTTTCCAGGTCACCGCTCACGGGCAACGCTCCGTTCGATCGCACCAACTCGCTTTAGAGGACCGGCGCGTATGGGTGCTCACACAACTAAGCGCATGCATGGGCGCCGTTACGGCCCTTGGATCACTCCTCTCAGCCGGTGTGGGCACGGCGACCCTCCTCACGTGGGGTGACCGGTCCGCTGTCGCAGCCGTAGGCATTGTGATCGCCTTCATATTCGTAGATGCCAGCCGTGTATCCGGCCGCTTGACCTGGCTGCGACGCGCGGCTGCGCTAGAGCGCAAGCATCAGCGGCTAGCGGATCAACGAGTCCTTCTGCAATCGCAGTTGCCCCCCTCGGGCATATTGGTTCAGCAAGTCGCCATTCCATTGACCTTCGGCCTCGGTGTCGCCTGGGCCACGATCAGCATCCAGGCTGGACCAGCATCCGTGTTGTCCATAAGCCTTTTCTTGGGAACGTGCTTGGTAGCGAGTGGACTGCTTGCCGTCGTGACGTGTGGCGTAGCGCTTCTGTCGGTCGAGATGAGGACCTATGGCGTCGTCGTTGGATTGCTCGGCGGACTGGGCACCGCAGCCCTCCTTGTTGCGATCTTGGTGCCTTTGGCTCGGGACACCGCGGCTGCAATTCCAGCGTTCTGGGTCACTGTGGTGGCCCTTCTTCTCCTTGGGCCAACTGCCGGTGTCTTTTCGCTGCTAGGGATGACGGCGAGAAATCCCTACCTTGCTCGCGTCGGCGCCCCCGGCCTGATTCGCCTAGGCGCCATTCGTATTCTGTCTTTGCGTGCAAAGTTCGCTGAGGACCGGCTCAGAACCATCCGAGCGTCCGCGCCCCGCTGAGTTACGCACTCAACGGCATCGTTAGGTCTCGCTGCATGAGAGGGAACCGACCCTTGGGGTCTGTTTAAGCAGCCACAATCGTTCGTGCGCTGGAATCAGGGAGGCCGAGGCGGTCCGTGCCGGGGATACATCCTCTGCTACATCTGACCAAGCGGTTCAACGCTCGATCGTCGACACGGTTGGCAAGATGATCGGATGCACCGGAGCGCGATGAGCACGCAAAATGCCCTACCCGGACTCAGGGCCTGTCTCGAGGAGCTGATTTGGGACTCCCGCAGTGGCTTTATGTGCTGATGCCTTAGATGCGGGGACGTATCGCATTGCTGGTCACCAGTAGGAGTGTGGGGCGAGCCCGACCAGAGAGATCGAGTTCGACCAAAGAGGAAGCCGCCGACGTTGCGGAGCCTTCCCCGCGCCCCGAGGCATGCAAGGCAGCCACTTGAGTTTGCCGTAGCGGCAAGGAATGTAGCGGTGGGGACCGTCGGCTTCTGCGCTTGTACTTGCGCATTCCAATCCAGAACCGTCCTCGTTGGGGCTCCGTCGTCACAAGCCTCTTCGACGTCTCCCCGCGTCAGCTCACGGGGCCGGAGCCCCAGCTCGCCTTGAAGCGGGGTCCTTGTCGTCACACTCCATCCTGGATCACGGTCGCGCGCATCTCGTCACTCGCCCGGCGTTAAGCAAGCAATGCATGAGTGGAGTTGCGTCGAGCTTGGCCCTGGCGCACGTGTCCGCTTGACGCCAGACTCGAAGGACAGTTAAACCCTCGGCCCGACATGCAAAGCGGCTCTACGAAACCCTCCTAGTCCAGCCCGGACCAACCTGCTCCTACTCCCAGAGGAACGAATGTCTATCAAATACAGGCTCATAGCCGACTTCGCCGGCCCAGACGTGGTTGACGTCGCCTTGGCGTCCTTTGAACGGTGGATTTCTGAACGAAAGGGCGTCGCTGCGGATTTGTCCTTGCGTGGGCGCCAATCCCCACGTGAAGGAGTCGAAGTGTCTGTGGAGGACGGAGGCGCCTCGGAATCTCGGATTGTTCGGCTAGGTCTGCATGAGGAGACGATCACGGGGCGCTGGTCGACGACGCTGACCGCCATGCACGCGGCTTCTGGGTCTTGGGTGTGGCTTGACCTGGAACACGTTAGTGAAGACCCCTGGGGAGCAGAGCCTGTCGTGCAACCACCGCGGCTCGTTCACTATCTCCTCGAGTCAGGTCAGCTGCGCCTGGGCCCGGTCATTTTCTGGCCCGTCGTTCAGCAGGTAGCAGACCCGAACGCAGCACGCTCCGTTGCCGAGCTGGTCCTAGATGAAACTCGAACCTCGCCACTTGTGGTGATGAGTCATGACTATCGAGCGACCGACGCGGAGATCTCTGACCGATCGAAGATCGTCGGACGCCAGTTGGCGGGCATCGCACCCGTTTTTGTCCTCGACTCGGCGTCGACGACTGAATTTAACGAGCAGCTCCCAGACATGCTCAGGACATTCGGCGGAGCTGCTCGGACTTATTTCCCGTCCATGGACGACGTCAGGTCGCCGCTGTCTCGTCACCGTGTCCTCGGGTCGAAATGGTTCGCCAATCCGCGCCGAGCCGCTAAGACAATTGCTGCCCCTCTGGTTCTCCGGAACTTGGCCGCCCGACCGCCCGCGTCATACCGAGAAGAAGGCAGGGCCCTCATCAGGCCCACTGACACTGACGCCTCCCTCGATCAGCTTCTGGCTGAAACGGTTGCCGCAGAGGCCCTCGCGGACGCGGCCGCGGCCGAAAGCTTGCGGCTGCGCGAGGATCTCGACTGGTCGGCTGAAGTCATGCGCGACATCGAAGTGACCATTGACAACCAAGCAGCCCGAATCCGCTATCTGGAGGCACAGCTGTCTGAGGCGGGCAGGTATTTGTCGGATGTGCCAACCCCGGCTCAATACGACGGCGTACAAATCGACAGCTTCGACGACGTCATTTTTGCGGCCCGTGCGCAGCTGCCACGACTCGTTGTTGGTGATGTCGAGCACGGCGCAGACGCTCTTGACCAGTACGCACAATCGTCTTCGTGGGCACGACGAACGTGGCAAGCGATGCTCGCTTTGCAAGCTTATGCGGAGGCATCCTCCGGCGGATGGACTGGCGATTTCAAAAGTTGGTGCCGTGAGCCGAAAGACTCGGCTTCCGCAGTCGTCCAGGAATCCTGGGTTGCTCTTTTGGAAAGCAGTACGGTCGACAACAATCCCAAGTTCCGATCAAGCCGCGTTTTCGGCGTGCCCAAGGACGTCGATCCTGATGGGGAGGTCTACATGGCATCGCACATCAAGATTGTTCAGGGCGGGCGACCGGCACCGAGGGTGCATTTCTGGGACGACACGAGTGGCACGGGAAAGATCTACGTCGGCTACGTTGGCCCCCACCTTCCTAACGGGAAGACAAATTAGCAACGATCTCCCGACGCGTCTCGGCCGCTCATGTTGCCGGCAGCGTCACCAGCACGTGAACCTATGTCGGTGTCGACCGGCAGGCCACCCCCGATAGCCGATCCCTGAGGGACGCGCCGGAGTGCTTTCGCGCTGTGCTCGGGCATGCCAGCATACGGAGGTGATGTTCGACGAAAGCTTGGTTGCGAAAGCCCTTCGCGCGATGGTCTCGCCGCCACAGGGGTCGCGACTAGCCGAACTGGTCATCAAGAACGACGCGAAGAGTCGGAGTAGAGCTTTCCGGTTACTGAGCCATCTCGACACATTCGAGCCACACGCTGTCAGGCCAACGCCGCCGTCCCGAGTCTTCGACGACGTGGTGGCTCTGGCCCGGACACACGGCTTGGCAGACAAGGTGCATGTGATCTCTGAGATCGCGGATGTAAACCGGACCGTCTTGTCTCTCGCGGAGATCAGGGACGTCATGACCGGAGACGGTCGCGTCTCCCTCGCGGTCATTCAGCCGATGCTGGCTGTGTACCAAGGGGAGAGCTTTCATTCGACTCTGCTGCTGCACGTCGCTGTTGATCACTTTCGCCGGGAGTAGCTACGGTACGGCCCGGCGAGGACACGAAAGGCACTTGATGGAGCCCATACGGTCTGAGGCCGGCAGGGAGTGAGCTGTCGTGCCCGATAGGGGATCGTTCACTGAGATCAGTTTCGGACTGACTTCTCGACCTAGCCGGAGCCTTGTAGCTGCGGGGGAGCGGCTAGCTTCCGCCGGTGGCCCTTCAACTGAGCCCTTGCTCACACACTTGGGTCCCCGAGATGCAGCGCTCCGGAGGTGGCCGGCCATGTCTTCTACAAACGCCTCATTTCCAGAACGGTGGCCCTTTCATGAAGAACGCGAACCTCGACGAGATCCTGAGCAGGAGCCGCCCGGCGACTGCCGAGAACGATCCGGACCTCCTGGTCCTCATTGCGCCGATGTCTGCCGCTGCACGCACCGAGGCAAGGGACGCGCCACGCAGAACGACAGGGCTCCGTCGACCAAGACGGCCTCTGCTCGCAGTGGCGCTGGGAGGATCGCTGCTCCTCGGAGCTGGCGCCCTCGTCGAGAGTCTGCAGCCGGACTACGAAGCTCATGCCACGATCGCCTTCGCTCTCCCCGGCGACCCGTTCATCGACAACGGTGACAGCGCACCGACCAGGTGCCTGGCCGAAGTTCGCTTCGATGTCTCAAGCGGTACGGCAGCCCAGGACGTGGTGGAAGAGGCTGTCGAGGGTAGCGACTGGTCAGCGCTCGAAGCCCGACTCGCAGCCCTCGTGCAGACTGACCGTGGCGAGACCGACCTCAGCCAGAGTGTCGTGACGACCCTCGACACAGGCATCCGCTCGACACTCGATCCCCAGCTCGTGGGCTCTGCCCGATATGGCGGCGTCTCCCTGACATGTGGGGTCACCGAGTGACCCTCGGACGGAGTGCCGCCTCGACGAGACAGACCGGAGACAGGCAAGCACGCGTGACGGCAGTGATCGAGGCGACGTCAAGAGATCTGCTCGGTTACTTCTTGCGCAGGGTCCGCTCGGCTGAGGACGCAGCCGACCTGCTCGGGGAGACGCAGTTGGTCGTCTGGCGCCGCGTCGATCAGCTACCCGGTGAGCCGCTCGAGGCCCGCTTGTGGATGTTCGGCATCGCTCGCCGGGTTCTTTCCACGTACCGACGCGCCGGTGCCCGTCGGATCGCCCTCGCCGACCGGCTCCGGCAGGAGATCGAAGTGCGCGGTTCTGTTGCTCAGCCTGTAGGCGATGGTGAGGAGCTGCGTGCTCTGTTGCTCAAGCTGAGCTACCTCGATCAGGAGATCATCCGCCTCGTGCATTGGGAGGGCTTCTCCCTCGCCGAAGTCGCGACCATCTTGGATAAGAGACCGGGAACAATTCGGAGCCGTTACTCGCGCGCGCGCACGTCTCTTCGTCAAGCCATCGACGATCAAGGCGATGACATCTGATTCCGGCCCACAGACCATCCGGCCAAGCGCCCTGCTGCCGCCCGATAGAGGAACGTCGAACGAGACACCAATGAGCACGTGTTCGGTCTCGGACTGTGGGTGCTGCGCGCCGCGGGTCGATCTGCCGTGCTTAGAGCGGGCCAGGCCCGAACCAGAGGGCCGGCAGAGACGCAGTGAGCAATAACGCAGCCACGCCTAGGCTCACGACTCCCGGAGATCGCCGTGCTTCGTGTCGTACCGAACCGGCGATCGAGAGGCCGCTGGACGTGGCGGAGAGGATGCCGACGGGCACCCAGGCCGCGAGGAGGATCGGGTACAGGAACAGCCAGCCTTCGTGGTGCCAGAGAGCGACCGGGGCCCACATCGTGGCGTAGAGACCGGCGTAGGTGACGAGAGCAACGAGCGTCACGATGCTCGACGCGACGGCAAAGGGACTGCCAGCCTGTGGGTTGTCGCGCGGTTCGCTCGCCTGGCCAGGCCATACCGGGGTGGTCGTCAGGGTCGGAAGCTAGCAGCCCCGAAAGCTGGGTCAACCGCCATGCGACGGCTCGGGCGTTGCGGCGGCGGTCTTGACGAGTGCTCGCAGGATCGATGGGTCGACGGACCCGAGGACTCGAGCGCTGACACGCCCCTCGGGGTCTAAGACGAAGGTCGCCGGGGTCGCATTGGGGGCCGTCTTGCCGGCGAAGGCGAGCTGGACGCTTCCGGTGTTCGCGTCGATGGCGGTCGGGTACGTGACGTCGAATCGTCGCGTGAATGCGTCGGCAGTGCCGGGCTGGTCTTTGACGTTGACGCCCAGGAAAGCAGCATCGTCGGCTACTGAGCGCCTCGACCAGTTCCGTCTGCCCGTTGCCCTGCACCCCGGCGATGGCCAAGACCTCACCCCCCCGAGACGCGGAACGAGACATGATCGACCACGGCCTGCCCTGACGCGTCGAGCACGACGAGATCGTTGACCTCGAGAGAATCAGCGCTGAAGGTAGGGGCGTTCTTGCTCACGGTGAGTTGCACGGAGCGTCCGACCATGAGGGAGGCAAGTTCGGCATCCGAGGCGGTGGGCTCGGCCTCGCCGATGACGCGGCCAAGCCGGATCACTGTGATTCGGTCGGCGACTTCGCGGACCTCGCGGAGTTTGGGAGTGTGGCTTCAGCGCCATCCACACCCCCTTTGCGGAACTGCACGTCTGGGCACCGTTCGGCTACCGTGGCGATATGAGTCCCAAGGTGATTGCCTCCCCGCCATTGCTTCGGAGCGTGTCGGCGACCCCCGACTACTGATGCCCAGCGACGTGCCGGCCGTCCCTGAGGAGCGCGTCGCGATCGCAGGCGACTGGCACTCGAGCGGGTACTGGGCTCGTCGGGCCCTCAAAATGCTCCATGATCAAGCGCCGGACGTGCGAACGGTGCTTCACCTCGGTGATTTCAACCTCACCTCGAACACTCCCTGGACTGCATTTCGTCGAAGTGTCGTCGAAGCCATGGAGACGAACGGCATCGAACGCATCCTGGTGACACCGGGCAACCATGACGACTGGAGCCAACTCGGGCCGCGCTTCGAACTGCATCCGCAAGAGCCATACCGCCTCCCCAAGACACAGACGGTTTCGTTCCTACCTAGGGGGTATCGCTTTCAGATAGGAGGACGAACTTTCCTCTCTCTCGGTGGCGCCGCATCACCCGATCAGGAGAAGCGAATAGAAGGTCGGGATTGGTGGGGGAACGAAGAGCCCACGGAGTCGGATGCCGCCCGCGCGCTGGCTGGCGGCACTGTGGATGTGATGCTGGCGCATGAGGCGGTCGACCTGGGCACGCGACTCGTTGACGCCGCCATTTCCAAACCGAACCGGCGTCTCTTCAGCGAAAAGGGTCTGAGTGCTTCTCGGCGAAGCCGTGCCGTTGTTACGGGCGTCTGGACCGAGCTTGCGCCCGCCCGGCTCTTTCACGGACACATGCACATAAGGGCCGAAGGGCACTTTCCTGATTCAAGAGCTGTCTACTCCCTAGCCGCAAACAACTCGCCAGGGAACATCGGAATTCTCGACCTCAAAGATCTGACCTGGTCTTGGCTGGACTAGTCCGCTAGTCCGCAAGCGTTGAGCCGCGGAACGGCTTTCGCACGAGTCGCTCCGATCTACGGATTTATGGATGCGTCCGTCTCGGCACGGCTTATCGACGTCACCCAAATTTTCCCATAAGACGGGGGCCCGGAAGTCGTGGTGGCGAGGCGATTCAGAATTACCCGACGCTTCTCGCACGGAACCCCGGCTGACCAGGCTCAGCCATCGAGCTGGCAGAGGCCCGGGGGTTACTTTCAGCGTATAAGTAACTGTTACTCTTCAAGTATGAATGCCTCTGCTGTTGCCAGGCGTGTCAACGACATCGCGGCCTGCCAGTGGGGCATGGTCACGACCGCGCAGGCGCGTCTTCATGGCGTCGCCCGGGCGAATCTTGCTCACCGTGTCCGAACGGGCGAGCTTGAGCGAACCGACCACTACGGTGTCTACCGCCTAGCCGCCACCCCCTCGAGCCCCCTAGACGATCTCCGCGCGGCCTGGTTGTCAACGAACCCCGCGGCGCTCGCCCCTGAACGTACAGCGGCGCTGCGTCCGGACGCCGTCATCGCCTCCGCGGCCGCGGCGATGGTCCACGGAATCGGCGACGTGTACCCGGCCCCCTACAGAATCATCGTCCCGGGCCGCCGCCAGAGCGCCAAGGGTGTGCTCGCCTACTCCTGGCGTGCCCTCGACTCGTGCGACGTCGAAGTCGTTGGCGGCCTGCCCGTCACTACTCGCGAAAGGACGGTCGCCGACCTGTTCGTCGACGAAGGCGACGTTTCCATCGCAGCGGATGCTCTGCGTGACGCGCTGCGCGATGAATACGACCTCGACGAGGCCCGCCTGGCGCAGCTTGTCGCTCCACATGCGGAGCGAATGGGGCAAGCCCCGAATGACGGTATCGGTGCTCTCGCGAATCTCATGGTGGTGGCGGAAGTGGATGCCGTGTCTCAAGCGAGCCGAGCTTTAGACCGAGTTATCAGCTCCAAGACTCCGCTGCCGGGGGTCGAGGTCTTCCTCAATAAGGTCGTCGCCAGCCTGCCCACCCTGGTTGCGGCGGCGCAAGTGATGGAGCCCGCTTGCCCGACAAAGAGGCTTCCGCTCTAGCCTTCACGCGCGAGACCCTGCGCCTTCTTCTGTTCCTGAGCTGACGCGAGTCCGCATGACGCTGGCGACTTTTGGGCAGGGTACTGCGCCATGAAGACGCCACTGATCTCATTCTTGGGCGCTGGGCGCGCGACGCTGATAAGTCTTCGGCGCTGACCTGACCTGACGTTCACGGCTACGAGGTGCATCCGCGATCCCACGTCGCGGTGGGCAAGGAGATTCGCATCGTCGAGCCCCCCATGAGTGTCAGCCAGGGGGTGTTGCGGGGGTCTTCTATGACCATGTCGAGGCGTGCTTGAGACCCATTTTGTGTGTCGAGCACTTGTGGGTAGGCGCCCGGGCTCGAGGCCACCAGGAGCCGCGAGCCGTCAGGGCTCCAGCTTGCCGAGCCGACCAGCTCATCTCCGTCGAAATGATCCATCTTGTTATCGAGCAGACTGATGGTTGGGATTCCGCTGATTTTGCCGATCAGGCGTCTGGTGACTCGGCGCGAGGTGTCGTCCATCCGAGGTGAATTGAGCGGCGGGACCTGACTGGTTGTAGCCAATGGGGTCGTCGACGGAAAACTTGGAGGCTGACCTCTTCACGGTCAGGGTGTACTCCGAGCGCGTTAGACGACCAAGGGCGGCTTCCGTCATCGCCAGGTCGAGTCTTTCGCCGCTCGGTCCAGGCGACTTTGGGATGGACCCCGGTGTCTGGCGCGACGATTGTCCCGTCAGAAGATCGTGCTTAACGTCCTCTGCCTCACGAGGTTCCAACCCTCGGGCGCGACGCTCGAAATGGGAGGATTGTGCCCCTCGGATCGAGGGTGGCGGACGGAAGATGAACGACCTTCCTATCGCCAATGTTTGTCAACTCCAGCAGTACACCACGGGGGTCCCAGGCCCAAGCACGGCCCATGCCCCAGATCGTCCAAGGAACGGGGCTGCCGGGTCGGCCGGCTCGCGTTCTCGTTGCGCAGGGCCAACCTGCCTCGTCTCCGTCTTGGCCCATCACTTCCAAGTTCCTCATCTTTATTGCCTTATCGTTTCCGGGACCGCAGCCATCTGTATTGATTTGGCTCTTACCGGCGTCCGGGTCAGATGAGTCCTAGTGCCTCCGGATGCTCCATGACTGCCCGGGGCGCCCAAAGCCAGGGTGCCGCGCTGCCCGCAGGAAGGGGGAGCCGGAAGGCCCGCTGTTTGACCACATGGCCCGAGTCGATGTCGACAGCGTGCAGGGCGATGACTCGCTGTCGTCTCGTAGAGATCAGAACGTGCCTTAGGTCCAACCAACCTCGAACCGCAGCTCCGTCCAGGTTCGAGTCAAGCTGAAGTGCTGTGGTCTCGCCTGTATCAAGGTCGTAGACGGCCAGACGGCTTTCTCGTGACTCGAGGGGCTGACGTCGCTCGCCCACGAGGTATCGGCTGTCTGGGCTCCAAGCGCTAGATCCAGATGACACAAAACCGTCGCGCCGTGTCATCGACCCGTTCGCCAGCTCGACGACGGCAAGGCTGCCCGGATGGCCAGCACCGTGGTCAAAACTGACAGCGATCCGTCGCCCGTCGGGAGAATATTGGACAGGCCGTCCTTCGCGGATACTTCCGGGAATGTCGTCGAAAGCAAAGTCCGCCGGTTTGCCCTCGAGTAGAGGCTGCGGGAGGCTGGTTTCATCTCGGCGCACGTGCATGATTGATCGGGTCGGTCGAAAGTCGATCCAGTCGATGTGCTCGACGCGACACTCTTGGCCTCTCTGGCCGTAGAAAGGTTCCGTCGAGGGCGGTAGTGGCTCGAGTTCCTCCTCTCGCCCTGACAGAAGATCTAGGGCGAATCTGGCTCGCGGTGAGCCTGGCAGCGCCAAGACGCAGGTGTAGAAAAGCAAGTCTCCGTCGCTTGACAGGTCAAAGTCGAAGCTAGCTCTAGGAGTCCGGAACGGGCTACTAATCTTGACCAAACCGGCCTTTGGCTGCCAGCCCCAAAGGTCGGTGGGTCCGGGGATGGCGAAAAGTACCGGACCCGTCAACTCGCGGTTCGTATGCACGCCGGGAGTGCCTGCCATCTCGTCATCCCTTCTTCGACCGTTCCGCCAGTGTGCCAGGGGGCGCGATGGGCCAGGACCCCCTCTTGGGGGATCGCACGACGAGCTGGGAATCCCCTAAGAATTGCACGTGGGCTCCATGAGGGTGCCTTGCGAGGGGATGCACATGTCATGGATGAAGCTGCGGTCTGCGACCGCTCTAGTGTTAGCGGCGGCAGCGGTGTTGGGGGGTCTCGTCGCAGTCGAGCCAGCTTCGGCCGCCGACAGCATCCGAGACTGCAACGACCTCAACGCTCAACTCACCGCGAGGCAGCAGATCTGCGTCAATGGCGCGACTGTCGGAACCCGCGGGAGATTTTCTGATGCCTGCCTCGCTCAGGTCGACTGGTCCAGGGAAAAGAACTATGCCTACGAGAACGGGACCTGTTCGACCGTTGACGGCAAGGTTCAGGGCGAGCGAATTGCCCAAGCACGATTCATTCAGTACCTCGATCTGAAGGACCTTTCGAACTGGGGTCTCGAGAGCTTGCAGCCTGGCCACTCACAACGCGCCATCCACCCTGGCGCACAGTGGGAAACAGTCTCGAAAACAGACCCCGGCAAGTACGCCGACGTCATCAACTACAAGCCCGACTTCTACGGGGCAAGCAATCCCTCGACAAAGCCCATGGACCTCTGGGAACTGAAGGTTGCCACCGGTACTACGAAGAGTCGCGAGAAGGTTCTACAGACGGCCGCCAAGGAGGCGGAGCAGTACGCGGAGACACTGAAGAATAGTCAGGGTCAGAACCGGTCGCAGTCACTCTGGAACTCCATCAGGGCAGCCAACGCGGAGGCCTTCACAGACACCTTTTCCGTCAAAAAGAGCGACTGCAACGACCGTGACGCCCGCGGGAACTTTGTAAAAACCGAGACCAGGCACCGCTTCGACGTCTCCCAATCGAGTGAGCATGCAGGGGCGATCGTTGTCGAACGCACCGTCGAGAAGTACGACTGTGAGGAGGGCAAGCGACGCGACAATGACGTCGACCAGACCGAGGAGCCGTATTCGATTGGCCAACCCAACACGGTTGACCTCATAACAACGGCCATCGTCTGTGCACTGGCTCCGGGGATCTGCGTCCCTTCAGAGTCGGTGGAACAACCGGCGGAGAAAGTTCCGGCCTTCTCTCGGTCCGAACTGTTCGCCACAGATGCCACGGGGGTTGCGTATTGGCGGGAGAAGGGCCCCGAATACTGCGCAGCTCTGGCATCAGCGGAACTGACGAAAAACATCACCCACACCCCGGTTGCGCACGCGTGCGACGACGCGATCAATTTTCCAGACCTCTTCAAGAACGCAAGCTTTCTAGCCTTCCTCAAGACTTTGGACGTGGCCTCGCTTCGTGTCCTGCTCGACGTCCTGTTCGATTCCTACGACCAGGACGGCGCGGACAACGTCTCTACTCCAGCACGCGTGAACGGTGACCCCCACCTCGTCACTCTCGATGGGCTCAATTACGACATGCAGTCCGTAGGGGAGTTCGACCTCCTAGCAGTACCCGAACGCGCAATCAGTGTGCAGGCAAGATTCGCGGCCGCTGGGACGCAATCCAGCGTCGTTACGGTCGTCACGACTTGGCGCGACCAAACCGTCGAAATGCACGCAGACGGAACCGTGTTGCTGGACGGCGAGCCAATCACCATTGCGCCCGGCACGGGGATCACCATCGATGAAGAGGACCTCGGATACTTCCTCAACGACAATGGCACCTACCGCTTGGCCTGGCCCGCGGACGAGGAGACAGGTTCCCCCGTGGAACTGTCGTGGCAGCCGATCAACGCTGCCCTGGGCAGCATCGGGGTGCAAGTGCCTCCAGGGGTTCCGACAGTCGGACTCTTGGGAAACAACGACGGTGACCCCCTCAACGACCTCCGAACTCGCACCGGCGTAGCGATCGACGCCTCGAACGCGGTCGACATCCATGACGCCTACGCGGACAGCTGGCGAGTCCGGAGCGCCAGCTCCGACTTCAGCTACGGGCCAGGGCAGTCCACGGCGTCGTTCACGGACCGATCCTTCCCGCAGCAGATCCAGACGACTGGCGACTTCCCCATCAGCGAACAAGTGAGCGCACAGCAGGCCTGCGAGGCAGCCGGTGTAGTCGCCGGCCCCGCATTCGGAAACTGTGTCCTTGACGTGCTCGTCACGCGCAACAACGACTTCGCAGTCGCATTCGCCGGGGCGACCGAATCATCACGGTCGGCCGACGACAAGGTGATGAGCACCGACGGCAAGCTCAGCGAGACATTCGCCGCGAACACCATCGCACCCAACTTCAGCCCATTGCGAGTCTCTCAAAGTCCAGAATTCGGAACTGCTGCGGGACCATTCGGTGGAGCCGAACAATACCGATTCCACATTCCGGACTTGCCGAAGCACGACGAAGTCACTGTCTCTTTCGACCTGCTTGCATTCGGGCAGTGGGATACCGCGGACGCAGTGGCGCTCCGCATCGATGCACAGACCGCAGCACCAGTAGACCTGTCGACCGCCACTCTCGGGGTGCTCAGCGACGGCACACCGGTGCGCACGACGCGCGTGTCGCTGCCCTTCGAGCACTACCGCGATCTGGTCAGCGTCGCCCTGGCCGGCTCTGGCCTGTCTGGGCCACAGCGTTTCGCTGTGGACAACATCGAGGTGTCTGCTCGGGTGGTCGCTCCGCAGAACTTCTCAGTGCAGTTGCAGCCCGGGATTAGCGCTGAACTCCGGGCGCCTGCCCTTGCCGCAGGCTCAGGCGTTCTCGAAAGTTGGGGGGCTCGGGACCAGTACGCAACTAACTTCAACCACCAGGATGTTCTTCTCGACTGGCAGACCCGCTCGTCAACCATCAAGTGGAGTGTTGCGAACGCATCTACGGGCAAGATCGTGGCCAGCGGACTGAGCGGAGACGGCAACCAGCGACTGCGCAACCTGAACGGTACGTATGTCGTGACTGTCGAGGCGAGTGGCGAAATCCAGCCCACTTCGGAGGCCTACTCGCTGAACCTCCTCGTCACGCCCGAGGCAGAGCAGTTCCAATTCGAACTGCCCGGGCCCGTCCAGCTACCGTTGGACCTCCCCTCGCCTGCGGTTGCGAATGGGGCAGGGGCTCTCGAGACAAAGCTCTCGACCGACCTCTACGACTTCACGGTCAAGGGGACAAATCGTCAAATCACGATCGATCCGACTCTTTGCCCGTCCCTCAACTACCGGCAGCGACTGAGCTGGACGCTTCTCGATGCAAACCAGACCGTTGTTGACAGTGGCAATTGCTGGACCAGGACGGTCACCGGGTTGAACGCCGGCGACTACAGCTTGCGGGTTGACCCGGAGCGCGAGGCCGTTGGCGCTTACCGCATCACCGTGACGCAGGCAGGTCCAACCGTCGCTTTCTCGCCGCCCCCTGCCGAAGCATCGAACAAGCGCAGTCAGACGCTGTCTTTCAGTGGCTCTGATGACGCCCAGTCGTTCCAGTGCGCCTTGGACGCACCCTCTTATACGGGGCCGTTCGCACCCTGTGCGAGTCCTGCGACGTTTGGCGACCTCGCCGATGGCGATCACACAATTCAAGTCCGGGCAAAGGACTCGGACGGCAATTTGGGTCCAGCGATTAGGCACCATGTGACCGTCGACACTCTCGTACCGAACTTGCGGATCACGAGGAAGCCGCCTGCGCAATCGAACATCAACGGGCCAGTATTGGAATACTCCGCCGACAAGCAGGGCATGACCTACCAATGTTCGTTGGTGCCGGTAGGGGCTGCCCCGAGCTTGTCTGACTGCTACGGTGCCTCCGTCTACCGTGACCTTCAGCATGGGACCTACCGCTTCACTGTCCTTGGGACGGACTGGGTTGGAAACGAATCCACGGTTTCTTATGACTTCATGGTCGACCTCGAACCACCGGTCATCACCCTGACGCCTGCCAGCAACCTGACCAGCACCGCATCGCCGCAGTTCACCTTCACCGCGAATGAGACAGCAACCTACGAATGCTCGCTCGTGCCAGTCGCGCAGCCGGACACCTTCTCGCCGTGCGCCTCGCCGAAGCAGTACTCAGGTCTCACGGACGGGACTCAGTACAGGTTCCTCGTCAAGGCGACGGACGTCGCTGGACAATGGGCGGCCCGCGGCGTGACCTGGACGCCCTACGCCACGCCCCCTAGCGTGACCATCACCTCAAAGCCCGCGGGATCGAGCACGAACGCCGCACCAGCATTCGCCTTCACCTCGAACATGGTCAACCCGACGTTCGAATGCTCGCTGGAATTGTCAGCCCAGGCCAGTGCCTTCACTCCTTGCAGCAGTCCAAAGAGCTACAGCGGGAAGGCTGCTGGGACCTATAAGTTCGTCGTCAAGGCGACCGACGCGAGCGGGTCATGGGTCTCCAGCAGCTACCAGTTCGTCATCACGGCACCCAGCGGCGACACACAGGCTCCGACGACTCCCGGTACAGCCTCGGCAGTCATTTCTCCTGCTGCAGCCACCCTAGGAGCGGACACGGATAATCCCGCCGCGGGCATCCCCGTTCGTATCAGTTGGTCTGCGTCCTCGGACAATGTTGGCGTTGCCGGGTACCAATTGCAGTACTCCACAAACGGAGGCGCGTTCACTGTCGCTGGGAACGTGACTGGAACGTCCGTGACGCTCAACGTGCCCGCAGGCACCTCAACCTGGCGATACCAGGTACGTGCCTACGACACGGCCGGCAATTTCAGCACCGCGTCGACCGCCTCGACAGCCATCACGCTTGGCCTAGACCAAGAGACCGTGACCAGCCGAGTCTCGTTCGCCGGAACCTGGACGACAGCCAGCGCTGGGGCCAGCTCGGGAGGCGCGACGAAGTACGCCACTGCATCAAGCGCATCGGCAACCTATAAGCCTGCGACCGGGACTAACCAGATCGCCGTCGTCATGGCAACTGGGCCCGCGGCGGGACGAGCAACCGTTGCGATCGACGGTGGGACGGCAACCACCGTCGACCTCTACTCCTCGAGCCCGGGAGTCAGGAGCATCATGTTCAGTTCGGCAACACTGTCCGCCACAGCTAGTCACACCGTCGTCGTCAAGCCTCTCGGCACGAAGAACAGCGCCTCCTCTGGCACCCGAGTCGACATTGACGGGTTCCTCACTCGAAAGTAGACCGTTCTGGAAGCGCCCTAGGAATCACCATTTCCTGGGGCGCTTCCTTCGAGCCAGACTCAAATGCATCACGATCGTCGTCGTCGTCGTCGTCGGCTGGCTGGCTTGCTGATGCCCACCTGGGCCTTCGAGCCGATCGGCCCCCTGGCCCATGTCCTTGAGGCGACCCGGACCTGCCGCAGAGAAAAGGTCCCTCTGTCGTGTCTTCTCCGACACCTGGCCGGTTTCACCCTGCAGGGTGGCGCCGGCGAGCTGGCCCCAGATTCTCGTCACGCCGATACCTTTTCCACTCCTCCTACGGGGCCAGTCGACTACCGGGTGGAGGCCAAGTCCGCCCTCGGGTGAGGAAACTGCAAGGCTTCAGTCGAGGGCCCTGTGGCAATTCCTTGCCCGTCAACTGCGCGCGGGACCAGCTGGCCTTCGGCGCCTCGTCAGCTGCCCTCCCCTGAATGAGGCTCGCGACAGTACCTGCGCTTTCGGTAGTGTCAAGTTGATGAGTTTCTCGACGGACGTGAGGCGGGCCCTGGAGCAGGTGTCGCTACGTCGATTGAGGTTGGGGATCGGCCGCCCGTTTCCCTGGATTCAGGGTATGAGAATGAAGGCACCGCAAGGTGGTGGCTATAAGCCCACGGCGCCCGCGGGTGGTGTGGCGGCCACATCTCAGATGACCTGGCAGGAAATTCTTCACAGGCGTCTTACGGGAAATTTTGCAGGCATGTCTCGCTCCGACAAGACTGAAGAAGCGGAAATCGAGCTGTTCGTAGGAGCCCAGCACGTCTACTACGGGATCGGGAAGAACTCTCCTGATTTTGGAGACTACGTGGCAGTATTCGCGCCCATCGAGGATGACAGTCTCGGCGGGCGGGTTGCCCCTTTTGACACGGGAGGAATCGCCCTCCGGCACATCCCTCTCAACGATCCCAGTGTCGACCTCCCGTTAGATGTGGTTCGCAGGCACAGTATGTCTCTGGACAGTCACCAAGAGGTGTTCCGGGCGTGGATCACGAGGGCGTTTGATCCTCCGGCCGTCTATCTCACCGACGAACCGGCGGTCGTCCCTGCAGAACCCTTCGCCCCGGAGGTCTCCATGGCGGGGCACGCGGACGTCAGACGGTGGGGATGGGAAGGACGTCTCCCTGCCGTTGCCACCGATGCACGGCATCTCAGGGCCCAAAGAGTGTATTTTCGCGATGACTACCTCGCGCGGTACCGACGCTGGCTGACAAACGGGAGCCCCTTAGGACCGAAAGCGGGGGTTGCTCACGCCCGTTTCATCGGTCACGTTGGCCGGACAGTCTTAGACCCTTACAACGCCATGACTTCTGATCTCTACAAGAGGAACTTCAATGGATGACCCGAAAGTCGTCGGATTCGCCGCCGACCTTCTTGGTAACGAAAAGGCTATCTTCACGGCTGATCCTGTCCTCGAAGCCGACGAGCGCTTATGCATTTCCATCGCAGGCCGGCACAGTTCCGGCTCGCTTCGACCACTGACTGAGCACGCCGAATCCTATGTTCACAGGTTGCGTTCTACTGCGCCCATTTGGCATCAAGACGGCCAAATCGTAGCTCTGATCGGGCCCCAGCTGAAGCGACTCACCGAGGGCGTACAAGGCCTGAGCGACGCGTCGACCCAGCTAGCAGACTGGCCCGGCGCAGCTCGGGGCTTCGCTTGGCACGTCTTCGATCACAGTGCTTTTTACGCTTTCCGCATGAACGTCCGGAAGACGGTGCGGCCGCTCCTCATCGAGGCACTCCGTGACAAAGTCGAACTTCATAATGGCGACGCGAAAGCGTACTTCGACCTTTATTCGGAGTTCTCGCCGTCAGAGGACCTCGATTACTTCTTGGTGCGGGGATTGTTTTTCCAGCAGATGGGTGACCATCATGCGCTGGATCTCACCGCAATCTTTGCCAGAGACGAGCTGCGAGAGGTTAGGAGCGAGCGCCACTTTAGACGCCTCCTTCGCAAAGAGACCCAACGCCTGAACGAGACACGCCTCGACAGTGTCGGCAGCAGTCGTGAGGGTGCCCAGTATCGCCCGGGCGTCTTTGTGCGGACAGCCGGTGTGCACACCTACGGGCGCGGCGTACGCTTCGAGGCCCCGGTCCGGCTCGCCGAGGATCCATTCTTCGAGAACACCCGCCATGCAACCCGCCAAATGAACCCCGAACTCAATGGGTCAAGCAACCGAAGGAATGTGACCAATGGCGCACGGTGACCCTCAAGACGCGGACCAGACCGGCGAAAGTGACGCGCCGGAACTGTCCGAGAAAGAGGAGCGGTGGCAACGGTACAGAGAAGCCGCCCGTGAGCCGGAGTACGCCAGCAGGTTACAGGCGGCCCTCGGCGAATGGACAGCGGAAGAAAAGTTTGAAGTGGGCCAGCTGGTCCGTTGGCGGCAATGGCTCCGGAACCGGCAGTACCCTGACGCAGATACGCCGGCCATTGTTGTTGGTTTCCCAGACTCGAAGCCGGTAGAACGCCACGACGACGCTGAGCTAGAAGACGACGACATCCTGCTGGGTTTCCTTGATGGCGACCGAGAATTCCACGTTTTCAGGTTTACGTCGAGACGGTTCACCGCCTGGTCTGAGTAGGTATTTGAAGGATGGGGATGTCGACCTCGCGTCCAACACGTGCCGTTCCCCCGCTGGCAGGGATCCGCCCCGACGGAAGATAGCGACACATGCGGGCGGTTGGGTACCGACAGGGCGGCGAGGCCTGGCGCGTGCGCACCTATGCCGCTGGACGCTCCAAGAACACTAAGAAGGCGGGGGAGCGGCTGGTGGGCCGCCTGCCGTTCGTGCCTGTCCGGGACGAGACCTGCCCGGAGTAGAAGCTGCTTGCAGTGGTCTGGGCACTAATGGCACAGGGAGGCATCACCGAGTCGGAGCGGCTCGTTGTCCCCAAGGCATGCTTGAACAACCTGAGCAAGGCGACCTTGTCGTTGTCCGCGCAAGGCAGGCACAGAGCGCGCCCAGGTGTGCAGCCTAGATGACCCAAGCAACATCGAGGGGCGGCCAGCTTGAAGCGTGCGTCGGCACCGGCGACACACGCCTTACGCTTCACTCGGTCGAGACGAGGACGGAAACGTCCTCGTGAAAATGCTTGGATGCTTCTTCTGTGAAGGAGGACCCTACTAGCGGCTTGCCACTGCACAAGGTCGTCGCCGGCCTCCCATAACTAGTCGGGCATCGGGCGGTCGTGCTAGGTCGAGCGTTGGACCGTGTCCTTTGACGGCTCCTGGCTCCTGCTGGCGGTAGAAGCGACAAGGACGCGAAAGGTGCTCGCGTGTCCATTCAGTCTTCACAGCTAGTCGCCTTCGCTTCGATCCCGCGACTGCGCGACTCGGCTGCCCTTCATCCGAAAAAGACCGTAGCTAGAAAGTCGCTCGCGTCATCCCGGCCGCCGATCCTCAACTTGAACTATCAACGCGCCGTGCGCGGGGGACCCTGAGACGCCCTGAGCCCGTGGCTGAACGTAGATGCCTAGCCCAGGTAAAAGCCAAAATGCGAACTGAACATCACGACATTGAATTGCCCGCGCGGGTGGTTTCTAAGGGTGAGTGGCCCGCAAACCTACGAGAAGGTTTTTTTGCAAGCTGCCCCTGGGGCATGGGGTGTCTTTCAATGCCTTAGCTTTCGCCTTGGGGGCAATGCGCTGTGACTTGGCGCAGTTCGGGCTCACCTAAATCACCGGCGCTGCGTCTCTATACGGGCCGTCGTGTGTTCATCGTCAGATCACGACTCATTGGGGTTTCGTTGTCCACTCTTGTTCGTACGCACCGAGGGCGAGGGTTCGCAGCGAAAGCTGCCCTCGTCGGTGTTACGTGTGCTGCCCTCGTCGGCGGCGTTGCACAATCCGCTTCCGCAGCTCTTCCTTCGGGCCCGAGCACGACCGGTCTCACCGGCTCACGGCCGTCCGCCACGACCCTGCCGTTCCCGATCAGTGACCAGGTCCAGGCCAGCGTCGACGTCGCCACCGGCAACCTCCTCGTCACCACCGCCGGGCTTGCAATGCCCGGGGTGAACTCCACCATCCCGATCGGGGCTTCCTACAACTCCCTCGGCTGGCAGACCGGCGCCACCGCCACGGTCGCTGCGAACAAGTGGTCCATGGGCCTGGCGTCCGCCGGAACCTTGGCGCTGAACGGTGCCAACGTCGTTTACACCGGCGCCGACGGCGCCACCTGGAACTTCATCCCCGCCTCTGCGACCGCGTACGCGTCGCCGGCCGGATTCAAGCAGGACCTCGTCAAGACGCCTATCGGGTACACCCTGACGGACCGCACCTCCCGTCAGGTCGTCACTTTCGACGCGGACGGCAAGGCCCTGAGCGTGGCCGACCGCAATGGCAACGCCACGAAGATCACCTACACGAGTGCCGGTCAGCCCGAGTCCCTCGTGTCGACCGCGGGTGTGATTGGGACGCGTACTGCTGCGTTGGTTTACAACCCGAGCACCTTGCAGTTCACGGCCACGCAGACCGGTGACGGCTCCAACGCCAGGAGCGTGAAGTACCTGAAGGACCCGTCGTCGAACCTCACCTCGATCGTCGACGCTGAGGGCAACACGACGTCGTTTGCCTATTCGGGGACGGATCTGACCTCGATCACCTCGACCACGGGCGCTGTGACGACGTTCTCCTACGACGCCACTCACGCGGTGACCCGTGTCGACCAGCAGAACACCACCGCAGGCTCGCCCGGCACCTCGACTACCCGCCTGGCCTACACCTCCTCCACGGAGACTCTGGTCGCGGGCCCGAACACGGACACGGCCGCAGCCGTGACCGCAGTGCCTCGGACGACTTACACGATCAACCCCGCCCAGGAAGTCGTGACGAAGGCTGTCGACCCGGCCGGCCGTGAGCGCTCCGCGACCTACACCGGCAACGCCGACACCGAGTCCTCGACCGTCGGCCAGGCCGGCGCCAGCACTTCCGGAACGACCACCGGCACCTATGGTGCGAACACAGGTGAGTCCCTCACCAAGGTCGCCTCCCCGGGAGGTGCGTCCTCGAGCACCACGTACGGCTCGACCGCTGCCACGGCCTACCTGCCCGCATCGACCACGGACGACGCCGGCAACCAGAGCCTAAAGACGTTTAACGGTGCCGGGAATCAGCTCAGCAACTCCGATGCCTCCGGCGCGCAGGCGGCACTTACGTACAACACCGACGGCACCGTGGCCACCGCGACCGCCCCCGGGAATGGCGCCAACAAGACCGTCTACAGCTACAACAACAACCACCAGCTGACCGGCATGACCCCCGTCACCGGGAGCAGCCTCGCCGCCAAGGCGTACACCTACGACTCCTTCGGCCGGATGGCTTCTGAGACCGATGGTCGCGGCAACACCACCCGGTACACCTACGACAAGCTCGACCGTCTCCTTCGCACGGAGATCATCGGCGGCCCCACGCAGGTCGACACCTATGACAAGGCTGGTCGGGTCACCAAGAGCGTCAGCGACACCGGCACGATCACCAACACCTTTGACCAGCTCGGACGACAGCTGTCCACGGTTAACTCTGCCGGTGGCGGCACGGTCAGCTACACCTACGACAAGGCAGGCAACCAGCGCACCCAGGTCGACTCCTTCGGCACGTACACCAACACCTACGACGCCTCGAACGTCCTGACCGCGACGACCTACCCCAAGGGTGGCAAAACCGCGCAGATCCAGTACGAGACCGACGCCAACGGGCGCCGCACCGGCACGTGGCTGCAATCCAACGCTGCACACACCGTCTGGGCAGGCAAGGAACTCACCTCCTATGACACGTCAGGCCGAGTCAGCAACCTGAAGGCATGGACCGGGTCGGGCGACACCAACAACACCGCCGTCTACGACACCACCTACTGCTACAACACCACCAGCCCCGCACCCACCTGCGGCACCACAGCAGTGAACGACCGCCAGAAGATCCAGTGGTCCAGGGACAACCTGACCGGCCAGGTCACCACCTACAGCTACGACACCCAGGGCCGCGTGACCCAGGTCGCACAGGCTGGCGGCACGGGCGCGAACACGTACGCGTACACCTACGACGCCCGAGGTAACCGCCTCACCGCGGTCGTCACCGGTGCCACCCCGTCATCGCAAACGCTGACGTACAACGCCGCTAACCAGATCACCTCCGCGGGGTACGCCTACGACGGGGCCGGGAACCTCACCGCGAACCCGACAACGGCGTTCACCTACAACTCAGCGCAGCAGATGACCAAGGCCGTCAAGGGCGCCGTCACCAGCAACTACACCTACGCCGGCGTCAACCAGAAGGCCGTCCTGTCGCAGGGGGTCTCCAGTGGTGTCAGCTACAACGCGACCTACGGCAAGGCGGACCAGAACGGCAATCCCACGATTGTCAAGTACACCGGTGGCACCTCTGGTGCCCACGTGTACTCAGACCCCAGCACCGGCCAGGCCCTGATGCTGACCACCTCGTCAGACATCTCCGCCCTCTACGTCTGGGACGGCCTCGGCAACCCCGTCGGCCTCCTGACGGACTTCTCCACCAACTCCTTCTCTTACGCCTACGACCCCTACGGCACCCGCGCACTCACCGCCGGCGGAACCGGCAACGGAGCAGGACAGAACCCGTACTCGTTCAAGTCCGGTATCCAGGATCGCGCTACGGGGCTCGTCAAGTTCGGGCTCCGCTGGTACGACGCCACCGCCGGTGCGTGGACCCAGCAAGATACTCTTGATGCACCTCTCGATCCGAGCAACGGGAACCGTTATGCATTTGCGGCCAACGACCCCGTCAATTACTCGGACCCGACAGGGGCAAACTGCTTCTCCGCAGCCGGAACAGCGGCCCTCTCCCTGGGGCTTAGCGTTGCGGCCACCGCCGGGCTTGCAGCCTCCATTGCTGCAACGATCACGACCGCTGGAGCAGCAACGCCGGCAACCGTCCTCGCCGTGATCGGCTACTCGAGCGCATCGGCATACACCGTCCTAGCGATTGGAACAGCGATCAACGTATGTACCTAAAAACTGGACTCTCGTCTCGACTTCGATTGGCACTCGGGCTCATCTTCGTGATCGGAGGGATTGTCGCCCTAGTCATTCCCGGCTTCGAATGGCCGAGACTTTTCCTGGTCGCGATGTGCGCCGTCTTTGGCTTCATTTTCCTCCGATCCTATTTTCTGGACCGGCGTGAATCTCGAAAGGATTCACACTCCTGAGCGCTCGCCAGGCCCGGGTTCATTCCTGATTAGTTAGAAGAGAGACCCCGCCCGATGGGCGGGGTCTCTTTTACATGTCCTCCCGCAAGCGCCGACCACGTTCACGGGCCGTTCTCCGAGCAGCGCAGCTCGGTCCCATTTCGTGCTGCGTTGGTGGAGAGCCCTGAACTGCATGCGACGAGCGTTAGTCGCATCCTCGGACTCGCGTCACTGCTCTCCTCCATCTCACGTAACCAGGATGACCGTGAGGCGAGCGTCCACAACAGTCGCTTGACGCTTATGCGCCGTTCTGACCGGAGGGTCCTCAGCAACTCATGCCAGCGAGATGCCGCGCCCTGGCCTGGGCAATCCGCGACAGGGATTTTGAGGGCAATGCGGCAGCGGACGGCTTGGGGGCTGATGCGGATCTACCGGTTCCGCTCGCAGACGTTTGTGCACGGTGGTCAATGGGCCATGCATTGCGTTATTCAAGTGTTCGTCAGCAGCACCCGACGCGGTCTCGGGCCTGATCCCGGCAGCGGTAACCAGTTCCATCAAATCGTCGAGGTCGTGCTCGAGATATTCTCGGGCTGATGATCTATGGCCTGGCAGCTCTTGGTCACGGTGGTAATTCCGGATGAGGGGGCACCGAGGTCACCGATGCACGTCGCAAGCGGCGAGGCGGCAACGTGGTGGTGGTCCCGCTTGCGTGTCCCCGGAGCAAGGTGTAAGCCGTGCTTGAGAAGCCGTCTCAGGTCCGGGCCATCGAGGTCGCATAGCAGCAACTCGCCAAAGGTGTGGCGTTTTACCTCAACTTGCTCACCTCGCGCCGTCGACCTTCCTTGACTAGTTGGTCACAATGCGTGGGGATCGAGCGAGCCGGAGCGCACGCCATTCGGCCGAGCTTGTCAGCTCTCGGTGCCGATAGGGACGCTCACCGCTGACACCTCGATCGTGACGTCGGGCTCTATGGCGACGAGTACGTCCGGGTAGCTATCGAGAATGTCTGTGTGCAGATCAACATGCTTGCTGGCCTCGAGCGTGATGATCAGTGCGTACTTAAGTGGTTCACGTGATTTGCTGAGCGCGCCGGCGTCGCGGGCGTTGTAGTGAATGTCGAAGACGGGTCGGGCGATCGTCCTGCCGAGCATGCTGTCGGAGGCCCGCAGGACGGTTTCCCATTTGCCGTGCTGTGTTCGTAGTCCGTCCTCTGTCTCGTACTCGGATTGTGAGAAGAACGGTCGTGACTTGGGCGTCTTCGCGCCCTTGGCGTAGCTGTTGATGTCCGGCCTGAAAATAGGTTCGAGCGCCGCTCTTGTGTAGAGGTCAGGGGATTGCGCGTCGACAGGGCTCGCGAAGCAGAAGGTGGCTTTGAGCTGGACGGTTCCAGTGAGGCCGCCCGCCGGCAATGGCACTGTGGCTCGGATGTACTTGCCTGGCTTGACCTCGCCCTGGTAGACGATGTGGGCAACTCCATCCGGGGCGACCACTACCGCTCCCAGATCTTCGGGGAGTTTGCCCCATCCGACGTCGTCTCGCTCGAGCCCGCCGTCCTGCGCGGCGTGAATGAGGAGGCCGCGAATGGCGAGTGTGGAGAGATCCGCTCCTAGGAGCTGCCGGATAGAGACGGCTTGGCGGAGGGCCAGCGGCGCCGCCAGGCTGGTTCCTGTTCCGTCGACTGCTGTCGTGCAAGAGGCGGAGTTAAGGACACGGAATGGGCTGACTGCGCTGCCCCCGAATGCCAGGAGATCAGGCTTGACTCGGCCAGGTAGACGGCCAGGTCCGACTGCCGAGTAGGTGGCTCGGCCCCAGATGCTGCCAGGCTGATCTGACGCACCCACGGACAGCACGTTGACCGCATCTCCAGGTACTAGTAGTCGAGCGTTACCGGATGATCGGTCGAGATGCCCATTGTTCCCCACTGCGACCGTCATGAGCGTCTGCGCGTCCTTGAGTAGGTCGTCCAGGACGGCCGTCCAGGCGTGGACCTCGCCGTCTTCGATGGGGAGGTCTGGGCCCAAGCTCAGGTTGATGAAGTCGTAGGCGTTGGACAGGACGATGTCTTCGACGTGGGCCAGGGTTTGGTAAAGCTCAAAGGCATCCTCAGCGAGCGTGGATTCATCGAGGACCCGAATGACGGCGATCTTTCCGGGAGGGGCGGGCAAGGCGCCGTCTTCGCCGATGGGGCCGAAGAGGAAAGCAGAGGCGACTGCAAGGCCATGCTGTTCGAAGCCGAGAACGCTCCTGGCGGCCGGGTTCATCTCGCGGTAGCTCGAGACCCAGGGCCCCAAGGCGTGACCTTCGGGCAGCCCGCCATCGAGGATGGCGACTCGAAGGTTGTCATGGTTCGCCGGAGGTGTCGGGAGCGTCACCTTCCTCAGTCCTGTCGTGACCTCGGCACGTTCCGCTGGAGAGACGGTGAGCCTGGGCATCGCACGCGCGACTCGGACCGTGGTGAAACCCGCAAGGCGCTCAACGGCATCCCGTGTTCCCCTCGAAGGGACGAACCACAGATCTCCGGCCTCGAACGCAAGGTCCTCCCTGACGTCGAGGCCCAGCTCACGAGCAGTCTCAAGGAACAGGAACTGGTTGTCCGGGGCGATGGCGCTGGAAGGCTTGTGCAGAACGACTTCGAAGCTTTCCTGGGTCGAGGGGGACTCTGACGGAGATGACCCCATGCGCATCTTGTCGAAGGCCTTGAAGGGTTCGATGAGTTCGATTTGCCGAACCTCATCGAATTCCGGGCCCATGCTTGATCCGATCAAGCGGTCACGAAGTGCCAAGAATGCATCGGCGGTTCCTGCAACGAACATCTCCGAGGAGACATATGGGTCCTCCACGGATTTCGCTCCCACGTGAGCCTCGACATGGACAACTCGCTCACGGCTACCTACAACTTCCAAGGCGGAATGCTGGAGTAGGCGGCTCGGAAAGTACGATTTCGCGATGTAGGCCGGATGGAGTACGAAGCGAACGACGTGCGCTTCGTTCGGGGCAACTACCTCCGCTGCCGTGAAGCTTTCTAGGGCCGCAGTGAGCTGCGGCGCGAGACGAGCCCGAGCCTCTTCGACCGTGTAGGGATGATCCTTCTCGATTCGGCGTGGTGGAGGACCGAGAGGCTCGGTGAGCAGCTCACCGCGACCAATGAGGTAGTTGTTCGTCGACATCAATCATTCCCATGAGTATTTTTCGTTTGCTTACGAAGCGTGTCTCGTGAGACGCCGGTTAGCGTCGAGGCGCGCCGCTGGGAGACTTGTCCAGTAGCAACTAGCTTGTGGGCAACATCCCGTTGGGTTGCTTTCGGCAGGCGCTCCAGCTCCGATTTGACAAGTTCTCGCACGAGCCTTTCCGCCGGGGTGTTGTCGAGGATGCGCCACTTTCGAAGGCTCAGGAGCGATCGTTCGATGTCGCTAAAGGATTTGCCGGCGAAAACGACTTCAAAGACGTCCGTGTACTGCCCAAGCTCAGGGTCGTCGGCGAGGAACCGATTAATGGCGTCGCGTAGTTCGGGGCCTGACGGGTTGGAAAATAGGATCTCCGCCCCGAAGCGGCGCCACAAGGCTGGGTCGATGATCTCGGGGTGATTCGTCGCTGCAAGCAGGAGGCTGGTTGAGGGCCAGTCATCTAGCTCTTGGAGCATGATCGTGACGAGCCGCTTCAGCTCGCCGACATCGGAGTCGTCTCCGCGTCGCTTCGCGATCGCATCAACTTCGTCAAGAAACAGTACGGACGGCTGTTGCTTTGCAGAGTCGAGGGCTGCCCTGAGGTTTGTTCCGGACTGGCCCAGCTTGCTGCTCATTACAGCAGTCAGGTCGAGGCTCAAGAGGGGAAGGTCGAGTTCAGCTGCTAGCCATCGTGCAGAGTGTGTCTTGCCGACCCCGGGAGGGCCGACGAACACTGCGGAACTGATTGGTTCCAGACCGTGCTTCCTGAGCGACTCGCCCCGCCGCCTCTCCATGAGTAAGCGGTCAAGTTGGTGGCGCAAGGCGGGGGCGAGTACGGGCGCACTGAGGCCGACGTCAGGCGAGACGGTTCGAAGTATGGCTAGGCCCTCACGGCCCGAGTCCAGGGCGTTCCCGAAGCGCATGGCGGGCTTTGAGAGAAGGGGAGCATTGAGTCGAGACGGCGCGACGGGTGGCGTTTCGGCAAGAACGCTTCTCAGCTCGTCCGCGAGGGTTGCGTCATCAATCCTGAGCGATCGAACGATGCGTGCCAGATACAGCCGCATGTCTTCGTCCTTGTGCTCGAGAGCAAGTCTCGCCAAGTGGACAAATTCCTCTCGATACATTCTGGAATCGTCCATGTTCTTCTCTCTCGCCCCACCAGCCATGGCATCAGATTAACACCCTGGTGGACTAGTTTTGGCCAGAACGATCAGATTCAGTCCAGTGCGGTCGGTAAGCTCCAGGCGTCGACCTCGTTCGAGAGCCGGCACTGGGCCACCAGGTCATCTGACACGGAACCGGGGTGAGGAAAGAGTGGCTACGTCAGACGCCGCAAGGGCAAAGCTCGCCATGATCGCTGCAAAGCGCGCCAGCATCGACACGGACATAGGGAAAGCGGAAAAGAGGAAAGGGCAGAAGGAGTCCGAGGCTGCGAACAGGAGCGGGCGGGCGCTGACGACGAAGTCCGCAAGTACTCGCAAGCAGCTAGAGGGGCAGGTTGCTTCGGCGCAACGGATGGTCGTCAGTGAGCAGCAGAAAATTGGTGGGCTGGCCAAGAAGCGCGCGGACCTCTCAAAGCAGGAGGCGGCGGCGACGCGTGACCTAAACGCCGCCCTTAAGCGAGAGCACGCGCTTGCTGCCCGGGAGGCCGATGCCGAACGCCGGCGACAAAATGATGAACGACGGGCTGCGGAACGGCAACGTCACCAAGACAGGCTCTCGGCACAAAGCGTGCAGTCGTCTTTCGGCGGTGGCAGTTCCCCGGGCACTGCGGCGCGTGACGCTGTTCCGCCCTTGACCAAACCGCAGATCGAGCCTCTGCGCATTCTCTACGGCACCGCGACCCCCAACGGTGAGCTGAAGCTGGGGGAGGAAATTCGTCGCGTGAAGCAAGCTGTGCAGGCTTCCCGAAACAGTGACCGAATTGAGATCCAGCACGTTTCGGAGGTTACGACAGGTGGTCTCCTCGATCAGCTCTCAGGTTTCCGCCCGCATGTTGTGCACTTCTCCGGACATGCCAGCCAGGACGTCCTTGTCTTTGACGATGGTTCCCCCGAGGGAGCAGAACGCGAAGTCCCCCTGGAGCTGTTCATGCGTGCGGTGTCTGCTCTAGACAATCCGCCTAAGCTCGTTGTCCTAAATGCGTGTGACGCAGGGGTCGACCTTGAACCTCTGTTGGCAGCCGTTCCCATGGCCATCGGCATGACGGCGCAGATAGGCGATGGAGACGCGGTGACGTTTGCGACCCGCTTCTACAGAGCCATTGCGGATGGTCAGTCCGTGGCGAGCGCTCTTGCCACCGCCATGGTCGAGATGGAGATGAATGGTTCTCCCGATTACGAGTTGCCGCGGCTCGTCCTCGCCGAAGGGGTCGATCCGGCTCTCGTGCAGCTCGTGCTCGAGAACGAGGCCTGAGAGCATGTCGTTTCGCCTTGGCCCACTGCGTTCTGGCGACTTCCCCGACCGACGCTTTCCATGCGGGTCGAGCGTCGAGAGGCTGATGGGCGTCGCAAGCTACGGTTCCAGAGGACGAGTGCCGCCCACAACAACGCCTCCCGCCGGGTGTGCCGGAAGATGAGGGCATGAACGTACCTACGACAGCAGCAGCCTTAGGTGTGTACTTGGGGCTCATCGTCCCAGGGGTCGTCTTTGTCGCGGTTCGCGTGCGGATGCGGGGTCACGAGCCGTCCGACATTCAGACCGGCTCGCAGCTGCTCCTTGCCTTCATCGTCAGCGTCGCCTTCGACGCCGTCTACGCGGTGTTTCTCGTCGGTCTCGTTGTTCAGCGGCTTCTGGACGCGCGCGATCCGTCGCCCTCTGAAGTCACGTGGTGGGCGGTTGCCTACTTGTGCCTCGCAATCCTTATCCCCACAGCGGTCGGTGTCGCCTTCTACAGCCCGACAGGGCCAGTGGCAAAGGTCCGTGAATGGATTCGGACCCACACCGAATCTCTGAAGTACGAGGCAACCCCGACCGCCTGGGACTACGCCACAACGTCAACGAAGGCGCGATGGGTTCGCGTTCGCACCGCTCCGGGCGAGTGGGTCGGGGGAGTTTATGGACCCGACTCGTACTTCGGCACCTACCCCCAGCCCAGGGATTTGTTCATCCAAGAGTCCTGGAGGATGGGCAGCGACGGGCGCTTCGTTAGTCGCGTCAAGAACACGGCCGGAGTCTGGGTCGCCATCCATGATGACTACATCGTGGAATGGCTGCTTGCGGACAAGGTTGGGACAGCCGCCTCATCAATCGAAGGAAATCATGAACGACCGTGACCAAGTGACGACCCCAAATGAGACATCCGCGGCTGGCACGCGAAACACGCGAGGCGCCCGGCCGAGGGCGGATGCCCCAGTGGAACGAGACGCACATGGCAATCCTGACTTCGGAACGCCTCCAACCGGAGGCGCTGGGGTGACACCCCCTCGGGAAAACGACTGAGGTCTGAGCGCGTGCCTGTGCGCTAGGTCATGCTGGTCTAAGCCACTGCCTCGTGAAGCGATGCAAGGCCAAAGTAGGGGGCGAGGCGCGACAGGCTTAGGTCAATTCTGTGGACCAGCTGCGCCCTGATTCGAGGCGCAGCAACCGCTCTTTCCAGGCGTCTCCCTCCGCCGCCATGACAGACGCTCCTGTGCGTCCCGACTTGAACCATGTCATGGCCATATGCAGCGCCGTCCTCGAAGTTGCGTCCGCGTAGCCTCGGACGCTGCCAATCGTGGCTGCGTGCAATGGCAGTCCATGATTGACCGCGTTCCGCACCCGCCTGAGCCGAGCACGGAGGAGGTCGGTTTCGAGCCACGCCTCTTCGAGCGCGCGCTGCTCGGATGGGATATCGGTGACGATCGCGATCGCGTCTTCGAAATCCGCGCGTTGCAGCTGGCTCATGGGCAGTTCTCGCACGTCGTCGGCTGCGGACAACACCCTTGCCATCGAGAACGTGGGGAGTCCTTGGCCTTGGACGTTGAATAAGTCGCGTAGCTCACGCGCCCGTTCCGCGCCCTCGTGGAATGAAGCGCCCACGAACGGGGCCATCGCGTGATTCGAAAGCCTACGATCGACGCGCTCCAGTGCCTCGCGGTACTGAAGCGACTCTGCAAGAGACTGCCCGGCCACGCCGAGGGCAGCGGCGATGAGTTCCAAGGCATGATCCTCGAGCGCCGTCGCCGTCCGCTCGCTTACGCGCCGTTCTCCGTAGAAGACGACAGCCCGGTGGTCAGTCATTCGCGCTTCACCGAGGGATGTCAGCGCTTCGACTAGCTGGTCCGGCATGGGACCATTCGAAAGGGCCTCGCCTAGTTGCTCGGCCACGTCCTTCAGTACCGTGCCCGTGACGCCCACTCCGTAACTGTCGAAGTCAGCAGGGGGCTCCGCTTCGTCGAGTCGTAGCCCCCAGGACCCGCCACGGACTTCGCCGTTCAGCAGGAGTGCGCTGGCCCCGGCGTCACGCCAAGGGACGCCGCCAGCTTCGACTGCCAGGCTGAGGACTGCGCCGACCTGCCGCTGGGCATCATCCAGAGCGCCAGCAAGCTTCCGTTCTCCGAGATCCACACGGACCAAAGTCAACCTGTGCTTGATTCCTTGCGCTGCGGTGTACAGGTCCTCCATCCACGGCATGTGCTTGCGAATTTCGCGCAGTTCCGCCTCCTCTTTGAGTGGAGTCGCTCCGTCGCCGAAAGCGTTGGGGAGTGCCCAGTCGGCACGGAAGAACGTCATCGGACCCGCGGTCTGTTGCATGTCCTCCACTGTCGCCCGGCGGAACACCAGCCAGGCCACGACCGCGCCCGCCGGCCTCGCGGTGAGGGCGTCTCTCGCTAGCTCAAGGCGGCGCTCATCCGTGAGTGGCTGAGGCAGGGCCCCGCGGTGCTGTCGCGCCAGTTTTTCTTCAGGCTCGATGAGGTAGCCCGCCGCTGTGCTGAGAACCGACAGGGGGCCATGAGCTGCCGGTCCGATCTGGGAGCACAGAATTGTCGACAGGCGGCGCAACGCTCTCGTTGTCGTGCTGGGGGACTGTGCCGCCGCGCAGAGGTCGTCGAACGACACATCGATGGCACCCTCTTCACGCCATGCGTCCCCGAGACGTGCTGCCGACTCAACAACGTCGGACCGGCTTTCCGCCGCTTCGAGGGCGCCAAGGGTTGGGTCCAAGAGGGACCGAAGCCCTGGGCCAAGAAGCTTGGTCTGCTCTTCAATCTCGCGTGCCAGCGAGGCGCGCGTCTTGGCTGTCGCCGGACTTTTCTGCCAAGACCTGTCGGTGAGCGCACGCGCATAAGCGGCCAGTTCCGACACCGCCTCCCCGAGCGCGTACGGAGCAGGGTCCCGGTGGCCTCGGGGGAGAACCTCGGCCACGGACACCAGCCACGGACTCACGTCAGCGATTGGAGCAACACGAACCATCTCAAAACCTCTCCCAGCTTTCAGCAGTCCAGGCGGCCACGATACTTAGGGCATGAAAGCGCTATGCCTGGCGCTCCCTTAGGAGTATGCCCAACGGATGTCACGCTCTCCAACAGCCCAGTAACTGGGCGGCAAATGGGGTTTTGTGGATAGGCCGCATCGAGACGGCTCTTCCCTCCCCGGGAGGGGCCGTTTCTCGTCCTCGCCCCACGTTCTGGGGCATCGCCTTCTCCCCGATGGAGGCCCGGTCGCCCTAGCCTTGGGTCATGAGCGTCAGTCAGTTGGGCAACGACACCCTGCGCCCCAGCGTCTGGGGCGACTCCGGCCTCCTCGCGCGGGTCATGTCGGCCGGCTCGCGACGTCACGTCGCCCTGCTCAAGCAGGGCTTCGTCTTCCTCTTCGTGTTGCTCGCCGCGGTCGTGAGCACGCTCATCCCGTGGTTGCCCGTCAGCGATGCACCGAGCATGTGGGCCGGCGTCTTCGCCGCGTTCTGCGGCGTCGTCTTCGCCTCGGTGGTCTCCCGGCGTCCCCGCCTGCTCACCTGGGAGATCGTCATCCCCGCCGCCGACTTCGTCGCGGTGGGCCTGCTCCGCTACGGAACGGGTGACAGCGGGTCCGTCTTCATCCCCATCATCCTGCTGCCGATTGTCTGGATCGCCGTGTGGCCGGGGCGGCTCAGCATCGTGTGGCTGCTGATCGGATCGGCGGTCACCTTCATGCTGCCGTTCGTGATCGAGCCGAGCGGACGCGCGCCCAGCGAGTTCATCCGCATCGCCTTCTCCCTGGCCATCTACGCCACCATCGGCCTCGCCATCAACGAGCTCGCCCGGCAGGCGAGCCGCAAGGTGGAGCTGTCCCGAGCGCAGCAGCACGCGGTCGAACGGGAGCTCGACCGGGCCGCGACCATCCAGCAGTCGCTCCTGCCACCGAAGACGAGCCTCCTTCCCGAGATGTTCGCCGTCCGGGGGAGGTGCATCCCCGCCCGCGCCGTCGGGGGCGACTTCTACGACTGGTATCCCACCCCGGACGGCATCGCCCTGACCGTGGGGGACGTCATGGGCAAAGGCGTCGGAGCGGGGATGATCGCCGCCGCCGTGCGTTCCGTCATCCGCAGTTCGTCGGACGATCTCGACCCCGCCGTGGCCCTGCGTCGTGCGACGACGGGCCTCGCGAGCGGCGACGGCGACGTCCAGTTCACCACGTGCTTCCACGCCCGCATCACGCCGTCGGGCGAGATCCGTTGGGCCGACGGCGGACACGGGCTGGCACTCATCCGGCGCGCCACCGGTCTCGTGGAGCGGCTGCAGTCGTCCGACCTCCCCATCGGCCTCGGGGACCGCTGGACGTCCTACGCCGACCAGCTGCACCCAGGCGACACGATCGTCTGCATCAGCGACGGGGTCCTCGACCTCTTCCCGGACGAACTGCACGCCTTCAGCCAGTTCCAACTGCTGCTCATCTCGTCCGGTGACCCGAGCGACATCGTGCAGAAGGTCGCCGAGCTGGTCGGCGACGACGAGCAGGCCGACGACGTCACCGTCGTCGCGGCGACGTTCGCCCCGGCTCTGACACGGGCGTGACGGGCGCCGTCGCCTCGTCCCGTGCCCGCCCCGGCGTCGTCTGGTAAGACAGGACGACGATGCCACACGACGACCTGCCCTCTTCCCCGCCTCCCGCCGTCGCTCCCGGACTCTTCGCCGAAGAGACGACCTCGGAGTCCACCCGCCTCGGCGAGATCCTCCGGAAGGAGACCGTGGGTGGGGTCGTCCTCGTCGTCGCCGCCGTCCTGGCGGTCGTGTGGGCGAACTCACCGCTCTCGGGGGCGTACTTCGCACTCCGGGACTTCGAGTTCGGCCCGGAGGGTCTCGGGCTGCACCTGAGCGTGGGGGAGTGGGCCGCGGACGGGCTCCTGGCGATCTTCTTCTTCCTCGTCGGGCTCGAGCTCAAACGGGAGTTCGTCGCCGGAGAGCTGCGGAAGGTCAGCAAGGCGATCGTGCCGGTGGCCGCCGCGTTCGGCGGAGTCCTCGTCCCCGCCCTGATCTTCACCGCCGTCAACGCCTCCGACCCGGAGGCGGTGCGGGGGTGGGCCATCCCCACCGCGACCGACATCGCCTTCGCCGTCGCGGTCCTCGCCATCGTGGGCTCGAGGTTGCCCAGCGCGCTGCGCATCTTCCTGCTGACCCTCGCCGTCGTGGACGACCTCATCGCCATCGGCATCATCGCGTTCGTCTACACCAGCGCGATCGAGGTCGTCCCGTTGGCACTCGCCATCGTGCCGCTCGCGGCGTACGTGTTCCTCACCCAGAGGTTCCGACGGTTCTTCGGCCTGCACCCCGCCGCGAACTGGTTCATCCTCCTGCCGGTCGCCGTCCTGGTGTGGGGGCTCATCCACGCCTCCGGGGTCCACGCCACCGTCGCCGGCGTCCTCCTCGGTTTCGCCGTCCCCGTCATCCGGAGCCAGGCCAGTGGCGGCCCGGATGCGGGACCGGGGCTCTCCGAGGTCTTCGAGCACCGCTTCCGGCCCATCTCCACCGGTTTCGCCGTCCCCGTGTTCGCGTTCTTCTCCGCAGGCGTCGCCTTCGGTGGCCTCGACGGCCTGAGGACGGCCCTCTCCAGTCCGGTCACGATCGGCATCATCGCCGCCCTCGTCCTCGGCAAACCCGTCGGCATCCTCGCGACGACGTGGATCACGACCAGGATCACCCGGGCAGAACTCGACCGGAGCATCAAGTGGGTGGACCTCACCGGCGTCGCCCTCCTCGGGGGCATCGGCTTCACCGTGTCCCTGCTCGTCGCCGAACTGAGCTACGGGCTCGGCAGCGCTCACGACGACGACGCCAAGGTGGCCATCCTCGTCGCGTCGGTGCTCGCCGCCGTCCTCGCGACGGCCGTCCTGCGACCCCGCAACCGGTACTACCGTCACCAGGATCGGTGACCCCGACGACGTCGTGATTGGGACGGCGGGCCCCTCAACCGTCACCATGGAGGCATGGCCACGACAACTCCGCCCCCTTCCGGGCCCCCCGCCGACCATCCCGCTTCCCTGACGGAGACCGTCTCGACCACCCCTCAACTGCGCCGCTGGGTCTTCTGGCCGGCCGCCGTCGTCGTCCTCGGCTTCGTCGCCTACACCCTGATCGCGCCCGCCTCGGCCGAGGCGCTGTTCCTCGGCCTGCAGAGCGGCATCGTCCGCAACTTCAGCTGGTACTACGTCCTGATCGCCGCCTTCTTCGTCGGCTTCAGCCTGTTCCTCGGGTTCAGCAGGTTCGGTGGCATCAAGCTGGGCAAGGACAAGGACGAGCCCGAGTTCTCGACCGGCTCGTGGTTCGCCCTCCTCTTCGCCGCGGGCATGGGCATCGGCCTCGTCTTCTACGGCGTCTCCGAGCCCCTCAGCCACTTCGCCTCGCCACGACCGGGCGTCACCGGCACCGAGGACCAGCTCGCGCAGCAGGCCCTGACCCAGACCTTCCTCCACTGGGGGCTGCACGCCTGGGCCATCTACGTCGTCCTCGGACTCGCCCTCGCCTACGCGATCCACCGGAGGGGTCGTCCCGTCTCCATCCGCTGGGCCCTCGAGCCCCTCCTCGGCAACCGCGTCCGCGGGGGCTGGGGCAACCTGATCGACGTCATCGCCCTCGTCGGCACGCTGTTCGGCGTCGCGACCTCGCTCGGCCTCGGCGTCATCCAGATCGGCGCCGGCCTCGAGGCGGCGGGCATCGCCGACAGCAGCATCGTGAGCCAGCTCGCGATCATCGCCGTCATCACGGCGGTCACCATCGTGTCGCTCGTCACCGGTGTGACCAAGGGCATGAAGATCCTCTCGAACTTCAACCTCATCCTCGCGGCCGCCCTGCTGCTGTTCATCCTGATCGTCGGACCCACGCAGTTCCTGTTGCGCGACTTCGTGCAGTCCATCGGCGCCTACCTGCAGAACGTCGTCGGGCTGTCCTTCAACGTCACCGCCCAGCAGGGCGCCGCCGGCGAGGAGTGGCAGGGCGCCTGGACCACGTTCTACTGGGGGTGGTGGATGTCGTGGGCGCCCTTCGTCGGCATCTTCATCGCCCGCATCTCGAAGGGCCGCACGGTCCGCCAGTTCGTCTTCGGCGTGCTGCTCGTCCCGACCGCCCTCACCTTCCTGTGGTTCGCCGTCCTCGGTGGTGCGGCCATCCACCAGCAGACCGACGGCTCGGGTGGCCTCGTCGGAGCCGACGGCTCGGTCGACGTCGAGGGGTCGCTCTTCGCCCTGCTCGGCGGCCTGCCCGCCGGGACGGTCCTGACCTTCGGCGCGATCCTGCTCATCGGCGTGTTCTTCGTCACCTCGTCGGACTCCGGATCGCTCGTCATGGCGATGATCGCGTCGGGCGGCGACATCGAGCCGAAGAACTGGCTCCGGGTGTTCTTCGCCCTGGTGGCCGCCCTGCTCGCCGTCGCGCTCCTCCTGACCGGCGGTCTGGACGCCCTGAAGACCGCGGCGATCACGACGGCGCTGCCGTTCAGCATCGTCCTGCTGTTGACCTGTTGGTCGACGATCATCGCCTTCACCCGCGAACGTCGTGCGTACGACAAGGCCGAGCGCGACGTCCTCCTGGAGCACGTCGGCGCGTACTACGGGCTCGAGGTCGACGCCCCGACCCAGGCCGGTGGCACACGACTCGCCCGCCCCTGGGAGGCGGTCAGACGCCGGGTCCGGGGTGGCCGTGACGCCTCCCCGGTGAGCCGGGCGACGTCAGCCTCGGCCGTCGTCGCCGAGCCTCCGCTCCAGGTCGACGTCGTGTCGCCCGACCCGGCCGTCGACGGTCGGCTCGACACGCCCGGCGACACCGGACAGGACGGGTCGACCGGACGCTGACCCCACCGCTCTGCCCACGACGGGCGTCGTCTCCCCGGAGGCGGCGCCCGTCGTCGTCCCGGCGCCTCGTCGGTCCCGTCGCGCCCGGGTCAGGCCAGTCGGCGGATCATGTACCGCAGGTCTAGCCACTCGCCGAACTTCGTGCCGACCTCGCGTAGCACGCCGGCGTCCTCGAAGCCGAGCGACGCGTGCAGCCGCACCGACGCCTCGTTGCCCGCCTCGATCAGGGCCACCATGACGTGCAGCTCGTCCCGCGTGGCCCGCTCGACGAGTTCGGCCATCAGCGCTCGTCCGAGTCCCTTGCCCTGTTGCCCCGGACGCACGTAGACCGAGTTCTCGCAGGTGTGCCGGTAGCCGTCCTTGGCATGGAACGGCCCGTAGCTGCCGTAGCCGAGCACCTCGTCGCCGTCCACCGCGACGATCGCGCTGCACCGCGCCTCCTGATGGCTGGTCAGCCACTCGCGCCGACCCTCGAGGGTCGGCGTGACGTCGGTCCAGATGGCCCGGGAGTGCGCCACGGCGTCGGCGTGGATCTCGAGGACGCCGGGCAGGTCGGCCTCGGTCGCGGTGCGGATCTGCATGCCGACGAGCCTAGGAGACGTCTCGCGGCCTCCGCCAGCACGCTTCCCCGGCGGCTCGAAGGCTGCCGCCCGTAGGCTGGCGAGCGTGTCGACACGCATCTACATCACCTCTGCCGAAGGCCACACGGGCAAGTCCACGATCGCCTTGGGCGTGCTCGACACGCTCAGCCACGAGGTGGGACGGGTGGGGGTGTTCCGACCCGTCGCCCGCTCGACCGACGAGCGCGACTACGTGCTCGAACTCCTGCTGTCGCACGACAGCGTCGACCTGGCCTACGACGAGTGCGTCGGCGTCAGCTACGACGCGGTGCACGCCGATCCCGATGCCGCGCTCGCCACCATCGTGAGCCGCTTCGCCGCCGTCGAGCGGCAGTGCGACGCGGTCGTGGTGATCGGTTCCGACTACACCGACGTCGGCAGCCCCACCGAGCTGTCGTACAACGCCCGCATCGCGGCCAACCTCGGCGCGCCCGTGCTGCTGGTGCTCGGCGGCCGCAGCGCCGACGGCCAGACGCGGCGCTCGGGCGCCGACATGCGCCAGGTCGCCGAACTGACCACCGCCGAGCTGCGCTCCGAGCACGCGAGCCTGCTGGCCGTCGTCGCCAACCGGGTCGATCCCGACCACCTCGACGAGGTCGTCGACGGCATCGGCCACGCCCTCGAGGCGTCACCCACCGGGCGGGTCCCGATCTGGACGCTGCCGGAGGACCGCGTCCTCGTCGCCCCGACGATGCGCGCCGTGCTGCAGGCCACCGGTGCGACCCTGCTGCGCGGCGACGACGCCCTGCTCGACCGAGAGGCGCTCGGCGTCGTCGTGGCGGCCATGTCGATGGAGAACGTGCTGCCGCGACTCACCGAGGGTGCCGTCGTCGTGGTGCCGGGCGACCGCTCCGACGTGCTCGTCGCGACGGTGCTCGCCCACGCCTCCGAGACCTTCCCGTCGCTCGCCGGCATCGTGCTCAACGGTGGGTTCGCCCTCGCCCCGCAGGTCGAGCGCCTGCTCGAGGGGCTCGACAGCCCGCTGCCGATCGCGACCACGAGCACCGGCACCTACGACACGGCCCTCGCCATCACGCAGACCCGCGGGCGCCTCGCCGCCGACTCGCCACGCAAGTACGACCTCGCCCTGGCCCTCTTCGAGACGCACGTCGACGGGGCCGAGCTGTTGCGCCTCCTGCAGGTCAGCCCGTCCGGGGTGGTGACGCCCCTGATGTTCGAGTACCAGCTGCTCGAGCGGGCGCGGGGGGCGCAGAAGCACATCGTCATGCCCGAGGGCGACGACGACCGGGTGCTGCGGGCCGCGTCCACCCTGTTGCAGCGCGGCGTCGCCGCCATCACGCTGCTCGGCGACGAGACGGCCATCCGCGCCCGGGGCGCCGAGCTCGGTCTCGACCTCGCCACCGCCCGCGTGCTCGACCCGTTCGACCCCAGCCTGCAGGTGCTCTTCGCGACCGAGTACGCCAAGCTGCGGGCCCACAAGGGCATCGCGGTCTCCCAGGCGATGGACACCGTGACCGACGTCTCGTACTTCGGCACGATGATGGTGAAGCTCGGCCTCGCCGACGGCATGGTGTCGGGCGCCAAGCACACCACGGCGCACACCATCCGGCCCGCCTTCGAGGTCATCAAGACGCTGCCCGACGTCGGCGTCGTGTCGAGCGTGTTCCTCATGGCGCTCGCCGACCGGGTGCTGGTCTACGGCGACTGCGCCGTCATCCCCGACCCGACCGCCGAGCAACTCGCCGACATCGCGATCTCGTCGGCGCAGACCGCACAGCAGTTCGGCATCGAGCCCCGCGTCGCCATGTTGAGCTACAGCACGGGCGACAGCGGCTCGGGTGCGGACGTCGAGAAGGTCCGCGCCGCCACGGCACTCGTCCGCGAACGCCGACCCGACCTGCTCGTCGAGGGGCCGATCCAGTACGACGCCGCGGCCGACCCGACGGTGGCCGCCGCCAAGATGCCGGAGTCCGAGGTCGCCGGTCGGGCGACGGTGTTCATCTTCCCCGACCTCAACACGGGCAACAACACGTACAAGGCCGTGCAGCGCAGTGCGGGTGCGGTCGCGATCGGCCCCATCCTGCAGGGCCTCCGCAAGCCGATCAACGACCTGTCCCGCGGGGCCCTCGTCGGAGACATCGTCAACACCGTCGCCATCACGGCCATCCAGGCCGGCACGCAGGCCGCCGCCGCCGCCGTCACCAGCACCGAAGGAGCCTCCTCGTGAGCACCGTCCTCGTCGTCAACTCCGGCTCGTCGTCGTTCAAGTACCAGCTGATCGAGCTCGAGGGCGAGCGCACGCTCGCGAGCGGTCTCGTCGAGCGCATCGGCGAGGACGTCGGGTCGACCCGTCACCGCAACGAGGTCACGGGCGACGAGACCCGCAACGACACCCAGCCGATCGCCGACCACGCCGCCGGCTTCGCCGCGATGCTGACCGCCTTCGAGGCGCACGGCCCGTCCTTCGCCGAGTACCCGCCGGTCGCGGTGGGCCACCGCGTCGTCCACGGCGGAGAGGAGTTCGACCGCGCGACGGTCGTCACGCCCGACGTCGAGAAGGCGATCGACCGCCTGTCGGCCCTCGCCCCGCTGCACAACCCGGCCAACCTGCAGGGCATCCGCGCGGCCCGGGAGGCCTTCCCCGACGTCCCCCACGTCGCGGTCTTCGACACGGCGTTCCACCAGACGCTCGCCCCCGCCGCCTACACCTACGCGATCGACGCCGAGCTGGCGAAGAAGCACCACGTTCGTCGCTTCGGCTTCCACGGCACGTCGCACAAGTACGTGAGCGAGAAGACCGCCGAGTTCCTCGGTCGCCCCCTGGCCGAGCTGAAGACCATCGTGCTGCACCTCGGCAACGGCGCGTCGGCCGCCGCGATCGACGGCGGACGGTCCATCGACACGAGCATGGGCATGACGCCCCTCGAGGGGCTCGTCATGGGCACGCGCTCGGGTGACATCGATCCCGCGGCCGTGTTCCACCTCCACCGTGAGGCGGGACTCGACTTCGCCGAGCTCGAGACGTTGCTCAACAAGGGCAGCGGGCTGCTCGGCCTCACCGGCAGCGGCGACATGCGCGACGTGCAGGACAGCGCGTCCCGGGGCGACGCCGTGTCCGAGGCGGCGCTGGCCGTCTACCGGCACCGCCTGCGGCACTACATCGGTGCCTACGTCGCCCAGCTCGGGGGACTCGACGCCGTCGTCTTCACGGCAGGGGTCGGCGAGAACAACGCCCTGCTGCGTCGTCGGACGCTCATGGGCCTGGAGTTCTTCGGCATCCACGTCGACGAAGACCGCAACGAGCTCGCGTCCCGCGAGGCGCGGTACATCTCGCCCGAGGGGTCGAGGGTGTCCGTCCTCGTCGTCCCCACGAACGAAGAACTCGAGATCGCCCGACAGGCCGCCGCCCTCAGCTGAGGCGTCTGCGGGTACACGACCCGACCGACCCTCGGACGGGGGAGAGCCCCGGTGCGCTGGTCGCGCCTCCGGGGCTCTCGTCCGTCACTCCGTGGTCGGGGGACGACCAGGAGGCGCGGGTCAGTACTTGATGGTCGCCAGCGCGTCCGAGACGGTGACGTCGCCCGAGACGGCCTCGAACTGCGTCTTGACGGCGGTGCCCTCGATCAGCGCCGTGGCGATGATCTCGGCCACGTCCGCGCGGGGGATGCTGCCGCGCTCGACGGTCGTGCCGACCGTGACCTGGCCGGTGCCGGCGTCGTCGGTCAGGCCACCGGGGCGGACGATCGTCCAGTCCAGGCTCTCGCGACGGCGGAGGTCGGCGTCGGCCTCGCTCTTCGCACGCATGTACACCTGGTACACGTCGTCGTCGTTCGCGGCGGGCAGCTCGGCGCGCGCCGGGTCGAAGTCGTCCGTGCCGATGGCCGAGACCATGACGTAGCGCGTGACGCCCGCCTTCTCGGCGGCGTCGGCCAGGAGGACGGCCCCGTCGCGGTCGATGGTCAGCTTGCGCTCGGCGCCGCTGCCGCCGCCGCCGCCCGCGGCGAACACGACGGCGTCGGCCCCGTCGAGGTGGCCGGCGAGCGTGTCGACGTCGGTCCGTTCGAGGTCGAGGACGAGGGCACGGGCCCCCGCGGCCTCGAGGTCGGCGGTGTGGTCGGGGTTGCGGACGATGCCGACGGGGTCGTGCCCGGCGTCGGCGAGTCGGCGTTCGAGGAGCTGGGCGATCTTGCCGTGTCCTCCGGCGATGACGATTCTCATGCCCCCAGGCAACACCCCGGGTCGCGGCGACCACTCAGTTGCCGCTAAACTCGTCGAGGCTCCTCACGCGGCGTCATCCAGGCCAATTCCCCCAGGGCAGAAATGCAGCAAGGGTAACCGGGCTCTGACGGGTGCGTGAGGGGTCATTTCTCTTTTGGGGGCCGAAGGCCCCGTGGCCCCCCTTCGTGGGGTGCGCGATCCGCGCGATGCCCCCTATGCTCGGCATCACGACGAGACCGAACCAGCTCGTCGGGAGCGATCAACCACCGCTCCGGCCGCACCCCTCACCACGGTGTGACCACGCGCGACGGCGCCGTCGCACCCGCACCACACGATCAGGATCAGGACCGATGAGCCCCTCACCACGGCACGTCAGCAGCACCCGCACCAGGCGAACGAGCCCGCGCACCGCGCGGTAGTCCCGTTCGCCTCGCCGTCGTCCCCGGGCGGCGACGCGGCGACGACACAACAGAACAGCAGCACCTCCCGCCTCACCAGCGGGAGTTCTTCGGATCAGGCGGCGGGCTCGTCCCGTCAGGAAGAGGCACACCCATGCGAAGCCAGACGATCGAGCGTCCCCGGCGCTCCCACGCGTCCCGCGCACTGAAGGCGACGGCGGCCGCCGTCGTCGCGGCGGTCGTCGGCGCGCTCGTCGTCGTCGTCCCCGCGCAGGCGGCCACGACCGACCGCAGCGAGGCCGAGGCGTCGCTCGTCGGCGGAACGGGCATCGTCGCGCTCGACCAGGTCGCCGCACTCGGCGGGGCCTACTCGGCCTTCGGCACCACGCAGAACCCGCCGACGTCGCGCAACCCGCTGAACCTCACCGCCGTCAACGCGCTCACGGTCGGTCTGGGCAACGGCATCCGCCTCCTCGGGGGCAACGGGCTGCTCACCCTCGGCGTCGACGGTCAGTACGCGAACGCCACCGCGACCGGCGCCACCGCCTCGGCCGGTCTCATCGCCCAGGACGGCTCGATCGCCGTCGGCGACGGCAGCCCGGCCCAGCAGACCACCCTCCGTCTCCAGCCGCTGCTCGCCCAGGTGCCCGCCACGCAGGGCGTCCTCAGCGACGTGACCCTGCAGCTCGGCGCGCTCTCGTCGCAGATCACCCAGCAGCGGGGCGCCACCGCCACCACGCCCACGACGGCCTACCAGGTCGCCGGTGCGGAGTTCACCCTGACCAGCCCCGCCGTCCAGGGCGTGACCTCGTCCCTCCGCTCCACGGTCGGCGGCCTGGGGACGGCGGTCAACGGGGTCGCCGGCAGCACCGCCGTCAGCGGCCTCGCGAACTCGATCACCGGCCCGCTCACCACGGCCGTGAACGGCCTGCCCCTCGGTGGCGCCGTCACGCTCGGCCAGCCAACGGTGAACGTGCAGGCGACCGTCGACCTCGACTCGACGATCTCGGCGGAACTCGCCCGTCCCCTGACCAGCGGGCCGGTGACCATCATCCCCAGCACGGGCCAGGTGGTCATCGACCTCGACGCCCTGAACGGTCTGCCCGCGAACACCGACCTGCTGCGTCCCGCGACCATCACCGCGATCACCGCCGGCATCACCGACATCCTGCAGAACCAGCTGCCCACCAACCTCGTGGCCGCCGTGGACGACGCGATCCGCGCGACCCAGGTGACCGTCGACCTCGCCGTCGCACTGCGCATCCAGTTGGCCGTCGTCGGCGTGAACGAGACGTTGAGCACCCGCACCGTGACCACCCTCGGCGCGCTGCTCGACGGTACCGTCCAGCCGGCCGCCACGACCGTCACCGGGTCGGGTCTCGTCGGTGCTCTCGGCGCCACGGTCCTCCGGGGGGCCCTCCTCCCCGTCGTCGGCACGCTGCTCGGCAGCGTGGGCGGCCTCTACTCGCCCCTGGTGGACGGCACGGCGCTCGCCGCCACGACGACCAGCCTGCGCACCACGACCGCCGCGGTCGTCACGACCCTCGCGCCTCTCACGACGCTGCTCAACCAGCTCGTCCGCGTCACGATCAACGCCCAGGACGGCGCGGGCTTCCGCGACGGCCGAGGCACCGACGCCGGCTCGAGCTCCGTCCACGCGGTCAGCCTCTCGGTCCTCCCGCTGGTGAACGCGTCCCGGGTCGACCTCGCGACCTCCACCGTCCGCGCCGCGGCCCTCGCCCCCCTCAGCATCGCCACGCCCACCGCCGGGCAGGTGTTCGTCGTCCCGGCCTCCCCGGGCGCCACGCGCAGCGTCGTGCTGACCGGTGCCGGCGAGCCCGGCGCCACCGTCACGGCCGACCTCGGTGCCGGTCTCACGGGCACCGGCACGGTCGCCGTGGACGGCAGCTGGAGCGTGACCGTCGCGAACGTGCCCGCAGGGGCCTACAGCGCCTCCGTGACCCAGGCCCTCGGCACCGCGACCACCGGCCCCGTCACGCGGGACTTCACCGTCGTCGCGCAGCAGCCGCTCGTCGTCACCACGCCCACCGCCGGACGCGTCTTCACGGTCCTCGACGCCGACTCCACGACCCCCGTGATCGTCTCGGGCACCGCGACCCCCACGGCCACCGTCGCCGTCGACCTGGGCGGCGGCCGCACGGCCACGGCTCTCGTCGCCGCGGACGGCACCTGGTCGACGACCGTCCCGGGCGTGCCCGTCGGCGGCTACACCGCGTCGGTGACCCAAGCCCTCGGTGGAGACGTCTCCGCCGCCGTGACGCGCGCCTTCAGCGTCGTCGCCGGCACGGGCCTGACCATCACGAGCCCGACCTCCGGCACGCAGTACCGTCTGCCCGGAGCCGACTCCACCCGTGACGTCACCGTCTCGGGTGCCGGGCAGGCCGGTGCCCCGGTCGCCGTCACCCTCGGCGGCGGCCGCGACCTCACCACGACGGTCGCCCCCAACGGCACCTGGTCCGTGACCTTCCCGGCCCTGCCGGTCGCCACCTACACGGCCACCGCGACGCAGACGGTGGGAGGCGCGGTGTCCGCCCCGCAGACCACCGACTTCACCCTCGTGGCCGCGACCGGCGTGACGATCTCGACGCCGGCGCCCGGTGCGACCCTCACGGTCGCCGACGCCACCTCGACCACCCCGGTCACGGTGACGGGAGCCGCCGAGCCGAACGCCCCCGTCCGCGTGGACCTGGGCGACGGCTACGTGGCCACGACCACGGCCGACGCCACGGGCGCCTGGTCGGCCACCGTGTCGTCCGTGCCCGTCGGACCCCGGACGATCAGCGTCACGCAGACGGTCGCGGGCGTCGTCTCGGTGCCGGTCACGCAGCCGCTGACGGTCGCCGCCGGTGCGCCGCTCGACATCCTCGCCCCGGCCGAGGGCACCACGGTGCGCGTCGCCGACAGCGCCTCCTCGTCCACGCTGACCGTCTCGGGCACCGCCCAGGTCGGCGCCGACGTCCGCGTCGACCTCGGTGACGGCCTCACCGGCCGGGTCACGGCGGACGCCACGACCGGCGCCTGGTCGGTGGACGTCGCCGGCGTGCCCGTCGGTCAGCGCACGATCTCGGCGACGCAGACCGTCGGCGGCACCGTGTCGCCTGCGCAGACGCGCGTCGTGACGATCGTCGCCGGGACCCCGGTCGCCATCTCGACGCCGGCCCCCGGGGCCACGATCCCGATCGTCGGCGGCACCACGGCCGACGTGACCGTCACCGGCACGGCCGACCCGGGGGCGACCGTCACGGTCGGCCTCGGCGCCGGCTTCGAGGTGCCTGCCACGGTCGACCCCGCCACGGGCGCCTGGACCGCCGTCATCCCCGACGTCCCCGCCGGTGTCCGCACGCTCGGTGCGACTCAGACCCTCGGCGGGACCACCTCGGCACCGGTGACCCAGCCGCTGACGATCGCGCAGGGCACGCCCCTGGCCGTCACGGCACCGCTCGACGGCGCCGAGTACTTCGTCCCGGGACCGCAGGACACGACGCCCGTCGTCGTCTCGGGCACGGGCCAGGTCGGGGCGACCGTCGAGGTCGACCTCGGCGACGGCCTCGTCGGCCAGGTGGTCGTCCCGGTCTCGGGCCAGTGGTCCGTCGCGGTCGTCGGCGTCCCGGTCGGTCCGCACACGGTCTCGGTGACCCAGAGCATCAACGGCTCCACCTCGGACGCCGTCACGCGGGACGTCCTGGTCAGCGTCGGCGGCGACGTCGTCATCACGGCGCCCGTCCCCGGCACCCAGCTGGTGGTCGCCGACGACCAGGGGACCGCTCCGGTCACCATCGCGGGCACCGGCGTGGCCGGTCTGCCCGTCACCGTCACGGTGGACGGCGTCGACCAGGCCCCGGTCGCCACCGACGCGCAGGGCGCCTGGTCCCTCGTCCTGACCGGGGTCGCCGTCGGCGACCACGTCGTGGGCGCGAGCCAGCAGCAGGGCCCCGACCTCCTCGAGGCCGAGCCGACGGACTTCTCGGTGGTCTCGGCCGAGGCCGACCTCTCCATCACCGCACCCGGTGACGGCGACGTCGTCACGGTCGCCGGCGCCGACAGCACCACCGCCGTCGTCGTGACCGGGACGGCCTACCCCGGTGCGTCCGTCGAGGTCACCCTGGCCGGCGTGGTCGTCCCGACGACCGCCGGGCCCGACGGGCTCTGGTCCGTCACGGTTCCGGGCGTCCCCGTGGGTGACCAGGTCGCCTCCGCGACCCAGACGGTCGGTGGCACGACGACCACCGAGCCCGTCACCCGGGCCTTCGAGATCGTCTCCGGGGCCGACGTGGTCATCACGACGCCCGCCGCCGACATCCGCTACGTCGTCGCCTCGCCCGCGGCCACGCAGGACGTCCCGGTCGCCGGCACCGCCCAGCCGGGCGCACGGATCACCGTGACCCTCGACGGCGCCGAGGTCGGCAGCACCCTCGCCGACCCCGTCACCGGGGCCTGGGCGGTCACGCTCGTCGGCGTCGGCGTCGGAGAGCGCGTCCTCGGGGCCTCACAGGCGGTGCGGGACACCGTCCAGCAGGCCGACACGCGCGTCGTGACGATCGACCCGGCCGCCCCGCTGACCATCGTCGCCCCGGCCGACGGCGTCCCGATCGTCCTCGCCGACCCGTCCTCGACCACGACGCTCGTCGTGTCGGGCCAGGCCGAGCCGGGCGCGGTCGTCCGCGTCGACCTCGGCGACGGCTTCACCGACACGGTCACTTCCGGCACCACGACGGGTGCCTGGACGGTGTCCTTCGCCGGGGTGCCCGTGGGCACGCGGACCGTCACCGCCACCCAGACGGTGGGCACCTCGGTCTCGGCTCCCGAGACCCGGGTGGTCCGCATCCTCGCCGGCGACCCCCTCGTCGTCCTGACCCCCGCCGACGGTTCCGTCGTCGACGTGGCCGGGCCCGAGGTCGTGACCACGGTGACCGTCTCCGGCACCGCCGCGGCGGGAGCCACGGTCGACGTGGTCCTCGATCCCGCGACGGGCGCCGACCTCGCCGCCACGACGACGGCCGACGCGGCCACGGGCCGGTGGTCCGTGGACGTCCCGGGCGTGCCCGTGGGCGCGGCCGACCTGTCGGTGACGCAGAGCATCGGCGGCACCACCTCGCCGGCGCAGGAGAGCTCGTTCGAGATCCGCGCGGCCGCCCCGGTCGTCATCGTCGACCCGGACGACACCGTGTTCACGGTGCTCGACCCGGCCGGCACCGTGGACGTCCCCGTCTCGGGCACGGCGTCCCCTGGCGCCCCGGTCTCGGTCCGACTGAACGGGGGAGCGGCCGTCACCACGACCGCCGACCCGACGTCCGGCGACTGGTCCGTCCTCTTCGCCGACCTGCCGACCGCCGTCTACCAGGTGACGGCGTCGCAGACCGTGGCCGGCACGACCTCGACCCCCGTCGCGGCCGGGTTCCGGATCGTGGTCGGTCCCGGGTTGGAGGTCCTGCAGCCCGAGCCCGGTGACGTCGTGACCGTCGCCGACGCGACCGCCTCGACGGCCGTCACGGTCAGCGGCACGGCCGCACCCGGGGCGACCGTCCGCGTCGACCTCGGCGTCGACCTCGTGGCCTCGACGATCGCCGACCCGACCACCGGCGCCTGGAGCGTCGTCGTGGCCGGCGTCACGGTCGGCGAGCGCACGCTCACCGCCACCCAGGCGCTCGGCACCTCGGTGTCGCCCGCCGTCACCCAACCCCTCTCGGTGGTCTCCGCCGCCGCGGTCGTCATCGAGGCCCCGGCCGTCGGGACCGTCGTGGCGGTGGCGACGCCGGACGCGACGACCGACCTGGTCGTGTCGGGCACGGCCGAGCCGGGCGCCTCGATCGCCGTCGACCTCGGCGACGACCTGACCGGCACGGTCACGGCCGACGGCACGACCGGCGCGTGGAGCGTCACCGTGCCGGGCGTCCCGGTCGGCGACCGCACCATCGCGGTCACGCAGACCGTCGACGGCTCGACCTCGACCCCGGTCACGCGGGACGTGTCGATCGTCGTGGCCCCCGCCGCGCCCGCGATCGTCACCCCCGCCCCCGGTGCGACGGTCTCCCTGCTCGACCCGGCCGGCACCACGTCGGTCGTCGTCTCGGGCACCGGTGAGCCCGGCGCCACCATCGCCGTCTCGCTCGGCACGGGCCTCACGGCCGGCGCCACCGTCGGGCCCGAGGGTGACTGGCAGACGACCGTCGACGGAGTCCCCGTCGGCGACTACACCCTGACCGCCACGCAGACGATCCGAGGCGCGACCTCGGCCGCGGCGACGCAACCGTTCACGGTCGCGGCGGCAGCGGGTCTCGTCGTCGACCGGCCCACCGACGGCACGACGGTCGTCGTGCTCGCCGCGGGCGACACCGCCCCGGTGGTCGCGTCCGGCACGGCCCAGCCCGGAGCGACCGTCACGGTCGACCTCGGTGACGGCCTGGTCGGGACCGTCGTGGCCGACCCGACGACCGGCGCCTGGAGCGTCACGGTCGACGGCGTCCCGGTCGGCGACCGCACCGCCTCGGTCACCCAGACCGTCGACGGCGTCGTGTCGACCCCCATCACGCGGGACGTGTCGGTCGTCGTGGCCGCCCCGGTGACGATCACCTCGCCGCCCGCCGGGTCGTCGATCGTCGTCCGTGACGCCGACGACACCACCGACGTCACGGTTACCGGCACGGGTCAGCCCGGCGCCACGGTCGTGGTCGCGGTGGGCGACGACCTCTCCGAGACGACGACGGTGACCCCCGAGGGCACCTGGACCGTCACGGTGGGCGACGTGCCCGTCGGCTCGTACCCGGTCGTCGTGACGCAGACGGTGCCGGCCGGTTCGACGACTCCCGCCACCCAGCAGCTCGACGTGGTGGTCGGCACCCCGGTCACCATCACCGAGCCCGCCCCGGGTGCCACGGTCGTCGTCCTCGACGGCCGGACGACGCCGGTCACGGTGTCGGGCACCGCCCAGCCCGGCGCGACCGTCACGGTCTCGCTCGGTGGCGACCTGACCCAGGCCGTCACGGCCGACCCGACGACGGGGGCGTGGACCACGACCTTCGACGCGGTGCCGGTGGGTGCCGGACCGATCTCGGTGGTGCAGCAGTACGGCACCGTCACGACGGTCCCCGTGACCCAGCCCTTCGCGGTGGTCGCGGCAGACCCGATCCGGATCACCGACCCGGCGACGGGCACGCGCCTCCTCGTGCCGTCCGCCGCCTCGACGGTGGACCTGCCGGTGTCCGGTTCGGCCCAGGCCGGCGCGACCGTCGCGGTGACGCTCGACGACGGCACGGCCGTCACGGTCGACGTGGACGACGACGGCGACTGGTCGACCACCTTCGCGGGGGTCGGCGTGGGCGAGCACGTGGTGTCCGCGACGCAGACCGTCGGCGGGGTCGAGTCGGCTCCGGTCACGACCACGGTCGTGGTCGAGGCCGCCGCGACGCTCACGATCACGGCACCGACCGACGGCCAGCAGTACCAGGCGGGCGACGCCGGCACCGCGCCGGTCGTCGTCCGTGGCCAGGGGCAGCCGGGCGCACCCGTCGCCGTCACGGTCGACGGGGGAGACCCCGTCACCACGACGGTCGACGCCTCGGGCTCGTGGCAGGTGCCGGTCGTGCTCGGCACCGGGACGCACACGGTCTCGGCCGTGCAGACCATCGGAGGCGCCACGAGCGCTCCCGTCGAGGTCTCGGTGGTCGTCGTGCCCGTCCCGGCCGACCCCGCCGCCGCGCCCACCATCACCTCGCCGGCCGACGGACAGCTCGTCGTCGACACCGACGGTGACGGCTTCGTCGACCTGCCGGTCACCGGAACGGGCGAGCCCGGAGCGACCGTCACCGTCTCCGTCGGCGGCATCACGCAGACGGCCACCGTCACCGACGGGGGCACCTGGTCGGTGACCCTGCCGGCGGTCCCGGTCGGCACCCGCACCGTGATCGTCGAACAGACGGTCGGCGGCGTCGTCACCGGCAGCGCGTCGGTCGACGTCACCCTCGCCCCCGCGGCCGAGGTCGCGCCGCTCGTGGTCACCTCGCCCGAACAGGGCTCGATCCTGCCGGCGGGCACGGCGGGGACGGCGGACGTCCTGGTCGGCGGTTCGGCCCAGCCGAACGCCTCGGTGGCCGTCAGCATCGACGGCGGCCTCCCGGTCGTGGTCGACGTGGACGCCGACGGCGCCTGGTCCACCACCCTGGTGGGGGTCGAACAGGGGCAGCACACCCTGTCCGTGACCCAGACCGTGGGAGGCGCGGTGTCGGCCCCCGAGACCGTCGTGTTCACGGTCTCGCCGGCCGCGAGCACCGACGCCGTCGTCATCACCTCGCCGGCACCCGGCGCGTTGATCGCCGACGTCGACGGGAACGGCCTCGAGGACGTCACGGTGACGGGCACCGGCACACCCGGTGCGCTCGTCACGGTGGATCTCGGCGGCGGGCCGACGCAGTCGGCGACGGTCGGGGCCGACGGCACCTGGGCGGTCGACTTCACGGACGTCCCGGTCGGCGCCTACGTCGTCACGGCGACGCAGACCGCGGACGCGGGCACGACCACGGTGAGCCAGGACCTCCTGATCGCCTCGGTCGACCCCGTGGTGATCACCAGCCCGGTGGCCGGCTCGGTCCTGCAGGCCGGAACCGGCGGCACGACGCCCGTGACGGTCGTCGGGACGGCGGAACCCGGTGCCACGGTGACGGTGCAGCTCGACGACGGCACCGCGCAGGTCGTCCAGGCCGACCCCGGGACGGGGAGCTGGACGGTCGTCCTCGCGGGCGTCGCCGTCGGACCCCACGTGGTCGCCGCGACCGAGACGATCGCGGGCGCCACGTCGGCCCCGGTCACCACCGGGTTCACCGTCGCGGCGGCCAGCGGGACCCCGGGCACACCGGGCGACCCGGGAACTCCCGGGACGCCCGGGACCCCGGGTACCCCTGGCACCCCCGGCTTCCCGGGTCTGCCCGGATCGGGTGGCGGCACCGGCACCGGCACCGGCACCGGTAACGGCACCGGCACCGGTGGGGGAGCGGTCCCGACCGGCTCCGTCTCGGGCCTGGCGTACACGGGGTCGGACGCCCTCGGCTGGTTCTCGCTCGCGGCCTTCGCCTTGCTGATCGGCCTCGGCCTCGTGTCGGCGACCAGGGTCCGCCGTCGCGCGAGGGGGTCCGCCGAGTAGTCCACCCCGGCCGGGAGCCGCACCCGAGGGCCCGTCGACACGACGGGCCCTCTCGTGCGCCCGGGGCGCCGCGAGGGGCCCTCGACGGCGACTCCCGCCGTCGACCGTTGTCGGTAGCCCCGACTACTCTTGCTCTGTGGTCACCGCCCTGTATCGCCGTTACCGGCCAGAGAACTTCGCCGAGCTCATCGGGCAGACGCAGGTGACCGATCCGCTCCGCACGGCACTCCGCACCAACCGCGTCAACCACGCCTACCTCTTCAGCGGGCCGCGCGGTTGCGGCAAGACGACGTCCGCGCGCATCCTGGCCCGCTGCCTCAACTGTGCCCAGGGCCCGACCGACACCCCGTGCGGCGTCTGTGCGTCGTGCGTCGAGCTCTCACGCGACGGCGGCGGCTCGCTCGACGTCATCGAGATCGACGCGGCCAGCCACAACGGCGTCGACGACGCCCGCGACATCCGTGACCGGGCCGTGTTCGCCCCGGCTCGCGACCGCTTCAAGATCTTCATCCTCGACGAGGCCCACATGGTCACCCCGCAGGGCTTCAACGCCCTGCTGAAGGTCGTCGAAGAACCGCCCGAGCACGTCAAGTTCATCTTCGCGACCACCGAGCCCGACAAGGTGATCGGCACCATCCGGTCGCGCACCCACCACTATCCGTTCCGCCTCGTGCCCCCGGCCCAGATGCTCGAGTACGTCCACGAACTCTGCGAGAGCGAGTCGGTCGAGGCCGCCCCGGGCGTGCTCCCCCTCGTGGTCCGTGCCGGCGGCGGGTCGGTGCGCGACACCCTTTCGCTCCTCGACCAGCTGATGGCCGGCAGTGAGGACGGCGCCATCCAGTACGAGCGCGCCGTCGCGCTGCTCGGGTACACCCATGCATCGCTGCTCGACGACGTCGTCGAGGCGCTGGGCGCCCGTGACGGCGCCGCGGCGTTCGCTGCGGTCGACCGCGTCGTCCAGACCGGGCAAGACCCTCGGCGGTTCGTCGAAGACCTGCTCGAACGCCTGCGCGACCTCATCGTCGTCGGAGCGACCGTCGAGGGTGCCTCGGCCGTGTTGCGGGGCGTCACGGCTGACGAGCTCGACCGTCTCGTGCACCAGTCGCACGCCTTCGGCGCCGCGGAGCTGTCGCGCTCGGCCGACGTCGTGAACCGCGCTCTCACCGACATGACCGGGGCCACCTCGCCGCGGCTGCACCTCGAACTGATGATCGCGCGCGTCCTCGTCCCCGAGAGCGACCAGACCGGCCGGGGCGCCCTCGCCCGGGTCGAGCGCCTCGAACGACGCGTCGGGGTCGAGGGCTCCGGCTCCGGTCCGTCCGCCGTGCCCGGTCCGTCCGCTGCCCCGTCGACGCAGGCGGCTGCCCGGCCGGCCGAGGTCCGGACGGCGGGTCGATCGACGCCTCCCGTCGCCGCGTCGGCCCCGTCCGCGTCGGCCCCGTCCGCGTCGGCCCCGTCCGCCTCGCCCGTCGAGGCCACGCCGTCGACCGAGGCGGCCGGTGGCCCGTCGGCCGTCGAGAGTGCGACGGCGTCCTGGGCGACGGCCGCTCCGTCGACCTCTGCCACCCGGGCCGACCAGGCCGACTCCGCGACGCCGACCGAACCCGCGCCTCCGTCCGCACCGCACTCGGCCGCGTGGGCACAGACCCCCGACACCGGCCAGGCGTCCGGGAGCGGCGCGGCTCCCGTCACGCTCCAGCAGTTGCGTGACAGCTGGCCCGAGATCGTCGAGGTCGTCCAGAAGGCGCGGCGCACGGCCTGGATGGTCGTCGTCACGGCCACCGTCGTCGACTTCGTCGACGACGTGCTGACGCTGGCCTTCCCCAGCGCCAACGACGTCGAGAGCTTCAAGCGGCCGCAGGGCGCGGCCGAGGGCGTCAGCGAGTACCTGCGACGCGCGATCGTCGACGTCCTCGGCGTCAAGGTGAAGTACATCGCCCGCGTCGAGGGCGACGGGCCCGCGGGCCCGACCCCCACGGGTGCACCCGTCGACGCCGTCGCCCCTCCCGCCACGTCGGGTGCGCCGCGAGAGACCGGCCGGTCGACCACACCGGCGCCCGAGGCCGGACGCCAGCCGTCCGGGCCCGCGTCTCCGGGGTCGGCGCCGTCCGAGACGGGCCGGGCCACGGCCCCCGCCGCGACGTCGTCGACGCCCGAGGCCTCCGCGTCGCCGGCGCCGAGCCCGTCCCTGGCTCCCGCGCCGGCTGCGGCGCCCGAGGCCGCCGCGCGGTCCGGCGCCCCGGCGCCCGCGTCGGCGGGGCGGTCCGGCGCTCCGGCGTCCGCGTCCGCCGGGCGGTCCGGCGGCTCGACCCCCGTCACCGGGTGGGACGTCGCCCCCATCCCGCAGACCCCGCCCCCCGAGCCCGACGAACCCGAGCACATCACCGAAGAACCGCCCGGCGGCGTCCCGACGGTCGACGCCGCGCCTCCTCCGCCCGAGGTCGACGTGCCCCCGGCTCGCCCCGCCGCCGCCGCCCCGTCGCCCTCCACAGCGGCCACCAGCACACCGACCGCCTCCGCCGGTGCGGGTCCGTCGGTGGCCGAGCGTCGCGCGGCGACCGGTGACCCGCGCCGGGGCATCCCCACCGGGTCGCGCTACGGCGAGGCCGTCGTGCGCGAGATCCTCGGGGCCCAGTTCATCGAAGAAGAGACGATCGCCCCCCGGGTCACGCCTCAGAGAAGCGAGTAGCGCGTGTACGAAGGCATCGTCCAAGAGCTGATCGACGAATTCGGTCGCCTCCCCGGCATCGGGCCCAAGTCGGCGCAGCGCATCGCGTTCCACATCGTGCAGAACGAGTCCTTCGACACGTCACGCCTCGCCGAGCTGCTCGTCGACGTCAAGACCAAGGTGCGTTTCTGCGAGATCTGCGGCAACGTCAGCGAACAAGAGACGTGCAACATCTGCCGTGACCCGCGTCGCTCGCCCGCCACGATCTGCGTCGTCGAAGAGGCCAAGGACGTCCAGGCCATCGAGCGCACCCGCGAGTTCCGCGGTCTGTACCACGTGCTCGGCGGGGCGATCAGTCCCATCGACGGCATCGGTCCCGACGATCTGCGCATCCGCCAGTTGGTGCAGCGTCTCGCCGACGACACCGTGCAAGAGGTCATCATCGCCACCGATCCCAACCTCGAGGGCGAGGCGACCGCGACGTACCTCTCCCGGATGCTCGCGCCCTTCGGTCTCCGGGTGACGCGACTGGCCTCGGGGTTGCCCGTGGGCGGCGACCTCGAGTACGCCGACGAGGTCACGCTCGGCCGCGCCTTCGAGGGCCGCCGGCTCGTCTCCGAATGACGACCCGCGCCTCCTGAACCCGTCCGGCGCGCGCCTGCCCGTCAGAGGCGGGCGCGCCGTGCCCGAACGGCGCAGTACACACCGTAGGCCATGAGCCCCAGGGCGACGGCCGTCAGCACCACCACGCCGAACGGGAGGGCCGCGAGGGCCTTCAGCGCGCCGTCGAGCCCCGTGGCCTCGCTCGGGTCCGAGGTGACGGCCGCGACCGCGAACAGCACGCCCACCACGCCCAGGGCGATCCCCTTGGCCACGTACCCCGTGACGCCGAGGGCGACCGTGCCCCGTCCCGCCGCACCGCCCGGCAGCGTGAGGTCCTCGCGGAACTTCTGCTTCACGCCCTTCACGACGAAGTAGGCCCCGATCGCCACGATGGCGAGCGCGACGACGACGAGGAGCACGACGCCCCCGGGTGCGGAGAGCAGCCGGGCGCTGAGCGTCTGGGTCTGCCCCGAGCTGTCCGACGACGAGCCCCGGGCGAAGGTGAAGGCCGTGAACCCGACGGCGAGGTAGGCGACGCCCTTGCCGCCCTCCTTCGCGCGCTCGGCCCAGGCGTCCTTGTCCGTCCCGCGGACGAGAGCGGCTTCGAGCAGCTGGAAGAGGCCGAGGCCCCAGAGCCCGACGACGATCAGCCAGAGGAGGAAGACCCCGCCCGGGCGGGACGCGAACTGCCCGAGGGCACCGCCCTGGTCGGCCTCTCCTCCACCTCCGAACGCGACGCCGAGGGCGATCACGCCGATCACGACGTGGAGCAGGCCGTTCATGGCGAAGCCGACGCGGGCGGCGGTCGTGAGGGCGCGGCTGTCCTGGAGGCGGCTGGCGGCGCCGCGGGCCTGGTCGGTGGTGTCGGGCATCGGTCCACCGTAGGGGAGAGGCGCCGATGACGCCCCGCGACCGACGTACGTCACACGCTCTCGACACCGAATAGAATCGTCGGACGCAGGCGTGAGCCGTCCTCCGGCGCGCCCAGTCCCCCTTCTCAGGAGTCACCGTGAGCTTGATCGTGCAGAAATTCGGCGGGTCGTCCGTCGCCGATGCCGAGAGCATCAAGCGCGTCGCCAAGCGCATCGTCGAGACGCGGAAGGCCGGCAACGACGTCGTCGTGGCCGTCAGCGCGATGGGCGACACCACCGACGAACTGCTCGACCTGGCCAACGAGGTCAGCCCGCTGCCCGGCGGTCGCGAGCTCGACATGCTGCTCACCGCGGGCGAGCGCATCAGCATGGCCCTGCTCGCCATGGCGATCCGCAGCCTGGGCGTCGAGGCTCGCTCGTACACGGGCAGCCAGGCCGGCATGATCACCGACGCCCAGCACGGCAAGGCCCGCATCGTCGACGTGACGCCCGGACGGGTGCGGGACGCGCTCGACGCCGGGTACGTGGCGATCGTCGCCGGCTTCCAGGGGTTCAACCGGTCCACGGGCGACATCACGACCCTCGGTCGCGGCGGCTCCGACACGACCGCCGTCGCCCTCGCCGCGGCGCTCGACGCCGACGTGTGCGAGATCTACACCGACGTCGACGGCGTCTTCACGGCCGACCCCCGCGTCGTGCCCAAGGCCCGCAAGCTCGACCGCGTCACGAGCGAAGAGATGCTCGAGCTCGCCGCCGCCGGGTCGAAGGTGCTCTACATCCGTGCCGTCGAGTACGCCCGGCGTCACGGGGTCACCCTGCACGTCCGCTCGTCGTTCAACAACAACGAGGGAACGCTCGTCGTCAACCCGAAAGAGGGAGAGAACGTGGAAGAACCCATCATCAGCGGGGTCGCGGGCGACCTCAGCGAGGGCAAGATCACCGTCGTCGGCGTCCCCGACGTCCCGGGCAAGGCCGCCCAGATCTTCCGCACGGTCGCCAAGACCGGTGCCAACATCGACATGATCGTGCAGAACGTGTCGGCGGCGTCGACCAGCCGCACCGACATCTCGTTCACCCTGCCGAAGTCCGAGGGTGCCGTCGTGCTCCAGGCCCTCGAGTCCGACCGGGCCGAGATCGGCTTCGAGTCCCTGCAGTACGACGACCAGATCGGCAAGCTGGCCCTCGTCGGCGCGGGCATGCGCACCAACGCCGGCGTCTCGGCGCGGCTGTTCACGGCCCTCTTCGAGGCCGGAATCAACATCGAGATGATCTCGACCAGCGAGATCCGCATCTCGGTGGTCACCCGGGCCGACACCCTGAACGACGCCCTGCGCGTCGTCCACACGGCCTTCGGCCTCGACGCCGAGGTCGACGCCGTCGTCCACGGCGGCACCGGCCGCTGACGCGACCCACCACCCGAGGAGGCGCGCGCGGCCACCGCACCGCGCCTCCCGACCCGGCTCCCACCGGGCCAGGACCCGCACCACCGAACCCCAGGAGGCACCCATGGCCGAAGGACTGCGCGTCGGCGTGATCGGCGCGACCGGACAGGTCGGCAAGGTCATGCGCACGCTGCTCGACGAGCGCGACTTCCCGATCGCCGAGATCCGCTTCTTCGCCACCGCCCGGTCGGCGGGCACGACCCTGCCGTTCCGCGGTGTCGACATCGTGGTCGAGGACGTCGAGACGGCCGACCCCGCGGGTCTCGACATCGCCCTCTTCTCGGCGGGCGCGACGGGCTCGCGGGCCCACGCGCCACGGTTCGCCGCGGCCGGGGCACTGGTCATCGACAACTCGAGCGCCTGGCGCATGGACCCCGAGGTGCCCCTGGTGGTCAGCGAGGTCAACCCCCACGCCCTCCGCGAGGCGGTCAAGGGCATCGTCGCCAACCCCAACTGCACGACCATGGCGGCCATGCCCGTGCTGAAGGTGCTCGACACCGAGGCCACCCTGCAGCGCCTGATCGTCAGCACCTACCAGGCGGTGTCGGGCAGTGGACTCGCCGGCGCCGACGAGCTGCTGCAGCAGACCCGTGCCGCGATCGAGGGCGACACCATCGGCCTCGTGCACGACGGTCGCGCGGTCGACTTGCCCGAGCCGGTCACGTACGTCCGTCCCATCGCCTTCGACGTCATCCCGCTCGCGGGCAGCATCGTGGACGACGGCACGAACGAGACCGACGAAGAGAAGAAGCTGCGCAACGAGAGCCGCAAGATCCTCGAGCGCCCCGACCTGCTGGTCAGCGGCACGTGCGTCCGGGTGCCGGTCTTCACGGGGCACTCGCTCTCGATCAACGCCGAGTTCGCCTCGGACATCACGGCGGAGCGCGCGGAAGAACTCCTGCGCGACGCCCCCGGGGTGGTCCTCACCGACGTCCCGACCCCGCTCGAGGCGGCGGGAGCCGACCCCAGCTTCGTCGGCCGCATCCGGCACGACGAGGGCGTCCCCGGTCACCGTGGGCTCGCGTTCTTCATCAGCAACGACAACCTCCGCAAGGGTGCGGCGCTCAACGCCGTGCAGATCGCCGAGCTCGTCGCCGCCGAACGCGCCGTCGCCTGATCCGTCGACGCCGGTCGCCCGAGGGGTCGGTGATGCGTCGCACCCCGGTCTCTCGACATCGAGACACCGGGGTGTCGTGCTCCGGCGGCCACCCGGGGTCGCCGAGGGGGCCGGGCCTAGACTGACGTCGTGACCGATGCGAAGAAGCCCGTCGACGTAGCCCTCATCGGGGCAGGCATCATGAGTGCCACCCTCGGTGCCATGATCAAACAGCTCGAGCCGAGTTGGACGATCCAGATCTACGAGGCGCTGGGCGACGTCGCCCTCGAGTCGAGCAACCCCTGGAACAACGCGGGCACGGGCCACTCCGCCCTCTGCGAGCTCAACTACACGCCCGAGCGCTCCGACGGCACCATCGACACGTCGAGCGCCGTCAAGGTCAACGAGCAGTTCCAGGTGTCGCGGCAGTTCTGGTCGTTCCTCGTGGCCGAGGGGGCTCTGCCGCAGCCGGACGCCTTCATCAACTCGACCCCGCACATGAGCTTCGTCTGGGGCGAGAAGAACGTCGAGTACCTCCGCAAGCGCCACGAGGCCCTGCGCGAGCACCCGCTGTTCCAGGGGCTCGAGTTCAGCACCGACGCGTCCGTCATCCGGTCGTGGGCACCGGTCCTCATCCCGGGACGGGCGAAGGGGCAGCCGATCGCGGCGACGCGCATCGCCGCCGGCACGGACGTCGACTTCGGGTCCCTCACGCGCCTCCTCCTCACCTACCTGCAGGGCGAGGGGGCGATCCTCGAGGTCGACCACCGCGTCACGAACCTCACGAAGCTCGCCGACGGCACGTGGCGGGTGGCCCTCCGCAAGCAGGTCGGTGGCACGCCGACGACCGTCGACGCGCGCTTCGTCTTCGTCGGCGCCGGTGGGGGAGCGCTGCACCTGCTGCAGAAGTCGGGCATCGACGAGATCAAGGGCTTCGGCGGGTTCCCGGTCAGCGGCGAGTTCCTCCGTTGCGACGATCCCGCGATCGTCGGCAAACACCAGGCCAAGGTCTACGGCAAGGCCGCCGTCGGCTCGCCCCCGATGTCGGTGCCGCACCTCGACACGCGCGTCGTCGACGGGCAGGCCAGCCTGATGTTCGGGCCCTACGCCGGTTTCAGCCCGAAGTTCCTCAAACACGGCTCGATGTTCGACCTCTTCGCGTCGATCCGTGCCCACAACCTCTACCCGATGATCCGGGCCGGGCTCGCCAACCTCTCGCTCGTCAAGTACCTCGTGGGGCAACTGGCGGCGAGCAAGCAGACCAAGTTCGAGGCGCTGCGCGAGTTCATGCCCGACGCCGACCCGAAGGACTGGTACCGCATCACGGCCGGTCAGCGGGTGCAGGTCATCAAGAAGGACCGCAAGAAGGGCGGGGTGCTGCAGTTCGGCACCGAGGTCATCACGGCGGGCGACGGCACCATCGCGGGCCTGCTCGGTGCGTCCCCCGGGGCGTCCACGGCCGTGCCGATCATGCTCAGCGTGCTCGAGCGGTGCTTCCCCGACCGCATCGCGTCGTGGAAGCCCCGGCTCAACGCCATGATCCCCACGTACGGCGACGACCTCTCGTCCGACGAACGCCGGGCCGCGTCGACCATCGGGGCGACCGCCGAGGCGTTGCACATCCACGCCTGACGCCTCGCCCCGGGCCTCGCGTCCCCGTGCTGCGGGCCTGGGGTTGACCCTGGTTCGAACATGTGTTCGAATGGGGGAATGCGATGGTCCGAGCAAGCGGTCGACACCGAGAACGCCTCGGCGCTGCCCGGTCTGGCGCGATTGAACAACCTGATCACCTCCGTCACGACGCCCGAGTTCGCGGGGGTGACGTTCCACGAGGTGGTCGCGAAGAGTGCCCTCAACCGTGTGCCGGGTGGCGATTCGGCCCTCCCGTTCGGGTGGACGATCAATCCCTACCGGGGCTGCAGCCACGCGTGCGTGTACTGCTTCGCCCGCCCCACCCACGAGTACCTCGACCTCGACGGCGGCGACGACTTCGACCGGCAGATCGTCGTCAAGGTCAACGTCGCCGAGGTGCTCGCGCGTGAGCTCCACCGCCCCACCTGGCAGCACCACCCGGTCGCGCTCGGCACGAACACCGATCCCTACCAACGCGCCGAGGGCCGGTACCGGCTCATGCCCGGCATCATCGCCGCCCTCGCCGACTCGGGCACGCCCTTCAGCATCCTGACCAAGGGCACGTTGTTGCGGCGCGACCTCCCCCTGCTCGCCGAGGCGGCGCAGCACGTGCCCGTCGACCTGGCCATGTCGATCGCCGTCCACGACGACGACCTGCAGCAGTCGGTCGAGCCGGGCACGCCGACGACGGCGGCCCGCCTGGCCACCGTCTCCGCGGCCCGAGAGCTGGGGCTGTCCTGCTCGGTGTTCATGATGCCCGTGCTGCCGTACCTCACCGACGGCCTCGACCACCTGCACGCCGCGCTCGCCGCCGTCCGCGACTCGGGCGCGTCGAGCGTCATGTACAGCGCCCTGCACCTCAAGCCCGGGGTCAAAGAGTGGTGGTTCGCCTGGCTCGAGCGTGAGCACCCCGAACTCGTGGGCAAGTACCGTGCGCTCTTCGCCCAGGGCACCTACGCCCCGACGGGGTACCGCTCCTGGCTGGCCGCCCGGCTACGGCCCCTGCTGCGCGAGTACGGCCTCGAGAAGGGGCGGGCCGACCCGGCCACGGGGTCGATGCGTTCCGCCGCACTCGACGACAGCGCGCGTTCCCTCCGACTGATGGGCCTCAACGGCACCGGCGCGACCCCGGCCGCCGGGACGGGCGGCCTGGCGGGCATCCCCGACCTGGCCGTCGGTGCCGGTGCCGGTGCCGGTGCCGGTGACTCCGCGGTCCCGCGCGCCCTCATCGCCCACGAACTGCCGGGCGGGGCCCGATCACAGCCGCGACTGTTCTGAGCCTCCGAGGGCCAGAGGTCATCGGCACGGGGTGTTGTGCCCCGCTCGACCAGAACGGGGCACAAGAAGAAGCGCTCTGCCTGCGCGACACCCGCCCTGGCCCCACATGTCGGGGTACAGCCCAGGTCCGGCTTCTGTCATGATCTGTCCTGACCACGAACGAGCCGAGGAGGCCCCATGCTGCTCGGCCTCCCTGCCCACCTGGCGCCGACGGCGCTCGGCGACTCGGTGTCGAGGGCCTGCCACGCGATCGCGGCCACCGTCCTCGCGGCGGCGGCTGCCCTCCTGCTCACGAAACAGGCCGCCACGCCCGATCTGTTGCTCTGGCCCGCTCTGGTCTCGCTCCTCCCGATGGTCGTCCTGCTCGTCGTGGTCGACCGCACGCGGTCCACGACGGCCCACCTCGCCTACCTGATCGTCGGGACCGCCGCCCTCTACTGGTACGCCGTCACCCTCTTCTCGCAGGTCGCGGCGGTGCAGGCGTCGGACGCGTTCTCGCTCTCGTTGCCCAAGATCGCCCTCATCATGGTCGGCAGCACCGCCGTCGGGCCCCGCCGGGGTCTCCTCTGGACTGCGGCGGGTTACGCGGCGGGCGAGCTCGCCACGCAGCTGGCGACCTGGCACACGGGGGCCTCCCTGCGGCTCGACGTGACCGCCCTGCTGGCCTTCGTCCTGGTCGCGGTGGTGACCGGTCACGCCGAGGCGTCGCGGGGACGCGCGCGGTCGGCTCAGCCGCGGCTGCACCGGTCCGCACTCGAGCAGCAGGTGCAGGGCATCCGTGTCGACATCGAGCAGCAGGCCGCGGCCCTCGTCCACGACACGATCCTCGGGCATCTCGCGGCCGTAGCCACCGCCCGCCCCGGTCCTCTGTCGCCCGACACCGCGCGGTCGATCGCGGCCGATCTCGAGCTCCTCGTGGGGCGCGACTGGCTCTCACCGGGGTCGGTGCCCTCCGAGGCCGCCGTGACGGCCGCCGACGGCTGGGAGGCCAGCCGACTGCACGCGGCCGTCGAGCAGTCGCGATCGGGCGGCCTCGAGGTGGCCGTGACCGGCGACGTCTCGGCCGTCGGTCGCCTCGACCCCGTCACCGGGGACGCCCTCGGCCTGGCGGTCGCACAGTGCCTCGTGAACGTGAGCCGCCACAGCGGGGTCGACCGGGCCGAGCTCGTCGTCTTCGGCGACGGCACCGACCTCACCGTGATGGTGATCGACGACGGAGTCGGCTTCGACACGGCGGCGGTGGCCCCCGACCGTCTCGGACTGACGGCGTCGGTCGAGGGCCGTCTCACACGCGTCCACGGTCACGTGCAGGTCTGGTCGTCCCCCGGCAGCGGGACGTCGATCGTCCTGCGGGTCCCGTTCGCCGCCGGGGCGCCGGTGGTCGGCGACGTCGCCACCGAGGACGGGGTGCCCGCGTGACCCTCCCCGCCCCTCCTCGTGCCCTCGGGCGCGCCTCCGATCGATCACCCCAGCAGGTCGACCCCCTCGGCGCCCTGGCGGCCCGACCGATCACCTTCGGGGCGGCTCTCGCCGCCCTGCTCGTCGCCGTGGTCGGCACGCTGCTGCGGGCCTCCGACGTGTCCTCGCCGGGGGCCGCGGTCGGTGCACTCGTCGCCGTGGCCGCGGGTGGCGTCGCACTCGTCGTGTCGGCCGGCCCCTTGCGGGCACCGTTCGGGCCGCGGGCGCTCTGGTGCGTCGCCGCGACGTGTGCGGTGGCGGGTGTCCTGTCCGCCCTGGCCACCTCCGGCAGCAATCCCTTCGTCCGGGACGACTGGGCGGGGATCGTCTCCGGGGTGCTCCTGCTCGGGGTGGCACCGTACCGCTCGGCACGCGAGATCCTCGCCGCCGGAGGCGCCGTGGCCGTGGTCCTCGCCCTCGTGGTCCTGGTCGAGGCGCCCGGTTTCGTCACACCGGTGCCCACCGCGTCGTACGTCGTCGTCGCCCTCACCCCGTTGCTCGCCCTGACCGCCGCGTCGGCGACCTTCTCGGGGGTCTTCGTGGCCCATGTCGAGGGGTGGGTCTCGCGGGCCACGGGATTCCGCAGGGCCAGCACCGACGACCTCAGGGTGACCCTCGCCCGGTCGGTCCAGCAGGACCGTGTCACCGTCCTCAACCGCGAGGTGGTGCCGTTCTTCGCACGGCTCGTCGAGTCCGGCCGGATCGTCGAGGGGGACGCCGACGAGGCCCGGCGCGTGGCCGACGCGTTGCGCGCCTCCCTGGTGGCCGACGCCGACGCGACGTGGCTGGCCCGGCGACTCGCCGCGCCCGGCCGCCGGGTGCCCGCCGAGGTCGTCGACCCCGACCGGCTCGCCGATCTCCTGGGCCCCGGGCACCGCACCGCCCTCTGGGCCCTCGTCGCGACGGTGGACGACGTCGAGGCCGCCGACGTCCGCTCGCTCCGGGTCCTGCTCGAGGCCGAGGAGGCGCGGGTGGGCGTCACGATCGAGCTCGCGTGCCGGGCCTCGGCCGTCGCCGCACGACGGTCGCTCGCCCCCTGTCTGACCGTGCTGCGCCTCGTCTCGGGCGACCTGCGGGTCGACCGGGCGCCGTCGCTTCTGACACTAAGGTTTTCTTATGACCAGCACTGAGCCGAGCGGCCGCTCGTCCCACCGTCCGGGCTTCGGGAGGCCCGTCGCATCACCTTCCTGGGCCACCGTCGGCCCGGGTTCCGAGGCACCGCCCGCTCGTCGCGTCCGGCTCGCGATCCTCGACGACCACGAGGTGCTCCTCGACAGCCTCAGCAGCTGGATCAACGTCAACGCCTACGACTTCGACCTCGTCCTGACGGCTCACACCTGGCTGCAGCTGGTGCACAGCGACAACTTCCCGACCGACCTCGTCTTCCTCGACTTCCAGTTGAAAGAGCCCGTCTCGATCGAGGCCCGCGTGCGCACCTGCCGGGCCGCCGGGGCCAAGGTCGTCGTGCTGTCCAGTCTCGACACCCGCGAGTCCCGCGAGCGTGCCCTCGAGGCGGGAGCGTCGGCGTTCCTGTCGAAGACCCTGCCCATGCGCGAGGTGATGGACGCGGCCCGCCAGGTCATGGGCGTGGCCCGAGACAACTCCCCGCAGCGCGACTGGCGTCCCCTGCCGGCCGGCGCCGCGAACCAGACCCGGCCCAAGCTCAGCGCCGGCGAGGCCGAGGCGTTCCGGTTGTACGTCTCGGGCTTCAGCACCAACGAGGTCGCCGCGCAGATGAACGTTCAGTACGAGACGGCGAAGACCTTCCTCCGGCGCGTCCGCGAGAAGTACGCCAAGGCCAACCGTCCGGCCAGCAAGAAGTCCGAGCTCATCCGTCGGGCCGCCGAAGACGGTTACCTGCAGTAGTGGCCAAGCTCTACTTCCGCTACGGCGCGATGAACAGCGGCAAGAGCACGGCTCTGCTGCAGGCGGCGTACAACTACGAAGAACGCGGTCAGCGGGTCCTGCTCGCCAAGCCGGGCGTCGACACCAAGGGTGACGACGCCATCGTCTCGCGGCTGGGCGTGACCCGGGCCGCGGACGTCACCTTCGCCCCCGACGACGAGGTCCGCCAGGTCTTCTCGGCCCGCCGCGACGCCGTCCGGGCCGAGACCGGGTCGAGCCTGGCCTGTCTGCTCGTCGACGAGGCGCAGTTCCTGGCGCCGCACCAGATCGACGACCTCTTGCGCATCGCGATCCTCGACGACGTCCCCGTACTGGCCTACGGCATCCGGACGGACTTCCGCACGGTGGCCTTCCCCGGTAGTCGGCGACTGCTCGAGGTGGCCCATTCGCTCGAAGAGCTCAAGACGATCTGCCGCTGCGGTCGCAAGGCGGTCTTCACGGCGCGCACGGTCGGTGACCGCTTCGTGTTCGACGGCGACCAGGTCGCCATCGACGGTCAGCAGGTGACATACGAGTCGCTCTGCGGTGCCTGCTATCTCGCCGAGTCCGGCGGCCGCCTCGCCTGACCGGTGTCGCCCGAGGGCGAACCGGCGAAGCGGCGAACACGAGAAGAAACCGGCCCTACCCGAAGGTGGCGCCGATTCGTGTCGCCCTCAGGGCGAACCAACGAGCACAGAGAAACAAATGGCTCCACCCGAAGGTGGAGCCATTTGTTTGTGGTCGGGGTAGCGGGATTCGAACCCACGACCTCCTCGTCCCGAACGAGGCGCGCTACCAAGCTGCGCCACACCCCGATGTCTTCGCGTTCTCACGTGAAGCAACCTGACAAGAATAGCCCATGTTCGGGCCTGCTCGTGTCACTCCGGTCGTGCTCAGGCCGTCAGGGTCACGATCACGGCTTCGGGGCGGCACGAGAACCGCACGGGGGCGTAGATCGAGGTGCCCAGACCGGCCGAGATCTCGAGGTGTGCGGTCTTGCGGGCGTGGCTCCAGGTCGTCAGACCGCTGACCTTGCTGCGCGGCAGGTCGCAGTTGGTGACGAGGGCACCGTAGCCGGGCACCTGGACCTGTCCGCCGTGGGTGTGCCCGCCGAAGATGACGTCGGCACCGTTGTTGACGAAGGAGTTGAGCACGCGTTGGTACGGCGCATGGGTGACGCCGATGCTGATGGGCTCGGGTCCACCGTGGTCGTCCTGCCAGCCCACGTTCTCGCGGAGGTCGTCGAGGGCACCGGGGATGCGGTCGAGGCGGTCCCAGCCGCGGTGGGCGTCGTTGACCCCGAAGAGTTCGAGGCGCGAGCCTCGCATCTCGAGCGCACGGGCCCTGTTGTTCAGGTCGAGCCAGCCGAGCTGGTCGGTGAAGAACGACTGCATCCGGTCGACGTCGAGGTCGACGGGCGTGCGGTGGGCCTTGCTCGGGCCGCCGAAGTAGGCCAGGGGGTTCTTGGGGGAGGGTCCGTAGTAGTCGTTGGAGCCGTTGACGAAGACCCCGGGGACGCCTCGGAAGGGCTCGAGGGCGTACTCGAGCGCGGTGTGGGCGTCCTCGTGGCCGATGTTGTCGCCCGTGTTGACGATGAGATCGGGTTCGAGCACGGCGAGGCCGCGGATCCATTCCTGCTTCTCGGCCTGCCAGGGTGCGAGGTGCAGGTCGGACAGGTGCAGGATCGTCAGCGTCCGGGAGCCGGGCTCGAGGACGGGCAACACCTCGTGCCGCACGGTGAACCGGTTGCGTTCGACGAACACGCCCCAGGCCAGCGCCCCGAGGCCGACGGCCGCGCCCGCTGCTGCGGTCACGGCCGTCGTCTGGAGGGCGCTCGGCCCGCCGGTGCTCCGTGGGCTCACGCGCAGTTGCCCGGGTCGTTGCCGTCCCTGTCGCCGTAGACGGTCAGCCCGATGGCCGAGTCCTTCGCGACGGACGTGTTGGCGGCAGGATTCGTCGAGGCGACCTGGCAGGCGTTCTTCCCGTCTCCGGGCGTGAAGCCCGCGATGGACACCTTGGACGCGTCGAACCCGGCTCCGCCGATCGACTTGACCGCGTCGCCCACCTTCTGCCGGGTCACGTCCGGGACCGCGGCTGCGCCGCTGCCGTCGCTGGTGAAGACCTTCACGGTCGTGCCCTTGGACACGACGCTGCCCACGGCGGGGTCCGAGCCGATGACCTGACCCGCGGGCAGGGCCGACGGCTGGGTGCCACCGTCCGCGTAGACCAGGGAGACGCCCCTCAGCAGCGCCTGGGCGGCCGAGGGCGTCGTGCCGGCCATGTCGGGCACGGCGACGCCCGAACCGCGGAGCACCGCGCCCGAGGCCTCGCCGAACGCGCCTCCCGGGTACACGGTGTTGTTGACGCTCTGGACGGCCTTGAAGTACTGCACGCGGGCCGTCGCGTAGCTGGTCGAGCCGGCCAGGTTGGGGGAGTTGTAGCTGCGGAGGCTCTTCTTGGGGCCGTCCGCGACGCCCTGCCACACGGCCGTGGCGATCTTCGACGTCGCGCCGATGATCCAGATCTGGTCCTTGAGGTCGGTGGTGCCGGTCTTGCCGATCTCGGGGTAGCCGTCCGCCGGGAGGCCGCCGACGCCGGTGCCGTTCCGCCAGAGGCCCTGCATGGCCACCGCGGCGGCCGCGGCGACCTGGGGGTCGACGACCTGGCTGCACGACTGCGGCTGGCCGCCGAGGTCGACACCCTTGTCGTCCTTGATGTTGTCCACGATGATCGGCGAGCAGTAGACGCCGCCCGCGGCGATCCCGGCGTATGCGGTCGCCATGGTCAGCGGCGCGATCTCGTCGGCGGTGCCGAGGATCGACGACGCGAAGTCGTGCATCTCGCCCCCGTCGGCACGGTGAACGCCGAGCTTCTTCGCGACGCCGTTGATGTCGGCGATGTCGAGCTTCTCGGCCATGGCCGCGTAGGCCGTGTTCATCGACTTGGCCGTCGCGTCCGCGACGCTCATCTGGCCGGGCTGCTCGCCCGCGTCGTTCTTGGGGGCGTATTTGTTGCCCCGGCTGCCGTCGATGGTCATGTTGAACGTCCGCGGCTTGGCGTTGACGCTCTCGTAGATGCCGTGCCCCTGCTCGAGCCAGTCGATGAGGGTGAAGGGCTTGTAGGTCGAACCGGGCTGGAAGCCGATCGATCCGCCGTAGTCCCGGTCGGTGCTGTAGTTCACCGAGGTGAGGGTGCGGTCGGGGCTCGACGTCTCGGAGAACGTGGTGTTCTGTGCCATCACGACGACGCGGCCGGTACCGGCCTCGACGCTGTCGACCACGCTGCCCAGCTGGAAGTTGGCCTCGCTGGCCGGAGCGTACTTGTCGACCTGCGCCTTGGCGTTCTCGTTGAGGTCGAGGTTCAGCGTCGTGTAGACGTCGTAACCACCGGTGTTCCAGTTGGCCTGGCGTTCCTCAGGAGACGAGCCCAGGACGGCGAGGTCCTTGATGCTCTTCTTCACGTAGTCGCAGAAGTAGGCGGCCGAGGGGACCGTGACCGCGCCGCAGCCCTGCGTGGGCGCCGTGAGGACGACGTAGCTCTCGACGGGCGTGGCCAGAGAGGCGTCGGCCGTCGCCTGGTCGATGTCCTTCTCGGCGAGCATCGACTTGATGATGACGTCGCGCCGGGCCTTGTTGGCCGGGTACTTCTCGGGCGTCGACATGTTGCGCGAGTCCGGGTACTGGACGATCGCGATGAGGCTCGCGGCCTCGGGGACCGTCAGGTCGGCCGCGCTCTTGTTGTAGTAGTGCTGGGCGGCGGCCTGCACGCCGTAGGTCTGGTCGCCGAAGTACGCGATGTTGAGGTACGCCAGGAGGATGTCGTCCTTGCTGTACTTCTTCTCGAGCCCGATCGCGAACTTCATCTCTTCCAGCTTGCGGTCGAGGGTCGTGGTGGTCGCCTCCTTGTAGGCGGCGTCGCGCTCGTCCGCCGTCGGCAGCTGCTGCGACTGCGCGATGCGGATGTTGCGGACGAGCTGCATCGTCAGGGTCGAGCCGCCACCGCTCGCGCCCAACTCGCCGGCGCCTGCGGAGCCCACGGCCGCGCGCACGAGCGAGGTGACGTCGACGCCGCCGTGCTCGTAGAAGCGACGGTCCTCGCCGGCGACGACGGCGGTCTTGAGGTTCGGGCTGACCTCGTCCCACGAGAGCTCGACGCGGTTCTCGCTGTAGAGGGTCGCGAAGGGGACCTGCTGCCCGCCCTGGGTCGCGTACAGCGTGTTGCGCTGCTGCAGCTTGCCGATCTCGATGTACTCGGGGATCGACTCGAAGACGCCGATCGAACTCGAGGCCGTCATGCCGGCGACCGCGATGGCCGGTGTCACGCCGATGGTCACCAGGAGGCCGGCCAGGACGCTGAAGCCGACGAATCCGAAGAGTGCCCCGATGGCTGACGTGGGCTTCGATTTTTGGGCAGACATAGGATCAGGGTAAGCGACATCGCCGATTTTCAAGCTGAACGGAAGCCGAAATGGTCCTTTGGGAGTACACGACGACGCCCCTGCTGGTGCACAACAGCACGGCGATCCTCAACAACTGGGGCTCCGACGGATGGGAACTCGTCCAGGTGACCCAGGGGCCCGAGGGTGGTCCCGTCGCGTGGCTGAAGCGCCCTCGGCAGGACGCCTGATGACGACGGTCGACGAGCGCCTGGCCGAGCTCGGTCTCGTCCTCCCTCCCGTCGCGGCACCCGCGGGCTCGTACGTCCCTGCCCTCCGCACGGGGTCGCTCGTCTACACGGCGGGGCAGCTGCCGTTCGTCGACGGTCGGCTGCCGACCACGGGCAAGGTGGGTGACGGTCACGGGCTGGTCGAGCCCGCCGACGCGCAGGCGCTGGCCGCGACCTGCGTGCTGAACGCCCTGGCCGCCGCGGCGACGGTGCTCGACTCGCTCGACGACGTCCTCCGCGTCGTCAAGCTGACCGGTTTCGTCGCCTCCGATCCCGGCTTCTCCGGCCAGCCCGGGGTGATCAACGGCGCGTCCGACCTCCTGGGCCAGATCTTCGGCGAGGCCGGGCGTCACGCCCGGAGCGCCGTCGGGGTCGCGGTGCTGCCGCTCGACTCGCCGGTCGAGGTCGAACTCGTCCTCGAGGTCCGCTGACGCGCCTCCTCGTCCGGTCGTGACGACGGCCCCTCCTCTCGACGAGGAGGGGCCGTCGTCGCGCCGGGGTCAGCGCATCTCGGCGGTGATCACCGACATGACCGACGTGTCCGCCAGCGTGGTCGTGTCGCCGACCTCGCGGCCCTCCGCCACGTCCCTCAGCAGGCGGCGCATGATCTTGCCCGAGCGCGTCTTCGGCAGCTCGTCGACGAGCACCACGGTGCGCGGTCGCGCGATCGCGCCGATCTGGTGGGCGACGTGCGCGCGCAGGGTGGCCACCGCCTCCTCGGGGGTCTGCGTCGTCCTCGCCTTGTTCCGCAGGATGACGAAGGCGACCACCGCCTGACCGGTGGTCTCGTCGGCGGCACCGACGACCGCCGACTCGGCGACGATCGGGTGCGACACGAGGGCCGACTCGATCTCGGCGGTCGACAGACGGTGACCCGAGACGTTCATCACGTCGTCGACCCGGCCGAGCAGCCAGATGTCGCCGTCCTCGTCGCGGCGGGCACCGTCGCCGGCGAAGTAGCGGTCGCCGAAGCGGCTCCAGTACGTCTCGACGTAGCGGTCGGGGTCACCCCAGATGCCTCGCAGCATCGACGGCCACGGCTCGGACACGACCAGGAGGCCGCTCTCGCCGTTCGCCACCGGGGTGCCGTGGTCGTCGACCACGTCGACCGAGATGCCCGGCAGGGGGGTCTGGGCCGATCCGGGCTTGGTGGTGGTGACACCCGGCAGCGCCGAGATCATCTGCGCACCCGTCTCGGTCTGCCACCACGTGTCGACGATGGGCGTCCGGCCGGCACCGATCACCTCGCGGAACCACAGCCAGGCCTCCGGGTTGATGGGCTCGCCGACCGACCCCAGGAGGCGCAGGGACGTCAGGTCGCGGGCCGCCGGGATCTCCCTCCCGGACTTCATGAAGCCCCGGATGGCCGTCGGCGCGGTGTAGAAGATCGTCACCCCGTACTTCTCGACGAGGTCCCACCAGCGGCCCGGTGCGGGGAAGTCGGGGGTGCCCTCGTAGAGCACCTGCGTCGCACCGTTGGCGAGCGGGCCGTAGACGACGTAGCTGTGCCCGGTGATCCAGCCGACGTCCGCCGTGCACCAGTAGACGTCGGTCTCGGGGTGCAGGTCGAAGACGACGGAGTGGCTGTAGGCGACCTGCGTGAGGTAGCCCCCGGAGGTGTGCAGGATGCCCTTGGGCTTCCCGGTCGTGCCGCTCGTGTACAGGATGAAGAGCGGGTGCTCGGCCTCGAACGGATCGGCGACGTGTTCGGCGTCCACGGTCTCGATCGCGTCGTGCCACCAGACGTCGCGGCCGTCGGTCCAGTCGACGTCGTTGCCGCCTCGTCGGACGACGAGGACGTGCTCGACCGTCGAGTCGCCGTCCACCGCCAGGGCCTCGTCCACGGCGGCCTTGAGCGGGGAGACCGCTCCCTTGCGCCAGCCTCCGTCCGCCGTGACGACCAGGCGGGCACCGGCGTCGTCGATGCGCGCGCGCAGGCTCTCGGCGCTGAAGCCGCCGAAGACGACCGAGTGGACCGCCCCGATCCGGGCCACGGCGAGCATGGTCACCACGGCCTCCGGGATCTGCGGGAGGTAGACGACGACGCGGTCGCCCGCCTGTACGCCGAGTGACAGCAGCAGGTTCGCCGCGCGCTTGACCTCGTCGGTGAGCTCGGCGTAGGTCACCGAGCGGGCGTCGCCGGGCTCGCCCTCCCAGTGCAGCGCGACGCGATCCCCGTGCCCTGCCTCGACGTGACGATCGAGGCAGTTGTAGGCGACGTTCAGCGTTCCGTCGGCGAACCACCGGGCGAAGGGCGCGTCCGACCAGTCGAGCGTCTCGGTCGGGACCCGGTCCCACGTGAGCCGCTCGCGGGCCTGCTCGCCCCAGAAGGCGAGGCGGTCGGCGGCGGCTCGTCCGGCGAGGTCCGAGCCGGCGACGGCCGTCCGGGCGAAGTCGGCAGGCGGGGCGAAGGTGCGTCCTTCGGTGGGTCGGTCGTCGGTGCCGTCGAGCATCGGAAGTCCTCTCGCGTCGTTGCGTGAACCGCGGCTCGGAGCCGCGCCGACGACCTTACTCCGGAGGTCCCACCGGGCAAGGGCGGGCCGCGCGCGCGTGGCGGCCGGACGACGTGGTGTTCCGGAGCCGACCTGGGGTACACTTGGCGAGTCGGATTCAATTCCGACGTGCGTCGTGCTGATTCCCCCCAATCGCTCGGCGCACGTGGCGGCACCGGTTCCCCCCAACCGGTGCCGCCCCTCTCTTTTAACCCGGCGGTCGCCCGGGTGGATGGACGGCTCGTCCCCAAGGGCGTTCATCGACGATCCGTCCCCACGGTGCTCTACCGATCTGTCTGTGCCGCCCGGGCGCTCCCTACGGTCGGGACCATGTTCTCCGCGCCTCAGCTCGACACCGCCGGTCACCCGTCCCTCACCCTCCGTCACCCTCCGTCCCGCTTCACCCTGCCTCCCGTTCCGGCGCTCGGCATGGACCGGGGTACAGACGCTCGATTCGGGGTACAAGGACGCCTTGCGCGACCCGAGCGTTCCGCATTCGGGCCTCTGGGGCGCCTCCTCGACGATCCGGCCGTCACCGACGTCTTCGTGACCGGCGGCGTGGGTGTCTGGGTCGATCGCGGCGACGGGGCCGAGCCCGAGACGAGCGTCCATCTCTCCGAGGCCTCGGCTCGGCAGGTCGCGGTGCGCCTGGTCTCGCTCGGGGGACGCCACGTCGACGAGTCGAGTCCGTGCGTCGACGTGCGCCTGGGTGACGGTCTCCGGGTCCACGTCGTCCTGCCTCCGCTGGCGGTCGCGGGGACGGCGATCTCGATCCGGGTGCCCCGGGTCGAGTCGATGTCGCTCCTCGACCTCGATCGTCGGGGGTTCTTCCCCGCGGGGGCCCTCGAGGCGGTGACCGGCTGCGTGGAGCGCCGTGTCAACGTCCTGGTCAGCGGGTCGGGCGGCGCCGGCAAGACCACGTTCCTCGCCGCACTGTTGTCCGAGGCTCCCGTCTCCGACCGCATCGTCACCATCGAGGACGTCGCCGAGTTGCGGCCACGCCATCCACACGTCGTGGCGCTCGAGACGCGGCAACCCAATCTCGAGGGAGCGGGTGGAGTCGACCTGTCCCGTCTCGTCCGCGAGGCGCTGCGGATGCGACCCGACCGTCTCGTCGTGGGCGAGGTCCGGGGGCCGGAGATCCGCGACCTGCTCTCGGCCCTGAACACCGGGCACGACGGAGGCGCGGGCACGGTCCACGCCAACGGTCTGGACGACGTCCCCGCACGACTCGAGGCTCTCGGGGCACTCGCCGGGCTCGGGGTGGACGCGCTCGCCCGGCAGGCCGTCAGCGCGATCGACGCCGTGTTCCACCTCGAGCGACGCGACGGTCGTCGGAGGCTCGCCGAGATCGGCCATCTCGCCGTGACGCCCGAGGGACGCCTGGTCGCGCGGACGGGATCACGGGGGTGACCGGTGGTCCGGGCCGTCGTCCCGGGGGCCCGGGCCCCGGACGCCGGAGGACGCGGCGGTCACGACTCACGCCGGCCGCCGTCCTGGTCGAACGCCTCGCCGTCCTCATCGGTGCAGGGGTCGCGCCCGCGAGGGCCTGGGGCCACGTCGGCGCGGTCGAACCCCCGGGCGCGATCCGACGGCTCGCCGAGGCGGTCGCGCTCGACGGCGGCGACGGCGTCGCGGTGTCGACGAGCCTCGTGTCCTGGCTCGACACACGACCCTTCGAGGGCGCCCAGGACCCCGACGGGCACGACCGCACCTGGAGGCAGGTCGCCTGCGCCTGGCGCGTGGCCGAGACGAGCGGGGCCCCGATGGCCGATTGCCTCCACTCCCTCGTGTCGGCGCTCCGGTCGGCCGACGAGGCGCGCCGTGACGTCCAGGTCGCCCTGAGCGGGCCACGGGCGACCGCGAACGTGGTCCTCGCCCTCCCGCCGGTGGGCCTCCTCTTCTCCCTGGGGCTGGGCTTCGACACCGGTGCGGTGCTCGTCGGCACCCCGATCGGTTGGGCGTGCGTCGGCGTCGCCGGAGGACTCGTGATGGTCGCCCGTCGGTGGAACGCCCGACTCGTGCGCGGCGCCCTCCCGTCGTCGAGGGTGCCGGGCCTGCGCCCCGAACTCCTCGCCGTGGCGTTGTCCGGGGGAGCCTCGTGGTCGGCGGGCCTCGCCACCGTCGACGAGGCGATCGTCTCGTGCGGGATCGAGGCCGCGGTCACCGAGCCACCAGGAGGCGCGGGCCCGGTCGGCGAGTCCGCCGACCGGGTCGAGCGGCGTCGGTGCGAGGCGGTGCTCGACCTGTCCCGTCGTGCGGGGGCACCGGCGGGGCTGCTCCTGCGGTCCGAGGCCCGCGAGCTGCGGCTGGAGGCCCGGACGGCCGCCCAGGCCGCCGCGGGCCGCCTCGGCGTCACCCTGATGCTGCCGCTCGGCGTGTGCATCCTGCCGGCGTTCCTGGTCATCGGGGTCGTGCCGCTGGTCGTCTCGCTCGTGTCGTCCACAGCGGGCTCCTGGTGATCGGTCGTCCCCAGCACGGTGCGACGTCTGCGAGCCGTCCGCGGAATGCCGCCAGGCTCGGAACGTCACCGATGAGGTGCCGACACCCACGAGAGGAACATCATGACCGTTGCCGAGACCCCGTCGCCCGCCGTCCCCACGTCAGGCCCTCCGTCCCCAGCTCGCCGTACCTCCCCGGCCGGCCGCCTCGCCCCGTTCGGCCGCCTCGCCTCGGTCGCGCGTCGCGTCGCCCGGGCCGACGACGGTGCCGCCACGGCCGAGTACGCGATCGTGATCATGGCCGCGGTGGGCTTCGCCGGTTTGCTCGTCACGATCATGAGGTCGGACGAGGTCCGGAGCATCCTCTCCGACCTGGTCCGGTCCGCCCTGTCGGTCGGGTGATCGCCGTGACGACCGGGGTCCGTGCGCGCCTCGTCCGTCTCCTCCGTCGAGTGGACGACGAGAGGGGAAGCGCGACGGTCGAGTTCGCGATGACGATGCCCGCCCTGATCCTGGTCGTCTCGTTCGTCGCGGCGAGCCTGGGCGTGACCTCGCAGTCGGTCCGCCTCGCCGACGCCGCAGCCGTGGTCGCCCGGCAGACCGCCCGGGGCGACCGTGGTTCGGTCGGCCCGACCCTCGCCCGGCTGGCGCCGGGCGCGGCGGTGTCCGAGTCCGTCACCGCCGACCTCGTCTGCGTCGACCTCCGCCGGCAGGTACGGCTCGGTCTCGTCGGCGAGGTCGCGTTGGCCTCCCGCAGCTGCGCACCGCGGGCCGGGGGATGACCGTCCGCCAGCTCCTCGGGAGCGATGGCGGCAGCTCGAGCGTGCTGGCGGCCGGCGCGCTCGTGACGATCACCGTCCTCGCCGTCGCGCTCGTCGGATCGCACTCGGCCCTCGCGGTCCGGTCGCGCACGGCCGGGGCGGCCGACGCGTCGGCGCTCGCCGCAGCCGACGCCCTGTCGGGGGCCGTCGTCGGTGCCGCCTGCGACCGCGCGGCCGCGACCGCGGAGGCGAACGGCGTCGCTCTCTCGGCCTGCGTCGTCGCGGGTGCAGAGGTCACGGTGGAGGTCTCGACGACCTTCGGTCCCCTCGACGTCGGGGCCCGGGCGACCGCCGGTCCGCCGCCCGCGACGGCCCCGCCCCGGGGCGGCGGCCCGTGAACGGGGCCCGGGCGTCGGGTGTGTATGGTGTGGCTGTCGGCTGCACGGCTCCCGACGTTCCTCGGGGTCGGTGGGAGCGATCGAGCACCCCGTCCTCGCCCTGCAGCCCCTCGCCCGGTCCGTCGGACCGGGTCGCCGCACCACCACCCAAGGAGTCCCGTGCCAGGCACGAAGAAACTGGTCATCGTCGAGTCGCCCGCCAAGGCCAAGACGATCGGGCAGTACCTCGGCGACGGATACGAGGTGCTCGCCTCCGTCGGTCACATCCGCGACCTCGTCGAGCCCAAGAACCTCCCGGCCGAGCTGAAGAAGGGGTCGATGGGCAAGTTCTCCGTCGACGTCGAGAACGGCTTCGAGCCCTACTACGTCGTCTCCGACGCCAAGAAGAAGACGGTCTCCGACCTCAAGCGCGCGCTGAAGAACGCCGACGAGCTCTACCTCGCGACAGACGAGGACCGCGAGGGCGAGGCCATCGCGTGGCACCTCCTGCAAGAGCTCAAGCCCAAGGTGCCGGTCAAGCGCATGGTCTTCCACGAGATCACGAAGGACGCCATCCAGAAGGCGCAGGAGAACACCCGCGACCTCGACACCGCCCTGGTCGATGCGCAAGAGACCCGTCGCATCCTCGACCGCCTCTACGGCTACGAGGTCTCGCCCGTGCTGTGGCGCAAGGTCGGCCCCGGTCTCTCGGCCGGGCGCGTGCAGTCGGCGGCGACCCGTCTCGTCGTCGACCGCGAGCGTGAACGCCTCGCCTTCGTCTCCGCCTCCTACTGGGACCTCACCGCGACCTTCGAGCCCGTCGCGGCCGAGGGGGAGTCGAAGGTCGCCTTCGGGTCACGCCTCGTCCGCGTCAACGGAGGACGCGTGGCCGCGGGGCGCGACTTCGACGACCGGGGCCGCTTGAAGAACGATGCCGTCGCGCTCGACGAGGCGGCGTCGCGGGCGCTCGCCGAGGCGCTGGGTTCGTCGGACGTCGAGATCGTCGTCGGCTCGGTGGACTCGAAGCCCTACACCCGCCGACCGGCGGCTCCCTTCACGACGTCGACCCTCCAACAGGAGGCAGCGCGCAAACTGCGCTTCTCGGCCCGACAGACCATGAGCGTCGCGCAGTCGCTCTACGAGAACGGCCACATCACCTACATGCGCACCGACTCGCCGGCGCTGTCGCAGCAGGCGATCGGTGCGGCGCGCAGCCAGGCGGCCAAGCTCTACGGGTCCGACACCGTCCCCGATAAGCCCCGGCTGTACACGGGCAAGAGCAAGAACGCCCAGGAGGCGCACGAGGCCATCCGTCCGTCGGGCGACACCTTCAAGACGCCGTCCGAGATGCAGAACGTCCTGCGGGGCAACGACTGGAAGCTCTACGACCTCATCTGGAAGCGCACGGTCGCCTCGCAGATGGCGGACGCCAAGGGTTCGACCGCCTCGGTCGTCGTCTCGGCGACGACCTCGGGACTCGTCGAGGGCATCGCGCCTCGCGCCGCCGCCGGGACGCTCGCCGAGTTCGCCGCGTCCGGCACGGTGATCACGTTCCGCGGGTTCCTCAACGCCTACGAAGAGGGTCGTGACGAGGACCGCCACGGCGCCGCCGAGCCGGCCGAGGCCAAGCTGCCCCCGCTGACCGCCGGTCAGGCCCTCGGCCTCGACGAGGTCGAGGCGAAGGGCCACGACACGTCGGCACCGCCGCGCTACACCGAGGCGAGCCTCGTCAAGACCCTGGAAGAGCTCGGCATCGGACGCCCCTCGACCTACGCCGCCATCATGTCGACCATCGTCGACCGTGGCTACGTCACCCCTCGCGGAACGGCCCTCGTCCCGAACTGGATCGCCTTCTCGGTGGTCCGTCTGCTCGAGGACTACTTCGCCGACCTGGTCGAGTACGACTTCACGGCCAGCATGGAGGACGACCTCGACCTCATCGCCGGCGGCGACGCCGACCGCGTGGACTGGTTGAACGGCTTCTACTTCGGCAACGAGTCGCACCGTGGTCTCCGCAAGGTCATCGACAACCTGGGCGAGATCGACGCGCGCGACATCAACTCCATCGTGCTCGCCGACGGCGTGACCCTGCGCATCGGTCGCTACGGCCCCTACCTCGAGGCGCCGGGCGACGACCCCGAGACGCCCCGTCGGGTCAACGTTCCCGAGGACCTCGCCCCCGACGAGTTGACGGCCGAGAAGGCCCGCGAGCTCATCGACGCCCCCGTCGTCGGCGACCGCGTGCTGGGTCTGAACCCCGAGACGGGCAAGGAGGTCATCGCGAAGGACGGCCGCTTCGGCCCGTACGTGACCGAGCGGACCCCCGAGTCGGCGACCGACGAGATCACGGCCGACCCCGCCACGGGCGAGGTGACCGAGCCGTCGTCCGCCGCCGCGACCACGACCGGGGCCAAGAAAGCTCCGGCGAAGAAGGCCCCCGCCAAGAAGGCCGCCGCTCCGAAAGAACGTACGGCGTCGCTCTTCAAGAGCATGGGCGTCGACACGGTCGACCTCGACACGGCGCTGCGGCTGCTCGACCTGCCCCGGACCGTCGGCACCGACCCCGAGAGCGGCGACGAGATCCAGGCGCAGAACGGGCGCTACGGCCCCTACCTCAAGAAGGGCACCGACACCCGGTCGTTGACGAGCGAGGACCAGATCTTCGAGATCGACCTGCCCGGGGCGCTCGAGCTCTACGCCCAGCCGAAGTACGGTGCCCGCAAGGCCAGCAGCTCCCTGAAGGAGTTCGAGGCCGATCCGGTGAGCGGCAAGCCCATCAAGGTGAAGGACGGCCGGTTCGGCCCGTACGTCACCGACGGCGAGACGAACGCGACCATCCCGCGGGGCGAGACGGTGGAAGAGGTCGACTTCGACCGCGCCGTCCAGCTGCTCGCCGACAAGCGGGCCAAGGGTCCGGCCAAACCCAAGGCGGCCGCCAAGAAGGCTCCGGCCAAGAAGGCACCCGCCAAGAAGGCCGCCACGGCCAAGGCACCGGCCAAGAAGGCCACCACCGCGAAGACGGCCACCGCCAAGACGACCACCGCGGCGAAGAAGGCGCCGGCCGCGAAGACGTCGGCCCCGAAGGCCCCGGCGGCCGAGTGACCGGCGGGGTAGGCCCTCGAGTCGAGGGCGCACGCTGACCATGCCCCTCTGGGAACACCTCACGGGTCAGCCCGACGCCATCGAGGCGTTGACCGCGGCGGCTTCCACCCAGCCCGGCAACGCCTCGATGACCCATTCGTGGCTCATCACCGGCCCGCCCGGCTCGGGTCGCTCCAACCTCGCCTACGCCTTCGCGGCCGCGTTGCTCTCACGAGAGCCGGCCGACGAGGAGGCGACCCTCCGGCAGGTCGCCGCGAGGTCGCATCCCGACCTCGCGGTCCTCAGCACGGAACGCATCATCATCACGATCGACGAGGTCCGGTCCCTGGTCGCGGCGAGCCAGTTCTCGCCGTCGGTGGGTCGCTACCGGGTGGTCGTCATCGAGGACGCCGACCGCATGACCGAGCGCACCTCGAACCTCCTGCTCAAGGCGCTCGAGGAGCCGCCACCCCGGACGGTCTGGCTGCTGTGCGCCCCGAGTGAGGCCGACCTCATCCCGACGATCCGCTCCCGCGTCCGCAGCGTGCGCCTCCGCATGCCCGCCGTGGCCGACGTCGCCGCGCTCCTCGAGGACCGCGACGGGGTGGAGCCCGAGATCGCCCTCGTGGCGGCCCGGGAGGCCCAGAGCCACATCGGCATGGCGCGGCGCCTGGCGCTCGACGCCTCGGCGAGGTCGCGACGTCGCCAGACCCTCGAGACCGCCCTGGGCATCCGCAGCGTCTCGGACGCCGTCATCGCGGCGGCGACCCTGCTCGCGGTGGCCGGCGACGACGCCAAGGCGATCACGGAAGAGCGTGACGCCGAAGAACGGGCGAGCGCGTTGCGCTCCCTGGGCGTCGAGCCGGGTGGCACCGTGCCTCCGGCGTTGCGAAGCCAACTGCGCGCCCTCGAGGACGACCAGAAACGGCGAGCGACCCGGAGCCTCCGCGACGGGATCGATCGCATCATGGTCGACCTCCTCTCGCTGTACCGAGACGTCCTGCTGCTGCAGCTGGGCGTCGACGAGCAGCCCATCAACGAGGCCATCCGGGCACAGCTCGACGCCGCGGCGACCGCTTCCACGCCGGCCGCGACCCTGGCCGTCCTCGACGCGATCGCCCTGGCCCGCCGCCGCATCGAGGCCAACGTGTCACCGGCCATGGCGCTCGAAGCCATGCTGGTGGTCGTCAGCCGTCACGCCACCCGCTGACCGGCGTCGGCGACACCGGCCCGGCGACACCGGCGTCGGCGACACCGGCGTCGGCGACACCGGCGACGGCGGCACCGGCCCGGCGGCGGCCCGGCGGCACCGGCGCCGGCGGCACCGGCCCGAGCACCGGATCGGCGGGGGGCGTCCACCCCTTTCCCCGGCGGCATGAGCGATGATGGCCTGATGAGCGACCCGAACGCCGCCCCCGGTCTGCGCGAGCGCAAACGTCTGGCCACCCGACGAGCGATCCAGGTCGCCGTCCTCGACCTCATCGTCGAACACGGGCTCGACGCGGTGACGGTCGACATGGTCAGCCGCCGGGCCGACGTCTCGCCGCGGACCTTCTTCAACTACTTCCCCTCCAAGGAAGAAGCCGTCGTCGGCGATCCGCCCGCGCTGCCGGACGGTCGAGACCTCGAGCGGTTCGTGGCCCAACGCGACGAGCCCGTGTTGTCGAGCCTGATCCAGCTGCTGACGCACGCCGTCGAGTCGGCCACGGTCGATCGCGAGCTCGTCGTCCTGCGTCGCCGGGTGCTGCGGGCGCACCCCGACCTGCTGGCCCGTCGCATCGCGTCGACGCGCGTCTTCGAGGAGCGACTGACGACCGTCGTCGCGCAACGCATGGCGGCCGACGAGGGAGTGGCGGACGACGCCGTCGACGCCTCGTTGCTCAGCCGCGCGCACCTGGTGTCGCTGGTCAGCATCGCCACCCTCCGCCATGCCTGGGCCGAGTGGATCGACGACGACGACGTGGACCACCTCAGCGACATGCGGTACAGCCTGCGCGCCCGCATGGAGGCCAGCTTCGTCGAGCTCGGTCGTCTCGTGACGCGTGAGGTCCGCTGATCCTGTACAGTATCTAATCGTGCCGCGAGGCACGGGCAACCGGCCGAGGCCGGCCCCGCCGCTTTAGCTCAGTCGGTAGAGCGTCTCACTCGTAATGAGAAGGTCATCAGTTCGATTCTGATAAGCGGCTCCACCACAGCCCCGGGTCACCACGACCCGGGGCTGTTCTCGCCCGAGGGCGTGCCGTCTCGAGGCCCCGGTCCCGGTCCCTCCGCCCCCAATAGTGGTGAGGGCGTCGTCGACTTGTACCCCGAACGGCCCCCGGGCGTCGTCCCGTCGCCCTACGGTCGATCTGCGACGACCACCTGATGCCGGAAGGAGGTGGCCCGCATGCCCCTCCGAGTGATCTGCACCGCGCTGCTCGCCGCCGTCCTGGCGGGCATCCTCCTCGTCGTCTGGGCCGGAGGCGACTCCTCGGCCCTCGCGACGGCCGGCGTGGCCGACGGACCGACGACGGTGGTCCTCGCGAGCGGCGACCCCGCATCCGAGGCGGGCCTCACGACCGAGGACGCAGGAGGCGCGGGGTGCGTCGACGACGCCACCGGCGCCTCCGTCCCCTCGCCCGCGCAGCCCGGCGCCGATGCCGGGAGCGGCGCGACGGGTGCCCCCGACGCGGCGAGCGGCGCCACGGGCACGACCGCCGCCGACCTCGACGCGTTCCGGACGGCGTACGACGAGCGGCGACAGGCGGCGTGCCTCGGGCTGCTGCCGGCCGCGAACGTGCGGTACGACGCGTGCCTCGAGCAGTACCTCTTCTGGGTCGCCGGCGACCCGAGCCCCGATCCGTTGAGCGCTTGGGGGCACAAGGGCGAGGTGGTCCGCAGCGACGGGGTGCCCCCGGTCGGCTGCGACGGCAACCTCGCGGGCGGCACGTCGACCACGGGCGACGTCGCCGCCGCCAAGTGGTGGGCCTCGGCCCCGCACCGCGACGCCGTCTACCGACCGGACTTCCGCGGAGACCTCGCGCACGCCTGTGTCGGGTTCGCCGCCGTGCACGGGGGAGCACCGGACGACAGCCCGGACTTCGTCCGTTCGGCCAGTCGTTGGTACGCCTGCTGAACGAACCGCGGGACGGCGCCTCGACCCTCGCGGGCCTCCCCGTCGGCGGTGACTGGTAGACAGTCCGCATGACACTTCGATGGGGAATCCTCGGCGCCGGCGGCATCGCCGCCACCTTCACGTCCGACCTGCAGGGGGCGGGGTCGACCGTCTCCGCCGTCGGATCGCGAGACCTGGCCAAGGCACGCGAGTTCGCCGACCGTGCCGGGGTCCCGGGGGCTCACGGCAGCTACGACGACCTGGTCGCCGACCCCGAGGTCGACGTGGTCTACGTCGCCACCCCGCACCCGTTCCACGCCGAGAACGCCCTGCTGGCCATCGCTGCCGGCAAGCACGTCCTCGTCGAGAAGGCCTTCACCGTGAACGCCATCGAGGCCGAGCGGGTCCACGCGGCCGCTCGCGAGGCCGGCGTGGTCGTCCTCGAGGCGATGTGGACGCGGTACACGCCGCAGAGCGCGCGACTGCGCGAGGTCGTGCGCTCCGGGGTCATCGGCGAGGTGCGCCTCCTGACGGCCGTGCACGTCCAGTCGCTGCCCACCGATCCCCACCACCGCATCAACGACCCGGCCCTCGGCGGCGGGGCCCTGCTCGACCTCGGGGTGTACCCGGTGTCGTTCGCGGACGACCTGCTCGGGGCGCCCTCGACGGTCTCGGCCGCCGCCACGCTGAGCGACCAGGGCGTGGACGCCCGCGTCGCGATCCAGCTCGGTCACGAGTCGGGTGCGACGGCCCAGCTGTACGCCGCCCTCGACACCTCGGGGCGCAACACGGCGACGCTGCTCGGCACCGCCGGCCGCATCGACGTCGACGACACGTTCTACGCGCCCGGGGGCTTCACGGTGCGTGATCAGGACGACGCCGTGGTCGAACGCTACGAGGCCGACGAGAACGGGCTGAGGGGCATGCACCACCAGGCGCTCGAACTCGAACGGGTCGTGGCGGCGGGCGAGCGAGAGAGTCCGCTGCTGACAGCCGCCGACGTCGTGGGCGTCATGCGCACCATGGACGAGGTCCGCCGACAGATCGGCGTGCGGTACCCCTCCGAGGGATGACGTGGGCGCGAGGCTCCGTATGATGTCCTCGATGAGCGATCAGGGTGAGCCACGTCACGACCGTCCCGAGTCGACCACGGGGGGCGACGGCGTCGGCTCCGGCGACGCGGCCCGGTCCACGGGGGCGGGCGCCTCGGTGCGGCGTTGGGTCTCCTCGCGTCCGCGGGGGGTCGTCGTGACGGCGGGCGTCCTCGCCTTCGCGCTGCTCGGCGGCGGCGCCGTGGCCGCCGGGGCCGCCACCGCGCCCGACGCCGGGACGGCACGGGCCACCGCGTCGAGCCCCGAGCCGGCGGTCACGGTCACCCCGACCCCGACCTCCTCGGTCGACCCCGCCCGTTCGGTTCCCGCCGAGATCCCGGGTGCCACGCGCCTCCGGACCTGCTCGGTCACCGGGGCCGCGTCGGACGCCCGTCTCGCCCAGTTCGAGGGCAGCGTGGTCAACGCCGCCACGGGCGAGGTCCTCTTCGACCGCAACGGCTCGACCCCGGCCCGCACGGGCAGCGTGTTGAAGACCCTGACGAGCGCGGTCGCCCTGTCGGTCCTCGGGCCCGACGCGCGTCTCACGACCCGGGTGACCGGCGACGCCGGGACGGGTGCCGTGTCCCTGGTCGGCGGCGGTGACGCCACGCTCAGCGCCACCGGCTCGAGCGTGTACACCGGGGCCCCCACGGTGGCCGACCTCGCGACCCAGGTGAAGGCGTCGCTCGGCGAGCAGCCCCTCACGCAGATCACGCTCGACGCCACCTTCTGGAACCCCTCCGACAAGTGGGACCCGTCCTGGAAGCGCACCGAGCAGACCATCGGGTACCACTCCGAGGTCACCGCGCTCATGGTCGACGGCGACCGGGCGAACCCCGCGGCCCAGACGAGTCCGCGCAGCACCGACCCCGTCGCCCGTGCCGGCGACGCCTTCCGCTCCGCGCTCGTCGCCGCGGGCGTCGTCGGCGCCGACTCCGCCACCATGACCCAGGGCGCCGCCACGAGCGGCACCGTGATCGCCCAGGTGTCGTCCCAGCCGGTCAGCCGCCTGATCTCGCAGCTGCTGCCGACCTCCGACAACACCCTCGCCGAGATGCTCGCACGCGTCTCGTCGAAGGCGTCCGGTGCCGACGGGTCGGCCGCGTCGCTCACCGCCCTCTACAAGTCCGTGCTCTCGTCGACCTACGGTCTCGACACGTCGTCGCTCACGATCATCGACGGGTCCGGCCTGAGCGAGAACGACGCCGTGCCCTCGACCTTCGTGGCGCGCCTGATGATCCAGGTCCTCAACCGCGAGCACGGCCTCGGCGTCGTCTACGACGCGCTGCCGGTGTCGGGCAAGACGGGCACGCTCGCCTCCCGGTTCACGGGCGCGAACGCCGTGGCCCGTGGTGCCGTGCACGCCAAGACCGGCTGGATCGACACGGCCTACACGCTCGCCGGCACGGTCGACGCGGCGGACGGCACGAAGCTCACCTTCGCCTTCTACGCGATCGGCTCGGTGCAGGACGACGCGCGGGCCGCCCTCGACACCCTGACGACGGCCGTCTACAGCTGCGGCGACAACCTGGCCAACGGCTGAGGCGTTCCGCTGTCGGTGCGGCGCGCGAGAATGGTCGCATGACCAGAGCACTCTTCGTCATCGACGTCCAGAACGACTTCACCGAAGGAGGCGCGCTCGGGGTCACCGGCGGCGCCCACGTCGCGCAGGCGGTCACCGACCACCTCCGCGCCCATCGCGACCGGTACGACCTCGTCGTCGCCAGCCGCGACTGGCATGCGGCCGACGGCGACAACGGCGGCCACTTCAGCCCCGAGCCCGACTTCGTCGACTCGTGGCCGGTCCACTGCGTGCAGGGGTCGACCGGTGCCGACTACCACCCCGACCTCGACACCGCCCTCGTCGACGTCCACGTGCTCAAGGGCGACGGTCGGCCGGCCTATTCGTTGTTCGACGGGCTCGTCGACGACGGGCGGCCGTTCGGTGACGTCCTCGCCGCGACGGGCGTCGACGAGGTCGACGTTGTCGGTCTGGCGACCGACCACTGCGTCCGGGCCTCGGCCCTCGACGCCGTCACCGCCGGGCTCGGGGTCACGGTGCTGACCGACCTCGTGGCGGGTGTGGCCCCGTCTCCGAGCGAGGCCGCCCTGGCCGAGCTGCGCGCGGCCGGCGTGCGCACGGTCCCGTCGTCCGACGTCGTCGACGGCTCGACCGGGGTCCCGGCGTGAGCCGCCCGGTCGTGACGGCCGCCGAGCGTCGTCGCGTGGTCGAGGCCGTGCCCACCGGCCTCTTCGTGGGGGGCTCGTGGGGCCCGTCGTCCTCCGGCGAGACGATCGACGTCGTCGACCCGGCCACGGGCGAGGTCCTGGTCGCGGTGGCCGACGCCACTCCCGCCGACGGCCTGCGGGCCCTCGACGCCGCGGTCGCCGCGCAAGAGGACTGGGCGGCCACGTCCCCCCGCCACCGCAGCGAGGTGTTGCGTCGCGCCTTCGACCTGCTGATGCAGCGGCGCGACGACTTCGCCCTCCTGATGACGCTCGAGATGGGCAAGCCGCTGGACGAGTCGCTCGGCGAGGTCACCTACGGCGGCGAGTTCCTCCGCTGGTTCTCCGAAGAGGCCGTGCGCGTCTCGGGTCGCTACGGCACCAACCCCGAGGGCACCGGCCGGACGACGGTGTTGCACCGCCCGGTGGGCCCGTGCCTGCTCATCACCCCGTGGAACTTCCCCCTCGCCATGGCGACCCGCAAGATCGCGCCCGCCCTCGCCGCCGGCTGCACGGTGGTCGTCAAGCCGGCCGAGCTGACGCCGCTCACGACGCTCGCCTTCGCCGCCCTGCTCGCCGAGGCGGGTGTTCCCGACGGGGTGGTGAACGTCGTGACGACCCTGTCGGCGAACGACGTGTGCGAGCCCCTGATCCGTGACCCGCGCCTCCGGAAGCTCAGCTTCACGGGGTCGACGCCGGTCGGGTCGACGCTGCTGACGCAGGCCTCCCAGCAGGTGTTGCGCACCTCGATGGAACTCGGGGGCAACGCGCCCTTCGTGGTCTTCGACGACGCCGACCTCGACGCCGCGGTCGAGGGCGCGATGCAGGCGAAGTTCCGCAACGTGGGCCAGGCCTGCACGGCCGCCAACCGGTTCATCGTGCACGAGTCGGTCGCCGACGAGTTCACCGCCCGGGTGGTCGAGCGCGTACGCGGGCTCCGGGTGGGCGCGGGGACCGACGACGGGGTCTCCGTGGGCCCGTTGATCGACGACCGGGCCGTCGACAAGGCCGACCGCCTGGTCCGCGACGCCGTCGCCCACGGCGCGGTGGTCGAGACCGGCGGCCACCCCGTCGACGGTCCGGGCACGTTCTTCGAGCCGACCGTCGTGTCGGGCGTCGCCCCCGGCAGCGAGATCCTGACGACCGAGATCTTCGGCCCCGTCCTGGCCGTCTCGACGTTCCGGGACGAGGCCGAGGGGGTCCGCCTCGCGAACGACACCGAGTTCGGGCTCGTCGCCTACGCCTTCACGCGGGACCTCGCCAGAGGGCAGCGGCTGGCCGAACGGCTGCAGACCGGCATGCTCGGGCTGAACGTCGGCGTGGTGTCGAACGCCTCGGCCCCGTTCGGCGGCGTCAAGTCGTCGGGCCTCGGCCGCGAAGGCGGTGCCGAGGGCATCCACGAGTACCTCGAGACGGTCTACGTGCTCACCCCCGACCCGTTCGCCGCCGCATGAGCGCCGTCGAGCCGCTGCGCGTCGGCATCGTGGGCTACGGGCTCGCAGGACGGGTGTTCCACGGCGCGCTCCTGGCGGCGGACCCGGCCTGGCAGGTCGATGCCGTCGTCACGCGCGACCCCGACCGTGCCGGGCAGGCCGCCGCGGCGCATCCCGGTGCCGAGGTCGTCGCCGACGTGGACGACCTCTGGCGTCGTGAGCTCGACCTGGTCGTCGTGGCCACCCCGAACGACACCCACGTCGAGACCGCGGTGCGTGCCCTGCGAGCCGGGGCCGCCGTGGTGGTCGACAAGCCGCTGGCGACCTCGGCCGACGACGCCCGCGGGCTCGTCGGGCTCGCCGAGTCGCTGGGGCGGCCGCTGACGGTCTACCAGAACCGGCGGTGGGACGGCGACTTCCTGACGGCGACGCGTCTCGCGGGGTCGGGTGAGCTGGGCGACGTGCACACGGTCGAGTCGCGTTTCGAGCCGTGGAAGCTCGAGAACCGCCTCGGCTGGAAACGTCGGGCCACCTCCGCCGACGGTGGCGGCATCCTGTTCGACCTGGGCCCGCACCTCGTCGACCAGGCCGTGCGCCTCCTGGGGCCGGTCCGGTCCGTCCATGCCGAGATCGCGACCCGCCGCCCGACCGGCTCGGCCGACGACGACGTGTACCTGTCCCTCGAGCACGACGGGGGTCGACGGTCGCGGCTCACGATGAGCCACGTCGCAGCCCTCCCCGGGCCGAGGTTCCGGGTGCTGGGGTCGGCCGGCGCGTACGAGGTGCACGGCCTCGACCCGCAAGAGGCCCAGCTGTCGTCCGGACTGCCGCCGGTCGATCCCACCTACGGGGTCGACGCGGGCGATCGTCGTGGTGTCGTCGTCACGGGCGGCACGCGTCGCGACGAGTCGACCGATCCGGGGCGCTATCCCGAGTTCTACTCCCGACTGGCCCGGGCGCTCCGAGGCGACGGTGACCTCCCGGTCGACCCCTGGGACGCGGTCCGGGCACTCGAGGTCATCGAGGCCGCCCGCCGTTCCGCGGGGGAGGGACGCGTGGTCCGCCTCTGAGCCGGTGGCTCGCGGCGAACCGCGAGCAGCCGGCCGCGGCGAGCGGGGCGGCGGTCGACTCGTCCCCGGTCAGAGCCGCGTGGACCAGTCGACCGTCGCGAGCGTCGCCTCGACGTCGACCTCGGCGAGGGTCGACGGCGACCACCGGGGCCGGCGGTCCTTGTCGATCACGCGTGCCCGGATGCCCTCGACGAGATCCGGTGATGCGGCGAGCGAGGTGACGATGCCGAGTTCCTGCCCCAGCACGGCCTCGAGGTCGGGTAGACGGGCCGCCCGCCTCTGGGCTTCGAGGGTCAGGACCACCGACGTGGGCGACGCCGCCACGAGGTCGTCGACCACGGCTCCGGCGTCGGCGAGACCCTCCTCGGCGAGCTCGTGCAGGCGGGACACGATCGTCCCGGCGTCGTCGCCGCGATAGGCGCGATCGATCCACCCGGCGGCATCCGCGAGCTCGGACGGCCCCGCCGTCGTGCCCAGCGCCCGCACGGCGTCGGGGCCGCCCTCGGCCAGTGCCGGCAGGACTCGAGTCAGCTCGGAGGACGGGACGAACAGGTCGGCGAAGCCCGTGTGCAGGGCATCGGCAGCCGTCATCGCGCGGCCCGTCAGGGCGAGGTGGGTGCCGAGCTCGCCCGGGGCTCGCGACAGCAAGAAACTCCCGCCCGCGTCGGGTGTCAGCCCGATGCGGGTCTCCGGCATGCCCACCGAGCTGCGTTCGGTGACGATGCGGAGCGTGACGTGACCGCCGAGCCCGATGCCGGCACCCATCGCGATGCCGTCGAGCAGCGACACGATCGGCTTCGACCAGCGCGACAGACGCAGCGTGCCACGGTACTCGCGCCGCCACATGTCCACGCTGCGCCGAGGGTCCGTCGTGGCGGCGGCGTGGATCCACGCGATGTCGCCCCCGGCACAGAACCCCCGTGGCCCGGCGCCCCGCAACAGCACCGCCGAGACCCGCGAATCGTCCTCCCAGGCGTCGAGCGCCTGCTCGACGAGCCCGAGCATCTCGAGCGTCACCGCGTTGATCTTCTCCGGGCGGTTGAGGGTGACGACACCGACCCCGCGCTCGACGTGGGTCAGGACCGCGGGGGCGACATCGCTCATCGGGCCATCGTCGCACGGTGTCGTGGCTGCGCCCCGTCGCGCGCGGAGCCCGGCCTCAGACGAGGAGTTGGTGCTTCGCCAGGTCCTTGTACAGCGGCGTCGTCCCCACCAGTTCGGAGTGGGTGCCCACACCGACCACCCGCCCGGCCTCGACGACGACGATCTGGTCGGAGTCGACCACGGTCGACAGCCGGTGGGCGATGACGATGAGCGTACGGTTCTCGGCCACCGCGTCGATCGCTTCGCGGAGGCGCTGCTCGTTGAGGCCGTCGAGGCTCGAGGTCGACTCGTCGAGCAGGAGGATCGGCGGCGCGTTGAGCAGCGTGCGGGCGATGGCCAGGCGCTGGCGCTCGCCTCCGGAGAGCATCACCCCGTCCTCGCCGACCTGGGCGTCGAGGCCCTGGTCGCCGCGTTCGAGGACGGCGGTGAGGTTCACGGCCTCGAGGACCCGACGGCAGTCGTCGTCCGTCGCCTCGGGCGAACCCAGGGTGAGGTTGTCGCGGATGGTGCCGGCGAGGACCGGGGCGTCCTGTTCGACGTAGCCGATGCGGGACCGCAGGTCGCGCCGGTCGAGGGTGCGCACGTCGGCGCCCCCCACGCGCACGGCACCCGAGGTCGGGTCGTAGAAACGCTCGATGAGCGACAGGATCGTGCTCTTCCCTGCTCCCGAAGGGCCGACGAGTGCCGTGCGCTTGCCGACGGGCACCGAGAAGCTCACGCCTCGCAACACCGTGAGGTCGTCGTCGGCGGGGCCTTCACCCGAGACGTGGACCGGGTCGCCGGAGACCTGCGGGCCCCCCGTGGCCGGCCCGGCGGGGACCGGCGAGTCGGGGTAGCGGAAGTGCACGTCGTCGAACCGGACGGCGATGCCGTCGTCCGCCTCCAGACCACCGGCGCCCGCCTCACGGGTCGCGACCTCGGCCGCGAGGCGCTCGTCGCCGTCGGTCTCGCTCGGCAGGTCGAGGATCTCCTGGATCCGTCCGAGCGCCCCCAGGGCCTGGTTGACGCTGAGCACGGCGCCGAGAGCCTGGCCGAGCGGCATGATCATGAGGAAGAGGAAGAGCACGAACGAGATGAGCGAGGCGATCTCGATGGCACCGCTGGCCACCCGGTAACCTCCGACGCCGAGCACGACGAGGAAGGAGGCCTGGAGGGCGACGGACGAGATCGGCACGACCAGGGCCGAGATGCGCGCGACCTGCAGCCCCCGTCGGTAGGCGCCCTCGGCGTCTCGCTCGACGGCGACGATCTCGCGTTCGGTGGCGCCCGAGGCGCGGATCGTGCGGACCGAGCTGATGGCGCGTTCGACGGCGGCCGTCAGGTCACCCACCTTCTCCTGCGCCTGGCGGCTCGCCACGCGGATGCGTCCGGACAACAGCACGACGACGACGACCGAGACGGCGACGACGAGCACGGTCAGTCCGAGCAGAACGGGGTCGATCAGGAACATGCCGACCAGGGCGCCGACGAAGGTGAGGCTGCCACCGATCGCCTCGACGAGCCCCTGGGTGAGCACGGCCCGCAGCAGGGTGGTGTCCGAGCCGACCCGCGACACGAGGTCGCCCGTCCGGCGCGTGTCGAACTGGCTGACGGGCAACCGGAGCATGCGTCCGACGAGGCGACGGCGGCTCGACAGGACGACGCCCTCGCCGGTGCGCTGCAGCAGGTAGTGCTGGAACCCGCTGATCAGCCCGGCCACGACGACCAGCGCGACCAGGGCCCAGACGAGGGGACCGAGCGTCACGCCTTCCTGCACGGCCGAGATGACCTGCTGCACGAGCAACGGCTGACCGAGCGACGCCGCGGCACCCAGGACGCTGAGCACGATGATGACGGCCATGACCTTCTTGTGCTCGAACAGGTAGGGCAACAGCTGACGGAACGTGGCACGCGGACCCTCGGGCTGCGGACGGCGACCCCACCGCGACCGGGGCGCGGCCGGTGGGTCGACCCGCGCCTCCTTCCCGTCGGACGTCGTCGTGCGCGCGCGTGTGTCGGAGCTCATGATGCCTCTCGTGCCAGGTGACCGGCGTCGCGGGGTGCGGCGGTCGGTGTCGCGGGCGGTGCCTCCGCCGACTACGACCGTACTTCGTCCCGGTGACTTCCACCTGCGTCACGAGACCGGCCCGCGCCTCCGCTCAGGAGGCGCGGGCCGGGCGGCAGGGCACGTCGCGTCCGGTCAGCCGGCCGTGTCGTAGTCGACGTCGCGGGTCTCACGGCTGAGCACGAGCGCGATCAGGGTCAACACCGCCATCGAGGACAGGTAGAGCCCCACGAGCCAGGTGCTGCCGCCCGCGGCCGTCCAGAGCGCGACGGCGATGAACGGGGCCACGGCGGCACCGAGGATGCTCGCGACGTTGTAGCTGATCGCCGAACCGGTGTAGCGCACGCTCGTGGGGAACAGCTCGGGCAGCACGGCCCCCATCGGTCCGAAGGTCAGCCCCATCAGGACGAAGCCGATGATGAGCAACGCCTGCGCGCCGAGGGCCCCCGCGGCGAACAGCGGGGCGAACGTGAAGCCGAAGACGAGGATGCCCGCCGTCACGCAGATGAGCATCGCGCGGCGACCGTACTTCTCGGCCAGGGGCCCCGACACGAGGGTGAAGACGCCGAAGAACACCACGCCGAGGATCAGCATCCAGAGGAACTGCGTCCGGGGGATGCCCAGGCCGGCCGGGTCGCCCGCGGCGTCGGCCGTCCCGAAGGTCAGCGTGAACGTCGTCATCAGGTAGAAGAGCGTGTAGGTCGCCAGCATGATGAACGTGCCGAGCAGCAGGGGGCGCCAGCTCGACCGGAACACGCGGGCGAGCGGGAGGGTCGCGACGTTGCCCGAGTCGACGACCTTCTGGAACGCCGGCGTCTCGATCAACTTGAACCGGACGTAGAGGCCGATGATCACCAGCACCGCGCTCGCCAGGAACGGCAGGCGCCATCCCCAGGCCATGAACTGCTCCTCGGTGAGGGTCGTGTTCAGCAGCACGAAGAGCAGGTTGGCGATGATGAAGCCGATGGGCGCACCCAGCTGGGGGAACGTGCCGTAGATCGCGCGGCGGTTCGCCGGGGCGTTCTCCGTCGCGAGCAACGCGGCACCGCTCCACTCGCCGCCGAGGCCCAGGCCCTGGCAGAAGCGCAGCACGACGAGGCAGGCCGGGCCGGCGACCGCCCAACCGGGCGTGGTGCCCGCCGGGATGCACCCGATCAGCACCGTGGCGATGCCCATCGTCAGCAGCGACGCCACGAGGGTGCCCTTGCGGCCGATGCGGTCGCCGAAGTGGCCGAAGACGATCGACCCGACGGGCCGGGCGATGAACGCGACGCCGAAGACCGCGAACGAGGCGAGGCGGGCCACGGCGGGGTCGTCGTTGGCGAAGAAGATGGTCGGGAAGACGAGCACCGCGGCGGTCGCGTAGACATAGAAGTCGTAGAACTCGATCGAGGTGCCGATGAGGCTCGCGACGATGACGCGCGAACGCTTGTTGGTGGCGGGGACGGACGACGTCGACGGGTCGACGGTGGGGGCAGACACGGGGGCACTCCGAGGCAGGGGTCGAGGTCCCGGCGGACGTCGACGACCGGGCGCATGGTGCGGCGCAACGGGTCGGACGGAGGCGCGGTGCAGGGATCTGCGGATCGCTCGGCCGGGTGAGACGGTGGCCGCTCGTGACAGCCGTCGTCCATCGTACTCCGGCGTGTACCCCGGTGGGGACGCACGTCGGGGCGGCGGGAGCGGGAGCCGCCGCGGGAGCGGGGGCCGCCGCGGACTCAGTCGTCGGAGCCGAGGTGGCCGGGCAACTCGTGGCCCATGCGGTCGCGCTTCGTGTCGAGGTAGCCCTCGTTGAAGGCACCGACGCCGACGACGAGGGGCACCAGCTCGGTGACCTCGATGCCGTGCTCGCCGAGCTGACGCCGCTTCTCGGGGTTGTTGCTCAGCAGCCTGACGCGGCCGAGCCCGAGGTCGCGCAGCACGTCGGCCGCCGCCCCGTAGTCCCGGGCGTCCGCCGGCAGCCCCAGGGCGAGGTTGGCGTCCAGGGTGTCGAGTCCGTCCTCTTGCAGGCGGTAGGCCCGGAGCTTGTCGACGAGGCCGATGCCCCGACCCTCGTGTCCGCGCAGGTAGACGACGGCCCCGCCGTGGTCCCGGATGGTGTCGAGCGCGGCGTCGAGCTGCGGGCCGCACTCGCACTTGAGGGAGCCGAACGCCTCGCCGGTGAGGCACTCCGAGTGGACGCGCACGAGGGCACCGTCCGCCGGGGGGAGGCCGGCCGGGTCGCTCGCGATGATCGCCACGTGGTCGGCGCCGGTGAGGGTGTCGCGGTAGGCCCTCATGCGGAACGTGCCGTGACGGGTGGGGACCGTGGTCTCGACCTCGAACGACACCTGGGACGATGCGGCGGGCGTGGTGGTCATGCGGGGCTCCTGGGGGTGTCGCGGGCGACGACCACCAGGTCGTCGCCGAGGGGGTGCGCATCGGTGACGCGCAATCGTCGTTGCCCGTCGATGTGGTCCACACCGAGGTCGTCGAGGGCCGTCCGGGGGCCGCCGAGCAGCGTGGGCGCGAGGTACACGACGTAGTCGTCGACGAGCCCGAGCCGGACGAACGCGCTGGCAACGGTCGGTCCGCCCTCGACGAACACGCTGCGGACCCCGCGGGCGCCGAGGTCGTCGAGCACGGCCTCGAGGTCGTGCGTCCCCGTCTCGACGATGTCGCGGGGGTGCCGACGCAGGGCGGCGTCGGCCGGCACGGTGCGCGTGCCGACGACGACGGGCAGGGGCTGGTCGGGGAGCAGTTCTCCGCCGTCGCCGCGGGCGGTCAGGCTGGGGTCGTCCGCCAACACGGTGCCCGTGCCCACCAGGATCGCGTCGTGGGCCGCTCGCTGCTCGTGAACGTGCTGCCGTGACGCCGTTCCGGTGATCCAGCGGCTGCTGCCGTCGGACGCCGCCGTGCGACCGTCCAGGCTGGACGCCCACTTGAGCGTCACGAACGGTCGGCCCGTCCGGGCCGTCACCAACCAGCGGCGAGCCATCTCGGTGGCCTCGTCGGTGAGCACGCCGTCGACCACCTCGACGCCGGCGCGGCGCAGCCGCTCGGCCCCGCCCCCGGAGGACGCGCCGGGGTCGGCGACGGCGTGGACGACGCGGGAGACGCCCGCCTCGATCAAGGCGACGCTGCACGGACCGGTGCGGCCCACGTGGTCGCAGGGTTCGAGCGTGACGACGGCGGTCAGACCCCGCGCCTCGCCGGGGGAGAGGTGCGAGAGGGCGTCGACCTCGGCGTGTGGCGTGCCGGCGCCCTGGTGCCATCCCTCGGCCGCGACGCTGCCGTCGGGACGCAGGAGGACGCAACCGACCTGGGGGTTGACGCCGCGGGCCGGCCCACGTCGCGCGAGCGTGACGGCCCGGCGCATGGCGCGTTCGAGGACGTCGTGGTCGATCGGATCGATGCTCACTGTGCCTCCGGGACGGAACGGTCGCGCGCCGGGGCGTGCGCGGTGGGGGACGGGCGGGCGACGCCGTCGACGGCATCCGTGAGGGAGTCAACGCCGTCGGCCACGGGGTATTCCGCCGAGCCGCCGGGACGGACCCCGGGGCGCCCCAGGTCGGGCCAACCGGCTCGCGCCGACCGAGCGTCGCCCGGTCGTAGGCGGGCCTTCCAGCAGAGGGGGTGGCCTCCGTCACGGTCCGGGTGGAGCCCCGGACCGACGCCCTGGTAGGTGAACCCCGTCCGGCGGGCGACGGCCGCGGAGGCGTCGTTGCCCACGTAGCCCTCCCAGAAGAGTTCTCGGAGCCCTCCGGCGCCGAACGCCCAATCGGCCACCAGGCCGAGCGCCTCGGTCATCATCCCCTGACCCCGCGAGGCGGGGGCCGTCCAGAAGCCGACGTCGGACGACCGGAGCCGAACGCTGACCACGCCCTCGAGCAGACCCGAACCCGGGCGGCGCAGCCCCCAGGTGAACTCGCGTCCCGTCGCCCACCCGTCGTCCACGATGCGTCGCAGGAAGAACTCGGCGTCGGACCGTCCGTACGGCACGGGCACCGTGGTGAAACGCTGCAGGGTCTCGTCGCGGCAGGCGTCGACGATGGCCGGCACGTCGGCCGCACTCGGCACCCGCAACTCGAGGGTCGGCGACGCGAGCACGAACGGCAGCACGATCAGGCCTTGCGGACGAAGCCGATGCGGTCGTACACGGTGTCGATCGTGGCCTGGGCGATCTCGTTCGCCCGATCGGCGTTGACGGCGAGGATGCGGTCGAGCTCGGCCGGGTCGTCGAGGAGTTCGAGGGCTCGGGCGCGGACGGGCGCGAAGGTCTCGACGACGACCTCGGCCACGTCCTTCTTGAGGTCGCCGTAGCCGCGACCCGCGTAGCGCTCCTCGAGGTCGGCCACGCTGGCGCCCGAGAACGACGACAGGATGGTGAGCAGGTTGGAGACCCCCGCTTTGGCCCCGCGGTCGAAGCGGATCTCGCGCTCGGCGTCGGTGACCGCCGACTTGATCTTCTTGGCGGTGCGGCCCGGTTCGTCGAGCATCCACACGACTCCGGAGTCGGTGGCCGCCGACTTGCTCATCTTCGACTCGGGTGACTGCAGGTCGTAGATGCGCGCGGATTCTTTCTGGATCACCGCCTCGGGCACGACGAAGGTCTCGCCGAAACGGGAGTTGAACCGGGTGGCGAGGTCGCGGGTGAGCTCGACGTGCTGACGCTGGTCGTCTCCGACGGGAACCGTCTCGGCCTGGTAGAGCAGGATGTCGGCGGCCATCAGGGTCGGGTAGGCGAACAGGCCGAGCGAGGCCGCGTCGGACCCCTGCTTGGCCGCCTTGTCCTTGAACTGCGTCATGCGGCTGGCCTCGCCGAAGCCGGTCAGGGTGTTGAGCACCCAGGCCAACTGCGTGTGTGCCGGCACGTGCGACTGGATGAACAGCGCCGACTCCGCCGGGTCGATGCCCGCGGCGATGTACTGGGCGGCGGTGCCGCGGATCTGCGCACGCAACGCGGCGGGGTCTTGGGGGACGGTGATGGCGTGCAGGTCGACGACGCAGAACAGGGCGTCGTGCGTCGCCTGCAGCGACTTCCACTGCTGCAGGGCGCCGATGTAGTTGCCGACGTGGAGCGAGTCGGCGGACGGCTGCATGCCGGAGAAGAGACGGGGCTTGGTCATGAGGTCCTCGGTCGGGGTGGTGCGAGAAGAGAAGAGGTGGGATGCGGGTCAGAGCCGGTAGTCGACGACGACCGGGGCGTGGTCCGACCAGCGCTGGTCGTAGGCGGCCGCCCGGTCGACCACGTAGTGCTCGACGGTCTCGGCCAGCGCCGGGGTGGCCAGCTGGTAGTCGATGCGCCAACCGGCGTCGTTGTCGAAGGCCTGACCGCGCCAGGACCACCACGAATAGGGCCCCTCGACCTCGCCGGCGAAGCGTCGGCCCACGTCGACCCACCCGAGGCCTTCTCCGCCGGTGCCGTCGACGGTCACGACCTGCTCGCCCGCGGGCCCCAGGAACCGGTCGAAGTACGACCGTTCGCGGGGGAGGAAGCCGGCTCGCTTGACGTTGCCCTTCCAGTTCTTGATGTCGAGTTCGCGGTGGCCCACGTTGAGGTCGCCCGTCACCACCGAGAGTTCGTTGTGGGCGGCGAGCTCGGGGAGCCGCGCCGACATGGCGTCGAGGAACTTCCACTTCTCGTCCTGCTTGGGGGTGTCGACCTCGCCCGAGTGGACGTACGTGCTGACGACGGTCACGACGGTGCCGTCGATCTCGTAGTCGGCCTCGAGCCACCGCCCGGCACTGTCGAAGTCGTCGGGGCCGAGCTCGACGCGGTGCACGTGGGCCTTGCCCCGGCTGGCGATGGCCACACCGGCCCGCCCCTTGGCGGTGGCCGGGTCGTGCACGACGTTCCACTCGGGGCCGAGCAGGCCCTCGAGGTCGTCGGTCGAGGCGCGCACCTCTTGGAGCGTGAGGACGTCCACGTCGCGAGCCGAGAGCCAGTCGCCCATGCCCTTGCGGAAGGCGGCACGGACGCCGTTGACGTTGACGGTGGCGAGACGGAGGCGCGTGGACATGGGCTCCAGACTAGCGGCGGGCACCGTCACCGGGGTCGTCGGGAGACCCCGTGCCCGGGGCGTCGGACGGGTCACCCCGGCGGACGGCCCGCAGCGACCGCGAGAGCAGCCCGCGGGCGCCGTCCACCAGGCGACCGCCCCGCGACCGGGCCCGCGCCTCCTGGGCTCGCCGTTCCTCCTCGAGGCGGCGGAGGCGGGCCGCCTCCTGATGCGGGTCGGCGAGCACGCCGAGGTCGTCCATGCCGACGGCGATCCAGCCGGCGCTGAGCAGCAGCACCTGGCACAGCAGGTTGATCACGATCAACAGCCCGACGACGGCCGCGAACGAGGCGACCAGGGGGTTCGACCCCGTGGCGCGGAGCACGACGCCGCCGACCACGGTCAGCGAGACGAACCCGGCCGCTCCGAGCATCGCCCCCGCGAGCAGTCGACGGAAGGGGATGTGCAGCCCGGCCAGCACGCGGAACAGGACGGCCAGCACCGCGGTCTCGAAGACGAACACGAGCACGATGCCGACCACGCGCAGGGTCGCCTCGCCCGCGATCGACCGGGTCGAGACGCCCACCCCGGACAACAGGCCCGAGACCGCCGTGGTGCTGAGCAGCGACAGCGTCGCCGACACGACGACCGCGGCTCCGAAGGCGAGGGCCAGGCCGAGGTCGCGCACGATCAGTCGGCCGAGCGGGGTGACCGGTTGCGGTGCCCGGAACACGATGCGCACGCAGTCGCGCATGCTGCCGAGCAGCGTGACGGACGACACCAGGAGACCGAGCAGGGCGACCGCGCCGGTCCAACCGAAGACCGACGCGTCGAGCAGCAACTCGGGGTCGACGACGCCCGTGCCGTCGACGTCCTGGATGAGCCCGGGGACGGCCGAGCGGATGAACACGATCAACTCGTCACGGAGCACCTGGTCGCCCGAGACGACGAACCCCGCGACCGAGAAGCCCACCCACAGGGCCGCGAACAGGGCGAAGAGCGCCTGGTAGGTCAACCCGGCGGCGAGCAGCGGCCCCTTCGCCGTGACGTGCCGCGCCAGCACCCGCGTCGGCCGCGACCCCACGACGCGTGAGCCGGCCCGCCGGGCGCGTCCGGACGGGCGTCCCGCCGCGGAGGCGCGGGTCGCCTCGGCCGGGTCGGGCGTCGGTTCTCGGGTCCACGGCGCGCGCATGCGTCCAGGGTAGGGGTGGCCGGACGAGGCGGCCCGGGCCGCCTCGGTCGACCCCGGGATCGGCACTGACCGGACGTGCGGACGTTCCGTCTACGATGGACCGACCGTGGGCGTGCCCGGCGTCCTGCCGCACGTCCCCACCATCGAGACTCGAAGAGGTTCACCGTGGCACTACAGGGCGTTGGCGTCGGACGTGGAGTGGCCGTCGGCCCCGTCAAGAAGATGCCCGATCCGCTGCCCGAGCCGGGCACCGACCCCCGCACCGCCGACGCGGCTCTCGAGTACGACGCCGTGCTCACCGCCCTCTCCGCGGTCGCCGCCGACCTCACGGCCCGCGGCGAGAAGGCCGGCGGCGAGGCGAAGGACGTCCTCGACGCCCAGTCGCTCATGGCCCAGGACCCCACCCTCACCGACGACGTGAAGGCCCGCATCGACGACGGTCGCACCGGTGAACGCGCCGTGCACGAGGCGTTCGCCGCCTTCCAGGACCTCCTGATCGGCATGGGGGGCTACATGGCCGAACGCGCGACGGACCTCGGCGACGTGGCGCAGCGCGTCATCGCCTCGCTGCGAGGCGTCCCGGCTCCCGGGGTGCCCGAGAGCGACACCCCGTTCGTGCTGGTCGCGCCCGACCTCGCCCCTGCCGACACCGCCCTGCTCGACCTCGACAAGGTGCTCGCCCTGGTCACGCGTGACGGCGGACCCACGTCGCACACCGCCATCCTCGCCCGGTCCAAGTCGATCCCCGCGATCGTCGGGGTGACCGGTGCGCTCGACCTCGCCGACGGCACGATCGTCGTGGCCGACGCCGCGACCGGCGTCGTCACGGTCGACCCGTCCACGGACGAGGTCGCCGACGCCGAGAAGCGCATCGCCGACCGCGCGGCCGCCGCCGCCGCGCCGCTCACCGAGGGTGCGCTGGCCGACGGCCACACCGTCCCGCTGCTCGCGAACCTGGGCGCGCCGGCCGAGGCGGCCGGGGCCATCGAACTGGGTGCCGAAGGCGTCGGACTGTTCCGCACCGAGTTCCTCTTCCTCGGCAATTCCACCGCGCCCACCGTCGAGAGCCAGACGGCGAGCTACACCGCCCTGCTCGAGGCCTTCCCGGGCAAGAAGGTCGTCGTGCGAGCCCTCGACGCGGGCGCCGACAAGCCGCTCAGCTTCCTGAACGACGCCCACGAGGAGAATCCCGCGCTCGGCCTGCGCGGCCTCCGCGCCCTGCGCGTCAAAGAAGACATCCTGCGCGACCAGCTCACCGCCTTGGCGCAGGCACAAGCGGCGACCACCGCCGACCTGTGGGTCATGGCGCCCATGGTCAGCGACGCCGAAGAGACCGAGTACTTCGTCGCCCTCGGCCGAGATCTCGGTCTGAAGACGGTCGGCGTGATGGCGGAGGTCCCCTCGCTCGCGGTGCTCGCGGACCAGATCTTCGCCAGCGCCGACTTCGTCAGCGTCGGGACGAACGACCTCACCCAGTACACGATGGCGGCCGACCGCATGCTCGGCTCCGTGGCCGCCTACCAGGACCCCTGGCACCCCGCCGTGCTGCGTCTGGTCAAGTCGCTCGGCGACGCCGGTGCCGCAGCCGGCAAGCCGGTCGGCATCTGCGGCGAGGCCGCGGCCGACCCCCTGCTGGCCGTCGTGCTCGTCGGTCTGGGGGCGACCACGCTCTCGATGACGCCGGCCGCGTTGGCCGACGTGCGCCTCGAGCTCTCCCGGTACACCCTCGACCAGGCTCGCGAGCTCGCGGCCGCCGCCGTCGCGGCGACCACCGCCGCGGGCGCGCGTCAGGCCGCCGAAGCCGTCACCGTCTGACGGACGGGACGCGGCGTCGCCCCTCCCGGGGGCGGCGCCGTCCCTCGGCCGTCCGACTCCGACCTCGGGGTCGACGGGCCTCAGGGTGTTCCGACCTCAGGACGGTCCGGCCTCAGGACGGTCGGGCCTCAGAACGGTCCGGCCTCAAGACGGTCCGGCTTCAGCGTGCCCCGGCCTCGGCGCGACGTTCGTCGAGGTGGTCGGCCAGTTCGCCCCAGGCCACGACCACGTCGCGCAGCGCACCGGCCGTGCTCTCGTCGAGCACCGAGACGAGGCCGCGGGGATCGTCGACGAGGACGAGCGCGCTCGATCGCGACAGCACCGCGTACGACGACGACCGGTCGCCGACGGGTGCGTTCGTGCCCCGCAGTTCGAGGTGCAGGCGACCCGACGACCGCGTGAGACGTGCCCGCACCGGATCGCCGTCCGAGGCGAAGAACTCGGCCAGCGCCTCCCGGTCGTCCGAGAGGACGTCACGCTCCCACCCGTTCTCGGCGAGCCGCGAGTCGGCACCGGCCACCGACTGCCAGAGGACGACCGACCTCTCGGTCGGGGAGGCTCCCGCACGCAGGCCGAAGCGCGCCTCCAGGTTGTCCGCGACGGCGGCGGACACCGCCGCGCGGTCGACCGACGGCGGCGGATCGAGCCGGTCCACCACGACCGCGGCCACGGCGTCCAGTTCGCGAGGCCAGGTCGACACCCGCGTCTCGTCGAGCAAGCGGTCGTGGTCGCCCGAGAGCAGGACCTTCTCGACGAGCTCGTCGAGGCGCGCGAGGGCCCGACCGAACTCTCGGTCGGCGGTGGGTCGGAGGGGCGGCCTCGTCCGGACGGCTGCCGCGAAGGCTCGTCGGCGTTCCCGCTGGTCGAGGGGGCGTTCGCCGTTGCGGTACGGGCGTCGTCTCACGAGATCGCTCGCGGACCGGGCCCGCAGGGCCGTCGGTCGAGGCGTCGGGCGTCGTTCATGGCAGGCCTCTCGAGGGTCGTTGGCGATGACGGGGACCCAGCCTAGGCCTCGTGGGCCGTCTCGGGCCGGGCTGGTCCGAGTCCGCCGTGCATCCGGTCACGGCCCTCCGCCACGGAGCAGAATCGACGGGTGGGCACCCCAATCCGACACCCGTTGGTCGACGCGATCTCGTCGCGCGCCGTCCGGGTCGACAGCAGGGCCCGCGTCGTCCGACTCAGTCGTCCGCTCGCGGACCTCCTCGGTCGACCCCCGACGAGTCGACGCGTCGTGCTCGTCACCAGCGAACGGTCGCGCCTCACCGTCGGCCTCCGGGCCGCCCTGGTCGCCGCCGGGGGCGTCTGGGCCGTGCACGACGACGAGGACCGTCTCCGGGACGGCCTCACGGGCCTGCCCTACGCCGACGTCGACGCCGCGGCCACCGAGCCCGACGCCTCGGTACCCGCCGCGCCGTCCGCCGGGTGGCTGCCCCTCATCGAGGACGCCGTCGACACCACCTGCCAGCTCAGCGTCGACCTCACGGTGCTCCACAGGGCGTCCCACGACACGAGCCTCGGAGGCGCGGTCGAGACCCTGGGAGCGGCCGTCTCGGGCGCCGTCCCGACCCGATGGGGGGCGACCGAGCCCCTGGGCCACGCCTGGGACCGCTGGGTCCTCACCCAACACGCCCGTCACCAGGCTCCCGAGACCGTCCGGGTCGTCGTCGAGGGGCCGCACCTGTCGGCGACGATCACCGCACGGGTCACCGACCACGGCATCGAGGAGACCACGGCGTTGACGGTCGACGTGACCGAGGGGACGCTCGACGAGGCCATCGCCCGGCTGACCGACGCTCTCGGCCACATCGCCGAGTCGTCCCTGCCGACCTTCGCCCTCGTCATCGCCCGCGAGGGCGAGTCCGATCGGTGCGTCCGGGCCGTGACCTACCCCCCGCCGAACCCGGTCGCCCTCTTGATCGGCGCACCGTCCGTGCGTCGGCTCGGCCTCGAACGCTCCGCCCTCGACGCCGGACGTCCGGTCGTCGTGGTCGGCCGACCGCGCCTGCCCGCCTACGTCGTGCCGCTGGGTGACGAGGCCACGTCGGGCTGGAACGCCCTGCACCGCACGCTGGAGGCGGTCGGCCCCGAGAGGCTCGCCCAGCTCGTCGCCAGCCCTCTGCTCCAGGCGTGGGAGGAAGACCTGCACGAACTGGACCTGCTGCACGAGAGCACGGCCGAGGCCGAGGCCGAGGCCATCACCGAGGCCGATGCCGGGACGGGCAGCCGGTCCGGCGGCCAGACCGACGGCATCGAGTCCCAGGCCGGAACCGAGCGTCCGCGTCCGGCCGAGGACGAGAGCTGATGCCCCGCGACATCACCATCCTGAGTCCGCACGTCTACGACCAGCTCGACCTCGCGACGGCGGCCCACGCGGTCGACGGTTCGCTCGGCGTGCGCGAGATCGACGGCGGCGACGCCCTCCAGGTGTTCGGGGCGGGTGGGGTTCCGCTGCTCACCGTCTACCAGGCGGCCGAACTGACCGAGGCGGACGAGGTCCACCGTCTGCTGCCCGACCCGCCCTCGGTGCCCCTCCCGGTGTTCTGGATCGACGCCGTCGCCCCGATGGGCGACGAAGGCGAGACCGGGGTGTCGGTCGCGCTACGACTCGCCCTCGGCCTCGAGGCCGCCTGCATCGTCGAGGACGACTGACCAGGTCGTCGACGTGCGTCCATGCGCCGCCGCGACCCGTCGTACGAGAGAGGGCCCGACCACATGGTGGTCGGGCCCTCTCTCGTGGAGGTGGCTCGGTGTCAGGCCCGCCCGCGCAACACGGCCTGCTTGACCTCGGCGATGGCCTGCGTCACCTGGATGCCGCGCGGGCAGGCCTCGGTGCAGTTGAAGGTGGTGCGGCAGCGCCACACGCCTTCTTTGTCGTTCAGGATGTCGAGGCGCACCTGCGCACCCTCGTCGCGCGAGTCGAAGATGAAGCGGTGCGCGTTGACGATGGCGGCCGGACCGAAGTACTGGCCGTCGGTCCAGAACACCGGGCAGCTCGACGTGCAGGCGGCACAGAGGATGCACTTGGTCGTGTCGTCGAAGCGCTCGCGCTGGGTGGCGCTCTGCAGGCGCTCCTTCTCGGGCTTGGACGAGGCCATGAGGAACGGCTGGATCTCGCGGTACGACTGGAAGAAGGGCTCCATGTCGACGACGAGGTCCTTCTCGAGGGGAAGGCCCTTGATCGCTTCGACGTAGATCGGCTGTGAGATGTCGAGGTCCTTGATCAGCGTCTTGCAGGCCAACCGGTTGCGACCGTTGATGCGCATCGCGTCGGAGCCGCAGACGCCGTGGGCACACGAACGACGGAAGGTCAGCGAACCGTCCTGCTCCCACTTGATCTGGTGCAGGGCGTCGAGCACCCGGTCCGTCGGCAGCACCTGGACGTCGAAGTCCTGCCAGCGGGGCTCGTCGTCGACCTCGGGGTCGAACCGACGGATGATCAGGGTGGCCGTGAACGTGGGGACGGCGTCGGCGCCCTGGGGCTTGTTCTCGAGGACAGCGGTGCTCATGTCAGTACTTCCGTTCCATCGGCTGGTAGTTCGTGATCACGACGGGTTTGGTGTCGAGGCGGATGTGGTCGCCGGCCAGGGACGAGTGGGCGTCGCCCGTCAGGTACGCCATCGTGTGGACGAGCCAGTTCTCGTCGTCGCGCGTGGGGTAGTCCTCGCGGAAGTGCCCCCCGCGGCTCTCTTGACGCGAACGAGCCGAGTAGACGACGACCTCGGCGAGGTCGAGCAGGAAGCCCAGCTCGATGGCCTCGAGCAGATCGGTGTTGAAGCGCTTGCCCTTGTCCTGCACCGAGATGTTCTTGAACCGGTCGCGGAGGTCGGCGATCACGTGGGTGACCTCGTCGAGGGTCTCTTCGGTACGGAACACCTGGGCGTTGCGGTCCATGCTGTCCTGCAGCTCCTTGCGCAGCGTCGCGATGCGCTCGGTGCCCGTGGCGTTGCGGACGTCCTCGACGAGACCGCGCACGAAGCCGGCCGGATCGTCGGGCAGCGGCACGAAGGGTGCGTCCTTCACGTACTCGACGGCGTTGTTGCCGGCGCGCTTGCCGAAGACGTTGATGTCGAGCAGCGAGTTCGTGCCGAGGCGGTTGGAGCCGTGCACGCTGACGCAGGCGCACTCGCCGGCGGCGTAGAGGCCCGGCACGACCGTCGTGTTGTCGCGGAGCACCTCGGCCTTGACGTTCGTCGGGATGCCACCCATGGCGTAGTGGGCGGTCGGCAGCACGGGGACGGGCTCGGTGTACGGCTCGACGCCGAGGTAGGTGCGGGCGAACTCCGTGATGTCCGGCAGCTTGGCGTCGATCACGGCCGGGTCGAGGTGCGTGATGTCGAGGTAGACGTAGTCCTTGTGCGGTCCGGCCCCCCGGCCTTCGCGGATCTCGGTCGCCATGCAGCGCGCGACGATGTCGCGGGGCGCCAGGTCCTTGATGGTGGGGGCGTAGCGCTCCATGAAGCGCTCGCCCTCGCTGTTGCGCAGGATCGCGCCCTCACCGCGGGCGGCCTCGCTCAGCAGGATGCCGAGCCCGGCGAGGCCGGTCGGGTGGAACTGGAAGAACTCCATGTCCTCGAGCGGCAGACCCTTGCGCCAGATGATGCCCACGCCGTCGCCGGTCAGGGTGTGCGCGTTGGACGTCGTCTTGTAGATCTTGCCGAAGCCGCCGGTGGCGAAGATGACGGCCTTGCCCTGGAACACGTGCAGGTCGCCGGTCGAGAGCTCGTAGGCGATCACGCCGGCCGGGCGCTCTTCTCCGTCGATCTCTCCCATGATGAGGTCGAGGACGTAGAACTCGTTGAAGAAGTTGATGCCGTGCTTGACGCAGTTCTGGTAGAGCGTCTGGAGGATCATGTGACCCGTGCGGTCGGCCGCGTAGCAGGCTCGCCGGACGGGGTTCTTGCCGTGCTCGGCCGTGTGGCCGCCGAAGCGACGCTGGTCGATCTTGCCCTCGGGGGTGCGGTTGAACGGCAGCCCCATGTTCTCGAGGTCGAGGACGGCGTCGATCGCCTCCTTGGCGAGGATCTCGGCGGCGTCCTGGTCGACGAGGTAGTCGCCGCCCTTGACGGTGTCGAACGTGTGCCACTCCCAGTTGTCGTCCTCGACGTTGGCGAGGGCCGCGGCCATGCCGCCCTGGGCCGCACCGGTGTGCGAACGGGTCGGGTACAGCTTCGAGATCACCGCGGTGCTGGCGTTCGGGCCGGCCTCGATGGCCGCCCTCATGCCCGCACCCCCGGCCCCGACGATGACGATGTCGTGCTGGTGGTAGTGGACGCCGTCGACGACGGTGCTGGCGGGGGCGGGGGAGGGTGTGGTCACGGTTCTTTCCGGTGGGGGACGTGCGGCCGGTGGCCGGAGTGGACGGTGGGCCGGGTGGCTAGCCGGCGGTGCAGAACGACGGCAGCAGGTCGGCCGGGGCGTTCGCAGGGCACGGGTCGAACGTGTAGATCACGAGCGTGCCGAGGACGAGCAGGACGACGGTCGAGGTCCAGAGCGTGACGAGCAGGACCTTGCGCACCGTCGGCTTCGAGACGTAGTCGTTGACGATCGTCCGCATGCCGTTCGTGCCGTGGATCAGCGCGAGCCAGAGGAGGAGGGTGTCGTAGACCTGCCAGAACGGGCTGGCCCACTTGCCGGCCACGAAGGCGAAGTCGATGGCCTTGACGCCGCCCTCGCTCGCGAGCAGGTTGATGAACAGGTGGCCGAACACGAGCACGACGAGCAGCAAGCCGCTGGCGCGCATGTAGATCCAGCCCCACTTCTCGTAGTTGGTGGAGCGCTGGGCCGCACGGGCCGAGCGCGGGGCTTCGACGGTCTGGGTGGTCATGGCTCTACTCCGAGAAGACGTTCATCAGGTGGCGCGGGGCGAAGCCGGCGAACAGGACCACGGCGAGGCCGATGACGACCCAGAACATGACGCGCTGGTACTTGGTGCCGGGGCCCCAGAAGTCGATGAGGATGATCCGCAGGCCGTTCAGGGCGTGGAACAGGATCGCGGCGACGAGGCCGGTCTCGCCGAGCCCCATGATCGGGTTCTTGTAGGTGCCGATCACCGCGTTGTATGCCTCGGGGCTGATCCGCACCAGGGCGGTGTCGAGGATGTGCACCAGCAGGAAGAAGTAGATGCTCACGCCGGTGATGCGGTGGAGGACCCACGACCACATGCCCTCACGGCCCCGGTAGAGGGTGCCGGCGATCTTCCCGGGCGCCTTGGGCGCACTGATCTTCGGTGCGCCCGGTCTGCCTGCCGGTGATGCGACCGTTCGCGTCGACTGCTCGGCCATGAGCACTTCTCCTCGCGGATGGGGCGGACGACGTTCTCGCTCGATCGGTACGAGGGACAGCCGTGTCCGCTGGTGGCGTTCTCAGAACCTGTCCAGTCTATGTTCCCGCCGAGTGCGGACGCGGCCCCGCTCCTCCGAAGTCGTTCGACGTCGAGACAAGACGGACCCGTCGGCACGGCCCCGCGATCAGCGGACGGAGGCGCGCTCCGCCCCGTCGCGGACGCTCGCCATCGCCCGTCGGTAGTGCTCGACGAGCTCGTCGCCGAGCGTCTCCCACGTGCGTCCGACGACTGCCCGCCTGCCGGCCTCGCCGAAGCGGGCCCGCAGCTCGTCCGAGAGGACCAGGGTGCGGACGCTCCGGCGGAGCGAGTGGTCGTGGCGGGGCTCGAAGAGGAACCCGTCGACCCCGTGCCGCACCAGGTCGAGGGGCCCGCCCGCGGCCGGGGCCACGACCGGCAGTCCGCTGGCGTGGGCCTCCTGGACGGTCTGACCGAAGGTCTCGGTCGAGCCGGTGTGCACGAACACGTCGAGCGCCGCATAGGCGTCCGCGAGGTGCTCGCCGTGCAGAGGGCCGGTGAACACCGGGTCGAGCTGTCGCAGGCGGCGGCGGAGGGCGGGCAGTGAGGGGCCGCCCCCGACGACCACGAGGCGGGCCTCCCGCAGGGGGCGCAGGGCGGCCAGCCGCTCGACCTGTTTCTCGGGGGCCAGTCGGCCCACGTAGCCGACGAGCACCTGGTCGGGTGCGCCCCAGGACTCCCGCAGGGCGCGCACCGCGTCGCCCGACTTGCGGTTCGGGTGGAACAGGGCCGAGTCGACTCCTCGCCCCCAGGTCGCGAGCCGGCCCACGCCGGCCGTCTCGAGGTCCCGCAAGGAGGCGCGCGAGGGGACCAGCGTCGTCGTGGCCTGGTCGTGGATGCGGCGGACGAGCCGCCAGGCGACGGCCGAGCCGAGCCCGAGGCCGTTCGTCCCCGCGTACCGGGCGACGTCGGTCTGGAAGACGGCGACCGAGGGCACGCCCAGGCGTGCCGCCGCGGCGATGGCCTGGGCGCCGAGCAGGAACGGCGAGGCGACGTGCACGACGTCGGGTCGGAACCCGGCGATGGCGGCCGCGACCTGCGGGTTCGGCAGGCCGACCGGGAACTGGCGGTAGGCCACGGACGGCACCCGGTGGACGGGGAAGCCGGCGTAGCTCGTGGTCCCGCGGCCGGCCGGGGCGATGACCATGGCCTCGTGTCCGCGTCGGGCCAGGTGGTCGAGCACGCGCAGCACGCTCGTGGTGACCCCGTTGACGGTGGGTAGGAAGCTCTCGGTCACGATCACGACTCGCATCGGTCCTCCTCGGACTGCTCGTGCTGCGAGCCTCGACGGCGACGGTGGCGCGAGGGGATCGGAGGCATGGAGGAGGGGCGTCGATAAGGTGAACTCATGACGATCCAGGAAAGCCTCGACCGGTTCTACAGCATCATCCCGGCGGGTGGCATCGGGTCCCGTCTCTGGCCGCTCAGCCGCGCCGACGCACCCAAGTTCTTGCACGACCTCACCGGCAGCGGTTCGACCCTGCTGCGCGGCACCTGGGACCGCCTCGCCCCGCTCAACGGCGACCAACGCATCATGGTCGTCACCGGGCGGGCACACCGAGCCGCGGTCGAGTCGCAGCTGCCCGGCCTCGCCGACCACAACGTCGTCCTCGAGAGCGAGCCGAAGGACAGCACCGCGGCCATCGGCCTCGCCGCCGCCGTCCTCCGTCGTCGTGAGCCGGACGTCATCATCGGCTCGTTCGCCGCCGACCACGTCATCGCCGACACCCGCGGTTTCGGTCGGGCCGTCCGCGAGGCCATCGTCGCCGCCGACGAGGGCTACATCGCCACGATCGGCATCACCCCCACCGAACCCGCGATCGGGTTCGGCTACATCCATGTCGGCGCACCGCTCGACATCGAGGGCGCACCGAGCGCCCGCACGGTCGAGTCGTTCGTCGAGAAGCCCGACCTCGAGACGGCCGAGCGCTACGTCTCCGGCGGCGACTACCTCTGGAACGGCGGCATGTTCATCTCGCGGGCCGACCGGTTGCTCGAGCAGCTGGGCGAGACCCGTCCCGACCTGCTCGAGGGCATCGAAGAGCTCGCGGCGGCATGGGACACCCCGAAGCGCGGCGCCGTCGTCGACAAGGTGTGGCCCGGCCTCGAGAAGATCGCCATCGACTACACCGTGGCCGAACCCGCCGCCGCAGCGGGCCGGCTGGCCGTCGTGCCGGGCGACTTCGACTGGGACGACGTCGGCGACTTCGCGTCCATCGCCAAGCTGCACGCCGGCGGTCGCAAGAGCGACCTGGCCATCCTCGGCGAGAACGCCCGCGTGCTGGCCGACAGCTCCAGCGGCATCGTCGTCGGCAACAGCGGTCGACTGATCTCGCTGATCGGCGTCAACGACATCATCGTGGTCGACACCCCCGACGCCCTGCTCGTCACGACGACGGCCAACGCGCAACGCGTCAAGGGCGTCGTGGACGCCCTCAAGCTGAGCGGTCGCAGCGACGTCCTCTGACCCGTTCCGGGCCCGTGGACGTTTCGTGCTCGTTACGTCGTGGTCGCGACTGTGTAACGCCTCGGCATCACTACCACCCGTCGGTCGGAGGCGCACGTCACAGTAGGTAACCTGTCAGCCATACCCACCCGGCGCGCCTCGTGCCGGGCTGCACCCTGGAGGACAACTTGACTACAACTGCGCGCAAGGCCGTGCTCAGCGGCCTCGCCCTGGCGAGCACCGCCGTCATCCTGGCCGGCTGTGCCTCGGCCCCCGAGAGCGGCTCTGGCTCGACCAGCGGCGCCTCGAGCGACTTCGTCCCTTGCATGGTCTCCGACGCCGGCGGCTTCGACGACAAGTCGTTCAACCAGCTCGGCTACGAGGGCCTGACCGAGGCCGCGAAGACCATCGGGTCCACGCCCAAGACGGTCGAGTCGGCCGACGAGACGGTCTACGACGCCAACCTGTCGAACCTCGCCGACCAGGGCTGCAACCTGATCGTCACGGTCGGCTTCGCGCTCGCCGACGCCACCAAGTCGGCGGCCGAGGCGAACTCGGGCATCAACTACGCCACCATCGACGACTCGTCCATCACGGCCGACAACGTGCAGCCGATCACCTTCAACACGTCCGAGGCCGCGTTCCTCGCGGGCTACGCGGCGGCGAGCTACTCGAAGACCGGCGTCGTCGGCACCTTCGGCGGCATGCAGTTCCCGACCGTCACCATCTTCATGGACGGCTTCGCCGACGGCGTGAAGTACTACAACGAGCAGAAGAGCAAGGACGTCAAGGTCGTCGGCTGGGACGTCGACGCCCAGAACGGCACCTTCACCGGTGGCTTCGAGGCCGGCACCACGGCCAAGCAGAGCGCCCAGACCCTGATCGACCAGAACGCCGACGTCATCCTGCCGGTCGGTGGCCCGATCTACCAGAGCGCCGCCGAGGCGATCCGCGACTCCGGCAAGGACGTCGTCCTGGTCGGTGCCGACAGCGACACCTACGAGACCGACAGCGCCAACAAGGACCTCTTCCTCACCTCGGTGCTCAAGGGCATCAAGCAGGCGACCGACGCGGTCGTCACGCAGGCCAGCGAGGACAAGTTCTCGAGCACGCCCTACGTGGGCACGCTCGAGAACGACGGCGTCGGCATCGCCCCGTTCCACGACTACGCCGACAAGGTCGACTCCGGTCTGCAGGACGAGCTCGACACCATCAAGGCCGGCATCATCGACGGCTCGATCGAGGTCGAGTCCCCGTCGGCGCTCACCAGCTGACGAAAGCACCTCCCGTCATCGATTAGCATCGACTGACCCAGGGCCGGGAGCGACGGTCACCCCGTCGCTCCCGGCCCTCTCAACGCCCGTGGGCGGGCCGCCGACCCGGTGCCGCCCGTCCCCACCCGAATGCCTAGACCCGAGGTAGCCACCTGAGATGAAGCTCGAACTGCGGGGCATCACCAAGCGATTCGGCGCGCTGACCGCCAACGACCACATCAGCCTGACCGTCGAGCCCGGCGAGATCCACTGCCTGCTCGGCGAGAACGGCGCCGGCAAGTCCACGCTGATGAACGTGCTCTACGGGCTCTACCAGGCCGACGAGGGCGAGATCCTGCTCGACGACGCCGTCCAGCACTTCTCCGGCCCGGGCGACGCCATGGGCGCCGGAATCGGCATGGTGCACCAGCACTTCATGCTGGTGCCCGTCTTCACCGTCGCCGAGAACGTCATGCTCGGCCACGAAGAGACCAGGTCCGGCGGCCGGCTCGACCTCGCCGCGGCTCGCGCCAAGGTGCGAGAGATCAGCAGCCGGTTCGGCTTCGACATCGATCCCGACGCCCTCGTCGAAGAGCTGCCCGTCGGTGTGCAGCAACGCGTCGAGATCATCAAGGCCCTGTCCCGTGACGCGAAGGTGCTCGTGTTCGACGAGCCCACCGCCGTGCTCACGCCGCAGGAGACCGACGAGCTCATGGTGATCATGCGTCAGCTGCGTGACGCCGGCACCGCCATCGTCTTCATCACCCACAAGCTGCGGGAGGTGCGCGAGGTCGCCACCCGCATCACGGTCATCCGCCTCGGCAAGGTCGTGGGCGAGGCCGAACCGACCGCCTCGAACGCCGAACTCGCCTCGCTCATGGTCGGTCGCGCCGTCGAGCTCACCGTCCAGAAGGCCCCCGCCGAAGCCGGTGAGCCCGCCCTGGTGGTCGAGAACCTCCGGGTGGTCGACCCCATCGGGCAGGTCGTCGTGGACGACGTCTCGTTCGAGGTCCGCCGGGGCGAGATCCTCGCCATCGCCGGCGTCCAGGGCAACGGTCAGACCGAACTCACCGAGGCCATCCTCGGCCTCCAGCCCCGGGTCGAGGGGCGGGTCTCCCTGGACGGGCGCGACATCACGGGCCGCAGCGTGCGCCAGGTCCTCGACGCCGGCGTCGGTTTCGTCCCCGAGGACCGCAACCAGGACGGTCTCGTCGGAGAGTTCACCGTGGCCGAGAACCTCATGCTCGACCGCTCGCAGTCCGGTCCCTTCGTGAAACGCGGCTCGCTCAAGCTCGCCGAGCTCGCGGCGTTCGCCGTGGCCAAGGTGAAGGAGTTCGACATCCGCACCCAGGGCATCACGACGCCTGCCGGTCGCCTCTCGGGCGGCAACCAGCAGAAGGTCGTTCTGGCGCGCGAGCTCAGCCGCGACCTGCGGCTCTTCGTGGCCGCCCAGCCCACCCGCGGCATCGACGTCGGGTCGATCGAGTTCGTGCACAAGCGCATCGTCGAGACCCGCGACCAGGGCGTGCCCGTCATCGTCGTCTCGACCGAGCTCGACGAGGTCGCCGCCCTGGCCGACCGCATCGCCGTGATGTACCGCGGCACCATCGTCGGCATCGTGCCGGCGGACACCCCTCGCGACGTGCTGGGGCTCATGATGGCCGGCGAGATGCCGCAGGGAACGGAGCAGGCAGCGTGAGCGACGCCACGACCACCACGACGGGCCCGGGCACGCCACCCGCCCCGTCGTCACCGGAGTCGACCGAGGGACGCGGCTCGCGCCTCCTGAGAGAGATCACGACCGGCAACGCCGCCATCTCGGTGCTCGCCGTCGTGCTGGCACTCGTCGTCTCGGGCCTCCTCATCGGGTTCACCGACACCACGGTGCAGGGCACGCTGGGCTACTTCTTCTCGCGCCCGGCCGACTTCTTCCAGGCGTTCTGGACCGCGGTCGGCGGGTCGTACTCGTCGCTGTTCCAGGGCGCGATCTACAACTTCCGGGTCGACGGCTTCGCGGCGGGCATCCGTCCGCTGACCGAGACGCTGAACTACGCCGTGCCCCTCATCGCCGCGGGCCTCGGCGTCGCGGTCGCGTTCCGCGTGGGCCTGTTCAACATCGGTGCCCGCGGGCAGATGCTGATGGCCTCGGCCGCCGCCGGCTGGGTGGGCTTCTCCTTCCACCTGCCGCTCGCCGTGCACCTTCCCCTCGCCCTCGCCGCCGGCATCGCCGCGGGTGCCCTCTGGGGTGGCATCGTGGGCCTGCTCAAGGCCCGCACCGGCGCCCACGAGGTGATCCTCACGATCATGCTCAACTACATCGCCTTCTACCTGTTGGCCTTCATGTTGCGGACGCAGGGCCTGCTGCAGGCTCCGGGCAGCGCGAACCCCAAGTCGCCCGCCACGCTCGACACGGCGATCCTGCCCGACCTGTTCGGCGCCCGCTACAACCTCAACTGGGGCTTCGTGCTGGTCATCGTCATCACCGCCGTCGTGTGGTGGCTGATCAACCGGTCGACGCTCGGCTTCCGGTTCCGTGCCGTCGGCGAGAACCCGCACGCAGCCCGCACGGCCGGCATGAACGTCAAGAACATCTACCTCTACGCGATGCTCATCTCGGGTGCCCTCGCGGGCGTCGCCGGGTCGACCCAGGTGCTCGGCACGCTGACCAGCGGCTTCACCTCGGGCATCGACGCCGGCATCGGCTTCGACGCGATCACGGTCGCGCTGCTCGGGCGTTCGCGGCCGTGGGGAGTGTTCGGCGCCGGCGTCCTCTTCGGAGCGCTCAAGGCCGGCGGGTACTCGATGCAGGCCGCCAACGGCGTGCCGATCGACATCGTGCTCGTCGTGCAGTCCCTCATCGTGTTGTTCGTGGCCGCGCCTCCGCTGGTCCGAGCGATCTTCCGTCTGCCGGCCCCGGGCCTCCGCCCGGTGCGCAAGGCCTCGAACAAGGAGGCGGTGGTCACCAAGTGAGCACGCTCACCCCCGACACCGCGGTCCCCGCCGCGCCGTCGCCCGACCTGGCGCGGGCCTCCTCCCGCAGCCTCAAGGCCCCGATCGCGTTCGCGATCTTCACGGTCGTGGCCGCCGTGCTGTTCCTCGGCCTCGCCCGGGACGGCGAGAGCACCTTCCGCCTGTCGACGACGACGGACTTCTTCGCCCTGCCCGACGCGGTCCTGCCGGCGGCCGGCACCGGCATCGTGCTGACGGTGCTCCTGGCCGTCATCACGGTGGTCGCGGTGCTGCGCGCCGTCCGCTTCGAGAAGGTGCCGATCTGGCTGATCGCCGTGTTCGGCGTCCTCTTCCTGCTCGGCTTCCTCACGTGGGCGAGCGCCGGTCAGACCATCCCGGTGCCCGGTCTGCTGCTCGGCGCCCTCGCACTCAGCACCCCGCTGATCTTCGGTGCCCTCGGCGGCGTCATCAGCGAGCGGGTCGGTGTCGTCAACGTCGCGATCGAGGGGCAGTTGCTCGCCGGAGCCTTCGTCTCGGCCATGGTCGCCTCGGCGACCGGGTCGGCCTACGTCGGCCTGGTCGGGGCGATGATCGCGGGCGTGCTCGTGTCGATGGTCCTGGCGGTGTTCAGCATCCGCTACATCGTCGACCAGGTCATCGTCGGCGTCGTGCTCAACGTGCTCGTCACGGGCCTCACCAGCTTCCTGTACTCGCAGGTGCTGTCGAAGTCCGAGTCGCTGAACCGCGGCGTGCGGTTCCCGCAGCTCGACATCCCGGTCCTCAGCCAGATCCCGATCGTCGGGCCGGTCTTCTTCCGTCAGACGATCATCGTCTACCTGATGTACATCGCGATCGCGGTCGTCTTCTACGGTCTCTTCCGCACGCGGTGGGGGCTGCGCCTCCGTTCGGTGGGCGAGCACCCGCAGGCGGCCGACACCGTGGGCATCAAGGTCAACGCCACCCGGTTCTGGAACGTCTCCCTCGCGGGGGCGATCGCCGGCCTCGGCGGGGCGTACTTCACGCTCGGTTCGCTCGGCAACTTCCAGAAAGAGATGACGGCGGGCGCGGGGTTCATCGCCCTGGCCGCGGTCATCTTCGGTCGGTGGGACCCGATCCGGGCCACGCTCGCCGCGCTGCTGTTCGGCTTCGCGAGCAACCTGCAGAACGTGCTCGGGGCCATCGGTTCGCCGGTGCCCAGCGAGTTCATGCTCATGCTGCCGTACGTCGTGACGATCTTCGCGGTCGCCGGCCTGGTCGGGCAGTCCCGGGGCCCCGCGGCCTCGGGCAAGCCCTACATCAAGTCGTGACGGGCCGCAGCAGCGAGTCCGTGCTCGCCGAGACCGACTGGGACGCCCTCCGCGGAGCGGCTCGCGACGCCATGCGCAAGGCGTACGTCCCTTACTCGAACTTCCCCGTGGGGGCTGCAGCCGTCACGGACGACGGTCGGATCGTCTCGGGCTGCAACGTCGAGAACGCCTCGTACGGCATCACCCTCTGCGCCGAGTGCTCACTGGTTTCCGACCTCGTCATGTCGGGAGGGGGCCGTCTGGTCGCCTTCGCCTGCGTCGACGGCAACGGCGGGGTCCTGATGCCCTGCGGGCGGTGCCGTCAGCTGCTCTACGAACACTCCGACGAAGCCATGGTCCTCGACACCGTCTCGGGCTTCAAGACCATCGACGAGGTCATCCCCGACGCGTTCGGACCGCGGCAGCTCGAGGCGTACCGCGCCTCGCAGGGCTGACCCGCGCCTCCTCGTCCCTCCCGGTCGCGACCCCGTGGTCGCGCCCTCGCACCACCCATCGCACCACTGCTAGGAGCCCCGCCGTGACCCAGAACGCCGTCGAACCGTTCGACACCGTCGACCTCATCCGCGTCAAGCGGGGCGGCGACGCCCTCAGCACCGCGCAGATCGACTGGCTCATCGACGCGTACACGCGCGGGTACGTCGCGGACGAGCAGATGTCGGCGCTGACCATGGCGATCTTCCTCAACGGCATGGAGCGCCGAGAGATCCGCGACATGACGATGGCCATGATCCGGTCGGGCGAGACGATGGACTTCGCCGGGCTCGGCAAGACGACCGTCGACAAGCACTCGACCGGTGGCGTCGGTGACAAGATCACCCTGCCGCTGGCTCCGCTCGTCGCCTCGTTCGGCGTCGCCGTGCCCCAGCTCTCGGGCCGTGGCCTCGGCCACACCGGGGGAACGCTCGACAAGCTCGAGTCGATCCCCGGCTGGCAGGCCTCGATCTCGAACGACCGCATGCGCGAGATCATGGCCGACAGCGGCGCCGTCGTCTGTGCGGCCGGGTCGGGCCTCGCCCCCGCCGACGGCAAGCTCTACGCGCTCCGTGACATCACGGGCACCGTCGAGGCCATCCCGCTGATCGCGTCGTCGATCATGAGCAAGAAGATCGCCGAGGGCACCGCCGCCCTCGTCCTCGACGTCAAGTTCGGGTCGGGCGCCTTCATCCAGGACATCGAGCGGTCGCGTGAGCTGGCCCGCACGATGGTCGACCTCGGCACCGACGCCGGCGTCGCGACCACCGCCCTGCTGACCGACATGAACGTGCCGCTCGGGTTGACCATCGGCAACGCCCTCGAGGTCCGTGAGTCGGTCGAGACCCTCGCCGGAGGCGGCCCCGCCGACATCCGCGAGCTCACGATGGCACTCGCCCGCGAGATGCTGACCCTCGCGGGTCGACCCGACGCCGACGTCGAGGCCGCCCTCGACGACGGACGCGCCATGGACGCCTGGAAGCGCATGATCCGTGCCCAGGGCGGGGACCCCGACGCCGCGCTGCCGACCGCCCGCGAGACGCACGTCGTCACCGCCGGGCGCAGCGGTCACCTGACCGAGCAGCACGCGCTGCCCTTCGGCATCGGTGCCTGGCGCCTCGGTGCGGGTCGCGCCCGCAAGCAGGACCCCGTGCAGGCGGCCGCCGGCATCGAGCTGCACGCGAAGCCGGGCGACCGGGTCACCGAGGGCCAGCCCCTCTTCACCCTGCA
>NZ_JACYUH010000004.1:0-182453 GCF_014841655.1 Frigoribacterium sp. CFBP 8759
CACTTGGTCCGAGGCTGTGAAGCAACTCGAGGACTTGGAAGTTGGTCCCACTTGAGGGCCGGGGAAGCTTCGCTCCGCCCGCACCTTTGGGGTGACAAGTGATTACTTTACGCAGCCCGAGACGGGTATGGCCAAACTTCGTGCATCCCGGGCGTGTCGCCCGCCACGTCCCCGCGGGGACGCCGCCGCTACCCGAGGGGCAGCACGAGCACGGCGCCCAGGGACACCGAGGCGATGACGATCCACGAGGCCAGGCCCACCAGGAAGGCGCGGCCACCGGTGCGGACGAGGCGCTCGAGGCGGATGCCCGACCCGAGGCCGACGAGTGCGAGCCCGAGCAGGACCGACTGGACCGTCCCCGCGATCGCGAGCAGCGCCTCCGGAACCGGGATCACCGTCCGGACGACGACCGCGACGGCGAAGCCGACGACGAACAACGGCACGATCGGCGGCCGGGCTCCGGCGTCGGCACCCCGTCGGCGAACCACGGTCGACGTGATCGCCACGATCGGCGCGAGCATCAGGACCCGCGTGAGCTTGACGATGACCGCGATCGCGAGAGCGGCCGCTCCGGCGGTCTGCGCCGTGGCGACGACCTGACCGACGTCGTGCACGCTCGCCCCCACCCAGGCACCGAACTCGAGGTCGGTCAGACCGACCCACCCTCCGATCAGGGGCAGGACGGCGATCGCGAGCGTGCCGAACAACGTGACCAGAGCGACGGGAGTCGCGGCGTCCTTGCCGCGATCGCGGGTCACGGCACTCATCGCGCCGATCGCCGACGCCCCGCAGATCGAGAAGCCGGCCGCGAGCAGGAGGGGTTGGTCACCGGGGAGCCGGGCCCATCGGCCGAGCAGGTAGGTGACCGCGAACGTGAGGCCGAGGATCGCGATCACGACGACCACCGTCGCCCACCCGAGCCCGGCGACGTCGACGAGGCTGAGCTGGAGCCCGAGCAAGACGACGCCGATGCGCAACAGTCGCTTCGAGGCGAAGGTCAGTCCGGGCTTGCCGCTGCCGTCGATGACCGGGCGGAGGGGCCGGACCTGGGCGGCCGCGATGCCGAGCAGGACGCACCAGGTCAGGACGGGGACCGCCGGCAACACGAGGTGCAGGCCCCACGCCACCCCGTAGGCGACCCCGGCCAGCAGGAGCCCCGGCACCGGATTCGCGCGCGGCGGCGCGTCGACGGCGGCGGGGCTCACCGGGCGGGCCTAGACCCGGTTCTTGGCGGGGTTGATCAACGAGCCGAGGCCCGAGATCGCGACCTCGACCGTCTGGCCCGACGTGAACGGACCGATGCCGGCGGGCGTGCCGGTCAGGATGACGTCCCCCGGCAGCAGGGTGAAGACGTCGGTGACGTACTCGATCAGCTCGGGGATCTTGTGGATCATCTGCATCGTCGACTCACGCTGCATGACCTCGCCGTCCACCCGGGTCTCGATGGTGGCGTCCGTCCAGTCGAATTCGTTCTCGATGTAGGGGCCGAGGGGCAGGAAGGTGTCGTAGCCCTTCGCGCGGGTCCACTGGCCGTCGGCGTTCTGCACGTCGCGGGCCGTGACGTCGTTGGCGACGGTGTAGCCGAACACCACGTCCTGGTAGTCCTCGGCCTTCACGCGCTTGGCGATCGACCCGATCACGATGGCGAGTTCACCTTCGAAGTCGACCCGGCCGACGTCGGGCGGGAGCTGGATCGAGTCGCCGAAACCGATGACCGTCGTGTTGGGTTTGAGGAACAGGATGGGCGCCTCGGGCGCGGACTGGCCGAGCTCGTCGGCGTGGTCCTGGTAGTTCAGGCCGACTCCGACGACCTTGGACCGCGGGATCACCGGCGCGAGCAGCTTGGCCTGACGCAGGGACACCCGCTCGCCCGTCGTCTCGTACCCGCTGTACATCGGATCACCGGCGAGGACGATGAGCTCGCGCTCGTCGACGATGCCGTAGCGGGGGTCTTCTCCGGGCGTGGCGAAACGGGCGATCTTCACGCGTCGAGCCTAGTCATCCAGCCGTGGACATCGGGACGACGGCCGTACTGGATGTCGGTCAGCTCTTCGCGCAGGGACATGGTCAGTTCTCCACCGGTCGCGGCGGGCGACCCGATGTGGATGCCCTCGCCCTTGAGTTCGGCGATCGGGACGACGACGGCGGCCGTGCCGCACGCGAAGACCTCGACGATGTCGCCGGACTCGACGCCGTCACGCCACTCGTCGATCGTCACGCGACGACGCTCGACGCGGTGGCCCCGGGCCTCGGCCAACTCGAGGATCGAGTCGCGGGTGATGCCCTCGAGGATCGAGTCGCTGTCGGGAGTGACGAGGGTGCCGTCCTTCTTGACGAGCACCACGTTCATCCCGCCGAGCTCTTCGATGTAGTTGCTCTCGGACGAGTCGAGGAACAGCACCTGCTGGCAGCCGTTCTCGTAGGCCTCCTGCTGCGGCAGCAGGGACGACGCGTAGTTGCCGCCGGTCTTGGCCGCACCCGTGCCGCCCTTGCCGGCTCGGGCGTAGTTCGTGGTCAGCCAGATCGAGACCGGAGAGACGCCGCCGCTGAAGTAGGCCCCGGCCGGACTCGCGATGACGTGGTACGACACCTCGTGGGCGGCCCGGACCCCCAGGAACGCCTCGGTGGCGATCATGAACGGGCGGAGGTACAGGCTCGTCTCGGGGGCCGACGGCACCCAGTCGAGATCGGCCCGCACGAGTTGGCGGACCGACTCGACGAAGTCGTCGGTGCTGAGCTCGGGCAGCGCGAGTCGGCGGGCCGAGCGCTGCAGGCGGCGACCGTTGGCGTCCGGCCGGAACGACCAGACCGAACCGTCGGCGTGCCGGTAGGCCTTCATGCCCTCGAAGATCTCTTGCGCGTAGTGCAGCACCGACGCCGAGGGGTCGAGCTGCAGGGGGCCGTACGGGTGGACGGACGCCGCGTGCCACCCGTCGGCGAGGGTCCACTCGATGGTCACCATGTGGTCGGTGAAGTGCTTGCCGAAGCCGGGGTCGCTGAGGATCGTCTCGCGTTCGGCGTCGTCGCGTGCCGTCTCGGACGGCGTCAGCTCGAACTGCAGCGGGAAGTCGGCCGAGTCGTCGGTCGGGGCGGAGACGTTGTCGGTGGTGGTCATGATGCCCTTCAGGCGGAGGCAGACGGGGACAGGGTGCGCACGCGGTCGGCGATCGCCGTGCCGATCTCGTCCGTGCGGCGGGCGGGGACGGACGCGTCACGCGAGGCGCGGTCGGCGATGTCGGCGTCGACGGCCCGGGTGACGCGGGCGGCCGCGTCGGGCAGGCCGAGGTGGTCGAGCAGGAGGGCGACGGAGAGGATCGCCGCCGTCGGGTCGGCCTTCTGCTGACCGGCGATGTCGGGGGCCGAGCCGTGCACGGGCTCGAACATGCTCGGGAAAGCGCCGTCGGGGTTGAGGTTGCCCGATGCCGCGAGCCCGATGCCGCCGCTGATGGCGCCGGCGAGGTCGGTGAGGATGTCGCCGAAGAGGTTGTCGGTGACGATGACGTCGAACCGGGAGGGGTCGACCACGAGGTGGATGGTGGCCGCGTCGACGTGCTGGTAGTCGACGGCGACGTCGGGGTACTCGGCGGCCACGGCGTCGACGGTGCGCTGCCAGAGGTTGCCCGAGAACACGAGCACGTTGGTCTTGTGCACGAGGGTCAGGTGCCCACGGCGACCGCGGGCCTTCTCGAAGGCGAAACGCACGACGCGCTCGACGCCGTGCGCCGTGTTGACGCTGACCTCGTTCGCGATCTCGTGCGGCGTGCCCTGCCGCAGCGCGCCTCCGTTGCCGACGTAGGGACCCTCGGTGCCCTCGCGGACGACGACGAAGTCGACCTCGCCGGGCGCCGAGAGCGGCGACGGGACGCCGGGATGGACCTTGGTGGGCCGCAGGTTGACGTAGTGGTCGAGGGCGAAGCGCAGCTTCAGCAACAGGCCACGCTCGATGATGCCGCCCGCCAGCCGCGGGTCGCGGGGGTCGCCGCCCACCGCTCCGAGCAGGATCGCGTCATGCGACGCGACGGCCGTCAGGTCGTCGTCGGTCAGGATGTCGCCCGTCTCGAGGTAGCGGGCCGCACCCAGCGAGAAGGTCGTGACCTCGAACGTCGCGTCGTCGCCGGCCGCGACCTCGAGCACCTTGAGGGCCTCCGCGACCACCTCGGGGCCGATGCCGTCTCCGGGGATGGCGGCGAGTCTGACGGTGCGGGGCATGGTTCTCCTGGCGTCTCGGGGGGCTCGCCACACTTTACCCGTGGGCAGGTGGGCCGCGCGGGCGCTGCGGCCGGCTCGGGCCACCCGTGCCGGGGTGGCCCGGACGGCCCGGGGCCTCAGTCGGCCGAGGAGGCGCGGCGGAGGGTCGTGAGGGCGACCACCACCGCGGCGACCATCACCAGTGCCCCGACCCCGGCCGTGGCGACGAGACCGTGGTCGAAGGCGTCGGTGGCGGCGCGCAGCAGGGGGCCCGCGAGCGACTCGGGCAGCTCGTCGGAGACCGCCACCGCGCCTCCCAGGGTCTCGCGGGCCGCCTCGCCCGCCTCGGTGGGCACGCCGGCGGGCACGACCAGGGCACCCCGGTAGATGGCGGTCAACATGCTGCCGAGCACGGCGGTTCCGAGGACGGCACCGACCTCGTAGGCGGTCTCGGACACCGCCGAGGCAGCCCCGGCCCGGTTCGCGGGCACGGCCGCGATGATCAGGTCGTTCGAGATCGTCTCGGCCGCGCCGACGCCCAGGCCGACGAAGGCGAAGGCCACGACGAACACGACCACGGGGGCCCCGGCGCCGGTGGCGAAGACCGCCGCGTAGGCGAGCGCGGCCGAGGCGAGGCCGATCGCGACGATGGTGCGCGGGCGGAGCCACCGGACGACCCGCACGACGCCGAGGCCCGCCAGGATCATCACCGCGAGACCGGGCACCAGCGTCAGCGCGGCCTGCAAGGGCCGCAGCCCCACGACGAGTTGCAGGTGCTGGGTCGTGAAGAACAGGAAGGCCACGAGCGCAACGACGGCGAGCAGGTTGACCAGGACCGATCCGGCGAACACCGGGTTCGTGAAGAGCCGCACGTCGAGCAGCGGACGCGGGCGGGCGAGCTGACGCCGGACGAACAGCCAGCCCGAGCCCACGCCGACCACCGCCAGGGCGGCGACGGGCCAGACGAAGCCGTCGGTCGCGAGCAGCTTGATCGCCGCGACGACCGGCGCCATGGCCGCGAGCGACAGCAGCACCGAGAACGGGTCGGCCGGCCCCGGCGCGGGATCGCGGCTCTCGGTGAGCAGCAGCGGGCCGGCGATCAGCAGGGGGACGAGCACGGGCACCGCGACGAGGAACACCGAGCCCCAGGCGAAGTGCTCGAGGAGCACGCCGCCGACGATGGGGCCCAGGGCCGATCCGGCGGCGAAGCCCGAGGCCCAGACGGCGATCGCGAGCCGGCGCTGCTCACGGTCGAGGAAGGTGCTGCGCAGCAGCGAGAGGGTCGCCGGCATGATCATCGCGCCGAAGAAGCCCAGCACGGCTCGTGCCGTGATGAGCTGCTCGGCGCTCGTGGAGAACGCGGCGAGCACCGAGACGACGGCGAATCCGCTCGCACCGGTGAGCAGCAGCTTGCGGCGGCCGAACCGGTCGCCCATCGACCCCATGGCCACGAGCAGGCCGGCGAGGACGAGCGAGTAGACGTCGACGATCCAGAGCTGGCCCGCGGCGCTCGGCTGCAGTGCGGTCGAGATCTCGGGCAGGGCGAAGCTCAGCACCGTGTTGTCGACCGAGACGAGCAGCACCGGCAGCATGAGCACGACCAACGCGGCCCACTGTCGTCGGCCGGCACGCGGCGGGACGCCGGTCGGGGTCGTGGCGGTGACGGTGGCGGGGCGGGTCATGGCGTTCTCTCGCGGTCGGTGGAGTGGTGGGTCGATCGACGGTGCGCGCACCGCCTGGCGGCGGCGGCCCGACGAGGGCAGGAGGCACGGTGCCGACCGTCCGGACGGTACAGTTACACCGTCCAGACGGTACAGTAACAGAATGAGCCCTCGACCGTCAGCCCGGGAATCGATGCTCGACACGTTCGAGACGCTCGTCGTCGACGACGGCGAACGCGCCGCGACCTTCGATGCCGTGGCCGCCGCGGCCGGGGTCTCGAAAGGCGGCCTGCTCTACCACTTCCCCACGCGCGAGGCGCTGGTCGACGCCCTCGTCGACCGCCTCACCGCGCTGCTCGACGACGACGTCGCGGCGATGACCAGCGCGCCGGAGGGCGTCGTGGACTACTTCGTCCGCACCTCGTCACCCGCGGCCATCCCGGCCGACGACCCGCTCGACCGCTGCATCACCGCCGTCTCGAACCTCGCGTCGAGCGGACGCCACCCCCGGGCACTCGAGGCCCTCACCGCCATGCAGTCCCGCTGGCACCAGGTCGTCCTCGACGCCGTCGGCGACCCCGCGGTCGCCCGGGTGGTGTCGCTCGTCTCCGACGGGCTCTACTTCACGCCGCGGCCCTTCTCACCGGTGGACTCGGGCGGTGACCCGCGCCACGACACGTCGATCGACGACGTCATCGCCGTGCTGCAACGTCTCGTGCCGCGACGCTGACCCGTGCCTCCTGCGGTCCGGTCAGACGGCGACGATGCAGGCGGGGCTGCCGAGGGTGAACAGGTCGACGGGGGCCCCGGGCAGACCGGTGGCCTCGTCGACGGGCAGCACCGAGACGGTGTCGGAACCCTGGTTGGCGCAGTAGAGCAGACCGTCGGCGATGGTGAAATGCCGCGGCCACTCGCCGCCGCACGGCACCTGACCGACCAGGCGGAGCCTCGAGGGCTCACCGCCGTCGGACCCGCCCTCGGCGTCGACCGAGGTCTCGAGCACGCTGATCGTGTCGCGGCCGCGCGTGGCGACGTAGACCCGCGAGCCGTGGACGGCCAGGTGCGACGGGAGGTCTCCCCGCTCGTCCCGCTCGCCCTCGACGACCGCCACCGAGTACGGGATGACGAGCTCGTCACCCTGCCTCCGGACGACGTACAGCCGGGCGTCGAGCTCGCCCACGACGAGCAGGTCGTCGCCGAGGAAGGCGAGGTGCCGCGGGCCCGAGCCCGCGGGCATCGGGTGCACGCCGACGATCGACGGTTCGAGCGTGACGACGTCGACGGCGACCTCGATCAGCCGGTCGGTGCCGAGGTCGCTGACCAGGTGGGTGCCCCACGGGGTCGCGACGATCTGGTGGGCGTGCGGCCCGCCCTGGCGGTCGGCGACCGGGCCGGAACCCGACGGGAGCGCGACGGTCGCCGTCACGCGTGCCGGGTCGGTGGCCTCGGAGCTGAGCACGCCGAAGGTGCCGCCGACGTAGTTCGCGACGAGCAGGGCGTTCGAGGCCGGGTCGTGGGCGATGTGACAGGGCGAGGCACCGCCGGACGCCGCGACGCCGGCCTCGACCAGGCGGCCCGCGGCGATCGTGTACGACAGCACGCGGCCCTCGTTCGTCTCGGCGACCGCGTGCAGGGCCCCCTCGGTGACGACGAGGAACGACGGGTCGTCGGCCTCGACGACCTGCCCGGCCTGCCAGCGACCGTCGGCCCTCGACCGCTCGAGGACGGTGATGCCGAGGCCGTGGCCACCGCTGACCGCGGTGTACGAACCGACGTAGAGACGCTGGGGGCCGGACGGGCCGAGGTCGCTCATGCGCGGCCGGCGGTGGGGTCGTCGCCGGCGGCGATGCGCTCGTGGTGGTGGATCACCTCGGCGACGATGAAGTTCAGGAAGGACTCGGCGAAGGCCGGGTCGAGCCGGGCCTCTTCGGCCAGGCGACGCAGGCGCTGGATCTGCACGCGCTCGCGTTCGGGATCGCTCGCCGGCATGCCCGCCGCCGCCTTGAGCAGGCCGACGGACTGCGTGTACTTGAACCGTTCGGCGAGCATGTGGACGAGGGCGGCGTCGATGTTGTCGATGCTCTGGCGGATGCCCGCGAGTTCGTCGATCGCGCCCTGGTCGGCCGAGCTGAGGGGGCTGTCCGCCCCGAGAGGACTGTCGAGTGCCATGCACCGACCCTATCGGCGCGCCCGACGACGGGGCCGCCGACGGACCGCCACGGACGAAGGAGGCGCGTCCCGCTCTCGCAGGACGCGCCTCCTTCGCGGCCGGGTCGGGCCGGCCGGGCCGGGCCGGGCCGGGCCGGGCCGGGCCGGGCCGGGCCGGGATCAGTCGACCAGCGTCAGCGTGACCTCGACGTTGCCACGCGTGGCGTTCGAGTACGGGCACACGTGGTGGGCCGCGTCGGCCAGCTCTTGACGACGCTCGGGCTCGACGTTCGGCGTGTAGATGTCGAGCTCGACCGCGAGGCCGAATCCGCCCTCGCCGTTGCCGCCGATGCCGACGCTCGCCGAGACCTCGGCGTCCTTCGTGTCGACGCCGAGCTTCTTGCCGGCGCCGTGCATGGCGCTGAGGAAGCAGGCGGCGAAGCCCGCCGCGAACAGCTGCTCGGGGTTGGTGCCCTCGCCGGAGCCACCGAGTTCTTTGGGGGGCCGCGTGTCGAAGTCGAGTCGGTCGTCTTCGCTGCGGACGTGGCCGTCACGACCCCCACCGGTGGCGTGGGCGATGGCGGTGTAGGCGATGTCGAGTGTCATGAGGAGAAGACCATACCTAGATTCTGGGAGTTGGCTCGGTGGCGGGTGAGTGTGGTAGCGCGGCTCAGCCGAGCAGGTCGTGCCGCTGCACGATGGCGTCACGGCCCGGGCCCACGCCGATCGCCGAGATGCGGGCGCCGCTCATCGCCTCGACGGCGAGCACGTAGTCCTGCGCGGCCTTCGGCAGGTCGTCGAAGTCGCGCGCCCCCGTGATGTCCTCGCTCCACCCCGGGAACTCTTCGTAGATCGGCGTCGCGTGGTGGAAGTCGCTCTGCGAGACGGGGACCTCGTCGTGCCGGACGCCGTCGACGTCGTAGGCCACGCAGACCGGGATCGTCTCGAGGCCGGTGAGCACGTCGAGCTTGGTCAGCACGAAGTCCGTCACGCCGTTGATCCGCGCCGTGTAGCGCGCGATCGGGGCGTCGTACCAGCCGCAGCGGCGAGGACGACCGGTGGTCGTGCCGAACTCGAAGCCGTTGGCCCGGAGGAACTCGCCCGAGGCGTCGAAGAGCTCGGTCGGGAACGGCCCGGCGCCGACGCGGGTCGTGTACGCCTTGACGATGCCGATGACGCGCTCGATGCGGCCCGGCCCGATGCCCGAGCCGGTCGAGGCGCCTCCTGCGGTGGCGGACGACGAGGTGACGAACGGGTAGGTGCCGTGGTCGACGTCGAGCATGGTCGCCTGGCCCGCCTCGAAGAGGACGGTCTTGTCGGCCTCGAGCGCCTGGTGGATCTCGAGCGCCGTGTCGGCGACCATCGGCTTGAGTCGCTCGGCGTACGACAGCAGCGACTCGACGACCTCGTCGACCTCGATCGCGCGACGGTTGTAGATCTTGACGAGCAGGTGGTTCTTCTGATCGAGGGCCGCCTCGACCTTCTGCCGCAGGATGCCCTCGTCGAAGATGTCCTGCACGCGGATGCCGACGCGGTTGATCTTGTCGGCGTAGGTCGGGCCGATGCCTCGACCGGTGGTGCCGATCTGGCGCTTGCCGAGGAAGCGCTCCGTCACCTTGTCGAGGGTGCGGTGGTAGTGCGTGATGACGTGCGCGTTGGCGCTGACCCGCAACCGGGAGACGTCGATGCCACGCGCGATCAGCGCGTCGAGCTCGTCGAAGAGCACCTCGATGTCGACGACGACGCCGTTGCCGATGACGGGCGTCACGCCGGGCGAGAGGATGCCCGAGGGCAGCAGGTGCAACGCGTACTTCTGGTCGCCGATCACCACGGTGTGGCCGGCGTTGTTGCCGCCGTTGAACTTGACGACGTAGTCGATGCGGCTCGACAACAGGTCGGTGGCCTTGCCCTTGCCCTCGTCGCCCCACTGGGCTCCGATGATCACCACTGCTGGCATGGGTTTCTCCTCACGTCGGGGGAACGCACCGGGTGAGGTGCACTTGAGTCTACCGACAGGCTCGTCCGGGCCGCCCGGACGGCCCGGGACCCGTCGAGGAGGCGCGGCGCGCGACCCGCGGAACACCGCCGGTGGCCATTTGTGGTCACGTACGACAAACTGTGCCCATGAGTCTCGTCGCCGGGGTCGACTCATCGACCCAGAGTTGCAAAGTCGTCGTCCGTGATCTCTCGACGGGCGAACTCGTCCGGCAGGGGTCGGCCGGGCATCCCCAGGGCACCGAGGTGCCCCCGGCGGCCTGGTGGGAGGCGCTGCTCGCGGCGATCGCGGACGCCGGCGGCCTCGACGACGTCGCCGCGCTCTCGGTCGCCGGTCAGCAGCACGGCCTCGTCGCCCTCGACGCCGAGGGACGCGTCGTCCGCGACGCCCTGCTCTGGAACGACACCCGCAGCGCCCCGGCCGCCCGCGACCTGATCGACGAGCTCGGGGCCGAGCAGTGGGCCCGACGCACGGGCTCCGTCCCCGTCGCGTCGTTCACCGCGACCAAGCTGCGCTGGCTGCGCGACGCCGAGCCCGAGAACGCCGCGCGGGTCGCCGCGGTGGCCCTGCCGCACGACTGGCTCACCTGGCGCCTCCTCGGTTTCGGTCCCGCCGACGAGAGCCCGCTCGGGCCGGACCTCGACGCCCTCGTCACCGACCGCTCGGACGCCAGCGGCACCTCGTACTGGAGCCCCACCGACGAGGCGTACGACCTCGAGCTCTTCGAGCACGCCTTCGGTCGCGGGGCACGCGAGGCCACCGGCTCCCCCGCGGACGACGCCGGGCGCGTCGTGCTGCCGCGGGTGCTGCAGGCCGACCAGGCGGCCGGGACGACGGTCGCGGACGGCCCGATCCCGGCCGGCATCGTGGTCGGCGCCGGCGCGGGCGACAACGCCGGGGCGGCCCTCGGCCTCGACGCCACGGTCGGCGACCTCGTCATCAGCATCGGCACGAGCGGGACGGCCTTCGCCGTCACCGACCGGCCCGTGACCGACCCCGGCGGCACGGTCGCCGGCTTCGCGGACGCCGCGGGTGGCTACCTCCCCCTGGTCGCCACGCTGAACGCGGCCCGGGTGCTGTCGTCGGTCGGCGGACTGCTCGGCGTCGACCACGACGAACTGGCCCGTCTGGCCCTCGCGGCCGAGCCCGGCGCCGGCGGGGTCACGCTCGTGCCCTACTTCGAGGGCGAACGCACCCCCGACCTGCCCGACGCCACGGCGACGCTCTCGGGCCTGACCCTGGCGAGCTCCACCCGCGAGAACCTGGCCCGCGCCGCCGTCGAGGGCATGCTGTCGGCACTGTCCGACGGTGCCGCCGCCGTCCGCCGACAGGGCGTCCAGGCCACCCGCGTCCTCCTCATCGGCGGGGCCGCGCTGAACCCGGCCGTCCAGGCCGTCGCCCGCCAGGTGTTCGACCTGCCCGTCGTCGTGCCCGAGCCGGGCGAGTACGTCGCCGACGGCGCGGCACGACAGGCGGGCTGGGCCCTCTCGGGGACGCGACCGACCTGGACCCCGGCGACCAGCGCCTCCTTCGAGGCCGACCTGCGACCCGCCGTCGGCGAGCGCTACCGGGCCGCGCAGGGGCTGGGGTCGTTGCCCCGCCCGTGACCCCGGTGCGCCGGGCGCGGACGACAGCAGGAGGCGCGGGTGGCGCCGCCTAGGATCGGACCATGCCCAGCGACCCGGCCAGCACGCGCACCACCATGGCCGAGGACTACCTCAAGGTCATCTGGAAGGCCGAGGAGTGGGCCGAGGCAGGAATCGGCGCCGGCATCTCGACCAACGAGATCGCCGCGACGCTCGGCGTGAGCGCGTCGACCGTCTCGGGCAACCTCCGCAAACTCGACCGCGACGGCTACCTCGACTACGAGCCCTACCGGCGCATCGCCCTGAGCGACGCGGGCCGTGCGATCGCCGTGTCGATGGTCCGGCGCCACCGGCTGATCGAGACGTACCTGGTCGAACGCCTGGGTTACGGCTGGGACGAGGTGCACGACGAGGCCGAGGTGCTCGAGCACGCCGTCAGCGATCGGCTGCTCGACCGGTTCGACGTCGAGCTCGGACACCCGACGGCCGACCCGCACGGCGACCCGATCCCCGCGGCCGACGGCACGGTCGTGCGGCCTGCCGCCCATCCGCTGGGCGATTTCGTCGAGGGCGAGTGCGGCTTCGTCGTGCGCGTCTCGGACGACGAACCCGAGCTGCTGCGCTACCTCAGCTCGCTCGACCTGCGGGTCGGCGCGCACGTGCGCGTCGGCGAGCGTCGCGACTACGCCGGCTCGCTGCAGGTCGTGCTGACCGACGCGCACGACCGGGCGGTCGGCAGCGTCGAACTGGCCGGCGTCGCCGCGGCGTCGGTGTGGGCGAACTCCGAGCCGCACACGCACGCCTGACGCGGGGGCGGGCAGCGCCGCGTGCCCGCCTGCCCGCCCGCTTGCCCGCTTGCCCGCCACGAGGTAAGCAACCCGCCACCCGATTGCGTGGCGGGTTGTTCACTTCGTGGCGGGTCGAACGCCACGAGGACGACGTCAGGAGGCGCGGGTCACGGACGCAGGGTCGGCCAAGACGGCGGCGAAGGCCAGTTCGGCCGCTCCGATCGTCAGCCGGTCCACGCCGAGCGCGGCTCGGGTGATCCGCACGTCGTCGCGGGCGCCGGGCAGGGACTGACCGCGGACCCGCTCGGCCAGGCGGCCGGGGTCGGCCGCGTGCAGCGATCCGAGGAAGCCGCCGAGCACGATCAGCTCGGGGTTGAACGAGTTCACGACGCCTCGCAGGGCCACGGCCAGGAAGTCGATCTGACGCCGCACCTCGACGGCCACGGGCGACCCGGGCTCGGCGCCGGCGAGCGCCGCGTCCAGCTGGTCGGCCTGACCACGGTCGAGTCCGGTGACGGTGAGCAACCGGGCCTGACCGACCTCGGTCTCGAGGCACCCCACGGCGCCGCAGTGGCAGAGCTCGCCGACGGAGTTGACGAGGGTGTGCCCGATCTCGCCGGCAAAACCCCCCACGCCGGTCACCGGACCGCCACCGATGAGGACTCCCCCGCCGACACCACTCGCACCGCCGTTCAGGAACACGAGGTCGTCGACGCCCCGCCCGGCCCCGAAGCGGCCCTCGGCGATCGCACCGAGCGACGCGTCGTTGGCCGCGCGGGTCGGCAGGCCGGTCGCGGACGCCACGACGGCCGCGAACGGCTCGTCGATCCACCCGAGGTGCGGGGCGAGCCGCACGACTCCCCCGTCGGACCCGACCAGCCCGGGGACCGCGAGACCCACCCCGAGCACCCGCACGTCGGGAGACAGCGCGCCGGAGCGCAGCCCGGCGATCACCTCAGCGGCGAGCGCCGCGGCCCGGGGCGCGCTGGGCACCCCGTCGGTCTCGCGACGGACTCGATGCTGCACGACGCCGTCGAGCCCGACCACGCCGACCGTGACGGCGTCGATCTCGGGGTTGACCGCGATCGCGACGACACGGGGGTCCGGCGCCACGACCGGGCTGGGCCGCCCGACCCGGTTGGTGCCGACCGGGTCGGTCTCGACGACGAGTCCCCGGTCGACGAGTTCACCCACGAGCGCCGCGATCGTCGACCGGTTGAGCCCGGTCGCCTGGGTGAGGGCCGACCGCGACGCGGCCCCGTCGGTGTGGACGATGCCGAGCACCGTCGCGAGGTTGTCCCGCCGGACCCGGTCGAACCGCGCACCGAGGTCGGGAGCCGCTGCGCCCTCACCGTCGCCCTGCTGAGTCGTCACGCCCGCGCCCCTTCGTCGGTCGAGGCTACCTCGACCTCGCCGGGCGGCGCGTCGAGGACGCCACGCCGCCCGGTGCCTGAGTCGCCCGCCGGCCCCGGCCCCGGCCCCGGCGTCAGACCTCGTCGACCCGCCAGCCGGTGGCGGCGGTGTCGACCGACACCGCGCCTCCTGACCGCGTGACGACGAAGTCGGCGGACTCGCCGGTGGGCGTGGTCACCGTGATCGAGCGGGCGCCGTCACCCCCGGGGAACACCTTCAACACGAGACCGTCGAGGTAGTCGTGGTCGGGCCGGTCGTCCCGCGCTCCGATCGGGATCACCGCCCCCTCGCGCACGTAGAGCGGCAGGCTCATGACGTCGTGTCGCTCGGTGCGCCACGTCCCGGACCCCGCGTCGACGACCTCGCCGGTGAACCAGTTCGTCCAGCGCCCCGCCGGCAGGTAGACCTCGACGGTGCCGTCGGCCGAGAAGACCGGTGCGACCAGCAGGTCGTCTCCGAGCAGGTACTGCGTGTCGACGTGGGCGGCGCCGCGGTCGCCGGGGAAGGCCAGGGCCATCGGACGCATGACCGGCAGTCCCGAGCGCGACGACGCGAGCCCGGCGGCGTAGAGGTAGGGCATGAGGGACAGCTTCAGCTTCGTGAAGCGGCGGGTGACCTCGACGGCCTCGTCGTCGAAGGCCCACGGCACCCGGTACGACGAGCTGCCGTGGAACCGGCTGTGGCTCGACAGCAGGCCGAAGACCGTCCACCGCTTGTAGACCTCGGCGTCGGGAGTCCCCTCGAAGCCGCCGATGTCGTGGCTCCAGAACGAGAAGCCGCTCATGGCCAGGGACAGTCCGCCGCGGAGGGTCTCGGCCATCGACTCGAAGGTGGACGTCGAGTCGCCACCCCAGTGCACGGGAAGCGCCTGACCGCCCGTCGTCGCCGAGCGGGCGAAGACGACGGCGTCGCCCTCGCCGCGCACCTCCTCGAGCACCTCGAAGACCGCCTGGTTGTAGAGCTGCGTGTACCAGTTGTGCATGCGCTCGGGGTCGGAGCCGTCGTGCCAGACGACGTCGGTGGGGATGCGCTCGCCGAAGTCGGTCTTGAACGCGTCGACCCCCTGGGCCTGCAGCCGACGCAGGTGCCCCTGGAACCAGGCCGTCGCCTCGGGGTTCGTGAAGTCGACCAGGCCCATGCCGGCCTGCCAGAGGTCCCACTGCCAGACGCTGCCGTCGGGGTTCCGCACGAGGTAACCGGCCTCGGCCGCCTCGCGGAACAGTGCCGAGCGCTGACCGATGTACGGGTTGATCCAGACGCAGACGCGCAGGTCGCGCTCGTGCAGCCGGGCGAGCATGCCCTCGGGGTCGGGGAACACGCGGGGGTCCCACTCGAAGTCGCACCACTGGAACTCGCGCATCCAGAAGCAGTCGAAGTGGAACACGCTGATCGGCATGTCGCGGCGGGCCATCTCGTCGACGAAGCCCGTGACCGTCGCCTCGTCGTAGTCGGTCGTGAACGACGTCGACAACCAGAGACCGTACGACCAGGCCGGCACGTGGGCCGGCCGACCGGTCAGGCGCGTGTACCGGTCGAGCACGTCGGCGGGCGTCGGGCCGGCGATCACCAGGTAGCGCAGGGTCTCGCCCGCCACCGAGAACTGCACCCGCTCGACCGACTCGGAGCCGATCTCGTACGAGACGTGACCCGGGTGGTCGACCAGGACGCCGTACCCGCGGTTCGTGACGTAGAACGGGACGTTCTTGTAGGCCTGCTCGCTCGACGTGCCCCCGTCGGCGTTCCACACGTCGACCGTCTGGCCGTTCTTGACCAGCGGGCCGAACCGCTCGCCGAGGCCGTAGACGAGCTCGCCGACGCCCAGCGAGAGTTGCTGCGAGACGTAGCTCGGCGCGAGGACGCGTCCGGTGCCGGCCCGGGCGTTGCCGAGCATCGCCCCGTCGACCTGGGCGTCCGCGGCGACCCGGTGGTAGCCGACCGACTTGTGGCCCGACCGGGTGAGCACGGTGTCGCCGTCGCGGAACGTCAGCTCGAACGGCGCTCCGCGACCGACCGTGGCCGTGAGGCTTCCCGAGGTCAGGGTCGCGCCTCCTTCGCTCGTCTCGACGACCCCGACCCCGGCGGGGCCGCCCTCGGAGCCCACCAGGTCGAACCCGATCTCGTCACGACCACCGGCGAAGTGCGTGACGTCGACGGCGATCACGCCCTCCATCGGCGAACTCAGCGCGATCGTCAGCGTCGGGCGGTTGAGGGTGTCGCCCCGCGAGCCGATCACCTTGGTGGGTGCGGTGACCTCGATCGAGCGTCCGTCCGCCCGGGGCTCGACGTCGTGGGCCTCCTGGGCGAAGAGGGACTCGACCCCCGGGCGGACCTGCCAGAAACCGTCGGTGAACTTCATGTGGAGCCTTTCGGGGTGGAACGCGTCACTTGACCGCGCCGGCCGTGATGCCGCGGGTCAGGGTGCGCTGGAAGATCAGGAAGAAGACGAGCGTGGGGATCAACCCGAGCAGGGCCGACGCGCTCGTCGTGGTGACGTCCATCAGCCGGTCGCCCTGCAGGGCGGTGATGGCGACGGGGACCGTCTGGTTGCCGTTGGACACCAGGAAGGTGAGCGGGATGAGGAACTCGTTCCACGTCCAGATGAAGAAGAAGATCGCGAGCACCGACAGGGTCGGCCGACTGATCGGCACGATGACCCGCCAGAGGATCTGCCACCGACTCGCCCCGTCGAGCGACGCCGCCTCGAGGACCTCTTTCGGGAACGTGCCGTACACGCTCGAGAGCAGGTAGGTGCCGAAGGCGCTCTGGATCACCGTGAAGATGATGATGACCGCCCAGATGTTGTCGTAGAGGCCCACCTGCTTGAACATGAAGTACAGCGGGTAGAGCAGGGCCTCCTGGGGCAGCATGTTCGCGAGCAGGAACAGCACGATGATCCAGGTGCGACCGCGCACCCGGCCGATGCCGAGCGCGTAGGCGTTGAACACCGAGATGACCACGGCGAACAGGGCCACCAACCCGGCGATCACGAAGCTGTTCCAGAGCTTCGCCGGGAACTCGACGCGGTTCCAGAAGTCGACGAGGCCGTCGAAGTACAGCGACGTCGGCAGGCTGAGCGGCCCTCCGGTCGTGTAGTCGGCGGGCGACTTGAACGAGTTGACCAGGATCAACAGGAAGGGCAGGGCGATCAGCACGCCGAAGGCGATCGCCGCGGCGAGGATCAGCCAGTCGGTGGCCGTCTTCTTGCGCCCCCGTTGCCTGGCCTTCGGGAGGCGCGGGCTGGGCACCGCGGGACGGATGCGGTCGTCTTTCACCGGCGGCACGACGGTCGTGGCCATCAGCGTTCCCTCTCTGCTCGTTCGACCCGGTTCTGTGCCCGGATGAAGAAGATGGTGATGACGACGATGACGAGCGTCAGCGCCGTCGCGATGGTCGCGCCGTAGCCGACCTGCTGGCTCTGGAAGAACTCGCTGTACGCGTAGTAGCTCGGCACGATCGTCGAGTCGCCGGGGCCGCCGCGGGTCAGGGCGTAGATCGGTCCGAACACCTTCAACGCGGCGATCGTGCAGGTCAGCACGACGACGAAGATCTCGGGGCGGATGATGCTCACCGTGATCGCCCGGAACCGCTGGAACCAGCCGGCGCCGTCGAGTTCGGCGGCCTCGTACAGCTCGGGGTCGACCCGTTGCAGTGCGGCCATGAAGATGACGACGGGATAGCCGAGCTGCACCCAGACCATCACCACCATGATGCTGAGCAGCGCGGTGTCGGGGCTGCCGAGCCAGTTGTGCTGCAGGGCGCCCAGCCCCACCGCGTCGAGGACGGTGTTGAGCGCACCGTTCTCGGGTCGGAGTATCCAACCGATGACGATCGCGGCGATCGCCACGGGCAGGATCTGCGGCAGGTAGTAGGTCGCCCGCAGGAACGACGCCAGACGGCCGCCGAACTTCCGGCCGATCAGGTCGAACAGCATCGCGGCGAGCAGGAGGCCCAGCACGGTGGGGACCACCACCATGGCGATGATGAGGAAGACGCTGTTGAGGAAGGACGTCCAGAAGCGGTCGTCGCTCATCAGCTCGCGCCAGTTGTCGAGCCCTGCCCAGGTCGGCGGGCGGATGCCCCGGTAGTCGGTGAAGCTGAGGTAGACGTTCCAGATCAGCGGGACCAGGATCACGACCGCGAACAGCACGAAGCCGGGGATCAGGTACAGCCAGAAGCCCGCACGGCGGGCTCCGGGCAGGAGGCTCTCCTCCGGCGGGAGGGCCGACGACGTGCGTCGGCCCTCGCGACGGGGGCGCGCCTCCCTGGCACCGGGGCGGGTGTCGAGGGAGGTCACGGCTACTTCCCGGTGATGTCGTCGACGCCGCTCTGGTACTGGTCGCCCAGGGTGGTGAGCATCTCGTCCGGCGTGGTGGTGCCGTTGACGAGCTCCTGGGTGCCGGCGACCAGCTGGTCGTAGAAGGTCGGCGTGGGCCAGTCCGGGTAGAACGCCAGGCCGTCGCGGTCGAGCAGGGTGTTGAAGTTCGCGATCAGCTCCTGGCTCTTCGGGTCGGTGATGTCGGCCGGGTCGGCCTTGACCGGTACGCCGCCGTTGTTGCCGATGAGGTTCTGGATCTCGGGGCGCATCGTGATGTCGATGAACTCGTACGCGAGGTCCTTGTTGGCCGCGTTCTCGGGGACGACCCAGAGGTTGCCGCCCGACCCGGGTGCCATGTCGCTTCCGGGGAACAGGAACGTGCCCCAGTCGAAGGTCGCCTCGTCGGCGACCCGCCCGGCCCACCAGCTGCCGGAGACCATGATCGGCGCCCCGCCGCTCATGAAGGTCGTGCCCATGTCCTCGGCCTTGATGCCGGTGACGTCCTTCGAGATCCAGCCGTTGTCGACGTACTCCTTCAGCTTGTCGGCGGCGTAGGTCAGCTCGGGGCCCTGCCAGTCGACGTCGCCCTCGTAGAGCTGGTAGTCGTCGACGAACGAACGGTCGGCCTTCGAGAGGGCCAGCTGGTAGAACAACTGCCCGAGCGGGTACTCGCCACCGGCCTCGGCGAGCGGCGTGATGCCGGCGTCGGCGAAGGTCTGCAGGGCCGCCTCGAACTCGTCGTACGTCGTGGGCACCGCGATGCCCTGCTCGGCGAAGGCGTCCTTGTTGTAGAACACCTCGACGTACTCGCCGTAGTTCGGGATGCCGTACCAGCTGCCCGAGCCCATGACGCCCTGCTCGTCGTACTTCGAGGTCGTCGCGATCGACGGGGCGAGGTCGTCGTCCCAGCCGTACTCGTCGACGGCGTCGTCGAGGTTCGCGAGCAGCCCCTGGCTCGCGAGCAGGCCCGCCGTGGCGTTGCCCTTGTTGTACTCGAGGATGTCGGGCGCCTCGTTCGAGTTGAGCACCTGGCTCGCGGTCGAGCGGATCTGCTCGAAGCTCTTCTCCTCGAACTCGACCTTCGCACCCGTCTCTTCCTCGAAGGTGGCGATCGCCTGGTCCCAGGCGATGCCCATGGCGCTGGTCTCGCTCTCGAAGTGCCAGAGCTTCAGCACGTCGGGGTCGGACGACCCCGAGCTGCCTGCCGAGCATCCGGTCAGCAGCGCCGCGGTGGCCGCGAGGGCCGTCCCGACGGCGACGATGCGTCGTTTCTTCATGTGTCTACCTCCTCGTAGAGGCCCCATGCCGATCGTCGAAGCGTTTCGACGATCAGCGTGGAGCGATGTGATCTGGCCGTCGGATGACGGTGGTGCGATGGTGCGGTGGTGCGGTCGGTGGGGGTTCAGGAGGCGCGGGCCGGCCCGGAGACCGAGCCCTTCGCCAGGTAGGTGGGCGCGATCAACTCGACGCCCGTGTCGAGACGACCGTCGATCCGCTCGAAGGCGGCCCCGACCGCCCGCGAGCACATCTCGTCGATCGGCAGCGGGATGGTGTCGAGGGCCGGCTCGAACTCGTCGGCGGGGTAGCTGGCACAGGCCGCCAGCACCGAGAGGTCGCGGGGGATCTCGAGCCCGAGGCGGCGGACGCGCTGGAGGACGGCCTCGGCGGTGGGCTCGCTGCAGTGCAGCACGAGCGCGGTCATGCCGGGCAGCCTCTCGCGGAGGTCGTCGAACGCCCTGACGGCCGACGCCCGCCCGAGGTCCGCCGCCACGGTCAGCGTCTCGACGCCGCGGCTGTCGGCCCGGCCCGCGAAGGCGTCGTCGAAACGTCGGATGAAGCCGGTGTCGCGCTCGCCGTACGAGGCCGGGTGACCGATGACGCCGATGGTCCGGTGCCCGGCGTCGGCCAGACGGTCGACGCTCTCGGCGGATGCGGCCGCGAAGTCGAGGTCGATGCAGGCGAGGTCGTCGACGCCCTGCGGGATGCCGATGAACCCGGCCGGCAGGTCGAGTTCGCGCACGAGGTCGACGCGCTCGTCGACGGTCGCGACGCCGATCGCGACGACGCCGTCGACGAGCGAGCTCGAGGCCACGCGCCGGATGCCGGACACCTCGTCGTCGGTGGCGAGGAGCAACACGTCGTAGTCCCGACGACGGGCCGCCTCGACGACGGCGGTGACGAACCGCATCTGGGTGGGCTGGTGGTTGTCGGGCCGGATCGGCGCGCTGAGCGCCAGGATGTTGGTCCGGGCACCGGCGAGCATGCGGGCTCCGGCATGCGGCCGGTAGCCGAGCCGCTCGACGGCGTCGGTGACCCGCTGCCGGGTCGACGCCGCGATCGACCGCTTGCCGGACAGGGCGTACGAGACCGTCGAGATCGACACACCGGCGGCCTGGGCCACGTCGTGGATCGTCGTCATGATGACCTCGCTGTCGGTTGCCGAACGGGTGCGGAAGCGCTTCGACTGCCGCGGGTCGAGACACTACGTCAGCCGCGACGGGGCGCGCAAGTCTTTTGTGGGAGCCCGCGACAAATGGCCCAGACCTCTTCCGAATCGACGAAGGACGGGATATGTTGAGGCTCACAACATTCGCGTCGGGGCGGGATCGCCCCACGCGACCGACCGCTCGACCCTGGAAGGGACACCGATGTCCACCACCCCCACCCGCGAAGACAAGTTCTCGTTCGGCCTCTGGACGATCGGCTACAACGGCTCGGACCCCTTCGGCGGCCCGACCCGCCCGCAGCTCGACGTCGTCGAGGCCGTCGAGAACCTCGACCGCCTCGGCGCGTACGGCCTGACCTTCCACGACGACGACCTGTTCGCCTTCGGCTCGACCGACGCCGAGCGCCAGAAGCAGATCGACCGCCTGAAGGGCGCCCTCGACGCGACCGGGATCGTCGTGCCGATGGTCACCACGAACCTCTTCAGCGCACCCGTCTTCAAGGACGGCGGCTTCACCTCGAACGACCGTGGCGTGCGACGCTTCGCCCTGCGCAAGGTGCTCCGCAACATCGACCTCGCCGCCGAGCTCGGCGCGAAGACCTTCGTCATGTGGGGTGGCCGCGAGGGCGCCGAGTACGACAGCGCGAAGGACGTGCAAGCCGCCCTCTCGCGCTACAAGGAGGGCGTCGACATGCTCTCGCAGTACGTGCTCGACAAGGGCTACGACCTGCGCTTCGCGATCGAGCCCAAGCCCAACGAGCCCCGCGGCGACATCCTGCTGCCGACCCTCGGTCACGCCATCGCGTTCATCGAGACGCTCGAGCACCCCGAGATGGCCGGCGTGAACCCCGAGGTCGGTCACGAGCAGATGGCCGGACTGAACTTCACGGCCGGCATCGCCCAGGCGCTCTACCAGGGCAAGCTCTTCCACATCGACCTCAACGGCCAGCGCGGCATCAAGTACGACCAGGACCTCGTGTTCGGCCACGGCGACCTCCAGAACGCCTTCTCGCTCGTCGACCTGCTCGAGCACGGCTCGCCCCAGGGCGGACCGACCTACGACGGCCCGCGTCACTTCGACTACAAGCCCTCGCGCACCGAGACGATCGACGGCGTGTGGGAGTCCGCGGCCGCCAACATGCGGATGTACCTGCTCCTCAAGGAGCGCGCGCAGGCCTTCCGCGCCGACCCCGAGGTGCAGGAGGCCCTGGCCGCCAGCCAGGTCGCCGAGCTCTCGGTGAACACCCTCGCCGACGGTGAAGGCTACGAGCAGTTGCTCGCCGACCGCGCCTCCTACGAGGACTTCGACGCCGACGCCCACTTCGGTGGACACGGGTACGGCTTCGTGCGGTTGCAGCAGCTCGCCCTCGAGCACCTGATGGGCGCTCGGGGCTAGAGCCCGGCGCGTCGGCGTTCGCATCGCGAGCACCGACGCGCCCCGTCCCGTCGGGCGGCCGACCCGGCGGCACCAGCAGAGGGCAGGAATCCGGTATATTACGAGCATTGCTCTGAAGACCGGCCGAACGGATCGACCTCGATGACTGCCCGCCCCTTGCGCCCCCGCCGCTCGGCGACCGATCGACCGTCGGTCGCCGTCATCGGCACCCGCGGCTACCCCAGCTACTACGGCGGGTTCGAGACCGCGGTGCGCCGGATCGCCCCCGCCCTGGTCGACGCCGGCTGGGACGTCACGGTCTACGGTCGCGACGGGTCGACCCGCGACGACGACCCCGCCCGCGACCGTCGGGTCACCTCCCGCCTGACGAAGGGCGTCGAGAGCAAATCGCTCAGCACCCTGAGCTACGGCCTCACCGCCGTGCTGGACGCCCTCGTGCGCCGGCCCGACGCGGCCCTCGTCATGAACGTGGCCAACGGCTTCTGGCTGCCCTTGCTCAGGCTGCGCGGCATCCCCGTCCTGGTCAACGTCGACGGCATCGAGTGGGAGCGTGCCAAGTGGGGACGCGCGGCCAAGACGGTGTTCCGTCTCGGAGCCAAGGCCAGCGCGCGCTTCGCGAACGGGCTGATCTGCGACGCCCGCGAGATCGTCCGGCGCTGGCAGGCCGACTTCGGCGTGGACGGCCTTTTCATCCCCTACGGCGGCGACCCGGTCCGCGACCTGCCGGTCGAGCCGGGCCAGCGACACCGCGGGTACGCCCTGGTCGTCGCGCGCTTCGTCCCCGAGAACACCGTCGTCGAGTTCGTCGAGGCGGCCCGCTCGATCGCCGAGCGGCACGACGTGGTCATCGTCGGCTCGACCGGCTACGGCGGCGAACTCGACGAGCTCGTGCGCGGACTGGCCGAGGCGAACGACCGCGTGACCTGGCTCGGCCACGTCAGCGACGACGATCGTCTGCACGCCCTCTGGCAGCACGCCGGGGCCTACTTCCACGGCCACAGCGTCGGCGGCACGAACCCGGCGCTGGTGCAGGCCATGTTCGCGGGGGCGCCCGTCGTCGCGCGCGACACCGTCTACAACCGCGAGGTGCTCGACGGAGCCGGCACCCTCGTGGCGCCCGAGCCCGCCGCCATCGCCGCCGCCGTCACCGCGCTGCTCGACGATCCGGCCGAGCAGGAAAGCCTCAGCGCGGCGGCCCTTTCTCGTGCCGCGGACGCCTACACCTGGCAGTCCGTCTGCGACGCCTACGAGGAGGCGCTGCGAGCGACCCTGCCCCGCTCGCGCTGACCGACGATCCCCCGGCAAATAACTTGCACAAAGGTGTGCAAGATCGTACGATCGGGTCATGCCTGCCGCCGATGACCCCGTCCGCGCCACCCGTGCGCCACGCCGCGACGCCACCGCGAACCGCGACGCACTGATCTCCGCCGCGGCACTGCTTCTCAACCGCGACCCGTCCGTGTCGCTCGAGGCCATCGCCGCCGAGGCTGGCCTGTCCCGACGCTCGGTCTACGGCCACTTCGCCACGCGGGACGACCTCGTGCGCGAGGTCAGCCTGCGCGGTGCCGCCCGCATCGGCGTCGCCGCGAGACCGGCACCGATCGCGGACCCGGTCGTGCAACTCGCCTCCCTGGCCGCCCGACTCTGGGCCGAGGTCGAGCACGTGCGCGTCATGGCGCAGTTGACCGTGCGCGGCCCGATGGCCCACGAGGTCGGCGAGGCGCTCGCCCCGTTGCGGAAGACCGTCCGCGACGTCGTCCGTCGTGGCGTGGAATCCGGACGCATGCGCGACGACATCGCTCCCCACACGCTGGCCCACCTGGTGGAAGGCGCCGCCCTGTCCGTGCTCGACGAGGCCACGACGCAGCGGCTCAGCCGCTCCGAGGGCCACCGGCTCGTCATGCTGGCGGTGCTCGGCGTCGTCGGCCTCGACTGGCGCACCGCCGGCGACCTCGTCGCGACCGCCCCCGAACTCGCGCTCCCTCCCGAACCGGCGACCGGCGCCTCCTCGATGCCCCCGACCGGAGAACTCGCATGAGACTCGAACTGCACGACGTCGCGATCGGCGACGGCCCCGGCGCGGCACTCCCCCGGCTCGGCGCGGTCGCCGACCGTTGGGTCCCGGGCTTCGTCGCGGTCGAGACCGAGAATGCGCCCACCCTGGCGTCACTCGTCGCGGGGGGCCGCATGCGCCCCGAGACCGGACGGGTGACGATCGACGGTCGGGCGGACGACGCGGCGATCCGCGCCTCCTTCGCCCTCGTCGACACACCCACCGTCGCCGAACCGTTCGCGGCCCTCACGGTCGTCCAGGTCGCTCGCGAAGAGCTCGCCCTCGCCGGGCTCCGCGCCGACAAGGCCGCGGCTCGTCTGCTGCTCGCGGAAATCGGGCTGGGCGAGCACGAGCGGACCCGCCTGAGCGCCCTGCCCACCGAGCTGCGCGTCCGTCTCCTCTGCGAGTTGGCGGTGCTGCGCCCCGAGGTGCGAGGACTGATCGTGACCACCCCCGAACGTCACGGGGGCGACGTCGCCGCCTGGCTCTCGGTCGTCCACGACCTCGTCGGCCGCGACTACACCGTGTTGACCATCACCGGGTTCGCGGCCCTCGCGACGATCGAGTCGCTGCCCACGCCCGAGTTCGCCGCGGCCGGGACCGACGCCGTACCCGAGACCGACACCGCCCCTCCTTCCTCCCCCGACGACACCGCGGTCGCCGCCACCCCCGACACCTCCGTCGAAAGCGACCAGCCGTGAAGATCTACGCCCTCGTCCGTTCCGAGCTGCAGCGCCTCACCGCCACCCCGCTCGCCCGCCTGGCACTCGTCGCGCTGATGACCGTGCCGCTGCTCTACGGCGGCCTGTACCTCTGGGCCAACCAGGACCCGTACGCCAAGCTCGACCAGGTCCCGGCCGCCCTCGTGAACACCGACGCGGGCACCACGGTCGACGGCGAGACGGTGAACTACGGCGACGAGGTCACCGACCAGATCACCGACGGCGGCGACTTCGACTGGCACGTCGTCTCGGCCGCCCAGGCCGCGGCGGGCCTGCGCGACCAGACCTACGACTTCACCTTCACGATCCCGAAGGGCTTCAGCGACGACCTCACCTCGGCGAGCGGCGACGACCCCAAGCGGGCCCAGATCACCCTCGCGACGAGCGACGTCAACAGCTACCTCTCGTCCACGATCGCCGAGCAGGCGGCGAAGACCATCCGGGCCTCGGTCACCGAGAAGGTCGGCAAGGAGGCGGCGGGCCGCCTGCTGGTCGGCCTGGCCGACGTGCGCACGAACCTGGGCAGCGCGGTCGACGGGGCCAACCAGCTCGTCGCCGGCACCGGTTCGGCCGTCGCCGGCGCGAACCAGCTGGCCGACGGTGCGGCCGACGCGGCGACCGGGGCCCACACCCTCGCCGACGGGACGAGCCAGCTCAGCTCGGGGGCGTCCGCGCTGGACACGGGACTGCAGACGCTGAAGACCCAGACGACGGACCTGCCCGCGCAGACCCAGACCCTGGCGGACGGTGCCGCCCAGGTGGCGGCCGGCAATGACGCCCTGGCCACCGGCGTGGCCGACGCGGCCACGACGAGCGCGACGGCCGCGGCCGGCCTGCCCGCCGCGCAGCAGCAGGCGCAGCAGCAGATCGCCGAAGCCCTGCGCCAGCAGGGCTACACCGACGAGCAGATCCAGCAGATCGCCGCGACCTTCGCCCCCGCGACCGAGTCGCTGACCACCGCCCTCCAGGACGCGAACACCCAGATCCAGGGGCTGAACACCCAGGTGGGGCAGCTCGCCACGGGTGCCGACCAGGTCTCGACCGGTGCCGCGACCCTGGCCGCCGCCACACCGGCCCTGACCCAGGGCATCTCGTCGGCCGCGACCGGCTCGTCGCAACTCGCCACGGGCGCGGCGAGCGCCGCCACGGGCGCCTCGACCCTCGCGACCGGTCTCGACACCCTGAGCAGCGGGTCCACCTCGCTGCGCGACGGCGTCGTCAGCCTCGACACCGGCACCACCCAGCTCCGCGACGGGCTGCAGAGCGGACTCGGTGAGATCCCCGCGAGCACCGACCGGACGCGCGACGACCAGGCGAGCGCCATCAGCGACCCGGTCGCGGTCAAGGACGCCGCCCTCACGAGTGCCGGCACCTACGGCGCGGGACTGGCACCGTTCTTCATCAGCCTCGCGGCCTGGATCGGCATGTACGCGCTGTTCCTGATCGTGAAGCCGATCTCGAAGCGGGCCATCACCGCCGTCAAGGCCCCCGTGCGCATCTCGCTGGCCGGCTGGCTGGCCCCGGTGGTGCTCGGCGTCGTGCAGATGGTCGCGCTCTACGTCATCGTCACGCAGGCGCTCGGCTTCGAGGTCGCCCACCCGCTCGGCATGATCGGGCTGATGGCCCTCGCCTCGGCGGCGTTCGCGGCGATCATCATGACGCTCAACGTCTGGCTCGGCAGCGTCGGGCAGTTCCTCGGCCTGGTGCTGATGGTCGTGCAGCTCGTCACGGCCGGCGGGACCTTCCCGTGGCAGACCCTGCCCGCCCCGCTCGCAGCCCTCCACTTCGTGCTGCCGATGAGCTACGCCACCGACGGCCTGCGCCAGGTGATGTACGGCGGCAGCTCGGCCGCGGCCTGGGGCGACGCCGGCGTGCTGGCGGCCTGGCTGCTCGGCGCGCTCGTGCTGACCTGGGTCGCGACCTCCCGCATGACGCGGGCGCGCACGATGCGCGACCTGCGGCCCTCGCTGATCGGCTGAGACCGCCGCTTCCGCCGAGGACGCAGGAGGCGCGGGTCGCGTGACCCGCGCCTCCTGCGTCCTCGCGCGGTCGCGCCGCTAGTCGATGCGGGTCTCGAGGGTGGGAAGCACGGCGGGGTCGGCGTCGTGCAGGAACGTCGTGAGGCGTTCGACCTCGTCGACCTCGCCGATGGCGGCCGCACCTCGCCGGAGGGCGAAGAGGGACCGCAGCACGCCCCGGTTGGGTTCGTGCGACCACGGCACGGGGCCCTGTCCGCGCCACCCCGCCTTGCGCAGCGCGTCGAGCCCGCGGTGGTAGCCGACGCGGGCATAGGCGTAGGCCTCGAGCTCGGCGCCGCGGGCGTCGGCCTCGTCGCTGAGCAGCGCCCAGGCGAGCGACGACGTGGGGTGGGCGACGACGACCTCGGCCGTCGTCAGCGTCTCGAGGTCGGCGACGACGTCGGGTTCGGCGGGCAGGCGGGTCTCGGGCACGCCGAGCAGGTTCGTTGCGGTCATCCCCCCATCATCCCCGACGTCCGTCCCGGGGACCGTCGCGACCCTGGTATAACTCGTTTCGTCGTGCAATACTGAGATATCACACACGGTCATCGGCCGTGTCGGGCGCCACGGTGCCCGCGAGCTCTCGACGAAAGACCACCGTGCCCACGACCCGACCGCGCCGCGCCGCCCTCGACTCCCCCGCCCTCCTGGCGTACCCGATGCACGGCCAGCGCAAGCTGCTCGACGAGGGCTACCGCACCCGGGACGGTCACCTGATCGAATGGCTCGGTCACGACCTCGCGGGCCGTGGCGGGGTCACCGTCGTCTCGAGGCCGGAGCCCCTCGTGACCTCGATCGCCCGCCGCCGCCCGATCGGGGCACCGGCCGTCGGCACCCGGTCGGTCGACCCGATCACGCTCCGGGCTCCCGACCCGCGCGACCGACGACGCTGGTGGGTCGCGTCCGCCCGCGCCTACCCCTCGTTGCCCCCGTCGGCGGCATCCGTGCCGGCCCTCGTCTGGAACCCCTTCGCCGCCGTCGCCCCGGTCGCGGCCAATCCCTTCGCCGGTCCCCGGCGGGTCGTCCTCGACCTGCTGGACGACTGGAGCCGGCACTACGCCTTCGAGAGCATCCGCGCCGAGGTCGACGAGGCCTACGCGGCCGCCTTCGCCCTCGCGGACGTCGTGACGGCCAACGGCGCGGGCACCGCCGACCTCGCCCGCCGACACGGACGCACCGACGTCGTCCTGCTGCCCAACGGCTGCGACCCCCACCGCTTCGACGGCACGAGCCGGGCGACCGGCCCGACCACCGTCGGGTACGTGGGCAAGATCGGGCGGAGGCTCGACCTCGCCGGCATCCTGGCGACCGTCGCCGCCCTGCCCCGCGCGTCGTTCGTGTTCGCCGGCCCGGTGCTGGACGCCGAGTACGGGGTGCTGGCCGACTCGCCCAACGTCACCCTGCTGGGCGACGTGCACTACGACCGCGTGCCGGCCCTGCTGCAGACCTTCGACGTCGGCTGGGTGCCCCACCACGTCGGCGAGCGCGAGGTCGGCGGCGACGTCATCAAGACCTACGAGTACCGCGCGGCGGGTCTGCCCGTCCTCAGCACGGCCGTCTGCGGCATCGAGGCGCGTGGCCTGGACGGCGTGACGGTCGCCGACACCGCCGCGCACGCCTCGGTGCTCGCCGCACTCGCCGCAGGCTCCGACGGGCGGGTGCCCCGGCTCCCGGGGGCCATCCCTCCCGACGCCACGTGGCGACAGAAAGCCGACGTCGTCCGCGACGCGCTCCGCCTGCCGGCCCGCCGACCGTCCTAGACCCGATCAGCCCCCGATCCGACACCACGCCGTTCAGCAGGGAAGAACTCCATGGAACTCAAGACCTTCATCACCGTCGTCCGGACGCGGTGGGTCCTCATCGTCGTCGTGACCCTGAGCGCCGTGCTGCTCGGGGCGACCGCGTCGCTCGCGACGGCGAAGTCGTACTCGTCGTCGACCCAGCTCTTCGTCTCGGTCTCGTCGATCGGCTCGTCGGACGCCGGCGACCTCGTCCAGGGCAGCAGCGCCGCGCAGGCCAAGGTGCGCTCGTACGTCTCCGTCGTCACGTCGGGTCGGGTGCTCGAACCCGTCATCGCCGATCTAGGGCTCGACACCACCCCCGCGGGGCTCGCCTCGAAGATCTCGGCCTCCAGCCCGGTGAACACGTCGTTGATCGACATCTCGGTCACCGACGGCGACCCCGCGCAGGCCGCACGACTCGCCGACGCCGTGGCCACGAGCTTCGAGAAGGTGGTCGAAGAGCAACTCGAACAACCCGTGGGCGGCGGCAGCGGGCTGGTCACCGTCGAGTCCATCGACGCTCCCGTCGTGCCGACGAGCCCGGCCAACCCCAAGCCCGTCCTCTGGATCAGCCTGGCCCTCGGCCTGGGCATCCTGTCGGGCACGGCCCTGGCCCTCCTCCGCAACACCCTCGACACGCGCATCCGCAGCAAGGCCGACGTCGAGGGGGTGACGAACGCGCCGCTGCTCGGTGGCATCGGCTTCCACACAGAAGCCTCCTCGGCCCCGCTGGTCGTCAACAACGATCCGCGCAGCCCACTCGCCGAGTCCTACCGCGCCCTCCGCACCAATCTCCAGTTCGTCTCGTTCGAGGGACGCAGCCGGACCTTCATCGTCACGTCGGCCATGCCCGGCGAGGGCAAGTCGACGACGGCGGCGAACCTGGCCGTCTGCCTGGCCGAGACCGGTGCCTCGGTGCTGCTCGTCGACGCCGACCTGCGCCGGCCCCGCGTCGCCGAGGTCATGGGCCTCGAGGGCGCCGTCGGACTGACCGACCTGCTCGTCGGGCGGGCAGAACTCGTCGACGTCGTGCAGCCGTGGGGACGCCTGGGCCTCCACGTGCTGCCCTCGGGCACCGTTCCCCCGAACCCGAGCGAACTGCTCGGCTCGCTCGCCATGGCGAGCCTCGTCTCGACGGTCGAGGTCGACTACGACTTCGTCATCATCGACACCCCGCCCCTGCTGCCGGTGACCGACGCCGCCGTCCTCAGCCGCTGCGTGAGCGGCGTGATCGTCGCGACCGCGGCCCAGCGATCGTCGCGCCACCAGCTGAAGCAGGCCCTCGCCGCCGTCTCCGAGATCGGCAGCCGCACCCTGGGGGTCGTCCTCACGATGGCCCCGACGAAGGGCCTCGGTGCCTACGGGTACGGCGCCTACGGGGGCTACTACGGTTCGGTGACCGAGAACTCGGTCCCTGCCTCGACGGCGGCGGCCCGATGACCATCCCGCCCCTCGTGATGGTGTGCACCGGGAACATCTGCCGCTCACCGTTGGCCGCCGCACTCGTGCGCAGTGCCACGTCCGCGGCCGTCGAGAGCTTCGGGACGTCGGCCCTGGTGGGTGAACCGCCGCCCCGCCCCACCCTGAAGGCCGCCGAGTCCCTCGGCCTCGACCTGTCGGCCCATCGTGCCCGTCAGCTGACGGCCGACGTGGTGGGTCGCGCTCCCCTCGTCCTGGCCCTCGCCCGGGAACACCGCCGGGCCGTCGTGTCGTTGGTGCCGAGGGCGAACCGCACGACCTTCACCCTGCGGGAGTTCGCACGCCTGAGCCGTCTCGTCGATCTCCACGAGACGGCACGCGCGATCGCATCGACCCCGGACCCCGCCGAGCGACTGGACCGGGTCGTCGCCCTCGCGGCGGCGCACCGCGGCTCCGGCGCCCTCGTCACGCCCGACGAGGACGACGTCGTCGACCCCTTCGGGCTCGGAGCCGACGTGTACGCGAAGTCGACCGCCCAGATCGTCGATGCGACGAACGACGTCCTCGCCTACCTCGGGCGAGCCCTGAGAGCCTGACCCCGCCCCGACCGCCTCCGACGGAGCGCCCCGAAGACCTGGTCGTCGGGGCGCTTCGTCGTCACCGGGGACGACCGTGCGGCGGGACGGTCCCGCAACGAGGACGGTCCCGCGACGGGGACGGTCCCGCGACGGGGACGGTCCCGCTCGCTCAGCGGGCTGCCGTGAGGGTGCCGCCGACGACGCCGGGCCGGTCCGACGCGTCGCCGAGGACGCGGTCGTCGCGACCCCGGTGCGACCCTGACGGGTGCGCCCCGGACGGGTCCAGCGCGGCTCGGTCGTCGCCGGGACGGTCCTGCAAGGCGCAGAAGGCCCACAAGATCGCGGACGTCGAGAACCAGACGAAGTAGTCGAACGAGAAGAGGGTGACGATCATGACGACGAGGACTGCCCGCCCCGTCCGGGAGGCGTGGACGAACCCGACGACGAGCGCCGCCACCAGCGAGACGATCCCGGCGATCCCGAACGTGGCGAGCGTGGTCACGAGCTGGTTGTCCACGACCGTGAACCCCTCTTGGGGCAGGAGGCCACGGGCGTACAGCTCGGCCTCGCTTCCGAAGCCGCTGCCGGCCAATGCCTCGAGCGCGGGCCGCGCGAGGAGTCCGGGGACCGATCGGACCGCCCCCATCCGGTTCTCGTACGAGCCGGATGCCACGAGCGTCCCGACCGCGTCGACGATCTCGGACGCCAGGGCGGCGGCACCCGCGACCGCCCCGAGCATCGTCAGCACGATCTTCGCGGCCCGGGACCGCGCCTCGGAGGTCATCAGGACGTAGGTCACGGCGAGGAGGACGGCGGCGACGACGCTTCGGCTTCCCGACAGCAGGATGCCCGCCGACAGCACGAGGACGGCGAACGGCGGGAACCAGACGGGGAAGGTCCGCCGCGCGACGAGGACGAGGACCAGGCAGACCGCGAGGAACACGGCGTACGGGATGGGGTGGCCGAGGGTGCCCTCGACCCGGACGAGACCACCGGGCAGGATCTTGTTGTCGCTGACGAACGAGCGGCCCGTCGCAAGGACCTTGTACCCGAAGGGGATCGGACGATGGGTGATCGTGAGCTCGACGACTCCGACCACGACCTGCGCGAGGCCGAGGACGACGAGACCGCGGACGAACACGAGGAGGTCGCGGGACGACGACGTCGACACGAGCCACGAGATCGCGACCCCGATCGCCGCGAGCTCGGCCATGAGGACGATCGTCGACGGGGCGAGCGCCAGCACGCAGACGATCGAGAAGGCGAAGAACGCGGTCGTCGCCAGTGTGGCCCGAGGGCGGCCGATCGACCACGACCGGGGCGAGACGAGTGCCGCCACCGAGACGCCGGCCACGGCGGCCACGGCGGCGTGGCGGACGATGTCGGGCGCGGAACCCGACGTCGTCGAGATCAGGACGGCGAAGGCGACGACGAGCGCCGCGCCTCGTCGCCGGTCGGCCGGCAGGAGCAACCCGCCGACGAATGCGACCAGGGCCGCCGCGACGGCACCGGCGAGGACGATGATCATCGGGACGCCTCCCCTCGAGCGTCCGGACTCGACGGACCGACCGGGGCGGGCTCGGCGGCGGGCTCGACGGCCGACACGGACAAGGCGCGGCCCGACCGCGCGAGGACGACGAGCTGGACGACGAGCCCCACGGCCTCGGCCGACACGAGTGCCGACACGGCACCCAGCGCGCCGTGGTGGGCCCCGAGCACGAGGACTCCCGGAACGCCGACGACCGCCGACGCGATCGACGCCGTCGTCGTCTGGGCGTGGCGCCCTGCACTGACCAGGGCGAGGCCGGCGCCACGAGACGTGCAGATGACGGCGATGAGCACGCCGCCCGCCAGGGCGAGGTCGGGCGACACCGGGACGGCGCCCGTGAAGAGGACGACGGCGACGGCCGGCATGGACAGCGCGAAACCGACGCCGACCACGAGACCGAGCCCGGCGTTGAGACCGAGGGAGACCAGGCTGCGACGGTGCGCGAGTTCGGCGGAGGGCACGCCCACCCACGTCTGCAGGCGGTCGGGAATCGCGGACACGACCTGCAGCCCCATGCGCAAGGGTCGGTCCACCGCGGCGAATCCGGCGACGGAACCGGGCGAGACGGCGCCCAGCAGGGCCACAGGCAGGGATTTGTAGGTCGTCGCCACGCCCCTCCCGAGCACGAGGACGAGTTGGGAGCGCACGACGGCCGGGACCGCGCGGAAGTCGTCCGCCCCGGGCAGACGGGCGCCCCCGAGACGAGGCGCGACGCCGAACGTGACGACGGCAGCGAGGACCATGCCGGCGCCGTAGACCTCGAGCGGCGCACCGGCGGCGATCGCGACGGCCGAGACCAGCGAGACCAGCACGCGCGGCGACGTCTCGGCGACGAGGACCAACAGCGGGCGCCCGAGGCCGATGAAGTACCAGGTCGGGCTGAGTGCGCCGAGCGCGACACCCACGGAGACGAGCGCGGCCGCCGGGCGGTGCTCGTCCACGACGGCGAGCGTCACGGCCGCCGCGACGGGCAGCAGGACGGCGGTGGCGACGAGCTTGCTGGCCGATGCGGTGGCGAAGAGGTCACCGGGTGGCCGGGTCGCCCGGGCGACGCGTTGCGGGCCCACGATGCTCCAGCCGAGCTCGGCGACGACCGCCGTGGCGATGCCGACGGACAGGCCGACGGCCACCGCCGCCCAGCCCGACGCCCCGTGGGTCGAGGTGATCGCGGGGATCACGGCCAGCGGGGCGGCCGCACCGAGGGCCGGCACGAGCAGGTGGAGGGCGAGACGGCCGACCTGCCGCCCGAATCCCCTCACGAGTGGACCCGCCGAGGGCCGAGGGCCGACAGGTGGTCCGTGAACCGGTCGTACGATCTCTGCACCACCGACTCGAGGCGCTCGGCGACGTCGCGCGGCGACTCCGCCTGGTGGGCGAGCGGGGCCCCCACCAACGCGTCGGCGATCGAGGAGGCGCTGGCCGGCTCGGTCTGGACGAGCAGGCCCCCTGCCGCGCACCGGACGTCGTCGAGGGCGCTCGATCGCTGGGTGACGACGGTCCGACCGCACGCCAGCCCCTGCCAGACCTTGTTCGCCACGACGCCGCGGGCCTTGGCCGAGGAGCCGAAGACCCCCAGGACGACGTCGGCCCGGGCGATGTGGGCGAGGAGTTCGCCCTCGGGCACCGCGTCGACGAAGGTGCACCGGTCGCCGAGGCCCGCTCGACGGACCCGGGCCTCGACGGCCCGGCGGGCGGGACCGTCGCCGACGAGGACGACCTCGACCCGGCGACGGGCCCCGATCAGTGTGAGGGCGTCGACGACGAGATCGACGCCGTGGAGGGGGATGTACCCCCCGTAGTACAAGACCCGGAGCGCGTCGTGAGGCGGAGCGGGCGGCTGCCGGGTGGCCCAGGTCGGGGCACCGACGGCGAGGGGGACGACCGTCGCCGAGGGGCCGTGGCGCCGGACGATCTCGGCGGCCCGTGGCTCGGTGTCGATCAGGTAGAGATCCGCGCACCTCACGGCCGCGGCGTCGAGCACACGGAACCGGAGGGCCGCGGGCGATGCCGGGGAGACCCGCCGCCAGTCGTCGACCGCGGTCTCGTGGAGACCGACGAACCCGTCGACGACGAGAGCGGCACCCTGCAGACGGGCGACGAGCCACGCGAGCGGCGCGTGGCTGAGCCGGAACTCGGAGAGCAGGACGACGTCGGCGCGCCGGGCGCCCCGGACGAGCGAGCGGACGTCCTCGATCGCACGACGCAGCCGACCCGCGGCACGCGACCGCGGCGCGACGACGACCGACGCGCCGAGCCGTCCTTCGAGATGGGCCCGCACGCGGACGTTGCGGGGGTAGCCCGTGTCGTGCACCCCGTACTGGAGGACCCGGAGCGGAGCGGTGCCGGGGCGAGGCGCTCGGGTCGGACGACCGGACGGGCCGCTCATCGGGCGGCCGCCGTGATGCCGAGCCGGGACAGCCGGTCGACCACGGCGTCGACCGACGCACCGACGGACAGGAGCGAGGCGTTCGCGGCGACGTGGTCCGAGACCGTCCGGCGCAGCGCGCGGTCGGCGGTCAGGTCGCGGACGGCGGACAGCCACCGGTCGGGTTCGCCCACGGGCAGGACGAGTCGTCGTCGCAGGTCGGGGTCGGTCACGAGGAGGGGTGCGGCACCGTAGCTGTCACCCAGCAGGACGGGCACGCCCGCGGCGGCGGCCTCGACGGCGCTGCGGCCGAAGGCCTCTCGTGAGGCCGTCCCGACGAAGAGTCCGGCGTCGTCCCACAGCCTCGCCGGGTCGACCCACCCGGGCATGGTCACGCCGTCGGGCAAGGAGGCGCGGAGCCGGTCCTCGAGCGGACCCTGCCCGTGCAGGCGGCCGGGGACGCCCGCCCGTGCCGCGAGGTCGACGAACGCCGCAGGCCGCTTGTCGACGTCGAACCGGGCCGCCCAGACGAGAGGCGTGGCCGCCTCGCCCCACGAGCTGCGGGCCGAGAGACGGATGCCGGCCGGGACGAGGTGGGGCCGGCGCGCCCGCGCCACCTCGTCGGCGAGGACCGGCGTCGTCGCCCAGACGTCGTCGGCCCCGCGGAGGGCGCGACCCTCGACGAGGCGGAGGGCGACCCGACGGAGGCGCGCCTGCTCACCGGGAGCGGGCCACGGCAGTCCGCGGACCCACGCCACCCAGGGCGTGGACCCGTGACGGCGCAGCCGGGCGAGGGCGACGTCGCTCTGCGTGACGAGCGTGACGACAACGTCCGCGGCATCGGCCTCGGGGGCGCTCGTCACGAGACCGGCGACCTCGTCGACGACCGCGCGACCGTGCGCATGGACCGTCACCTCGCGGACGCCGGGGGTGGTCGCGACCGTGCCGCCAGCCGTCGGGCGCAGTCCCACGACGGCTCGCCAGTCGAACCCCCGGCCCCGCGCTTCGGCGACCAGGTCGTGGGTCGAGCGGTAGACCCCGCTGCGGGCCATCAACGGCGCCGCGACGAGCAGGACCCGGGGCGCCGAGCGGGAGCCGTCGGCGGCGGGGGACGGGGCGGACGACGGCACGGAGCACTCTCGCTTCTGTTCGGGAGACAGGAAGTGATCGACCCTCAGACCGATCATCAAGAGTATAGGTGTGAAATATGAGTCAGGTCAACGGTCGACCGACACGAGGGGTCAGAAGCGGTGACGCACGACCCACGAGTGCATCACCACGGCGGCGGCCGCCGCGGCGTTGATGCTGCGCGTCGAGCCGAACTGCGAGATCTCGAGCACGGCCTCGGCCGCCGCGAGCGCCTCGGGCGACAGGCCCGGCCCCTCCTGCCCGAAGACGAGGACGCAGCGCTCGGGCAGGTCGAACGTCTCGATCGGCACCGACCCCTCGACGTTGTCGACGGCGAGGACGGGGAGGCGCTGCTCACGGGCCCACGCCAGGAACGTCTCGACGTCGGGGTGGTGCAGCACGTGCTGGTACCGGTCGGTGACCATCGCCCCCCGCTTGTTCCACCGGCGGCGACCGATGATGTGCACGGTGTCCGCGGCGAAGGCGTTGGCGCTGCGCACGATCGACCCGATGTTCATGTCGTGCTGCCAGTTCTCGACGGCGACGTGGAAGCCGTGCCGGTGCGCGTCGATGTCGGCCACGACGGCCTCCATCGTCCAGTACCGGTAGCGGTCGACCACGTTGCGTCGGTCACCCTCGCGCAGCAGCTCGGGGTCGAAGTGGTCCCCCTCGGGCCAGGCCTCCTCGCCGCCGGGCCAGGGGCCCACCCCGTGCGTGAGTTCGTCGCTCGGCGGGGTCGGGGACTCGTCCTGGGGCATCCGACCAGGGTAGGCGGTGGGCGGAGGCGACCCGCGCCTCCTCGTCGTCAGGGCACCTCGCTAAGGTGAGCGCCATGGGTGCACGCGAAGACGTCGAATGCTGGCTGACCGACATGGACGGCGTGCTCGTCCACGAGAACCACGCCCTGCCCGGCGCGGCCGACCTGATCCAGCAGTGGCAGGACGAGGGCACGCCCTACCTGGTGCTGACGAACAACTCGATCTTCACCCCGCGCGACCTGGCGGCCCGTCTGCGCGCCTCGGGGCTGCACGTGCCCGAGGAGCGCATCTGGACGAGCGCCCTCGCCACCGCCGACTTCTGCCGGTCACAGATGCCCGGCGGCTCGGCCTTCGTCATCGGCGAGGCCGGCATGACCACCGCCCTGCACGAGGCGGGGTTCATCATGACCGAGACCAACCCCGACTACGTCGTCGTGGGCGAGACGCGCAACTACTCGTTCGACTCGATCACCAAGGCCGTGCGGCTCATCCTGGGCGGTGCACGCTTCATCGTCACGAACCCCGACGCCACGGGCCCGAGCGCCGACGGCGTGCTGCCCGCGACGGGCGCGATCGCCGCGATGATCTCGAAGGCCACCAACAAGGAGCCCTACGTGGTCGGCAAGCCCAACCCGATGATGTTCCGTTCGGCGATGAACCGCATCGGCGCGCACAGCGAGAACACGGCGATGATCGGCGACCGGATGGACACCGACATCATGGCCGGCATCGAGGCCGGGCTGCACACCATCCTCGTGATGACGGGCATCAGCGACCAGGCCGAGATCGACCGCTACCCGTTCCGGCCGAACGAGATCCTGGCCGGGGTGCACGAACTGGTGCGCAGCGAGCCGATCGAGTCCGACGTGGTGCCGTCCGAGGCCTGAGGCCTCCGGAGGCGCGGGCAGCCTCGACGCGTCAGCCCGCGACGGCGACGAGGCTGGTCGTCAGGGGTTCGCCGCCGCTGCGGTTGACGAAGCACGAGTACGTGCGGTCGCCGGCGGCCCACGCGTCGGCGTCGGCCGGGAAGCTCGCGAGCAACTGCACGTCGGGGTAGGCCGCGGCGGCCTGCCGGTCGAGCGCGTCCGCGCCCGTGCAGAGCAGGTTCATCTGGCTCTGCAGCACGTCGGCACCCGGGTAGGCCGCGGCCGCGTCCCCGTCGAGGGTGCCCAGTCGGGTGAGCTGGGCGACGTGCGGCTGCGCACAGTCGGCGACCTCGTAGTCCTGCTGCCAGGCCGATTCGAACGCCGAGAAGCACTCGCCGCCCTGCAGGTCGGCGTACGAGTGCGTGCCTGCCGCGAGCGGCCCGGCCGGGGCGACCTCGGCGGCGGGCTCGACCGGCGCAGCCGTCACGGTCCGGGCCGCGGTCGGTGCCGCGGCGGCGGCCGACGCGTCGCTCGTCAGGTCGTCGGTGGAGGCGAAGAGCGATCGCGAGAGGAAGAAGAGCGCGACCAGCAGCAACAGGATCACGAGCCCGGCACCCACGGCGGCCAAGCCCTTGTGCGACCGGACCCACTCGGCCAGGCCTGCCGTGCGGGGTGTCGTGGCGGGCCTCTCGTCCACCGGACGGGTCTGCGGCACGAACACGCCGGCTCCGCCGACCTCACGGCGCGGCCGCTCACCCGTCAGGGCCGAGGTGGCGCTCATCGAGACGCCGGGCAGCACCTGCGTGGCATCGACCCCGGGGTCGTCGACGTCGGCGCGCTCGTCGAGGGCGGGACGAGGAGGCGCGAACAGCGCGGTCGCGGTCGTCACCTCGGCCCCGTCGTCCAGGCCCTCGTCGTCGGCGTCGGCGTCTGGGTCTCGGTCGGCGCGGGACGACTGCTCGACGTCGGGCACGGGCCCGACCTCGGACGGCGGAACGTCGCCGGAGCCGGACAGCGACCAGGCGCCGGGGGCGTCGTCCGCGTTCGTCGCGTGCTCGGGCTCGTGCTCGCTCTCGGGACGTGCGCCCCGCGGCTCGACGGCCGCGGTGCCGGCACCTGACGGGACGACGCCGAGGATCTCGGTGAAGGTGGGCTCGCGGTCCCCCCTCGAGCCGGAGTCGGCCCTGGGCTCCGGGACGGACGACGCCTGGGTCGTGGGGGACGGCGTCGGCGTCGGCGTCAGCGTCGGCGTCGAGGGGACCGCCGCGGCGCCGGGGACGCCGGGCTCGACCCCGCCACGGGAGGCCGCCGCGGCGGCAGCGGCCGCAGCAGCTGCGGCCGCCTCGGCCAGACGACGCTCACGCCGCGTCATCTCGTGGTGCTCTTCGACCCACCACGGCGCCTCGACACCGCCTTCGCGGGAATCGGCGGCCGGCTCGGGCTCGGGCTCGACATCGGACGCCGGCCCGGGCTGAGGCTCGGGCTCTGCTCGGAACTCCGGCTCGGACGCCGGCTCGTGCTCTGCTCGGAAAGCCGCCTCGGGCTCGGGCTCGGGCATCGGCTCTGGCTCGGGCTCTGCCTGGAACTCCGGCTCGGGCGTCGGCTCGTGCTCTGCTCGGAACTCCGGCTCCACTCGGCGCTCGGGCTCGGGCTCGGGCTCGGGCTCGGGCTCGGGCTCGGGCTCGGGCTCGGGCTCGGGCTCGGGCTCGGGCAGAGCATCCCAGTCGAAGGTCGCGGGTTCGGCAGATTCGGCCCGGGGTGCCGAGATCAAGGCGGTGAAGGGCCCTGGCTCGTCGCTCACACCAGTGCGCTCCTCGACGTCGGCGGAATCCGACGCCGTACCGGCATCATCGGCGTCCTCGGCGACCCCGAGGGCGGGTCGCGGCGACTCGGGTTGCGGCGACTCGGGCTGCGCGGGCACGTCGGGAACGGGCACGGACGACGGAGGCGGCGGCGGCACGGACCCCGTCAGCGCTCCGAGGTCGAGTGCCTGGGGGTGGCCGGAGGTCTTCGGCGGAGGCGTCCCGGCCGGGGACTCGGGCACGACGAACGGCAAGGGGGTCGGAGGCGACACCTCGGCCGAGCCCGTGGGCACGGACGCACCACCCGGGTCAGCCGGTCGCTCGGGGTCGTCGTCGTCGTGGGGGACGCCGACCGCGCGCGTGGCCGGCGGGAGGTCGAGCGCCTGCGTGGGGACGTCCTCGGGAAGACGACCCGCGCCTCCTGACGGGGTGTCGGTCGCGTCGTCGTCGTCGGCACCGTCGAACTGGGCGGCGAGCCAGTCGCTGGCGTCGTCGCGCCCGGCGTCGTCGCCGTCGTCGCCCCTGGGCCGGTCGTCGGTCACGGTGTCAACCCGAGGTCTTCCAGCCCGATCGCGGCGAAGTAGGGGTAGCCGGCCGCCTCGATCACCTCGCGGGCCCCGGTGCTGCGGTCGACGACGACGGCGACGGCGGCGATCTCGGCTCCGACGGCCTCGAGGGCCTTGGCGGCGGCGAGGGGCGAACCGCCGGTCGTCGAGGTGTCCTCGAGCACGATGACCCGCTTGCCCTCGAGGTCCGGGCCCTCGACCTGCTTGCCGCGGCCGTGGTCCTTGGGCTCCTTGCGGACGACGAAGGCGTCGTAGTCCTTGCCGAGCGCCACGCCCTGGTGCAGCACGGCGGCGGCGATCGGGTCGGCGCCCATCGTCAGGCCACCGACCGCGAACACGTCGGGCACCTCGTCGATCAGGTCGACCATGACCCGGCCGATCAGGGGCGCGACGCGGTGGTCGAGGCTGACCTTGCGGAGGTCGATGTAGTACGTCGCCTTCTTGCCGCTGGTCAGCGTGAAGTCGCCGTGGAAGACGGCCTCGGAGCCGATGTAGTCGATGAGCTGCGTGCGTGCGTCGGTCACGGTGACCCATGGTAGAGCAGGCGGGCTCCGAACGTCGGGGCGGGCGGCGACGGCTCGACGCCCCGTCGGGCGACGGCGGCCGCCTCGGACCCCGCCGGTGCCGGGCCGGTACCGTGGTCGGCATGCGCGTCGCGACCTACAACGTCAACTCCGTCCGGGCTCGAGTGGGCAGGGTCGTCGACTGGCTCGTCCGAGAGGACGTCGACGTCGCGGGCCTGCAAGAGATCAAGTGCAAGCCCGAGCAGTTCCCCTACGAGGCCTTCCGCGAGGCCGGCTACGAGGTCGAACTGCACGGGCTCAGCCAGTGGAACGGCGTCGCGTTCGTCAGCCGCCTTCCGATGGAGGACGTCGAGATCACCTTCCCGTCGCAGCCGGGCTTCGCCAAGGGCCAGGAAGGCCCCGACCAGCCCAAGGAGGCGCGGGCGATCGGCGTCACGGTCGAGGGCGTCCGCCTGTGGAGCCTCTACGTGCCCAACGGCCGCGAACTGGGCGACCCGCACTACGACTACAAGCTCGACTGGCTCTCGAAGCTCGCCGCCGAGACCGAGGCCTGGCTCGCCGCGCGCCCCGACCAGCCGTTGGCCCTGATGGGCGACTGGAACGTCGCACCGCTCGACACCGACGTGTGGGACATGTCGGTCTTCGAGGGCCACACCCACGTCAGCCAGCCCGAGCGCGACGCCTTCTTCCGCTTCGAGGAGGTCGGCCTGACCGACGTCGTCCGCTCGCGCCTGCCCGAGGGCTACACCTACTGGGACTACAAGCAGCTGCGCTTCCCCAAGAACGAGGGCATGCGCATCGACTTCATCCTGGGCTCGAAGGCCTTCGACGGCCTCGTGACGTCCGCGGCCATCCACCGCGACGAACGCAAGGGCGACGCCCCGAGCGACCACGTCCCCGTGGTCGTCGACCTCGACCTCGAGACCGAGCTCGACGACGACCGCCCGATGATCTTCTGACGCCTGCGCGGCCGCACGCGACCCCTCGACGCCAGGAGGCGCGGGTCAGGCGAGCAACGCCGCCACCAGCACCAGCACGGGAACCGAGAGGATGGTCGTCGCCAAGACCGTGTCGCGGGCGACGACGACCCCGGTCTGGTAGCGCTGGGCGTAGTTGAAGACGTTCTGGGCCGACGGCAGACCGGCCAGGACGACCGCCACGAAGAGTTCGTCGCGGTCGAAGTCGAAGACGAACGCCCCGAGCAGCCAGGCCGCGACCGGCATGACGACGAGCTTGAGGACGACGGCCACGACGATGTCGGCGCGCCCTTGCCCGGCCTGGAACGGCTTCGAGCCGTACAACGACATGCCGAACGACAGCAGGACGACCGGCACCGCGGCACCGCCCACCAACTCGAACGGCTCGCGGACGGCCTGGGGGATCTCGAGGCCGGTGACCGCCACGAGCACACCGAGGGCGGACCCGATCAGCAGGGGGTTCGTGAACGGTCGGGCGATGGTGCGCCCGAGGCTGCTGCCGCGGTTCGTCACGGTGTCCATGACGGCGAGCACGATCGGCGTGAGCACGAGCAGCTGGTAGAGCAGGACGGGAGCGACGAAGGTGGCGCTGCCCAGCACGTAGGTGGCCACGGGCAGGCCGATGTTGTTCGCGTTGACGTAGGCGCCACCCATCGTCCCGATGGCCGTCTGCGCGGCACTGCGTCGGAGGACGAACGTCAGGACGACGACCGAGAGGACTGTGGCCAGGAGCGAGGCGAGCGCCGAGACCACCAACAGCCGCGAGAACAGCACGTGGACGTCGGCCTGCGAGATGGTGGAGAACAGCAGGCAGGGCGTGAGGACGAAGAAGACGAGGCGCGAGAGCACCCGGTGGCCGGATTCTCCGAGCAGGTCGATGCGACCGACGACGTAGCCGGTCACGATGATCACGCCGATGATCGCGAACCCGATCAGCACTCCACCCATGGGTCCATCCTGTCGCACGCCCCGGGGGCCGACGGGACGTCCGGGTCAGGCCGCGGGCACGCCGTCCCCCACCGGGGCGCCGATGCGTTCGAGAAGATGCGCCGCCTCGTCCTCGGCCTGGGCGTCGACAGCCCAGGTGACGACACCCGCCTCGCACGCGGCGACGGCGAACGCCTCGCCGGTCGGGAGCCCGCTGGTGCGGGCGAGGTCGTCGGCGAAACGCCTCGCCGCTTGAGCGACCGGGCGATCCGACGCGACGACGACCAGGGCACCGCGACGCAGGCCGTCCGCGAGGCTGTCGACCGCACGGTCGAGCTGCACCGCGGTGGGGGTGGCGGCATCGACGGCCACCACGGCCCAGTCGAAGCCGACGACGTCGTCGATCGGGGTCGCCATCTCGCACGAGAGCACGACGACCTCGGCGTCGAGTGCCGCCGCCCGATCGGCGACGGGACGGATCACCGGGTACGGACCGGCCAGGACGAGCTTGGGGCATGGGCGAACAGCATGACGGGGCCTCTCGGGGCGGAAGGAGCACCCGGCGGGTTCGACCGGGCGGACATCGAGTCGACGATGCGTCACGTACAACTCTACGTGTGACATTTACATTGCACAAGGCGCCGCGGCCGTTGCCGTTCGGGACGGGCCTCCGACGCCCTCGCTCCCCCGCGCCTCCTGACGCCCCGGAGCCCGGCCGTCGGGCAGAATCGACGGGTGACGCGCCTCCACGATCCCTCGGTCCACACGTTCGCCAGCGACAACTACGCCGGAGCCCACCCCGAGGTGTTGCAGGCGATCGTCGACGCCGCCGGCGGCCACGTGGGCTCGTACGGTGCCGATCCGTACACGCAGCGGCTGGCCGAGGTCGTCGTCGAGACGTTCGGCGAGGGGGCGACCATCGACCCCGTGCTGACCGGCACCGGTGCGAACGTCGCGGCCCTGCAGGCCCTCACCCCGCGCTGGGCAGCCGTGATCTGTGCGACGACCGCGCACGTCTACACCGACGAGGGCGGTGCTCCCGAACGCCTGGGCGGCATCAAGCTGTTGACCGTGCCGACCCCCGACGGCAAGCTCACGCCCGAGCTGATCGACCGGCAGGCCTACGGCTGGGGCGACCAGCAGCGCCCGCAGCCCCTGGCGGTCACGATCACGCAGAGCACCGAGCTCGGCACGGTCTACACGCCCGACGAGATCCGGGCCGTGACCGACCACGCGCACACGCTCGGCATGCGGGTGCACCTCGACGGCGCACGCCTGGCGAACGCCGCCGCCTCCCTCGGCGTCCCGCTCCGCGCGATCACGCGCGACGCGGGCGTCGATTCGGTCTCGTTCGGCGGCACGAAGAACGGCCTGGTGCTGGGCGAGTCGGTCGTGACCTTCTCCGAGGAGGCGCGGGCCGGCCTGGTCTACCTGCGCAAGATGGACGCACAGTTGGCCTCGAAGATGCGCTTCGTCTCGGCACAGTTCCTGGCGATGCTCGACGGCGACCTCTGGCTGCGGTCAGCGACGAGGGCCAACGCGATGGCCGCGCGTCTCGCCGCCGGCTTGGCCACCCTGCCGGGCGTCACGGTCACCCAGGCGGTCGACGCCAACGCCGTCTTCGTCGTCCTGCCGCCCGAGGCCGTGGAACCCCTTCGCGCCGCGCACCACTTCTACGACTGGAACCGCGCCACGGGCGAGGTGCGACTCATGTGCTCCTTCGACACCACCGAGGCGCACGTCGACCGGTTCGTCGAGGACGCCCGCACGCTCGTCGGCTGAGGCCGGGTCCGCTCAGGCCAGGTCGGGTCAGGCCAGGTCGGGTCAGGCCAGGTCCGCTCCGGCCGGGTTCGCTCAGGCTCGGGCGGCCTCGACGAACGCACGGATCAGGTCGACGCTCTTCACGCCGCGCGACGACTCGACGCCCGAGCTGACGTCGACCCCGACGGCACCATGGGGTCGGAGTCCGGCCAGCAGCCCGGCGACGTTGTCCGAGGTGAGCCCGCCGGCCAGCAGCCACTCCCGGGCAGGCGGCGCCGACAGCAGCGGCCCGACGTCGAAGGTGGCGCCGGCACCGGGGTCGATCGCGTCGAGGAGCAGGGCGTCCTCTCGGAAGGCGACCCGCGCCTCCTCGGGTTCGGCCGCGTAGACGGCGGCGCTGACGGCACGGATCACCCGGAAGCCCGCCGCATGGGCGGCGGCAACGTCCGCCGGGGTCTCGTCGCCGTGCAGCTGGACGGTCGACACCGAGGAGGCGCGGGCCGACTCGAGCACCGTCTCGATGCCCTGCCCGCGGAACACGCCGACGGTCTCGACGCCCGCCGGCACGCGCGCCGCCAACGCGCGTGCACCCTCGGGATCGATCGTGCGCGGACTGCCGGCCGCGAAGACGAACCCCACGGCGTCGGCCCCGGCCTCGACGGCGGCGTCGACCGTCTCGGGCGTGGACAGGCCGCAGATCTTCACCCAGGTGCGCATGGTTCCAGTCTGCCGGGCTCAGGCGGGCAGGTCGTCCAGGTCGCCGGGCGTGGGCTCGCCGACGTCGTGCCGCACGACCGTCAGCCCCTCGCCCCCGTCGGCCACGTCGACCCGCACGGTGTCGCCGTCGGCGATCTCGCCCCCGAGCAGCGCCATCGCGAGCTTGTCGTCGATCTGACGCTGCATGAGGCGGCGCAACGGCCGGGCGCCGTAGATCGGGTCGTAGCCGCGGTCGGCGAGCCAGGCCCGCGCGTCGGGGGTGACGGCGAGCGCGAGGCGGCGATCGGTGAGCCGTCGTCCGAGGCGGTCGACGTAGAGCGACACGATCTGGCCGAGGTCGTCGGTGCTGAGGGTCGAGAACACGACGATGTCGTCGAGCCGGTTGACGAACTCGGGCTTGAACGCCTGGCGCACCAGGCCCTGCACCAGCTCTTCTTTCTCGGGGTCGCTGAGGCCGGGATCGGTGATGACCTGCGAGCCGAGGTTCGACGTCAGCACCAGGATCGTGTTGCGGAAGTCCACGGTTCGGCCCTGCCCGTCGGTCAGCCGGCCGTCGTCGAGCACCTGCAGCAGGACGTCGAAGACCTCGGGGTGGGCCTTCTCGACCTCGTCCATCAGCACGACGCTGTACGGGCGACGACGCACGGCCTCGGTCAGCTGACCACCGGCTTCGTAGCCCACGTACCCGGGAGGCGCGCCCACGAGGCGGGACACGCTGTGCTTCTCGCCGTACTCGCTCATGTCGATGCGGACGAGCGCCTTCTCGTCATCGAAGAGGAAGTCGGCGAGGGCCTTGGCGAGCTCGGTCTTGCCCACCCCGGTGGGGCCGAGGAAGAGGAACGAACCGGTCGGGCGGTCGGGGTCGCTGATGCCCGCGCGGGTGCGCCGCACCGCTTCGCTGACGGCCTGGACGGCGGCCTTCTGACCGATGAGGCGCCTCCCGAGTTCGCTCTCGAGGTGCAGCAGCTTCTCGGTCTCGCCGCTGAGCAGACGACCGACCGGGATGCCGGTCCAGGCGGCGACGACCTCGGCGATGTCGGCGTCGGTGACCGAGTCGCTGACCAGCCGGTCGCCCGACTTCTCGAACGACTCGGCGTCGGCGAGGCGCTTCTCGATGTCGGGGATGCGCTCGTAGCTGATGCGCGCCGCATCTTCGTAGCGCCCCTCACGCAGGGCGCGGTCGGCGTCGATGCGGGCCTCGTTGAGGTCGCTGCGTAGCGTGCCGACGCCCTGCAGGGCGGCCTTCTCGGCCTGCCAGCGGGCGTCGAGGTCGTCGTAGGCGGCCTGCTGCTGGGCGATGGTCTCGCGCAGGGTGGCGAGGCGGGCCTGCGAGGCGTCGTCCGTCTCCTTCTTGAGGGCCAGCTCTTCGATCTGGAGGCGCACCAGGCCCCGGTAGAGCTGGTCCAGCTCGACGGGCGACGAGTCGATCTCCATCTTGAGGCGGGAACCCGCCTCGTCGACGAGGTCGATCGCCTTGTCGGGCAGCTGACGGCTGGGGATGTAGCGGTTGGACAAGGAGGCGGCGGCCACCAGGGCGCCGTCGGTGATCGTGACCCCGTGGTGCGCCTCGTACCGCTCCTTGAGCCCGCGGAGGATCGCGACGGTGTCCTCGACGCTGGGCTCGCCGACGTAGACCTGCTGGAAGCGGCGCTCGAGGGCGGCGTCCTTCTCGATGTACTGGCGGTACTCGTCGAGGGTGGTGGCGCCGATGAGGCGCAGCTCGCCGCGGGCGAGCATCGGCTTGAGCATGTTCGAGGCGGCGACCGAGCCCTCGCCCCCGCCGGCACCCATCAGGGTGTGCAACTCGTCGATGAAGGTGATGACCTGGCCGTCGCTCTTCGTGATCTCTTTGAGCACGTCCTTCAGGCGCTCTTCGAACTCGCCGCGGTACTTGGCCCCGGCGACGAGGGCGGCGAGGTCGAGGCTGATCAGGCGTTTGTCTTTCAGGCTGTCGGCGACGTCCCCCTCGACGATGCGCTGGGCGAGGCCCTCGACGACGGCGGTCTTGCCGACGCCGGGCTCGCCGATCAGGACGGGGTTGTTCTTGGTGCGGCGGGTGAGCACCTGGCTGATGCGACGGATCTCGGCGTCGCGGCCGATGACGGGGTCGAGCTTGCCGCTGCGGGCGATGGCGGTGAGGTCGACGCCGTACTTCTCGAGCGCCGACTTCTGCTTCTCGTCGGAAGCCGGAGCGCCCTGCATGTTCGCCATGGATGTGCCTTTCTCGAAACTTGAGTGGAGCTGGCTCAAGTTTACGCCGACACGCCCGGATCGCAAGCCCTCGCACTTGTCATGTTGTGCATGCCTTGTTTTGTGTCTAACATTTCACTATCTGTTCGCCTGGCGGCGCATCGCGCTGCCCAGACATGAAAGAACACCTCTCACACATGAAGAAAACTCTCAAGCGCACCGGCGCGATCGGGCTCGCCGCAGCCACGATCGTCACCGGTCTCAGCTTCGGACCTGCGGCGGCAACGGCGACGAGCCCGGCGGATGCTTCCACCACGGCTCTGCCCGTGCCAGGGTCCTCCGCCAAGGTCGTCTCGCCAGTCGGCAACGGCAAGTACTACGGCGGCCTGCCCTCGTCGCCGACACACATCCAGCAGTACGACACGAAAGCCGCCGCTGACGCGGCCTCGGCCGGGCTCCGCATCGACTCCACGGGCGAGGGTTGGTTCCGCGCGGTCGTCAGGGACGGATCAGCCACGGGCGAGTGCCTCAGCATCTTCCCCATGACCGGGGGCGACACGCTGCACACCAAATCCTGCAGCGGCACGAACACGGAATGGAGTCTGGACGCGCAGGGCCGGATGGTGAACCGCCAGAGTGGCCAGTACGTCACGAACACCGTCCGCTACGTCGACGCGTACAAGCGTTCCTACTTCGCCATGGGTGGCAGTGGCCCCGCTGCGGAGTTCGAAGGCGTCGAAGCCGGTCTGTCCGCGAAGGTCGACTCGGTCGACATCCCGAACCGCACCGCCCGCATCTCGGGCTGGGCCGTGCCCGCCGCGTACGTCGTGATCAACGGTGAGGACCAGGTCCAGGCCGGTACCGACGGCACGTGGTCCTACGAACTCATCGACCTCAAGCTCGGGTCGAACCCGGTGACCCTCGAGCAGTACGAGGACACCGTCAAGACCGGCGAGACCACCCTCGACGCCGAGCTGAAGGTCGCCCCCGTGACCGGTGTGGGGTCGTTCCCGGCCGACCTCGGCCAGAACGCCGTGCTCTCCGGCACTGCGCAGCCCGGCGCGACGATCGTGATCCGTGACGTGAACGGCGACGAGATCACCCGCACCGAGGCCCGCCTGGGCTCGGGCACGTGGTCGACCCCGATCAGCGCCCCGAACGCCGGCGGCGACTACGACGTGCGCGTCCACCAAGAGATCGACGACGAGGCCACGGGCGAGATCATCGTCTCCGTCGCCTACGGCGCCGCGGTCCAGATCACCGCTCCCGTCGAGGGCATGGCCCACGACGGCGGCCCCGTCACCATCCGCGGCACCGGCGAGGTCGGCGCCCAGGTCGTCGTCCGCGAAGAGGGCCGCAGTACCGTCCTCGGCACCGCCCAGGTGCTCGCCAACGGCCAGTTCACCATCCGCACCACCAACGTCGACGACCGCAAGCACGTCCTCGAGGCCACCCAGTCCGGCAAGGGCAACAACACCACCCTCTCGACGGTGACCCTCAACCCCGAGAACGGCGAACAGCCCCCCGTAATCGTCGCCCCGACTGTCGAGACCCCTGAAGCAGGCTCCACGGTCACGACCAGCCGCCCGGTCTTCTCCGGTCACGGACAGGACGGCGCCACCGTCACCATCGGCTACGGGCCCAACAGCATCATCGGGACCGGCACCGTCGTCGACGGCGAGTGGACCATCACCCCGAACCGCGGGCTCAGCCTCGGCACGAGCAACCTCGTCGTCACCCAGACGGCAGGCGACGACGTGCAGCGCGTCACCCACACCATCAACCGCGTGGCCGCAGAACTGCCCCTGAGCGTCACGAGCCACGTGAACGACCAGTTCTACGAAGCAGGCGTGACCACCTTCCGCGGTACCGCACCGATCGGCTCGACCGTGACCGCGAAGAACCAGTGGGGCACCCCGATGGGCGCCGCCAACGCCGCCGACGGTACCTGGGCCTTCAACCGCAACCTCGGCCCCACCACCGCCGGCTATCTCATCACCTTCACCGCCACGCCCCAGGTGGGCACCCCCCAGGTCGTGACGCTGAAGCTGAACTACGAGAACGTCGTCGCGTTCCAGGTCACCAGCCCGACGAACAACAGCACCTACACCGAGGGCACCACCACGTTCCGCGGCACCGCAGCCCCCCAGGCCGCCATCACCGCCACGAACCAGTGGGGCACCGCCATGGGCAGCACGAGCGCGAACCTCGAGGGCGCCTGGAGCTTCAACCGCTACCTCGGGCCCACCTCGGCCGGCTACGACATCACCTTCGTCGCCACCAAGGGCGGCGACGTCCAGCGTCAGCTGATCCACCTCGACTACCGCGCGACGAACGTCCCCGTGGCCGTCACGAGCATCGCCGACGGTGACACCTACCGTCCCGGCATGAACGTCCTCGAGGGCACCGGCACCCCCGGCGCCACCGTCCGGGCCGTCAACGCCACGAACAACTGGAACGTGCCCATGGGCCAGGCCGAGGTCGACTCCGAAGGCAACTGGGCCCTGCCCGAGCGCAACTGGGGCCCGGCGAACGACTACGCCATCAAGGTCACCCAGACGAACCCCGACAAGTCGACCACCGAGACCACGGTCAATGTCAAGGCGCCCCGGTTCGCCCCCCTCGTCCTGACCAGCCCCGCGGTCGGCGACACCTACGAGAACGGGGTGGCCGCCACCTTCACCGGTACCGCCACGCCGTTCGCCACCGTCACCGTCAGCTCCGCCACGAGCTCCACGGTCTACCGCGAGGTCCAGGCCGACGCCCAGGGCAACTGGTCCTTCAGCCGTGCCTGGGGCCCCAGCCACAACTACACGCTGAACATCACCCAGAAGGCCCTCGACGGCCAGACGGGTGACCCGATCAGCGGCTTCGCCTGGCACCCCAGCGGCAACTAGCACCACACCGCGACACCCGCACCACAGCGACACCGCACCACCCCGCCGGGGAGGCACCGACACGGTGTCTCCCCGGCCCCCCCAAACCATCCGCCGGCCGCATCCCGAGCCGACGCCCCGCACCGTCCCCCCACCTCCCGAAGGGAACCACCATGCGCACCTCCACCCTGCGGACAGCCGCCCTCGGCGTCGTGCTCGTCGCCGCCCTCGCCGGCTGCACCTCGAACGCCACCAGCACCGAGGCGGAGGCCGAGACGACGCCCCTCGCCGAGGTCACCCCCGAACCCGCCGTCACCGAGACCTGCATCGACGGCAACGCCGTCGTCGTCCTCGACGAGGACACCCCCGAGGTCACCTTCACCGAGCCCTGCGACAGCGTCAACGTGGTGGGCAGCGACGGCACCGTCACCCTCGCCGACGTGAGCCACCTCGTGGTCGAGGGTCAGGGCGTCACCGTCACGGCCGGTGCCGTGGGCACGGTCGACTTCGCCGGCGACGGCAACGCCGTCAGCCACACCGGGGCCGCCCCGACCGTCAATGAGAACGGCACCTTCGACAACACCGTCACCGCCCGCTGATGGTCGCCCTCCTCCCCCGACGCGGACCGACCGCCGCCGCCCTGGTCGCGGCCACGATGATCCTCTCGTTCTCGGCGTGCTCGTCCGCCGAGAACGACGCGACACCGAGCCCGACCACGACCACGACCAGCACCGCAAGCTTGGAGGCCGCCCCCGTCGGCAGCTGTGACGACGGCTTCATGCTGGTCGACCTCGGCGCCATCGACGACGACGCGCCCTCGCTCGACACGAGCAGCTGCGACCTGGTCTCGATCGTCGGCTCGACCGGCACCGTCGTGCTCGACGAGGTCGGCACGCTCGTCGTCGAAGGCTCCGACGTGACCGTCTCGGTGCAGGACGTCGGCACCGTGCAGCTCGCCGGGGACCGCAACACGGTCCACCACGCCGGCGAGGCCCCGGCCGTCGACGACCTGGGCCACGACAACACCGTCACCGCCGCGGCCGAACCCGCCGCGGAGTGACCGGGAGGCAGGTCCAGCCTCTGGCTGGACCTGCCCTTTCATGCGCTGACGCCCCGAACCGCACCGCCCACCCTCCATCCCCACCCCGGAGCACCCCATGACGACGACCGCGACCCTGGTCAGCCTCGCGACGGCCATCGCCCTCGGCGCGGCCCTCGCCGGCTGCACGAGCGCCTCCTCGACGATCGACCCGGGCCCCTCCGCGACCACCACGTCGACCGCCACCGCACCGCCAGCGGGCGGCCCCTCCATCGCGGGCAGCGACTCGACGGCGACCGATCCCGCCGACGACACGTGCGTCGACGGCTTCGCCTGGATGCAGTTCGGCGACGGCGAACCCCGCACGAAGACCCTGCCCGACGGCTGCGACACCGTCATCGTCAACGGCAGCGACGCCGAGCTGACCCTCGGTCCGACCCGGGTCGTGGTCGTCATGGGCGACCGCAACACCGTCGACGTGCCCCGCGTCGACCAGGTCGACGCGATGGGTGACGACAACACCATCCGGCTCGACGACGACCTGCAACCCCTGCTCAACACCGACGGCACGGGCAACGTCGTCACCACTCGCTGACGCGGCGGACCGGACAGGCCCTCCGCCGCACGCGCGCATCCGAGCCCAAGCCCGAGTCCGAGTCGAGCCCGAGCCCGAGCCCGAGCCCGAGCAAACGGGCGCGGACCCGTGCGGGTCGGCACCCCGACGCTCCCTCCCACTTCGACGGTGCATCATGGGCCGATGCTCGACCACGCCCTCGCCCGCCGCCTGCGCGATGCCGGACTCCGCTGGCGGCCCCGCGCCGGAGACCGCTTCGTCATCGAGACCCCGGGATTCGACGGCGACGTCTTCACGCTCAGCGACATGACCATCGAGGTCCACGAGTACCCCACGGGCACGGAACTCGGCTTCAACGGCACCACCGAGTGGGCCCTGGACTCGGTGGCCGCGGACGACAGCCTGTGGCTGCCCCGCGAGGACCAGCTGCGCGAGCTCCTCGGCCCCGTGTTCCGCGGGCTGGCGCGACACGTCGACACCGGCTCCCGCCCCGGCAGCGACAGCGACAGCGACAGCGACATCACCACGAACCCAGGCGGCGACCCCGACATCAGCGGTGACCGAGACGGTGGCGGGACCGTCTACGAGGTGACCACCCGCCCGACGGGAGGCGACACGGACCTCCGGCACCGCGCCTCCGTCGCCGAGGACGCCTACGCGCACGCCCTGCTCGCCTACATCGACGCGTCGCTGCGCCTCGACGAGGTCGAGGTGGAGACCGAGGCCGAGGCCCGCTGACAGGACCCGACCCGGGCCCCGCCCCGGGTCAGCCCCGACGGACCGACCGCGTCACCGTGAACCGCCGGTCACGGGCCACCTGGGTGGTCGGTCCCACGACGCGCTCGAGGACCGGCCGGTGGCCGAGGGGCGAGTTCCACACGCACCAGAGCTCGCCGCCCGGGCGCAGCAGACGGGCGGCCGCCTCGAACAGCTTGTGGGCGATGGCCGTGTGCACCGTCGCCCCGACGTGGAACGGCGGGTTCAGCAGCACGACGTCGGCGGAGGCCTCGGGCAACGACGACCCGGCGTCGTCGCGCGACACGACGACCCGATCGGCCACGCCGGTCGCCGTCATGGTGGCCCGCGCCGACTCGACCGCCGCCCACGACTGGTCGGTGGCGACCACCCGGGCGTCCGGTCGGGCGAGGGCGAAGGAGGCGGCGAGCACTCCGGTGCCGCACCCCAGGTCGACGACGTCCCGGGCCTCGGGAGCCGCGCGGTCGAGGACGGCGAGCAGCGCTCGGGTGCCGACGTCGATCGAGGTGCCCGCGAACGCCGCACCGTGGGCGACGACGACCACGTCGCCGTGACGCGAGGTGCGCGGCCAGCCGAGCGCGCCTCCCGGGGTCGGGGTCGTCGCGGTCAGCACCCGGGACTTCTGGCGTGACAGGCCGGCGGTCACCTCGCCGAAGTGGCGCGCCAGGACGTCGTTCATCGCGAGGGTCATGTGCTTGACGCGTCCCCCGGCGAGGACGCGGACGTCGGGGTGCGCGTACCGGGCGATCGACCCCGCGATCTCGTCGAGCGCGTCGAGCCCTCGGGGCAGCTGCACCAGCACCGTCCGCGCGCCCTCGAGGAGGGCCTCGTCGAGACCGTGGTGCGTCCACGTCGCGGTGACACCGAGACGGCCGGCGTTGGCGTCGAGCGCGCGTTCGCCCGAGAGGGCGTCCTGGTGCACGCGGACGGGGGTGCCGGGCGACAGGGCCGCGACCCCGAGGGTCAGCGCGCCGTAGCGGTCGCCGATGACGGTCACGGCCTCGGGGTGGGCGGTGAGCGCCTCGTCGGCGGTGTCGAGCAGCAGCCGGTCGGTGGCGTCGTGCGCGACGAGTTCGGGGGCCTCGATGTCGGGCCACCGGCGCAGCTGCTCGAAGTCGATCACCCGCCAACGCTAGTCCGCGCGGCCGACCTGTCACGACCTGCCGCCCACCTCCCGGTGCGCACTGGAGGTCGCGACCTCTCGGGGCCGCGCGTCAGCGCAGCGGCCGCCACACGACCACCGAGGTCTGCCGCGACGGGCGGGTGCCGTGCCGCAGCGGCACGACCCCGCTCTCACCCGCGGCGAAGACACGGGCCCCGGGCCGGTTGACCATCTCGTCGGCCAGGGCCCGCTCGAGTTCGCGGACGCGCGATTGGAGCGCCGTCACCTGGTTCTCGAGCTCGAGGATGCGTTTGATCCCCTCGAGCGAGATGCCCTCGCCGCCGAGACGTGCGATCTCGCGGAGCTGCACGACGTCGCGCATCGAGTAACGGCGCGACTTGCCCGCCGTGCGCTGCGGGACGACGAGTCCGAGCCGGTCGTACTGACGGAGCGTCTGCGCGTGCAGGCCCGAGAGCTCAGCGGCCGTCGCGATGGCGAAGAGGGGCGAGTGCTCGTCCATCGGCCACTGGGTGGGGTCCGGTCGGTCCATCTCGTCTCCTGTCTCGTCGCTAGGGACCTGCCGCCGAGGAGGCGCGGGTCGGGTCGGTCTCGTCAGGCCCGTGCGCGGGCGATCAGGTCGTCGCGCGGGTTCTCGGCCGGCAGCGCGGCCGCCAGGGCCTCGACGGCCTCGCGTGCCCTGTCGTTGAGATGGGCGGGCACCGCGACCTGGACGGTGGCGAGCAGGTCGCCGACGCCGTCCTTCCCGTGCACGCCACGGCCCTTGACCCGCAGCACGCGACCCGACGGCGTGCCCGGCGCGACGCGCAGTCGCACGGGGTCGCCACCCAGGGTGGGCACCTCGATGGTCGCACCGAGGGTCGCCTCGGCGAACGTGACGGGCACGTCGAGCCGCAGGTTCTTGCCGTCGAGCTCGAACACGGGGTGCTTGCGGACGGCGACGGTCAGCACCATGTCGCCGGCCTCACCGCCGTCGGGGCTCTGTTCACCCCGGCCGCGCAGCTTGATCTTCTGCCCGTCGTGGACGCCGGCCGGGATGCGGACCTTCATCGGCTTGCCGTTCGACGCCTGCAGCGTGATGGTCTCGCCGACGATCGCGGTCTGGAAGTCGAGGGTCGTCGTGGCCGTCATGTCGCGGCCCTTCTGTGGTCCGCCGAAGCCGCGGTAGCCGCCGCTCGTCTGGCCGAAGCCGCCGCCGCCGAACATGCCGCCGAAGATGTCGTCGAAGCCACCGCCGCCGCCCTGACGGAACTGCGTGCGCTGCCCGCCCTGGTTGAACATGCCGCCGAAGACGTCCTCGAAGCCGCCACCCGCGCCTCCAGGGCCACCGCTGCCGGCCGCGAACCGGGCACCGCCGCCCATGGCCCGGACCTGGTCGTACTCGCGACGCTGCTCGGGGTCGGAGAGCACCGAGTGCGCCTCGCTGATCTCTTTGAACTTCGCCTCGCTGGCGGCGTCACCCGGGTTGGAGTCGGGGTGGTACTTGCGCGCGAGCTTGCGGTAGACCTTCTTGAGCTCGGCGGGCGTGACGTCTTTGGAGACACCGAGGACGGCGTAGAAGTCCTTGTCGAACCAGTCCTGACTCGCCATGCGGCACCTCCTTCCTTGACTGGAGGTCGCTGCCTGGCAGCGACCGGAAGAGAACGGGGGAGGCGGTGGGCACCTCGTCGAGGAGCCCACCGCCGATCGCGACTCGCGTCGCAGGGGGGTGGTGACGGGCAGCCCGGGGGCCGCCCGTCACCGGGGTGCTACTGGGGGGTGTGCACCGCGACCTTGGCGGCCCGGATGACCCGGTCGCCGATCGTGTAGCCCGGCTCGATCACGTCGGCCACGGTGTTGACCGTGACGTCGGCACTCGGCAGCTGGACGAGGGCGTCGTGCTTGCTGGGATCGAAGACGTCACCCTTCGCGCCGATCTGCGCCAGGCCGAACTTGTCGAGCCCCCCGCGGATCTTCTGCGCGATGACGGTCATCGGGCCCTCGGCCAGGTCGCCGTGCTGTTCGGCACGGGCCAGGTCGTCGAGCGCCGGCAGCAGCGAACGGACGACCTCGGCCACCACGGCCTCGCGGTTGGCCTCGCGGTCACGCTCGACGCGCCTCCGGAAGTTCACCAGCTCGGCCTGGGCCCGCAGCATGTCCTGTCGCATGTCGGCCACCAGGTCGGCACTGGCCGCGTCGAGGATCGCCTCGTCGTCGGCGCTCAGCGTCTCGGTGCCCTCGGGTGCCTCGGCCATCGACTCGGCGGCGGCCTTGGCCCCGGCCGGGGCCTCGGCGTCGGCCGGGGTCTCGACGTCGGGAGCCTCGGCGTCGACGAGCTCGTCGGGCTCGACCACGTCGGCCGTGCCGCCGTCTTCGGACGGGGTCGCGGGACGCGGCTCGTCGTCGGGCGTCTTGTTGTCGTCAGTCATGCCGACCGCCTCTACTTCTTGTCGTTGTCGTCGTCGTCCACGACCTCGGCGTCGACGATGTCCTCGTCGTCGCCCTGGGCCTGGCCGTCGGCGGGAGCACCCTCGGCACCGGCCGCACCGGCAGCGCCGGCCTGGTCGGCCTGGCTCTGCGAGTAGATCGCCTGGCCGAGCTTCTGCTGGCTCTCGTTGAGCTTGTCAAAGGCGGGCTTGATCGCGGACTCGTCGTCGCCGGCGAGGGCGGACTTGAGCGAGTCGACGTCGGCCTGGACCTCGGACTTGACGTCCGCGGGCAGCTTCTCGTCGTTCTCCTTGATCAGCTTCTCGATCGAGTAGACGAGCTGCTCGGCCGAGTTGCGGGTCTCGTTGGCCTCGCGACGCGCCTTGTCTTCGGCGGCGTTCTCCTCGGCCTCGCGCACCATGCGCTCGATGTCGTCCTTCGACAGCGACGAGCCGCCCGAGATGACCATCGACTGCTCCTTGCCGGTGCCCTTGTCCTTCGCGGACACGTGCACGATGCCGTTGGCGTCGATGTCGAAGGTGACCTCGATCTGCGGGACGCCGCGGGGGGCCGGGGCGATGCCGGTCAGCTCGAAGGTGCCGAGGTTCTTGTTGTCGCGGGTGAACTCGCGCTCGCCCTGGAAGACCTGGATCGCGACGGACGGCTGGTTGTCGTCGGCCGTGGTGAAGGTCTCGCTGCGCTTGGTCGGGATGGCCGTGTTGCGCTCGATGAGCTTGGTCATCGCGCCACCCTTGGTCTCGATGCCGAGGCTGAGCGGGGTGACGTCGATGAGCAGCACGTCCTTGCGCTCGCCCTTCAGCACGCCGGCCTGCAGGGCGGCGCCCACGGCGACGACCTCGTCGGGGTTGACGCCCTTGTTGGGCTCCTGACCACCGGTGAGCTGCTTGACGACCTCGGTCACGGCGGGCATGCGGGTCGAGCCACCGACGAGCACGACGTGGGCGATGTCGCCCACCTTCACGCCCGCCTCTTTGATGACGTCGTTGAACGGCTTCTTGGTGCGGTCGAGCAGGTCGCTCGTCCACTGCTCGAACTGCGAGCGCGAGATGGTCTCGTCGAGGTTGAGCGGGCCGTCGGCCGTCAGCGTGAGGTACGGCAGCTGGATGCTGGTCGAGGTGCTCGACGACAGCTCTTTCTTGGCCTGCTCGGCGGCCTCTTTGAGGCGCTGCTTGGCGATCTTGTCGGTCGAGAGGTCGACGCCGTGGGCGTCCTTGAACTTCTTGATGAGGTGCTCGACGATGCGGTTGTCCCAGTCGTCGCCACCGAGGCGGTTGTCACCCGAGGTGCTGCGCACCTGGATGGTCGAGAAGTCTTCGTCCTTGCCCACTTCGAGCAGCGAGACGTCGAACGTTCCGCCACCGAGGTCGAAGACCAGGATGAGCTCGTCTTCCTTGCCCTTGTCGAGGCCGTAGGCGAGGGCGGCCGCGGTCGGCTCGTTGATGATGCGCAGGACGTTCAGGCCCGCGATCTCGCCGGCCTCTTTCGTGGCCTGGCGCTCGGAGTCGTTGAAGTACGCCGGGACGGTGACGACCGCGTCGGTCACCTCTTCGCCCAGGTACTGCTCGGCGTCGCGCTTCAGCTTGCCGAGGATGCGAGCGCTGATCTCTTGCGGGGTGTACTTCTTGTCGTCGATCTCGACCTTCCAGTCGGTGCCGACGTGACGCTTGACCGACGCGATGGTGCGGTCGACGTTGGTGACGGCCTGGCGCTTGGCGGTCTCGCCGACCAGCACCTCGCCGTCCTTGGTGAAGGCGACGACCGAGGGGGTCGTGCGCAGACCCTCGGCGTTCGCGATGACGGTGGGCTCGCCACCCTCGAGGACGCTGACGACCGAGTTGGTGGTGCCGAGGTCGATTCCTACTGCACGTGCCATGTGCTTTTCTCCTTCGTGGTGCGGTGTGACGAAAGCCTTGGGGGCCGGCCTTGAGTCGGCCTGGCTCAACTTTACTCACGCTGCGGCCGACGTCAAGCTGCGAACCTGAAAGTTGAGCCAGAAAGACTCAAGTCTCGAACGGGGGTCGTCGCGACCGCCCCGGACGATGAGGCGCGGCCCCCGTCGGCCACGGACGCCCATTAGGTTGACCCCCATGACCGCAGCGCAGACGCTCGCCGACAGCACCCCGATCCCGCGCCGCCGCGTGATCTCGTGGGCCCTCTGGGACTGGGGCTCGGCCGCCTTCAACGCGGTGGTGACCTCGTTCGTCTTCAGCACCTACCTGGCGAGCGGCGCCTTCGTCGACCCGGCGATCGTCGCGGCAGCCGGAGACGACACCCGCAACCCGGCGCTGGTGCTGGCCAAGGCCGAGAACGCGACGGTCATCTCGACGGCCCTGACGATCGCCGGCGTGCTGATCGCCCTGCTGGCGCCCGTGCTCGGCCAGCGCAGCGACGGTTCGGGCCGCCGCAAGCTCTGGCTCGCGGTCAACACCGGCCTGGTCGTGCTCGCGATGGCCGCGATGGTCTTCGTCGCCCCCGTGCCCGACCTCCTCGTCTTCGGCGCCGCCCTGCTGGCCGTCGGCAACCTCTTCTTCGAGTTCGCGAGCGTCAACTACAACGCGATGCTCGTGCAGGTCTCGACGCCCAGGACGATCGGCAAGGTGTCGGGCTTCGGCTGGGGCCTCGGCTACGTCGGCGGCATCGTCCTCCTGCTCTTGCTGCTCGTCGCCTTCTTGCAGAGCTTCGGCGTCGAGGGACGCGGCGGCCTGTTCGGCGTCGCCACGGGAACGGAAGGAGGCGCGTGGGACGTCCGCCTGTCGATCGTCGTCGCCGCGGCGTGGTTCGCGGTCTTCGCGGTGCCGGTCCTGCTGTCGGTGCCCGAGCTGCCCGCCACCGCCGCACGGGCCCGGGTGGGCTTGTGGCGCTCGTACCGCCTCCTGGGGTCGACGATCGCCAAGCTGTGGCGCACCAACCGCCAGGTGCTGCTGTTCCTGCTGGCCAGCGCCGTCTTCCGGGACGGCCTCGCGGCCGTCTTCACCTTCGGCGCGATCATCGCCGCCCAGGTCTTCGGCTTCTCGCCGAGCATGGTGATCTACTTCGCCGTCGGGGCGAACCTCGTCGCCGGCATCGGCACGTTCGTCGGGGGTTGGCTCGACGACCGGCTCGGGGCCAAGGCGATCATCGTCGCGTCGTTGGTGGGGCTCGTGATCGCCGCCTTCGCGGTGCTCGCGATCGGGACCGCGACGAACCTCTTCTGGGTGTTCGGCCTCGCCCTGGCCCTCTTCGTCGGTCCGATCCAGTCGGCGAGCCGGTCGTTCCTCGCCCGGGTGACGCCGCCCGGCCGCGAGGGCGAGATCTTCGGGCTCTACGCGACGACCGGGCGAGCCGTGAGCTTCCTCGCCCCCGGGCTGTTCACCCTGTTCGTGAGCGCGACGGGCGACACTCGCTTCGGGATCGTCGGGATCGCGCTCGTCCTGCTCGCCGGGCTGGTGTTGATGCTGCCGGTGAAGGCGGTGCAGCGCTCGATCGACTGAGCCGTGCTCGGAGTCGCCTGACCCGGTCGTGGAATGTAAAGTATCTCCCGGCCGTCCCGATCGGTCTTCCCTTTCCCCCATCCGGAAGAAGACATGAGCACGATCAGATCAGGCCTCGCCGCCGTCGGCCTCGCGGCCCTCGCCGTGGGCACCCTCTCCCCCACGGCGGCCCTAGCGGCCCCCGCCGCCACCACCACCCCCGACGGGGCCTCGGCCGAGGCCTCACCCGCGGCGTCCACCACGACCCCGACCGCACCCCGCATCGCGTTCGTCGAACCGAGCGACGGCGACAAGCTGTCGGTCGCGGGCATGGCTCCGGGCGCCCGGCTCGTGGGCATCGAGATCGAGGGCGGAGGCAGCCACGGCGCCGCCGTCTGGAACGACCGCTTCGCCACGCTCGTCGACGTCGCCGACCGGGGCAAGAAGGCCACGCTGATCTCGTACACCCCGCAGGGTCGGGTCGAGGTCGACTTCGTCCTCGAGACCCAGTACGCCGAGGGCGAGGACGAGGCGCCCGGCACGCCCGTCATCCACGGGGTCAGCCAGTACGACGACGACCACCTCGTGATCGAGGGCACGGTGGCGCACCACCCCGATCTCTTCTCGAAGACCGAGGTGTGGGCCAACCGGTCGGGCATGTCGTGGGACTTCCCGTCCGAGAACGGGTCGTTCTCGCTCACCGTGCCCGCCTCGCGCGCCGGCGAGGTCATCGACGTGACGGCCTACTACCAGGGCCACGCCAGCGGGACGGCCCAGGTCGCGCTCGTCCCGACCGAACGCAACACCGCCTCGGACGTCCACCCGCTCGACGTCGGGTCGCCCACCGCGGGCGACGTGCTGGCGACCCCCGAAGCGACCTTCGCCGGAACCGGCATCCCGAACTCGCAGATCGTCGTGACACGCGACGAGAAGACGAACCGCGCCTCCTCCACGCTCTGCGAGACCCGCGTCTCGTCGCTGGGCGACTGGAGCTGCACGTCGCCGACGCTGCCCGCTGGCAGCTACGACACCGTCGTGACCGAGACGCCGGTCTGGGCCGCGGCACCGAAACAGACCACCGGGACGGCGTTCTCCGTCGCCGACACCATGCCCGACCCCGGGACTCCGGGTCGCCCCTCGACCCCCCTCCTGTCGTCGGTGACCGAGGGCCCCGACGGCCGCCTGACCGTCCGAACGATCATCCACGGGGCCGGCCAAGGCCGCATCGACGTCGGTGACCACAGCGAGACCCGCCTCCGCGGGCAGCACGGCCGGTTCTCGTTCCTGCTCGACGGGTCGCTGGCCGGGCAGACCGCGACCATCACGGGGCTCCCCCACGACGGCGACGGCGACGGCGACTCCCTCGAGATCGACCTGACGCCGCTCGAGGCCCCGGCCGGCTCGCCACTCTCGGCCCCGTTGACGCACGGCGTCGTCGACGAGCTGAACACGTTCTACGTGCAGGGCACCACCTCGTACTTCGCCGACGAGTACCTCGTGCCGACGGTGATCGCCCAGATCGACGGCGAGTTCGTCGCCGCGACCGAGGCCACCTGGCTCGGCGCGTACATCCTGCGCATCCCGACCTCGTTCGCCGGGCAGGACGTCGACCTGTACACCGTCCGGAACGGCGAGCTGTCCGAGGCCACCACGATCACGGTCGCAGCGACCGAGAAGAACTCGGCTCCCGAGACGTTCCCCCTCGAGGTGACCTCGATCGCCGAGGGTGAGACCATCTCGACCGACAGGACCTCGGTCACCGGCGAGGGCATCCCCGGGTCCCGCATCACGATCGCGACCGACCTGGCGCGCGCCGGCGAGGCCTGCGCCGCGGACGTCCAGAGCGACGGGACCTGGACCTGCGAGTTGGAGGCGCCCCTGACGACCGGCCCGCAGACCATGACGGTCACCGAGACGCCCTACTGGCGCACCCTCGCGCCGTTGACCTCGACGCGCTCCTTCACCGTGTCCGACGGCTCCGACGACTCCGACGACTCCGACGACGAAGACCTGACCGACCTCACCGTGACCAGCCACACCGACGGTGGCCGCTACACCACCGGCATCGCGACCTTCGCCGGCCGCGGCACGCCCGACGCCCGCGTGACCGCCGCCAACCAGTGGGGCACGCCCATGGGTTCGACCCGCGTGGACGAGGACGGCGACTGGAGCTTCAGCCGCAACCTCGGCCCGACCAGCGCCGGCTACGACATCACCTTCACGATGACGCCCACCACCGGTGCGCCCACCCTGGTGACCCTGCACCTCGACTACGAGGCTCCCTCGCGGCCGCTGACCGTCACCAGCCACGTGGACGGCGACTCCTACCGCGAGGGCATCGCCCGCTTCACCGGCACGGGCACCGTCGGCGCCCAGCTCGTCTCCACCAACCAGTGGGGCACCCAGATGGGCAAGGCGACCATCGGCAGCGACGGCACCTGGGCGTTCTCGCGCAACCTCGGACCGACGAACCCCGGCTACGTCCTGACCTTCGTCGCGACCCACGGAACGGACGAGCAACGGGCGACCCTGACGTTGACGCACCAGAAGGACGACCTCGTCGACGTGCAGATCTCGTCCCCGGTCATCCGTGACGGCGGCATCAGCGAGGCCCACCGGACCGTGACGTTCCGGGGCACCGCCACGCCCTTCGCCACGGTCGTCGGCAAGAACCAGTGGGGCACGCCGTTCGGCAGCACCACCGCCTCGTCCACCGGCGCGTTCGCGTTCGACCGCTACGTCGGGCCCGCCGGCACGACCTACCAGCTGACCTTCGAGCAGAAGGCCACCGACGGCACGACGAAGACCACCACAGGGATCGACTTCGTCACCGGACGCTGACACCACCACCAGTACCGACACCAGCACCAGCACCACCAGGGCCGGCTCCGCACCCGCGGGGCCGGCCCTCCCCCGTCCCCGACGCCGATGCGCCCGGCGGTCGCCGCTCCTCCTCGAGACCGACGACAACGTCGGCCGTCCTCCGTAGGCTGACCGGGTGAGCACCCTCGACGACGACTACGACCTCCGCACCTTCGCGGCCGCGCTCGACCCCGAGGCGAGTGACGACTCCCCGCGGGCCGACGTGGCGACCGCCGCCTGGGTCGACGCCGAGTCGATGGGCTTCCACGAACCGGCCGGCGACGACGACTCCCTCGGCCGTGCCGCGCGTCGCCTCGTCGCCGACGGGCGACGTCTCACGGGCGTCTACCGCCGCGAGGCCACCCCCGGCTCGCTCGACGCCGAGGGTCGCCCCGTCGCCACCTTCGCGTCGTTCGACAAGACCCTGCACGTCGGCGGCGGCCGTCTGATCGACGCCGACCTGGTCGCCGGCGTCACCGTGCAACCGACCCACCGCCGCAAGGGCATCCTGCGTCGGATGATGACCGACGACCTCGCCCGCGCCAAGGCGGCCGGCACCCCGGTCGCCGCACTCACGGCCAGCGAGGCGTCGATCTACCGGCGCTTCGGCTTCGGCGTGGGCGTCCGCGAGCGCACCATCGAGGTCGACGTCCGTCGCGCGGGCGGCCTGCTCAGCGAGCCCGAGGGCAGCACCGAGCTCGTCACCACGGCCTCGCTCGCCGAGGTCGCCCCCGACGTCTTCGCCCGCTTCCACGTCCGCAGTCCCGGTTCGATCGACCGGCACGAAGGCGCCTGGAACCACGCCCTCGGCCGCGAGCGCGCCGACGGCACGCCCGACCCCGCGGTCCGGGCCGCGGTGCACCGCGACGCGACCGGCACCGTCGACGGCTACGTCACGTACCGGGTCGAGTCGGCCGGGGGCGGCCCCGGTTCCACCGGCGTGCAGACCCTCGTCGTCGTCGACCTCGTGGCCGCGACCGACGACGCCTACCTCGGCCTGTGGCAGCTGCTGCTCGCGGTCGACCTGGTCCGGGTCGTCCGGTACTCGAACGCCCCGCAGCACGACCCCTTGGCGCACGCGATCGTCGACGGTCGCGCCCTGACCATCAGCCACGACGAGGACCACGTGTGGTTCCGCGTCCTCGACCCGGTCGCGGCCCTGCAGGCTCGCCCGTGGGCGGCCGACGGCGTCGTCACGATCGCCATCGGTGACGCGCTGGGCCACGCGGCCGGCACGTACCGGGTCACGAGCGAGGCAGGCGAGGCGACGGTGAAGAAGGCGGCCGTCCGCCGGGCCGACCTCGAACTCGACGTCGCGACGCTGGGTTCGCTCTGGCTCGGCGGCTCCGACCCGGTCACGCTGGCCGCGGCCGGCCTGGTCCGCGAGCGACGCAAGGGCGCCGTCCAGAAGTTCCGCGCGATGCTGCTGCCCGAGCGACCCCTGCACGGCATCACGTACTTCTAGGCACGGCATCGGCCCCGGGGCCGAGACGCAGGAGGTGCGGGTCGGGTGACCCGCGCCTCCTGCGTCCTCGTGCGCCCCGCGCCGTCCCGGTCCGGCAGGGCCGGAGGGCGCTACGCCCGCGCCAGCCCGTTCGCGCGCGCGACCTCGCCGTACCAGCGGGCGCTCGGCTTCGGCGTCCGCTCGAAGGTGTCGCGGTCCCAGCCGATCAGGCCGAAGGTCGGGCGGAACCCGCTGGCCCATTCGTAGTTGTCGAGGGCGCTCCAGTGCTGGTAGCCGAGCACCTCGATGCCCTCGTCGATGGTGTCGTGGACGTGCTCGAGCGCGCCCTGCGTGTAGGCGATGCGACGGGTGTCGTCGGCGGTCGCGATGCCGTTCTCGGTGACCATGACGGGCACGTGGCCGGACAGCTCCCACGCACTGCGGATGCCCTCGGCGGCGGCCGGCGGGTAGAACTCCCACCCGGTCAGCGTCGTCTCGAGCCCCTCGGCGACCGGCCGCGGCCCCTCGGGCCCGACGAAGGTCTGCGTGTAGGCCTGCACGCCGACGAAGTCGTCGCCCGCCGCCATCTCGCTGTACCAGTCGTCACGCACGTAGCCGTACTCGCGCGTCTTCTCGGCGGCACCCGGCTCGTCGACGGCCTTGAACGCCTGGGTGGCGACGGTCCAGCCCGACTTGATCCGAGGCAGCTGCGAGAGCACCTCGCGGCTGCGCTTGTGCGAGGCGAGCAGGGCGTCGGCGACCTCGAGGTCGGGGTTCGGCAGTCCGTACGCGACGAGGTTCGAGGCGTCCTCCCCGCCGGCGAGCATCGCGGCGATGTTCGGTTCGTTGATGGTGCAGACGTACTCGACGCCCTCGGCGACGACGGGCAGGGCGAGCTCGGTGTACCGGGCGAACAGGTCGGCGGCGTCGGGTGCGCGCCAGAAGCCGTCGCGCTCGAACCAGCGCGGCACGGTGAAGTGCATCAGCGTGACGATCGGCTCGATGCCGAACTCGTGGCAGGTCTCGACCATGCGGCGGTAGTGAGCGATCTGCGCCTTGCTGACGACGCCGCGCTCGGGCTCGATGCGGGCCCACTCGATGCTGAAGCGGTAGCTGTTGAGCCCCAGCTCGGCGAGCAGGCGGATGTCGTCGCGGAACCGGTTGTAGCTGTCGGCCGCGTCACCGCTCGGTTCGACGATGGTCGTGCCCGGCGCGTGCTCGTGCACCCACCAGTTGCTGTTCACGTTGTTGCCCTCGATCTGGTGCGCCGCGGTCGCGGCACCCCACAGGAAGCCGTCGGGGAAGGTGAGCACAGGGGTCCTTTCGGAGGAGGTCGAGGAGTTCAGGAGGCGCGGTGCGTGCGGCGCGGGTTCGGCACCGCGTCGAGCAGCTTCACCGTGTACGGGTCGGTCGGCCGTTGGAGCACCTCGGCCGTGTGCCCCCGCTCGACCACGGCGCCCTGGTTGAGCACCATGATGTCGTCGGTGATCAGCCGGGCACTGAGCAGGTCGTGGGTGATGTAGAGCATCGAGACGCCCCACTGCTCGCGGAGGTCCTCGAGCAGCGCGAGCACGCCGGCCCGCAGCGAGACGTCGAGCATCGAGACGGGCTCGTCGGCGATGATCACCTGCGGGTCGCTCGCGAGGGCCCGGGCGATCACGACGCGTTGCCGCTGGCCACCCGACAGCTGGTGCGGCAGCTTGGCCGCGAACTGCTCGACCGGCGTCAGACCGACCGTCTCGAGCAGCTCGAGCACCCGGCGCCGCGCCTCCTGACCGGTCAGGCCGGTGTAGTTCACGACGGGACGCGTGAGCGTGTACTCGACCGTGTGCAGCGGGTTCAGCGCCGCGTACGGGTCCTGGAAGACCATCTGCACGTCGCTGCGGAAGCTGCGCAGGGCGCGGCCGCGGAGCGCCGTGACGTCGGTGTCGCCGAACGTGACGCTGCCGCTCGTCGGCTTCTCGACGCCCGTGACGAGCTTGGCGATCGTGCTCTTGCCCGAGCCGCTCTGCCCGACGAGGGCGAGCGACTGGCCCGGTTCGAGCGTGAACGACACGTCGCGGACGGCCCGCACGGGGTCGTCGCCCCGACGGGGAGGCGCGTAGGTCTTGGTCACGCCGCTCACGGTGATCGCGTGCTGCGCCGTGCGCTGGCCGCGCGTGGCGACGGTCGGCACCGAGGTCGTCGTGTCGACGCGGCGGTCGCCCCGGGCCCGGCGGACCGAGCGGTCCTCGAACCCGGGCAGCGACACGACCTCGGCACGAGGGTCGGCGTAGTGCGACAGCAGCATCTTCGTGTAGTCGTCCTGCGGGTCGGCGAGCACGTCGGCCGAGCGACCGTCCTCGACGATGCGACCCTCGTGCATCACGAGCACGCGCTGGGCCGACTCGAGCACGATCCCGAGGTCGTGGCTGATCAGGACGGCGGTGAAGCCCTCGCTCTGCTGCAGCGAGATGATCGTGTCCATCACGGCGTGCTGCACGAGCACGTCGAGCGCCGTGGTCGGCTCGTCGAAGACCATCAGCTGCGGCTCGAGCGACAGGGCGAGGGCGATCGAGACGCGCTGGCGCATGCCGCCCGACAGCTCGCCGGGGAACCGGGCGAGCACGCCCGCGTCGAGCTCGACCTTCGCGACCAGCTCGGCGGCGCGGCTGTGCCACCGGTGGCGCGGCACGTGGCCGTGGGCCTTGAACACGTCGACGAAGTGGTTGCGGATCGTGCGCACCGGGTTCAACGCGTTCATGCCCGACTGCAGCACCATCGCGAAGCCGCCCTGACGCTGCTGACGCAGGGCCTCGGTGTCGAGGTCGCGGACGTCGGCACCGTCGAACCAGATGCTGCCGCCGTTGGTGCGCGCCGGCGGCTTCTGCAGCCGGGTCAGCGCGTAGCCGAGCGTCGACTTGCCCGAGCCGGACTCGCCGACCAGGCCGACGAACTCGCCCCGCCCCAGCCGGAACGACACGTGGTCGACGGCCTGCACGGGCTCGGCGCCGGCGCTCTCGTAGACGACGCTGAGGTCGCGGACGTCGAGCAGCACGTCGTCGGACGACGAGGAGGCGCGGTCGGCGGTGGTGAGGTCCGTGGCGGTCACTTGCGCGCCTCCTTCTTCTGCTTCGCGCCTTCGCGAAGTCGAGGGTTGCCGACGGCGTCGACGCCGAAGTTGATCAGGGTCAGGCTCATCGCCAGCAGGGCGATGCAGAGGCCGGGCGCGAAGAGCAGGATCCACTGGCCGGTGAGCAGGGCGTTCGAGTTCTGGGCCCAGTAGAGGATCGTGCCCCAGCTGACGATCGACGAGTCGCCGAGCCCCAGGAACTCGAGGCCGGCCTCGGCGAGGATCGCACTGGTCGCGGCGCCGAAGAAGGAGCCGGTGATCAGCGAGGTCATGTTGGGCAGGATCTCGCGGAACACGATGCGTCCCGCGCTCTCGCCCGAGAACCGTGCCGCCGTGACGAAGTCGCGCGAGCGCAGGGACTGCGTCTGGCTGCGCAGCACGCGGGCTCCCCACGCCCAGCCCGTGATGACGATCACCGCGAGGATCACGGTGATGCCGCCGTTCTGCAGGTAGGCCGCGATGACGATCATCAGGGGCAGACCGGGGATCACGAGGAACAGGTTCACGACGAAGCCGACGACGTCGCCGCCGAAGCCCTTCATGTAACCCCAGCTGAGCCCGATCGCCACGGCGACCAACGTCGACAGCACGCCCGCCACGACACCGACGAAGACGCTGATGCGGGCGCCGTAGATCAGCTGGCTGAGGACGTCCTCGCCGGCCGCCGTCGTGCCCATCCAGTGGGCCCAGCTGGCGTCGGCGTTGCGCTCGAAGCCGTTCTCGCTGGCGCCGTAGGGAGCGAGCAGCGGGGCGAAGATCGCGACGAGCACGAAGACGCCGAAGATGACGACGCCGATCTTCGCCTTGGGGTTCGACCAGATGGTCGCGGCCATGCGGCCGATGGTGAGCCAGCGACTGGGCGCCTTCTGCTCGGCGGGCCCGGTGGGGGGCGCGCCTTCGGGCAGGTGGACGGACACGGTGGAGGTCATCGGCGGGTCCTTGGGTCGAGCACGCCGTACAAGATGTCGACGAGGAAGTTGGCGACGAGCACGCTGACCGTGATCATCAGGAAGAGGGCCTGCATCAGCGGGTAGTCCTGGCCGATGACGGCGTTGAACAGCAGGTAGCCGATGCCGGGGTAGCCGAACACCTGCTCGACGAGGATCGAGCCGCCGACCACGCCGCCCAGGGCGAGGCCGAAGCCGGTCAGGTTGGGCAGGATCGCGTTGCGGGCGGCGTAGCGCACGGCGACCGTGCGGCCCTTGAGCCCGTTGGCCTCGGCGAAGGTGACGTAGTCGTCGCCCAGCGTCGAGATCATCGCGTTGCGCATGCCGAGTATCCAGCCGCCGAGGCTCGTCAGCAGGATCGTGATCGCCGGGAGCACGGCGTGCTGCAGGGCGTCGCCGACGAAGGCCGGCGTGAACCCGGGCGTCGTCGTCGCGCCGTAGGCCCCCGTGGTGGGGAACCAGTGCAGCACGTAGCCCAGGAAGAACAGCAGCAGCAGAGCGGTCCAGAAGTACGGGAACGTGCTCATGAAGCTGCCCGACAGGGTGGGCAGCGAGTCGAGCCAGGTGCCGCGCTTCCAGGCCGCGGCGACCCCGATCAGGGTGCCGAGCACGAAGGCGATGATCGTGCAGACCCCGACGAGGATCAGCGTGAACGGCAGGGCCTGGCCGACCAGGTGGCCGACCGTCTCGGGGAAGAACGTGTAGCTCGTGCCGAAGTCCAGGCGCACGACCTGACCGAGGTAGCTGACGTACTGCTGGAGCACGTTGCCGCTCGGCACGCCGAGCTGGGCCTCGATGGCGGCGCGCGTCGCCGCGCTGACCGGGCCGTTCTGCGACAGCTTGGCGATCGCGGCGTCGGTCGGGCTGCCGGGCATCAACCGCGGCAGGATGAAGTTCAGCGTGACCGCCGCCCACAGGGTGAGCACGAACAGGCCGAGTTTCTGGGCTGCGTACTTCACTGGTCGCCCTCTTCCTGGTCGACGCGCTTGAGCTTCGTGAAGATCAGCAGCGGTGCCTGGTCGTAGTTCTGCGGTGCCATGTACGGGTTCTCGGCGGTGGGCCAGCCGGTGAACTTCGAGTCGTTGAACAGACCCCAGAGCCCGCCGTAGTAGAGGCCGATCACGGGCAGCTGGTCGTAGACGACGTTCTGCAACCGGTAGGCGTACTGCTTCTGCTGCTCGGGGTCGGTCGTGGCCTTCCAGTCGTCGAGCAGCTGGTCGACCGCCGGGTCGCTGAACCGCTCGAAGTTGGCCGCCGTGGTCTCGCCGACCGGGGTGGCGAACTGGCTGTTGAGCAGGTTGTTGTAGGCCTGGTAGACGTTGCCGTTGCCCATGCCACCCATCGCCATGTCGAACTCGCCGTTCGCGATGGCCGACTGGTAGCCGGCCGGCTGGGGAGCCTGGATCTGCACGTCGATGCCGATCGCGCCCAACTGGCTCCGCACCTCCTGCACGGCCCGCAGCCAGTCGGTGTAGCCGTTGGCCGTCAGGATCGTGATCTCGAGCTGCTGGTCGTCGGGGCCGACCAGCTCGTCACCCTGCTGCGTGTAGCCGGACTGGGCGAACGCCGCGAGGGCGCCGTCGACGTCCTGCTCGAGGATGCCGGCGTTCGGGATCGACGGGTCGAGGTCGTCCTGCTGGTTGGGCAGGATGAGCCCGGTCTGACCGGCCGGCTCGAGGTAGCCCTCGGTGGCCGACTCGGCGATGGGGCCGCGGTCGAGCGCCAGCGCGATGCCACGACGCACGTTCACGTCGTCGAAGGGCGCCTTGGTGAGGTTCGGCACGAGCCCGATCACGCCGCCCGGCGGGAACCAGAACTGGTTGTCGGGGCTGGCGGCACCCCAGGTGCCCTCGACGTCGCTGATGAACGAGTACGACCAGTCGTAACCGCGCGTGACGGTGTCGAGCTGGTTGTTCGTCGCGGGCAGGATCAGGTGACCGATCTCGATCTTGTCCGCCTGCCAGTAGGTCTCGTTCTTGTCCATCGAGTACTGCTGCGGCGAGTAGTTGCCGAGCGTGAACGGTCCGGTGCCCACCGGGTCGGGGTTGCGGAAGGTCGTGGGGTCGTCGACGTCCTTCCACAGGTGCTCGGGGACGATCGTCGTCTGGCCGATGATCTCCATGGCCGGCACGTCGTCGGTCTGCAGGTGGAAGACCACGTGGTCGCCCTGCTGCTCGATCGTGTCGATGTGCTGCCACGCACCCTTGAGGTCGAGCGCGGGGTTCGCCTTGATGAGGTCGAACGTGTAGACCACGTCGGCCGGGGTCATGGGCGTGCCGTCGGACCACTCGACGCCGTCGCGGATCGTCATGTCGATCGTGCGCGCGTCGGGCAGGACGGTCTCGCTCGCGAGCCAGGGCGTGATCTCGCCGTCGAGCGGGTTGATCTCGAGCAGGGGCTCGTAGATCCAGGTCGAGGCCGTGCGCTTGTTCGTGAGGAACGGGTTGAAGTTGCGCTCGAACTGCGGGTTGCCCTTGTCGGCGTTGATCAGCATCGTGTCGGCCCCGATGCTGGGGTCGGGCTGGCTGCGGATCTGGATGCTGCAGCCGGTGGCCACGAGCACGGCGGCCGTGGCCGCTGCCAGGGCCGCGAGCGTGCGGAAGCGTCGGCGTGGGTGTCGCCGAGGGGGTGTCGCGTGCGTCATCGCCACGTTCTCTCATTCGTCGTCGAGGTGAGCTGGGCCCACTGTAAGCGCATACATCGCAGGGGCGCAAGTGGTCGGCCCCGTCGAGGGGCCCCGAGGAGGCGCGAGGTCGTTCGACGCCGAGCCAACCGTCAGGGGACGCCAGGGCCCGCACGCCAGAATCGGCGTCGGGTGCCGGTCACGGCACCCCGGCCGACCGGAGGGACCCGCATGGCCAGCACGACGCAGCTGCGAGCGCTCCGCGCCTCGCTGCCCGTGGTCGCCGAGCGGGCACACGACATCGCCGACGACTTCTACCGCCGCCTGTTCGCGACGCGATCCGATCTGCTGCGGGACCAGTTCAACCGGGGGGACCTCGCCCAGGGGCGGCAGCAGCGCGAGCTCGCCCGCACGATCGTGGCGCTCGCCCAGGCCGTCCTCGACGCGGCCCCGGGGTCGACGCGTGCCGCCGGTGGCGACCGGCACCGCGCCTCCTCGGGGGGTGGACCGTCCGGGGTCGACGGCGACTCCGACGCCGTCGGCCAGGCCGGGGCGCCGACCCTCGCACCGGCGACGCCCGGCGAGATCGTCTCGCGGTTGGCCCAGCGGCACGCGGCGCTCGGCATCACCCGCGACGAGTACGACCTGTTCGAGCGGCACCTCGGCGACGCGTTCGCGGCCGCCCTCGGCCCCCGGCTCACGGCCGAGGTCGCCGACGCGTGGTCGGCCGTCTACCGGCAGGCCCGCGACGAGATGGTGACGACGGTCGAGGCGATCTACCGACAGGCCGACCTCGAGCCGGGCGAGGAGTGGCGCGAGGCCCTCGTCACCGAACACCGCGTCGAGGCCGAGGACGTCGTCGCGCTCACCCTCGTCTCGGCCGACAGCGAGACGCTGCCGCGGTACCGTGCCGGCCAGTTCGCGTCGGTGCAGGTGCGGCTGCCCGACGGGGCCCGGCAGATCCGGCAGTACAGCCTGCGCGGCGGGCACGACGAGCAGTGGCGCATCAGCGCACGGCTGCTGGTCGGCGAACCGCCCGCCCCCGACGGCGAGGTCTCGTCGCACCTGATGCGCGAGCTGCGGGTGGGCGACGTGGTGAGCGTCTCGCCCCCGATCGGGTCGCTGACGATCGACGACCTCGACGACGCCCCGCTGCTGTTCGTCTCGGCGGGCATCGGCTGCACGCCCGTGCTCGGCATGCTCGACCACCTTGCCCGCACCGAGCCCGACCGCGTCGTGACGGTCCTGCACTTCGAGCGCACCCCCGAGCGGCACGCCCACCGCGTCGAGCTCGAGGCGCTGGTCGCGTCGATGCCGAACGCGACGCTGCGGGTCAGCTACACACAGGGGTCGCTGTCGGCGCTCAGCGCGCTGGCCGAGGCGTCCATCGACGGGCCGGGGGTCTACCTCGACCCGATCGACCTGGCCCGGGTCGACCTCACCGCGTCGCACCGGGTGTTCCTGTGCGGGCCGGTGCCGTTCATGGCGATCGCCCGGGCGGCACTGATCGGCCACGGCGTCGACGCCGACCGCGTGCACTACTTCGTCTTCGGGCCGGACGACGGCAGCGTCACGGGTGCCGACACCGGGCAGCGCGGGCTGGGGTAGGACCGGGCGGAGGCGCCGGCGGGTTCGCTGGCGGGGGCGCGGGCGGGCTCGCGGGCGGAGGCGCCGGCGGGCCACGCTCAGAGCGCGGGGCAGCTCTCGCGGAGCAGCACCTCGACCGGCAGGGTGACCCGCTGCGCCGGTGCTCCCGGGTCGGTCAGTCGCCGGACGACCGTGCGGACGGCGATGCGGCCGAGCTCGCCCATCGGCTGACGCACCGTGGTGAGCCGGGGCCGGGAGAACCGGCCGGCGTCGATGCCGTCGAACCCCGTCACGAGCACGCGACCGGGCACGTCGACGCCCTGCTCGCCGAAGACGTCGAGGACGCCGAGGGCCGACTGGTCGTTCGCGCAGAGGACGGCTCCGGGCAGGTCGCCGGCCTCGAGCAGGGCCGCCGCCGCGCGACGACCGCCGGCACGGGAGAACTCGCCCGGCTCGACCCGGACCGTGACGCGCGCGCCGGCCGCGCGGTGCGCCTTGAGGGCCCGGTCGAAACCGGCGTGACGGTCGAGCTCGTCGGGCGAGTCGGACGGTCCGGCGACGTAGGCGACGTCGCGCACCCCCCGCGACCCCAGCACGAAGTCGGTCAGGGCGTGCATGCCGGCGACGTTGTCGACGCCCACGTGGTCGAGGTCGTCGCCCGGGCGCGAGTCGGCCAGCACGACGACCGGGATGCGTCGCGACACGTGCGCCAGCAGATCGCCCGGCACCGTCTGGGCCAGCACCGCGAGCCCGTCGACCCGACCCGCGATGTCGTTGACCATCACCTCGCGGCTCGACCCCCGCCCGGCGGCGACCATGAGGGCGAAGCCCCGTCGCCAGGCCTCGACCTCGGCGCCGCGCAGCACCTCGTCGAAGTACAGGTTCGCCGGGTTCGACCCGGGGTCGACCTCGGGAGGCGCGGTGAGGGTCGTCGCACCGCGGCCCGGGTCGACGACGGTCGGCGGGTCCACCCGCTCACGGTCGTCGATCAGCGGGATGCGTGAGGCGTCCGACACCCGGGCCCAGTCGGGTTCGGGGCCGTCGATGCCGTCGTGGCCCGGCAGGAAGAGGCCGAGCACGCCCGTGCGTCGGCCGGCGAGGCCGCGGGCCGCGCCGCTCGGCACGTAGCCGAGGGCACGCACCGACTCGAGCACCCGGCTGCGGGTCTCGGGGCGCACGTCGTCGGGACGGCGCAGCACCCTCGACACCGTCGCGATCGACACGTCGGCGTGGGCGGCCACGTCGTAGACGGTCGGGGCCTTGGTCACGAGAGGTCCTCCAGGAGGGCGGCGGCGGGTCGCGGACCATCCTAGGTCGGTCGGTGCCCGGGGCCGACCCGCGCCTCCTGCCCCCGGCCGGTGCAGGACGGCCGTCGGGTGCCGCCGGCGCGGACGTCGACGCGGGCGCCGTCGAGGCGACGTCGACGGACGTCGCGGGTGCCGTTTGTCGGAGTCGACGATGCGGGGCATACTCGGTATGCACGGGGCGCCACGAGGCGACGCCGCGACTCGACCACAGGAGGCCACGTGACGGCACGACCGGACGGCGAGGCGGCCCCGTGACCGTGCGACTGGGCCTGCTGGCGATCCTCGACCAGGGCCCGGGGTACGGCTACCAGTTGCGCAGCGAGTTCGACCGACGCACCGGGTCCACCTGGCCGCTCAACGTCGGCCAGGTGTACTCCACCCTCGACCGGCTCGACCGCGACGGCCTCGTCGAGCGTGACGAGCCCTCGCCCCGCGACACGTCGCCCGAGGCCGACGGGTCGCCCGGGTCCGACGGGTCGCCCGCAGCCGAGGCCCCGGCGGCGGGCTCCGGGCAGGCCGCCGGAGAACACCAGCGACTCTGGCGCATCACGGCCGCCGGACGGGCCGAGGTCGCCCAGTGGCTCGGGACGGCCGTCGACACCCCCGACGCCACCCGGGACGAGCTGCCGCTCAAGTTCGCCCTCGCCGCGACCCTGCCGGGGGTGGACGTGGCGACGCTCGTGCAGACGCAGCGCCGCGCCTCCTTGGCGAAGCTGCAGCGACTCACCCGCACCAAGCACGCCGGGGGCGACCCGGAGGCGCCCGGCGAGTTCGCCTGGCGCCTCGTCGTCGACTCGATGATCTTCGCGGCCGAGGCCGAGGTGCGCTGGCTCGACCACGTCGAGTCGAGCCTGCGCCGGGCGTCGCTCGCCGAACGGCAGTGGGCGGTCGAGGCCGTGGCCGTGACGACGAGCGGGCCCGGGTCCCCTGCCCGGACGCCGGGGCCGGCGCGGGCCGCACGAGGTCGGTCGTGACCGAGCGCGCCGAGGTGCTGACCCTGCTCGCGGTGGGGCACGAACACGGAACCGGCGACCTCGCCCGCACCGCCCTCGACGGCGTGAGCCTGACCGTCCTCGAGGGCGAGCTGGTCGCCGTCATGGGCGCGTCCGGCTCGGGCAAGTCGACCCTGCTGGCGATCGCGGGCGGCCTGACGACGCCGACCGCCGGGCACGTGCAGGTCGACGGCACCTGGCTCGCCGACCTGAGCGCGGCCGAGGTCGCGCGGGTGCGACGACGGTCGGTCGGCTTCGTGTTCCAGCAGTTCAACCTCGTCTCGACGTTGACCGCGGCCGAGAACGTCGCCCTGCCGCTCGAACTCGACGGCATCGGCACCCGTGCCGCCCGGCGTGCCGCCGACGACGCACTGGCCACCCTGGGCCTGGCCGGTCGAGGACGGGCCTTCCCCGCCGAGCTCTCGGGTGGCGAACAACAGCGCGTCGCGATCGCCCGCGCCCTCGTCGGCAGCCGTCGCCTGGTGCTCGCCGACGAGCCGACCGGCGCGCTCGACAGCAGCACGAGCGACGAGGTCATGGGCCTGTTGCGCGAACGGGTCGACGCGGGTGCCGCGGGCCTGCTCGTCACGCACGACGCCCGTCACGCCGCCTGGGCCGACCGGATCGTGTTCCTCCGCGACGGGCGCCTCGTCGACGAGTCCGCGCCGCGGGGGCCCGAGTCGCTGCTGACCCCGGAGGCGCGGTGACGGCCGGCGGCCTCGTCGCGCGTCGACAGGTGCTCAGGCGCCTGCGCGAGTACGTGATGGTCGTGCTGCTGATCGCGCTGCCCGTGGCCGGCGCCTCGGGGGCGGCGGTGCTCGTCGCGAGCGCGATGCCCACGACCCGGCAGGAGATCACCTCGACGCTGGGCCAGACGGCCGCCCGGGTGCACTGGACCGGCTACGAGACACGGCAGTCCGTCCGGGGGCTGAACCAGTGGTCGGGCGACGAGGTGACCTACCGCGAGCCAGCCGACGTCGTGCCCGGGGTCGAGCGGACGCTCACCCTGCGCACCCTCTGGACCCGGGTCGGCACGTCCCCTGCCGGCGTCGTGATCGGACCGGTGACCGACCCGGCCTTCGAGGGCCGCTACGTGCTCGAGCAGGGGCGGGCCGCCGAGCGGGGCGACGAAGTGCTCGTCACGCCCGCCCTCGCCCGCGACGACGGGCTCGGGACCGGATCGACCATGACCCTGCACCGCGTCCCCGGCGCCGACGGCCCGCGCGACCTCGAGGTCACGGTCGTCGGCATCATGTCCGAGGTCGGCGGCGGCACGGACGACCGGCAGGTGTTCGCCCGCGACGACCTGGCGGCGGGCCTGCCCGATCCGTCGTCGACGGCCTCGGCGTCGTCGACGTCGTCCGAGCAGTACCTCGTGGGCGACGCCGTCGACTGGGACGAGGTGCGGGAGTTGGGACGCGCGGGATTCGTCGTCTGGTCGGGGGCGGTCGTCGCCGACCCTCCGCCCGAGGGCACCCCCGGCCTCGAGAGCGAGGCCGGTTACGGCAGCACGGGCACCTACGCCGCCCTCGGCGTGGTCTTCGCCGTGTTCGCCGGCGCCGAGGTCGCCCTGCTCGCGGGGGCGGCCTTCGGGGTCGGGGCCCGTCGGCAACGCCGCACGCTGGCCGTGCTCGCCGCGGTCGGGGCCGACCAGCGCACGCTGACCCGGATCGTGACGCGGCAGGGGGTGTGGGTCGGCGTCGTCGCCGCGGTCACCGGTCTCGCCGTGGGCGTCGACCTCGGCATCGGCGTCGTGGCCCTCGCCCGTCGAGCCGGCGTCGACGTGGGCCCGTTCGCCTTCTGGGGCGTCCACGTCCCCGGCGTCGTGGTCGCGGGCATCGGACTCTTCGCCGTCGCCGTGTCGTGGATCGCGGCCGTGGTGCCCGCGCGCCGTGCCGCCCGCGTCGACGTGATGGACTCGCTGCGCGGCGGGACGGCCTCCGGCTCGGTGGACGCCGGGTCGGACCGGGCCGGCGGCCGCGGCCGACGGTCCACCGTGCTCGCCCGCGTCCTCGTCGTCGGCGGCGTCCTCGCCTGCTTCGGGGCGGGATGGACCTCGTACGCCACCTCGGTCCCGGTCGGCTCACGCTGGTGGTGGGCGGCGTTCGTCGGCCTCGCGGTCTCCGCCGTGGCCGCCCTCGTCGGCGTCCTGCTGCTCGTGCCGCTGCTCGTCCGTCGGCTCGGGCGCGCGTCCACGCTCGCACCCGTGCCGTTGCGGCTCGCCCTGCGCGACGCCTCCCACGGGGTCGCCCGCACCGCTCCCGCCGTCGCGGCCGTCACCACGGCGGCGTTCGTCGCGGTGTTCGGCGTCTCGATGTCGACCGCGGCCGCACGACAGTCCGAGGACTCCTTCTACCGCCCCTACCCGGCGGGCACCGTGGCGATCTCGTACGACCAGGCGTCCGACCTCCGCGTGCCGGGCGGCTCCCCCGAGGCGGCCTCGCTCGACTCCGCGGCCGTCGCCGCCGTCGCGCGCGACCTCCCGGTGGGCGACCGTGCCGTGTGGCAGACCCCGGTCCCCAGCGGTTACGACTCGAACGGCGCCCCGGTCGCCGTCGACGCGGTCACGCCGTGGGCCGTGCTGACCGTCCCCGACCGTTGCGACTCGTCGACGGGGCGCCTCGAGGGCCTGTCGTCCCGTGAGGCGCAGCGGATCACCGATGCCGACCCTGCCTGCGACTACCCGCTCGGGTCGTTCACGTCACAGGACAACATCATCGTGACCGACGAGGACGGCCTCGGCGTGACCCTGGGGGCCGCTCCGTCCACGGCCGCCCGCGCCGCGTTCGAGTCGGGCGGCGTCATCGCCTTCGACCCGTCGCTCGTCGTCGACGGCGAGGCCACCATCGGTCTCGCCACCCCGGCCGAGGTCGCGGACGGCTTCGACGCCTCGGCCACCCCCTCGACGTCCGTGTCGCTCCCGGCCGTCGTCCAGCGTCCGACGACGCTCAGCACCGGGGCCGTCCTGATGAGCCCCGGCACCGCCGAGCGGCTGGGCTTCGAGCTGACCCAGCGTGCCGTCGTGATGGCCACCGACCGGCAACCGACCGAGGACGAGGCCGCCGGCCTCCGGGCCGCGGTCACGACCGCCACCGACGGCCGGGCGACGGTCGAGACGAGTCCCGTCGATCGGGGCCTCGACCTGGCCCTCGTCCTGGCACTCCTCGCCACGACCCTCGTCTGCGCCGCGGCGGCCGCGGTCGCCCTTGGGCTGGCCCGCGCCGAGGGGCTGAGCGACCAGGTGACCATGCAGGCCGTCGGAGGCACGGACGCTCAGCGACGCGCCATGTCGTTCTGGCAGGGCGTGGTGGTCGTGGGCACGGGTGCCGTGCTGGGCACGATCCTGGGGCTGGTGCCGACGGGGGCCATGGTCTGGGCCTCGGACCTGCCGTTCGCCCCACCGTGGTGGGTGCTCGCCGTCGTGGCCGTCGGGCTTCCCCTCGTCGTCGCCGCCGGCAGTGCCCTGACGAGCCGTCGACCGACCTCCCTCGTGCGACGACCCGTGCTGGACTGACGAGCGGGCGGGCGGCCCCTACCGGGGCTCGTCGCCGGGACGACGCCGCCCGACGCCGACGCCGACCACGCCGACCGCGACGATCAACAGGGCGGCGAGGGCCACGGGACCCGGCTCCGAACCGGTCCACGCGAGAGCGGCCGAGGAGGCGCGGGCCGGGTCGGCGGCGAGCGGGCGCCCCGGGGCACCGGTGGGGACGACGCCCTCGCCCGGCGAGGAGCCCGGCGTGGGCGACGCCGACCCCGGCCCCGGCCCCGGGTCAGCCGGTGCGGCCCCGGGCTCGGCCGGGACGCCGGCCTCGTCACCCGGCACGGGAGCCGGGACCGGGTCGACGGCGAAGAGGACGGCGGGACCGGTCGCCGAGACGACGTCGTCCACGGTCCAGGTGACGGCGGAGACCCGCCAGTCACCGGCGGAGAGACCGGCGAACGTCGCGCGGAACGTGCCGTCCTGCTCGGCACGGACCGTCGAGGACTCGGCAGCGGCGGGAGTCGCCGCGGAAGCCCGGGCCGCCGCGGGCAGGTCCCCGGTGAGCAGGTCTCCGGCGGGCGCATCCCCGGCGGGCAGGCTCCCGGCGGGCTCGACGGTGACGGTGACGCGGGCGGAGTCGATCGAGGTGCCCTCGACGACCACGGCCTGCCCCGAGGGCAGACGGTCGCCGTCGTCCGGTGAGGTGACGACCGGGCCGGCCAGCGCCTCCTGCACCTCGACGTCGACGACCGCGCTCGAGCCCGACGACCCGACCACGGAGAACGACAGGGGACCGGTCGGGGTGCCGGGCGAGAGCCGGACGGGCAGCTGGACCCGGCCGCGCTGATCGGCGACGGTCGACGTCGAGTCGTCGAACGCCTCACCCTCGGCCCGGACCGTCTCACCGGGCACGAAGCCGGCGCCCCGCAGGATGGCCGCAGCGCCCGCCTGCAGCACGCCGTCGGGGGCGACGGCGACCGCCCCGCGTCCCAGGTCTTCGGTCACGGCCGCGAAGGCGTCCACCATGCCGGCCCCGAAGTACTCGGAGGGGGTCTCGCCGCCGGCCTGCCGGGCGAGCAGGTCCCGCAGTTCGGCCGGGGTCGCGCCCGGGTGCACGCTCGCCAGCAGGGCCGCGACCCCGGCGACGTGCGGAGCCGCCATCGAGGTCCCGCTGAGGGCGGCGAACCCGCCACCGGGGACCGTGCTGAGCACGGCGGCCCCGGGGGCCGTCAGGTCCACGACGCCCGCACCGTAGTTCGAGAACCGGGACTTCTCGATCGAACCGCCTCCGCCCTGCTGGGCCGACGAGACGGTGACGACGCCGTCGACCTCGGCGGGAAGCTGCGAGCACCCCTGCGAGACGTCGCGCCCCGGCTGCGGGGTCGAGTCGTTCGGGCTGAGCGAGTCGGCGGTCTTGTGGGCGAGGTCGACGGCGACGGCACCGACCGTGGCGTTGCCGGCGGCCGCCACGTCGAGGACGCCCTCGTGCTGGGACCAGGCGACCGCCCGCGCGACCGCGTCGAGGGCCGGGGCCTGGTCGGGGTCGGCCGAGCACCAGGCGGCCCACGGGTCGACGAAGAAGCTCGCGTTCGTCACGTCCATCTGCTGCTGCGCCGCCCACATGTAGCCGCAGATCGCGTACTCGGGGTAGATGAAGCCGTCCGCGTCGACGACCTTCACGCTGGCCAGCCGCACGCCCGGGGCGACCCCGACGACACCCCGGCCGTCGTCGGCCGCGGCGATTATGCCCGCCACGTGCGTGCCGTGCTCGCGGGTGCTCGTCGCGGCGTCGGACGACGGCGCCCAGGCGGCGGGGTCGGGGTCGGCGACGCCGTCCACGCTGCAGCCCACGGAGGCGGCCGGGTCGACCTGCGAGACGAGGTCGGGGTGGGTGGCGTCGATGCCGCTGTCGAGCACGCCGACCAGCACGTCGGGGCTCCCGGGCTGCACCGCGCGCGCCTCGGCGGCGTGGACGGCCTTGTCGTTCCAGCGACGCTCCTCGCCGGGATCGGCGACGTCGGCGACCCGCTCGGCCAGACCGGTCGCCTGCACTCCCGTCGGCGGGACGGCAGCGGACTCGGCGTCGCCACCCGCGTCGGCGTCGGGGGTCGCACGGATGGCGGCCGTCCGGGTCGGACCGGCCGACTCGACGGACGAGGAGGCGCGGACCCGGTCGACGAAACCGGCGGCGGTCGACCGTGCGGTCACCACTCCGATCTCGTCCCACCGGGCGAGGACGGTGCCGCCCGCGGCGACCACCGCGGCCGAGGCCGCCTCGGTCGTGACGGCGCCCGGCACCGCGTTGACGACGTAGTTCATCGCATCGACGGGGGCTGCGGCAGGCATCGCGCTCGAGGCGGGCGCGGAGAGCTCGGGCACGTCGGCCGCGAGGGCCGGTGACGAAGAGACGGTCGGGGCCGGTGACGCGGAGGCGGTCGGGGCCGGTGACGCGGAGGCGGTCGGGGCCGGTGACGAGGCGGCGGTCGCCGGGGCGTCCGCGGCGACGGCCGTGACCGGTGCGAACACGAGGACCGCGGCGAGCGCTGCCCCACCCACGGCACGGGTCGATCGACGAGCGGGACGGCGTCGAGGGCTGTGGGTCACCTGGCAACGATAGGCGGCGACCGGTCACGACGGGGTCACGATCCCGCCTCCCGTTCGAGGGACTCGCCGACCCGGCCGCACGTCGACCCGGCGGCCCGTGCTCGTCCGAACGTCAGGCGGCCGGGTCGCCCTCGACCTCGGCCTCGGCCTCGAAGACGAGTTCGCGCAGCACGGGGGCGAGCTTGGCGTCGAACGCCCCCGTGTAGTGGGTGAAGTCCCGCTTGACGGGCACGTCGTCGACGAAGGCGGGGCAGAGCCCGTCGACGCAGAGGAACCGCGACGTGTCGACGAGGGAACCGCCCAGGGCGCTCATCGTCTTCTGCGTCTCGGCGAGGTTGGCGGCGTGATCCGCCGACACGGACGAGATGCAGTCGACGGGCGAACCGCCCGGGCGGTAGCAGTCGTCGAGCGACCGGTGTGCCGGCGGGGGCGTGACGAACACGGTGCGCGTCGCCGCGCCGCCCACCGACTCGAGCTGGCGCTGCAGTGCCTCGGCGTACTCGCGCGGCGTGACGGGTGCGCCGGTGGTGGCGTGCTCGAACGGGACGAAGGAGTTCGTGACGACGAGCAGGTCGGGTGCCGTCTCGACGATCGTCCGGACGGCGTCGGCCTGGTGGGTGGTGCAGCTCTCGGGGTCGGAATTCTGGGCGACCGCGAGATCGACGAACGGGCAACCGAACAGGGGAAGCGCGACCAGACGCCACCCGCTGTCGTCCGATTCGACGATCTCGACCACGGCGTCCAGCTCGGCGGCGGCCGTCGAGTCCCCCACGAGGACGACCGTCTTGTCGCCGGTGCCGAAGGTGCACTCGGCGCGCGGCAGGGGCAGATCGACGCGACCGCAGTCGTTGTTCGCCCCGAACGGCATGGTGTCGCCCGGGTCGGGGGTCAGCGTCGGCCACGAGGTCGCCGCCAGCGCGGCCCGGACCGACTCGGCCATCGCCCCCTCGGCCGGACCGACCGGACCGGAGCCGTCGACGCCGTCGCCGTCGGCACCGCCGTCGGACGCCCCGGCCTCGACGGAGGCCCCGAGGCCGGTGCCCCCTGCGACGGGCGGGAGCACGGGCGGCGCCGCCACGGGCCGGACCGAGACCACCGCGGCCACCACCATCACGACGGCCAGCATGCCGAGGCCCCCGAGGGCGGCCCGACCGGCGGACGGCGCCTGGTCGTCGGCCCAGCGACGCCACAGCCGACGACGGCCCTCGCCCCGTCGCGGGGCGAGCAGGGGCGACGAGATGAAGGGCTTCTCGACGAGGTGGTGACCCACCACGGCGAAGCCGAGCGACAGGGGGTAGGCCAGCAGCTCGCCCTCGGGCACGACCGCGCGGATCATGACGACGATCGGGAAGTGCCAGAGGTAGAGCGAGTAGCTGATCGCACCCAGGTAGTCGGTGACCCGGTTCGCCAGGGGCGCCGGTGCGACGGCCCCGGGCACGCCGCCGCCCACGACGACCGCCAGGGTCGCGACCACGGGAAGCGCTGCCCACGGGCCCGGGAACGCGGTCTGCCCGTCGACGACCACGACGCTCGCCAGGATGCCGACGAGACCGAGCCAGCCGAGCGTCGTGCCGATCGCCCGCGGCAACCGCCGGGTCAGCGGAACGGCCAGCGCCGCCAGGGCACCGAGCCCGAGTTCCCAGACCCGGGTCAGCGTCGAGAAGTAGGCGCCCGTCGGGTCGCCCGCCGTGTCGACCACGGCCCAGACGAACGACGCCGCGCAGAGGGCGGTGATCACGGCCGCGAGCACGAGCCGTCGGCCCGACCCCGACCCCGTGCCCGCCTCGCGGGAGACGGCCGCGGGGCGCCCCGGACGCCGCAGGCCGAAGCCGAGGACGACGATCACGAGGAGCGGCCAGAACGCGTAGAACTGCTCTTCGACCGAGAGCGACCAGAGGTGCTGGAAGGCCGAGACGGGTCCGTCGGCGGTGAAGTAGTCGGTGCCCACGGCGGCGAAGTGCCAGTTGGCCACGAAGGCGAGGGAGTAGAGGGCGTCGATCCCGAGCCCGACCACGCGGCGGTCGGGCAGGAGGACCGTCGCGGCGAGCAGGGTCGCGGCGACGACGACGAGCGCCGCCGGCAGGAGGCGTCGGACCCGGCGACGGTAGAAGTCGGCCAGCGAGATGCGGCCCGTCCGAGCGTGCTCACGGAGCAACAACCCGGTGATCAGGAAGCCCGAGATCACGAAGAAGACGTCGACGCCCACGAAGCCGCCGTGCGGCCAGCCCGAGACGTGCTCGAGCACGACCGCGACGACGGCGACGGCGCGCAACCCCTGGACGTCGCGACGGAAAGCTGCCGACCCGCCGCCCGTCGAGGAAGCACCACCCCGACGCGACGACGAGGGAGCGGACGGAGGACGGTGGGGGGTCGAGTCGGACATGCTTCTCTCTCGGGTCGGAATCACGTGACATACCAATATCTCACGTCGCATCCTGAACGACAAGAGCCGACGGTCTCGCCCGTCGCCGCCACGGTCCCCGCGCGTTACGCAGCGTTGCCCCGCGACGCCCGCCACCGGCGTGCCGCCCGTAGCGTGGGACGCATGGCCACCAGCGACACCATCTCGAACCTGCTCGACGAGCGACGGACCTTCGCCGCGCCTCCTGCGCTCGTCGAGGGGGCCAACGTCACCTCGGCCGAGCACGCCCGCGCGGCCGCCGACCCCGTCGCGTTCTGGGCCGAGGCGTCGCAGCGGCTCGACTGGCACACGCCGTGGACGGTCGCGCACACCTGGAAGCCCGTGACCGAGGGGCCGGACGGCACGCTCACCGTGCCCGAGGCGACCTGGTTCGCCGACGGAACGCTCAACGTCGCCGTCAACTGCGTCGACCGGCACGTCGACGCCGGCCTCGGCGACAAGGTCGCCCTGCACGTCGAGGGCGAGCCCGGCGACCGTCGTGACATCACCTACGCACAACTGCAGCGCGAGGTCGTGAAGGCCGCCAACGGCCTGCGATCGCTCGGCGTCGAGAAGGGCGACCGGGTGGTCGTCTACCTGCCGGTCATCGCCGAGACGATCGTCGTGACGCTCGCCATCGCCCGACTCGGCGCGATCCACTCGCTCGTCTTCGGCGGCTTCTCGGGCGAGGCGTTGAAGTTCCGCGTCGAGGACACCCGGGCCAAGCTGCTGGTCACGACCGACGGGCAGTTCCGACGAGGGTCCGCGGTGCCGGTCAAGGCGAACGCCGACCACGCCGTCAGCGGCGACAACGAGATCGAGCACGTCCTCGTCGTGCGGCGCACCGGCGAGCAGACGCCCGACGTGCCGTGGACGGACGGCCGCGACCTCTGGTGGCACGACGTCGTCGACGCGCAACCCGACACCGACGAACCCGAGTACTTCGGCGCCGAGACGCCGCTGTTCATCATGTACACGAGCGGCACCACCGGCAAGCCCAAGGGACTCGTGCACACGAGCGGCGGCTACCTGACGCAGGCGAACTGGACCCACTGGGCCGTCTTCGACGCGAAGCCCGACGACGTGCACTGGTGCACGGCCGACCTCGCCTGGGTGACGGCGCACACCTACGAGATCTACGGCCCGCTGTCGAACGGCCTGACGCAGGTGATCTACGAGGGCACGCCCGACACCCCGCACCCCGCCCGCCACCTCGAGATCATCGAGCGCTACGGCGTCACCACCTACTACACGGCGCCGACGCTGGTGCGGACCCTGTCGTCGTGGTTCCCCGAGGGACTGCCCGACACCTACGACTTGTCGTCGCTGCGCCTGCTCGGCACGGTCGGCGAGGCCATCAACCCCGAGGCGTGGGTCTGGTTCCACGAGCAGTTCGGCCGGGGCCGGTGCCCGATCGTCGACACGTGGTGGCAGTCCGAGACGGGGGCCGCCGTCATGGCCCCGCTGCCCGGTGCCGACACCCTCAAGCCCGGCTCGTCGCTGCGGGCGCTGCCCGGGCTCTCGACCGCCGTGGTCGACGACGCCGGCGAGCGCGTGCCGAACGGCAGCGGCGGCTACCTCGTCGTGCAGCAGACCGGACCGGCCCTCGCCCGCACGGTCTGGGGCGACCCCGAGCGGTACCGCGACAGCTACTGGGCGACCTACTGGCGGCAGGGCTGGTTCTTCTCGGGCGACGGCGCGAAGTACGACGCGGACGGCGACATCTGGGTGCTCGGCCGGGTCGACGACGTGATCAACGTGTCGGGGCACCGCCTGTCGACCATCGAGATCGAGTCGTCGCTCGTGTCGCACCCGGCCGTCGCCGAGGCCGCCGTCGTCGGCGTGGCCGACGAACGCACCGGCCAGGCGATCGCGGCGTTCGTGGTGCCGTCGACACGGCCGGAAGGAGGCGCAGTGCAGGACGCCGGCGACGTCGCCGAGCCGTCGGTGTGGGCTCCGCTCGCGGGGTCGCTGTCCCCCGTGCTGCGCGCCCACGTGGCCGACCAGATCGGGCCGATCGCCAAGCCCGCGACCGTGTTCGTCGTGCCGGACCTGCCCAAGACGCGCTCGGGCAAGATCATGCGGCGGCTGCTGGCCGACATCGTCGACGGCCGACCCCTGGGTGACACGACGAGCCTGCAGGACGAGACCGTGCCCGGCCGGGTGGCGGCGATCCTCGCGGAGGCGACCCGCGCCTCCTGAGGTCGGGAATCACCGACCCACACCGAGGGTTACCGTGGTCGGGGCCCGATGACGCGCCTCGCCTCCCCCGTCCCGTTCCGAGAAGAAAGCGTCGTCATGTCGATCTCCGAGACCACCGCCGCCCCGTCCACCCTCCGCACCGCCGAGACGAGCGTGCCGCTCGTGCCGCTGCTCGACGAGCGCTGGAGCCCCCGCTCGTTCGACCCGACCGCCGAGATCTCGGACCGTCAGCTGGACGCCCTGCTCGAGGCCGCCCGCTGGGCACCGTCGGCCGCGAACACGCAGCCGCGTCGCTTCGTCGTCGGCCGTCGCGGCACGGCCACGTTCGACACGATCGTGAAGGCGCTCATGGGCTTCAACGCCGCCTGGGCGGGCAACGCGTCCGCACTCGTCGTCGCCGTCGCCGAGACCTCGACCGTCGAGGGCGAGGTGCGCCAGTGGGCCGAGTACGACCTCGGCCAGGCCGTCGCCCACCTCACGGTGCAGGCACACGCCGAGGGCTTCCACACGCACCAGATGGCCGGCGTCGAGTGGGACGAGATCGTCGCCGCGTTCGGCCTGACCGACAACCTCAAGCCCGTCACGGTCACGGCCGTCGGCGTCGTCGACGAGGCCGACAAGCTGATCGAGGCCCTCGCCGAGCGCGAGACCGCCCCTCGCGAGCGCCTGCCGCTCAGCGAGCTCGTCCTGCGGCGCGACTAGCAGCTCGGCGAGGCGAGCCCGGGCTGGTGCCTGCCAGCCCGGGCTGGTTGGCTGGGCGCATGTCGATCTCCAGCACGGCCGAGAAGGCCGAACTCCTCCGCTCCCTCCACGTCCCCGGCGACCCGCTGATCGTGACGAACGTCTGGGACAGCATCACCGCGCGCATCGTCGCGGGCGCACCGGGCGTGAAGGCCCTGGCCACCGCCTCCCACTCGATCAGCGAGGCGCACGGCGTCGAGGACGGCGAGGGCCTCGACGTCGACGACATGCTGGCCGCCGCCCGCATCGTGATCCGCTCGGTCGACCTGCCCGTCTCCGTCGACTTCGAGAAGGCGTACGCGACCGACGCCGCCGGCACGCTCGACAACGTCTTCCGCCTGATCGAGGAGGGCGCCGCAGGCCTCAACATCGAGGACAGCATCGGCCAGGCCAAGGCGCCCCTCTACGACATCGACACCCAGGTCTCGAAGATCGCCGCCGCCCGCCGCGCCGGCGACCGCGCCGGGGTGCCCATCGTGATCAACGCCCGGGTCGACGCCCTGGCCGGCGACCCGGATTCGTTCGACGACGCCGTCACCCGCGCCAACGCCTACCTCGACGCCGGCGCCGACTGCGCCTTCGTCCTCGGCCTGGGCACCGAAGACCTCGTGAAGGCCGCCCTCGACCGGATCGACGGCAAGGTCAGCGTCATCTCGAACCCGTCGTCCGTGCCGCTCGCCCGCCTGGCCGAGCTCGGCGTCTCGCGCGTCAGCTTCGGGCCCACCACGATGGGCCTGACGCTCTCGCATCTGCGCGACGCCGCCACCACCCTCACCGCGCGGGGCGACTACCCCGCCGAGCTCGGCTTCTCGTTCTGACCGACGGCCGGTGCGGGCGGGGCTCGCCCACCGGCTGACGAACGACGCGACCCGCGCCTCCCGAGCTCGTGAGAGCCGAGGAGGCGCGGGTCGCGTCGTCAGGGGACGTCACCTAGTCGTCGCGGTCGCCTTTCGAACGGTCGCCCTTCGAGTGCCCGTCCCCGGCGCGCTCGTCCTTCTTCCGGTCGGACTCGGACGCCTCGGAGCCGCCCTCGCCGTCCGGCTCGGGCACCTCGTCGCCGTTCCGCTCGATGGTCGCGGCGGCGGCCTGACGCAGTCGCATGCCGGCGAGTTCGTCCTTGGCGAGGGCCGCGGCCTTCTTCTCGCTCTGGGCCGTGTCACGGGGTGGCAGCAGGATGTCGCGCTCGGCCCGGAGGCCGGCCTGCAACTCGCGACCACGTTCGAGCTCGGCGTCGAACTCGGCCCCGAAGAGCAGGGCGTTGTTCGTGATCCAGAGCCACAGCAGGAACACGATGACCGCACCGAGCGAGCCGTACGTCTTGTTGTAGTTCGAGAAGTTCGCGATGTAGAACGCGAACCCCACGGACGCGACCAACCAGATGACCAGGGCCACGAGCGACCCGAGGCTCATCCACTTGAACTTGGGCTGCTTGACGTTCGGGGCCCAGTAGTAGAGCACCGCCACGATCACGACGGCGATGATCGCGAGGATCGGCAGCTTCGCGATGTCCCAGACGAACACCGCGGTGCTGCCCAGTCCGACGAGGTCGCCGACCGTCTCGGCCACGGGACCGCTGATCACCAGGATGAGGGCGGCGACCACGATGAGCACCACCGTGAACGCCGTGACGCCGAGCATGGTCGGGCGGAGCTTCCAGATGGGACGCCCCTCGTCGATGCCGTAGACGCGGTTCATGGCCCGCCCGAAGGCGCCCACGTAGCCGGAGGCCGACCAGAGGGCACCGAGCACACCGACGATCAGGGCGACACCGGCGGCCGACGACTCGGTCAGCTGTTCGACGGGACCCCGCAGGAGAGCAGCGACGTCCTCCGACCCGAACTGTGAGACCAGGTCGAGCAGCGTCTTGGCCGTCGAGTCCGCCTGCCCAACGACGCCGAGCAGCGACACGATCGCCAGCAGCGCCGGGAAGATCGCCAGCACCGCGTAGTACGTGAGTGCGGCGGCGAGGTCGGTGCACTGGTCACGGGTGAACTCGCGCAGGGTCTTGCCCAGCACGTACCCCCACGAGGGCTTGGAGACGTCCGACAGGTCTTGCGGCTTGCGCGAGTCGTCCGCGTCGGGTGACTGCTGCTCGCGCTCGGTGCTCTTCTGCGCCATGGGTCAGCGCCTGATCGTCTTGACGATGCCGGCGACGAGCGCGACGACGCCGATGGTGCCGGCCGCCGCGGCCGCCACGACGGGCTTCGGGTCGCGGTCGAGGCGCCGTGAGACGCTCGCCTTCAGCCGACGGGCGTGGGCAGGGACGCTCAGCTTGTCCTCGATGGCGTCGAGCGTCGCCGCGAACTCTTCACGGGTACGGGCGAGGTCGAGCTCGATCTCGGGGATGCTCGCGCCGGGGCGTGGCCCGGCCGCGTTCTCGGCGTCCTTCTCGGGAGAGGTGCTGCCGTGGGCGTCGTCGCGCTCTTCGGCCGCACGCGCCTCGGCGAGCTCGGCACGGGGGTCGGGCTGGTCGCCCTTCCCGTGCTTCGACCCGCCGTGCTTCTCGTGGTCTCCTGCGTCAGTGCTTCTCGGAGTCATAGCTGCCCTGCCCCTTCAACGCGCTGACGTCGGCCTTCACGCTGGCGACGGCCTTCTCGGGGGTCGGCGGCACGCCCTTCTTGAGGGCCTTGATGCCGAGCAGGGCCAGGACGGCCGTGATCACGAGCAGGACGGCGGCGACGATGAGCGCCGCGAGCCAGGGGGCGACGACCGTCGCCAGCCCCAGGACGCCGGCCGTGATGAGCACGGCGAGCAGGAAGAAGCCGAACAGTGCGGCTCCGACCAACAAGCCGACACCCACCCCGGCCTCTTTGGCCTTCGTGGCGAGCTCGGTCTTGGCGAGCGCGATCTCGCCGCGGATGAGGCGCGAGATCAACTCGGGCAGGCTGCCGATCAACGAGCCGAGCGAACGTTTGGTGCTCTGTTCGGGTGCCTTCAGGTCACTCACCGACCGTCACCCCCGGCAGCTTGTCGTCGTCGGGGCTGGTGCCCGAGGTCTGCTTCTTGACGTCGTCGGCCTTCTCGTCCACCTTGTCGGCGGCCTTGTGGGCTGCCTCGGTGGCCTTGGCGGCGACCTTGTCGGTGGCGCCCGAGCCCTTGCCCGAGACGGACTTGGCCTTGGAGCCGACCGCGTGGGCGGCGTCGTTCGCGACGTCCTGCGCCTTCTTGGCGACGACCGGAGCGTTCTCCTTCACGAAGCCCTCGGCCTGCTGGACGCCCTTCTGGACGGTCGGGTTCTCCCACAGGCTCTCGGCCTGGTCCTTGATCTTGACGTACGCGCCGCGACCCGCGCGGGCTCCGAGGACGTATCCGACAGCCGCTCCTGCGACGAAGAGGATCTTGCCTTTCATGAGTGCTCCTTGGCTCGTGGTGGCAGGTAGGCCTTCCACGCTGGCACGACCCGGCGTGGACGGCTCAGATTGACCGGGCGACCGGGGACGACGCCGCCCGGCGCCGACCTGGGGACGAGCCGCCCCCGACACCACGTCAGGAGGCGCGGGCCGCCACGAGCGGGACGCCCACCTCGAGCCCGTCGCTGCGCACCGTGGCGACCGCCAGTCGCACGAGGCGCACCGCGCACCAGCAGAACAGCACCACGAGAATTCCGTTGCGGGCACCCAGGACGAGCACGGCGACCGGGTTGAGCTCGATCAGCGGCCGGTAGAGGATCGGGAACACGAGCGTCGTGAGCCCAGAGGCCCAGGCGGTCAACACGGCGGGCGTCCGGAACGCCTCGGGACGCGAGGCGTAGCCCACGGCCACGATCGGCACGATCCAGAGCAGGTACTGCGGCGACCCCACCTTGTTGAAGACCACGAACGCGAGCGTGAGGGTGAGGGCGCCGAGCAGCACCGTGCCGAACTCGTCGCCGCGATCGCGAGCCGGGACGACGGCCGCGGTGCGCCCGGAGCCCGCCGACCCGCGCCTCCCGGGCTCGGCCCACCGGGGCAGCCCGAAGGTCGCCACGGCCAGCACGCCGGCCAGCAGCACGAGGACGGCGAGCATGACCTGCGTGCTGTCGTTGATCATCCAGGTGTCGCCCGGGCCCATGACCTCGCGCGTGGCGAGGGCGACGTTCTGGTAGACCGAGGCGCCGGGGACGCGCAGCATGGCCATCCAGAGCCAGGGCGTCGAGAGGGTCGCCTCGAGCTGCATCGCCCGTCCCGACTGCATCGTCACGAAGCTCGTGATGTCGTCGGCCCCGCGGCCGAGCAACACGCACGACACGACGACCATGGTGACGAGCACGCCCCCGCGCAGCACGACCGCCCGGTGACGCGACCCGACGACGACCGCCGCGATGACGGCGGCGGGCCAGACCTTGATCCAGGTCGCCGCGGCGAGCAGCAGCCCGGCCACCCGCGGACGCGTGGACAGCAGCATGAGGGCGGCGACGACCAGCGGCGCGCTGAACCCCTCGAGCCGGAGGAAGGCCACGGGGCTGAGCACGAGCGTCACGAGCAGCCACCACCAGGCTGCCCGGTTGTCGACCGTACGACGACCGCGGTCGGTCAGCAGCCAGAGCGCGACGGCGTTGAGGGCGGTCAGCAGGGCCAGCCAGACGAACTGGTAGTGCTGTTCGCCGAAGACGTTCGGCAACACGATCGGGACGATCGCCCCGGCCGGGTAGACCCACGAGAAGTCGAGGACCGGCCAGACGCCCTCGCTCAGGGCCCCCGTCGCCCACAAGCGGTAGAGCGGCAGGTCGCCGCTCACCCCGCCGCCGATCATCAGCGGCGTGAGCGCCAGGAACACGGCGGCGTGCACGGCGACGAAGCCGTAGAGCAGCCCGCGCGGATGCGCCTGCACGCGCGACCAGGTCCGGCGGAGGCGCGTGGGGAGGGGCGCAGGCGCGACGGCGCTCGAGGTGGTCACGCCTCGAATGTACGGCCGCGTCCTTGCCGTTGTCTTTCCGGCAGGTGAATCCATCGGAAGATCACTCTCGAGACGGAGGTCCGACCGGTGTACGGTGCCGACCATGGACCGACGACGTTCCGCAGACGCAGGCGAGGTCACCCCGCCGACCGACGACACGCACGCACCCGACGAGCTCGGAAGCGTCGACGACGACCTGGCCGTCGACCGGGGGCGCCCGATCGGCTTCTGGTTGAGGCTCGTCGACGGGCTGATCGACCGGCGCTTCGAGGAGGTCCTCGACGAACACGGGGTCACCCGCCGGCAGTGGCAGCTGCTCAACCTGCTGGAGCGCGGCCCGGCGACCCGCGCAGCACTCGACGGAGCCGTCGCGCCCTTCCTCGATCCGGCCACGGGCGAGTCCAGCTCGGACCACCTCGCCGAGCTGGTCGAGAGCGGCTGGGTGAGCCTCGCGACCGACGGGGTCGGTGACGATCGCTACGCCCTGACCGAGCGCGGGAGCCTCGCGCACCGCAAGCTCGTCGACGTGGTCGAGGGCATCCGCGACGAGACGGTCCGGGGGGCCGAGCCGGGAGCCCACGCGACCACGGTGCGCTTCCTGCGCAGGGCTGCACTCAACCTCGGCTGGCGCCCCTGAGCGCCCGGCCTGCCCGCGGGCCGAGGGCCGAGGGCCGAGGGGCTAGGGGCTAGGGGCTAGGCTCTAGGGCCGACGACCGCAAGAGGCGCGGCGTCAGCCCCGCAGGAACACCCACCAGATCATGAGCATCGTCACGACGAACCCGCTGACGAAGTTGAGCGCCAGGAAGCGTCGCCACCCGCGGTTGACCTCTTCGGCCCGGTCGTCGGTCACGTTCCACCAGGGGGCGCAGCTGATCGCGTAGGGCAGGGTGAGCAGGGCCGCCAGCGGGCCGGGCCACTCGGTGAAGGTCAGCAGCACGCCGGCCAGCAGGTAGGCCACCACCGAGAGGCGGACGGTCGCCCGGGCGCCGATCTCGGTCGCGATCGACGAGATGCCGCCCTCGCGGTCGGCGAGAACGTCCTGCACGGCTCCGAACGCGTGGCTCGCGACGCCCCAGAGGAAGAACGCGCCGAGCAACGCCCACAGCTGGGGCGTGAACGTCGCCCCGGCCAGCACGAGACCGTAGACGGCGGGGCTGACGAAGTGCGTGCTCGAGGTGACCGAGTCGACGAAGGGGCGCTCCTTGAAGCGCAGGCCGGGAGCCGAGTAGGCGATCACGGCGAAGACGCTGACGGCGAGCACGAGCCAGCTGAGCGGGTCGCCGACCGCCACGAGGAACACCAGGAAGGGCACGTTCGTGATGACTGCGGCGCGCAACGTCGTGCGGTGCAGGCTGCGGTCGAGCAGTGCACCCTCGACGCCGCCCTTGCGCGGGTTGTGCAGGTCGCTCTCGTAGTCGAAGACGTCGTTGATGCCGTACATCGCGAGGTTGTAGGGGATCAGGAAGTACAGGGCGCCGACGATCAGCACGAGCCAGTTCACCGGGCCGAGGGCGTTCTCCGCCGCGAAGAAGAGGACGGCCTCCGTGCCGGTCGGCGTCACGTCGACCTGGGACAACGGCTGGTACGACCCCAGGTAGCCGGTCGTCACCGGTGCGAGCAACGAGGTCAGCACGTACGCCGCCGCGAACGGGAACGCCGTGTTGATCCAGCTCAGGGGCCGGGACGAGACGAACAGGGCCTTGATCGTGTTCACGAGCGCGCCTCCTCGACGGTCGTCGACCCGCCGGCCGCCGGCGCCGCGGGGGCGCGGGGCGTCTTCGGGCCGCCGAGCAGCACCCACACCGACGGCAGCAGGACGAGTGCCGCGACCGCGTAGGCGAAGTCCTCGAGCGGGGCGATGCCGACGAAGACCCCGCTGATCCGGGCGGCGTCGTAGCCGACCAGCCCGATCCCGATCATGACGTTGTCGAACACGGCGGTCATCACGAGCAGCACGCCGGTCGCCAGGCCCGCCCCCAGCAGTTGCTCGCGCCGCCGCCGCGACCTCTCGGCCGGGGACGAGGAGGCGCGCGCGGCTCGGCCACGCACGCCTGCGGTCACCAGCGCCAGCACCCCGAGCACCGCGACGATCGACAGGAACACCGCGTTGACGGCCCAGTAGGTCACGACGCCACGCCGTCCACCGGTCGACCGGACTGCGTGGAGCTCGCGCCACGCCGGTCGAGCACGACGGCCGCAGCCATCCGGGCCGCGGCCAGCAGGTTCATCGTCAGGTAGCAGAGCAGCGTCAGGAAGAAGACCTCTTCGAGCGGCAGCTCGGTCGCCACCAGCACGCCGGTCATGAACGAGGTCTCGCCGCGGAAGAAGATGCCCAGGTCGATGCCGACGACGTCCCAGACCAGGAAGAACACGACGCCGACCAGCAGCGTCACCGCCGCCCGGGGCACGTCGCGCCAGAAGAACAGGCGGAACCTGCGGTCGAGCATCACCATGCCGAACAACGAGACGAGCAACGCCGCGAGGTAGACGAACCCCATCAGCCGACGGCGGGCTCGGGGAGCGGCTCGGTGCTGGTGTCGCCGCGCAGGTTCTTGAGCAGCACCTCGGCGCTGATCAGGCACATCGGCAGGCCGATGCCCGGACGGACCGACCCGCCGGCGTAGAACAGCGAGTCGACGTGCGTCGAGACGTTGCCGGTGCGGAACAGGGCGCTCTGGGCGAGCGTGTGCGCGGGACCGAGCATGCTGCCGCTCCAGGCGTTGACGTCGTCGACGAAGTCGCGCGGACCACGGGTGCGCCGCACCACGATCCGCTCGGCGAGGTCGGGCACGTGCGCCCACTCGGCGATCTGCGCGATGACGCCGTCCGCCAGACGCTCGATCATCGGGTCGCCGTCACCGTCGACGTCGCCCGAACCGAGGGCCGGGTCGGCGGGCAGCGGCACCAGGACGAAGAGGTTCGTGTGCCCGGCGGGCGCGGTCGAGGGGTCGACGGTGCTCGGCTTGCAGACGTACAGCGACGGCGGGTCGGGGATGCGCTTGTCGGCGCCGAAGATGCGCTCGAAGTTCTCGTGCCAGTCGCGGGCGAAGAGCAGCGTGTGGTGCTCGAGCTCGGGGATCTCGCCCTCGACGCCCAGGTAGAGCAGCAGGGCGCTCGGCCCGGGGTTCTTCTTCGCCCAATACGACGAGTCGTAGGTGCGCAGCTCGTGGGGCAGGAGCTGCGTCTCGGTGTGGTGCAGGTCGGCCGCGCTCACGACGAGGTCGGCGTCGACGCGGTGCGTCGCTCCGTCGGCGTCGGTCCAGTCGACCCCGGTCGCCTCGGCGGTCGCCTTCGAACCGCGCGGCAGGGCTGCGCCCTCGACCCCGAGCGGCTGCGTCACGATCCGGGTCGCGGTCGCGCCGGTCACGACGGTCACCCCGGCCTCGACGGCCACGTCGCGGATGGCCTCGATCACCGAGATGAGGCCGCCCTGCGGGTACAGCACGCCGTCGTCGAGGTCGAGCGTGCTCATGAGGTGGTACATGCTCGGCGTGTCGAACGGCGACGAGCCGAGGAAGACCGCGGGGTACCCCAGGATCTGACGGAGGCGCGGGTCGGTCACCGTGCGGGACGCGTACGAGTCGAGGCTCGTCAGCAGCAGCCGGGCCAGCTTCGGCAGGCGGACCAGCACGTCTCCGCGCAGCAGGGGCGTGAGGCTGCCGAAGCTCGTGTAGAGGAACCGCCGTTTGGCGATCTCGTAGGTGTCGCGGGCGGACCGGAGGTACCGGCGCATGCGCTCACCGCTGCCGGGTTCGACGCGCTCGAACAGCTCGACGTTCTCTTCCAGGCCGCGCGGGACGTCGATCGGCGCACTCGCCGCGGGGGCGTCGGGCGTCGGCTCGAACAGCACGCGGTAGCCCGGGTCGAGTTCAACGAGGTCGAGGCGCTCGGCGGCCGACGTGCCCATCAGGCGGAAGAAGTGGTCGAAGACCTCGGGCATGAGGTACCAGCTCGGGCCGAGGTCGAAGCGGAAGCCCTCGTGGCTCCACGACCCGGCACGGCCACCGACCTCGTCGTTCTTCTCGAGCAGGGTGACCTCGTGGCCCTCGCGGGCGAGCAGCGCAGCCGAGGCCAGGCCGCTGATGCCGCCGCCGATCACGACGACGCGGCGGCCGTGGCGGGTGACGCTCAGGCCGTGCGACTCGTCGGACGCCCCGGTGCCGGCACCCGTCGCCCCTCGGTCGACCGTGTCGCAGCTCATGCGCGGGCCTCGGGCAGCCGGGTGACGCGACCGGCGGCGGCGCCCGCGGCGATGCGCACCTTCACCGGGTTCGGAACGCGCACGCGCGCCCGGACCAGCGAGGAGGCGGGGGTCGCCTCGAGACGCCGGTTCAGCTCGGCGAACAGGCCGTGGGCCAGTGCCACCGCCCGACGCGAGGACGTCGGCAGCACGGGGATGATCTCGCCGCTCACGCGGAGGTCGTCGTCGATGTCTCGCACCAGTCTCGTCTTGGTCTGCTCGTCGAACGTGGTCACGTCGACTCCGGGGAAGTAGCTGCGGCCGAGCTGCTCGAAGTCGGCCGCGAGGTCACGCAGGAAGTTGACCTTCTGGAAGGCCGCACCGAGGCGCCGGGCGCCCTCTTCGAGTTCGGCGACCGTGCTCGGGGGGAAGGGATGCCCGTGGAGGAACGCCTTGAGGCACATCAGGCCGACGACCTCGGCCGACCCGTACACGTAGGCGTCGAACGACGCCTGGTCGTGCTCGCGGGCACTGAGGTCGGCCCGCATCGACGCGAAGAACGGTGCGGTGAGCTCGGCACCGAACCCGGTGGCGCGGGCGGTGCGGGCGAAGGCGTGCACGACCAGGTTGGGGCTGAAGCCCTCGACCAGGGCCCGCTCGGTCTCGGCCTCGAAGCCGTCGAGCAACCGGCCCGCCGCGTCGGCGCCCAGACCGGCCTCGGTCGCGGGGCCGTCGACGATCTCGTCCGCGACACGCACGAGCGCGTACACGTTCTCGACGTGCTGCCGCACCTCGCCGCCCAGCAGGCGCGAGGCCAGTCCGAACGACGTCGAGTAGCGACGGATCACGCCTCCCGCGGTCGCGTCGGCCACGGAGTCGTACAACGACAAGCCCGTCATCGCACCCTCTCGAGGACGTCCTGGACGACCGGCGTCAATGCTTCGCGCAACGACTCGGGCACCTCGGCCCGGTCGAGCACGTCGAGCGCGCGGCGGGCGTGCTGCTCGACGAGTCCCTCGGCGAAGGAGCGGGCGCCGCAGACCTCGAGGCGACCACGGACGTGCTCGGCCTCGGCCTCGCTGAGGTCGGCCTTGCCGATGAACGGCTGGATCGTGAACCACTCGTCGGTGGTCGCGGCGTGGGCGACGAGCACCGTGCGCTTGCCCTCTCGGAGGTCGCCGCGGGTGGTCTTGCCGGTGGCCTCTTCGGTGCCGAAGACCCCGAGCAGATCGTCGACCACCTGATACGCGACCCCGACCTCGCGGCCGAAGTCGCCGACCGCCGTGACGACGGCCTCGCCCGCGCCCGCCAGGACGGCGCCCGCCTGCAGCGGTGCCTCGAACGAGTAGACGGCCGTCTTGGCGCGCTCCATGTCGAGGATCTCGTCGACGGTCGGCAGCTCGGCGGACAGGGAGAACTCGACGTCGACCATCTCTCCGCCCGCGCTGACGAAGATCGCCTCGTCGAGCAGGTCGAGCAAGCGCGTGCGGACGTGGTCCTGGCAGCCGATGCCGAGCAGCATGCGACTGGCCCCGGTCAGGGCGAGGTCGCCGGCGATGACGGCGGCCGACATGCCCCGGTGCTCGGCCGCGGGGGTCGGGATGCCCGCCGTCGTGGCGGTGTCGCGGTAGCTGCCCGAGACGTTGGGGATGCCGCGTCGCGAGAAGTCGCGGTCGATGACGTCGTCGTGGACGATCAGGGCCGTGTGCAGCAGCTCGAAGGCCGCGCCGACCCGGGCCACGGCCTCGTCGTCGGTGCCCCCGAGGGCGTCGTAGGCCGTGAAGACCATGCGGGGCCGGAAGCGCTTGCCCCCGGCGCTGTTGCGCTCGAGCACCGACCAGAGATCGACGTACCGCCAGCCCACGGACTCGGCGCGGCGCTTGGCCAACGCGAAGAAGTCGTCGAGGACGGCGTCGACACGATCGTGTCTCGCCCGCGTGCCTGCGTGCAGGTGATCACCGTCCACCAGGGCAGACTACCTCTCATGACCCGTGAGATCTCGACGCATCCCCAGCCGACGTCCGGTGACCGCCCGGGCGCGCACGACGAGCTCGTGGTGCTCCTCGACGACGAGGGCACGCCCATCGGCACGACCGCGAAGGCGACCGTGCACACCGCCACGACGCCGTTGCACCTGGCGTTCAGCTGTCACGTCACCGACGACCTCGGCCGCGTCCTGGTCACCCGACGAGCCCTGTCGAAGAAGACCTGGCCCGGCGTCTGGACCAACTCGTTCTGCGGCCACCCCGCCCCCGGCGAGACGCCGGCCGAGGCGTTGATGCGGCGCGCCCACCAAGAGCTCGGCATGGAGGTCCGCGACGTCGAGGTGATCCTGCCCGAGTTCCGGTACCTCGCCACGGACGCCTCGGGCGTGGTCGAGAACGAGATCTGCCCGGTCTTCACGGCCCGCGCCGTCGGCCTGCCCGACCCCTCGCCCGACGAGGTCGCCGAGTGGGCCTGGGTCGAGCCCGGAGAGCTGCGCGACGCGGTCGCGGCGGCACCCTTCGCCTTCTCGCCCTGGTTGGGCTGGCAGCTGGCCGCCTGGCCCACCTGAGCGGGGCGCAGGCCGAAGGCTCCTCCGGGGACGACGAAGGCGCGAGCCGGATCGCCTGACCCGGCCCGCGCCTCCTGCGGTCCTGTTGTTCGACGCCGCCTAGCGCGGACGCATCGCGTACGCCGCGGGGCAGTCGAACGGGTCGCGGGCCGAGAGGCCGACGCGGTTAAGGTACCGGATGACGATCGCGTACGACTTGCCGATCGTCGTCTCGGTGTAGGGGATGCCGTGCTCGGCGCAGTGCGCCTTCACCAGGGCGCTGGCCGCGCGCAGGTTCGGACGCGCCATGCTCGGGAACAGGTGGTGCTCGATCTGGTAGTTCAGCCCGCCCATGAAGGCCGTCGAGTGCCGACCCGTGATGTTGCGCGAGGTGAGCACCTGCTTGCTCAGGAAGTCGACCTTGGCACCCTCGGGGATGATCGGCATGCCCTTGTGGTTCGGGGCGAAGGACGACCCCATGTAGAGGCCGAAGACGGCCATCTGCACGCCGATGAAGGCGAAGGCCATGCCGAGCGGCAGGAACCAGAAGACGACGCCGAAGTAGGCGACGAGGCGCACGGCGATCAGCGTGATCTCGAGCGCGCGGCCCTCGACCTTGTCACGGCCGAGCAACGTGCGGAACGAGGTCACGTGCAGGTTGACGCCCTCGCCGAGCAGCAGGGGGAAGAAGAAGTAGCCCTGACGGCGGGTGATGAAGCCGAGCACGCCGCGCTGCTTCGCCGCGTCCTCTTCGAGGAACGAGATCGTGTCGAACGCGATGTCGGGGTCTTTGCCCTTGGTGTTCGGGTTGGCGTGGTGGCGGCTGTGCTTGGTCATCCACCACGCGTAGCTGATGCCCACGACGCCGGCCGCGAGGACGCGACCGACCTTGTCGTTGCGCGTGCCCGACTCGAACACCTGGCGGTGCGCGGCCTCGTGCGTGAGGAACGCGAACTGCGTGAGGATGACGCCGAGGGCCGCGGCGATCAACAGCTGGAACCAGCTCGAGCCCAACAGGACGAACCCGGTGGCCGCGCCGCCGAGGCACGCGACGAGGACGACGAAGACCGTCACGTAGAAGCCGGTGCGGCGTTGCAGCAGGCCCGCCTCGCGCACGGACTTGAGCAGGCTCGAGTACGTGCTGGTCGGCTTGCCGACCTGTCCGGCGACGGTGGGGCGGAACCCGGCGGGTGCCGCACCTGCCGGTGCGTGGACGATCCGCGGGTACGCGGTTCGGGGGGTCGTGGGGACGGTGGCGGTCATCGGGCTCCCGCGGCTGGTCGACTTCTCAGCCGGGTGGATGGGCCGGAGGCGGCCCGAAGATGGTGCGAACGTAACGGCGTGGGCTGGGAAGGTGTCGGGAGGTCGCCGGGCAGGAGGGTTGCAGCTTCCCGTATTTCACACGTAACCTATCTTCGATGACAGCGAGTTTCGTCGAGCGGCTCAGCGGGGTGGTGCACGACCTCGAGCAGGTGCCCTACAGGACGGGCGAACGCGACGCCCATCAGGGCCACGGCCTGCGGGACTCCGCCCTCGGGGCGGCGGCGTCGGACGCACCGGCCCACGAGATAGAGATCTCCGGGCTCGAGGTGCTCGTCGGGCTCTGGCCCGACGCGAAGGACGGCCACGGTTCATGGCTCGGGGGCGGCACCGTGGTCGGCATCGGGCCACGGCCCGCCACGGTCGTGGCGGGCTACGCCGACCTGCTCTTCGTGAGCACCGAGGGCGTCCGACGCACCTACTACCGACTGCTCACCGTCGACCATCCCGACCCCGACGTCGCGACGGTGCGCCTCCTCGAGTGCGTGAAGGAGGTCCGGCCCGGCTGGCGATCCACGTGGGCCGACACCACCACCGCCTACACCCGGGTCAGCCGGTTGCCGACCGGCGTGCGGATCGCGGTGGGGCTGGACACGGCCGAGGGGCTGGCCTCCACCCGACGTTCGCTGGACGGTGTGCTCGCGGGGTTGTCGCTCGAGGCCGAGGGGGTGCTGCGGGTGACGCCTGCCCACATGGCACGTCAGCTCGGGACGCTCAGGGGCCGCGGCTGGCCGTTGACGCTCGGCACCGTCCGCCGCCTGGCGTTCAGGAGCGCGCGGTAAACTCGGCGGGTCCCCCACCCGTGAAAGAGGTCTCGTGACGCCTGCGCACCACGACTCCGGCGCGACCGCCCCCGTGGCGTCGCCCGACCCCTCGGGCAGGGGCGTCGACCCGTCGCTCTCCGCGTACTGGCCCGTCCCCGTGCTGCGTGCCGTCCCGGCCCTCGCGGCCGCGGCGGCCATCACCTTCAACCCCGACCACTCGCCCCAGGTCGGCCTGCTGACCTTCGGGGCGGCGGCGGTCGCCGGCGGTGTCGTGCTCGCCGTCGGATCGGCCCTGCGCCTCCACGACCGCTCGAGCCGCACCATCGCCGTCCTGCAGGGCGTCGTCGGTGCCGTGATCGGCGCCCTCTGCCTCGTCTTCTCGCACGGTCAGCTGCCCGTGCTGGTCGCCTTCGTCACGGCCTGGGCCGTGCTGACCGGCGGCCTCGAACTGCTCACCGGCCTGCGACGTCGTCGTCGCTCGCCGCTCGCCCGTGACTGGACGACCGTCGGCGTGCTCACCCTGGTGCTGGCCCTGGTCTTCCTGGTCGTCCCGCCGGACTACAGCCAGCAGCTCGGCGGCATCGAGCAGATCGAGGGCGAACTGACCTCCTCGACCGTGCTCGTCGGCATCCTGGGCGCCTACGGCGCCCTGGTCGGCGTGTTCCTCGTGATCGCCGGCCTCTCGCTCAAATGGCAGACCGGGCACCCGGCCCCTGCCGACACCCCTGACGACAAGGGACGAACGTCATGACCCACCCCACCTGGCGCGACCGGTTCCGCCCCGCCGAGTTCCTCGGACTGTCGGGCGTCTTCGCCGCCTTCGTCGGCCTCGTCGTGCTCATGACGACGCGCGACCTCCAGCTGGCGCTGATCTTCCTCTGCATCGGCTTCATCGTCGCGCTCGTCACGATCGCCATGCTCGCGCTCGCGGCCAAGCCCAACGACGACGAGCGACACGAGATCGACGACGCCGACAAGCCGCGGGGCCACTGACGCGACGCGGATCCACTGCCGCTGCCTCTCGGCCGCTGCTTCGTCGCGGCCCGTCGGCCGCTGAGCCGTCGCGCGGCGCCCTCGGGTGCGCGGGCCGTCCGGACGGGCCGACCCGCGCCTCCCGGGGTCAGGCCAGGCGGTCGACGAGCTGCGCCGCGATGCCCGTGTAGGTCGCCGGGGTCAGGGCCACGAGGCGCTGCTTGGCCTCGTCGGACACGTCCAGGCCCTCGACGAACGCGACCAGTTCGGCCTGGCCGACGCGCTTGCCGCGGGTCAGCTCCTTGAGCATGGCGTAGGGGTCGTCGATCGAGGATCGTCCGGCGACGACCTCGGCACGGATGACCGTCTGGATGGCCTCGGCGAGGACCTCCCAGTTGGAGTCGAGGTCGGACTCGAGGGTCACGGTGCCGACGGCGATCTCGCCGAGGCCGCGACGCAGGTTGTCGAGCGCGAGCATCGAGTGGCCGAACGCGACACCGATGTTGCGCTGGGCCGACGAGTCGGTGAGGTCGCGCTGCTGGCGGCTGGTGACCAGGGTCGAGGCCAGCGAGTCGAAGAGCGCCGACGAGATCTCGAGGTTGGCCTCGGCGTTCTCGAAGCGGATCGGGTTGATCTTGTGGGGCATGGTCGACGAGCCGGTCGCCCCCGCCTGCGGGATCTGCGTGAAGTAGCCCATCGAGATGTACGACCACACGTCGGTGGCGAGGTTGTGCAGCACCCGGTTGGCGTGGGCGACGCGCGAGTAGAGCTCGGCCTGCCAGTCGTGCGACTCGATCTGCGTCGTCAGCGGGTTGAAGGTCAACCCCAGGGCGTCCTCGACGAAGGAGCGGGCCGTCTCGGGCCAGTCCAGCCCGGGGTCGGCGACGACGTGGGCCGAGAACGTGCCGGTCGCCCCGCTGAACTTGCCGAGGAACTCGGTGCCGACGATCTGCGAGCGCAGACGCTGCAGGCGGTGCGCGAACACGGCGAACTCCTTCCCGACCGTGGTCGGCGTCGCCGGCTGCCCGTGGGTGTGCGCGAGCATCGGCACGTCGCGGGCGTCGGTGGCCCAGGTGGTGAGGGCGGCGAGCACGGCGTCGAAGGCCGGGAGCCAGACGTCGAACAGGGCCGCCTTGACGGTGACCGCGTACGACAGGTTGTTGATGTCCTCGCTGGTGCAGGCGAAGTGGGTGAGTTCGGCGATCCCGTCCAGCCCGAGCTCGGCCAGCCGTGCCCGCACGAAGTACTCGACGGCCTTGACGTCGTGACGGGTCGTCGCCTCGAGGCCGGCGAGCTCGTCGATCGCCGCCTGGCCGAAGTCGGTGACGACGGCCCGCAGCGCCCGCTTCTGTTCGTCGTCGAGCGGCGTCGAGCCGAACGCACGGCGGTCGGTCTGGGCGATCAGCCATTCGACCTCGACGTGCACGCGGGCCCGGTTCAGCCCCGCCTCGCTGAGGTGGTCCCCCAACGTGCCGACCGACGAGCGGTAGCGGCCGTCGAGCGGGCTGAGGGGCTGAGGAGGCAACGTCATGACTGTCCCTTGCGGAGTGCGGGTTCGATCTGGCGGAAGAGGGCCGAGCAGGCGCGCTCGACCATGTCGAGCACCTCGTCGAAGAGTGCTGCGTCGGAGTAGTACGGGTCGGGGACGTCGAGACCGCCACCCGCCGGCGCCGCGTCGGGAGCGAAGGTGAGCAGCAGCTGCACCTTCGAGCGGTCGGCGTCGTCGCCTGCCCAGGCCCGGAGGATGCGTTCTTGGCCGCGATCGAACGCCACCACGAGGTCGTAGCGCGCGAAGTCGTCGGCCTCGAACTGCTTCGCCCGGTGCCGGGAACCATCGTAGCCGCGGCGCTCCAGGGCCTCGACGGTGCGGGGATCGGCCCCCTCGCCGACGTGCCAGTCGCCGGTGCCCGCGCTCGTGACCTCGATCCGGTCGCCGAGGCCCGCGTCGTCGGCGAGCGAGCGCAGCACGGTCTCGGCCATGGGCGAGCGACAGATGTTGCCCGTGCAGACGAAGCAGATGCGGAACCGGTTCACCGCCTCCGGTCACCCCGCCCGACCACGGGGCGGACGACGACGCCGATGGCCCAGGCGAAGACCGCGAGCACGACGGCACCGATCACGCCCCACCAGAAACCGTCGATCGTCAACCCGAAGCCGAAGAGATCCGAGATCCACGCCACGATCAGCAGCAGCAGCCCGTTCACGATCAACGCGATCAGGCCGAGCGTCAGGATGTAGAGGGGGAAGGCCATCACCCTGATCGCCGTGCCGACCACGCCGTTGACGATTCCGAAGACCAGGGCGAGCAGCAGGAAGGTCACGATCGTCTCGAGGGTGCCCCCTGCTCCGTAGGGCGTCACCGTCACCCCCGACACGAGCAGCGTGGTGAGCCACAGGGCCACCGCGTTGATGAGCAGCCTCACGACGAATCGGGTCATCCCCCCATCATGCCGACCTCTCCTCCACGGGCGGTAGTGCCCGACCGGATCCCCCGAGGAGGCGCGGTGCCCTGCCGCGACGCGGCCCCCGCCCCATAGGCTGGCCGCGTGATCACTCCCGTCCGACTCCGTCCCGAGATCGCCGCCCTCCCGCCCTACCGCCAGGGCAAGCAGGCGTCCCCCGACGCCTTCAAACTGTCGTCGAACGAGAACCCGTTCGAGCCCCTCCCCTCGGTCGTCGAGGCCGTCCGTGGCGCCGTCTCGCTCAACCGTTACCCCGACGCCTCGGCGACGGCCCTGCGGAGCGTCCTCGCCACCCGGTTCGGCGTCACCGTCGACGAGGTGCACGTCGGCGCGGGGTCGGTCTCGTTGCTGGCCCAGTTCGTGCTCGCCGCGGCCTCGGTCGGCGACGAGGTCGTCTACGCCTGGCGTTCGTTCGAGGCCTACCCGGGGCTCGTCACGGTGGCCGGTGCGACGAGCGTCCAGGTGCCGCTGCGGGCCGACGGGGGCCACGACCTCGAGGCCATGGCCGCGGCCGTCACCGACCGCACCCGCGTCGTCATCGTCTGCTCCCCCAACAACCCGACGGGCACCACGGTGTCGACGGGCGAGTTCGAGTCGTTCATGGCCGCGGTGCCCGACGACGTGCTCGTGCTGCTCGACGAGGCGTACGCCGAGTTCGTCACCGACAGCACGGCCGTCGACGGCGAGACGCTCACCGAGCTGCACCCGAACCTCGTCCTGCTGCGCACCTTCTCGAAGGCGTACGGGCTGGCCGCACTCCGCGTCGGGTACGCGATCGGCGCCTCCTACCTGCTCGACGCCGCGCGGGCCACGGCCATCCCCCTCGCCGTCACCGAGCAGGGCGCGGCCGCGGCCCTCGCCTCGCTCGACCACGCCGACGAGCTGCTCGGGCGGGTCGACCGCATCGTCCTGCTGCGCGACCAGGTGCGACGCGCCCTGATCGACCAGGGGTGGACGGTGCCCGAGGCGCAGGGCAACTTCGTCTGGCTCGCCACGGGCGAGCACACGGCGGCCGCGGCCCAGGTGTTCGCCGACCACGGGGTCGTCGTCCGGCCGTTCGCGGGCGAGGGCGTGCGCGTCACGATCGGCGAGCCGTCGTCGGTCGACAAGCTGCTGCACGCCGCCCAGCAGATCGTCGACCTCACATCCCGGTGACGGCATATGCCGCGGAATAGATTGGACGCCATGTCTTCCTCCGAAGCGACCGACGCGCCGCCGCCCGTCCAGCTCCTGTCGCCGTCGGGCGAGGTGGTCGAGTCGGCTGCGGCCGACGAGTTCCGCCCCTACGTCGACGCGCTCGGCGACGACGGACTCCGCGCCCTGCACCGCGACATGGTGCTGACGCGTCGATTCGACCGCGAGGCCGCGGCCCTGGCGCGCCAGGGGCAGCTCGCCCTCTGGGTGCCGAGCCACGGCCAAGAGGGGGCCCAGGTCGGCCTGGCCCACGCCACCCGCCCGCAGGACCACCTCTTCCCGTCCTACCGCGAGCACGCCGTCGCGCTGTCCCGCGGCATCGACCCGGTCGACATCCTGCGCCTGCTGCGCGGTCACACGCACGGCGGCTGGAACCCCGCCGAGCACCAGAACTTCCACGTCTACACGCTGGTGATCGGCTCGCAGACGCTGCACGCGACCGGCTTCGCCATGGGGCTCGGCCTCGACGGCAAGAGCGGCACGGGCGATCCCGAGGTCGACCAGGCCGTGGTCACGTTCTTCGGCGACGGGGCGACCAGCCAGGGCGACGTCAGCGAGGCCCTGGTCTTCGCCGCGAGCTTCCAGACCCCCGAGCTGTTCTTCCTCCAGAACAACCAGTGGGCGATCAGCGTGCCGGTCGCGCGTCAGTCGCGCACGCCCCTCGTCGCCCGGGCCGGCGGCTTCGGCATCCCCGGCACGCAGGTCGACGGCAACGACGTGCTCGCGAGCTACGCCGTCAGCCGCCGCGACCTCGAGGCCGCCCGCGGCGGTGGCGGGCCCCGCTTCATCGAGGCGCTCACCTACCGCGTCGGCGCGCACACCTCGTCCGACGACCCCACCAAGTACCGCACCGACGACGAGCTGCAGTCCTGGATCGCTCGCGACCCGATCACGCGCTTCGAGGCCTTCCTGCGGAACCGAGGCGAGGGGGACGCGTTCTTCGCCGACCTCGAGACCGAGGGCGACGACCTCGGAGCCGACGTCCGTCGGCGCACGGTCTCGCTGCCGAACCCCGACCGCGGCCTCATCTTCGACCACGTGTACTCCGAGCCGCACCCGCTCATGACCGAGCAGAAGCAGTGGCTGGCGACCTACGAGCAGAGCTTCGGCGGCGCGGGCGAGACCGCGACCACCGACGAGGGGGCAGCATGACCGACACCGTCGAGAACCCGACCGGCACGACCGAGTCGGCCCGCGCCTCCGTGCAGTCCATGCCGCTCGGCAAGGCGATCAACGCCGGCCTCCGCAAGGCCATGGCCGACGACCCCCGCGTCCTGCTGATGGGAGAAGACATCGGCACGCTCGGCGGCGTCTTCCGCGTGACCGAAGGGCTGCAGGCCGAGTTCGGCGACAAACGCGTCATCGACACCCCCCTCGCCGAGTCCGGCATCGTCGGCACCGCCATCGGACTCGCGATGGGCGGCTTCCGCCCGGTCTGCGAGATCCAGTTCGACGGCTTCATCTACCCCGGCTTCGACCAGATCACGTCGCAGCTGGCCAAGCTGACCAACCGGCACGAGGGCACCCTGACGATGCCCGTCGTGATCCGCGTGCCCTACGGCGGGCACATCGGCGCGGTCGAGCACCACCAGGAGAGCCCCGAGGCGTACTTCGCCCACACGGCGGGCCTGCGCGTCGTCAGCCCGAGCACGCCGCACGACGCCTACTGGATGATCCAGGAGGCGATCGCGTCGAACGACCCCGTCATGTTCTTCGAGCCCAAGAGCCGTTACTGGCCCAAGGGCGACGTCGACCTGAGCGACCCGCAGGCACCGCTGCACGCGAGCCGTGTCGTCCGGACGGGCACCGAGGTCACCCTGCTGGGGCACGGCGCGATGGTCAGCGTGCTGCTGCAGGCGGCCGAGATCGCGGCCGCCGAGGGCGTCTCGGCCGAGGTCGTCGACCTGCGGTCGCTCTCACCCGTCGACTACGGGCCCATCCTCGAGTCGGTCCGGAAGACCGGGCGCCTCGTCGTGGCGCAGGAGGCCCCCGGTTTCGTGTCGGTCGGCTCCGAGATCGCCGCCACCGTCGCCGAGAAGGCCTTCTACTCGCTCGAGGCACCCGTCCTGCGCGTCAGCGGCTTCGACACCCCCTTCCCTCCCGCCAAGCTCGAGACGCAGTACCTGCCCGACGCCGACCGCGTGCTCGAGGCGGTCGACCGGGCCCTGGCCTACTAGGAGTCACGACATGACCAGCGAATTCTCCCTGCCCGACGTCGGCGAGGGCCTGACCGAGGCCGAGATCGTCGAATGGAAGGTCGCCCCCGGCGACAGCGTCGAGATCAACCAGGTGCTCGTCGAGATCGAGACCGCGAAGTCGCTCGTCGAGCTCCCCTCGCCCTACGCCGGCGTGGTCGAGAGCATCCTCGTCGAACCGGGTACCACGGTCGACGTCGGCACCCCGATCATCCGGGTCGGCGACTCGACGGCACCCGCGACCCCGTCGGGTCGGGCCGCCGAGTCCGAGTCCCTCGAGTCGGGCGGACTCGCCCGCACGGCGCAGGTCGTGTCACAGAACGAACAAGCACTCTCCGCGCAGCGTGCCCGCCAGGCCGAGCCCGCGGCGTCCGCCACCCCGGTGCAGAGCTCCTCCCCCGCCGCTCCGGCCCGCTCGGCCGACGCGGTCAGCGCCGACGGCGACACCGGCTCGGTCGCGCACGCCCCCGAGGCCCCGGCCGACTCCGGTTCGGGTGCCGTGCTCGTGGGCTACGGCGCCGCGGGCGGTCACGGAGCGACCCGTCGCCGCCGACCGTCGCAGACCGAGGTCGACGCCCGGCAGCTGCGCGTCGCCGAGCAGGCCCGGCGGCGCCCCACCACGTCGGTGCCCGCCGCCCAGGCCCTGCCGATCATCGCGAAGCCGCCCATCCGCAAGCTCGCCAAAGACCTCGAGGTCGACCTCGCCGTCGTCCAGCCGACCGGCCTGGCCGGAGAGGTCACCCGCGACGACGTCATCCGTCACGCCCAGCAGGCCAGCGTGTTCCGCAACATCGAGACGCCCGAGTGGGGCGAGGAACGCGTCGAGCGCATCCCCGTCAAGGGCGTCCGCAAGGCCATCGCCGCGGCCATGACGTCGTCGGCGTTCACCGCCCCGCACGTCAGCCTGTTCGTCGACGTCGACGCCACCCGCACGATGGAGTTCGTCAAGCGGTTGAAGGCGTCGCCGCAGTTCGCCGGCGTCAAGGTCTCGCCGTTGCTGATCATGGCCAAGGCGATCATCTGGGCCGTGCGACGCAACCCGATGGTCAACTCGGCCTGGACCGACCGCGAGATCCTCGTCCGGCACTTCGTCAACCTCGGCATCGCCGCGGCCACCCCGCGGGGCCTCATCGTGCCGAACGTCAAGGAGGCCCAGTCGATGAGCCTGCTCGAGCTGGCCCAGGCCCTCGAACAGCTGACGCTGACCGCCCGAGACGGCAAGACGACGCCGGCCGACATGCGGGACGGCACGATCACGATCACGAACATCGGCGTCTTCGGCATGGACACCGGCACGCCGATCCTCAACCCGGGCGAGGTCGCGATCGTGGCCCTCGGCACGATCAAGCCCAAGGCCTGGGTGGTCGACGGCGAGGTCCGCTCGCGCATGGTGACGACGATCGGGGCGAGCTTCGACCACCGCGTGGTCGACGGCGACGTCGCCAGCCGGTTCGTGGCCGACGTGGCGAGCGTCCTCGAAGAGCCGGCGCTCCTGCTCGACTGAGCCCGCGCCTCCTCGTCCGTTCCTGGGAACCCCGCGGGCAGCCGGGCCCCGACCTGGCTGGCGACGGACGGCGTGCAGTAACGTCGAGGTCAGGACGACCGGTCATGACCAGATGGGACCACCCTCGGGCGCGACGGACGAGGGGGCCCATGACCGACCGCATCACCGACGGAGCCGTGCCGAAGCACGAGCAGTTGCGCTCCATCGTGCAGCGGCTCGCGGCCGGTCAGCAGCCCGGCTCGGCGATCGCCAGCGAGCGCCAGCTGATGCTCGAGTACGGCGTCAGCCGGATCACGGTCCGCGAGGCCGTGGGGCAGCTCGTGAACGAGGGATGGCTGACCCGCGTGCGAGGCAAGGGCACCTTCGTGGCCCACCGCGTGGTCCAGTCGACGCTGCACCTCGCCTCGTTCACCGACGAGATGACCAAGCTCGGCCACGTGCCGAGCACGGTGGTGCTGGTCAAGGCCGAGACGACTCCCCCGCCCGAGACGGCCGCGGCCCTCGGACTCGAGGACGGCGCCTCGGCGTTCCACGTCAAGCGCCTGCGCCTGGCCGACGGCGTGCCGGTCAGCATCGACGACGGCTGGTACCCCGCGGACCGACTGCCCGGGCTGCTCGACCACGACCTGAGCCGTTCGCTCTACCGGACCCTCGACGGCGACTACGCGACGCCGATCACCCGCGCGACCCAGACGGTCAGCGCCGAGGGGGCCGACGCCGACGTCGCCACGCTGCTCGGCACGAGCGAGGGCGCCCCGGTGATGTACTTCGACAGGATCTCGTTCGCCGGCGACGTCCCGCTCGAACACGCCAAGAGCTGGTACCGCTCCGACCGCTACCGCCTGCAGATGCAGGTCGAATCGGGCACGACGCCCGACTGACTCCTGGCCGCGCCGCGTCGGCCTCAGAGGTCGAAGAGGGGCTCCCCCGAGGCGACGGTCGTGCCGACGGCCTGCTGCGGGACGCTGTCCGGGGCGCTGTCGAGCACGACGACCGGGATGACGGCCGAGTAGCCCGCCTCGGCCACGACGGCCGGGTCGAAACGGACGACGAGGTCGCCCGCCGCGACGGTCGCCCCCTCGGCCACGACGAGCTCGAAGCCCTCGCCGCCGAGCTTGACCGTGTCGATGCCGACGTGCACGAGCAGGCCGGTGCCCCACTCGTCCACGACCACGAACGCGTGTGGGTGCAGCTTGACGATCTCGCCGGCGACCGGCGAGACGACGGAGACCACACCCCCTCCAGGAGGCGCGCTCGGCTCGACCGCGACGCCCGCGCCCACGAGCTGCCCGGCGAAGACGGCGTCGGGCACCTCGGCGAGCGCCGTCACCCGGCCGGCGACGGGCGAGAGGACCGTGGTCACGGCAGCAGGTCGTTGATGTCTTCGGCGAGCGAGTCGGCGATCGTGCCGACGATCACCTGGACGCTGCCCCCCGCGTGGACGACGGCGGTGGCTCCCGCGGCCTTGAGGGCGGCGTCGTCGACGAGCGAGACGTCCCGCACGTCGGTGCGGAGGCGCGTGATGCAGCCCTCGATCTCCTCGATGTTGTCGGCGCCGCCGAGTCCGTCGATCATGGCCTGTGCTTTCGACATGAGCTGTTCTCCTCCGTGGGTCGGTCGCTCGCGGCGACGAGGGTGTCGTCCTAGTTGACACCACCCGTCGGTCTGAGGAAACTACCACTCACTGGTCATGACCGGACAGGACCGGACAGGACCGGGGGCCCGCGCTCGTCGCGACCCGCGCCTCCGGAACCGCCCCACCCGCACGACACCCGACCCACCCCGCACCACGGCTGCTCACCGACGAGAGGACCACCTGATGACGACGACGACCGAGTCGGCCCCGACCAAGAAGAGGGGCTCGGCCGCGTTCGCGGTGCTGCAGCGTCTCGGCCGCAGCCTCATGCTGCCGATCGCGGTGCTGCCGGCGGCGGGCATCCTGCTGCGACTCGGGCAGGCCGACCTGCTCGGCGCGATCCCCGGGTTCGAGACGGGCGCCTCGGTGATCGGCGCCGCCGGGCAGGCGGTCTTCACCTGGCTGCCGCTGATCTTCGCGGTCGGCATCGCGATCGGCTGGGCGAAGAAGTCGGACGGTTCGACGGCCCTCGCCGCGGTCGTCGGCTACATGGTGATCGACGGCGTCTTCAAGGCCATGTCGCCGGTCGTGCTCGCGGGCCGCGAGACCCCGACGGGCGACCCCGAGGTCATCAACTACGGCGTGCTGGCCGGCATCGTGATGGGCATCCTCTCGGCGATGATCTGGCAGCGCTTCTACCGCACGAAGCTGCCCGACTTCCTCGGGTTCTTCTCGGGCCGTCGCATGGTGCCGATCCTCACCGCCGTCACGGGCCTGGTCGTCGGCGTCGTCATGTCGTTCATCTACCCCCTGTTCAACAACGCCCTCACCGGCATCGGCCAGGCGGTCGCGTCGAACGACGTGGTCGGCAGCGGCATCTACGGCGTCGCCAACCGCCTGCTGATCCCCACCGGCCTGCACCACATCCTCAACTCGGTCGTCTGGTTCCTGGTCGGCGACTACACCAACGCCAGCGGCGAGATCGTCCGGGGCGACCTGAACCGCTTCTTCGCCGGCGACCCGAGCGCCGGCGTGTTCATGACCGGGTTCTTCCCGATCTTCATGTTCGCCCTGCCCGCCGCGGCCCTGGCGATCTGGCGTCACGCCCGCCCCGAGAAGAAGAAGCTAATCGGCGGCATCATGCTGTCGACCGCGCTGACGGCGTTCATCACGGGCATCACCGAGCCGCTCGAGTTCTCGTTCATGTTCGTCGCCTGGCCGCTGTACGTGATCCACGCGGTGCTGACCGGCACGTCGATGATGCTGGTCAACGCACTCGACATCCACACCGGGTTCACCTTCTCGGCGGGGTTGATCGACTACGTGCTGAACTTCAACATCTCGCAGAACTCGATCTGGCTCATCCCGATCGGGCTCGGCTACGCGGTCGTCTACTACATCCTGTTCAGCTTCGTCATCAAGAAGTGGAACCTCAAGACGCCCGGCCGCGAGGACGACGACGCCGCCGGCGCCGAGTCCGTCGAGGCCGCCACGAAGGCCTAGGCGCGCTGCGACACCCCCTGTCCGGCATCACACCCTCGGAACAGGGGGTGTCGTGCCGAGCAGGGGGTGTCGCGCTGTCTCGGGACGCGGGAGGCGCGCTCGGCCGACCCGCGCCTCCTCGTTTTGACAATCATTATCAGTAGCAATAGCGTGACGACCATGAAGATGCGCTCGCTGCCGACCCTGCTCGTCCTGCCCGCCGCCGCGGTCCTCGTGCTGAGCGGTTGCGCCACGGGCGCCTCGGGCTCGACCGACTCCACCGACGGAGGCGCGATCTCGGTGGTCACGTCGACCAACGTCTACGGCGACATCGCCGAGACGGTCGGAGGCGACCTGGTCGACGTCACCAGCATCATCAGCGACCCCTCGCAGGACCCGCACTCGTACGAGGCCGACGCCCGCACGCAGCTGGCCGTCTCGAAGGCCGACGTGATCGTCGAGAACGGCGGCGGCTACGACTCGTTCGTCGACACGATGGTCGACGCGAGCGGAACCGACGCCACCGTGGTCAACGCCGTCGACGTCTCGGGGCTCGACCCCGAGGCCGGGCACGACGACCACGCCGACGAGGCCACCGACGCCGCGAGCGACGACGCCACCGCAGACGCCGACGCCGACGAGCACGACGACCACGACCACGCCGCGTTCAACGAGCACGTGTTCTACAGCCTGCCGAGCATGGCGAAGCTCGCCACGGCCCTGGCCGACGAGTTCGGCCGGGTCGACACGGCGAACGCCGACACCTTCACCGCGAACGCCGAGGCCTTCGGCACGAAGATCGCCGACCTGGAGGCGCAGGCCGCCTCGATCAAGACGGCCCACGACGGCGACCCGGTCGCCTACACCGAACCCGTGCCCGGCTACCTCTTCGACGCGATGGGCCTGGTCAACGTGACGCCCGAGCCCTTCTCCGAGGCGATCGAGGAGGGCGACGACGTGTCGCCCGCCGTGCTCAACGACACCCTGAAGCTCTTCACCGACGGGAAGGTCGACCTGCTCGCCTACAACGAGCAGACCTCGAGTCCCGAGACCGAGCAGGTCGAGAAGGCCGCGACCGACGCCGGCGTCGCCATCGTGCCGGTCACCGAGCTGCTGCCCGAGGGGGAAGACTACGTGGCATGGCAACAGAGCAACATCGACGCGATCTCGGCGGCCCTCGGCGAGTGACCGACCCGTCCGGCGCGACCTCCGTCGCCGCCGCCACCCGCGCCTCCTCGGCCGGTGGCGGCGGCGACGCCGTGCTGCGCCTCCGCGACGCCGGGGTCTCGTTCGGCGCCCGCACGCTCTGGTCGGGTCTCGACCTCGACGTGCGGCCGGGCGAGTTCATCGCGGTGCTCGGGCCGAACGGTGCGGGCAAGACGACGATGCTGCGCACGATCCTCGGGCAGCAGCACCTGACCGAGGGCAGCATCGAGTTCCTCGGCCGGCCGGTCGGGCGCGGCCACCGCCGCATCGGCTACGTGCCGCAGCAACGACTGATGGAGTCCGGCACCCCGCTGCGTGCCCGCGACATGATCGCGCTCGGCGTCACGGGCCACCGCTGGGGGCCGCGCCGCGAGACCCCCACCGAACGGGCCCGCATCGACGCCCTGGTCGACGAGGTCGGCGCCACCTCGTTCGCGACCTCTCCGGTCGCGAGCCTCAGCGGCGGCGAGCAGCAGCGCACCCGGGTCGGCCAGGCGCTGGCCGCCGAACCGGCCCTGCTGCTCTGCGACGAGCCCCTCATCTCGCTCGACCTGCGGCACCAGCGCGAGGTCACCCGCCTGATCGACGAGCAGCGGCGGGCCCGCAACGCCGCGGTCGTGTTCGTCACGCACGACGTCAACCCCATCCTCGACGTCGTCGACCGGGTGCTCTACCTGGCCGGAGGCCGGTTCCGCATCGGAACACCCGACGAGGTGCTGCGCGCCGACGTGCTGAGCGACCTCTACGGCACTCCGGTCGACGTGATCCGCACCATGGGGCGCATCGTGATCGTCGGCAGCCACGACGGGCACGACCACCACGTCGACGAACACCTCGACGACGAAGGACTCGTCCGATGACCGACCTGTGGTCGCAGCTGTTCAGCTTCCAGGACTTCGGCGAGCTGCTCGTGCTGGTGCGCAACAGCGTCGTCGCGGGCGCCGTGCTCGGCCTGGTGGGCGGCCTGATCGGGCCCTTCGTGATCACGCGCAACATGCCCTTTGCGGTGCACGGCATCAGTGAGCTCTCGTTCGCCGGTGCCGCCGCCGCCCTGCTGCTCGGCGTGAACGTCGTCAGCGGCTCGCTCGTCGGCAGCCTGATCGCCGCCCTGCTGATCGGGCTGCTGGGCACCCGGGCGCGGGAGCGCAACTCGATCATCGCGGTGCTCATGCCGTTCGGCCTGGGCCTCGGCATCCTCTTCCTGGCGCTCTACCGAGGGCGGTCGGCCAACAAGTTCGGGCTGCTGACCGGCCAGATCGTGTCGGTCGACAATCCGCAGCTGGGCTGGCTCGTCGCCATCTCGGCCGTGGTGATCGTCACGCTGATCGTCATCTGGCGTCCGCTGACCTTCGCCAGCGTCGACCCCGACGTCGCCGCGGCGGCCGGCGTCCCCGTGCGCACGCTCGGCATCGTCTTCATGCTCGTGCTGGGTCTGTCGGTCGCGGTGTCGGTCCAGATCATCGGGGCGCTGCTCGTCCTCTCGCTGCTCGTCACACCCGCCGCGGCCGCGCTGAGGCTGACCGTGAACCCGCGACTCGTGCCCGTGCTGAGCGTGACCTTCGCCGTCGTCTCGGTCGTCGGCGGCATCTTGCTCGCCCTGGGCGGGGGCCTGCCGATCAGCCCCTACGTCACCACGATCTCGTTCACGATCTGGCTCGTCTGCCGCCTGGTCGGCTGGCGTCGCACGGCCGCCGCCGTGAAGCCGCGCAGGGGCCCGCGGGTACCCTTGGCACCGACCGGCGTCTGAGGCAGACCGGGGTCCGACACACCTGGTCCCGGTGCACCGGGACCCGACGCACCGAGGTCCGACGCACAGAGGTCCGACACACAGAGAGGCAGGACGCCGTGGTGGTCCGACGCAACACGTGGCAGCGCGAGGCCGTGCGAGAAGCACTCGGCACGAGCGAGGGGTTCGTCAGCGCGCAGGCGCTGCACGCCCACCTGCGCGAGACCGGCATCGGCCTGGCCACGGTCTACCGGGCCCTCGCCGACCTCGCCGCCGACGGCTCGGCCGACTCGCTGCAGCAAGAAGGCGAGAGCCTCTACCGCGCCTGCACCCCGGGCACGCACCACCACCACCTGATCTGCCGCAACTGCGGCACCACCGTCGAGATCGAGGCCGACGAGGTCGAGACCTGGGCCCAGCACGTCGCCGCCACGCACGGGTTCACCGAGGCGCAGCACGTGGTCGACGTGTTCGGCCTCTGCCCCGCGTGCACGGCCGAGGCCCGCGCGGCCGCCGACGCCTCCGCGATCCGCTGAGCCGCGCCTCCTCGATCCGCTGAGCCGCGCCTCCTCGTCCCGTCGGCGCGCGCCGACGCGATCGCGTGGCCGCAGCCCCGGGTTCCGAGCGCCGAGCCCCGAGCCCCGACCCCCAGTCGGGGAGGCGCGGGTTGCGTGGGTCCGGGCGTGTCGCGTAAGCTCTCCCTTTGGTTGGGCGCTCTCTGCGCCCATGTGCACCGCCTCCCGGCTTCATCGCCCGATCCCTCGATCGGGCAGGGGGACCGGCGCGCCGACAAGTGACCTTGGGTGAGGGCTTCGGCCCTCACGGTATCTACGGAGGAAAACCATGGCAGCAACCTGCCAGGTGACCGGAGCCGTTCCCGGCTTCGGACACAACATCTCGCACTCGCACCGACGCACCAAGCGTCGTTTCGACCCGAACATCCAGAAGAAGACGTACTACGTGCCGTCGCTTCGTCGTAACGTGACCCTTCAGCTCAGCGCCAAGGGCATCAAGGTCATCGACGCTCGTGGCATCGAGTCGGTCGTCAAGGACCTGCTCGCTCGTGGGGAGAAGATCTAATGGCTCGTCAGCAGGACGTCCGTCCCATCATCAAGCTCCGCTCGACGGCGGGCACCGGTTTCACGTACGTGACCAAGAAGAACCGTCGTAACAACCCCGACCGTCTCGTGCTGAAGAAGTACGACCCGGTGATTCGCAAGCACGTCGAATTCCGCGAGGAGCGCTAAAAATGGCCAAGAAGAGCATGATCGCCAAGAACAACCAGCGCGCCGAGATCGTGGCCCGCTACGCCGAGAAGCGTCTCGAGCTGAAGAAGGCCCTGATCGACCCGAACGGTTCCGACGAGAGCCGCGAGGCCGCCCGCCTCGGTCTGCAGAAGCTGCCGCGCAACGCGTCGCCGGTCCGCCTCCGCAACCGCGACTCGGTCGACGGCCGCCCCCGCGGTCACCTCAAGGCCTACGGCATCAGCCGCGTGCGTTTCCGCGACATGGCCCACCGTGGCGAGTTGCCGGGCATCACGAAGTCTTCCTGGTAGGTTTCAACCGGTTCCACAGGGCCCTCGGCTCTCTGGTCTCGACCGCACAGGCATGGTGAACGCCGTGTCTCGTCACACCGAATGAAGTCCGAGGAGGACATTTACATGGCTGACAAGTCACTGAACCGTACCGAGCTCGTCGCAGCTGTCGCATCCGAGTCCGGCCAGAGCCAGGCCGCCGTCAGCGGCGTCGTCGACGCGTTCTTCTCCGTCGTCTCGAAGTCGGTCGCCGACGGCACGAAGGTCACCATCCCCGGGTGGATCGCTTTCGAGAAGACGCACCGCGCCGCTCGTACCGGCCGCAACCCGCAGACGGGTGAGGCCCTCGAGATCGCCGCCAGCGACAGCGTCAAGGTCAGCGCCGGCAGCAAGCTCAAGGCTGCGGTCAAGTAGTCCTCGCTCTCACGAGCACCCGAGAAGGGGCGTGACGACCATCGGTCGTCACGCCCCTTCTCTCGTTCCCCCTCGTCTCGTCCCGGCCCGCCGACAGGTTCGGTCGTGCGTGCGCCGGTCGCCCGGGCGGATCACTCGACGTCGAGCGACGCCCCCCACCCGCACCCGTTCACCAGGCGATCCGACTTACCCTGGTAGACGATGCCCAGACTCGCCCGCACCACGGCGCCCGCACTGCTCGTGCTGGTGGCGTTCGCGTCCCTCCTCGCCGCTCTGAAGTTCGGCGGGGCGGCCGACGCGCCCCTCGTCGTCGACCCCGGCGAGGTCGTCCGCTACGGGCTGCCCATAGCCAAGATGCTGGGCAACGTCGGCGCGGCCCTCACCATCGGCACGCTCTTCCTGACCTGCTTCGCACTCACCCGACGCGAAGCGGAGTACGACCGCGCCATGGACGTCGCCGCCGCCGCGGCGGGGTTCTGGGCCGTCGCCTCGGCGATCACCACCTTCTTCACCTTCCTCAGCGTCGCCAACGTGCCGGTCACCTTCGACGACCAGTTCGGGCGGACGCTCGCGTTCTTCCTGACGAACACCGAGCTCGGCATCGCCTGGCTGATCACGACGCTGATCGCGGCGACCGTCACGGTGCTCTGCTTCATCGTCCGCAACATCTGGTTGATCGTCGCCGTCACGGTGCTCGCCGCCGGCGGGCTCATCCCCATCGCCGAGCAGGGCCACGCGGCCGGCACGAGTGGCCACGACGCCGCCGTCACCGACCTCGCCCTGCACCTGGTCGGGGCGTCGGTCTGGCTGGGCGGCCTGCTCGCCATCGTGCTGCTGCGCGGGCACCTCTCGAGCGGGCGGCTGGCGATCGTGCTCGCGCGCTACTCGAGCGTGGCGATCGTCTGCTTCGTGGTCGTCGCGGTGTCGGGCATCGGCAGCGCCGCCATCCGCATCGGCGACTGGTCGGCCCTGACGTCGGGCTACGGCGTGCTCGTGCTCGTCAAGACGTTCGCCCTCGTCGCGCTGGGGTTGTTCGGCGTCGTGCAACGGCGCTGGCTCGTCGGCCGCCTCACGACCCACCCCAAGGCGACGACGAAGGCCTTCTGGTGGTTCGTCACCGCCGAGCTCGCGTTCATGGGGCTCGCCTCCGGCGTCGCCGCCGCACTCGCCCGGACGGCCACCCCGGTCGAGCAGGTCGCCGCAGCCGACCTGGCCGACCCGACCCCCGCGGTCATCCTCACCGAAGAGGCGCTGCCACCCGAGTTGACGCCGCTGCGCTACCTCACCGAATGGAACGTCGACCTGCTCTGGGGGCTGCTCTGCGCCTTCGGCGTCTTCTTCTACCTGGCCGGCGTCGTCCGCCTGCACCGCCGCGGCGACCGCTGGCCGGTCGGCCGCACGGTGTCGTGGGTGGCGGGCCTGGTCGTGTTGTTCTACATCACGTGCGGTGCCCCGAACGTGTACGAGGAGTACCTCTTCAGCACGCACATGCTCGCGCACATGGCACTGGGCATGCTCGTGCCCGTGCTGCTCGTGCCGGGCGCGCCCGTGACGCTCGCGTTGCGCACCATCAAGAAGCGCAGCGACGGCACCCGCGGCGGCCGCGAGTGGATCATGATCCTGGTGCACTCCCGGTTCGCGACCTTCGTCAGCAACCCGATCATCTCGGCGGTGCTGTTCGCGGGCTCGCTGTGGGCGTTCTACTACACGCCGTTGTTCAGCTGGGCGACGACCACGCACATCGGCCACTACTGGATGATCGTGCACTTCCTGATCACCGGCTACCTCTTCGTGCAGTCGATGATCGGCATCGACCCCGTCAAGGGTCGACTGCCCTACCCCGCCCGACTCGTCGTGCTGCTCGGGACCATGGCGTTCCACGCGTTCTTCGGCCTGGGCATCATGAGTGCCACCGGGCTCTTCCTCGCCGACTGGTACGGCGCCATGGGGCGCACCTGGGGCCCGACGCCGATGCAGGACCAGTACGTCGCCGGCGGCATCGCCTGGAGCGTCGGCGAGATCCCCACGATCGTCATGGCCATCGCCGTCGCCATCATGTGGAGCCGCAGCGACGGCCGAGAAGCCGTCCGGAAGGACCGCCAGGCCGAGCGCGACGACGACGCCGAGCTCCGGGCGTACAACGAACAGCTCGAGGCGCTGTCCCACCAGCGCGAGCGCACCCGCTGACGCGGGCCGTGGGCCGTGGGCCGCGGGCCGCGGGCCGCGAAACAGCAACGCACCGTGTTTCGTGCAGGGAACGGCGACTAGACGGGGTGCGGTGCACGAAACGCGGTGCGCTGGTCGGGGTCGTAGGGCACGAGCCCCGAGGAGGCGCGGGTCGCGTCAGGCGAGCATCTCGCGCACCAGCGGGACGACCTTCGTGCCATACAGCTCGATGCTGCGCATCATGAGCTCGTGCGGCAGGCGGCCCATGCTGTACCGCATGTCGAAACGCGTCGCGCCGAGCAGGCGCATGTTCTGCGCGATCTTCGTGGCGACGGTCTCGGGCGAGCCCACGTAGAGCGCGCCGGTCGAGCTGGCGCTGGCCTCGTACTGCGCGCGGCTGTAGGGGGGCCAGCCGCGTTCGCGACCGAGCTGGTTCGTCTGCTCCTCTTGGTAGGGGAACAGCGCCTCCTTGGCTTCGGCGTCGGTCTCGGCCACGAAACCGGGCGAGTGCATCGCGATCGGCTGGGAGTCGTGGCCGAACTCGCCGAGGGCGCGTCGGTAGAGGTCGGCGTACGGCGCGAACTGCGCCGGCTGGCCTCCGATGATCGCGAGGAAGAGCGGGAAGCCGTAGTGCGCGGCCCGGATGACCGACTGCGGCGATCCGCCGACGCCGACCCAGGTGCGGATCGAGCCGCCTTCGGTCTTGGGGTAGACCTCTTGCGCGTCGAGGCCGGCGCGGACGGTGCCCGACCAGGTCGTCGGGCCCTCCTTCAGCAGCTCGGCGAAGAGTTGGATCTTCTCCTCGAAGAGCACCTCGTAGTCCTGCAGGTCGAGGCCGAAGAGCGGGAACGACTCGGTGAACGAGCCGCGGCCCAGGATGACCTCGGCACGGCCGTTCGAGATCGCGTCGACCGTGGCGAAGCGCTGGAACACGCGCACGGGGTCGTCCGAGCTGAGGACGGTGACGGCCGAGCCCAGGCGGATGGTCTTCGTGCGGGCGGCGATCGCGGCGAGCACGACCTCGGGGGCCGAGACGGCGAAGTCCTTGCGGTGGTGCTCGCCGACGCCGATGAAGTCGAGACCGACCTCGTCGGCCAGGACGGCCTGGTCGACCAGGTTGCGGATGGCCTGGGCGTGCGTGACGGGGCTGCCGTCGAGGCGGTCGGTGATGTCGCCGAAGGTGTCGAGGCCGAACTCGAGGGGGTGTGCCATGCGGGTGCTCTCCTGATTCATACGTTCGCATCATTCTAACCGATGGAGCGCGATCGCGGGAGGGGGCCCGGCGCACGTGGCCGTGGCCCACCCGGTGCGCGGGCGGCGGGTGCCCGGGCGCCGGGGTCAGAGGCGGTCGAGCGGGTTCGCGGCGATCCGGTCGCGCATGCCGCCCCGGATCGTGCGGGCGGCCTCGGAGCCGGGCTTCCGGTGCGCCTGCGTCGACATCAGCCCGCCGAACTCGGCACCGAACCCGTCGCGGGGCAGCCGCTCGACCAGGGCGGCGACCAGCTCGGCCGGCCAGTCCTCACCGCCCACCCCCGACACGTCGAGGCTCGTCGCCCGCTCGAGCAGGTGACCCTCGACGTCGAGGTCGGCCGAGACCGCGGGCCACATGTGCCGCACGATGACGTCCGCCAGCCGCTGGGCGCGTGCGGCCGACCAGCCCGCCCCCGCGGCGAACACCCGGGCGACCTCGCCCCCGGCTCGCTCGAACGGCTCGGTGTGGCTGTCGAACGGCGACGCCAGCCCGACGTCGTGCAGGGCCGCCGCGACGAACAGCAGCTCGTGGTCGAAGGCCAGCCCCTCGCGTCGCCCGAGGTCGACGGCGAGCACCGCCGAGCGACGACTGTGCGCGAGCAGGGCCACGCTCGACACGGCGGCGGCGGCCTCGAGGGCCCGGGCGGCGACGAGCGAAGGAGGTGCGAGCAGCTCGTCGAGGACGGCGGCGGTCGATCGCGGCTCGGGCGTCGGGCGGGGCTCGGGCGTCGGGCGGGGCTCGGTGGGCATGGCAGGAACACTACGGGTGGACAGGTCCTGCCACGAGTGGCAGTGTTGCCACCACTCGTCGACATCCCGCCACCCCGCCAGCCCGGTCAGGCCGCCCACCACACCGCCCGCCAGCCCGCCAGCCCGCCACGAAACAAACAGGCCGCCACCTTTTTGCGTGGCGGATTGTTTACTTCGTGGCGGAGTACTGGACATTCCCCGAGGAGCACCCATGCCGTTCCGCACCGTCGCCACGATCGTCGCCGACGGCGTCGCGCCGTTCGAGTTCGGCGTGCTCTGCGAGGTGTTCGGCCTCGACCGGACCGACGAGGGCGCGCCTCCTTTCGAGCACCGCATCGTGACCGAGCACCCGGGGCTCGTCCGCACGAACCAGGGCTTCTCGATCACGGTCGACCTCGACCTGGGCGCCGCGGCCGACGCCGACGTCGTCTGCGTGCCGGCCCTGTGGAACCGGCCCGACCAGGCCGAGCTCGTCTCCCCGGCGGTGCGCGAGCTGCTCGTCGCGGCCGAGGCCCGGGGGGCGTGGTTGCTCAGCGTCTGCAGCGGGGCGTTCGTACTGGCCGAGGCCGGGCTGCTCGACGGCCGCCGGGCGACGACGCACTGGCGGTACTCCGACGCCCTGCAGCGCGAGCACCCCGCGATCGAGGTCGACGCCGACGTGCTCTTCGTCGAGGACCGCCGGATCATCACGAGCGCGGGCACGGCCGCCGGCATCGACGCCTGCCTGCACCTCGTCCGCCGCGAGCACGGTGCCGCCGCCGCGAACGTGATCGCCCGCCGGATGGTCGTGCCGCCGCACCGCGACGGCGGTCAGAGCCAGTTCATCAAGACGCCCCTCCCGGTCGAGGTCGACGACTCGCTCGCGCCCCTGACCGACTGGATGCTCGGACACCTCCGCGACGACCTGAGCATCGAGGGGTTGGCCGCGAGGGCGCACATGTCGCCGCGCACCTTCGCCCGACGGTTCAAGGCCGAGCTGGGGGCGACGCCGGGGGCGTGGCTCACCCGCCAGCGCCTCCTGCGGTCGCAGGAGCTGCTCGAGGCGACGGGGCTCGGCATCGACGCGATCGCCGACGAGGTCGGCTTCGGTTCGGCAGCCGTCCTGCGACACCACTTCGCCCGCGTCCTCGGCACCACCCCGCGGGCCTACCGAGGGACCTTCGGCGGCGTGGACGACCTGCGCGACCTCGAACGGGCCGGGGCGGCCACCGCCTGAGCGGGACCGTCCTCGACGGGCCGACCCGCGCTCCCCGCGTCCGGTCGACCCCGGGTGGCTACCGGGCGGCCACGGGCGGGCCTAGTCGAACGTCAGCTCGTCGGACGTGCTGATGCGCATCAGGTACGTGACGGTGAACGGGACGTCCTCGTCGATCGTGTAGCGCTTCCCGTCGAAGAGCGACTGGGCGCCGACGACGAGGTGGGCGGTGCCGGCCACGCCGGGCACCTGCCACTGCCCCGACGGGCCGGGCACGATCGAGACGACGGGGTGGACGGGCACGGTCCACGTCGGGTCGTCGGTGACCCGGTCGTCGACCTGGCGGCCGAAGGGGCACCCGGCCGGCAGCAGCACCTGCTGCGGGACGCACTGCTCGTCGAGCTGCTGGTCGACCATGTCCTGCACGGCCTCGACGAACTCGTCCCGGGGCTGCACCTCGATCGACACCCCCGACGTCGCCCCCACGCTGAGCACGTCGGCCTCGACGGTCGGCGCCTCGAGGTAGCGCGACGCATGGTCGAGCTCGAACCGCGAGGGGGCGAGCACCGTGAACCGGGTCGCGACGTCGGGGGCGTCGGTCGTGACGTCGCGGCCGTCCACCGTGAAGCGGGAGTCGTGCTGGGGCGTCACGTCGAGCTGCGCGGTGGGTGCCTGCACGAAGCGCCAGGCGTGGAACAGCCCGAACCGGGTGCCGGCCCGCTGGACGACGAACTGTGACTGCGCGGGCGCCTCGGCCGTGGCCGACGTGCCCTGCATCGAGTACGAGAGCGTGATCGCGTGCGTGTCGTCGCCGAGGTCGACGTCGCCCACCTCGGTCACGTCGTCGACGCCGCCGAGCGAGGGCACCTCGAGCAGGGCGTCGGCCAGCTGGTCGGTCGGCGTGACGCCGGCGAGGGTCAACGCGCTCGACGTGTCGCCGCGGTCGACCGCCGCCACGTAGCCGCGGACGAAACCGGCGCCGCTGTAGACGGTGGCGTTCAGGGCCACGACGGTGACCCAGAAACCGATCAGCACGAAGAGCAGCGCCCCGCCCCAGATCGCGACGAAGGGCCAGCCGAGCGGTGGGCGCGTCTCCTCCCCCACAGACGACGACATGACGACAACAATAGGAGGCGCGGGTCACGAAGAACCGAGCGTCACGCCCGTCACGGGTAGATTGGTGGCCTCCCCCGCCCCCTCCCGAAAGGTGCTCGTCGTCGTGAGCGTGGCCCTCTCCGCCGAACAGCAGGCGCTGTACGACGCGATCGAGAACACCCGCGAGCACATCTTCGTCACGGGACGGGCCGGCACGGGCAAGTCGACCCTGCTGAACCACCTGTCGTGGAACACCTCGAAGCAGATCGTCATCTGCGCCCCCACGGGCGTCGCCGCCCTCAACGTCGGCGGCCAGACGATCCACTCGCTGTTCCGCCTCTCGGTGGGGCTCATCGCCGACCACGACATCGAGCAGAACGCCGAGCTGCGCAAGCTGCTGAACACCATCGACACCCTCGTCATCGACGAGGTCTCGATGGTCAACGCCGACCTGATGGACGCCATCGACCGCTCGCTGCGGCAGGCCCGGCAGCGCAAGCACGAGCCGTTCGGCGGCGTCCAGGTCGTGCTGTTCGGCGACCCGTACCAGCTGCCGCCGGTGCCGGGCGACGCCGAAGAGCGCGAGTACTTCCGCGACAACTACCGCTCGATGTGGTTCTTCGACGCCAAGGTCTGGGCCGAGGCGAGCCTGCGCATCTACGAGCTGGCCTTCATCCACCGCCAGACCGAGGGCGACTTCAAAGAGATGCTCAACGCCGTGCGGCACGGTCGGGTCACGGCCGAGATCGCCGGGGCCCTCAACGGCGCCGGGGCACGACCCGTGCCGACCGACGGCGGGGCCATCACCCTGGCCACGCGCAACGACACCGTCAACCGCATCAACAAGGTCGAGCTCGATCGCCTGTCGGGCAAGGTGATGACCGCCAAGGCCGAGGTCAGCGGCGAGTTCGGCGGCCGGGCCTACCCGGCCGACGAGGCCCTCGAGCTCAAGGTCGGGGCCCGGGTGATGTTCCTCCGCAACGATTCCGAGCAACGCTGGGTGAACGGCACGACGGGCGTCGTCACCCGGGTGCGCGACACGGTCTTCGTCGAGGTCGACGGCGAGGTCCACGAGGTGCAGCCCGTCGTGTGGGAGAAGCACAAGTACTCGTACTCGGCGACCACCAAGCAGCTCAAGAAAGACGTCGTGGCCGAGTTCACGCAGTTCCCGCTGCGTCTCGCCTGGGCCGTCACGATCCACAAGTCCCAGGGCAAGACCTACGACCGGGCCATCGTCGACCTCGGCTCACGGGTGTTCAGCGCGGGGCAGACCTACGTCGCCCTCAGCCGCATCACCTCGCTCGAGGGGCTTTACCTGTCGCGCCCGCTGCGACCGGCCGACATCATCGTCGACCTCGACGTGCGCCGCTTCATGAGCGAGGCGTCACGCGTGCCGGCCATCAGGGCCGCAGCCGACGCCGGCGTGGACGACGACGCGACGACAGCCGCCACGGGCTGACGACCCGGTCCGACCACGCGGTGGCCCGGGACCCACCCCGTCGGCGAACGGCTAGGCCGCGGCCTTCGCGGCGGCGAGGTCGGCAAACAGCTCGGTGCTGAAGCGGTACGCGGCGCACACCTCGTCGAGCACGTGCTCGCGCTCGTCGGCCGACCAGGCGACGGCGTCGAGCTGGCGGCGGTAGGTCGTCTTGAACGACTTCGGCTCGGCGATCTCGGCGAACAGGAAGAACCCGACGCCGTTCGTGTCGAATCCGAACCGACGCTGCAGGATGCTGCGGATCAGGTGCCCGCCCGACAGGTCACCGAGGCAGCGCGTGTAGTGGTGCGCGATGAAGCCGCCGGCCCAGGTCGACGCCTGCTCGATCCGATCGACGTACGCCTGCGTGGTCGGCAGCGGTGAGACCCGGGCCCGCCAGTCGGCACCGAGCAGGAACGCCAGGTCGGCCTCGATGGCCGGCAACCGGGTCAGCCCCGGGGCGAGGAACGGAGCCACCACCGGGTCGCCGGACCACCCCGCGGCGGCGTCCTCGAGGGCGGCGTAGACGAAGTAGTGCTGAGCGAGCAGCTGCACGTAGTCGTCCCGCGTGCCCCGGCCGATCAGCAGATCGGTCATGAACGAGCAGCCGACGTCGGCGGGGACCCGCTCGGCCGTACGCTCGCGCACCGCCTCGGAGAAGGGGATGACGACGGTCATGGTGCGCACCTCCTGGTCACCTGGGTTAGGTGACCCTAACCCTAGCCAGGGAGGCGCGGCGCCGGTAGCCCCCGGGGCCGATCCCGGCGGACGTGCAGCCGGATCGCAGCCCGTCGAGAGGTGCGGCGCCCTGCGGCAGGGGTCAGCGGCGGCGGCGCTCGGCCCCCATGGCGGTCGCGAGCAGCAGCAGGCCGCCGACGAGGTGCGTGACGTTGTCGCCGAGGTTGAAGGCCAGGAAGTTGACGTCGGTGCCCTCGAGGAAGAAGCCGGCGACGCCGAAGACCACGAAGATCAGGCCGATCCAGGTGTTGATGTACCGCGCGCTCGCTCGCGACGACGCGCCGGCGATGATCAGCGCGGCACCGGCCAGCACCCAGACGACGACCAGCGCAGGGTTGAGGTTCCAGACGAACCAGAGCGACGCGCCCTGCGTGGAGAAGAACGTGCCCATGTCCTCGACGAGGAACCCGATGGCGCCGAGCAGGAGGAACACCGTGCCGACGAACAGGCCGGCCCCGCGGTTGGGCGACTCGCGGATGGTCGGCTCGTAGGGGGCCGGGGTCGCGGTCGTCGTGGTGCCGTGGGTGCTGCTCATGGTGAAGATGCCTCTCGTCCGTGGGTCAGCGTCCAGTATGCCCGCCGTGCGACGCACCCGCCTCGGCGTCACACCCCCGGGCCGGCGTGACACCCCGGGAACGCGGGGTGTCGCGCCGGAACAGGGATGTCACGCGGCCCGCGCGGGGCGCGGGGGGCGCGCGGGGCGCGGGGCTGGCAAGATCGACGCCATGACCCCGACGCCCCTCCGCCTGGTCGTGGCGATCAACCCCGGCGCCTCCGCCGGCGGCCGGAAGCACCTCGCCGACGGGGTGCTCGCCGGGCTCCGCGGTGCCGGCCACACGGTCGTGCCGCTCACCGAGTCGAGCTACGACGACCTCGTGGCCGCCGCCCGTCGCGAGCTCGACCCCGACCACGGCGAGCGTCCCGACGCCCTGATCGTCGTCGGCGGCGACGGCATGGTGAACCTCGGGGCCAACCTCGTCGCGGGCACGGACGTGCCGCTGGGACTGGTGCCGACCGGCACCGGCAACGACACGGCCCGGGCGTTCGGGCTGCCCCACGACGACGCCGAGGCGGCCACGCGCCTCCTGGTCCGACTGCTCGAGGGCGAGCCGACCACGATCGACGCCGGACGCGTGCTGCAGGCCGACGGCCGGGCCACCTGGTTCGCCTGCATGGTCTCGGCCGGTTTCGACGCCGTCGTGAACGAGCGGGCCAACCGGCTGAGCTGGCCGAAGGGGCGCCGCCGCTACGACGTCGCGCTCGCCATCGAGCTGGTGCGCCTGCCGCGCATCTCGTACCGCCTCGAGCTCGACGGGGTCGCCTCGACGGTCGAGGGCACCCTGATCTCGGTCGGCAACGGCCAGTCGCTCGGCGGCGGCATGAAGGTCACGCCCGACGCCGTGCTCGACGACGGGTTGCTCGACGTGCTCGTGGTGGAGCGGCTGACGCGCTGGCAGTTCGTCCGGCTGTTCCCGAGCGTGTTCCGCGGCACCCACCTGAGCCACCCGAACGTGACCGTGCATCGCGTGCGTCGGGCCGTGATCGAGGCCGACGGGGTCGCCGCCTACGCGGACGGCGAGCGCGTCGGGCCGCTGCCCGTCACGGTCGAGGTCGTCCCGGGCGCCCTGCGCGTCTTCGCCGCACCCGGTCGCTGACCGCCGGCTCGAGCCGGGAGGCGCGCTCGGCGGCGAGGCGGCCGCACGCTCCGGGCACCCCCGACCTCAGCCGCGGTGCAGCGTCTCGCGGGGGTACTCGCCGAACCGCTGCTGGTACGCGGCCGAGAACCGGCCGAGGTGGGCGAAGGCCCAGTGTCGGGCGACGTCGGCGACGGTCGTGGCGTCCGGGGCGGCCGCCCGCAGCGCGTCGTGCACGCGCTCGAGGCGGATCTCGCGCAGGTAGGCCGTGGGCGTGGTGTCGAGGTGACGACTGAACGCCTGTTGCAGCCCGCGCGGGGTGAGCCCGGCCTCCCGGGCGATGTCCACGGCCGAGATCGGCAGGTGGGCGCTGGCGTGCATGTATTCGACGGCGAGGCGGAGGCTCGCGTTGCGCGGTGCCAGCAACGCCGCGGGCATCTGGCTCGAGGTGTGGGCGAAGGTGTCGAGCAGGGCCACCGCGGCCATCCGGGCCATCTCGGTGCGCATCAGGTCGCTGGGTTCGCCCGAGCCCAGGTAGGCGCGTCCGATCAGACGGACCGTGGCGTGCCAGGCCTGCATCGCGGCGGACGAGACGGGGGCGGCGTGGTCGAAGCGGAGCGTGCCGGGCATGACGCCGTGCTGCTCGGCCGCGACCTCGTCGACGACCGACTTGGAGAGGTGGAGCAGGCTCTGGTTGACGTCCTCGGTGGTGAACTCGAAGTCCCGCCCCTCGGGGAAGAGGATCGGTCGTCCGACGGCTCCGGCCACCTCGTCGCGACCGTTGTCGATCGTGGAACGCCCGTCGAGCAGCCAGTGGACGACGTGCTCGTCACCCGCGGCCGCCTGCCCGTCGACGCGACCCATGAACATCGTCGACCGCAGGGTCATCGCCCCGTCGCCGACGATGGTGTGGCGGAACGAGAAAGGGGCCTCGGTGGGAGCGACGCGGAAACCCCGGCCGTTGTACCCGGCCTGCAGGATGTCGACCGCCTCGTCGAGATCGCGCCCCCGCGCGTCGAAGCGCATCTTGTCGTCGCGGGCAGCCATCTCAGCGAATTGTTGCACGCACTCCAAACCCCGCACCAGTCGATCCCAGGGGGGTTGACAGTAGATCGGCGACGTGCCTGAGGGCCGGCTCGCAGCGGGCGGGCCTACGGTCGGACCCATGACGCTCGACGACATCACCCTGACCACGATCCGCGGCGAGTCCACCACGTTCGGCGCCTACGCCGACAAGGTCGTGATGGTCGTGAACGTGGCCTCCCGCTGTGGCCTCGCGCCACAGTACGAGAAGCTCGAGGCGCTGCAGAAGCAGTACGGCGAGCAGGGCTTCACGGTGCTGGGCTTCCCCAGCAACCAGTTCTTCCAGGAGCTCTCGAGCGGCGAGGCCATCGAGGAGTACTGCTCGGCGACCTGGGGCGTGACCTTCCCGATGATGGAGAAGGTCAAGGTGAACGGCCGGGGTGAGCACCCGCTCTACACCGAGCTGAAGAAGGCCACCGATGCCGACGGCAAGGCCGGCCGCGTCAAGTGGAACTTCGAGAAGTTCGTGATCACGCCCGGCGGCGCCGTGCACCGCTTCCGTCCCACGACCGAGCCCGACGCCCCCGAGGTCGTCGCGGTGATCGAGGAGGCGCTGGCCGGCTGAGCAGACCCGCTGCGGTCGCTCAGTGGCCGGCCGCGTACCGGGCCTGCACGGCCGAGGCGCTCTGGGCCGAGTTGTTGTAGATCGTCGTGCCGTCGACCGAGCCGACGAAGTAGCCGTTGGTCGGAGCCGACGGCAGCCCGCTGAGCGGGGCGTAGCCGACCCGCCAGTAACCGGTGGCCGTCTGCACGGTCTTGTTCGTGCTGTCGGTGACGACGGCGACGCCGTCGACGTAGACCACCGTGCTCGTGCCCGAGAGGGTGGCGACCACGTGGTGCCAGGCGCCGTCGTTGTACGAGGCGGGCGTCGTCGTCGCCTTGGTCGTGGTCGTGGTGGGGCGCACGCCGAGGACGATCTTGCCCGCCGTGGTCAGGTACAGCGCGCGGTCGGCGGTCGTGTTCGTGCCGGTCGGGGCCGTCGTGAACGCGGCCAGGGTGCCCCCGGCCGTGCTGGTCGTGCGGAACCAGGTCTCGATCGTGAAGGCGGCCTGGCCGGTGAGGTTGACCGCGGTCGTGACCTGACCCGTGCCGTCGAGCTGCAGGTAGGGGCTCTGGTTGGTGGCGCACGAGCCGGCGACGAACGTCGCCCCGCCGCTCAGGGTGCCCACTCGGGCGAACGAGCTGCCGTCGGTGGTGGTCGTGCCGGACGTCTCGTTGTACGGGAAACCGTACGAGGTCTGCGAGTTGTAGGTGTCCTGCAGGCAGTCGTAGTTCCCGGCACCGAAGCTCGAGGTCGGGTTGGCGGTCGGGGCGGCGAACGCGGCGTGCGCGCCACCGGAGACGACGAGGGTGAGTGCGAGACCGCCACCGATCGCTGCCAGGCCGATCGCGCCTCCTGCGGTCCTCAGGCGACGGAGGCGCCGCTCGCGACGACGCTGGACGCGGCGGCCGGCGGGGACGGTCACCCGAGGCGACGCGGAACGCTCGTCACGCAGCAGGTACCGGTCGTTGCGGCTGAGCAGGACGACGAGGATCAGCAGTCCGCCGGTGACCAGCAGGTGGCCGTACTGGTGGGCCGCGGCCCAGACGAAGGGCGTTCCGACGTACGGCACGCGCAGGAACCCGACGCCGATGACGGCGCTGCGCTCGATCGGCGTCGAGTCGACGCTCGGGTTGGCGTCGCCCTTGGTGACGATCTGCCCGGCCTGGCCGTTGTCGTGGTAGCGGTGCAGCCGCAGGTGCCCGGCCTGGTCGGGGTCGTCGAAGAGGAGGACCTGACCACGGTGCACGTCGGACGCCGCCACGGGCTTCGCGACGACGACGTCGCCGGGGTGGATGCGGGGCTCCATCGAGCCGGTCATCACGGTCGTGGGGCTCCAGCCGAGGGCGGCGGGGGCGGCCGCGTAGACCATCAGGCCGAGCAGCGAGTAGAGCACGACGCGGGACGCCGTGCCGAGGGCCAGGCGCGTCCAGTCGAGCCACGGACGAGAGGCACCCAGGGGCACGGTGATCGAGGCCGCGGCCGCGGTGGTGGGCCGCAGTTTCAGGTCGATCGTGCTCATGGGTGCCTCTGCTCGGGGGTGGTGCGGATGATGCGGTCTCGGGCCGCCTGGTGCGGTGGTGCGCGGTGCTGGTGCGGTGTCGCCGTGACGCGGGGGTCAGCCGCGGGACGGGCCTCAGCTGTTCTGAGCCTCCCAGGTGAGGCCGAGGCTCGCGGTGCCGCCCTGGGTCGTGTTGGGGGCGGTGTTCGAGACGGTGTAGGTCACCTGGTAGGTGCGGGTCTCGGACGCGGTGCCGGTGGGGGCCCAGGTGCCGACGCTGTTGGAGTAGTTGGTGTAGCTGGTGCCGAAGGCGGCCAGCGTGCCGCTGTAGAGGCTCGAGCCCGCCGAGAGCGGGGTGAAGCCGGTGCACGAGCCGAAGCCGCCGCCGGTGCCCTGCACGACGCTCAGCGTGATGTTCGACGCGAGGTTGTTGGTCGTGGCGGCGCCCGTCCCGTAGAGCTTGACGGCCGAGGCGAGCGAACCCGTGCTGGTGACGGCGATGCAGTTGCTGCCGGTCTGGCCGGGCTTGAGGTTCGTGGCGGTGAAGAGCGCGGTGTTGCTGTCGTCGTCGGTCAGGGCGACGGAGCCGGCGGTCCAGTTGCTGGTGGGGTTGACCGTGGTCGACGAGAAGGCCGAGTACGACGCCGTCGAGACGACGATGCCCGAGGCGACGAGGGCGGCGGGGATGGCGATCCAGGCGGCGATGCGGGCGATGCGGGGCGTGGGACGGGACATGGTGTGCTCCAGGGCGAGAGGGGGGAAGAGGGGATGTCGGGGGCCACCCCGGCGAGGTGATTCAGGGGCTTCGCCGGTGAGAAGCTCACCTCCCGAACCGTTCCGGTTTCGAGTGGTCGTTGTTCTCAAGTGGTACGACAATCAAATTACTCAGAGTCCGAGAGGCACGCAAGGCGAACCATGTCCCCAGTGGTGGGGGTGTCACGATCGTCGAGATTCTTGTTGACTGAGCCGGTGCCATGGACGGCACGCCCACACGCGTCACGGAGGACCCCCTTGCTCATCTCCCCACCCCGGGCCGACCCCGGCCTCACCCCCGGCCCCGGCCTCATCACCGGCCCCGGCCTCACGCCCGACCCCGGCCTCGCCCCCGGCGACCTCGGCCGCCTGCTCGACTCGTTCCGCCTGTTGATGCTGAACCACTCGCGGGTGCTCGACCACCAGGGCGACCTCTTCGGGCTGGGCGACACCGACATCCGGTTCCTCTTCTACGTATGGGCCACCGGCGACCTGGTCACCCCGAAGCGGGCGGCCGAGCACCTCGACCTCTCGTCGGGTGCGATGACCAACCTCGTCGACCGCCTCGTCGACGCCGGGCACCTCGACCGGCGCCGCAACCCGGACGACCGCCGCAGCGTCATCGTCAGCCGCACGCCGCGCGGCGTCGAGGTCACGACGGCCATCGCGAGCGCCTACGCCGCCGCCTTCGCCGAGGTCGTGCCGGCGTCGCGACACGGTGCCCTCGCCGACACGCTGCTCGACCTCGGCCGGGCGTTCGACCGCCACGGGGTCGGCACGCGCGACGCACCCCACGCCGCCGCCTGACCCGCCTGACCCGCCTCGGCTGCGGGCCGCGGGCCTAGGGGATGAGGCGGCGCAGGCGTGCGGCGTCGGCCAGGTCGACCCGGAAGCGGTCGAGCGTCGACAGCGTGTAGAGCCCGTCGATCTGCTGGTCGACCCAGAGCTGGTGGATGCGCTTGAGGTCGGCCTGACGGCTCTTCCAGCCGATGCCGTCGATCACGGCCATGACGGTCTGTCGGGGCAGCCGCACGTCGGCCATCTCCTCGATCTCGCGGACGGCGTCGGTCAGCTTCGAACCGGTCGAGTCGAACCCCTTCGCCGCGACCACGATGGCGGGCTCCTGCGCCGAGGGGATCACCAGGTCGCACGGCGCCGTGCGGTTCGCCCGGCCGGTGAACCGCGTCCGCGTGCCGCAGGCGAGTCCGAGGTCACGGGCGATGGCCTCGATCTCGTCCTCGAGCCGCCGACCCGACACCCCGGCGCGGATCGCCGACGCCCGGGTGCCGGCCCGGGCCGAGAGCAGGTCGCCGAAGTCGTACGTGCGGTGCCGCTGGGACGCGACGAGGCGGACGAGCTCGAACTCGTCGTCGAGGTGGGCGACCAGTTCGTCGGCCCGTCCGCGCGCGAGCGTCAGCCAGCTGGGGGTGTCGAAGGCGTGCCGCAGCGAGTTGCGCAGCTTCTCCTGCGACAGCCCGACGGCCAGGCCGAGGGCGGGCACCCACGCCGGGTGCTGCCGGGTCCACTCGGCGAGGTGGTCGCGGTCGACGACGGGCAGGTCGCCGAGGCTCGCCGCGGCCCGGCCGAGGTCGGTCGCCGCGGCCGACGGAGCGGTCGGGTCGACGTGCGGGGTCATGCGGCCGAGCGAGGCGACGTAGTCGTCGAAGGTGGGGATCGTCACGGTCGGTCCCTCCCGACGAAGACGTACTCGGTGGCCGCCGTGCGGGTCGCCGCGCGGTGCGTGCCGAAGCTGTAGGTGTGGTCGACCACGCGCACCTCGACGTGCGGCTTGACCGTGCGCATCAGCTGCTCGATGCGCTCGCGGCTCGGCACGGCGTTCGACGAGTACGACAGCACGAGCGCCCCGGCGTCGGCGAACTGCTCGAAGGTGCGCACGAGGGCGTCGTCGACCGTGCGCGGGTAGGCGAACGGCGTGAACAGCTTGGCGATCTTCTTCGTCTTGGTCTCGGTCATGATCGTCTGCCCCCGCCAGTACACGGCCAGCCCCTGCAGGAAGTGGTACCGCTTCATGTAGTCCGCGTCGTCCCGAGGAGGCGCGTAGGGCGGATCGAGGTACACCAGGTCGGCGGGTGGTCGCCCGAGGTCGGCGACGTCGCCCTCGACGGCCTCGTGCGCGAGCCCGTCGTCGAACACGGTGGCGCCGTAGGCCCGGACGGCCGCCCGGAACTGCTCGGCCATGGTCAGCCGCAGGTCGCGGCGTCCGTCGTCGTAGCGCGCCCCGGTGAAGGTGAAGACACCCCGGGGTTGCTTGCGCGCCGCGGCCAGCACGAGGCCCGCGATCGCCAGGTCGCGCTCGGCACCGACGAGCCGGTCGACGTGCGACCAGGCCGAGTCGAGGAACGCCCGGTCGTCGGCCGAGAAGAACACGCCGTCGAAGGTGCGGCGGACGACGTCGCGGTCGTCCGCGGGCGGGCCGCAGATCTCGTCGACGAGCTCGTCGGACAGCGTCGTCGACCCGTTGACGACGGAGGCGCGGGCGATGACCGCGGGGAATGCCAGGAAGTCGTTGCTCACGACCTGGCGACCTTCCGCCTTCATCAGGTACGAGACGACGCCGGACCCGCTGAAGGCGTCGATCGCGGTCGAGGGCCGCACCGCGCCTCCTCGGCCTCCGGGTTCGCGGCTCGACACGGGCGCGACGCTCGAGAAGACGTCGTGCAGCACGGGCAGCAGCGCGTACTTCGAGCCCATGTAGCGCAGGCGGGGGAAGGCGGCGACGCGGGCGGGCACGGGGGCGGCCCCGGTCGCCGTGGCGGCCCCGGTCGCGGAGGACTGCCTCACGGTGGGCCGGCTCGCGGCGGAGGGCACGAGCTCGACGGTCACCGGGCAAGTCTGCCGCACGTCAGCGGTCGGACGGGCTCCGGGTGCGGGAGTCGAGGTCGACGCGCTCGGCGTGCGGGACGCTGCCGGTGGTCGTGCCGGCGATGCGCAGGCTCTCTTGTCGCAGCTCGAGCTGGGCGACGACGAGCGCCGCGAGGTCGGCGAGGTTGGCGACCTGCTCGTCACTGGCCGTGCCCGGCTCGCGACCGATCACCGAGAGGGTGCCGATCGTGTGGCCGTCGCGCCGGGTGAGGGGCACGCTGACGTAGAACCGCATGCCGAGCGGACCGGTGACCAGCGGGCTCGACGCCACGCGACGGTCGGTGGCGGCGTCCTCGATGACGAGCGGCTCGGACGAGTGGACGGCCCCGAGCGAGAGGTCGATGTGCCGGGCGATGTCGCCCACGGCGGGGTCGTAGTGGGTCGTGAACCACGTGCGGTCGTCGTCGATCACGGTCGCCAGGGCGATGGGCGCCGAGAACAGGCGGGCCGCCATGGCGGTGACGCGGTCGAGCGCCTCGTTGGGCAGGGTGTCGAGCACCTCGCTGTGGTCGAAGGGCTCGGTGTCGCCCCCGCGCATCGAGCCGTCGCCGGTCGACAGGTCGCCCACGGCGTCGCGGTGCTCGGTCGTCTCGGTGATGACCACGTCGCGCATCATCGCGACGAGCTCGGCCCGCGTCGGCCGCTCGGCGGGGTCCCGGCGGGTCATCGCCCGCAAGGCGTGACGCCAGTGCTCGGGCAGCGGGTCGGGCAGCACCGGGTCGCGCGACAGCCGGGCCACGGCCGACTCGACGAGCGACCCCGGGAACTCGCGTCGACGCGTGAAGCACTGCAGCAGCACGAGGCCGAGGCTGTAGACGTCGCTCGGGGGGCCGACCTGGCCGCCCACGGCCTGCTCGGGGCTGAGGTACGCCGCGGTGCCGGTGGTGACGCCCTCGGCGGTGAGCCGTTCGACGTCCTCGGTGAGGGCGATGCCGAAGTCGGCGAGCTTGGCCCGGGCGCGGGCCGCCTCGTGGTCGCCGTAGTCGACGAGCAGGATGTTCGACGGCTTGATGTCGCGGTGCACCACCGCGTGGCCGTGGATGTAGTCGAGCGCCTCGGCCATGTCGTAGCCGATCTCGGCGATGTGCCGCGGGGCGAGCGCGCCGTGCCGCAGACGGTCTTCGAGGTTGAGGCCGGCGATCAGCGGCATCACGAGGAAGCGTTGCGGACCGTTCGGCCCCTGCTCGACACCGGCGTCGAAGAGACCGACGAGGCCGTGGTGCTCGAGGCTCGACAGCACGCCGAGCTCGGCCTCTTGTCGGGCCGGGTCGACCATCGCGCTGTGGAAGACCTTGATCGCGACGGTGCGGTTGAGGCTCTCGTCGACGGCCTTGTAGACGGTCGCCATGCCGCCCCGACCCACGACGGACTGCAGGCGGTAGCGCTCGGCGAGGACGCGATCGAGCGCGTCGTCCTGCTGTGGCGCGGCCATCGCCTCCCCCTCGTGACTGGTGTGTGGTCCATCCTGTCGCATGCGGGGCGATCTCGTGACGGTCCGGCGGGTGACGATCACATCACGACGAGGTCACGCCCATCGCCCGGGGACCCCGGCGCGAGCCGGCCGGACCTTGCGATGCCCTGGGAGAACGTCGTCGTCGGGAAGGCATCGGGCGGGCCATCGGTTGCGTTGCGCATGACAACCTACGGAATCATCGGAGCAGGCAACATCGGCAGCCAGGTCGCCCGGGCGGTCATCGCCCACGGCCACGACGTCGTGATCAGCAACTCGCGCGGCCCCGAGACCCTGGCCGACCTCGTGGCCGACCTCGGCCCCAAGGCCCGGGCCGCCACGGCGACCGAGGCCGGCGAAGCGGGCGACGTCGTCGTCGTCACCGTCCCCCTCAAGAACGTCGACCAGGTGCCCGTCGAGCCGCTCGCGGGCAAGACCGTGATCGACACGAACAACTACTACTTCGAGCGCGACGGCCACATCACGGCGCTCGACGAGGGCACCGACACGACCGCCGAGATGCTGCAGCGCCACCTGCCCACCAGCACGGTCGTCAAGGGCTTCAACCACATCCCGGCCGACGACATCACGACCGACACCGCCCCGGCCGGCACCCCCGACCGCCGCGCGCTGGCCACGTCGAGCGACTCCCCCGAGGCCGTCGCCCTGATGACCGACCTCTACGACGAGCTCGGCTTCGACACCGTCGACGTCAGCCCGTTGTCCGAGAGCTGGCGCGTGGAGCGCGACCGCCCGGCCTACGTCGTCCGTCAGACGAAGGACGAGCTCGTCGCCAACCTGGCGAAGGCGAACCGGGTGCCGCAGGCCTCCTGACCCGGCCGGGCGGTGACGCCGCCCGACGAACGCGACCCGCGCCTCCTGCAGGAGGCGCGGGTCGCGTCGTTCGTGGAGGTGCCGGTCAGAGCACCCAGCAGCGGTAGGCCGAACCGGTCACCGCGCGCTCGCTGGTCACGAGCGAGGTCGTGTAGGTCTGCGTGAACGTGTCGACCGCGGGGAGGTCGACGACCTTCCACCCGACCACCGCGCGGTTCTCGTTCAGCGCCTGCACCGCACAGCCGACGTCCGTGCCGCCCGCGACGTTGATCGTGTACTGCACCTGGACGGCGTCGTCGCCCGCGACGGTGAAGCCGTAGTGGCTCACCTCGAGCTCGGCCGAGTCGCCGTCGAACGCGACGAGCACGACCCAGGCCGCCACCACGACGGCCACGACGGCACCCGCGACGAGGGCGATCAGTCGCGATCGACGAGTCCGGCCCGGCCGCCGGCCGTACCGACTGTCGAGCCGTGAGGCCGGATCGGCGCGCGCCGGGTCGAGGGTCTGCATGGCGTCAAGGGTAGGAGGCGCCGGCTCGGAACCGCATGGACGTCACGTCCCGCGGTGGCCGGCCGGCCGAGGCGGGCCGCCTGGACGGCTCGGGCCGCCTCGTCGGGTCAACCCGCCTCGAGGGGTCAGGCCGCTTCGGCCGCGAAGAGCATCGACAGGTCGAGGGGCTCGGTGGGGGCCAGTTCGACGTAGACCAGGTCGTCGTTCACAGGAAGAGCCCGTTGCTGAGGAAGAGGGCGGCGACGAGGCTCGCGCTGGCGCCGACGGCCGCCGTGGCGATGACGAAGAGGGTCGCCTGGCGTTCGGTCTCGCGGACCTCGGAGAAGGGGCTCTGGTCCGCGTCGATGCGGCGACGCGACGGCGTGAGGAGTGTCATGGTGTGTCCGATCTCGGCAGCCCTGTGCTGCCTGCCCGTCATGCTGTTGCCGGAGGGGGCGCGACCCGGTCGCGTCCCGCACCGCCCGTGAAGTCGGTGCATAGGAATGAAACCACGGGATAGCTAGTCCCTCTAACTACTCGACCGGGCTGTTCGCATTGCGGACAGCGCCCCCTCTCCGTCGTCGACCAAGCCGGCTCCGAGGCCTGATTCCCCGGCCTTCTGCGCCACCCACCCCCGAAAGGGGAATGTCCTCATTTCGGGGGACCGGCAGACTGACCTCGGTCTCGGGACGAGACCGCCGGAGGCCGCGCCTCCTGCACTGCACGGATTGCGAACGCACATGCCCCTGGTCGAGACCCCGACCCCCCGCCCGCACGGCCGCCTGATCGCGGCCGTCCTGCGCGCCTCCCAACCCCTCTTCCGCCTGCACCTCGCGCTGTACCGGCGCGAGGTGGCGCGGGCGCCCTACCCCCGCGACGCCCGCCACATGACCGTCGACGGCCCGGACCCCGTGCACCTGCTCTTCGTCGGCAGCATCGCCGTCGAGGGCTTCGGCGTGCTCGCGCATGACCTGACCTGCGCCAGCCAGACCGCCCGCCTCGTCGGCTCGGCCCGGGGCCGCGGCGTCACCTGGCGCGAGGTCTCGGCACCCGTGCTCACCGCCGCCGAGGCCGCCCGCGTCGAGCTGCCGGCCGAGCCCGCGGAGGCGGCGGTGGTGCTGCTCGGCATCTGTGACGTCCTGCTGGCGACCGGGGGCGCCTCCTGGGAGGCCGACCTCCGCCGTCTCGCCGACCGGGTGCGCGAGACGGCCGGCCCCGACTGCCGCATGGTCTACGTCGGCATCCCGCCGATGGCCGAGTTCCGGCCGATCCCCCCGGTCGCCAAGCGACTGCTGACCCGTCAGATCGAACGGCTGAACGCGCTGACGGCCCGGGTCGCCCTGACCACGCCCGGCGCATCGTGGGTGCCGTTCCCCGAGTGGCGGTCCGAGGGGCTGTACCACCAGGAGCTGTTGTCGTGGGCCACCATGCACCGGCGCTGGGGGCAGGCGATCGCGCCGGCCGTGGTGAGGTCGCTCGGGGGCGTCACCGCCGCCGAGGCGCGCCACGAGAGCGACCCCGGGCCGGGAGTCCCGGCCTAGACGCCCGAGTCCGCCAGGCTGCCGACGCGGGTCGTGCCGTACGTGTACGCGTAGCAGACGACCGAGCGCTCGCCGTCGTCCCAGCCCTTCTCGGTGGGGGCGAGCACGCCGTAGTCGGCGAGGGACTCGTCGTACGAGGCCCCGACGTAGTCGCTGAAGGCCGCGTCGCAGAGGTCGGCCGCCTCGTCCAGGACCTCGTAGCCGCCAGGGAACGCCCCGCCGTCCAGCTCGTCCACCAGGTAGGCCTCTTCGTCGTGGGCCTCGTCGCACGAGGCGGTCTCGACGTCGCCGGTGCCCTCGCGACCGAGGTCGCCGACGGTGAAGCAGGTGCCGACGTCGAGCCCGTCGACGCTGGTCACGCCCGAGAAGTCGAGGGGGTAGAGGTAGTCGCCGTAGACCGCGTCCGAGCCGAAGTACGTGGTGGGGTCCTCGTCGGCGTACGACGAACCGTCGTCGTAGCCGTAGCCGGCCGACCCGCCGGCGAGCGACATCCCGCCGAGCAGGCCGGCACCGCCGCCGACGATCAGGGCGACGACCGCGGCACCGACGATCGCGAGGACCCAGGGGGTCCTCGACGGCTGCGACGGCAGGGCGGGGAGGAACGCAGGAGGCGCGGCGTAGGGGTCCTGCGTCGGCCACGGCTGCCAGGGGGCCTGGGCCTGCGGCTGCGGCTGCTGCTGGGGCTGCGGCTGCTGCTGCGGCCACCCGGGCGACTCGGACCCGGGCTGGGGCCACCCCTGCGGCTGCTGCTGCGGCTGCGGCTGCTGCTGCGGCTGCGGCTGCTCGGGCTGCTGCCATCCCTGCGGTCGCTGCTCGGGTGCGCCCGGCTCGATCGGTGTGCTCACGGTCGTCCCCTTCGTGGACCGGGCGGTCGGATCACCGGGTCACGCCGGATCATATCCAGCCCCGGGCACCCCGCTCGACCCCCTGTCCGGGAAGACGATCGTGATCTGGTTGCCCGCCCTCCCGGCCTGACCTACACTCGATCCGTTCGAACACACGTTCGAACGTGCAGGAGGACGACATGAGCACCCAGACCACCCACGAGCCCGTCGCGCTGTGGTTCGAGCGCGACCTGCCGGCGCGACTGGTCTGGTCCTGCCGACGGTGGCGGGTGAGCGACACCCCGACCGAGCTGCGGGTCGAGCCGGCCGTGACGCCCCCCTTCATCACGCATCCGCCCCGTCGCTTCGTCGGCTGGCGTTTCCAGGCCACCGACGACGACGGCACCACCCACATGTTCGAGGTCGTCCTCGGCACCGACGGCGGCTGGGTGCTGGGGCGCGTCTACGACTGACCCGGGACGACGACGGGCGGCTGCGAGGATGACGTCATGACGGACCCCCTGCTCGAACGCATCGAGCGCTACATGGCCAGGTCACCGGTGAGCGAGTCGTCTCGCCTCACCGCCTGGGCCCGGACGCTCGCCCTCGGCGAGCTGGTCCGCGTCCTGAGGACGAACGAGCCCACCGACGTCGGAGTGCAGACCCTCGAGTCGCAGCTGCGATTGGCGGCGACCATCACGCGGGACAGCGGCGGGGACCTCGAGGTCGCGGCCTCGCACCACGATCGCCTCGCTGCCGATCTCACCGCCGTGCAACCGGATGCGGACCAGTACTCTCCCGTCCGCAACGCCGCCCGCGCCCATCGCATGGCGGCGGCCATCTGCCGTGGTGATCACTCGGACCTGCGCCGCTTCGCCTCCCACCCGAGGCACGGGACCGACTACACCGCGGCGCTCCGGTTGCCGTCGACCGACTGACGGTCGGGGCCCCCCGGCAGACCGCGGCCGGGGCCCGGTCGGAGACTCCCTGGGCGGCCCGGATGGCGGCCCGCGTCGAAGGGTGACGAGGTCCTCGCGCACGGGTTGCGTCAGGATGTGGGGCCACGGCGTTCAGATGTCGCAAGGGACTCCGTCTCGCGCGGCTGGGCCGCTTAGGACTGTCTCATGCACTCATCGCCGGCCACCCCTGACACGACCTGCGACCGCCGTGTCGCGCGTCAGGTCCGTTCATGACCCTCACGGACATCCTTCCCTCGATGCGACGGGTGATCGCCGACCCGTTCGTCCCCGACGCCTGGCCGGAACGGACTCGTCCGACCCTGGACGACGTCGTCATCGGCGGGGTGTCCCTCGTCCGCCTGGCGAGCATCTGCGAGACGCCGTGCGTCCACACGGGCGCTGCCCTCGTGCCCCGCTCCGGTGGCCGGGTGTCGACCGTCGACGACGCCACGGCGATCGTCGTCACCGTCAGCAACGTCTGTCGCCACAGCTCCGGTGCGATCGTCGTCCAGGTGGACGCCCGACTGGGTGCGGTGCCCGTCGCCATCGGGGAGCTGCGTCTGATCGGGCGGATCTCGACGGCCCACGACGTGGCCATGGTGATCGGCCTGCAGGACGAGGGGCCCGATCTCGCCGTGGCCGACCTGCCCGGAGACCTTCGCATCGGCGACCTCCTGGCGGTCCCGTGCCCGGGCGACATCACGGTCGGGCGTCTGCGCCGGCACCAGAGCCGACGATGACGACCCCTGGCGCCCTCCCGACGATGCGTCACGCCGTGCACGACGTCGTGGACGGTGCTCATTCGTGGGGCACGCTGGACCAGGCTCCGGCTCGGTCGACGGTCGTGCAGCAGATCACCCTCCGGGTGTTCCGACCGGGAACGAGCCTCCGCGAGAGGAGGCTCCTCCATCTCCGGCAGATCTGGCCCGTCGCCGGGGCGATCTGCTCGGCCGTGTCGCTCCTCGTCCTGGCATCCCGGGTCCCGGCTCCGGTGGCGGCCTCGATCGCTCTGGCCCTCTACGGTCTCGGGTTCCTGTGCCTCGACGTCATGACGACACGGCTCCGGGCCACGGTGCGAGAGCTGACGGCGTCCTCGACGTGCACCCCGGGCGGTCTGGTCGTGCTCGGTGACGCCGCCTGCGTCCGCGCGACGGCTGCGCGGCTCGTCGCCCTCGAGCGGGAATTCGCGTCAGGCCACCTCTCGCTCGAGCGGTACCTCGCGCGCTGGAACGAGGTCTACACCGCGTTGCCGGCGGATTCGAACCGGACATGACGTCGAAGACGTCGGTCCCCGTCGCCACTCGTTTCTACGGAACGGGGCCGCAGTTCGATGCCCTCGCCCTGGAGGTCGACGATTTCTCGGCCGCATCGCGACGCGACTCCCGGGACGCGGGCCGGTTCTTGACCGACGTGTTGGAGACGCAGCTGCGGCACCTCCGACCGGTGAGCCAGATCCTCCTCCTGGAACGCATCCGCGCCTCCGGACGCGTCTCGGGGTCTCACTTCTCGACCCTTCGCGGCGTCTTGTCGCGCACGCGGGCCGTGGCGGCGAACACCCACGGCATGGACGTCTCGACCAACGCGCTGCTCTTGCCGGCCTCTCGAGCCGACGCCCTGTCGGAACCGGACGTGCTCGACCTCGTGCGGCACCGCCCCCTCCAGGCGACGGGCGTCGTCCTCGATCACCACGTCCCCGTTCGGGTCGGACGTCTCAGGGAGTCCCTCAGCGCACCCGTCCTCTGACCGCCATCGTGTACTTCCCTGACGACGGGGGCAGGAGGCGCGTGGCATCCGAGGTCAGCTGCTCGGCTCGTCGGGCACGAAGCGGTAGCCCATGCCCTGCACCGTCTGGAGGTAGCGAGGTTGAGCCGGGACCGCTTCGAGCTTCTTCCGGAGTTGGGAGACGTACAGCCGCAGGTACCCGCCGTCAGTGGTGTGTGCCGGACCCCAGATCCGGGTGAGGATGTCCTCCCGTGTGACGAGACGCCCCGGGTTCCTGACCAGGATCTCGAGGATGCGCCATTCGGTGGGAGTCAGGCGGATCGCCTCGTCCGGTTCGCGGACGACGCTCTTGGCGACGAAGTCGATCCGGATGCCCCCGAACGTCTCGGACGGTTGATCGGGGGTCGGAGTCGTCCGTCGCGTCAGCGCCCGGAGGCGGGCCAACAGCTCGTCCATGGCGAACGGCTTGGTGATGTAGTCGTCTGCGCCGGCATCGAGCGCCTCGACCTTGTCCGCGGCGCCGGCTCGGCCCGAGACGACGAGGACCGGGATGTTGCTCCACCCGCGGAGGCCTTCGATGACGCCGAGCCCGTCGACGTGCGGCATGCCGAGGTCGACCATGACGACGTCGGGATGTTCTTCGACGACGGCGCGGAGCGCCTCGGCTCCGTCGGCGGCGGTGGCGATGTCGTAGCCGACCGCCCCGAGGGTCAGGGTGAGGGCCCGGACGAGCTGCGGATCGTCGTCGGCGATGAGGATCTTCATGCGTGGTCCGTCCCGGTCGTCTGATGAGCCACAGGAAGGGAGACGACCATGCTGAGCCCGCCTCCCGGGGTCTCCTCGGCTCGGAGGGTGCCCCCCATGCCCTCGGTGAAGCCCTTGGAGATGGCGAGTCCCAGCCCGAGGCCGGCGGTGTTGTCGGTGTCGCCGAGGCGCTGGAAGGGAACGAACACCAGGTCCAGGCGTTCGGGACTGATCCCCGGCCCCTGATCGGCGACGCGGATCTCCACGGCGTCCCCGAAGCTGCTGCTGGAGAGACGCACCGGTGTCCCCCCGGGGGCGTACTTGAGGGCGTTGTCGAGCAGGTTCACCAGGACGCGCTGGAGGAGGACCGGGTCGGCGTCGGCCTGGGGAACGTCCTCGCCGATCCGGAGCTCGATGCGTCCGGGGTCGACCTGGAGTTCGTCCACGGACGCGAAGAGGACGTCGTCGACGTCGACGGGTTGGCGTGACACCGCGAGGGCTCCCGCCTGGACGCGGCTGACGTCCAGGAGGTTCGTGACGAGGGCCGACAGCGCGTCGAGGCTCTCGTGGGCCGTGGTGAGGAGTTCGTCGCGGTCGCGGTCCGCCCAGACGACGTCGTCTTGTTGCAGGCCCGTCACGGCCGCCGTGGCCGAGGCGAGCGGCCGCCGCAGGTCGTGTCCGACGGCGGCGAGCAGTGCCGTGCGGACCTGGTCCACCTGCGCCAGCGGCCCCGCGGAGTCGGCGGTCGCCGACAGGGCCTTGTGTTCCAGGGCCGTCTCGACCTGGGCCGCGATGACCGCGAGGAGGCGCCTCTCGGACGCCGCCATCGGCGGTCCGGTCATCTCGAGGCGCGCACGGGTGCCGACGGGGACGATCGTCGTCTCGTCGCCGGCCCGGGGTGCGCCGAGGGAGTCGACGACGTCACCGTCGACGTCGATGACGGAGACCGTCCGCAGGCGGAAGGCGTCCTGGGTGCGGGACAGGAGCGCGTGGAGCGCGTCCTGGCCGCGGATGACGCCCCCGGCGACGGCCGCGAGCAGTTCGGACTCGGCGACGGCACGCGCCGCCGCCCGGGATCGACGGGCAGCCTGGTCGACCACGTAGCTGACGAGCAGGGCGATGACGACGTAGAGGACGAGGGTCAGGAGGTGCAGCGGCCGGCCGACGGTGATGCTGTCGTAGGGCTCGACGAAGAAGAAGTCCAGCGTCACTCCCGAGAGCACCGCCGCGAAGAGGGCCGGCCAGATCCCGCCGACGAGCGCGACGACCACGACGAGCAGCTGGTAGACGAGCACGTCGCTCGTGAGCGATTCGTCGCTGCGGAACATCACGAGCAGCCAGGTCACGATCGGGCCGAGCACCACGGCGAGACCGCCCCCCAGGAGGCGACGCCGCAGCGTCAGCGCGCCTCCTGCCCGGGGGAGGGTGACCCGGCCGCCGCCGGCGGCGGAGTGGGTCACGATGTGCACGTCGATGTCACCCGATTCGCGGATGACGGTGGCGCCGATCCCCGGGCCCGTCAGGGCTGCGGCGACACGGCTCCGGCGGCTGACGCCGATGACGAGTTGGGAGGCGTTCATCGCCTTCGCGAACTGGACCAGGGCGACGGGGACGTCACCACCGACGACCTGGTGATGGGTGCCGCCGAGTTTCTCCGTCAGGGCGCGCTGCGCCGAGAGAGCACCCGGGTGCGCATCGCGGAGGCCGTCCTGGGCGATGACGTGCACGGTGACGAGCTCGCCCCCGGACGACCGGGCGGCGATGCGGGCGCCACGACGGATGAGGGTCTCGCCCTCCGGCCCGCCGGTGAGGGCGACCACGACCCGCTCCCGCGCCTCCCACTTGCTGTCGATCCCGTTCTCGACCCGGTAGGCCTTCAGGGCGCTGTCGACCTCGTCGGCCAGCCACAGCAGAGCCAGCTCCCGCAACGCCGTCAGGTTGCCGAGGCGGAAGTAGTTCGACAGCGCGGCGTCGATGCGGGCCGCCGGGTAGACGTTCCCCTCGGCGAGACGGTCGCGGAGCGCCTGGGGGGCGAGGTCGACGACCTCGATCTGATCGGCGCTCCGGAGCATGCTGTCGGGGACGGTCTCGCGCTGGGCGGCCCCGGTGATCTTCTCCACCACGTCGTTGAGTGACTCGATGTGCTGGACGTTGACGGTCGAGATGACGTCGATGCCCGCGTCGAGGAGGACCTGGACGTCCTGCCACCGCTTCTGCCGGGCCGAGCCCGGAGCGTTGGTGTGGGCGAGCTCGTCGACGAGGGCGAGGTCGGGTCTCCGGGCGAGGACCGCGTCGACGTCCATCTCCGTCAGCTCGATGCCGCGGTGCAGGGTCGTCGTCCGCGGGACGACCTCGAGATCGCCGAGCATGGACGCCGTGGCCTCGCGGCCGTGGGTCTCGACGACGGCGACGACGACGTCCTTGCCCTCTCGGGCGAGCCGGGTCCCCTCTTCGAGCATGGTGTAGGTCTTGCCGACGCCGGGGGCGGCGCCGAGCAGCACCCGGAGCCGCCCCCGCTTCACGGTCTCAGCGTCCCGTCTCGGCCAGGGCCGCGTTGAGCTCGAGCACGTTCACGGTGGGCTCGCCCAGGTAGCCGAGGTCGCGGCCCTGGGTGTGCTCCTCCACGAGCGCCTCGACGTCCGCGACCGGCAGGTCACGTGCCGCGGCGACCCGCTCGACCTGGATGCGCGCGTACTCGGGGCTGATGTGCGGGTCGAGCCCGGACGCGGAGGCGGTGAGCGCGTCGACGGGGACGTCCTCCGGGGCGACTCCGTCGCTCTCGGCGATCGCCGCCCGCCGCTCCTCGACGGCCGCGATGAGGTCCTCGTTCTCGGGCCCGTAGTTGCTGCCGCTCGAGGCGGAGGCGTCGTAGCCGTCACCGGCAGCCGAGGGCCGCGACTGGAACCACTCGGGCAGGGCGACACCGTCGGCGTCGGTGAAGGACTGCCCGATGAGTGACGAGCCGACGGTCTCACCGTCGACGTGGACGGCGGAACCGTCCGCCTTGCCGCCCAGGACGAGCTGGCCGACCCCGGTGACGACGGCCGTGTAGGCCACGCCGAGGACGACGGTGAAGACGAGCATCGCGCGGAGGGCGACACCGTACTGGCGGAGCAGGGTGCGGGTGTTCATGGTCTCTCTCTCGTTCGTCGTCTGCGTCGGTTCAGAAGCCGGGGAGCAGGCTGACGATCAGGTCGATGATCTTGATGCCGACGAACGGGGCGACGACGCCGCCGAGTCCGTAGACGAGGAGGTTGCGCGACAGGATCGACGACGCCGATGCCGCCCGGTACGCCACGCCGCGCAGGGCGAGCGGGATGAGCACGACGATCACGAGCGCGTTGAACACGATCGCCGACAGGATCGCCGAGGCCGGCGAGGACAGCTGCATGACGTTCAGCAGCCCGAGGCCCGGGAACACCCCGGCGAACATGGCCGGGATGATCGCGAAGTACTTCGCGACGTCGTTGGCGATCGAGAACGTCGTGAGGGCACCCCGGGTGATGAGCAGCTGCTTGCCGATGCGGACGATGTCGATCAGCTTCGTCGGGTCGCTGTCGAGGTCGACCATGTTGCCGGCCTCCTTGGCGGCCGAGGTGCCGGTGTTCATCGCGACGCCGACGTCGGCCTGGGCCAGGGCCGGGGCGTCGTTGGTGCCGTCGCCGGTCATCGCGACGAGCGCGCCTCCTTCTTGCTCCCGGCGGATGAGGGCGAGCTTGTCCTCCGGGGTGGCCTCGGCGAGGTAGTCGTCGACGCCGGCCTCGGCCGCGATCGCCTTGGCGGTCAGGGGGTTGTCGCCGGTGATCATGACCGTGCGGATGCCCATGCTGCGCAGCTCGGCGAACCGTTCGCGCAGGCCGGCCTTGACGACGTCCTTGAGGTACACGACGCCGAGGACGCGAGCGTCCGAGGCCGTGCTCTTGATCGCGACGACCAGGGGGGTCCCTCCGGCGTTCGAGATGTCGTCGATGCGGGCCTGCAGTTCGTCGTGCTCGGCGCCGGCGAGAGGGCGGTCCTCCTCGACCCAGGCGATGACGGAGGCGCCGGCGCCCTTGCGGATCTGCGTGCCGTCGGGCAGGTCGAGGCCCGACATGCGGGTCTGGGCGGTGAAGGGCACGATCTCTCCCGGCCGACCGTCGGCGTCGTGCCACCCCGTCGTGAGGGCGAGGTCGACGATCGACTTGCCCTCGGGGGTCGGGTCGCTGAGCGAGGACCGGGCGGCGGCGTCGACGAGTTCGGCGCGGGCGATGCCGTCGAGCGGGGTGAACTCGGCCGCCTGCCGGTTGCCGTAGGTGATGGTGCCGGTCTTGTCGAGCAGCAGCGTCGTGACGTCACCCGCGGCCTCGACCGCGCGGCCCGACATCGCGAGCACGTTGCGCTGCACGAGACGGTCCATGCCCGCGATGCCGATGGCGCTGAGCAGCGCACCGATCGTCGTGGGGATGAGGCAGACCAGCAGGGCGATGAGCACGGGGATGCTCACCGACGCGTCGCTGTAGGCCGCGATGGGGTTGAGCGTCAGCGTCACGACGACGAAGACGATGGACAGGCTCGCGAGCAGGATGTTCAGCGCGATCTCGTTCGGCGTCTTCTGACGCGAGGCTCCCTCGACGAGACGGATCATGCGGTCGACGAAGGTCTCGCCGGGCTTGCTCGTGATGCGCACGACGACCCGGTCGGACAGCACGCGGGTGCCGCCGGTGACCGCGCTGCGGTCGCCGCCCGACTCGCGGATCACCGGGGCGGACTCGCCCGTGATGGCCGACTCGTCGACGCTCGCGATGCCCCAGACGATGTCGCCGTCACCCGGGATCAGCTCGCCGGCGGTCACGACGACCGTGTCGCCGAGCGTCAGGTCGGCCGAGGACACCGACTCCGAGGAGGCGCGCTCGGCACCGGCGTCGGACGTCGCGTCGTACGAGACCACGCGCCGGGCGGTGGTGCTGGTGCGGGTCGCCTTGAGGGTCTCGGCCTGTGCCTTGCCGCGCCCCTCGGCGACGGACTCGGCGAGGTTGGCGAAGACGACGGTGAGCCAGAGCCAGACGGCGATGGCCCAGGTGAAGGAGCCGGGGACGGGCGAGCCGCCCGAGGTCTCGGGACCGGTGAAGAGACCGGCGATCGCGAGGACCGTCGTGTAGGCGGCGCCGACCTCGACGATGAACATGACGGGGTTGTGCCACATCTCGCGCGGGTCGAGTTTGCGGAAGGCGCCGGGCAGGGCCGCGACGAGCTGGGCGGCGCCGAACGCGCCTCCTCGGTTCGTCGGGGCCTGGTCGCCCTCGCGTTCGTGGTCGGTGGTGGGGGTGTCGGTGGAGACGGACATGGTCACTTCAGCCCTTCGGCGAGCGGTCCCAGTGCGAGGACGGGGAAGTAGGTCAGCGCGGTGATGATCACCGAGACGCCGGTGAGCAGGCCCACGAACTGCGGGCGGTGGGTGGGCAGGGTCCCGGCGGTGGCGGGGACCCTGTCCTGTGCGGCGAAGGAGCCGGCGAGGGCTAGCACGAGCACGATCGGGAGGAACCGTCCGAGCAGCATCGCGACGCCGAGGGTGGTGTTGAACCACGGGGTGTTCGCCGTCAGGCCCGCGAACGCCGAGCCGTTGTTGTTCGCGGCGGAGGTGAAGGCGTAGAGCACCTCGCTGAAGCCGTGCAGGCCCGGGTTCCAGATCGACGTGCCCTCGACGTCGGCGCGCACGGCGGGGATCGCGAAGCTCAGCGCCGTGGAGGCGAGCACGATGGTCGGCGTGACGAGGATGTAGAGGCTGGCGAGCTTGATCTCGCGCGGCCCGATCTTCTTGCCGAGGTACTCGGGGGTGCGGCCGACGAGCAGGCCGGCGATGAACACCGTGATCACGGCGAGCACGAGCATGCCGTACAGGCCCGAGCCGACGCCGCCGGGGGCGATCTCGCCGAGCATCATGTTCAGCATCGCCATCATGCCGCCGAGCGCGGTGTACGAGTCGTGCATCGAGTTGACCGCACCCGTCGAGGTCAGCGTGGAGGTGGTCCCGAAGAGGGTCGATCCCCAGATGCCGAACCGCGCCTCCTTGCCCTCCATCGCGCCGCCGGCGAGTTGGGTCGCCGTGCCGGCGCCCCGCAGCTCGAACCACGTCATGGCGCTGAGCGAGACGGCGAAGATCGTCGTCATCACCGCCGCGATCGCGACGCCCTGCTTCGTCGAGCCGACCATGCGGCCGAAGGTGCGAGGCAGCGAGAACGGGATGACGAGCATCAGCACGACCTGGAACACGCTCGTCCAGGCGGTCGGGTTCTCGAACGGGTGCGAGCTGTTGGCGTTGAAGAAGCCGCCGCCGTTCGTGCCGAGCAGCTTGATCGCCTCCTGCGAGGCCGTCGGGCCGCCGGGGATCGTCGCGCTGCCGCCGGTGAGGGTCGTGACGTCGGTGGATCCCGCGAAGTTCTGGATCACACCGCCGGCGACCAGGACGATCGCCGACACGAAGGCCAGGGGCAGGAGGAGACGCGTGATCGAGCGGGTCAGGTCGACCCAGAAGTTGCCGAGCGTGCCGCTCCTCGCCCGGGCGAGCCCGCGGATCAGGGCGACGGCGACGGCGATGCCGACGGCCGCGGAGACGAAGTTCTGGACGGCGAGTCCGCCGAGCTGGACGGCGTAGCCGAGGGTCACGTCGGGCGAGTACGACTGCCAGTTGGTGTTCGTGACGAAGGAGGCCGCGGTGTTGAACGACAGGCCCTCGGGTACGGCCGGGAAGCCGAGCGAGTAGGGCAGGAACGCCTGGAGGCGCTGGATCGCGTAGACGAGGAGGACCCCGACCACCGAGAACGTCAGGACGCCTCGGAGGTAGGCCGGCCAGGTCTGTTCCGACGTCGGGTCGACGCCGACGAGGCGGTAGAAACCGCGCTCGACGCGGGCGTCCTTCGCGGTGGTGAAGATCCTCGCCATGTGGTCGCCGAGGGGGCGGTACGCGACGACGAGGACCACGACGACCGTGAGGATCTGGAGGATGCCGAACACCGCGTCCATCAGAAGCGCTCGGGCTTCACGAGGGCGTACACGAGGTACGCCAGGGCGGCCACGGCGAGGACGGCGGCCCCGATGCTGAACACGATCACAGCTTCTCGACCCCCTTCGCCACGAGGGACACCACTGCGAACACAGCGATGACGGCGAGCACGTACACGATGTCGAGCACTACGACTCCAAGGAGGACGATCGACGGGCCGGACGGCCCGGTGCCCGTCGTGGGCACAGCGAGTCAGTAGACACCGCGCCGCACCGCCGATCGCGGGCCCTTACGACTTCCCTACGGCGATCGCCGTCTTCCTCACGGACACCACACGCTCACCACACGCCCACCGGGGCCGGGAGGCGAGGCGGCGACGACGACGCTCCCGGCGGACGGCCGTGACCTCGGCGAGATCGCCTGGTCGCGAATGCGCGAGCGCTGGCACGATGGCCGCATGTTCCCCTCCACACCCAGGACGAACCCGCTTCGCGACGACTCGATCGCCCTGCTCACCCGGGGTTACGGTTTCGGTGCGCGCCTCTGGGAGCGAACGCGGACGGGCGCCCGGGCCGTGCCTCTCCGCCTGCTCGGGCGGGAGGCGCTGCTGGTCCGGGGCGCCGAGGCCGTCGAGCTCTTCTACGACGAACGGCAGATCGCTCGGCACGGGGCCATGCCCGCGATCGTCCAGCAGACGCTCTTCGGCACCGGGTCCGTGCACAGCCTCGACCGAGCGGAACACCGGCACCGCAAAGCGACGTTCCTCGACGTCGCGTACGAGGACGACCAGGTCGCCCGGCTGACGCCCCTGCTCGAACGGGAGTGGCGGCACGAGATCGATGCCTGGCTGTCCGGGGGTCGACGCTCCGCCTACGATGCGGCCGTCGGGGCGTTCGGTCGCGCGAGCATGAGGTGGGCGGGCCTGCCGGGAACCCCGGAGGCGCGGACCCGCTGGTCGGCCCGCCTCGCGCAGATCGTCGACGGCTTCGGTGTGCCGTACTCCCCCGAGTACCTGCTGGCAGCGGTGAACCGTGCCTGGTCCGATCGGCACGCTCGCCGCCTCGTCGAGGCGGTTCGCGCCGGCGCTCTCGAGCCCGGGGAAGGCACGGCCCTCGACGAGTGGGCTCGGCACCGGGACCCCGAGGGCGAGCTGCTGCCCGCGAAGCTGGCGGGGATCGAGCTGCAGAACAGCATCCGCCCGATGATCGCGGTGGCCCGCTTCGTCGCGTTCGCCGCGAAGGCACTGCACGACCACCCCGAGTGGCGAGAGCGGATCGCCGAGGAAGCCACCGAGCGTGGAACGATGACCGGTGGGCCGCTCGCCGTCGCGTTCGCGCAGGAGGTCCGGCGGACCGCGCCGTTCGTCCCGATGCTGCCCGGCTGGGCGCGGCACGACGTCGAGATCGACGGACGGGAGCTTCCCGCCGGCGGGCGGGTCCTGCTCGACATCCTCGGCACCGACACGGATGACGCCTCCTGGAACCGCGCCTCCGAGTTCGATCCGGACCGTTTCGTGGGCGTCGACGACTACGAGGCGATCTCGACGTTCATCCCTCACGGTGGCGGGGACCCCGCGGGCGGACACCGATGCCCCGGCGAGAAGCTCGCCATCGCCGGCCTCGCCGCCGCCGTCTCGGCGCTCAGCGACCCTCGCCTGGCGATCCTCGACGACGGGCTCGACGTCGACCGGCGACGGCTGCCGACGAAACCGTCGTCCGGCGGCCGGGTCCGCGCAGCCGGAGCGCCTTCCCGGTGCCCGTTCCACTGACGGCACCGCGACGCGATCGGCCTTACCTCCGAGCGGGGGTTCTCGGCAACCCCTCTTCGCGCATCCGGCCCCGGGCATAGACACGATCCATGCCGATCCCCACCCGCGGTTTCGCTCACCTCGTCGCCTTCGTCCTGCTCGTCGCCGTCACGGGCCGAGCCGACTCCGTCGCCGGTCACGTGCGACATCGGCTCGCCCACGAGGCCGCTCCCACCCACCACTCTCGTGGCGCCCGGGCGCCAGCGAGATCCGAGAGGCGACCACGATGATCGAGCACCGCCCGCCGTCGGCCACCTTGCCCGCGCCATGCCCATGATCTTGCTCGATCCGATCGCCGAGGGCACCTGGCGCGTCCTGGACTACCGGAACGGCAAGACCGGGATCGACGTCCTCGTCGGCTTCGTGCAGAGGGTGACGGACGCCTACGCGGTGACCGATCTCTCGCAGCCCGACGAACAGCGCCTTTGTCACACCCTCGTCGAAGTCCAGGAGCTGTTCGGGGCGGAGGGGTGAGGAGTAACGCTGCGACGATCCTGGAGGAACGAAGGCCGCTCGAGTCACCTCCCCCTCGCAGCCCTCGAATATGCTCGCGCGTGTGAGCAGGAGGATTCGACCCGGTCGCATGCCCAGGAGAAGCACGGAAGCGAACCTGGAGCCTCGCGACGCATCGACCCGTTTCCGGGAGATGCCCGTCATCGAGCTCCTCGAGGCGCTGGAGTGGGTGCAGTCCATTCGCGACGACTACATCGCCGGCCAGGACCGCCGACGGGACCAGCTCGTCAATGACATCAACACCGTGGGTTTCGAGACGCTGCGGGAGCGAGAAGACGACCTCCGAGCTGCCGGGTTGACGCACCGCGCCGACCGTTGGCTGCACTACGAGAACTACCTGTAGCCCCTCAGCTGGCGGGTGGTCCAGATGACGATCGGCCCGCGGTCACGATCGGCGGGTTCAGCTGATGGGCTTCACTCGTGGCATGGGTAGTCACTCCGGGATTCCGGCACCAGGCAGCCAACGTGTTCCGATCGAACAGGCTCTGGCGGGCCTGGAGGTCCATCCACTCGAGGAAGGCGAGACGGCCATCGAAGCGTTCGTGCTCGTCAAGACCCTCGACGCCGAGGGGGAGACGACGTGGGCTTACAGAACGACGAACAGGCTCAACCGTGAGGAACTCCTGGGGGCCCTGACGGTTCAGGTCGCAGTTCTCTCGAAGGAGCTGCGGGACGAGTGGGACGACGACTGAGTCGTCGACACGGGGGTCCTTGGTTCACCTGAGGCCAGCGCGTGCTCGCAACCGAGCCCGGACGTCGATCGGCTATTGGACGATGACACGCCAAGCGCCCTTCTTGGTGCTCGCCACCGAGGAGAAGCTGACTTTCGTCACGCCCTCGCGGAACGACTCCGGGATGTCTAGCTCGAGCACGCCCTCGGCGCAGTTCGCACGGGCGGACGTCGTGTCGACGGCACCCGCAGCCGACGTCAGACCGAACAGCCCCTCGACGGATCCGTCGCCGAAACACTCGAGTTCGACTCGCTTGATCGTCACGGGCTCCTTGAAAGCCGCCGAGATCTGGACGCCGTCTGCTTCCTCGCCCCGTTCGACGAGCGATGCCAAGACGGCCAGCGCGTCGCCGTCGTCCTGCACCGCTGAAGGCGCTTGGTCGAGCCACAGAAAGATGTCGCCGGCCTGGTCACCGGAATCTTCTTCGGAGCACCCTACGAGGCTGACAGCGCAGAGGGACACGACGAGTAGGCAGAGCGATCGAGGGCGCACGACCGAAGGATGGCATGAAGTGCACCTCGTCGCGACGCCCCACTGCGAGGGCCCGGTCACCGATCCGCTATCGGGCATGTATCAGTAAGCGTCGCCCATGCCCGGGGATTTCTCCGCGCCCTCGATGACAGCGAGCAGCAGTGCGTTGAGCTGCGCGCTCCGTGACGCGTCCAGCCCGAACATGCTGAGGTCGTTCGTCGCCGAGGCCACCTGCTGCACCGCGACGAGCACGACCTGGCCGGCTGGCGTGATCGCGGCGGGGTTCCTCCGGCCGCGGGCGCGGACGCCCACCCGGCGGACGAGACCGCGACGCTCCATCCCGTCGAGCACGTCCGACATGCTCTGCGGGCGAACGAAGACGGCCCGAGCGATCTCCGCCGACGTGAGCTCAGCACCGTCCGCCAGGCAGGACAGCACGCCGAACTGCACGAGGCTCACGTCGTGCTCCGCCATCCCCGCAGTAATCTTGGAGCCGATGATGCGGGCGACCTTGACCGCGTTCCAGCCCAGCACGGACTCGAGCCCGCGACCTCCCTCGTCACTCATACGTGCCTCCTTGTCGACGGTCCTAGTTAAACAGGAACCTGTTTTTGAGGCTATGGTGCAGGAACCTGCTTCTCAAGGCCTCCTTGCAGTGTGCACCACCCACCCGCGCGACACCGACCCGACATGACAGGACAGGCACCATGACGACACCCGCACTCCCCGACGACCGAGGCCGCTGGGGCGCCGACGACGAACTCGGCACGCTGAACCTGATCGACGAGGCCGCCAGGGCCCGCGCCGCTGAGGAGGTGCGGATCGGCCGGAGCGTGTCGCTCGCGTACCCGGTCGAGCCCGCCTCGATGCTCGGCGGGCCGTTCGCTCCCCCTGCACCGCCGTCGCCCCCGGTTCAGCAGGCGCTGCTCTACACGGGCACGCCGCCCATGGGGATGTCCGAGGTCCTCGTCGTGACGCCGCATCACCCGGCGCTGACGCACATCGATGCTTTCGCCCACATGCCCGTCGACGGCACCGTGTACCCGGGCCGGCCACTCGAAGAGGCAGTCACGGCCGGGGGCGTCGCGCACGGTTCCACGACCGCCTTCGCCGCCGGGATCACGACGCGGGGAGTCCTGCTCGACCTGGCACCGGAGGGGCGGCTGCCGTCCGCGCACCCCGTCACCTCGGCGGACCTCGACGCTGCCGAGGCGCGGGCGGGGGTCGAGGTGCTGCCCGGTGACGCCGTGGTGGTCCGCAGCGGTTGGGGCTTCAGCTGGGATGCCGAGACCCAAGCGCCGGGCATGACCGTCGACGCGGTCACGTGGATGCATGACCGTGGCGTCTCGCTCTACGCCGGCGACATCAGCGACTCCTTTCCGCCGAGCGACCCGGATATGCCCATGCCGATGCACATGGTCGGGCTGGCCCGCCTGGGCATGCCCCTGATCGACAGCGTCGCCACGGACGACCTCGCCGCGACCTGCGCCGAGCTCGGCCGACACTCTTTCCTGCTCAGCATCGCCCCGCCCCGCCTCCACGGCCTCACCGGCGTGCCCGTGAACCCCCAAGCCATCTTCTAGACCGACACCACGGCCGTGCGGGTCGCGATGATCGATCGTCTATCGGACGCAAGCGCCGCTAGGTTCAGGGCGTGGAAACTCACGACGTGATAGCCGAAGTCACTCGGCGATTCACCACGCACCCCTCAGGCGGCACGCGGTGGGACGACCCTCATGAGCACCAGGACATCGCTGACGAGGAGTACTCCCGAGTCAGCGAACCAGAGCGCTACGCCGTCGTGGGCGCCAGGGCGAGGTCGTGGATCGACGCTCTGGAGGCCCTGGAGCTCGGGACGGCACAGAACGTCGAAGCGCCGTCATGGGCGTACGGACCCACTGACGCGCGGGCCGTTCTTGTCACGCCCGTCAAAGTGGATGCCCTGTCGATCTTGGTCGTCATGGGGTCAACGGAGGGCATCGAGGACACGGTCGCGCTCGGCGTCGGTGACCCTTCAATCCTGATCTCGATGGAGCCCTTCTGCGGCTGCGACGCGTGCGACAGCGGAAGCGACAACCTGCTGACTGCGATCGACGACCTGTTCATCGGGATCATGAACGGACAGTTCCTCTACGCCGAGGGCAAGGACTGGAAGCTGACTGTCGGTGTCAACGGCTGGTCCGCGTCAGGTTCGCAGGACTTCGATTCGCTCATCGACAAGGCTCGGGCAGGAACGAGCATCGGCCGCCTCATGATCACCGGACGCCCCTGGCTCAACTGACACCAGGGCTCGTACTCACAAACGAGTCCGGACACCCATCGGCTATCGGGCGCCGCGTCGCTGGCGGACGCGGAATGCTCCTTAGCGGGTGATCGTTGGTCAGTGCCCGAGCAGCATGTTGTTGCGGGACCGGATCTGTTCGTCGGTAGCGGGGAAGTAGCTGCTGACGCCGAAGTGTTCGGCGTTGTGCTGGATTTCCTCGACGATCGGCCGGAGTGCGCGTTCGTAATGGACGAACGCCTGCTCGACGTCGCCGTCAGCAGCTCGGAGAGCGTCGTGGAGGGCAGTGGCGCCGATGATGGCGAGCGATCCACCCATGCCCGCGGCAGGTGATGCGCAGTAGCCGGCGTCGCCGACGAGCGCGACGCGTCCGGACGTCCACGCCGGCATCTTGATCTGACTGAGCTTGTCGAAGTAGAAGGTGTCGACGTTGACCGCCTCGTCGATATGGTCTGAGAACGGTGCGCCAGCCTGCAGCAGGTGCTCTCGGAGGATGCGCTTCTGCTGGTCGACGTCGTGGTGGTCGTAAGGGATCTCCTGCTCGGATCGGAAGCCGAGCACGAGGTCGGTCGTGGTGTCGTAGGAGTTCACCAGCATCGTCACGCCGGGCGCGTTGGTGATCTGGGTCGTCTGCCGGTCGATGACGAGGTGGTCGAGGATGGCGACGGAGAAGTACGTCTGCAGGAAGTGGGTGTGGAGCGCTTCCTGACCGAAGCGCAGTCGCCGCACCGCCGAGTGGTTGCCGTCGCACCCGATCACCATCGAGAAGTCCCGCTCTGTGCCGTCGCGGAAGACCACGTGGACACTGTCCTCGTCGGGCTCGGTCAACGACTCGATGGAGTTGCCCCACAGCATCTCGACCTCCCCCTCCGTCGCGGCGGCGAGGATGTCGAGCAGATCGTCTCGGTGGATCTCGTAGCCGTCGCCGGCCGAGTCGTCCGTGGGCGGTTCTGGGTCCATCCGCGCGATGAGCTCTCCCTCCGGCGTCGTGAACTCGGTCACGCGAGGAGCAAGGGCCTTCGCTTGGATGTCCTCGAGCAGGCCCATCCGTTCGACGATCGCGATGGTGTCCTCGCGAATGTCGACGGGGGTGCCGCCGCGCTTCAGTCCGGATCCGATCTCGACGATCGTGACCTCGCGACCGAGCCGACGCATCCACAGTGCTGTCGCGAGACCCGCGAAGCTCGCTCCCGAGATCAACACCTGTTCCTGCGTGCGCGTGTTCATCGATCGTCCTCGTTTCCCGGCTCCCGCCGAACTTATAGTGACCCAAACATCTTGGTGAGACCGACAGTAGCAGAAACTTTGGGTCACTTTATGTTTCGTGGCAGACTCGTGGGATGGAGCAAGCGAGCGTGGGTGCCAGATCAGGGCTCCGAGAACGTAAGAAGCGAGAGACCCGCGAGCGTCTGGGCGATGTGGCGGCTCGGCTCTTCGCGCAGCACGGGTACGACGAGGTGTCCATCGCGGACATCGCGGGCGCCGCGGGCGTCTCGGAGCCGACGGTCTACAACTACTTCCCGACCAAGCCCGACCTCGTCTTCGACCGCGCAGACGAAGTGCTCGAGAAGATCAGGGGTGCGATCTCCCGGCGAGACCCCCAGCAGTCACCAGCCGATGCGATGCGCTCCCTCGTCCTCGAGGACATCGATCGGTACGTCGAGGACGACGAGGGATTGTCCAAGGGCGAGTTCCCCGCGCAGTGCCGGCTCAGTGCCCCGCTCCGGCGCCGCGCTCTGGAGTTCTACGACGACGTCACGACGGCGGTGGCAGCTGAACTCGCCGGCACGGGACCGAACGCGATGTCCGAGCGGGCGTACGCGGCCGCGCTCGTCTCGGTGGTGCAGCAAACCACCGCGTGCATCGGCGATGCGGTCCTCTCGGATGCTCATCGGGGAGACACCCGCGAGCGTCTGAACGAGGCAGCCGCGGCGACCCTTGACCACTTGTCGACCTGGTGGCACAGGGAGCACGTCACCTGAACGCGTCTTGGTAGACCATGGCCTACCGGGCGCGGTTCAGCTCACTGGTGACTTTCGAGCGTGGGCCGCTCGCAGGGCTTGTAGTCCCTCTTCTCGCCAGGCTCGGGCGGATGCCATGACTCTTGTAAAGGCGCTGGACCCGTGGATGTGCCCGAGTTGTAGGGAGAACGTTGCGGGAACTTGGTCGCGGGTGAGGCGTTCGGCGTAGCGTGCGCCGTCGTCGACGATGGGGTCGTATTCCGCAGACATGACGTGCGCCGGGGGCAGGTCGCTGAGGTTCTCGGCGAGCAGCGGTGATGCGTAGGGGTTGGTCGCGTCGGCCTCGGACGGAAGGTACAGGCGTCGGCACAGGTGCAGGGTCTGTTCGGTGAGTCCGTAGCCGGTGGCGTTTCGGCGGATGGAGGGGCTGCTGAAAGTGAAGTCGAGCGAGGGGACTTCCAGCAGTTGGAAGGCGATCGCGGGACCGTCGTCGTCTCGGGCTTTCAGGCAGAGGGCGGCGGCGAGGTTGGCGCCGGCTGATCCTCCGCCGACGGTGATCAGGTCGGCGCGGGCACCGAGGTTCTCGATGTTCTCGGCGACCCAGAGCAGCGCGGCGTAGCTGTCATTGAGAGCGGTGGGGAAGGGGTGTTCGGGGGCTTTGCGGTACTCGACGGCGACGACGATGCAGTCCGCTCCGGCGGCGCGTTCCTGGCAGAGGATGTCGATGACCATCGAGTGGATGGTGCCGCCGATCCAGCCGCCGCCGTGGAAGTAGAGGTGGACGGGGTGGGGGCCGTCGCTGTCCGGGTGGAAGACGTTAAGAGTGATCTCCCCGTCCTGGACGGGGAGGGTCACGGTGCGCTTGCTTCGGACGGGTGGGGCGGGTTCGAGCAGCTGCTCGGCGAGTGCGGCAGCGCCTGCGTTCTCCTGCAAGCGGAATGCGGCGATGTCGTCGATCTCGGCGGGGACGGTCGGCATGGTCTCGAGCAGGGGAACGAGGAACGGGTCGAGCGGCATGAGTTCTTCTCCTTCGAAGAGTGGGGATTCAGAGGCTGTCGCGCAGCGCGCGGCAGAGAGCCTCGGCGCGGTCGTCGGGGTAGCCGCCGGGGCGGATTGTCGCGTATCCGAGGGAAACACCGGATTCGGCATGCGCGAAGCCGAGCTGACCACCGGCTCCGTCGTGGCCGAAGCTGCCGGGACCAGCCATGCCTCGGGGGGTGGAGTCGAGCATGAATCCCGTGCCCCAGCGAAGCCCCGAGTCGGGGCCGAAGAACGGCGCGCCGACCGATTGAGGGAGGCGGGCGTCGCGGGTGGTGGCGGGCTGAAGCAAGCGGATCCCGTCGACCTCGCCGATGGTCGCGGCGTAGAGGCGGGCGATGTCGTGGGCGGTGCCGACGATGTTCGCAGCGGGAATCTCGAAGCCGAGAAGGTCGGGGGTGTTCGCGGAGCCGAACAGGTTGAGGCCGTCGATGGCTCCATTCATCCCCATCACGCGCGCCAGCATGTCGATGTTCGGGCTCTTCCACGGTGGTGCGGCGGTGTCAGGGAGTGGCTGCTCCTGTAGCGCGAAGTCCGGGTCGGTGTCGGGGTCGGTCCCGAAGGTGAGTCCGAGGCCGAGCGGGCCGGCGATGTGCCGGTGGAGCCAGTCCGCGGGGCGTAGTCCGGTGGTACGACGGAGGACTTCACCGGCGAGCCAGCCGAAGGTGAGGGCGTGGTACGAGTGCGCGGTCCCAGGCTCCCAGAGCGGGTTCTGCCGGGCGAGGGCTTCGGTGACCGGATGCCACGCGCGCAGGTCCTCCACTGTGAGGGGCTCGTCGGGGGCGATGAGTCCGGCGCGGTGCGCGAGGAGCTGCCGGACGGTCAGTGCGCTCTTGCCGTGGTCGGCGAATTCCGGCCAGTAGGTGGCGACCGGTTCATCGAGGGTGAGATGGCCCGCTTCGACGGCCATGAGCAGGCAGATGGTGGTGACGCCTTTGCTGACGGAGAAGAGGATGCTGCGGGTGTTGGTCGTCCACGGTCCGTGGCGGAAGGTGCCGCCGTGGAGGTCGACGACGGGGACGCCGTGGAGATAGACGGTGCAGGCAGCCCCGGTGTCGCCGCGTTCGGTGAAGTTCTGAGTGAACGCGTCGGCGACGCGTTGGAATCCGGGTTCGACGTGTCCGTGGATGGTGGGGGCGGAAGTGCTCATGGGTGGCGTGGAGGCCTTCTGGGTGGGGGTGGTCATGATGCTGAGGACGAAGTGGCGGCGGTGATGTCGATGCTCTCGGTCTCGTGGTGGAACTCGTTGATGAGGCGTCCGCTGCGCACCCCGAACCAGCCGACGGCGATCCCGGCGGCGGCGAGGACGGAGAGGGCGATCAGGAAGCCGTTGATTGAGCTCGAGAGAAGGAACGGCACGGGGACCAGGAGCAGTGCTGGCACCAGGCGGGCGATGGCGAAGATGACGCCTTGGCCGGTGGAGCGGAGCATGGTCGGGAACGCCTCGTTCACCCACACGCGGAAGATGGGCTCTCCGCAAAAAACGGTGCCCATGCCGGAAACGAGCACCGTGGTGACGAGCGTGGCCAGGTTCATCCCGAGGATGACGGGAATGAGGTATGCCGCGACGTAGAGGATTCCGCCGAGGATGAAGAAGGTGAGGCGGAAACGGGTGTCGACCACTCGCATGAAGATGACCTGCACGATGATCGCGAGCGGCACGAGGAACAGCACGAACACGGAGAATTCGGACACGGGAGTGCCGGTGAAGTTCGCTCCGATGTAGGCCGCGTAGGAGCCAAAGAGCGTGATCGGGATGCTCACCAGCGTGAAGAACCCGACGAGGATGAGGAACGGGAAGCGCAGCGGGGGCGTGATGAGGTCCCGCAGCTTCGAGCGGTCAGCGCGCACGGTGTGCACGCCCTGTGTCTGTTCCAGGCGAGCAGCTCGCCAGCTGGTGGATTCGGGGATCGTAAGTCGCAGCGCGAGGACGATGACCGCGACGACGGCGATGAGGCCGAAGATGGCCTGCGCGGCGAAGATCCCGGTCCCGCCGGTGAGGGTGGCGACGAGGACGACGGCGCCGATGCCGACTCCGGCGAGGAGGTTGGACATCACGAGGATCTTGCCGCGGTTCTGATCTGTCGCCGCTTCGGCGATGGTCGCGAGGGAGACGGGGATATCTGCCCCGATCGCTACACCGAGGACACCCAGACCCAGCAGCAGCAGCGGGAACGCGGTGGCCACGATCGGGACCGATGCGCCGAGGGCGATGAAGATCATCGTGACCACGAACACCCGACGCCGCCCGAAGCGGTCGCCAAGGCGACCGCCGATCAGAGCGCCGACCGCCACCCCGAAGGTGAGTGCGCTGGTGAGCACCCCGATCTGCCCGGGGGTGAGACCGATCGTCTGCTGGAGAATCACCAACGCGAAACCGACACCGTTCAGGGCCGCGCCATCGACGAAGGACGCCATGCCGGCCACTGTCCCCACCCACCAGGCGTTCACCGCGCGAGGGGGCGCCGGAATCGCTTCTGTCATGACCTTCTCCTTCGAAGACATCGAGGCCAGGCCTCGTCGTGGGTACCGGCGAACCCGGCTGCGGCTGACAGTAGATCAAAATTGTCCAGGATGGCAAGCATTCGGGGCGGCAATTATTCGGTTTGGCAAATGTTCGTGCGAGGATGAGGTGCAGGGCGCGGGTCTCGCGGATCGAAGGAGAGCAGATGGCGCCGGAGGCAACGGAACAGCCGGCCGTGTCGAAGCGGCGCGGACGATACGCGAACGGACTGCAGCGGCGAGACCTGTTCATCGACCGTGCGTTCGAGATATTCGCGACGCACGGCTTCCAGCGCCTGTCGTTGCGGAAGATCGCAGAGGAGCTCGGGGTCAGTCACGCCGCCCTCAGCTACCACTTCCCCTCTAAGGAGGACCTGCTGCAGGCCGTCTTCGACCGTCAGGCGGAGCGGGACCGGCCCCTACTGGAGCGGTCGCTCTCCGAGCGGGGCTTGCTGGCTGCACTCCCGGAGCTCGTGCGACAGAACGAGGCTTTTCCGGGATTGATCCAGCTCGACGCCACCATGCAGGCGGAGGCAATTCGGAAGGACCACCCGGGGCACGACTTCACCCACCACCGGATCGATCTGTTCAATGCCGACGTTCGTCGGGAGCTTGAGCGTGAGCAGGAAAAGGGTCGTCTGCGCGCGGACCTGGACCTCGACCTCACCGCGCGTCAACTCACCGCCATGGCGCGCGGGCTCCAGATGCAGTGGCTCTATGACCCCACGGTCGACGTCGCCGCGCACCTCGATGCGTTCCTAGCGTTCCTGCGCGCATGAGCGCACGATGCCTCGAGGGCGTCGCGACCTCGCGATCAGTCCGAAGACCGGCTGCTTCTCCTGACCGCATCGATAGCACCTGAGAGGGCATCGTGAATCAGTTTCAGGGTCTCATCGTCCTCGCGGTGTGATCCGACGAGCAGCTCCACCCGCACGACGATCCCCGCAACGATGCCCAAGGTGATCTGCACCCCCGGGTGATCCGGCGGGACGTCGAGGTCTTCCGCAATCGCGTCGGCCGCGATGGCGAGGAGGGGAGGGGAATCCTCTGGTCCGGACCCCTGCAGCACCGGATTCCGCTCAAGCATGGCGGCTCTGAGCCGCCACTCCTGCTCCGGAACAAAAGTCGGTTCTTCGCGGAGCCACTGAACGACACGATCGACGATCGACTCGCCCTCGTCACGTGAGCGCAACGCGAGGATCAAGCGATTGGCCGCCGCGGACGAGGACGCCGTGGCGATGTGGAGTTTCGTCGGGAAGTACGCCGACACAGACCGGGTCGACACCTCCGCCTCCTCAGCGATCTGCGCCACTGTCGTCGCGTCGTAGCCCTGTTCGGCGAACAGCCGCATGCCGGCAAGGAGAACAGCACGGTACCGGCGCTCCTTCGAGCGCTCCCTCAGCGAAGTTGCAGCCATACGCCGACCTTACCTCTTCTGTACTTCTGCACTAAAGCGTATAGTTGCAGTCAACCGCAACTTTGGAGGACTCATGGTCGACCCGACCCTCGCCCGAATCGAACGCCCCCGCTGGACTCGCTGGGCGCTGCTCACCAGTGGCCTTTACGTGCTCTTCGTTGCCTGGGCCGAACCGTTCTTCGTCCGTTACCCCCCCGCGGGAGCCTTGCTCCTCGTGGGCTTGCTGGCCGCAGGTGTGGCCTGGCGCCGCCCGGGGGGCAGCAAGGCGGCCTGGGTGACGATCCTCTCGGCGATCATCAGCGCCACCGCGCAGATCGCGTGGCTCGTGACCGCCTGGTACCCCGCGTGGGCAGTGGCCCTGGGGTTTGCACTGGTGGTTGCCTTCTCGTGCTTCGCCGGTTTCTGGAAGCTGAGCAGGACGCGTCGCCGCGCCCTCAGGCAGGAGCGTGTCACTGCGTCTACTCGATCCCTTCTCAGCACCCTGCGGAGCGTCGTAAACAGCCTTCTCGTCGTCATCGCCGCGGTGACCTCCACTGTCGTGCTCCTGGTTGCCGCGGCACCCGCGGCGGTGGCCATCCCGATCCAAGCCGCCGCCGGTCAGACACCATCGTTCCAACCCCGAGGACCCGAGGGAGCTGTCAGCGTGACCGCGAACGGAGATGGGCTCACGAGCGACGTCCGATACGGCGATGAGTACCCCAGCAGCTATCTCGACATCTACATCGCCGATGACGACGCATCGGTCAAGCGGCCCACTTACATCTACATCCACGGTGGCGGCTGGATCGGTGGGACGAAGTCCGACGGCGACCCGAACGCACCCGGTGGCGGTTTTGCCGTCACCACAGACCCCGTCCTCGACGGTGGGTTCAACTTCGTCAGCCTCGATTACGGCCTTGCCCCGACCGTCAAGTACCCCACACAGGTGAAACAAGTTTCGCAGGCAGTCTCCTTCCTTCAGCAAAATGCCGAGCAGTACGGCCTGAACATGTCCGACGTCGTCATCGGAGGAGGAAGCGCCGGCGGCCAGCTCGCCGGCCAGTTCGCGAACATCCAGACCAACCCGACCTACGCTGCGAGTATCGGAGTGGAACCGGTCATAGGTGACGCTCTGCGAGCAGTCATGCTCGACAGTCCTGCGCTCGAGCTGGAGAAGACAGGCGAGACGCAGACGCCGCAACCGGTGAAGGACCTCATCTTCGGACTGTCTGCACGCAGCTACGTGGGCACCTCCGCGGCCCTGATTCAGGAAGCATCCGTCACCAACCACGTGACCGCAGACTTCCCCGCCACGTTCATCGCGGACGGGAACACCGGCACGTTCCCGGATCAGGCCGAGAACCTGCACGAACGCCTCGACCAGCTCGGAGTGACGAACGCCGTCGACGTTCCGCCGGCGAGCTCGGCGATTCTGGGCCACGGCTACATGGCGATGCCGGGCAAATGGACCGACACGTACAACGAGAAAAAGCTCGCGTTCTTGTCAGCACTCGGTCTTTGACCACTCACCTCACGCCGCCGTGCATCCGATGCTGGTGGGATGCCCCGGTCCGATACCGGGGCTTCCCACGAGGGGATCCCCTAATGGGCAGGCCACAGAAGTGGGTTGCCATCGCCCCTCGCCCGCAAAGGGGCAAGGAACAGCCGGCGCCGTTGCCGCCTCGCAGACCATCGTCTGCGTGAAGCTAACGGGCGCATAGGCTCAACGCATGTCGAGGACCGATTCCATTCTTCTTGCCCTCGCTGCAGGCGCAGTAGCCGGTCTCCTTCTGGGCGTGGTCGGAATTGTGAAGACTGTCCGTCACCATGGATGGGGCAAGCAGACGTGGGCACCTCCCGCGAGGCCATGGCTTGGCGCGAGTGCTGTCGTGCTCATCGTGACCTTGGGCTGCGGCGTCCTTTGGGCTGCATCGAACTAGCTCAACGAGGTTGCTCTGCCGCCCACGGTGCAAGTACCGACTACGGCGCCCCGGTGACCGATCGGCTAGCGGGACGCAGCAGGAGGGCTCTGCTGTCATCGACCTTTGGAGCTTTTCGGTGCTTTAGCCGATTTGGCTAAAGCACCCAAAAGCAGCAAATTGGTGCTGCTTCGCGGATAGATGCAGCGCTCGATTGTCGCGAGAACTGACCGCTCCCCTTGGCCGTTTGGGTTCATCGGATCTGACTGATCAGTCTGAAACCGGGCTCGGTGAAGGATCCCCTATCAAGACAACGACAGTCTGCGGAAGCCGAGGCGCATCGTCTCCATCTACGAAGATGCGCAAACACCTCCCTGCGGCATTAGACAGCGTTGCCGCAAGACCTGTAGACCAAGTAGATGCGCATTGATGACGGGCGGCCTGTCCGGGTCGATCTTGACCCTCGCCCCCGCTTCATCTGGTGGGGTCAGGATGTCGACGACGAAACGCGAGATGCCGTCGCAACCCGAGCCACGCTTGTCCAGACCTTCCCCACGGAAGACGCGGCACGTCGCCATGCGGAGCAGCAGTCCTGGCCGAGCGGCCCGCCGGAGGCCCTGAGCATCGTCGACGCGCGTGGGGTCAAGGACTACCTCGACCGCAAGGTGAACAAGCTTGATGAGGAGGCGGCCCTCACCTGTATCAACTTGGCCGACGATGTCCGTCACTCACTGCGCCTCCCCCCGCCGCGATCCGGAGCCGCGCAAGCCGTCTACGACAAACTGGTCCAACGACAGTTCCCTTACCTCACCGACGACAGCCGTGTGAACGCGCTGAGCAGGTGGAGCTTGCGGGAACTAGGCCAGCTCCAGAAGATGCTGCGTTCGTCGCTGCGCTGTCTAGAAGCAGGCCTTGTCGAGCCCCGATAAGCGATCCCCTATCGGGCACTGCTTTGTGGGCTGGCTCCGTGGAGCAACGCAACGTCAAGCAGACGGTCCCTCCTGGGGTTGACGGATGCTCGAAGCCGGTACGTGCATCGCGGTATGGCACGCTGACCTGGTGCCTCCACTGCGCCCCGCCCGACCACGTGGACCCTTCTTCTTCCGACTACAGCGCTGGGGTCAACTGGCCGCGTATGTCTCTTGCATTGCCTTGGCGGCGTTCTTCATCGTCATCTCCGCATTCGCCGCGCATGATCGAGGTGAGCCCAAGATATGGGGCACGTTCACGGAGGAGAGACGGGAATTGGCCGGCCGCCGTGGCGGTGACGTCATCATCGGCCGGTGGATTTCCGCTGACGCGCACGTAACGCTTGACGACGTCGTCTTGACAGGTTCCACCGGGCCGGACGGACACGCCTATGCCTACGCCCAGCCCACCGCCTACCTCGGCCCCAACGAAACAGTCAACGATGGCCAGTCCGAATGGGTGGGTTACGTCCTTCCACCGGTGTTCGCAGTGCTGTCGATCGCATTCCTAGTCCTTTTGCTCTGGGCCTGGGGCGACCTCGCTGCCGTGGCGTCTTGGCTCCGAGGGCTTCGACGGACTTAGCCTGCGTCACGGCGGTTGAGGACCCCACGGTTCGTCCTAGATGTCGATCCCCTATCGGAACGAGAAGAGACTCGCACGGACGACGCTTCGTGACGCAGGTCGACGGGCACCGGTTTCGATCTATCGATTCAGTCTCTGCGCAAGAGACTCCCCTGCGAAACGACTGTCTTTCGAGAAGTCGACCCACGCCTCCTCGTATTCGCGGTCATGACGCCTCGCCAACTCGTCAAACGCCTGCTTACGAGAACGCTCTTCACTAATTCGCTCGTAGAAGAGGTCCATCGTCTCCGCACCCCACCTAGAGGTCACCTTCGCGAACTCGTGCACGCGGTTCCACACCTGAGCGACCTGATCGGCAGTTAAAGACGGGAAGACTTCCTCGATCGTCACAGACAGATAGCGAATATGAATGGTGAACGCGGCATCGAGCACCGAAAGTCTGCGAAGTTCATCTAGCCCCATGTACGTAGGTTAATGCTGGACATCGCGGCACCACGACGCACATTCCCGGCCTGCGGTCGGGGCCAGTGAAACAGCCTTGCGATAGCCGATCCCCTATCGGGCATTAGCGTTCTGCTATGACGCCTGTGGTTTTCGTCCTAGTTGCAATTGGCTTCGCCGGATTCGGGTCGGCTGTCATCTACGAACAGGTTCAGCACCGCAAGACGGGCGGAAGACCCTTCGAGGGACGCAAAGCCATTGTCTTCCCGTGGATCGTCACTTCTTGGCTAGTCTTCGGCGTCGGATTCGTCATCCTCGTCGTAAACGAGAACTAAAGACCTGCCCGCCGACCGTCAACCGAGCGGCTATCGGGCATCTCCGGCGATGTCCTAGCCTGGTCGAATGACCAACCACAGCGCACCGGACACGGAACGCCGGTCTGTCTGGACAGTGCAACATCTCTAAACGGCGACCGTCTCTAGCTATGAAGAGGTCGAATTCCCTCGCGTGTTCGGTGTCTACTCGACAGAAGAACGAGCGAACGAGGCCCGCGAGAGGGCCCGGCTCCAGCTCGGCTTCGACGGCCGCCTCGGGCCGGTGGACTCCCAGGAGAAGCTCACGGTGTACCGGTAGGGCCTCGACGACGTCGCATGGCGTGGAGGCTTCTTCTCTTATGACGCTGAGGGCCGAGAGGAATGAAGGTCTACTCCGTGACACACCTCCGCCCCCGAGGGCAGAACACCGAGTGGCCATTGGTCAACCTCAAACAGATCGGCTACTTCACCTCCGAGAATGAGGCACGACGCGCAATCAGGAGCCTCCGCCTCGATCCCGGCTTCCGCCGGTTCCTCGACCAGTTCGCATCGACATCGTCGAAGTGGACGTCGACCTGTACGAGACAGGCTTCAACCACGAGGACGACCGAGGACTTGTGCCGGTCGACTGACGCCACTACGGGGACCGCCCGATGGTCGATCGTCTATCGGGCAGTCCTCAGTAGAGCCTTGGGGTCTAGGGCTTCGGGCCTTGTTGACGGCGCAAGTCCCTCCGCGCGCGGAAGACAAGCACGAGGGTGCGGAGGATGATTCCAAGCCCAATCGCACCGATGATGCGGCCGGCAAACGATGCATCGCCTAGAACAGGGATCGTCTCGAATGGCTGAAGCAGGAGAGCGCACCCGATCAGGACAAAGACGACAGCGGCAACAAACCATCTACGTTCGTCCTGGGGCAAGAGCTTCATCCCACTAGTCTCCGTCATGACGGCACGAGCATCACGCCCTATGGTCGATCCCCTATCGGGACGGGTCCCGTGCTGCAACCAATCACGAGGGTTTGCGACGGAAAACAAGCCTTAGAAGCCCCAGCAAGGCAGACAGAGCAGAGAGAACTCCCACGAAGATGAAGAGCTTGTCGCCGTCCGCAATCACGAAGAAGAATGCGGCCAAGATCATGCCGAAGCCGACCATAACTCGCTCGAACCACTTCCTCTTGCCCCGATGCGTCATTCCCTCAGGGTAGCCATTGCTCAGGACTCAAAAAGGATCGGCTATTGCGACGTTGCCGCGGAACCACCGTGCAATGACCACCTCGCGGGAAGATGCAGGATGACTACTTCCGAGTGGCTCCGACTCGCGTACTTCCCCTGCCTATTCGTCGCACTGGGCATGCTCGCTTACGTCGGCGTGAAGTACAGCCAAGGAAAGGAACTGCCACGACGCAAGCAACGTCGTGTGCTGTTCGTCGGGGCTCTTGCTCTGGCCGTCGGAGTCGTTCTCTACGCCACGAGCTGGTTCGTTTAGATCGGCGCGGCCGGTTGTCGATCCCCATCGGGCGCCAAATCGCCCCTGAGTTCTCGATCCAAGCTTGAGCATCACCCTCGGGCCAGCCCGCCGCATCAATCGTCAGTGGGCAAGCTGAACATGCCGTGCGGGCCATCGATCGGCGCGCACATGGCCGTCTCGGTGACGTTCCGTGTCAGGTCGATAACGGACTCCGGCTTCACTAGTGCCTCCTCGACCGTCGAACTTGAGCTGCCGCGAGCTCCTGAACTTCCCGCTCGACGGCGCTGGCGTCCGGCGTGGCCAGAACACGTCCATCCTCGTCTTGCGACCTGAGCAAGTGACGGAGATGGACGACGACGCGCAGCAGCTGGGCCTCGGTGTCGAGCGACACCTCTAGGTTTCGCGTCCCCAGTGCGAACGACGGGCTGTGAAGTTGGATCATCTTGACGGCTGTGCTCATGAAGGCAGTGTTGTACCAGTTCAAGAGGCCCGTATACGGAACAATTCGAATTTCACGGAGGACGGCGTAGGGAATAATCCGGGTCGAGAACCAGTCGGTCACGAGCAAGCCGTCCTCGCGGGCGACGATCCCGACACGCATCGATCGCAGGGCCACGATCACAGGGATCAGGGCCACACCGAGGGGAGGCAGAAGGTCGCGCGGGGTCACTTTCAATTCACCGTCGGCCCCCAGGATGCCCAGGATGCACGAAGCGACGATGATCAGCGCAAAGATAAAGGCCAAAGCGCGCGAGGGGTACCCGACCCGCCTCAACGGCCTTGAGAGGGCAGGATTCGCCTTAGTCATGCGTACGCCCCCTCCCTCGTTTGTAGCTTCGGCCCGGTGCCATGACTGCTGGGCTGTGCGTGTATCCAGTCGCCCCGGCCGTGCCCGCAACGCCTGCGCCATGCGGCCTTGAGCGTCCTTTCCATCTAGCCTGAAACTACCTCACGACCTCAGCTACAGGTTGTTTCGTCAATGACTCCCTGACCGCCTCGGCACCGGTTACCTGTCACGCTTGTTCCCCGCGTTGGACGGCCCGGTAGACCGTTGAGCGAGCGACGCCGAAGAGCTCAGCAATCTCGCTAGTCGTGTGGGCGCCGGTGCGGTGCAGCTGCACGAGGTGCTTCTCCTGAGAGGGGGTGAGCTTGGGCTTGCGGCCGCGGAGTTTGCCGGCGGCCTTGGCGATCGCCATGCCCTCCCGCGTGCGCGCACGGATGAGGTCGGCTTCGAACTCTGCGACCATGCCGAGGACATTGAACAGGAGCCGGCCTACCGGGTCGGTGGGATCATAGACCGCTCCCCCTAGATTCAGCGCGACGCCCCTCTTCGTCAGCTCATCCGCGATGTCCGTCGCGTCTCGCAACGATCGGGCGAGACGGTCGAGCTTGGTGACGACCAGGACGTCGCCGGCACGGCACGCGGCCAGTGCTTCGCGGAGGCCGGGCCGGGCTCGAGTCGTGCCCGAGAGCCCGTGGTCAACATGGACGTGTTGATCGTCAACACCGAGCGCTGCCAGACCGTCGCGTTGTGCTGCGAGATCCTGTCCGGACCTTGATACGCGGGCGTAGCCGATGAGCATCCGACGACTGTAGCGTTCAGACCCCCGTCACCGGGCATTTTTGCGGGACAGGCATACGCGAATCCGCAGGCCAGACGCTACTTGACTCGAGCGGATTGAAATGGGCCCGAGAAGGTGTCCCGATGAACGACCGTTTACCGCACACCTCCGATGTCGCCTTCATGAGCAGCATGACGACGACACATGCCGGCCCGCGCCGACGACCGCGGATCTCATGACCACGGCACGGATCTCGGCCGGGCCCTCGCATCGGCTTCGATCCCCCTGCTCGCACTCGGAGCCACCCGCATCTCATGGTCGACGCCCGAGACGGCGCCCCTGATCGCCACGGTCATCGACGTGCCGACGCTCACTCCCGCCGCGGTGCTCGCCGTGGCCAGGACCCCGTTCCCCGTCGCGACGACGGGGTCAGGTGCGGCCGGTCGGCGGCTGCGACCTGCAGGAGGCGCGGTGCGCGGAATCCGGCACCGCGCCTCCTCGGGGTGGTCCCGTCAGGGGACGATGACGGCCCGGCCGCGGACGGTGCCGGCGGCGAGGGCCTCGTAGGCCTTCGGGCCGTCGTCGAGCGAGTAGCGCTGCGTGGCGACCTCGACCTGGCCGGCCCGGGCGAGGTCGAGGACCTCGATCAGTTCGCTGCGGCTGCCCCAGTAGGGGATGCGCACGGCGACGTCGTAGGCGATCGCGCCGAAGCCGAGCTCGACGGTGCCGCCACCGATGCCGACGATGGTCACGTCGGCGTCCGCCGCGGCGACCGCGACGGCCGTGGCCATCGTCGGCCCCGCCCCGACGAAGTCGAAGACGGCCTGGACGCCGAGGCCCCCGGTGATCTCGCGGATGGCGTCCGCGGCGTGCTCGTCGCTGATCACCGTGTGGTGCGCACCGACGTGCTTCGCCAGCTCGAGCTTCTCGTCGCTCACGTCGAGTGCGATGATCTGCGCACCCGAGAGCGCCCGCAGGATCTGGATGCCGACGTGCCCGAGGCCTCCGGTGCCGATGACGACGGCGTAGGTGCCGGCGCCGAGCTTCGGCAGCGAGGTCTTGATCGCGTGGTACGGCGTGAGGCCGGCGTCGGTGAGCGACACGTTCTCGACCGGGTCGAGGTCGCCGAGCGGCACCAGGTGGCGGGGGTCGTCGACGATCATGTACTCGGCCATCGACCCGGGAGCGCCGAGCCCGGGAGGCTTGATGCCCTCGGCGGCGGCGTTGACGCAGTAGTTCTCCTTGCCCTGGGCGCACTGGTGGCAGCGCCCACAGCCCCACGGGCCGTAGACGGCGACCGCGTCACCGACCTGCAGGTGCTCGACGCCCTCGCCGAGCTCGGCCACGATGCCGGCGCCCTCGTGCCCGAGCGTGAGCGGCAGCGGGTAGCCCTGCGCGGTGTAGTCCTCTTCACCGAGGCTCATGACGTACTCGTCGGAGTGGCAGACACCGGCCGCCGTGACCTTCAGCAGCACCTGCCCGGGGCCGGGTGACGGCTTCTCGATCTCGACGACTTCGGGGTGCTGACCGACCTGGGTGTACTGGAGTGCCTTCATGGGGCGCAGGCTACGCCCGGCCGCTGGAGAACGCACGACAGGTGTCGCGTTACTGGCGGGGTCGGGTCGCGGTCTGGGTCGTGCCGCCGACGGGGTCGGGGCGTGCCGCCGGCGCGGTCGGGTCGCGCGGGTGGCGGGGATCGACGGTGACGGTGGTCGGCCCTACGATCGACGGCATGGCACACCTGCACCGGGCCGGCATGAGCCCCTCCAAGATCGACCTGCTCGACGCCTGGGTGCCCACCCAGCCGTGGTTCGAGGGCCCGCCCCGGTCCGAGGGCGCCGACGACGAGGGCCTGCGCAGCGTCGCCGCCTTCCGCTTCGACGACCCGGCGGGCGAGGTCGGCGTCGAGACGACCATCGTCGCCACCGCCGACGGCGTGCAGCTGCAGGTGCCCCTCACGTACCGCGACGCTCCCCTGGCCGGCGCGGACGCGCACCTCGTCGGGACGACCGAGCACTCGGTGCTCGGCACGCGGTGGGTCTACGACGGCACGGCCGACCCGGTCTGGGCCGCGGCCCTCGCGACGGCCGTGCTGACCGGCGGCACGCAGGCCGAGGCCTGGTTCGAGGTCGACGGCGAACGACAGGTCCGCGAGCCGAACTCGACCGTCGTCGGCAGCGGCACCCCGGGCACCCCCGTGCCCGACGTCGACCGCCTCACCGTCGACCAGGTCGAGGGCCGCACGGTCGTCACCGGCGCGGCGGTCCGCATCGTCGTCGCCCGCGTCCTCGGTCGACACGACGCCGGGGCCCTCGCCTCGACCGGCGGCCACAGCGGCGACCACGGGGTCGAGGTCCTCACCGGCACGTGGACCGGGCACGACCAGCCCGAGACGCTCGCCGTCGTGCTGACGGCCTAGCCACCTGCAGGAGGCGCGGTGTTCGGTCGTCGCGCACCGCGCCTCCTCGACGTCCGGGCAGGAGGCGCGGGTGGCGTCCTCGTCGAGCCGCCCCGCGCCTCCTCGTCTCGTCCCCAGACGGTCGCCGGGTGACGGGACGGTGAACGATCGTGCACGGGGCTTCGTCGGGAGGCACGCTGCCGCTACGGTGGCCCGATGACGGCGATCGACACCTCCCCGACGACCGCGGCCCCCGCGCCCGGCACGCCCCTCCGGGGTACGACCCCGACGAGCAGCGACCACCTTCGGTCGCCCCTGTCGGGCACCAGCTCCTCGGGTACGGATTTCTCGGGTTCGCCCCTCTCGGGCACCGTGCTCGCGACGCCGCCCACGGCCGAGCTGCACCTGCACGTCGAGGGCACGCTCGAACCCGAGCTCGTCTTCGCCCTCGCCGACCGCAACGACGTCGACCTGCCCTTCGCCTCGGTCGACGAGCTGCGCGCGGCGTACTCCTTCGGCTCGCTGCAGGAGTTCCTCGACCTCTACTACGCGTGCACGGCCGTGCTGCAGACCGCACAGGACTTCCACGACCTCGCCTGGGCCTACCTCGAACGCGCCCACGCCCAAGGGCTGCGTCACGTCGAGATGTTCTTCGACCCCCAGGCGCACACCTCTCGCGACGTCGACGTCGACGAGGTCATCGACGGGCTGACCCAGGCGCTCGGCGAGGCGCGCGAGCGGTTCGGCATCACGGGCGGGCTCATCCTCTGCTTCCTGCGGCACCTGCCGGTGGGCGACGCGGCCGCGACCCTCGAGTCCGTCGCGCACCGCGCCTCCGACCTGATCGGGGTGGGGCTCGACTCCTCCGAGGTGGGGTTCCCGCCCGCCGCGTTCGCCCGCGTCTTCGACCGCGCCCGTGCGCTCGGGCTGCACGTCGTCGCCCACGCCGGTGAAGAAGGGCCGCCGTCGTACGTCACGGACGCCCTCGACCTGCTGCACGTCGAACGCGTCGACCACGGGGTGCGCAGCCTCGAGGACGACGCCCTCGTCGCCCGCCTCGTCGCCGACCGGGTGCCGCTCACCGTCTGCCCGCTGTCCAACCTGCGGCTCGCGGTGGTGTCCGACCTGGCCGAGCACCCGCTGCCCCGCATGCTCGAGGCCGGGCTGCTCGTCACGGTCAACAGCGACGACCCCGCCTACTTCGGCGGCTACGTGGGCGACAACTACGAGGCGCTGCGCGACGTGCTCGGGCTGGACGACGACATGCTCGCCCTGCTGGCGACGAACTCGGTCGAGGCATCGTTCGCCGACGCCGACCGCAAGGCCGAGCTCACCGCCGAGGTGCAGGCCTGGCGCGAGGCGCGTCGCGCGGCCTGAGGCTCGCTGCGTGAAGCGCGCGGTCTGAGGCACGGGTCCTGAGACACCGGGCCCGAGGCGAGGGGGTGGGCGCCGACGCACGCGAGGGCGGGCGAGTTCGTAAAGGACGGGCCGTTCCGATGGACCGGTGTCGACGAACTGGACGTGCGGAGGCGCCGTGCGTTCCGGTCGGTCAGGCGCCGCCGTTGGCTAGAGCGTGCGGCCGGCGTTGGCCTCGAGCCAGGCCTTCGGGTCGACCTGCGTCGTGCCGCCGAGCAGCACCTCGAAGTGCAAGTGCTCGCCGGTCGCGACACCGCTGCGGCCGACCTTGCCGACCAGCTCGCCCACCTGGACGGTCTGCCCGGCGACCAGCGGGCTCGAACCGATCTGCATGTGCGCGTACAGGGTGCTGACGCGCTGACCGTCGATCACGTGGTCGATCACGGCGTACTGACCGAACTGGCCGTGCATGCCAGACGTGCGCACCACGCCCGCGGCCGCGGCACCGATGGGGGTGCCGCCGCCGGGCGTCATGTCGAGGCCCATGTGCATGCTCGAGCACGCCGCGCACGGAGCCGCACGGGGACCGAAGCCCGAGCTGAGGACGACCGAACCCGGGAACGGCCAGCGGATGTCACCGATGCCCGAGTTGACGATGGTGCCGGCCCCCGAGGAGGCGCGGTACGAATTCGTCGACCCCGCGACGTTCTTCGAGGTCACGACGGGCTCGGGCTCGGGCGGCGGAGGCGGCGGCGGCGCGTCGGTCACCCCGAAGGCGTCGCGGTCGGACACGGTCAGCACCACGAGCGACGCCGCGAGGGTCTGGGTCGGCATCGGCGCGGCACCGGCGGTCGGGATGTTCGACCCACCCAGGTCGCTCGCCGAGGCGGGGGTGAGGTTCGACGTGAAGAAGAGCATGACGGCGCAGACGCCGAGCACGGGCAAGGTCGCCGCACGGACGCGCGACGAGACGGCCCGAAGCCGCGAACGGCCGGGGGTCGCCCGAGGGCTCGGGTTCGGGCGGCCGGCCTCTCGGGTCCGACGGAGCACGGCCGGCACGGAGGGGCGCGGGCGGCGCGCGACACGGGTCGCGGGTGCCGCCTCGGTGGCCGTCGCACCCACTTCCGAACCATGCACCCGGTTGCTCGTGGGTGCATCGTTCGAAACCGGGTTCATCGTCGGGCTGGTCGCAGGAGCGACGGAGGACGGTGCGGAGGCGGGAGCAGCAGGAGCGGCGGCAGCGACCGGAGCAGTAGGAGGCGCAGCGGACGACGGTGCGGAGACGGTCGCAGCGGACGACGGCGTGGAGGCGGGAGCAGCGGAACCAGCGTCGGCAGCGGCAGCGGCAGCGGCAGCGGCGGCAGCCGCGCGCTCGAGGGCGCGGGCCTCACGGCGGGTCAGCGGCACGGCGGCACCGGGCGTCTGCTCGGCGGGCGACGTCGGCTCGGCCGGCTCCGCGGTCTCGCGGGTGTTCGAGGGGTCGGTCATGAGCGCTTCCTGGGACGGACGGCGCGTCGACTCACGGTTCTCCTCGATGGGGCGGACCGACCCACCTTACGATCAGAGCCGCTCGCTGACCAGGGGTGGAGGCGAATTTTCAGGAGCTGCACCCTTCGCGGTCGACCGGCACCGCACCTCCTGACCGGGGTCGCTTGCCGTGATGCGGGTGACGCTACCGACCGTCCGGAGGGCCCGTCACACCCAGAACGCGGCACAGGCGGGGGTGCGGTCACCCCTCCTCGCGGGGCTTACGCCGGGCAGGCGGCACCCCCTACCCTCGGGCCGTGACCTTCGTGCTGGCTGCCCTGCCCCTCCTGCTGATCGTGGGGGCGCTCGTCGACATCGTCACGCGTCCCGAAGGCGACGTGCGACACCTGCCCAAGGGCCTGTGGATCATGATCGTGCTGTTCCTGCCGCTGATCGGCAGCATCGTCTGGTTCGCCGCGGGCCGCGAGTACGGCAGCCGCGTCGAGCAGATCGGGCCCCGCGACCAGAGCCGGTACCACGAGGCCGCGGCCCGCACACTCGACCACCGCGTCCGCAGCACCGAGCAGCAACTCGCCGACCTCGACCGCGAGGCCGAGCACTACGAGCGGCTCGCCCGCCTGGCGAAGCTCGAGGCCGAGGTCGAGCAGCGCCGCTCCACGGCCGGCGACGACGTCCCCGCCTGACCGGCCCCGCGCCTCCCGGCCGGCGGCGGCGCCGTACGCGGGAACGGGGGGGTTCGCGGCGGGCGGGCGTCCGAGGACGCCCGCCGACCACGAACCCGCCCGTTCGGCGCCCAGGAGGCGCGGGCCACCACCCCGGGGACGGCCGCCGTCAGCCGCGCAGCCAGGCCGCCGTCTCGCCCGGCAGCTGCCCGGCATCCGTCAACGGCCCGCTCGCGACCAGCACCTCGCCCGAGCCCAGCCCGAGCGCGGCCAGGTCGACGGGCTCGGTGCCGAACACGCACACCACGTGCCATCCGCCGGGGCGGACGAGGTGCAACACGTCGTCGCGGCCGTCGACGGGCAACCAGTCGAGCGTCTCGTCGGTCTGCAGGTCGCGCCGCGCGGCGAGGGCCGCCCGGTAGAGCGCGAGCGTCGACGTCGCGTCGGCTTCCTCGGCCTCGACCGAGTACTCACCGAACCACGTGGGCTGCGGCAGGTGCGCCTCGCCCGCGCCGAAGCCGAACGACGGCCCAGACCGGGTCCAGGGCAGCGGCACGCGACAGCCGTCCCGACCGATGTCGACGCCGGGGTTGCGGAAGAACGACGGGTCCTGGCGCTCGTCGGCGGGGATGTCGGCGACCTCGGGCAGCCCGAGCTCCTCACCCTGGTAGACGTAGGCGGAACCGGGCAGGCCGAGCATGAACAGCGACGCGGCACGGGCCCGACGCAGGCCGGTCTCGACGTCGACCTCGGGCGAGGTGCCGCCCGAGAGCAGCCACTCGGCGCCCTGCTTGACGTCGCGACCGTCGAGGGCGGGCAGGCCGTACCGGGTCGCGTGACGGACGACGTCGTGGTTCGAGAACACCCAGGTCGTCGACGAGCCCGAGGCCTCGGCGGCGTCGAGGTTGTACGTGATGATGTCGTGGAACTGCGTGGCGTCGAAGTCGGCCTCGAGCAGGTCGAAGTTGAACGCCTGGCCCAGGCCCTCGGCGCTGGCGTAGCGGGCACGGCGCGACGGCTCGACCCAGGCCTCGGCCACGGCGATGCGCGGCGGGTCGTACTCGTCGAAGACCTCACGCCACGTGGCGTAGATCTCGTGCACCTCATCGCGGTCCCAGAGCGGGTGGTCGCCGTCGGCCTTGGGCAGCGCCTCGAGCTCGGCCGTGGACGGCAGCACGTCGGGCAGGCTCTTCGCCAGCCCGTGCGCCACATCGACCCGGAAGCCGTCGACGCCGCGGTCCGACCAGAAGCGCAGCGTGGTCAGGAAGTCCTCGCGCACCTCCGGGTTGTCCCAGTCCCAGTCGGGCTGCTCGCTCGCGAACGAGTGCAGGTACCACTGGCCGTCGGCGACGCGGGTCCAGGCCGGGCCGCCGAAGATCGACGTCCAGTCCGAGGGCGGCAGCTCGCCGGTCTCGCCGAGGCCGTCGCGGAAGATGTAGCGCGCCCGGGCGGGCGATCCCGCGGGGGCGGCCAGCGCCTCCCGGAACCAGACGTGTCGGTCGGACGAGTGGTTCGGCACGAGGTCGGCGATCACGCGGATGCCGGCCGCGTGCAGCGCGTCGATCATCTCGTCGAACTGCGCCAGCGTGCCGATCTTGGGGTCGACGTCGCGGTAGTCGTCGACGTCGTACCCACCGTCGGCCAGGGCCGACGGATAGAACGGGCTGAGCCAGACCGCGTCGACGCCCAGCCGCTGCAGGTAGGGCACCGCCGCCGTGATGCCGGGCAGGTCGCCGATGCCGTCGCCGTTCGAGTCGGCGAAGCTGCGGGGGTAGATCTGGTAGACCGCCGCCTGGCGCCACCAGGTCGGGTCGTCGGTCAGCAGCTCGGTCGAGGGTGCGGTGCGGAGCGTGTCGGTCATCGTGGAGCGAGGTCCTCTCGGTGGTGTTGGGTTGCCTGGGGGTCAGGAGGCGCGGGCCGCGCCCCCGACGGACGCCTACTTGATCGCGCCCTGCGTCACGCCCGCCATCACCCAGCGCTGGGTGAAGAGGTAGACGACGATCGCCGGGGCCATCGCCATGAGGTACGAGGCGAAGGCGACGTTGTAGTCGTTGCTGAACTGCGTCTGGAAGATCTGTTGCAGCACGGGCAGGGTCTGCAGCGACGGGTCGGCGGTGATCAGCGACGGCATCGCGAAGTCGTTCCACGAGGCCAGGAAGGCGAAGATGCCGACCGTGGCGCTCATCGGGGCGAGCAGCGGGAAGACCAGGCGCCAGAAGACCTGCCAGGTGGTGGCGCCGTCGAGCCGCGCGCTCTCCTCCAGCTCTTCGGGCAACGACCGCAGGAACGCCGTGAACAGCAGGATCGAGAACGACAGCTGGAACATGACGTGCAGCAGCGCGACGCCGGCGGGGTTGTCGAGGCCGACGATGCCGGTCAACTTGATCTGCGACAGCGCGACGACCGGGAACGGTAGGAACATCGCGGCCAGCAGGTAGAAGAACGAGAAGCGGAACAGCTTGCGGTCCCAGTTGCGCGAGATCGCGTACGACGCCATCGAGGCGAGCACGACCGTGCCGACCACGGTCGCGGCCGTGACGAGGGTCGAGATGCCGAACGCCCGCGGGAAGTCGGTCAGCTGCCAGGCGGTCGCGAAGTTCGAGAAGTCGATCGGTGCCGGCAGGCTGAACGCGTTGCCGTCGACGGCCTGCGCCGACGTCTTGAGCGACATCGTGACGGTGACGTAGATCGGGATCAGCACGGTGATCGTGCCGAGCACCAGCAGCACGGTGACGAGGCTGTTCGGGCGTTCCCGACCGACGCGACCGCGTCGACGACGGGTGACGGCGTCGGCGTCGCGACCCGCGCCTCCTGGGGTGGGGGCCGCCGAGGCGGCCGGGGTGACGAGTGCGGTGTTCGCCATCAGACGGCCGCCTTTCCGCGGGTGATCCGGAGTTGGACGAGCGCGATCGCGACGGCGATCACGAAGAAGATGGTCGCGTTGGCCATCTGGTAGGCGTAGTCGCCACCGGTGAAGCCCGTGAAGATCGTCATCGCGATGCTGCGGGTCGACGTGCCGGGGCCGCCGTTCGTCAGGCCGACGATGATGTCGTACGAGTTCAGGAAGTTCTTGAAGCCGATGATCGTGTTGATCAGGACGTAACCCGCGACGAGCGGCAGCGTGATCGACCGCAGCTGCTTCCAGCCCGAGGCGCCGTCGAGGCTGCTCGCCTCGTACACCTCGCCGGGGATGGCGAGCAGGCCCGCGATGTAGATCAGCAGCGTGCTCGGGATCGCCTGCCACGCGGTCACCACGACGATGCCGATCCAGGCGGTGTCGGCGTTCGCGAGGATGCTGTCCTGCAGCCCGGGGACGCCGAGCGAGGCGCCGAGGGCCGGCAACGAGTTCGAGAAGAGGAACTGGAAGACGAACGCGATGATGATGCCCGAGATGACCATCGGGATCACGAAGACGGCCCGCAGCGCGGTCTTCGCCTTGATCTGCGAGGTCAGGCCGATCGCCAACAGCAGGGCGATGACGTTGACGGCGATCACCGTGACCAGCGCGAAGCCCATCGTGAAGCCGTACGAGCCGAGGATCGCCGGGTCGGTCGCCATCGCGAGGTAGTTGGTGACGCCGACCATGTCGAACTCGCCGAAGCCGATCGAGTTCGTGAAGCTGTAGAACACGCCCATCACGGCCGGCAGGGTGATCGCCAGCGAGAAGAGGACGAGCGTCGGCACGAGGAAGAAGTAGAAGACCGGGTCGACGCGCCTGCCGCGGCGCCGCGGGTTGCCGGTCGTGCTGCCGCTCAGCGAGGTGCGGGCGCCTCGCGCGGCCGTGGGGGTGGTGGTGGCCATCGGGTCTCCTTCGACTCGGGCGGTGGTCGGGGTGGCCGGGGCCGTGGTGCGGCCCGCGACGTCGATCGCGCTCATGCGCGGAGTGCCAGACGGCGCCAGTCGGCGTCCATGGTGCGCAGGGTGCCCTCGACGCTGGCACCCGTGACGATGCCCTGCACGTAGTTCTCGGCGGGGATCGTCAGCGGGATCGCCTTGGACGCCCCCTGGTAGAACCGCGCGTCGTCGTAGTAGCCCTGCATGCCGACGATGCGCTCGTCGGTCACGGCGGGGGCCGACCTCGTGGTGCCGAACGCCAGGAAGTCGCGGTTGTAGGCGTCCTGGATCTCGGGCTGCATCAGGTAGGTCAGGAACTCGCGGGCGGCGTCCTGCTTGCGCGACTGCTCGGGCACCCACAGGGCCAGGTCGAGGTTGACCCGCACCTTGCGGTCGGCGGGGTCGTCGGTCATCGGCAAGGGGAACGTGCCGACCCTCGCCTCGGGGTTCGCCTTGGTGATCTCACCGAGTGCCCACGGCCCCTGCATGAGCATCGCCGCCTCGCCCTGCGCCATGGCGAGGTTGCCGTCGCCGTACCCGCGGCTGTTGCGGTTGGCGTTCGACAGCCGTCCGAGCTGCACCATGCGCTCGACGGGTTCGCGGAAGTCCTTCTCGAACGAGACCGAGCCGCCCTGGCCGACGCTCGTGCCCTCGGCGTTCATCTTCTCGTAGAAGGCCGCGACGTCGAGCGATCCGCCGGTCGTGTAGTCGAACAGGCCCTGGGCGACGGTCCACGGTTCGCGGAAGGTGCTGTAGATCGGCGTGACGCCGGCCGCCGTGAAGGTGTCGCACGCCGCGAGGAACTCGTCCCAGGTGGTCGGCACCTCGACGCCCAGGTCGGCGAAGACCTGCTGGTTGTAGATCACCGACGCGGCGGTGATCGAGTACGGCAGCACGCTCGTCCGGCCGGGGTACGTCGCGTACTGGTCGACCAGCTCCTGCACCTCGGGGCGGATCGTGCGCGCCTCGGGCAGGTCGCCCAGGTCGCTCAGCGCCCCGCGCTCCATGAAGCGGGCCATCTCGAGGTTGTACGTGAAGGCCGCGACGTCGGGCGGGTTGCCCCGGACGAAGCCGGCCGAGATGCCCGAGGTCGAGTCGTGGATCACCCGGACCGCCGACTGCGACTCGTTGAAGCGCGAGACGAGGTCGGAGAAGTAGGGGATCGCCTCGGGCTTGGTCGCGTAGAAGGTGATCTCGGTGCGCCCGCGGCCGGAGCCGGACGGGGCGCAGCCGGCGAGGAGGAGCGCCGCCCCGGCGGCACCGATCCCGCCGAGGAGGGTGCGTCGGCTGAGGCCGGCACCGGAGGGCAGTGGGGGTGTGGGCACGTCGTCGTCTCCCGGGTCGCGACCCCGACGACAGCGTCGGGACCGAGTTGATCTGGTGTGTAGATTTAGACCCTAGATCAATTCGCGGCGTGGCACCATGGGTCGTCGTCGAAAAGATCCGCCGTGTCGCGAGGCACCGGCCACAGCACGAGGAGGCGCGGGTGGCGCTGAGCACCGGGGTGTCGTCGCCGAGCCTGCTCCGCCGCATGAACGCGGCCGAGGTGCTGCGGCACGCGTGGTCCGCCGACGCCGTCACGGCGAGCGACCTGATCGCCCTCACCGGACTCACCCGGTCCACCGTGCTCGGGGTCTGCGACGACCTCATCGACCACGGCTGGATGGTGTCGCTCGCCGACGCCCGCTCGACCGGCGAGTACCGCAAGGGCCGCCCTGCGCGCCGCTACGCCCTGGCCCGTTCCGCCGGGCACGTCGTCGGCGTCGACGCCGGCCGCCACCACCTGACCGCCGTCGTGGCCGACCTGCGCGGCGACGTCGTGGCCCGCGTCGCACGGCGCATCGACCCCGACGGGACGGCGGACGACCGCCGCCGGACGGTCTCACGGCTGGTCGACGACGTCCTCGACGAGGCCTCGCTGCGCGACGCCGACGTGCTCGCCGTGGCGCTCGGAGTGCCCGCGCCGACCGACGCCGAGGGCCGGTCGCCGATCGAGGTCGGCGCCGACTTCTGGGTGCTGATGAACCCCGACTACACCGGGCTCTTCGCCGAGCGCGGCTGGGCCGTCGTCGTCGAGAACGACGCCAACCTGGCCGCCGTGGCCGAAGCGGCGGCCGCATCCCGTGCCGACCGCGAGGTCGGTGGTGGTGCCGGCGCCGCCACGTCGTTCGTGACCCTGCTGGCGGGCGAGCGGTTCGGCGCCGGGTTCGTGCTCGACGGAGCCCTCGTGCGGGGCAGCCGCGGTGCCGCGGGCGAGATGCGCCTCCTCGACCTGGTCGAGGGCGTCGGATCGGCCGACGGCCTCGGAGCCCTGCTGCGCGACTGGGCCCGGGCCGCGCGCGAGCTCGGCACCGTGCCGGCCTCGTCGCCGCTGCGGGCGATCCCGCTCGACGAGCTCGAGGCCCCCGCCGTGCTGGCCGCGGCGGACGCCGGCGACCCGACCGCCCTGCGCCTGGTCGAGAAGGCCGCCGAACGGTTCGGACGCGTCTGCGCCATGCTCAGCGGCATGCTCGACGTCGACCGCATCGTCGTCGCCGGGGCCGTGGCGCCCTCCCTCGGACTGCTGCTCGACCGGACGACACCGTGGCTCAGCCGGTTCACGCACCGGGCCGCGCCCGAGGTCGTCGCCTCGACGTTGGGCGACGCGGTCGTGTCCACGGGCGCCGTCGAGCGGGCCCTGGCACACGTGCGCGGCCACGCACTCGAGCTGACGCTGCCGGGTGCGGCGGACGCGACCCGCGCCTCCTGAGGCCTGCTCGGCGTGCGATCGAACGGCGATGCACCCGGCTTCGAACCCCGTTCACGAAGTCGACCCCCGACAGAACGGGGTTCGTCTTCGCAAACGGGGTTCGCGGGCCCTGGCCGGCGGGGCGGCGCGGGAGGCGCGGGGCGGCCCTGCGCACGCCGCTAGGCTCGCGGGATGGTCACCGTCGTGCTCCCCTGGCGTCCGCAACCCAGTCGCGTCGCGGCGTTCGAGGTCGTCCGCGACTGGTACGCCGACGCCCTGCCCGAGGCCGAGATCCGCACGATCGACTCCCCCGACCCGGTGTTCAACCTGGCCCAGTGCCGCAACCTGGGGGTCGCCGGCCTGGCCGACGACGAGGTCGCCGTGATCGGCGACGCCGACACCCTGCCGCAACGCGAGCCCCTGCTCGCGGCGATCGAGGCTGCCCGCACGAGCGGCCGGGTGCACCTGCCCTACACCGAGTACCACTGGCTGGGACGCGACGGCACCGCGCAGGCGGCCGCGGGCACCCCCCTCGAGCGGTGCGACTTCGAGCTCGTGCGCGGGGCCTGCTCGGGGGTCTACGTGACCCGCGCCTCCTCGTGGCGCAGCCACGGCGGGCAGGACGAACGCTTCCGGGGCTGGGGCTTCGAGGACGCCGCCTGGTACCTCGCCCACACCACCCTGCTCGGCGAGGCCCCGCGACGGCACGAGGGCATGGTCTTCGCCCTGCACCACCAGGCCGAGGTGCGCGAGGGGCCGCAGTACGACGCCAACGCCGCGCTGATGCAGCGGTACCGCGACGCGGCGGTCGGCGAGGACGCGATGCGCGCGGTCGTCTTCGGCGCCTAGAGCTAGGGCGACAGAGCCGAAGGGCGACAGCGCAGGAGGGCGACAGCGCAGGAGGCGCGGGGCACGTCCGGCGGACGACCCGCGTCAGTCGCGGCGGACGGTGTGCAACGGGCCGAGCGCGTGGTCGAGTGCGGCCTCGAGCGGCCAGCCCGCCCGCTCCGACTGGCTGAGCAGCAGTCCCCCCTGGATCGCCGCGATGATCGCGGTCGCGACGCGCACCGGATCGGCCGAGGCGTCGACCGAGCCCGAGGCCTGCAGCCGCCGGATGCCCGCGGCCAGCTGCTCGCGCCAGGCGTCCCAGCTCGCCTTGACGCTGCGCTCGACCTCGGCGTCCGTGGCCGCGACCTGGGCGGCGAGCGTGCCGATCGGGCAGGCCCAGCGGCCGAGGCTGATGTAGTACTCGACCAGGGCGGCGCGCCAGCGCTCCCAGGACTCCCAGGTGCCGAGGTCGTGGATCTCGGGCTCCTGCGCCTCGAGCAGCTGACGCCCCTCCCACCGGGCGACCTCGTGGATCAGCTCGGTCTTGCCGCCGGGGAAGTAGTGGAACAGCTGGCTCTTGCTGGTCAGCGTCGCGGCCCGCACCGTGTCGAGCGTCGTCCCGCCGATGCCCGCGGCGAGGATCTGCCGACCGGTCTCGTCGATGATCCTCTGGCGGGTGAGCCGCCCACGCTCGGTGATCTTCGTCTCGTCCACGGTGGGATCCTACGTCGATTGGACCATTCGGTCCACGAACACTGGACTCGACGGTCCAGTCCGTGCTAGCAATGGACCATGCAGTCCAATGAAGAAGTCCTCGAGTCCCTGCCCACCGACGACCGCCTGGCCGGTCGCACCGCCCTCGTGACCGGCTCGACCAGCGGCATCGGCGAGGCGATCGCCCGCGTGCTCGCCGCCTCCGGTGCCACCGTCGTCGTCAGCGGCCGCGACGACGCCCGGGCCCGGCGGGTGGTCGACGCGATCACCACCCGAGGCGGCTCGGCCCACGCCGTGCCCGCCGACCTCGCCGGCCCGTACGCCGACCTCCGCGCCTTCGCCGCCCGGGCCACCGAGGTGCTCGGCGGCCGCGTCGACATCCTGGTCAACAACGCCGGCGTGTACCCGACCATGCCGACCGACGCCCTCGACGACGCCGACCTCGACGCCATCCTGGCGACGAACGTCCGGGCGCCGCACGTGCTCGTCGGGGCCCTCGCCCCGGCCATGGCCGACCGTGGAGACGGCTCGATCGTCAACATCGGCTCGTGGATGACCCGGGTCGGGGTGCCGTTCGGCGCCATGTACACCGCGTCGAAGGCCGCCGTCGAGCAGATGACCCGCACCTGGGCGGCCGAGTTCGGCCCCCGCGGCGTCCGCGTCAACAGCGTCGCACCCGGTGCGACGTCGACTCCGGGCAACGCCGGGTCGGCGGCCGTCCTCGACACCCTGACCGCGGCCACCCCGGCCGGTCGAC
>NZ_JACYUH010000005.1:0-135812 GCF_014841655.1 Frigoribacterium sp. CFBP 8759
CACCCCCGAGCACGCAGAAGAGCGGCGGCCCCCCGAGGGGGACCGCCGCTCTCGCGTACAGCAGGCGCCGAAGCGCCGGGGTGCTACTTGGCCGAGACGACCGTCAGCGTGATCGTCGCGATGACGTCCTCGCGCAGGCGGAGGGTGGCTTCGTGCTCACCCGTCACCTTGATGGTCGTGGGGATCTCGACCTTGCGCTTGTCGATCGTCGCGACGCCCTGGGCGGTGACCGCGTCGGCGACGTCGGCCGGGCGGACCGAGCCGAACAGACGGCCGTCGGCACCGGTCTTCACCGTGAGACGGATCTTCTGGGCCTCGAGGCGCTGCTTGAGGTCGTGGGCCTCTTCGATCGTCTTGAGCTCGCGGGTCTCGCGGGCCGTACGGATCTGAGCGACCTGCTTCTCGCCACCGCGGCTCCACGCCACGGCGAAGCCCTGGGGCACCAGGTAGTTGCGGGCGTAGCCGTTCTTGACGTCGACGACGTCACCGGCGGAACCGAGGCCGGAGACCTCGTGGGTCAGGATTACCTTCGACATGGTGGTCCTTCCGATCAGCGGCCGGAGCCGGCGTAGGGGAGGAGCGCCATCTCACGGGCGTTCTTCACGGCACGGGCGATGAGGCGCTGCTCCTGGACGGAGACGCCGGTGATGCGACGGGCGCGGATCTTTCCACGCTCCGAGATGAACTTGCGCAGGGTCGCGACGTCTTTGTAGTCGATGACACCGACGCGGATCGACTTCGCGGGCGCGGCGTTCTTGCCGCCCTTACCGCGGAGGGGCTTGCGGCGGTCGCCGCTGCTCTTTCCAGCCATTGGTTTCTACTTTCGATGAATGAAGAAGTACTAAAAGGGGAACGGCGAGGCCTAGAAGGGCGTCTCGTCGTTGTAGGTGCCGTTGCCACCGGGGGTGTTCCACACGTCGCCGCCAGAGGTGTTGCCACCCTGCTGGCCGCCGGCGGGCTGACCCCACGGCTCTTGCGCCTGACCGCCACCGACCTGGGCCGGCTGGCCACCACGGTTGCCACCGCCGTTGCCGCCCCCGAAGGAGCCGCCACCGGCAGCGCCGTCGCGGGAGGACGCGGCGCGCGTCACCTGAGCGGTCGCGTACCGCAGCGAGGGGCCGATCTCGTCGATCTCGAGCTCCATGCTGGTGCGCTTCTCGCCCTCTTTGGTCTCGTACGAGCGCTGCTTGAGTCGGCCCTGAGCGATGACCCGGCTGCCCTTGGTGAGGCTGCTGGCCACGTGCTCGCCGAACTCGCGCCACACGCTGGCACGGAGGAAGAGCGCCTCGCCGTCCTTCCACTCGTTCGACGCGCGGTCGAACGTGCGGGGGGTCGACGCGATGGTGAAGTTCGCGACCGCGAGCCCGTTCTGCGTGTACCGCAGCTCAGGGTCACTGGTGAGGTTTCCCACCACTGTGATGACGGTCTCGCCAGCCATCGGACTACTCGGCAGCCTTCTCGGCGGCGGGAGCAGCCGGGGCGGCAGCGGCGTTGGCGGCCTTGCGGGCGGCCTTCTCGTCGCTGACCTTCTTGGCGGCGGCGACCATGGCGATCGCCTCTTCGGCACGCAGGACCTTGGTGCGCAGCACGGCCTCGGAGAGACCCAGCTGGCGGTCGAGCTCGACCGTGGCGGCCGAGTTCGAGGTCAGGTTGACGACGGCGTAGATGCCCTCGGTCTTCTTGTTGATCTCGTAGGCCAGGCGACGACGTCCCCAGATGTCCACGTTGTCGATCGTTCCGCCATCGTTGCGGATGACGTTGAGGAACTTGTCCAAGCTCGGGGCGACGGTGCGCTCATCGATCTCGGGGTCCAGGATGACCATCAGTTCGTACTGGTGCATGACTAACCCACCTCCTTCGGACTTAACGGTCACAGACGGTCTGTGACAGGAGGGTGTTCATGACGTGGCGCCGCCGTGAGGCAGACGCAACCTTCCCAGCGTAGCCGAGCGCGCCTCCTGAATCAATGCCAGGGCGGCGGTCGCCGGCCCCCGAGAGCCGAGGAGGCGCGGGTCGACACTCGTATGGCTGGTTACGCCCCAGCGTTCTCGCGCGCGTTCCACCAGGCCAGCAGGCGCTCGGTGGCGACCTCGGCGCCCAGCGGCCCCTCTTCGGTCCGCAGCTCGAGGAGGAAGCGGTAGGCCTCGCCGACCTCGCGGCTCGGGCCGATGCCGAGCACGCGTTGGATGTCGTCGCCGTCGAGGTCGGGCCGCAGCGAGTCGATCTCTTCACGCTCCCGCAGCTCGGCGATCCGCGCCTCGAGGTCGTCGTAGGCGAAGCCGAGCCGGTCGGCCTTGCGGCGGTTGCGCGTGGTCACGTCGGCGCGGGTGAGCATGTGCAACCGCTCGAGCTGGTCACCGGCGTCGCGGACGTACCGGCGCACGGCCGAGTCGGTCCAGGCGCCCTCGGTGTAGCCGAAGAAGCGGAGGTGCAGCTCGATCAGCCGGGACACGGCACCGATGGTGTCGTTGTCGAAGCGCAACGTCTTCAACCGCTTCTTGGCGAGCTTGGCGCCGACGACGTCGTGGTGGTGGAAGGTGACGACGCCGCCCGGCTCGAGGCGCCGCGTGGCGGGCTTGCCGCAGTCGTGCAGCAGGGCCGCCAGGCGGAGGGTGAGGTCGGGCGCCTCGCCCGGGTGCCGCTCGCGCTCGTAGCCGATGGCCTGGTCGAGCACGGTGAGGCTGTGCTCGTACACGTCCTTGTGGTGGTGGTGCTCGTCGACCTCGAGGCGCATGGCCGCGAGCTCGGGCATGACATGGTCGGCGAGCCCGGTGTCGACCAATAGCCGGACACCGTCTCGGGGGGTTTCGGTCTTGAGCAGCTTCGACAGCTCGTCGGCGACCCGCTCGACCGAGACGATCGAGAGGGTCTCGGCCCGGGCGGTCATCGCCTCGCGCACCTCGTCCGACACCGTGAAGCCGAGCTGCGCCGTGAACCGGGCGGCCCGCATCATGCGCAGGGGGTCGTCGCGGAACGAGTCGACCGCGGTGCCCGGGGTGGCGAGCCGCGCCTCCAGCAGGTCGTCGACACCGCCGGACGGGTCGACGAGCACGCGCTGGGGCAGACGCAACGCCATCGAGTTGACCGTGAAGTCGCGACGGACCAGGTCGCCCTCGAGCGTGTCGCCGAACTCGACGACGGGCTTGCGGGTCTCGCCGTCGTAGACGTCGCTGCGGTACGTGGTGATCTCGACGGTCTCGCCGTCGACGCGGGCGGCGATCGTGCCGAACGCGCGGCCGACGTCCCAGTGCGCCTCGGCCAGGGGGACGACGATCGCCAGGATCTCGTCGGGGTCGGCGTCGGTCGTGAAGTCGAGGTCGTTGACCGGGCGGCCGATGAAGGCGTCGCGCACCGGACCGCCGACGAGGGCGAGCTCGCGACCGGCCGCGGCGAACGCGGCGGCGAGCTTCTCGATGCGGGGGGTGGCGGCCAGATCGTCCAGTCGCTGCAGGGCCCGTGCGACGCTGTCCATGACCAAACAGCTTGCCACAGCCGAGGAGGCGCGGGCTGACTCCCCGACGGCGCCTCGCGACCCCGTCGTCCCCCTCGCAGGCGCTTCGCCGCTGCTTCTTGGTCGGCGTTGCCTAGACTCGGCATGCTCGAACGGCCCCTGTCGCCGTCGACACCTGACGCCTATGAGACTCTTCTTCGCCGTGATCGCCGCCCTGTTGGCGGTGTTCGTCGTGTCGGCCGGACTGCCGGCCACGGCGGCACGAGCGGCGTCCGCCCCTGCGGGCGACGGCGTCACGATGACCGTCGAGCCGGCCTCCGACGGCGTGCTGCGACCCGACGACGACCTCACCCTCGGGGTCACCGTGACGAACGACGGCGACAGCGACCTCGCGGCGACGAAAGCCCGGATCTACCTCGACCGCGAACCGTTCACCACGCGGTCCAAGCTCGCCTCGTGGCTCGATCCCGACGACGTCTCGGGTGACGACTACCTGGGTCGCCAGCTCGTCCAGGTCGACGTGCCGGCGGTCTCCGCCGGGTCGTCCGTGGCGCTCGACACCGTCGTGGTGCCCGCCGACCGCCTCTCCCTGACCGGCCGCGCCTTCGGGGCACGCGCGCTCGGGGCCCGCGTGCTCGACGCCTCGGGCAGCCAGGTGGCGCAGACCCGCAGCAGCGTGGTCTGGTACCCCGCCGACAGCTTCCAGCCGACCCGCGTCGCGGTCGCCGTGCCGATCACGACGCCCGAGAGCGAGACCGGCGTCCTCGACGCCTCCGCCCTCGCCGTCTACACCTCCGACGGCGGGGTGCTGCGACGCGAGCTCGACGCCGTGACGGGCACGGGTGCGACCCTCGGCGTCGACCCGATGATCGTCGCGTCGATCCGCCTGCTTGGCACCGAGGCCCCGCAGTCCGCCGTCGACTGGCTCGCCGAACTGCAGGCCCTGCCGAACGACATGTTCCCCCTGGCCTACGCCGACGCCGACGTCGCGGGGCTGCGTCAGGCCGGCGCCACGTCCGTCCCGGCCGTGACCTCGCTCGACACCCTGGTCGACCCCGCCCGGTTCGAGGGCATGCCGGCAGCGATCGACACGCCCACCGAGGCCCCGAGCCAGGGCACGGACGACGGCTCGGGCACGGGCGTCGCCGGGTCCGACCCCTCGGCCCTGCCGAGCGACGGGTCCACCGCCGAGCCGACCGCCGAGCCCACGCCCGGCGACGGCGTGGTGCTGCCGACCACCGCTCAACTGCTCGACTTCCCGTGGACGCAGCGCGACGTCGTCTGGCCGCGGGAGTCGTCCGTCGTGTCCGCCGACCTGACGACGTTTGCCGCCGGGCCGTACACGTCGACCATCGTCTCGAGCGGCAACGTGGACGTCGACGGCGACTCGACCGAGAACGCCGCCGTCACGGTCGGTGGCGTCCCGGCCGTCGTCTCGGACGACCCCTTGTCGACGCTGGTCACCCAGGCGGCCGAGGCGACCTCCCTCGCCGAGTGGCAGTCCACGATGGCCCGGCTGTCCGCCACCGTCGCCACCGTCGCCTACGAGCGACCGAGCGACGCCCGCACCCTCCTGACGACGCTCGAGCGGGAGTGGCCGTCGACCGGCCAGTTCCTCACCCGCACCCTCCAGGCCGTCGACGGCCTGCCCTGGGTCAGCGGCGCGACCCTGACCGACGCGTTGGCGAGCACCCCTTCGACGGCGACCGTCGTCGACAGCCCCGAGAGCGACGCCCGACTGGACCAGTTGAGCGAACTCGTCTCCGCCGACCAGAAGGTCGTCGACTTCTCGACGGCCCTCGCCGAACCGCAGTTCGTCACCGAGACGGCCCGGCTGCGGACGATGGCCCTGGCGTCGCACGCCTGGCGCGACAACGTCGACGGGTTCCCCGCCGAGGTCGCCTCGGCCGTGGCCGACGCGACGGCGACGTCGGGTCTCGTGGCGGTGGTCCAGGGCTCGCCGATCGCCATCCTCGGAGACCGCTCGGCCCTGCCCCTCTACCTCGAGAACCGGACCGACTCCGTCGCGACGGTGATGCTGAACCTGACGCCGTCGAACTCCATCCTCTCGATCGAGCGCAGCCCCATCGAGGTCACGATCCAACCGCAGTCCCAGACCCGGGTCAGCGTTCCCGTGCAGTCCGTCGCCAACGGCACGGTGTCCGTGCAGCTGCAGCTGGTCAGCCTCTCGGGCGTGGCGATCGCGACCCCGGTCGACGTCCCGCTCTCGGTCCAGGCCGGGTGGGAGACCGCCATCACCTGGATCTTCGGCGTCGCCTTCGCCGCACTCTTCCTCGGCGGCCTGTACCGCACCTTCCGCAAGCGCCGCAGGGCGCGCGACGAGGCCCGGTCCTCCGGCGACGGCCCGTCACCCGATGCGGCCGCCTCGCCGCCCGTCCAGGAGTCCATGTGAGCAACCAGGGCGGTCTCGGTCGCGCCAGCATCCTCCTCGCGTCCGGGACGATGGTCTCGCGCGTCCTCGGCTTCGTGAAGGCGGCCGTGCTGGCCGCGGCGATCGGGCAGTCGGCGAGCCGGGCGGCGGACTCGTTCGCCCTCGCGAACCAGCTCCCGAACAACATCTACGCGCTGATCGCGGGCGGCCTCCTCAGCGCCGTCCTCGTGCCCCAGATCGTGCGGGCGGCGACGTCCGACGACGGGGGCCAGCGGTTCATCAACAAGATCGTGACCCTCGGCACGATCGTCTTCGCGGCCGTCGGCCTGGCCGGCACGCTGCTCGCCCCCGTGCTCGTCCGCCTGTACGCGCAGCAGAGCTCGGACGGCGGGGCGGGGTTCACCTCGGACCAACTCGCCCTCGCGACGGCCTTCGCGTACTGGTGTCTGCCGCAGATCTTCTTCTACGCCATGTACTCGTTGCTGAGCGAGGTGCTCAACGCCCGGCAGGTGTTCGGGCCCTTCACCTGGGCTCCCGTGCTCAACAACGTCGTGGCCATCGCCGGCCTGGTCGTCTTCATCGTGATGTTCGGCGGTGCCGTCGAGAACTCCGCGGTCGACGTCTGGACCGGCGACCGGATCTTCGTCATCGCGGCCACGGCCACCCTCGGCGTCCTGGCCCAGGCGGCGTTCCTGTTGCTCTTCTGGCGCCGCGCTGGTCTGACCTTCCGCCCCGACTTCCGCTGGCGCGGCGTCGGCCTCGGAGCCACCGGCAAGGCCGCCGGGTGGCTGTTCGGCATGGTCCTCGTCACCCAGCTGGCCGGGCTGGTGCAGAGCCGCGTCGCCACCCTGGGCAGCGAGGTGGGGGCGTCGAACGCGGTCCTCGCGAACGCCTGGCTGCTCTTCATGCTGCCGCACGGCATCATCGCCGTGTCGATCGGCACCGCCTACTTCACGCGCATGAGCGGCCACGCCTCGCGCGGCGACCTGCGGGCCGTCCGCACCGACATGTCGCAGTCCCTCCGCGCCATCGGCATGTTCATGGTGTTCGCCGCCGTCGCCATGTGCGTCGTGGCCTACCCGTTCGCGCGGTTCTTCGAGGTCGACTTCGCCGGGTCGACCCGCACCGCCGAGGTCATCCTCGGCTACATGCCCGGCCTCGTCCTGTTCAGCGTCCTGTTCATCGTGCAGCGGGTGTTCTACTCGATGCACGACCAGCGCACGCCGTTCTTCCTGCAGCTCGTCCAGTCGGGCATCTTCGTCGCGGGCGTCGCGATCTCGGCCGCCGTGGTGCCGCCCGAGCGCATCGCGATGGCGATCGCCATCACCACCTCGATCGCGGGCTCGAGCCAGGCCGTGGTCGCGCTCGTCGTCGTCAAGAAGCGGCTGGGCGGCATCGACGGCCGCTGGGTGCTGCGCCGCTACGTCCAGTTCTTCGTCTTCTCACTCGTCGCCGGTGCCGTGGGCCTCGTCGTCGTGACCGTCCTGGGTGGTTTCGCCGCCGACGGGTTCGCGCAGTCCGGTCGCGTGCCGGGCGTGCTGACGGTCGTCGTGGCCGGGGCCGTCATGGGGCTGGTCTACGGCGCCCTGCTCTGGTTCGCCCGCATCCCCGAGCTGCGGGTGCTGACCACGCCGGTGACCGCACGTCTCGCACCGGCCGTCTCGCGCCTCCTGCGTCGCTGACCCGTCACGGCGGCCGCCGCAGCCCCGCGGCCCCGCGGCCCCGCGGCCCCGCGGCCCCGCGGCCGCTGCCAGGCCCGCGGGAATGCCCTGTCGGTAGGATGCGTTCCACCAGACGATCGAGGGATCCGACCGCACGAGCCATCGCTCGCGGGTCGTCTTCCCGCTCGTGAAGTTCTCCCCCCAGGAAGGTGCCCATGCGCCAGGTCATCATCATCGGTTCCGGCCCCGCCGGCTACACGGCCGGCATCTACGCCGCCCGGGCCGGTCTGCGCCCCCTCATCGTCGCGAGCTCGGTCGAGGCCGGCGGCGAACTCATGAAGACCACCGAGGTCGAGAACTTCCCCGGATTCCCCGACGGCATCCAGGGCCCCGAGCTCATGTTCAAGATGCAGGAGCAGGCCGAGAAGTTCGGCGCCGAGGTGCTGCTCGACGACGTGACCGCCGTCGACCTGACCGGTGACGTCAAGAAGGTCACGCTCGGCAACGGCACCGTCGAGGAGAGCCTCACGGTGATCTTCGCCACGGGCAGCGCGTACCGGAAGCTCGGCCTCGCCGACGAAGAGCGCCTGAGCGGACGCGGCGTCAGCTGGTGCGCCACCTGCGACGGCTTCTTCTTCAAGGAGAAGGCGATCGCCGTCGTCGGCGGCGGCGACTCCGCGATGGAGGAAGCGACGTTCCTGACCCGCTTCGCCTCGAAGGTCTACGTGATCCACCGCTCGAGCAGCCTGCGCGCGTCGAAGATCATGCAAGACCGGGCTCACGCCAACGACAAGATCGAGTTCCTCTTCGACAAGCAGGTCACGGCCATCCTCGGTGGCGAGAAGGCCACCGGCGTCACCCTGACCGACACGGTCGACGGCAGCACGACCGACCTCGACCTCGACGGCCTCTTCATCGCCATCGGCAACGACCCGCGCGTGCACCTCGTCCACGGCCAGGTCGACCTGACCTCGGACGGCACGATCGCCGTCCAGGGGCGCAGCTCGAAGACCAACCTGACCGGCGTCTTCGCCGCGGGTGACGTCATCGACGCCACCTACCGGCAGGCGGCCACCGCCGCGGCCTCGGGCACCGTCGCCGCGCTCGACGTCGAGCACTACCTGGCCTCGCTCGACCAGACCTTCCTGGCCGAGCAGACCGTCGGGTCGGCCGAGGGCGTCGAGACGTCCGAGTCCGTGGTCGCCTGACCCGCGCCTCCTGAAGCCAACCCAGATCACCCTGACGAAAGGAACACCATGAGCAGCGCCAAAGCAGTGACCGACGCGTCCTTCGAGGCCGACGTCCTCAACTCCGACAAGACGATCCTCGTCGACTTCTGGGCCGAGTGGTGTGGCCCGTGCCGCGCCGTCTCGCCGATCCTCGACCAGATCGCCGCCGAGCACGGCGACAAGATCGAGATCGTCAAGCTCAACGTCGACGACAACCCCCAGACCGCCATGAAGTACCAGATCACCTCGATCCCGGCCATGAAGGTCTACCGCGGTGGCGAGGTCGTCAAGACCGTCATCGGCGCCAAGCCCAAGCCGGCCCTCGAGGCCGACCTGGCGGAGTTCATCGCGTAGTCGACACCGACACCACGACGAGAGCCCGCCCAGCACACGCTGGGCGGGCTCTCGTCGTCCCCGGTCGGGACGGGCATAGTCTTGACCGATTCACCCTCTGACAGAACAGGGACACCGATGAGCGACAAGGGCACCAACCTCGACCCGTGGTACGACTCGTACGCCGACCGCACGGCCGGCCTCAGCGCCTCCGAGGTCCGAGCCCTGTTCGCCGTCGCCTCGCGCCCCGAGGTCGTCTCGCTGGCCGGCGGCATGCCGTACGTCTCCGCCCTGCCCCGAGAGCTCGTCACGGGGGCCATCGACCGCGTCATGGCCGACGGGGGAGCGATGGCGATGCAGTACGGCAGCGGCCAGGGCACCCCGGCCATCCGCGAGCACATCATGCAGATCATGGCGATGGAGGGCATCCGCGGCAGCGCCGACGACGTCGTCGTCACCACGGGCTCGCAGCAGGCTCTCGACCTCGTCACCCGCCTCTTCGTGAACCCGGGCGACGTCGTGCTCGCCGAGTCGCCGAGCTACGTGGGCGCCCTGGGGGTCTTCAAGGCGTACCAGGCCGACGTCGTGCACGTCCCGATGGACGAGCACGGGCTCGTGCCCGAGGCCCTGCGAGAGGCCATCGCGGCCGTCACCGCTCGTGGGGGTCGCATCAAGTTCCTCTACACGATCCCGAACTTCCACAACCCGGCCGGTGTCACCCTCACGTGGGCCCGACGCGTCGAGATCCTCGAGATCTGCCGCTCGGCCGGCATCCTCGTCCTCGAGGACAACCCCTACGGGCTGCTCTACTTCGACCGGCCGGCCCCGCAGGCGATGCGCTCGATCGACGACGAGGGCGTCATCTACCTCGGGTCGTTCTCGAAGACACTGGCACCCGGCTTCCGGGTGGGTTGGGCACTCGCCCCGCACGCCATCCGCGAGAAGCTCATCCTCGCCAACGAGTCCGCCACTCTCTCGCCGAACTCCTTCGGGCAGTTCGTGATCACCGAGTACCTCGACCAGGCCGACTGGCGTGGGCAGATCGAGACCTTCCGTGGCCTGTACCGCGAACGGCGTGACGCGATGATCTCCGCGCTGGGGGAGTACCTGCCGTCGCTCACGTGGAACGTCCCCGACGGCGGCTTCTTCGTCTGGGTCGGACTCCCGGACGAACTGGACTCGAAGGCCATGCTGCCCCGCGCGGTGAAGGAACTCGTGGCCTACACCCCCGGCACGGCGTTCTTCGCCGACGGCGACGGGCGTCAGAACATCCGCCTGTCGTTCTGCTACCCGACGCCCGAGTCCATCCGCACCGGTGTCGCGCGCCTGGCGAACGTCGTCAACGGAGAACTCGACCTGCTGCGCACGTTCTCGACAGCGAGCCTGTCGAACCGCGCCGCGCGCCCGCAGAGCGTCGTGGTGCCGCCGCCGAACACCATCTGACCAGCATTTTCATCGTCTCGTAGCCGTCCGGACCACGAGACGGTCCTGCGTCGTGACACGAAGAAGAGGTTCCACCATGGCATCGAGCGAACTGCGTACCGTCACCGTCCTCGCCGGCGGCATCTCGCACGAACGTGACGTCTCCCTCCGATCGGGGAGGCGCGTGGTCGACAGCCTCGCCACCCACGGCATCGAGGTCGAACTCCGCGATCCGGACGCCTCGTTGCTCGGACACCTCACCGCATCACGTCCCGACGTCGTGTGGCCAGCCCTGCACGGAGCGAGTGGTGAGGACGGCGCCCTCCGCGGACTGCTCGAGGCGCTCGACGTGCCGTTCGTCGGCAGCACGGCGGCGGCTGCGCGACTGGCCTGGGACAAACCGACCGCGAAGGAGCTCGCACGTCGCGCCGGTGTCTCCACACCGCGCGGCATCACGCTGTCCCACGACGCCTTCCGCGAGCTCGGCGCCGTCGGTGTCTTGGCGGCCATCGCCGACGAACACCCGGTGCCCGTCGTCGTGAAGCCCGCACGGGGTGGCTCGGCCCAGGGCGTCACGGTCGTCGACGACATCGGGGCTTTGCCCAGGGCCATGGTCGACGCGTACACGTACTGCGACGACGTCATCGTCGAACAGAAGATCACGGGCACCGAGATCGCCGTCGGGGTCATCGACACCGGTGACGGACCCCTTGCCCTGCCTGCCGTGGAGATCGTTCCTCGCCAGGGGTTCTACGGCTTCGAGGCGCGCTACAACGCGGGGGAGACGACGTTCTTCACGCCCGCACGGATCGACGCCGTCGCGTCGGAGTCGGCGGCGCGGGCTGCCGTGGCCGTCCACGAGGCCCTCGGGCTGCGCCACTTGTCGAGGGTTGACCTGATCGTGGATGCCGCAGGGACCCCGTGGTTCCTGGAGGTCAACGTCCTGCCCGGACTGACCGAGACGTCGCTCGTCCCGATGGCCCTGGAGTCCGCCGGCTACGAACTGGGCATGTTCTACGCCGCTCTGGCTGAGAAGGCCGTAACCGACCATCTCCGCTGACGACACGTGGTCGACGTTTCACGTGAAACGTCGGGCGGTCGGCGGGGCTAGTGCGAGCTCATGATCGGCCTTCTGGGCCCACAAATGCACTGATTGGACGCATCCAGGATCATCGACGATCCCTGCACCTTGGTTGTCGTCTGCCCGTGGTCTGGACACAGAAGTAGCCCGTGAACTCTATGTTTTATTGGACCTCGACGGCTCCCTAGAAGCCACGACGAACCATCAAACGTCGAGTCTGACGAACCCGTCGGTGGTCATCAGGCCCGAGTTGGAACGTTGCCGCAGACGAAGTGCGACCGCCGCCAAGAGCGCCGTCATACAGGCACAGAGCCATGCATCCGGGCCTCCATGTCGAACCGCTCGAGGACGATGTAGCATTGTCGACCACTCTGGCTCAGGTTCCAGAGTCCACTTTGCGTCACCATATGCCCAGGAAGTGCAGCTGACGGCGCGCGCATCCTACGCCTGCACTGCCCTGGAGGTGGGTCTGGACCCGCGACGACACGGTGTCTCTATCTCCACAGGGCCTGAAGCTGCATCTGTCCGTGCATGAGAACCTCCGCTCGCCCCCGCGTCAGTCCATTCGCCCCTCCTGGCAGTCATGCAACCACCTGCGCCCGCACCTCGGCGTACCCCTGCCATCGCACTGCACCCGCGGGTGCGCGTGCGGGTGCGTGTGCGCGTGCAGTTCGCGCCTGCGACGGCGCCCTCAGCACTGCACCTGCCGTGCGCGTGCGCGTGCGCGTGCGCGTGTAGTTTGCGCCGACGACCGCACCCTCCGCCCTGCACCTGCGCGCGTCGAACGCCTGCACCTGCACCTGTACCTGCGCCTGCGCCGTCCGCCTGGCCCTGTGCCTGCGGCCTCTGCCCTGGGCCATACACAACCGCCATGTACCTGCACCTGCACCTGCATCAACACCGCAAGCTTCTCGTGCCGCTAGGAGACACCGGATCACGGCCGAAATCAGCACCGTGCCACTCCAGCAGGAACCTGCCTGCCTTAACAGCCAAAAGGAAGCTCACCAACTCCATCTGGGCGAGACCACTGTCAGAATCCCGCGTGGGCGGAGTGCTGCACGAAGACGGGTTGCACTGTTTCACGTGAAACGTCCCACCACACGACGCTCACATAGCATTCCTGTCCAACCAACAAGTACCGCCCCTACCGGCAAAGGCAGGGGCGGTCGATGTTTCACGTGAAACCGACGCCGGTCAACGCTGAGGGCAATCAGTCACGACTCCTGGTCGTGTCCCAACTGGCCTAGGATGCGATTCAGGTCCTGCATGGACGCGAAATCGATGGTGATCGACCCCTTCCGAGCGCCCAAGGACACCTTGACCCGCGTCTCGAACCGGTCACCGAGGGTCTCGGCCACCTCGTCCAGATGAGCCTGGTGCTTGCCGGGAGTGGCCGTGCGCGTCGACTTCGGTTTCGCGCTGCCACCTGCAGCGATGGCCTCGGCAGCTCGCACGCTGAGGTCTTCATTGACGATGCGATCCGCGAGACGAGCCATGAGGACCGGATCACCCGTGCTCAGGATCGCCCGAGCGTGGCCTGCGGTGAGGACGCCGGAGGCGACTCTCCGTTGGACGGCTGCCGGCAACCTCAGCAGCCGCAGGGTGTTCGTGATCTGGGGGCGGCTCCGACCGATGCGGGTCGCCAGTTCATCCTGGGTGATGCCGAAGTCAGCAAGAAGTTGCTGATAAGCAGAGGCTTCTTCGAGAGGGTTGAGCTCGGCGCGATGCAGGTTCTCCAGCAGGGCATCCCGCAGCATCGCGTCGTCGGCGGTGTCTTTGACGATGGCGGGGATCGTCGCGAGCCCCAGCTCTTTGGTCGCTCGCAGGCGCCGCTCGCCCATGACCAGCTCGTACTGTGCTGCTCCCTTGCCGCCGTTGTTGATCGGGCGGACGACGATGGGCTGCAGTACGCCCACCTCTCGGATCGAGGTCACCAACTCAGCGAGCTCTTCAGCGCGGAACTCGGCCCGAGGCTGCTGCGCGTTCGGAGTGATGTCCAGCGGATTCAGGTTGGCGAGACGAGCGCCCGGCACGGCGATGAGTTCGTCGGCCGTCTGCTGTGCCGTCGGGAAGAAGACGTCGACCGGGCGGTCCTGGCTCTCGTCGGAGACGGGGATGAGGGCGCCGATGCCGCGCCCGAGACCGGTTCGCTTGGTTGCCATTACTGGGGTGCTCCTCGACGTGCTAGTTCGGCGGCCGCCTCGAGGTACGAGATCGACCCGGGGGAGTTGGTGTCGTAGCTGATGACGGTCTGCCCGTAACCGGGGGCCTCACTGATCCTGACGGACCGGGGTATGAGAGTGTTCAGTGCCTCATCAGGGAAATGCTCGCGAACGTCGGCGACGACCTGCTGAGCGAGGTTCGTCCGGCCGTCGTACATCGTCAGCAGGATGCTCGACACCTTGAGCTTGGGGTTCAGGTGCTTCTCGATCAACTGGATGTTGCGCAGCAGCTGGCTCAACCCCTCTAGTGCGTAGTACTCGCACTGGATGGGGATGAGTACTTCACTGGCTGCGACGAACGCGTTGATCGTGAGCAACCCGAGCGACGGAGGGCAATCGATGAAGACGTAGTCGTAACGATCGCCGGCGTCCTCTGTCTTGCTGAGGTACTCGGACAACGCCCTGCTCAGTCGTTGCTCGCGAGCGACGAGTGAGACGAGTTCGATCTCTGCGCCGGCGAGATGGATGGTCGCGGGGATGCAGAAGAGCGTGTCGAACTCCGGGCTCTTCTGGACGACGTCCGCTACCTCGCCGTCGTTCACCACGACGTCGTAGACACTCGGGGTCTCTGCCCGGTGTTCCACACCGAGGGCCGTGGAGGCGTTGCCCTGGGGATCGAGATCGATGACCAGAACCTTGGCCCCACTCCGCGCAAGGGCGGCGGAGAGATTGACGGTGGTCGTGGTCTTGCCGACACCGCCTTTCTGGTTCGAGACGGTGATCACTCGGGTCGAGGCGGGCGACGGGAGCGGTTCGCGAGACAGGGCCTTCTTACGACGGTTCAGGTCGGCAAGCTCTCGAGCCAGGGGAGTGCTTCTGTCGTCGTCAGCCGAGGAACTCACTGAGGGTCTCCGTATCGCCATGTTTCACGTGAAACGACCTACCCGGAGGTGTGATCACGCCGCTGCGAGGCGGCACGGTGATCATCGGGGATCGGAGACCGAGTCTATCGGCAGGCCCCGACAAAGACGGGGACCCGAGGTCCGCGTGCCTGCCGGACCACTTCGGTCGACACGGAGCGCAAGCCCCGAGTAGTCGAACATGACCTGGTCAAAGCCACATTACCGTCGCTAACGCGGACCAGTCAGTCCAAGGTGGCGATGAACACCCGGGTCGTCTCGTCGACGAGCCCCACGCCCAGTTCACGAGCCTCGACGTCGATGAGGTGATGGCGGGCGATCACCTTGCGGGCGGCGGCGATCTCGTCGTCGACCCGAGCGCCCTTCATCAACAGCAGCTGCCCCCCGGTCTTCACCAGAGGCGCCGTCAGCGGGATCAACTTGGAGAGGGCCGACACGGCTCGAGCGGTCGCCTGGTCGAGCCAACCCTCCAGCTGTACGTCCTCGGCACGGGCACGGACGACCTCGACGTTGTCGAGCCCCATTCGATCGGCTTCAGCCGTCAGCCAGTCGACGCGCCGTTCCATCGGCTCGATCAGGACGAGCGTGGCGTCCGGACGAGCAGCAGCGAGCACGAGTCCCGGCAAGCCGGCTCCCGACCCGATGTCCCCGACGCGACCCGCGACCAGCAGAGGTGCCAACAAGCCACAGTTGACGACGTGGCGGGTCCAGAGACGCGGCAGCTCAAGCGGTCCGATCAGGCCGAGTTCCTCGCCGTGCTGGGCTAGGTCGGCCACATAGCGGCGAACGACGTCGAGTCGGTCGCCGAAGATCGTCGCCGCGACGGCGGGCTCGACCTCGAGGGTCGACGTGTCGGTCATGTCGTCCGGCTCAGGGACGCGTGATGACGGTGTGACGGTCGCGGCCTTCGCCCTCGGACTCCGAGGTGAATCCCCGCGCCGCGACGATGTCGTGCACGAGTTTGCGCTCGTAGGACGACATGGGGGGCAGGGCCGCCGAGGTGGCGCCGTCCTCGAGCTTCGAGACCGCGTGGTCGACCAGGCGGCCGAGTTCCGTCTCGCGAGTGGCGCGGGATCCCCCGATGTCGAGGATGAGGCGGGAGAACTCACCCGTCTTGGTCTGCACCGCGATGCGGGTCAGCTCTTGGAGGGCGTTGACGGTGTCGGGCTTCGACAGGACGCGCAGCTTCTGCTCACCACTCGAGTCGACCGAGATGTACGAACGACCACCGCGGACCTCGATGTCGATGTCGCCGTCGAAGTCGCAGATGTCGAGCAGCTCTTCGATGTAGTCGGCGGCGATGTCGCCCTCGTCGAGGACGTCGGCGGCGTCGTCCGAGGCGACCTGCGCCTCCTCGGTGTCGTTCGAGACGACGGCGTCGTCGTTCTCGGCGTCGGGCTCGACGATGTCGGTCGTGGAATCGTCAGAGGTCATTTCTTGGGGCCGTTCTGCTTCTTGGAGCGGTTCTTGCCGACGGGTTGGGTCCGCTGGGTCGTCTTCGGCACGGCAGGCGCCGACTCGATCTCGGTCACGGTGATGCTCGGGAGTCCCTTGCGCTGCTGCTTGCGCGCGAGGCGCTCTTCACGCGCCAGGGCGGCCTCGCTGCCGGGGGTGGGCATGTTGCGGATGACCAGGAACTGCTGGGCCATGGTCCAGACGTTCGAGGTGAGCCAGTAGAACATGACGCCGAGGGGGAACGACAGGCCCGAGAAGACGAACACGAGGGGGAGGAAGTACAAGAGCATGCGCTGCTGCTTGAACATGGGGCTCGCCTTGGTCTCGGGCGACATGTTCTTCGAGACGATCTGCAGCTGCGTGATGAACTGCGAGGCGGTCATGATGACCACCATCGCTCCGGCCATCAGGCGGACCTCCCATGTGGTGGCACCCAGGAAGGTCTCCTTCAGGGGGGCGCCGAAGAGAGCCGACTCACCGAACGAGTTCGAGAGCGCCGCGTTCAGCAGGCCGATGCCCACCTTCTCTTGCTGCGCGTTGTGCAGCACGGTGTAGAGGCTGAAGAAGATCGGCATCTGGATCAGCAGGGGCAGGCACGAGCTGAGCGGGTTCGTCCCCGTGTCCTTGTAGAGCGCCATGGTCTCGCGCGACATGGCCTCGCGGCTGAACTGGTCGCGCTTGCCCTTGTACTTGTCCTGGATCTTCTTGAGCCGGGGCGCGATCTCCATCATGCGTCGCTGGCTCTTGATCTGGCGGACGAAGATCGGGATGAGGCACGCCCGGACGACGAGGACCAGGCCGACGATCGAGAGCACCCACGTGCTGCCGGCCGCGGTGTCCATGCCGAACGCCGTGAGGACGTTGTGGAAGCCGACGAGGATCGCCTCGACGACCCATCTCAGGGGCCAGAGGATGGTGCCGATGAAGTCCATGGTGTTCGGGTCAGCCCTTTCCGTGGCTCTGTGCGGCGATGCGGCCCGTCCCGACGAGGTCGGGGGCGGTGGTGCCGGATCGCGGTGTCACGAAGCCGGACTTCGTGACGCGGTACTTCTGTGTACGGGGCTCGGGGACGTCGTCGACGCCTCCGGCTGCCCAGGGGTGACACCGGGCGATGCGCCAGCTGCCCATGGCCACGCCCCGCACGACGCCGTGCAGCTGGATGGCCTCGAGGGCGTACCGGGAACACGACGGGTAGTAGCGACAGACGTCGCCGTAAAGCGGGGAGACGACGGCGCGGTAGACGCGGAGGATGAGGACGCACGCGTTGCGGGGAAGCAACGCGACGAACTGCACCGCTCTTGTCACGCTCTCACGCCCCTGTCGACCACCTCGGAGATGTCCGACAGCAGGGTAGACCACGCAACGTCGGGGCTGCCTGGCAAGGCTCTGATCACGACGTCGAGCCCGCCGGGGATCGTCGGCAGGAGTTCGTGGCACACCCCCTTGAGCCGGCGCCGGACCGTGTTGCGGACGACCGCGTTGCCCACGGTCTTCGCCACGATGAAACCGAACCGGACCAGCTCGTCGTCACGACGCCGCACGTAGACGACCGAATGCGCCGTGCCCGACTTGCGGCCACGGCGCACGGTGGTTCGGTAGTCGTCTGCGCGGACGATCCGGTTGGCCCGGGCCAACACGGAAGTGGCTACGCCGAGAGCTCGGTGCGGCCCTTGCCACGACGGGCGGCGAGGATAGCGCGGCCGGCACGCGTACGCATGCGAGCACGGAAACCGTGCTTCTTGGCCCGACGACGGTTGTTCGGCTGGAACGTTCTCTTGCTCATGGTGGTCCTCCAGGAAAGCGGACCAGGCCTGTTGCCACGATCCGAGAAGTCTTGTACAGCCAACGCGGCTGAAATCAACTGATTAAAACTACGCGTGATCGGAGCCCGGGTCAAACGGCCGCTTCCCAGGAGGTTTGTCCACAGTGTTGAAAACTCTGATTGCGGACTCCACACCCCGTCGAACTAAGGTGGGTACTTCTCGCGGTACTTCCGCGTGACGACGGGGAACACGCAGCGATCCCGGCCCGAACGGCGCCAACCGATCGGTGGAGAAAGCTGTGCATAACTCGTCCCGCACTCGTACCCTTCGAACACCGTCGGGTGAACGCGACCCGCACGCGGAGGCGGCCGGATCCGTCCGCTGCCGAACCGCGAGAAAGAGACTCCAGTGGCGCACACCGTCGACCCGGTCCAGGACCTGTGGCGTTCCGTCCTCGCGACGCTGACGACCGACGACCGCATCACGCCGCAGCTGCACGGCTTCATCAGCCTCGTGGAGCCCAAGGGCGTGCTGGGCGGCACCCTCTACCTCGAGGTGCCCAACGACCTGACCCGCGGCATGCTCGAACAACGGATCCGTGAGCCCCTGCTCGAGTCCATCGCCGGGTTGGGCGACGCCTCCGTCTCGAGCTTCGCCATCACCGTCAACCCCGACATCACCCCGGACACCCTCACGCAGCAGGTCGAGCAGTCGGAGCCGGTCCACTACATCGAGGCGCCCTTCGTGCCGGCGCCCGTCGAGACGAGCGCGAGCGGGAAACGCAACGACTCCCGCCTGAACCCGAAGTACAGCTTCGACAACTTCGTCATCGGTGCGTCGAACCGATTCGCCCACGCCGCGGCCGTCGCCGTCGCCGAGGCTCCGGCCAAGGCATACAACCCGCTCTTCGTCTACGGGGAGTCGGGGCTGGGCAAGACCCACCTGCTGCACGCCATCGGCCACTACGCCGAGACCATGTACCCGGGGATCCGGGTCAGGTACGTCAGCAGCGAGGAGTTCACGAACGACTTCATCAACTCGATCGCCAACAACCGGTCGAGCCTCTTCCAGCAGAGGTACCGAGAGATCGACATCCTGCTGATCGACGACATCCAGTTCCTGCAGGGCAAGGACAGCACCCAAGAGGCGTTCTTCCACACCTTCAACACCCTGCACGATCACGACAAGCAGCTGGTGATCACCAGCGACCTGCCGCCGAAGCACCTCACCGGCTTCGAGGACCGCATGCGTTCGCGCTTCGAGTGGGGCCTGATCACCGACGTCCAGGCTCCCGACCTCGAGACCCGCATCGCCATCCTGCGCAAGAAGGCCCAGAGCGAGAAGCTGCAGATCCGCGACGAGGTCCTCGAGTTCATCGCGACCAAGGTGTCGAGCAACATCCGTGAGCTCGAGGGCACCCTCATCAGGGTCACGGCCTTCGCCAGCCTGAACCGCACCACCGTCGACCTGGCCCTCGTCCAGACCGTCCTCAAGGACCTGATCACGCTCGACGAGGACAACATCATCGCGCCGGTCGACATCATCAACCACACCGCGGACTACTTCAAGCTGACGGTCGACGACCTCTACGGATCGTCCCGCTCACAGGCCATCGCCACGGCCCGCCAGATCGCCATGTACCTGTGCCGCGAACTCACGAGCCTGTCACTGCCGAAGATCGGACAGCTGTTCGGCAACCGCGACCACACGACGGTCATGTACGCCAACAAGAAGATCAGCGAACTGATGAAGGAACGCCGGTCGATCTACAACCAGGTGACCGAACTCACCAGTCGCATCAAGCAGGACACCCGTTACAAGTGACGGGACGGCGGGCCAGGCCGGCCCGTCCTCCACGACCGTCCCGTCCGGGCGCCGACCACGTGTCGGCGCCCGTTCGTCGTTCCAGGGGGCGCTCGACGGGTGTGAGGGGGCCCTGGGGAGTCACGTTCCACACAGTGTGGATAACTTGTGGAAACTCGTGGATAACCGTGTCGACCTTGTTCACGGATCCGGGGGACCTGTGGGATCCCACTCGGAGCGACCGGCAGACCCCGAGCATTCTTGTCATTCGGTTCCACACGCCGTCCACAAGTCACACGCGTGTAGTTCCGCCGAGCCCCGGGGTTTTAAACAGGTTATCCACACTGTGCACAACGGTTAAGACTGTTAATCCTGGTTACAAGAAATTGATGGAGAGACAACCTTGTGGATCGATCCGGGCCCGGAGCTTCGGCTTTCGCCTCCCGGAAGGGCGGACCCCGATGCTGTGCCACTATTAACCGGCCATCCACGAGAGCGAAGTCGATAGGGGTCCCCGCGTGAAGTTCCAGGTCAACCGTGACGTCTTCAGCGATGCGGTCTCCTTCGCCGTCAAGCTGCTGCCCCAGCGCACCACCTTGCCGATCCTCAGCGGTGTCCTGATCGAGGCCGACGCCGACGGGCTCACCCTGTCGTCCTTCGACTACGAGGTCTCGGCCCAGACGAGCATCCCCGCCGAGATCGACGAACCGGGCACGATCCTGGTCTCCGGCCGACTGCTCGCCGACATCGCCAGCCGTCTGCCGAACGCGCCGGTCACCTTCTCCACCGAGGAGAACCGCATCTCGGTCAGCTGCGGATCCGCGAACTTCTCCCTGCTGAGCATGCCGGTCGAGGAGTACCCGACCCTGCCGACAGTCGGCGACCGTTCGGGCGTCGTGCCCGGCGACTCCTTCGCCCTCGCCGTCTCCCAGGTCGCGGTGGCGGCATCCCGCGACGACGTCACCCCGGTCATCACCGGCGTCCAGCTCGAGGTCACCGAGAACGCCCTCTCGCTCGTCGCCACCGATCGTTACCGCGTCGCCGTCCGAGGCATCGAATTCGATCCCGGCACCGTGGCGAGCACGACCACGACGACGGCACTCGTCCCGGCACGCACGCTGCAAGAGGTCGGCAAGACCTTCGGCAACGCCGGCACCGTCTCGGTCTCGATCACCGGATCCGACGAGCGCGAGCTCATCGCGTTCCAGGCGGACAACAAGACCGTCACCTCGTTGCTCATCAAGGGGAACTTCCCTCCGGTGAAGCGTCTCTTCCCCGACACCGTCGAGAACTACGCCGTGATCAACACGGCCGAGCTCGTCGAGTCGGTCCGCCGCGTCTCGCTCGTCCTCGAGCGCGAGGCGGCCCTCAGGTTCACGTTCACGATCGACGGCCTCACCCTCGAGGCCATCGGAAGCGAACAAGCGCAGGCGTCAGAGTCGATCGATGCGTTGTTGACGGGAGAGGACACGGTGGTCTCGTTGAAACCGCAGTTCCTCCTCGACGGTCTCGGAGCGGTTCATTCCGAGTTCGTCCGCATCTCCTTCACCAAGACGGAGAACCCGAACAAGCCCGGTCCCGTGCTGATCACCAGTCAGTCCTCGAAAGACCAGGCCGGTGCTGACAGCTACAAGTACCTGCTGCAGCCCAACCTCCTCCTGCGCTAAGAGCGCTCTGCCAGCAACGGTGCCGCCTCCGGGCCCCACCGCCACGAACAAAGGAACCTCATGCACATCGGCCTCGTCGGTCTCGGCAAAATGGGCAACAACATGCGCGCCCGCCTGCGCGACAGCGGCATCGAGGTGACCGGTTACGACGCGAACCCCGCCGTCTCCGACGTCGCCAGCCTCGCCGAGCTCGCCACCACGCTCCCCGCCCCCCGCATCGTCTGGGTCATGGTGCCCGCGGGCGACATCACCGCCGGCGTCATCGAAGAGCTCTCGAACGAGCTCTCCGAAGGCGACCTGGTCATCGACGGCGGCAACTCGAAGTTCACCAGCGACTTCGCCAACGAGAAGCTCCTCGGCGGCAAGGGCATCAAGTACGTCGACGCCGGCGTCTCGGGCGGCGTCTGGGGCAAGGACAACGGCTACGGCCTCATGGTCGGTGGTTCCGCCGAGAACGTCGCCCTGGCGCAGCCGATCTTCGACGCCCTGCGCCCCGAGGGTCCTCGCGAGGAGGGCTTCGTCCACGCGGGCGACACCGGCGCGGGTCACTACGCCAAGATGGTCCACAACGGCATCGAGTACGCGATCATGCAGGCCTACGGCGAGGGCTACGAGCTGCTCGAGGCCCGAAGCGACCTCATCAAGGACGTCACCGGCACCTTCAAGGCCTGGCAGCGCGGCACCGTCGTACGTTCCTGGCTGCTCGAGCTCATGGTCCTCGCCCTCGAGGCCGACCCCAAGCTCGCCGAGATCTCGGGTTACGTCGAGGACAGCGGCGAGGGCCGCTGGACCCTCGAAGAAGCCATCAACCACGCCGTGCCGATGCCGACGATCAGCGCGTCGATCTTCGCGCGCTTCGTCTCGCGTCAGGGCGAGGGTTCGCCGACCATGAAGGCCGTCGCCGCACTGCGCAACCAGTTCGGCGGCCACGCCGTCAAGAAGGCCTAGCGCCTCCACCGGCCCGCGTGCGAGTACTGCATCTCAGCCTGACGGACTTCCGCAACTACACGTCTGCCGAAGTCAGCCTCGCGCGCGGGCCGAACCTCTTCGTCGGCAGCAACGGCCAGGGGAAGACCAACCTGGTCGAGTCCCTCGGCTACCTGTCGAGTCTCGGATCCCACCGGGTGTCGTCGGATTCGGCTCTCATCCGCCAGGGACGCGATTCGGCCGTCGTGCGGGCGCGACTACTCGCCGACGAGCGCGAACTGCTGGCCGAGGTGCAGATCAACCGGTCGTCGCCGAACCGGGCGCAGGTCAACCGGGGGGCCATCAAGCCTCGCGAGCTTCCGCGCTACTTCACGAGCGTCCTCTTCGCTCCCGAGGACCTCGCGCTCGTCCGCGGCGAGCCGTCCGGTCGTCGTCGTTTCCTCGACGAACTCCTGGTGGCTCGGTCGCCCCGGTTCGCCGGCGTGCAGACCGACTACGACCGGGTGCTCAGACAACGCAACACGCTCCTGAAGTCGGCCCGCGCCTCCGGGGTGAAGGCCGGCCAGCTCGGCACGCTCGACATCTGGGACGAACGTCTCGTGGCCCTCGGCAGCGAACTCGTCGTCGCGCGTGACCGGCTCGCGGCCGACCTGGCCCCCGAGGTGGCCCGTGCCTACGCCGCGGTGGCGGGAGCGGACCACGCCGCACACCTCTCGACGGTGCTGAGCATCCGGGGCGCGACACCCGACGACGAGACGACCGCGGCCGAGGGGCCGACCGAGTCCATCCCCGCCGACCAGGTGCCCGACGTCTTCCGTCAGGCACTGGCCCGTGTCCGACCGACCGAGCTCGAGCGGGGACTGACGCTCGTCGGGCCGCACCGCGACGACCTCTTCCTCTCGCTCAACGGGCTCCCCGCGCGCGGTTACGCCAGCCACGGCGAGTCCTGGTCGTTCGCCCTCGCGCTGAAGCTGGCCTCGGCCGCCGTGGTGCGGGTCGACTCGCCGACGGGCGACCCGGTGATCGTGCTCGACGACGTCTTCGCCGAACTCGACGGATCTCGTCGCGAACGTCTGGCCGACGCCGTCGCCGACTACGAGCAGGTGCTCATCACGGCAGCGGTCGAGGGCGACGTCCCCTCACGACTCAAGGCCCACACGGTCCGGATCGCCAAGGGGACGATCCTCGACGACGCCCCCGTCGTCGACGGTCCGGGTGACGACGCTGTGGTCACCGCGGCGGCCGGTGACCAGGAGCCCGGTGACCAGGGGGCCGGCGACGAGGGGCCCGGCGACGCCGTCGCCGAGGAGGCGCGGTGAGCGTCGACGACGCACCGCAGCTTCCGGCGTCCACGCCACCCGCGCCTCCTGAGCCCGAGGCGCAGCCCGACAGCGAGGCCCAACGGGTCTATCTGCGGTTCCGCCGGGTGTTCGGCGACCCCAACTCGCGGTCGCGCGACGCCCGGAAGCGCAAATCGATCAAGTTGGGCTCCCCGAGCCAGCCGTTCGGCACGGGACGCGAGCCCCGGGGCATCGCCGACGTCCTCTCGGCCGTCACCAACGAACTCGGCTGGAACAGCCCGTTGGCCCAGTCCGAGCTGATGACCGCGTGGCCCGACATGGTGGGGGCGGAGCTGGCCGCGCACTCGGATCCGGTCTCGATCGACGACGGCACGTTGACCGTCCAGTGCGACTCGACGGCGTGGGCGACGCAACTGCGGCTGATGCGCACGCAGGTCACGACGACCATCGTGAAGAGGTACCCGGACGCGGGCATCCAGTCGGTGCGTTTCCTGGCACCCAACGCCCCGACCTGGAAACGCGGCCCCAGATCGGTTCCAGGGCGGGGCCCTCGCGATACTTATGGTTGACGAGGGTGAATCGTCCAAGTGCGGTGGGAAAATCCGTCTGAGGGCGGATTTCGCCCCGCGGTGGACAGGCCTGCGGTAGACTCGGAAGGTCGTCCGAGGGCCGCCCAGACAGCGGTCGCGACCGGTCGGCACATCTTCGTCCCGTCCGGCAGGAGCCCCCACGCACATGTCAGCTGATCCCACCGACGCCCAGCCCGACGACACCTACGGCGCCAGTGCGATCCAGGTCCTCGAGGGTCTCGAGGCCGTGCGCAAGCGTCCCGGCATGTACATCGGCTCGACGGGGCCCCGTGGTCTGCACCACCTGGTCTACGAGATCGTCGACAACTCCGTCGACGAGGCCCTCGCCGGCCACTGCGACCACATCGAGATCACCATGCGCGAGGACGGCGGCGTCCGCGTCGTCGACAACGGTCGCGGCATCCCGGTGGACGTCCACCCCGTCGAGGGTCGGTCGACCGTCGAGGTCGTCCTCACCGTGCTGCACGCCGGCGGCAAGTTCGGCGGTGGCGGTTACGCCGTGTCGGGCGGCCTGCACGGCGTCGGCAGCTCGGTCGTCAACGCCCTGTCCAGCGAACTCGACGTCGAGGTCCGCCGACAGGGCAACGTCTACCGCCAGAGCTTCACCGACGGCGTGCCCGTCGCGCCGCTGGCCAAGGGCGAAGAGGACGACACGACCGGCACGACGATCACGTTCTGGCCCAACTCCGAGATCTTCGAGACCGTCGAGTTCGACTACGAGACGCTGCGCACCCGGTTCCAGCAGATGGCGTTCCTCAACAAGGGCCTGCGCATCGAGCTCAGCGACGAGCGCGTGCAAGAGGACGACGCCGAGCCCCGCCACGACGTCTTCCACTACGAGAAGGGCCTCGTCGACTACGTCGAGTACCTGAACACGACCAAGAAGGTCGAGACCGTCCACGACGACATCATCGCCTTCGAGCAAGAAGACACCGAGAAGAAGATCTCGCTCGAGGTCGCGATGCAGTGGAACACCTCGTACCAAGAGAGCGTCCACACCTACGCGAACACGATCAACACCCACGAGGGCGGCACGCACGAAGAGGGCTTCCGTGCAGCGCTGACCACGCTGATCAACCGTTACGCGCGCGAGAAGAACTTCCTCAAGGAGAAGGACGACAACCTCTCGGGCGACGACGTCCGCGAGGGCCTGACGGCCGTCATCTCGATCAAGCTCGGCGAGCCGCAGTTCGAGGGCCAGACGAAGACCAAGCTCGGCAACACCGAGGCCAAGTCGTTCGTGCAGAAGGTGGCCGGGTCGCAGCTGAACGACTGGTTCGACCGCAACCCCAAGCAGGCCGCCGAGATCGTCCGCAAGGGCATCCTCGCGTCGCAGGCCCGTCTGGCCGCGCGCAAGGCCCGTGAGCAGACCCGCCGCAAGGGCGTGCTCGAGTCGAACGGCATGCCCGGCAAGCTCAAGGACTGCCAGAGCAAGGACCCCTCGCGCAGCGAGATCTTCATCGTCGAGGGCGACTCGGCCGGTGGCTCGGCCGTCCAGGGCCGCAACCCCGAGACCCAGGCGATCCTCCCGCTGCGGGGCAAGATCCTCAACGTCGAGAAGGCCCGTCTCGACCGTGCCCTCGGCAACAACGAGGTGCAGGCCATGATCAAGGCCTTCGGCGCCGACATCGGAGAAGACTTCGATCCCGACAAGGCGAGGTACCACAAGATCGTCCTGATGGCCGACGCCGACGTCGACGGCCAGCACATCACGACGCTGTTGCTCACCCTGCTCTTCCGCTACATGCGGCCGCTGATCGACCTCGGCTACGTCTACCTGGCGCAGCCGCCGCTCTACAAGCTCAAGTGGAGCAACGCCAGCCACGAGTACGTGTACAGCGACGCCGAGCGCGACGCGGTGCTCGTGTCGGGTCGCGCGGCCGGCAAGCGCATCCCGAAGGAGAACGCGATCCAGCGTTACAAGGGCCTCGGCGAGATGGATTACAAAGAGCTGTGGGAGACCACGATGGACCCCGACACCCGCACGCTGCTGCAGGTGACACTCGAGGACGCCGTGGCGGCGGACACCATCTTCGACACCCTGATGGGCGAGAACGTCGAGTCGCGCCGCAACTTCATCCAGCAGAACGCGAAAGACGTCCGCTTCCTCGACATCTGATGCGCGCCTCCGGGTGATCCGGAGCACGCCCGCGCCCCGACGAGCACCACGGGGCAGACCACGACAAACGGAGAATCATGGCCGACGAGCCGACAGACACCCCCGAGGGCACCGACGCCGAGGGTGCCCAGACCTTCGCCGAGGCACCGAAGCGCGACAGCATCGAGCAGGTCGACCTGCAGCTCGAGATGCAGCGTTCGTACCTCGACTACGCGATGAGCGTCATCGTCGGCCGGGCCCTGCCCGAGGTGCGTGACGGCCTCAAGCCCGTGCACCGCCGCGTCATCTACGCGATGTACGACGGTGGCTACCGCCCCGATCGCGCGTTCTCGAAGTGCTCGCGCGTGGTCGGCGACGTCATGGGCCAGTTCCATCCCCACGGTGACACGGCGATCTACGACGCGCTGGTGCGTCTCGTCCAGCCGTGGAGCCTGCGCTACCCGCTGGCGCTCGGCCAGGGCAACTTCGGCTCGCCCGGCAACGACGGCGCCGCCGCCCCGCGGTACACCGAGACCAAGATGGCCCCGCTCGCGCTCGAGATGGTGCGCGACATCGACGAGGACACCGTCGACTTCCAGGACAACTACGACGGTCGCACCCGCGAGCCGGCCATCCTGCCCAGCCGGTTCCCCAACCTGCTGGTCAACGGCTCGGTCGGCATCGCCGTCGGCATGGCGACCAACATACCGCCGCACAACCTGCGTGAGGTCGCCTCGGGCGCACAGTGGTACCTCGAGAACCCCACCGCGACGCGTGAAGAGCTGCTCGAGGCGCTCATGCAGCGCGTCAAGGGCCCCGACTTCCCGACGGGGGCACAGATCCTCGGGGTCCGGGGCATCCAGGACGCCTACCGCACGGGCCGCGGTTCGATCACGATGCGTGCCGTCGTCAACGTCGAGGAGATCCAGGGTCGTACCTGCCTCGTCGTCACCGAGCTGCCCTACCAGGTCAACCCCGACAACCTCGCGATCAAGATCGCCGAGCTGGTCAAGGACGGCCGCATCGGCGGCATCGCCGACATCCGTGACGAGACCTCCGGTCGCACGGGTCAGCGCCTGGTCATCGTGCTCAAGCGCGACGCCGTCGCCAAGGTCGTGCTGAACAACCTCTACAAGCACACGAGCCTGCAAGAGAACTTCGGCGCGAACATGCTCGCGATCGTCGACGGCGTTCCCCGCACGCTCGCGCTCGACGGCTTCATCTCGGCGTGGGTCGACCACCAGATCGACGTCATCCAGCGCCGCACGCGCTTCCGTCTGAAGAAGGCCGAAGCCGACGCGCACATCCTGCGCGGCTACCTCAAGGCGCTCGACGCCCTCGACGAGGTCATCGCGCTCATCCGCCGGTCGCCGACCGTCGAGGAGGCGCGCGCGGGTCTCATGGACCTCCTCGACGTCGACGAGGTCCAGGCCTCGGCCATCCTCAACCTGCAGCTGCGTCGCCTGGCCGCCCTCGAGCGTCAGAAGATCCAGGACGACGCCGACAAGCTCGAGCGCGAGATCGCCGACTACCAGGACATCCTGGCCAAGCCGGAGCGTCAGCGCACCATCGTCAGCGACGAGCTCGCCGAGATCACCGACAAGTACGGCGACGACCGTCGCACCGAGATCATGTTCGGCTTCGACGGCGACATGAGCGTCGAAGACCTCATCCCCGAAGAAGAGATGGTCGTCACCATCACCCGGGGTGGCTACGTCAAGCGCACCCGCAGCGACAACTACCGCAGCCAGCACCGGGGCGGCAAGGGCGTCCGCGGAGCACAGCTGCGAGCCGACGACGTCGTGGACCACTTCTTCGTCACGACCACCCACCACTGGCTGCTGTTCCTCACGAACAAGGGTCGGGTCTACCGCGCCAAGACCTACGAGCTGCAGGAGGCCGGCCGAGACGCCAAGGGCCAGCACGTGGCCAACCTGCTCGCCATGCAGCCCGACGAACAGATCTCGCAGGTGCTCGACATCCGCGACTACGAGGTCGCGGACTACCTCGTGCTCGCCACCCGCGACGGCCTGATCAAGAAGACCTCGCTGACCGAGTACGACACGAACCGCACCGGCGGCATCATCGCGATCAACCTGCGTGACGACGACGAACTCGTCTCGGCTCTGTTGGTGGACGAGCACGACGACCTGTTGCTCGTCTCGCGTCACGGCATGTCGCTGCGCTTCACGGCCACCAACGAGTCGCTGCGCCCCATGGGCAGGTCGACCTCGGGCGTGAAGGGCATGACCTTCCGTGACGACGACACGCTGCTCAGCGCCTCCGTCGTCGGTGAAGAGGGCTACGTCTTCGTCGTCACCGAGGGCGGCTACGCCAAGCGCACGGCCGCCGACCAGTACCGCGTCCAGAACCGCGGCGGTCTCGGCATCAAGGTGGCGAAGCTCGCGGAGGCGCGGGGAGACCTCGCCGGTGCCCTGATCGTCGGCGAGGACGACGAGGTGCTCGTGGTGCTGTCCGGCGGCAAGGTGGTCCGCTCCGCCGTCTCCGAGGTGCCGGCCAAGGGCCGTGACACGATGGGCGTCGTCTTCGCCCGCTTCGCGAGCGACGATCGCATCATCGCCGTGGCCCGCAACAGTGAGCGCAATCTCGCGGCCGAGGTCGACGAGAGTGCGGACGCCGTGGCCGAGGCCGTAGTGTCTGTCGAGTCCGTCGAGTCCGTCGACGCCGACACCGAGATCCCCACGACCGACGTCACGTCGGTCGATGCCGAGTCGACCGACGACGAGGCCCCCGGAACCGCCGGAGAGGAAACGAACAATGAGTAGTGTCGCCGAGAGACTGCAGAAGAAGGCGAAACGACCGTCCGGCACCAAGCAGGTCCGCCTCAAGCTGGTCTACATCGACTTCTGGTCGGTCGTGAAGCTGGCCTTCCTGATCTCGGTCGCGATCGGCATCATCACGGTCGTCGCCACCTTCCTCATCTGGGCGATCCTGAACCAGACCGGCATCTTCGACGACCTCGACGCCCTACTGCGGGACATCCTCGGCGACTCGAGCTTCTCGATCCAGGACACCTTCAACGTCGGCCAGATCATGCTCTTCTCGATCGTGGTGGCCATCCTCAACGTGGTCGTCGGCACGGTCCTCGGGGCCATCGTCGCCGTCCTCTACAACCTGAGCGTGCGCATCACCGGCGGTCTCCTCGTCGGATTCACCAACAACTGATCCACCATTCGAGTCGGCTGAACCCGCCGATTCGAGTTCGCCGTCGTGGTGCTGTAGGCTTTACGACGGTCCGGGGGCTATAGCTCAGGCGGTTAGAGCGCTTCGCTGATAACGAAGAGGTCATAGGTTCAAGTCCTATTAGCCCCACGCAGTACCGGTCTCACATCACGCTCGTCTCCTGACGCGCAGGGTGGTGAGATCGTGCTCGTTCCCCCGGTGACCGGGGGGTCGGGGCCTTAGCTCAGTTGGTAGAGCGCCTGCTTTGCAAGCAGGATGTCGGGAGTTCGATTCTCCCAGGCTCCACTGGATTGCCTTGCCCCTGTCCGCTGACTCCGTCAGCGGACAGGGGCAATTCTCTTGTGCTGGTCTGGGGGCCCTCCGGGCCCGTGTCGGCTTCGCCGACGTGCGTGCAACGTTGGGCCTTAGGCAGTGTCTGTGCTGGTGCTGGTGCTGGGGCTAGGGCCGGATCAGGGTCGAATGCTGCAGTCGTCGGGGGCAGGGACGACGAAGGGCCCGCCTCCGGGGAGGCGGGCCCTTCGTGGGGGTGTGGGGTACTACGCCTTGGTGTCGGCGTCGTCGTCGGCGACCCAGAGCTCGTCGTCGGCACGGAGCGTCTGCACGGCCGCGAACACGAGGGCACCGAGAGCGATGACGCCCACGCCGATCAGCAGGACGCCGCCGACGCCGGGGCCGGACTTCTGCTGGCGCGGCACGTACTTTGCCGCGGCCTTCTTGCCCTGCTTCTTGGCGTTCTTCACGGCCTTCGCGACCTTCGGGTCGTTCGCGAGGTCGAGGTTGCCGAGAGCCGACGAGAACGCCGGGTAGACGTCGTGCTTCAGGCGGTCCTGGGCGACCGACGCGTAGTGCGACCCGGTCGAGAGGCCCTGCGAGACCACGGGGCGGACGTTCGAGTCCACCGCGTGCTTGATCTGGGGGACGACCTTCTTGTTCGCGATCTTGACGGCGTCGTCGCGGTAGCCGCCGATGACCTTGCCGGCGTGGTCGATCACGCCGCGCTGCTCACCCCACACCGCCACAGCGTGCTTCTTGAACTTCTTGAGTTCTTTCTTCTGCTTGCGTGACAGGGCCATGAACGTTCCTCCAACGAGTAGGCAGTGGAGCCAGAGTTGCTGGCCCGTCCCAGTGTGGCACGGAGGTTCCTGACAGGTCACGGAACGGTGACTGGGGAGTCGCTGGTGCGCAGAGGTGGCTGTGGAAGAATGACGACATGTCAACGCACACCGCTGTCGCCACCCTCACCACCAACCACGGCACCATCAAGGTGAACCTCTTCGGCGACCACGCCCCGAAGACCGTCGCCAACTTCGTCGGTCTCGCCACCGGCACCAAAGAGTGGACCCACCCGGCCACCGGCAAGGTCAGCACCGACAAGCTCTACGACGGCGTCGTCTTCCACCGCATCATCAAGGACTTCATGCTGCAGGGCGGCGACCCGCTCGGCCAGGGCGTCGGCGGGCCCGGCTACCAGTTCGACGACGAGATCCACCCCGAGCTGAACTTCAACGCCCCCTACATCTTCGCGATGGCCAACGCCGGCTCGCGCGGCGGCAAGGGCACCAACGGTTCGCAGTTCTTCATCACGACGGTTCCGACCCCGTGGCTGCAGGGCAAGCACACCATCTTCGGCGAGGTCGCCGACGACGAGTCCAAGAAGGTCGTCGACGCGATCGAGGCCGTCAAGACCGACGCGCGCGACAAGCCCCTCGAGGACGTGGTGCTCGAGAGCGTCACCATCGACGAGGTCTAGGTGACCGATCCGCACGACCGCTCGAACTTCTGCTATCGGCACCCCGACCGGCAGAGCTTCGTCCTCTGCCAGAGGTGCGGTCGCACCATCTGTGGCGAGTGCCAGACGCCCGCCGCGGTGGGGGTCCACTGCCCGGAGTGCGTGAAGGAGGCGCGGGGCAACGCACCGCGCCTCCAACCGCAGGTGGTCGGTCGGGTCCGTAGCGCGTCTCGGCGAGGCGCCCCCGTCGTCACCTACGGCATCATCGGCGTGACCGTCGCGGTGTTCCTCTTGCAACTCGTGACCGGTACGGGCAACGGCGTGGTCACGCGGGCCCTGGCGTTCTACCCGCCGCTCGAGATCGTGCAGCCCTGGCGCGCCGTCACGACGATGTTCGTGCACGGGAGCATCCTGCACATCCTCTTCAACATGTACTCGCTGTACATCTTCGGGGCCGAACTCGAACGTCAGTTGGGGCGAGGTCGGTTCGCCGCCCTCTACTTCCTCTCGGGGATCGGCGGCTCGGCCGCTGTCGCCCTCCTGGCACCGGGAAGCTTCGTGGTCGGTGCCTCCGGGGCCATCTTCGGCCTCATGGCGGCGTTCTTCGTCATCGCCCGCAGCCTCGGTGGTCGCAGCATCCAGCTCCTGGTGCTGGTCGGCATCAACCTCGCGATCGGGTTCATCGTGCCCGGCATCGCGTGGCAGGCCCACCTCGGGGGCATCGTCGTGGGCGGGGCGATAGCGTTCCTGTTCTCGAAGACCCGTCACCGGTCGAAGCACGCCGTGCAACTCGCGGTGCTCGTCGCGATCGGCGTGATCGTCGTCGCGGTGCTCCTGGCCAGATCGGCCCAGCTGGTCGGGCTGTTCTAGACCACGCGGACGGTGAACGACGAGAGGCGGCTCCCCATCGGGGAGCCGCCTCTTCTCGTCGGCCGACGCGATCTCATCCGCCCGAGTTATCCACAGGAAAGTTATCCACAGGGTTTCCCACAATGGGGATAGTTACAGGCGTGTAAGTTCGAAGGTGCGTTCTAGCGCCACCGGGTGGTCATCAAGAACCCGATGAACATGATCCCGAAGCCGACCAAGATGTTCCACGAGCCGAGCGAAGCCACCGGGAGGGTGCTCTGGCTGACGTAGAACACCACGATCCAGGCGAGACCTACGAGCATGAAGCCGAACATGACCGGCTTGAACCACACGGGGTTCGGCGCGTCCTCTGCGGTGCGGGCGGGCTTCGTGCTGCGGTTCGTGTCTTTGGCCATGGCGCACAGTGTACCGTGAGGCCCTTTTCGGTCCTGGGAGGGTCGCCACGTCCGTCCCCGGGTACGCCCGCATTCTCCACATGCTCTCCACACGTTGTCCACCGGTGGTCCCCACTGTCTCCGCGGGAGCGGAGCCCGCCTAGAATCGAGTCATGACGGACCACGGGGGCGAGGCCCAGCTCTCGAGACGCATGAAGCGTCGCCGTCGATCCCGCGCCTCCTTCGTCAGCGTCCTCGGAGAACTGCTCATCACGGCCGGCGTCCTGGTGCTGCTCTTCATCGGGTGGCAGCAATGGTTCAACGACCTCGTCGTCGCCGACGCCCACAAGGGCGAGGCGGCACGGCTGAGCGAGCAGTTCGACCAGGCGGCGACTGCGGCCCCCGAGCCGTCGTCCGACGGCTCGTACGGTGAGCCGCCCGTGGGGGCGGCGCCCGGCGAGGCCGAGGAGTTCGCCAACTTCTACGTCCCACGGTTCGGAGCCGACTACGCGGTCCCGATCGCCGGGGGGACGAGCACCGTGCGAACCCTCAACAAGATCGGCATCGGCCACTACGACGAGACGCAGATGCCCGGCCAGGTCGGCAACTTCGGGATCGCCGCCCACCGGACCACCTACGGGGCGCCGTTCAACGAGATCGCCGACCTGCAAGAGGGCGACAAGATGTACGTCCAGACACAGGACGGCTGGTTCACGTACTCGTTCCGCAACCTGCAGTACGTCCAGGCCACGCAGGTCTCGGTGCTGCAGCAGGTGCCCGACGCTCCCGACGTGTCGGCGACCTCGGGCGACCGCCTGATCACCCTGACCAGCTGCAATCCGATGTTCACCGCCCAAGAACGCATCGTCGCCTACGGTGTGTTCGACTCGTGGCAGCCGCTGTCGGCCGGCGCACCCGCCGAGCTCGCCGCTGCCGGGATCGGAGGCTGACTTTGTACGCCGCCCTCTGGCGCATCCTGCCCGGACCCTGGTGGGTCAGGCTCGTGCTCGTGCTCGTCCTGATCGCCGCCGTGCTGTTCGCCCTCGTCGAGTGGGTCTTCCCCTACGTCAACGAACTCCTGCCCACCCCCGACGTCACCGTGGAGCAACCATGACGCGCATCCTCGTCCTCGACAACTACGACAGCTTCGTCTACACGCTGAACGGGTACCTCCAGCAGTTGGGTGCCGAGACGGACGTCGTCCGCAACGACGCGTTCGACGCGGCCGACACCGCCGACCGCATCGCCGAGTACGACGCCGTGCTGCTGTCCCCCGGCCCGGGGACCCCCGCGGCCGCCGGCGTCTCCATCGACGTCGTGCACGCCGCCCTGGCGGCCGACAAGCCGCTCCTGGGCGTCTGCCTCGGGCACCAGGCCATCGCCGAGGCGCTGGGGGCCACCGTGACGCACGCCGACGAACTGATGCACGGCAAGACGTCGAAGGTCGAACACGACGACAGCGCGTTCTACGACGGGGTCCCGCAGCCGTTCACCGCCACGCGGTACCACTCGCTCGCCGTGGTGGACGAGACGGTGCCCGAGACGCTCGAGGTGACCTCGCGCACCACGGGCGGCGTCATCATGGGCCTGCAGCACCGTTCCGCGCCGGTCTACGGCGTGCAGTTCCACCCCGAGTCGGTGCTGACCCAGGGCGGTTACCAGATGATCGGCAACTGGTTGTCGGTCGCCGGCTTGCCGGGGGCAGCCGTGACGGCCCGGGGGCTCGACCCGCTCGTCGACCTGGGCTGAACGTCCGAGCCCGTCGTCCGGACGTCGAAGTCCGAGAGTCGTGCTCTCGGCGTCTCGCTCCGAGCGTCGAACTGGCTTCGTCGGACCTCGGCGTCGCTCCGTGGCTTCTGCGAGGGCTCAGCCGGTGCAGATGCGCAGGGTGACCGCCGAGCCCTGAGCCACGTCGCCGGGCGGGACGCTCATGCCCGACACCGTCTCACCGGTGCAGCCGGGGTCGGCCTGCGGGGTGACCGCCAGACCGAGCTGGTCGCGCAGGGTCGTGATGGCTTCTTCTGAGGGCTGGCGGGTGACGTCGGGAAGCTGCACGAGACCGTTGGACACCACGATGTCGACACCCGAGCCGAGGGCGACCTGCGCAGCCGCTGCCGGATCGGACGAGAGGACGGACCCCTCGGGAACGGTGGGCGAGTAGTCGGAGCTCTGCTGGCCCCGTTCGAGACCAGCATCGGTGATGGCCTGCCAAGCGGCGTCGACGGTCTGACCGGTGACCGACGGCATGGCGACGAGTTGGGGCCCCGACGAGACGGTCACCGTGACGGCGAATTCTTTCGGGACGGACGTGCCGGGCTCCGGATCGGTCGACACGATGTCGCCGGCGTCGATCGTCGGGCTGGTGGCGTCGGCACGGACGACCGTCAGGCCCAGGTCGTCGAGGCGGGCGGATCCGGTCTCGAAGCTGACCCCGACGAGGTCGGGGATGCGGGACGACTGGGCGTTGTCGACGGTGGGAGGCGTCAGGTTGACCACCCAGAAGACGACGGCGACGATGACGACGGCCACGAGCACGATGCCCGCCCAGATCCAGGCGACGGGCGGCCGGGTCTGCGTTCGTTGGGGCCGTCCGGTGTCGTCCGACTGCAGCTCTTTCAGCGCGGCCTCGCTGCCCGCATTCGCGTGCGGGTTGACGCCGAAGAGCGTGGAGCCGGCGTCGACCGCGTGCGGCCGGCGGGCCGGAGCACGACCGGCGCCCGCGGCTTCGAGGTCGTCGCGGAACTCGGCGGCGCTCTGGAAGCGGTCGAAGCGGTCTTTGGTGAGCGCGTGCAGGACGACGGCGTCGAGCGCCGGACTGACCTGTCGCTCGAGCGTGCTCGGGGGGACGGGAGGCTCGCTGACGTGACGGTAGGCGACCGCGACGGCACTGTCGCCGGTGAAGGGCGGCTTGCCCGTGAGCAACTCGAAGAGCATGACGCCGGTCGAGTAGAGGTCGGTGCGGGCGTCGACGGTCTCGCCGCGCGCCTGCTCGGGGCTGAAGTACTGCGCGGTGCCGAGGATGGCCGTCGTCTGCGCGACGGTGGCCGCCGAGTCGCTGATGGCGCGGGCGATGCCGAAGTCCATCACCTTGACCTGGCCCGAGTTGGTCAACATGACGTTGCCGGGCTTGATGTCGCGGTGGACCACGCCCGCCCGGTGCGAGTACTCGAGGGCCGTCAGCACGCCCGAGGTGACCCGGACGGCCTCGTCGGGGTCGAGTGGCCCTTCGGCGACGATGTCCTTGAGCAGACGCCCCTCGACGTACTCCATGACGATGAACGGGACGACCACGTCGAGCCCACGGCGGTCGCGGACGACCTCTTCGCCGGCGTCGAAGACCCGGACGATGGTCGGGTGGGCCATGCGGGCGGCGGCCTGGGCCTCTTGGCGGAACCTCGACCGGAAGGCCGGATCGGTCGCGAGGCTGGGCTTCATCAGCTTGACGGCGATCTTGCGGCCGAGTCGGGCGTCGGTGCCGACGTGGACGTCGGCCATGCCACCGCGGCCGATCAGGTCACCGATCTGGTACCGGTTGGCGAGGAGATGGATGCTCTCTCTCACACCTTCAGCCACGCCTGTTCTCCCAACGACCCACCCCTGTCTGGCGACACGGTCGGAGCCAGTGTACCGGGGCGGTAGCCCCCGGACTGGGTACGGACCTAGGCCGAAGGGATGATTGTCAGGGCTTCGTGACCCCGGTCGTCTGCACGACCGGGGTCACGATCGGACCTACTGAGGGTCGGTGCCCTCCGAGGGGCTCGGAGCCGGTGACGTGGCCGGGGCCGTCACCGTGATGGTGACTCCCGGCGACGGCTCGGACGCGATCTGACCGCAGTTGGCCACGTAGCTGACCGTGAGGTTGCCGGCGGCCGAGGCGGTCACCGTGAGGGACGTCGCGTTGGCACCGAGGCCCCCGGCCGACTGACCCGAGGTGTCGGTCCCGCCGGTGATCGTGTACGAGTAGCCCGTCAGCGAGTAACCGGTCGGGCACCCCGTGTAGGCGGGCCAGTTGATGGTGGCGGTGTCGCCAGCCTCGATCTGGCCCGGGGTGGCGGTGGGCGTCGAGGGCTGGGCAGGGGTCGGGGCCGCGCGGTAGATGTAGATCGTCACCGACGAGCCCTTCTCGAGGGCACCCGTCGGGTCGATGCTGGCGACGGTGCCGACCTGGTCGGGACTCGGGGCGCTCGACCCGGCGTCGGCCGAGTCGACCTGCAGGCCGAGTTCTTCGAGGGAGGCGCGGGCAGCGGCCTCGGTCAGCCCCACGTAGTCGCCCGAGGACACCGTCACGGACGTCGGGGTCGGGGTGGGCGTCGGAGTCGTCCGGGTCGGCGTCGGCGTGCTGCTCGAGGTCGTCGGCGCGGGCGCGGGATCGTCGGTGTTGCCGACCGCGAAGACGATGCCGACGACGAGGGCGATGACGGCCAGGACGGCGAGGACGATCAGCGGCCAGAACCACGGACTGCGCTTCTTCTCGTCGGGTTCGTCGTCGCCGTCGCGCAGGGCGTCGGGATCGGCCGAACCGGCCACGTAGCCCGCGGCAGCACCGCCGGCGGCGCTCTGAGCACGGGTGGCCATCGGATCGAACAGTTGCGTCGTGGCGTCCTGGGCGTTGAAGGCCTGGGTCGCCGTGTCGGCGGGCGTGGCGGCGACGGCGCCGATCGCCGGGACGGCGACGGTCGCCGCGGCCACGTCGCCGCGGCGGAGGGCCCGAGCGGCCTGGGCGAGGGCCGAGGCCGTCGCCGGCCGTTCGCCCGGCTTCTTGGCGATGCAGGACAGGACGAGACGACGCACGGGTTCGGAGACCGTCGACGGGAGGTCGGGCGGCTGTTCGTTGATCTGTGCCATCGCGATGGCGACCTGGGACTCGCCCGTGAAGGGTCGACGACCGGCCAGGGCCTCGTAGGCGACGATGCCGAGCGAGTAGATGTCGGTGCTGGGGGACGCCGGGTGGCCGCTCGCCTGCTCGGGCGAGAGGTACTGCACGGTGCCCATGACCTGGCCCGTGGCCGTCAGCGGAACCTGGTCGGCGATGCGTGCGATGCCGAAGTCGGTGATCTTCACCCGGCCGTCCGGGGTGACGAGCAGGTTGCCGGGCTTGATGTCGCGGTGCACGAGACCTGCGGCGTGGGCGGCCTGGAGGGCCGAGGCGGTCTGCGCGACGATGTCGAGGACCTTGTCGGTCGGCAGGACGCGGTCGCGCTCGAGGACCGTCGACATGGCCTCGCCGGGGACGAGCTCCATCACCAGGTAGGCGCTGCCCTCTTCTTCGCCGTAGTCGAAGACGTTCGCGATGCCCTCGTGGTTGACCAGGGCCGCGTGACGGGCCTCGGCGCGGAAGCGCTCGAGGAATCCGGGATCGCCCAGGTACTCGTCCTTGAGGATCTTGATGGCGACCGTGCGGCCGATGACGAGGTCGGTGGCTTCCCAGACCTCGCCCATGCCGCCGATGGCGACTCGGGTCGACAGCTGGTAACGCCCACCGAAGGTGACTCCGCCGGATGGTCTCATTTGTTCAGCACCGCCTCTAGTACTTTCTTCGCGATCGGTGACGCGACACTGTTGCCGAATGCGGACTGGCCCTGTCCGCCGCCGTTCTCGACGACGACCGCGACCGCGACCTCGGGGTCAGCAGCAGGCGCGAACCCGGTGAACCAGAGGGTGTACGGCTCGCCGGGGCCGTTCTCGGCCGTTCCTGTCTTGCCGGCGACGTCGACGCCGTCAATTCTTGCATTGCTCGCCGCACCGTTCGCGACGTCCTGCACCATCATGTCGGTCATCGTGGCCGCAGTCTGGGAGCTGATGGGCTTGCCGTACTCCGAGGGCGAGAAATCCTCGACCGGGCTCAGGTCGGGGTTCAGGACGCTCTCGATCAAGGTCGGGTTCATCTCGGTGCCGCCGTTGGCGATGGCGGACGAGACCATGGCCATCTGCAGGGGCGTCACGCGGTCGGAGCCCTGCCCGAAAGACTGCAGCATGAGGGTGGCGTCGTTGATGGCCTGGCCCTTGGAGTCCTCGATGGGGAACTGGCTCGGCGTGACGGCCTGGGGGACGCCGATGGAGTCGTCGCCGAAGCCGAACTTCTCGGCCTGATCCTGGAGGGCCTTCGCACCGAGGGCCTGGCCGAGTTGCGCCATGGGGATGTTGCACGACAGGCGGAGGGCCGTCGCGATGGTGGCCGTCTCGCCGCCGCCGCAGCTCCCGCCCTCGGCGTTGTTGATGTTCGTGCTGGTGCCGGGCAGCGTCAGGGTCGACGGGTTGGGGAAGGCGCTGTCGGGCGTGTAGTCGCCGCTCTCGAGCGCAGCCGCCGTCGTGATCAGCTTGAAGGTCGACCCCGGTGCGTACAGGTCGCCCTGGATCGCCCGGTTCTGCAGCGGAGCCGAGGGGTCGGCGATCAGCGAGTCGTAGGCGTCGGTGACGGTCTGACGGTCGTGGCTGGCGAGCGGGTTGGGGTCGTAGCTGGGCTTCGAGACCATCGCGAGGATCTTGCCGGTCTTCGGGTCCATCGCGACGACCGAGCCCGAGTTCGAGCCGAGGGCGTCGTAGGCCGCCTGCTGGACGGTGGGGTCGAGGGTGAGGTTGACCGTGGCCCCCTCGGGGTCCTGACCCGTGAGCAGCGAGTTGACCTGGTCGAAGAACTGCGAGTTCGCGTTGCCCGTGAGGTACCGGTTCATGGCGTCCTCGATGCCTCGGGATCCCTGACCCAGCGTGTAGTAGCCGGCGACGGGTGCGTAGAGGTCGGGCTGCGAGTAGGTGCGCTGGAACTCGTACTGGTCGTCGACGGGGGTCGACTGCGCGATCGCCTGGCCGCCGACCAGGATGGGACCGCGCTGCGCCGAGTAGCTGGCGAGCAGGGCCCGCGAGTTGCGGGCGTCGGCGTTCAGCGCGTCGGCCTGGAACGCCGTGATGTAGGTCGTCGAGAGGAAGAGCGCGACGAACATGGCGAGCACCACGTAGCTCACGCGTCGGAGTTCTTTGTTCATCAGCCGATCACCAGCCTCGGTTGGTTGCGCACGGAGTCGGACAGTCGCAGCAGCAGGGCCACGATGATCCAGTTGGCCACGAGCGACGAGCCGCCCGCGGCGAGGAAGGGAGCGGTGAGGCCCGTGAGCGGGATCACCCTCGTCACGCCACCCATGACCACGAAGACCTGCAGGGCCACGACGAAGGCGACGCCGACCCCGAGCATGCGACCGAAGTCGTCCTGACCCACGAAGCCGATGCGGAACCCGCGGGAGACGAGCAGGAGGTAGAGCGCCAAGATGGCGAAGAGCCCGGTGAGGCCGAGTTCTTCGCCGAGCGACGCGAAGATGTAGTCGCTCTCGGCGAGCGGGGTGGTCTGCGGACGGCCCTGACCCAGCCCCGTGCCGATCAGTCCGCCGTTCGCCAGGCCGAACAGGCCTTGGACGAGCTGGAACGACCCGCCGACGGCGTCGTACTCGGACTGGGCGAAGGGGTTGAGCCAGGCGGCGAAACGGCCCTGCACGTACCCCAGGAAGGTGCTGGCGATCAGGGCCCCTCCGAGGAACAGGCCGACGCCGAGCACGATCCAGCTCGCGCGCCCCGTGCCCACGTAGATCATGACGAGGAACAACCCGAAGTAGAGCAACGAGGTGCCGAGGTCGCGCTGGAAGATCAGGACGCCCATGGCGACGAGCCAGACGATGAGGATCGGCCCGAGGTCGCGCGGCCGGGGGAACCGCATGCCCAGGATCTTCGGCCCCATGAGCGAGAGGTTGTCGCGGGCGGTGACGAGGTAGCCGGCGAAGAAGATGGCCAGCGTGATCTTGGCGATCTCGCCCGGCTGGAACGAGAACGGTCCGATGTCGATCCAGACGCGGGCGTTCAACCCCTCGCGGCCGATGCCCGGTAGGAGGGGCAGCAGCAGCAGCACGATCGACACGAACATCGCGATGTAGCGGTACCGCGACAGCACCCGGTAGTTGCGGATCACGAGCAGCACGGCGAGGGCGATCACCATCGCGAGGACGGTCCAGACCATCTGCTTGATGCCCAGCGCGCCCCAGCCCTCACGCCCCTCGGCCAGGTCGAGGCGGTAGATCATCGCGATGCCGATGCCGTTCAGGGTGACGGCGATCGGCATGACGAACGGGTCGGCCTCGCGGGCGACGACCCGCAGGACGACGTGGAAGATCAGGGCCAGGCCCAGCACCATCGAGCCGGCGATCAGCACGGTCGGGTCGACCTCGCCGGTCGCACCGAGCTGGACCAGCACCATCGCTCCGGCGGCGACGCCGCAGGCGATCAGCAGCATGAGCAGTTCGAGGTTGCGGAGGCGCGCGGGTTCGCGCAGGCGCAGCGAGATCGCCTGCGTCATGTTCGTGGGACGCGAGGCCTTCGCGGACGGCTTGCGCGCGCCTCCTACGCGACCGATGACCTCGGTCGCGTCACCACCGGGTGCGTCAGGGGTTGCTGGCATCGGCCAACCTCTCGACGATGGCCCTGGCGTCCGCGAGGGAACCGGCGTTGATGGTGTCCTCCACGGTGGTCTGCGTGTAGTTCGGCAGGTCGTCGACCTGGACGTCGGTGGTCTCGTAGACGCTCGAGAGGCCGATGGGCCCGAGGCTCTGTTGCACGCCCTTGTAGATGACGACCGTGCCCCGCTCTTCGCCCACGTAGTAGTGGTCTTGCGTCCACTGGTAGGTCAGGACGAGCCCGGCGACGAGCGCGGCGATCGCCACGACGAGGGCGGTCAGCCAGGTGATGCGGCGACGGCGGCGGCGACGTTTGTCTTCGGCGATGAGCTCGGCGAGGTACTCGTCGCTCTCGGGCTCGAAGTGGCTGTCTTCCGGCGTCGTGGCGACCTTGAGCGGGTGCAGCAGGATCGTCGGCAGACGGAGCTGCTTGCGCCCGGCGTCGCTGTCGAAGCTGAGGGGTGCGGCGGCCGACCCGACCGTGACGGGTTCGTCGAGTGCCGAGTCGCCCGACTCGTCGACGTCGACGATGACGACGGTCACGTTGTCGGGGGCGCCGTGGTCGAGGGTCTCTTTCACGAGGCGCCGGGCCGTCTGCTCGGCGTCGAGGCCCATGGCCATGGCCTTCTTGATGCGCTCCTCGGCGAGGTAGCTGCTGAGGCCGTCCGAGCAGATCAGCCAGCGGTCGCCGGGCTGCGTGCCGAGGGTCGCCGTGTCGATCTCGGGTGCCGCGTCGACGTCGCCGAGCACGCGCATCAGCACGCTGCGTCGCGGGTGCACCGCCGCTTCTTCTGGCGTGATGCGACCGCTGTCGACCAGGCGCTGCACGAAGGTGTGGTCGGCGGTGATCTGGCTGAGCTCGCCCTCGCGGAACAGGTAGATGCGTGAGTCGCCGATGTGGGCGATCGCCATGCTGTCACCGACGCGCAGCATGGCGCTGACGGTGGTGCCCATGCCGGTGAGCTCTTGGTGTTCGAAGACGGTCTCGGCCAGCAACTGGTTCGCGGCGATCAACGACGACTGCAGCGCGAACTCGGCGTCACCCGGCGAGGTGTAGACGCGGTCGGTCTCGCGGATCCGTCGGATCGCGATGGCCGAGGCCACGTCGCCGCCCGCGTGCCCGCCCATGCCGTCGGCGACGACGAAGAGCTGCGTGCCGGCGTAGCCGCTGTCTTGGTTGTTGGACCGGATCTTGCCCACGTTGGACAGAGCGGCACTCTTGGCGTGCGTCGTCATGAGGGCCTACCGCCGGAGCTCGAAGCTCGTCTGCCCGATCGTCACGGTCGCGCCCGTGGGCACGGGGGTGGGGACCGACACGCGCTCACCGGCGAGGAACGTGCCGTTGGTGGAGTCGAGGTCTTGCACGACCCAGCGGCCGTTCCAGAGCATGAGGCGCGCGTGGTGGGTCGAGGTGTAGTCGTCGCGGATCACGAGGTTGCTCTCTTGGGACCGCCCGATGGTGAGCGGCCCGTCGCCGAGGGGCATCTCGAGGCCGGCCTTGGCGCCCTTGGTGATGACCAGCCGCGTGGCGCGCCCGTCACCCTGCGGCGTCGGTGCCGGCGCGGCGGGCGCGGGACGCGGGGCGGGGGCAGGAGGCGCGGTGGCGGTCGAGCTCGCCTTGCCGGGTGTGGCGTCGGCGGGCATCTTGCGCGCCCGCTGCCCGAAGAGGTCGCTCCGCAGCGCGAACACGATCACGAAGACGAACAGCCACAGGACGGCCAGGAAGCCGAAGTGGAGCACCAGCAGGGTGAGGGCTGAGGTCATCGTCGGCCACCCGTGGAGTCGGGCCCGTCGAAGGGGTCGGGCGTCGATGACTGGGGGAGCACGCGGAACACGATACGCGTACGACCGATCTGGATCACCGAATCGGGCTGCAGCGGCGCCTTGGTGAGGGGGTTGCCGTTGAGCTTCGAGCCGTTCGTCGAGCCGAGGTCGCGGACCTGGGCACGTGACCCGTCCCACAGGATCTCGACGTGCTGACGGGAGGTACCGGTGTCTTGAACGGTGATGTCGGCGTCGCTGCCGCGGCCGATGATCGTGCGGGCACCGCTGAGCTCACGGCGCTTGCCGTCGATCTCGACGAACGGCTTCCACTGCACCTCGCCGCGCAGGTTGCGCGAGTCGACCGACATGATGCCGACGCTCAGCGAGTCGTCCTCGCGGAGGCGGATGCCGAGGGGCCCGGCGAACTGGTACCCCTGGGCGGTGGCGTGCCGCTGGGTGAGCTGCGTGAGCTCGTCGATCAGGGCCGGACCGATGCCGGACATCTTCTCGTAGTCGATGGGGGCGAGGCGCACCTGGAGCTCGTTGGGCACGAGGATGCGGTCACGCGAGACCACCGCGGCCTTGGTGTCGAGCTCACGGCGCAGCGCGTTCGTGATCTCGAGTGGTTGCACGCCCGAACGGAACGTCTTGGCGAAGGCGCCGTTGACGGCGCGCTCCAGCCCGCGTTCGAAGTTGTCGAGCAGTCCCATGGGTCTCCAGGTTCGGGGTCTCTGGTCGCCCGATCTTAGCCCGAACGAGTGAAAGGGACTCACCGGTGCTCTTTCGGGCGTCCCACGCATGCTAAAGTCTACGAGTTCGCGCGAGTGGCGGAATTGGCAGACGCGCTGGCTTCAGGTGCCAGTGCTCGAAAGGGCGTGGGGGTTCAAGTCCCCCCTCGCGCACGAACGTGAAGGCTCACCTCCGGGTGGGCCTTCTCTCTTTCCCGGCTCTGGTCCCACCCGTCGCCGTCGGCCCGTGCAGTGGTTGTCTGGTGCGATGAGCCAGCAGAGCGCGGTCGTGTTCGAGTTCGACGAGGTGCTCTTCGACGAGTTCCCGAAGGCCCCGTGGGTGCCCCGCAACCAGCGCATCGTCGTCGACTCCGACCGCCGCGTCGTGGGTCGCCGCGACGGCATCGTCGTCAGCGTCACCGACCTGCCCCCGGTGTACGCGCACGCCGACATCGGGCCGAGGATCAGCAGCATGCAGTCCTTCGTCACCGTCGGCGACCACGTCTCATGGATCGTCCGGACCGTCGAGGGCACGCGGTTCACCTCGTCCGCCGACGGCCTCGACGAGGAGGCGCGGCTCGAGATCGCGAGGGACGCCACCCTGCACGGGTTCCTCGACGACCTCGAGTGCATGGTCATCACCGACCTGTCGGAGATGCGATTCGGACAGGACCGCGAACTGACGCGCTGCCGTCTCGAGGTGACCCGCGCCTCCGGGGGTCCGGTCGCCTGGGCGCTCGTCGTCGAGGGCACGGGGCACCGGATCGAGTCGGACACGGTCGAGGCCGCGGAGTTCGTTGGCCGGCAGCTCAACGACATCGCGATCGACGGCGACCCGCTCGCCCTCGAGGCCGTGCTGCCGCTCTGAGGCGTCTCGGCCCGCAGGGCCTCATCGTCCTCGGTCGTCACCGTGGTCGCGGCCGACCAGGTCTTGGCGGGTCGGGGCGCCGGCGAGGATGGCAGCCAGCCAATGCGGGGTGTTCTCGGGGGTGCGGGGAAATCGAGCCAGATCGGCCCTGTAGGCATCCGCGGAGAAGTGGCCCAACTCGGGCTCGTGGTCGTAGTCGTACGACGCGCTCATCTTGCCGGCCGCCGTGACCGTGAACACCGCGGTGAACCAGGTCCCCGCATCTCGACGGTGCATGGCGCCGCGGAGGACTTCGGCCGCCTCGAACGCATCGACAGGCCCGATGATCGATTCGAGCGAACCGTCGAGTCGATGGACACGGGTCCGGCCGGCGAGGACGCCGCCCGCCACGCTGACCTGCATCTCGACACGATCGTGTTCTGAGTTCAGAGTCGGATACAGCAGACGACCGATGGCGCGCAGTTGGACGCGTTCGGCTTCGAGTCCCGCCGGCTGCCCGTCACGTGAAGCAGAGCGGCTCTCCTCAGCGCCGGTCATCGTGTCCGAGGCGAACGAGGTCGTGGCGGGTCGGGGCACCGGCGAGGATGGCGGCGAGCCAGTCGGGGGTGTTCTCGGGGGTGCGGGGGAACTCATCGAAGTCGGCTCGGTAGGCCTCGGCGGCGAAGTGGCCCAGTTCGGGTTCGTTGTCGTAGTCGAATCGCGTGCGGAGCTTCCCTTCCGCCGTGACCGTGAACCAGGCGGTGAACCATGTTCCGGCCCCCGGCCTGTACATGGCCTCTCTGAGTTCACGAGCACGGAGGGTGGAGTCCCTCGTGCCCATGATGGAGTCGTCCGTCCCGTCCGGGCGGTAGAGGCGCTTCTTTCCGGAGGAGACACCACCGACGATGCTGATCTCGGCCTCGATGCGATCGAAGCCCGCTGCGATCTCGCCATGAAGAGCCAGACCGACCCCTCTCAGCGCAGAGCGCCCTTGCTCGAGTCCGGGTGGGTTCTCATGTCGTGTCATGACTCGGGTTCTCCCTTCGGCTCATGTGTGCCACCCCTGCCGACGAGGTCGTGGCGGGTCGGGGCACCGGCGAGGATGGCGGCCAGCCAGCCGGGGGTGTTCTTCGGCGTGCGGGGGAACTCGTCGAAGTCGGCGCGGTACGCCTCGGCGGCGAAAGACCCGAGCTCGGGCTCGTGGTCGTAGTCGTACCTCGCACTGAGCTTCCCCCCGGCGGTGACGGTGATCACGCCCGTGAACCACGTCCCGGCTTCGGGTTTGCTCATGACCCTCCGGAGATCGCGGGCCGCCCGGAAGACGCCACGACCGGACGAGAGAGAGGTCGAGCTGCCGTTTGCGGCATGCAGCTCGATCGTGCCGGCTGTCACTCCGCCGACCACGCTGATCCGGGCGATCACTCGATCGTGGTCGCGCGGGATGACGGCATGGAGCGCTTTGCCGAGGATGCGGAGTGCGTCCCTCTCGGCAGGCATGCCGTGGGGCTCCGAGTCGTGAGCGGACGGCACGGGCCCGAGTACTCCTGAGTCCGCCAGTTCTCTCGAGGTCGTGAGGCATGCCTCGAGGTAGGCATCGGGCGATGTGCCGCCTCCGACGAGGATCAGGGTCCCGCCCGTCGTCGACTGCGCGGTCGCGACCGACAGCCCCACCTCACGTGCAAGTGGATGCGAGCATGCGGCGTCTGTGCCGCTGGCGTGAGTCACGGCAGTGGGCCCGCGACGGAGGAGATCAGGAGGACGTGCTCGCGCATGTCGACGACCTCGAGGGACGCAGCAGATCGTCGGCCTCCGAGGGCGAGCAGCGGGCTGAAACCGAAGCATTCGTCGGAGCGGGGCACCCCGAGACGCTCCCGCGCCTCCGGGAAGGGGCTCCAGTCGAAGTAGTCGGGGTCGGCCAGGAACGACTCGTAGCCGAGGATGACGAGGAGCGTCGAGAGCCTGTTGGCGATGATCCGGCTCGTGCCCAGTCGGAATTCGAGGAGGTGCGCTCGGCCGTCGAGCCAGACGACCAGGTCTCCGAGGGCGGACGACATCAGGGGCGTGGCCGCCGCGAATCGAGGTGCGACCTCGGCGAGGACGTCCTGCCACGCGGTGGGGTCGACGATGCGCAGGTACCCGTCAGCCGTCGCGCCCAGCCCGTGGTCACGCCACAGGGCCACGACGTCGTCGGGAAGACGCTCGACAGCGGCGTCGAGGCTGGCGGAGGACAGTGGAGGCCCTGGCATCAACGGCTGCGTCACGTGACTCCAGCCCTGTTGCGCGAGTCCATGTCTCGACTCTCAGACGGGACCCTCGTCACGGCCGACGAGGTCGTGCCGGGTGGGCGCACCCGCGAGGATCGCGGCGAGCCACTCGGGCGTGTTCTCGGCAGTCCGGGGAAAATCCTCGAAGTCGGCACGATATTCCTCGGCACCGAAGTGACCTAGTTCGGGTTCGTTGTCGTAGTCGTACTGTGCGCTGAGTTTTCCGGCGGCCGTCACGGTGAAGACGGCGGTGAACCACGTGCCTGCCCCTGGCTTGTACATCAGGCGCCTCAGTCGACGAGCCGCTTCGAACGTGCGTCGCGCGGGAGCAGCCGACTCCTGGGAGCCGTCGGCTGCGAAGAGCAACGTCTCGCCGGCCATCACGCCCCGAGCCATGCTGGTCGTCATGACGATCCGGTCGAAGCCGGACGGGAGCAGCCCGTACAGCTGCTCGCCGATCTCTTGCAGGACCGCGCGTTCAGCCTCGACGCCCGTCGTCAGCTGGTCGTCGGACATGTGTCTTCCTCTCTCATCGTTGATCCGATGGCGGGCGAGATGTGTCGTGATCAGTCGCCCTCCGCGCCCACATGACGAGTCGTCGAGACGAGGACATCAGCGAGGGAGAGCCAGCCCCGGTGATCACCAAGTCAACGAGCCAGCAGGTCTGCCAGCCATCGTGGTGTCGCGTCAGTCGATCGGGGATACGTCGCGTGATCGTCCACGAAAGCTTGATCGTCGATCCAGCTGTACGGAGGACGTTCGTCATAGTCGAAGGACGTGCTGAGCCTGCCGGCCGACGAGACCCTGAACTGTGCGCTGAACCACGTACCGGTCCCCGGGCGGAACATCACCCGACGAAGTTCTGACGCCGCGGCGCTCGCCGCATCGGTTTCGGGCGTAGAAGATTCATTACCCTGTGCGTCATAGAGCCCGACAGAGCCGACCCTTACGCCTCCCACTTCCGAGTAATCGAACTCCGCGCGTTCGATACCAGCGGGGATGAGCTCGTAGACGGCGAGACCAGCCCGCCGTAGTGCCTCTCGCTCGGCTTCGAGGCCCGACGCTTCAGGATCTGGCGTTGGGGAATTGGACATTGATCCACCTTCCGTTGTTGACCGCGTAGCGCACGTCTACCTGTCGAGGCACAGCTGAGGAGTCCTCGAACTGCGGCTTGACCTGCAGGCGCACATTTTCCGGGGACTCACCGGAGACCAGACGTTGCAAGGCTTTCTCGAGGTTACCGAAGGATTTGTCCGCTCCGCGGTTCACATCTTTGAGCATCGGCACGATGTTGATCTTCTCGCCGCCGCCGCCGAACATGTTGGCCAGGAGGTGGCCTCCCTCGTACCCGACACCGCCCTCCTTGCCGATGCGCTTCTGCACCGACTCGGACCGGTCGGCATCGCCGAGCTGGAGGTCGTCGAACTCGGCGAGCACCGTGCGGCTGGCATGGTCGGTGACGTAGACGTGCTTGCCACCGACGACGTAGGTCGTATCCGCGGCGGGCTGCATGAGGTCGTAGTTCAGGTTGCCCTTGCCGCCGTATTCGGTCTCGACGTGGACGATGCGACCTGTCGCGTCGGTCGAGAACACGCCCCGGCCGGGCACCGTGTACGCCGTGTCCGGGGCGAGGACCTGACCGTGGGCGAACGGCTTCTCCTTCGTCGGCAGGTCGGAGCCCGAGACCGTCACGTGGTGCTCGACGGTCGGCGTGGGGTGCGGCGTCGGACCGGTTCCCGGGGTGTCCGTTCGCGGACCGGGCGTCTTGTCCGGGCCGAGCAGGTCGAGGTCGTCGACCTCGGCACCGCGGCCACCGTCTGCTGGCCGGTCCGGGGTGGCGTCGCCACCGTCGACAGGGCCGTCCGCGCGACCTGCGTCGCTCGATCCGGCACCGTCGGCTCGCCCGGCATCGGACGCTCCGCCTCCGTCGCCACGTTCGAGCAGCGTCGTGCCGCCCGACCCGGGGTCGGCGGCGCGGGCGGCACCGGCAGCGGGGTCGGAGCCGGTGCCACCACCCGCGTGGGCGGACGCGTCGGCGTGCGTGGGGGACGCGGCACGCGCCTCCTCGGCTGCTCGACCGAGGTCGCCGTAGTCGGCGAAGTCCTCGAGCTTCGACAGCGAGCCGAAGTCGACCTCCTCGCCCGCCTTGAGGGCGCCGGTCAGGCCCTCGAACTCGACGTCGGTCATGCGGTCGAGCGCCGTCATCGTGTCGGACAGACCGTCGAGGTCGTCGAGTTTCGACAGGCCGCCGGCGTGGTCGCCGAACTCGGCGACGAGGTCCTCGACCCGCGACAGGCCCTTCGGCAGGTGCGACGCGTCCTCCGCCACCTCGGCCAGTCGACCGGTGAGGGTCGCCGCCCGGGCCGCGCCCGACCCGACCTTGAGGCCCGCTCCGACCTGGCCCGCACCCGGGATGAAGAACGAGGCGACGTTCGCCACCGCGAAGGTGCCGGCGGCGACCGGGTCCTCTTCCCACTGCTCGGGCGTGCCGACGATTCCGCCGACCATGCCGTCCATCGTCTGCTTGTAGTTGTCGCGGAGGCCGCGCAGCGATTCCGGTACGGCCGAGTCGGGCAGGTTCGCGAGGGCGGGCGCCACCGGGAAGGCCACCGTGATGGCGAGGGCGCCGAGACCGGTCAGCATGCCGGTCCACGCCTCGCCGGCGAACGACCAGTCGTGCTTCCAGCCGTTCGCGGCGTCGAAGCCGACGAGCGACACGGTGCCCTCGACGAAGCTGGTGCCGAACTCGACGAGTCCGTCGCCGACCGACTCCTGGCACGACCGCTCGCCCTTGCCCTGGGCACCCCACGGGTTGTCCTCGGCGAGGTCGAGCTGCTCACCCGTCACGGCGGTCTGCGGAGCCACGCAGAGGTCGTCACGCAGGGCGTTGACGCCGTTCTCGAACTCGACCCGGGCCGCGTCGATCTTCGCGATCTCGGCGTTGTACTGCGACTGCAGCTCGTTGTTGCGCTCGACCGACGGTGTGTGCTCGTTCCACGGGATGGTCGTCTCGCCCTGGCCCTCGGGCACGATCGGCACCCCGCCGCCGCTCATCTGGCTGGCCTGGAAGAGCGGGTTGTCGGGGTCGTAGAAGTCGAGGGTCACGCCGCCGGCCACCGACGCGCGGAAGGCGTTCGCCTCGGTCACGAGCTCTTTGATGCGCGCGACCGGTGCCGTGACCGACTCGGCGAGCGTCTCGAGGAGGTCGGCCACCGTCGAGAGCTTGCCGGCGACGGCCTCGGCGTCGGTGCGCACCGGGTCCATCGAGGCGAACAACTGCGGCCCCTCGGGTGCGGTGTACGACGCGGACAGCCCCGACCAGTCGGTCATCACGGCCTCGGCGTTCGTCGTGACCGCGGTCGACGTGGTCTTGTAGCCCGCCGCCGCCGACGCGATCGACTCGGGCACGATGTCGAGACCGTAGAACTCGGACGGTGCGATCAGCGACCCCTTCGTGGCCATCAGCGACCCCCCTCGAAGAAGCTGAGGTCGCCCGACTCGGCGGCCTGCACGGCGGCGGACTGCGTCTGCGCGGCCATCTCCTCGTCGCCGTTCACGTAGGCCAGCGTCGCGTCACCCGCCCCGGTCGCGCAGGCGAGGATGCGCGCGTTGATGCCCTGCACACGGTTCGTCTCGGACGAGATCAGGTCGACGACGGCCACGGCCGACGACACCAGGATGTCGCCGCCCACGCCGGCGTTCAACTCGGTCTGGGCCGTCTCGACGCCGGCGAAGGTGCCCGCGAACGTCTCGGCCGAGCCCTGCACCTTGGTGAGGACGGCCACCACGCCGTCGGGTTCGATGCTCCATGCGGTCATCGGTCGTCTCCTGTCGTCACGAGGGTGCCCTGCACGTCGTCGGCCAGGCGCCGGGCCAGCGCCTGGGTGAGCGGCCCGTCGAAGGGGCCGTAGGCCTCGGTCCACCAGCGGTCGGTGGCCGGGCCGTCGGTGGTTCGGTCCGTGGGCCGGTCGGGGGACGCCGGGTCGGTGACCGGCAGTCCCAGGCCGCGCCGCGCCTCCCGGGCGTCCTCGAGCTGCGTGCTGCGAAGCACGGCCAAGACCAGGCCGTCCTCCGACGCGATTTGTATGCCGCCGCCCTGCCAGAGGCGCCCGGCACCGAGGCCGCCGTCGACGGCCGCGGCCGCGGTCACGACCTCGACGGCCGTCACGGGCTCGGCGGAGAGGATCACGAACTCACGGGGCACGGCGCACCGCCGGGGGGAGGAGGGCGTCGGCGACGACACCCGGGCCGATCGCGTCGAGGGCCGCCGCGAAGCGCTGCCACCGGGTCGCGTCGGCACCGAACGGCACGACGAGCGAGGGGGTGCGGGCGTTGCCGGTCGTGGTCCCGCCGTGTTCGGCGGCGAAGGAGGTCGCGTCGAGCCCCAGGCGCCGCACGGCCCGCGCGCCGACCACCGCGGCGAGGGGCTGTGGCGTCGTCGGCCGGTAGGGCGTGATGGTCGCGTCGGCCGCGCCCCGCAGGCTCCACGCCGTCGCCAGCAGCACCTGCTGCTTCTCGGACAGGCTGCGGAGAGCCGAGGAGGCGCGGGTCGCGTCGTCGACGCCGGTCGCCTCGGGCAGCGCGAACAGCAGCCGGGTCTCCTCGGTCAGGCCGGTCTCGCTGCGGGCGATGCGGATCGTGCCGGTCCAGACCGTGCCGTCGGGCGCGGAGCCGGCGACGTGCACCCGGGAGTCCCGCGGCATGCGGGCCCGGGCCAGGGCCGTGATGCGACCGCGGTCCCAGACGGTGGCGGGGGGTTCGGAGGTGCCCCACACGGTGGGCGCGACGCCCGCGACGGCGGTGACCAGCGCCTCCGTCGTCGTGCCGGTCAGGGCCTCGGCCCTCGCCGCGTGGTGCACGGCCACGGAGAACTGCAGCCACGGGCGCGTGGTCTCGACCGCCGGCTGGGGCAGGAGGGCGAACTCGTCGGCGGGCGCGGTCGCCCGCGCCGATCCGTCGACCGGGTCGCCGAGGGGATCGAGCAGGGCCTCGTCGTACGACGCCACCCGGGCACCGCCGATGGCGTGGCGCAGGTGGCCGTCGGCGTCCCGCACCAGCCAGGCCCCGGCGACGAGGCGCAGGGCCTGGTAGAGCGCCCAGCTGAGCCGGGCGTCGTCGTGGGTCACGACGACGACGCGGACGCCGGCGCGGGTCGCGTCGGTGAGCAGGGCCTGCCGCCCCGAGGTCAGGCCGACGACGGGGGCGGTGCTGATCGTCGCGATCCACCCCGGCCCGTTCGCGTCGGCGAGCGGGTGGGGCAGGGTCGTCGCCCGTGAGTCGCTCACGGGCCGTGCCTAGATGCCGTCGACGGCGGCCTTGGCCCGCTGCATGGCGGTCTGGGCCGACTCGTCGTTCGACGCGAGCGACTGGCGGAGCGTGTTGATGATCGTGCGCACCTCGGTGGCGACGCGGTTCCAGCGCTGCTCCTTGCCCGCGTACTCCTCGCTGGAGCCGTCGGCCTGGTAGTCCGCCATGGCGGTCTTGACGTCGGAGTCGCGCTGCGTGATGAGCGCCTCGAGGCGGCTGGCGACGGCGTTGAAGTTGTCCTGGGCGTTGCCGGAGGCTCCGAGGTCGAAGTCGCGGCGGTCGGTTGCGTTGGCCATGGTCGTTCCCCCTTATGCGCGCGATCCGCCGAAGCGGGCGCTCTCGAATCCGGCACCGGACTGGGCCGAGGTGGTCTCGTCGGCGATCTGCTGCTCACCCTCGACGAAGGCACGGTTCTGGCCCGTGATGCCGGTCAGCACCGACGACAGGGCGGCGTTGAGCTCGACGGAGATGCCGTCGACCTCGCCCTTGAAGCGGTCGAAGGCGGCGCGGCCGGCTCCGTTGAAGCGGCCTTCGAGCGGCGCGGCCGCGTCGGCGAGCTGGCGGACGAGCGCGCCGAGGTCGTCGCCGGCCCCGCTCGTCTTCTGGCTCAGTTGCGTGAGGGTCTCGCTCCCCATGGCGAACTTCATCATGTCGTTCTCCCCTTGCTTCGATCTGATGGCGACCCGTCACGGGTCGACTCATGAGGAAATCACGATTCCGTCTCGATCGCCACCCGTCTGCGGGGTACATGTCGGGGGACCGAGGCGGGGGACGGGTGGGTGACGGCCCCGGAACGGGTGTCTCACCGGGGGACGTGGGGTCGGCTAGCCTGGGGCCGATCGTGCGCTCCGGGGACGCGGGCGGTCGCTCCTCGTCGGTCTCGACGACCTGGTCCGGCACCCCGCAGGCGAGAGGCGGAACCGTGGGCGCACTGGTCGGCGCGCGAAGCTGCGGACGCTGCGGACAACCGCTCGGTGCGGGCGCGACCTGGTGCTTCTGGTGCGGTGTGCGGATCGTCTCGGCGGCGACCGGCAGCGCCATCGGCACCTACTCGGGACTGCTCGCGGGCGTGCAGACGGCGACCCCGTCGCGGCGTCGCGGTGCGGTCGCCATCGACTGGGGCGTGCCCCTCGTCCTGTTCGGCGTCCTCGTCGTCGGTGTGGCCACGGGCGCCTCGTCCGCCACGGCCGGCGCGGCGCTCGTCCCCGTGCCCGTCGAGATCGCGGTGGTGGTGGTCGCCCTGGTCTTCGTGCTGCTCGACGTGGTGCTCTACGTGCGCGGAGGGCGCTCGGTAGGCCGGTTGGTCCTGTCCCTGCGCACGGTGGACGACCTGACCGGTCGCCCGCCGGCCGTGCTGAGGGTCGACCGCCGCGGGCGCTTCAGCATCCGTCGTCAGGCGGTGACGGTCGACCTGCGGCGTGGCCGGGACCCCATGACGTCGTCGCCCCCGCTCGTGCAGAGGCCCGCCCTGCCCGCCGCGGCCTCCGCCCCGCTGCCGCCTCACCCGACCGACCCGCTCGACGCCGCGGGACGACCCGACGAGAACACCTTCGGGCGCACGGGCCAGGGCCGACCCACGACCACCGCGCCGTCGATCGTCCTCGAGCTCGACAGCGGCGAACGCCTCGACCTCGAGTCCACCCTGCTGATCGGCCGCGCCCCGGTCAACCGCGAGGGCGAGGAGCACCCGGTCTTCGCCTGGGCGGACCTCGCCCGCAGCCTCACCAAGACCCACGCCCTCTTCGCGTGGGAGGGGGCCGTGCTGTGGGTGACCGACCTCGGGTCGACGAACGGGTCCTCGCTCGTCGCGCCCGACGGGACGCGGCAGCCGCTCGTGGCGGGCCTGCGCGGGCCGGCCGCACCGGGATACGTCGTCGAGCTCGGCGAACGGACCCTCACCGTCCAACCGTCCGGGGTGGTGGACGCATGAGCGGGGACCGCGACGTCGTCCTGCTCGAGACCGTCAAGACGCACCGCGCCCGCCTGGTCTCGGCCCTCCTGTTCGGCGAACTCGACGAGCGTCGGCTCGTCAACGACAACGTCCGTCGGCTGATCGTCAGCCTGGTCATCGCGGCGGTCGCCTGCGCGGGCTGCGCCGGCACGTCCTTCGTGCTCTCGGTGCTGGCCGACCAGCGCGCGACCCAGTCGCAGACCACCGGAGGGTCAGGAGGCGCGGTGCCGGTCACCGGCTCGCCGTCGCCCTCTCCCGCGTCGACCGACGTCCCCGACCCCACCCCCACGACGGAGCCCCGATGACCGACTACACCCGGCTGACCATCGTCGGCACGGCGCGCAAGGCCGAGATGGTCGTGCCCGCCGACGAGCCGATCGGTGGTCTGATCCCGCGCCTGATGGAGCTCCTCGACGAGCGTCCCGGTGCCGTGTCGCGCCCGCTGACCCTCGTCCGCTCGACGGGGGAGCAGCTCGACACCTCTCTGTCGGTCGCCGAACAGCGCATCGTCGACGGCGAGCTGCTGCGGTTGCTGCGCGAGGACGCCGCGCCCCCGCCGCCCGAGGTCGCGGACGTCACCGACGTGCTGGCCGAGTCGCTCGCCAGCCGCCCGGGCCTCTGGACGCGACGGTCGCGCACGGCGACGGCGGCCGTCGCGATCGGCCTGCTCTCGCTGGCCCTCTCGACGGTGCTGGCCAGGGCGTCCGACGTCGAGCCCGTCGGCACGCTCGCGATCGTCTACGGGTTCGCCGTCGTGGTCGCCCTCGTGTCCGGCCGGTTCGGCGGCCGCTGGCTCGCCGTCGCCGCGACCTCGGTCGCCCTCGGCTGTGCGGCCCCCCTGGCGGTCGTGCTCGGAGCCGTCCCGGCCCTCGAGCTGCCGCCGGTCGACGTGGCGCTCGCCGTGATCGTGCTCGCCTGGGTCGCGCTGGCGCTCGGCGCGGGCGCCGGTCTCGGCTCCCGGTCGGCCTGGTGGGGCGGCGTCCTCGGCGTCGTGCTCGGGGCCGTGCCGATCGTGCTGCGGTCCCTCGGCGTCCAGGACGCGGGGGCCGTGGGCGTCGGCGCCGTGCTCGCCGTCGTCGTCTGCGGCCTGCTGCCCTGGTTCGCCATGAGTGCCTCCGGCCTGACCGGTCTCGACGACCAGGTGGTCGACGGACGTCGGGGTCGCCGTGACGAGGTGTTGCTGACGGTCGGCGACGCCTACCGCACCCTGACCTGGTCGACCTTCGCGGTGGCGGGGCCCGTGGCCGTCACGGCCGTCTCGTCCGTCGGGTCGGCCGATCTCTGGCAGGTCGGTCTCGGGGTCGCCGTGGTGCTCGTCGTCGCGGCCCGCACCCGGGCCCTGCCGATCGCCGCCCAGGGCTGGGTGCTCTGGGCCGCCGCCCTGATCGGCCTGCTCGGCGGTCTGCTCGTGCAGCCGCTCGCTCCCGGGTGGCTCGTGGTCGTCCTGTTCGCGGCCGGGGTCGTGGTCGCGGTCGTGGCCGGCGGCGTCGACCCGGTCGCCCACCAACGCGCCTCGCTGCGCCGCGTGGGCAACGCCGTCGAGGCCCTCGGCGTCGTGGCCCTGCTCCCCGTCCTGCTCGGGGTGTTCGGCGTCTACGCCGACCTGCTCGGGGCCTTCTCGTGAGCGCCTTCGACGCGTTCGTCCGGTCGGCGCCGCTGGCCCTGCTCGGCAGCGTGAGCGCCCGGGTGCACGAGGTGACGACGGTCGACGAGATCGTCCGGCGCCCGCTCCCGGTGTCGCGCCGCATCGGCTTCGTGCAGGCACGGGGCGGAGCCGGGGCGAGCTCGACCGCCGGCTACGTCGCCGCCCTGCTCGCCCGTCGCCGCCCCGGGCTCGTCCTCGGCGTGGACGCGTCGCGCGGCCCCCGCGGCATGCTGTGGCAGGCCGGCGCGCCGGTCGGTTCGAGCGCGGCACCGAGCTCGCGGAGGCGCACGGCACGCCGGTCGGTCGACGCCGTCGACGGTCTGCCCCGCACGCCCTCGGGCCTCTACGCCCTCTCGCTCGACCCCCGGGGCGAGTCCCGTGCCGTGGCCGCCGCGGCGGGCTGGTTCGACGAGGTCACCCCGATCAGCCGCTTCTTCGACCTGGTCGTGACCGACTGGGGAGTGCGCGACTGGCGTGCCGACCTCACCGACGTGGTGTCGGCCAGCCGGACGGTCTGCATCGTGGCCCGCGCCGACCGCCACGCCGCCGAGGAGGCCGCTGCCCTCGTGCCCGCGATCAAGGACCACCCCGACCGGCCCGACGTGGTCATCGCCCTGGTCGACGTCGGCGACGCCGGTCGCGCGGCCCCCGTCACGGTCGGCGACGACCCCACCGTGCCCGTCGTGCGCGTGCCCTACGACGCGGCCCGTTCCGGCGGTCGGCCGGTGTCGAGCGCCGCACTGGGCACGCGCACCCGCATCGCCTACGCCCGCCTCGCCGCCGCCCTGCTGCCCCTCGACGCCGCGTCGGTCCCGAGGGGCGCCCCGCCCGTCGGGGATCCCGGCCCGGCCCCGTCGGCGGCCGATCCCGGCCCGTCGGAACGTCGCCCCTCGGAACGCCGCCAGGCCCGCGGGCGGGACGCCCGCCCGGCGATCGCCGACGACCAGGAGGCCCGACGATGACCGTCAAGCTCGTCCACCGGCCCACGCGCATCACGCGACCCGTCCAGCCCGCCGAGCACGAGGACATCACCCCACCACCCCAGCTGGCCGACGGCAAGGTCGGCGGCGTGCCCGTGCAGGCCCTGCTCCCCGTCGTGGGCGCCCTCTCGAGCGTCGTGATGATCGTCGTCTACCGCGGCAGTTCGAACCCGCTCTTCCTGCTGGTCGGCGCCGTGCTGCTCATCGTCGCCCTGGTCGGTGGCCTCGCGGTCACCCTCAGCCAGAGGGGCAACGCGGCGCGGCAGCGGCGCCTGCAGCGCGAGCGCTACCTCGACTTCCTCGAGCGGCTGCGCTCGCGGATGCGCACGAAGGCCCGGGCCGTCCGGGCGACGGCGGCCGTGCTCGACCCCGAACCCGCCGCCCTGCTCGAGCTGGTGCGCGACCCCGCGCGACTCTGGGAACGCCGCCGCCAGCACGACGACTTCCTCTCGGTGCGGATCGGCGAGGGCGACCTGACCTGGTTCCCGATGTCCGTCCCCGAGGACCCGAACCCCGTGCAGCCGTTCGACCCGATCATGGCCAGCGAGGCCGAGTCCGTGGTCGAGCACCTCTCGACCGTCCGGGGCATGCCCATCACGGTCGACCTCGACCGCGCCGGGTCGGTCGCCGTGCTGGGCGACCGCGAGTCCGCGCTGCGGGTCGCCCGCTCGATGATCCTGCAGCTCGCCGCCCTGCACTCGCCCGACGACGTGCACCTGGCCGCGGCGTTCCCCGAGAGCGCGGCCGACGACTGGCGCGGCTTCGACCTCGTCCCGCACGCCGTGGACGACTCGCTCTACGACGGACCGGTGCCGGCGCGACGGGTCGCGACCAGCGCCTCCTCGTTGCTCTCGGTCATCGGCGGCGAACTCGGCGACCGGGCGCAAGAGGCCGCCACGACGAAGCGCTCGATCGGCACCACGGCGCGCACCGAGGGATCGCGCCTCGTCGTCTTCGTCGACGACTGGGGGCACGTCGCCTCGAGCATCCCGGTGCCCGACGCCGACCTCTCGCTGACCGACCTCGGCGTGACCACCGTCCACCTGCTGAGCGACCGCCTGCACGAGCCGTCCGACGTCACGCTGCGCATCACCGTCGAGGGCGACGAGGCGGTCGTGACGGACGCCCGCGTCGAGGACGACGGCCAGGTCCGCGTGCAGACCGCGACGATCGACGCCACGACCCCGCAGCTGTTCGAGGCCGTCGCCCGCACGCTCACCCCCCTCCGGCTCAGCCTGAGCAGGCAGGACGAGGTCGACTCGGCCCAGGCCGTCGAGATCACCGACCTGCTCGGGATCGACGACGTGACGACGCTGACGCCGGCGACCGCGTGGACGCCGCGCTCGCCGCGGGACTTCCTGCGCGTGCCGATCGGCATCGACGACTTCGGTGCGCCGGTCCTGCTCGACCTCAAGGAGTCCGCGCAGCTCGGCATGGGCCCGCACGGCATCTGCATCGGCGCGACCGGTTCGGGCAAGAGCGAGCTGCTGCGCACGCTCGTGCTCGGCCTCGCCCTGTCGCACTCGCCCGACGATCTCAGCATGGTCCTCGTCGACTACAAAGGAGGCGCGGCATTCGCTCCGTTCGCGGGGTTGCCGCACGTCGCCGGGCTGATCGACAACCTGGCCGACGACGCGCAGCTCACCGAACGTGCCCGCGTCAGCATCCAGGGCGAGGTCGTCCGGCGTCAGGAGCAGCTGCGCGACGCCGGGGGCGCGTCGTCCATCAGCCACTACCGCGAGATGCGCGTCGGTCGCCCGGAGCTGCCGCCGATGCCGCACCTGTTCGTCGTCATCGACGAGTTCGGCGAGCTGCTCACGGCGGAGCCCGAGTTCGTCGACCTGCTGCTCACCATCGGTCGGATCGGGCGGTCGATCGGCGTGCACCTGCTGCTCTCGAGCCAGCGCATCGAGGCGGGCAAGCTGCGGGGCCTCGACACCTACCTCTCGTACCGGATCGGCTTGCGGACCTTCTCCGAGGCCGAGAGCTCGATCGTGCTCGACCGGCCGGACGCGTTCCACCTCCCCGCGGTCCCGGGGTTCGGCTTCCTCAAGGTCGACACCTCGGTGTACCGGAGGTTCCGCGCGGGCTACGTGTCGGGCCCCCTGCCGACGGAGGCCGCCCGCTCGCTGGCGGGCGACGACGTGCGGCCGACCGCGCTCCTGCTGCCGACCTTCAACGGCATCGCGGGCGGCGACGACGACCGTGGCGAGGACGAGCTCTCGCGGCCCGACGTCGGTCGCGCCGTCATCGACGAGGCCGTCGACCGCCTGATGGGCGGTGGCACCGACGTCGACCCCGTCTGGTTGCCGCCCCTGCCCGACCGGCTCGCGCTCTCACGGGTGGTCGGAGCGGACCAGGCCGGCGGCCTGCGGGTGCCGATGGGACTGCTCGACGACCCGGCGCGGCAGCGACAGGACCCGTGGCTGCTCGACCTCGCCCGGGCCGGTGGGCACGTCGCCGTGATCGGGGCGCCGCAGACCGGACGCAGCACGTTCCTCCGCACCCTCGTCGCCTCGCTGGCCCTGACGCACACCCCGCAGGAGGTCGGCATCTACGGCATGGACCTCACGGGCGGGGGGCTCGGCCGGATCGAGGGGTTCCCGCACGTCGGTGGCGTGGCCACGCGGGCGAGCAAGGACCGCCTCCTGCGCCTGCTCGAAGAACTGGCGGCCATGCTGACGACCCGGGAGCGCGTGTTCCGCGACCACGGCATCGACTCGCTGGCCATGCTGCGTCGGTTGCACGCCGCGGGCGAGGTGCCCGAGCTGATCTCGGCCGACGTGGTCCTCGTCGTCGACGGCACCGGTCAGCTGCGCGGGGACTTCGCCGAGCTCGAGACGGCGTTCGGCGACCTGCTGCTGCGCGGCGGCAGCTACGGCCTGCACGTCGTGCTCGGGATGACGCGGTGGAACGAACTGCGGATGGCGCAGCAACCGCTGGTCGGCACCCGGGTCGAGTTGCACCTGAACGATCCCGCGGACTCGGTGATCGGTCGCAAGCTGGCCCAGACCATCCGGGCCGACCAGGCCGGTCGGGCCCTGACCGACGACAACCTGTTCGCGCAGGTGGCGCTGCCGGTGCTGGACGACACGGACGACGACGAGGTCGGCGACGCCCTCGAGGCCCTCGCCCGCCGGTCGGCGTCGAGCTGGAACGGCCCCGCGGCGGCACCGATCCGCCTCCTGCCCACCGAGCTCTCGCCGGACGAGCTGCCCGACGCGCTGGACGAGCCCGAGGCGATCCCGTTCGGCCTGCGGCAGGACACGATGCAGCCGGTCGCCCTCGATCCGGGTGCCGACCAGCACCTGCTCGTGTTCGGCGACTCGAAGGCCGGCAAGTCGACCCTGCTGCGCGGACTGGTGCGCGGCTTCGTCGACCGGGCGACCCCGGACGAGCTCGTCGTGGCCCTGATGGACCTCCGCGGCGACCTGGTCGCCGAGGTGCCCGACGACTACCTCGGCGGTCATGCCTCGACCAGCACGGACGCCCGCGCGCTCGCCGTCGCCGTGGCCGACGAGCTCGCCAAGCGCCAGGCCGGCGACCGCGACTCCGGTCCGCGCATCGTGGTGGTGATCGACGACTACGACATCGTCGCCTCGGGGGGCACCGAGCCCCTCAAGCCGCTGCTGCCCTTCCTGCCCTCGGCCCGCGACCTCCGGCTGCACGTGTTGATCAGCAGGCCGGTCGCCGGCTCGGCGCGGGCGCTCTACGACCCGGCGCTGCAGACGCTGCGCGACACGGGTGGGTCGTCGTTCATCATGTCGGGCGAACGCAGCGAGGGACCGATCGTGCCGCAGGTCTACGCCGAGCAGATGACCGCCGGTCGAGGCCGCCTGGTCCGTCGCGGCCAGGCGCCGCGCATCGTCCAGGTGGCCCGGTTCGAGGCCGACGGACGAGCCGACGTCGCCGGAGCGGGCTCGTGACCGGCCGGACGGTCGTCGTCGCGGGCGTCGCCGGGGGCGTCGGGACCACGACGGTCACGGCCCTGCTCTTCACCCAGCTCTCGGGGGAGTCGGTGCCCCGGCTGATCGACCACTCGGGCGGGGACCTCGGGACCCGGCTGACCGGGGGCGACGACGCGCCGCGGGTCGACCACGAGCTGACCCTGCACGACCTCGGCGCCCACGCCGACGGCGCACTCCTCGACCTGCTCGACGACACGAGCGTCTTCGGGGTCGTCGTGGCCCCGACGACCCCGGTCGGCTTCGCCGACGCCCAACGGGTCCTCGCCCGCATCCGCGAGCGGCACGGGGTCGGCGGCCTGCGCCGGGTGATGCTCGTGGTCGTCGGCGTCTTCGGCGAGCACCGGACCACGCGCTCGAGCGAGGCGCTGCAGAACGAGTTCGGCCGTCGCTCGCTCGTCGTCGTCCCGCGCGACCCCGCCCTCGCGGCGGGCGGGCGCGTTCCGCTCAACCGGCTGACGCGGGAGTCCCGACGGGCCCAGGGCGAACTCGTGTCGTACCTGCGCGAACGCCTGGCGAGCCACCGCGACGCGCGCTGAGGCGCCGAGCCGCGCCTCCGGAAGGGACGCGAGCCGCGCCTCCGGACGGGACGCGAGCCGTGCCTCCTCGTCCGAGGGGCGTCAGCGCAGGGGCTCGACGAGGTGAGGGCCGTTGTTGCGGACGTTGTTCGCGTCGCGGCTCACCTCGTGCTGCACGAGGTCGTGGGCGACCTCGAACGAGTCCCGGTCGAGCAGCGAGAGCAGCTCGTCGGCGTCGAGGCCGTCGCCCAGCCAGTCGTCGTACGAGTCGGGGGTGAGGCAGGCCGGCATCCGGTCGTGCACCTCGCCCGGTGCCACGTGGGCGTCGCGCGTGATGATCGTCGTCGAGAGCACCCAACGGTCGGGGTCGTCCTCGTCCTTCGCGGGATCGGGCCACGCGGTGACGAGGCCGGCCATGGCGAGCCCGGCGTCGGGCTGGTGCACGTAGTGCGGCTGCTTGCCGGTCTCGGTCACGACCCACTCGTAGTACCCCTGTGCGGGCACGATGCACCGGCTGGTCGCGAACGCCCGGCGGAACATGCCGCTGGTCGCCACGGTCTCGATGCGGGCGTTGATCGGCTGCGGACGCTTCTTCAGGTCGGGGTACCACGACGGCACGAACCCCCACCGGGCACCGGGCAGCTGCCTCTCGCCGTGCCGCTCCCGGACGACCGGCACGACGGTCGTCGGCGCGACGTTGAAGTCGTCGGGCAGGGGCCCCAGGCCGTCGAGCAGGCTCGGCAGCAGATCGGACGTGGCCCGGGCAACGACGTAGCGACCGCACATGCCGACAGTCTGCTCTTCCGCGGAGGGGTGTGACGGTGGTTCACTGTGCCCGTGGCGCCGCGTGGGACGGCGACACGGTGAGAGGGTGGTGACCATGTCCGACGAGCAGAACCCCGCGCGCGGCTTCGTCGTCGCGGGCGTCGTGCCGAACTCGGGCGAGGCCGTCGTGGCGACCGCGGCCGACCTGGCGGCACGGTACGGCACCGGTCTGCTCTGCGTCTCGGTCGAGCCCGACCGGCTCGCCTTCGCCGAGGGCATCGACGGCACCGTCCTGTCGTACCCCCTCGACCCCGACGACTACACCGAGACGCTGTCCTTCGACGCCGACCTGGAGGCGCGGCTCCGGCCGGTCGCCTCGGCTCGCGGCGTCGAGCTGCGCACCTCGATCGTCGCCGGCGACCCCGCCCGGTGCCTGTCGCACCTGGCCGAGCAGCTCGACGCCCCGCTGATCGTCGTCGGCAGCCGCGAGGCCGGCCTGCGGGGCAGCGTCCGTGAGTTCTTCGCCGGCTCGGTCGCCCTGCACCTCAGCCACCGTCAGCACCGGCCGGTCGTCGTCGTGCCGCTCGCCCCCGTCCCCCGCAGCCAGACGCTGCCGTGGGAGGACGAACTGTGACGCGAGGCCGCCGGTGACGGGTGCCGCGCGCCCCCGTGCCCCGCACCTCCGTCCGTCCCTGATCGCCCTCGTCGCCCTGGGTGGCGCCCTCGGGACGGCCGCACGGGTCGGGATCACGCTCGTGGTGCCGTCGTGGGGGGCGTTCGACACGGCGATCTTCGCGATCAACGTGGTCGGGGCGTTCGTGCTCGGCGTCCTGCTCGAGCGGTTGCTGCGCTCCGGGCCCGACGAGGGCGGGCGTCGCCGGCTCCGACTGCTCGTGGGGACGGGCGTCCTCGGCGGGTTCACGACCTTCAGCTCGCTCGCGACCGAGACCGCGGCGCTCGCCGGGGCGGGTGGGGGCGACCTCCCCGTCGCCGTGCTCTACGGGCTGCTGAGCCTGGTGCTCGGGGTGCTCGCCGCCGCGGCCGGCATCCGGGTCGGCGCTCGTCTCGCGGGGCGCGCCTCGTGAGCCCGTTGCTCGTCGTCGCCGTCGCGGTGGCCGGCGGGGTCGGTGCCGCCACCCGGTTCGTCGTCGACGGGCTCGTCAAGGACCGCCTCGGCTCCGCCTACCCGTGGGGCACGACCGTCATCAACGTGTCGGGCTCGTTCGCGCTGGGGGTGCTGACCGGCCTCGCCCTGCAGGCGGTCGTCGCGCCCGAGTGGAAGGCCGTGCTCGGCACCGGGCTGCTCGGCGGGTACACGACGTTCAGCACCGCGAGCGTCGAGACGGTGCGACTGCTGGCGGCCGGGCGACGCGGGGCCGCGGTCGCGAACGGCCTCGGCATGCTCGTCGCGTGCGTGGGCGTCGCCTCCCTCGGGCTGTGGCTCGGCTCGCTCGCCTGACGGGCTCGTCGCCCGGGCCTCAGGCGCGCCGAGTGGGCAGATCTGGTCCTTCCGCGGCTGGTGAGGGACCCGTTCTGCCCACTCGACCCGCGCCTCCGGGGGAAGGGGGCCCGGTCAGGCGTGCGTCTCGCGCTCGTGCCCGGCGTGGTCGGCCGGCTCGAGCTGGAACGTCGCGTGCTCGACCGAGAAGTGGGCGGCGAGGCACCGGTCGAGGGCGTCCAGGGTCTCGTCGACCTTCATGTCGCAGAACACCTCGCGCTCGACGACGACGTGCGCCGAGAAGACGGTGGCCCCGCTGGTGATCTGCCAGGCGTGGACGTCGTGGGCCGAGACGACGCCCGGGGTGTCGCCGATGTGCGTGCGGACCGACTCGAGGTCGATGTCGCCCGGAGCCGAGCCGAACAGCACCCGGATCGCCTCGCGCAGCAGCGACCAGGCCCTCGGCACGATCATCGCCGCGATGATCAGCGACCCGACCGAATCGGCCTGCGTGAAGCCCGTGGTCAGCACGACGACGGCGGCCACGACGACGGCCGCCGAGCCGAGCAGGTCGCCGAGCACCTCGAGGTAGGCGCCGCGCATGTTGATCGAGTGCGTCGCCCCGCCCCGCAGCACGAGCAGTGCCGCGACGTTCGTCGCCCCGCCGACCAGGCCGACGACCAGCATCGGCAGCCCGAGCACCTCGTGCCCGTCGACCGCCACGAGACGGGAGACGGCGGCGACGGCGACCGAGAGCGACACGGCGAGCAGCACGAGGCCGTTGACGAAGGCGGCGAAGACCTCGGCCCGGCGGTAGCCGTAGGTCTGTCGGCCGCTCGCGGGTCGGGCGGCGACGATCGTGGCCACGAGGGCGATGACCAACCCGGCCAGGTCGGAAAGCATGTGCCCCGAGTCGGCCAACAGCGCCAGAGAGCCCGAGAGCCAGGCGCCGACCAGCTGGGCGACGAGACCGAGGGCGACGATCGCGATCGCGAGGCGGAGCCGTCGTCCGTCGGCGGCGACGTGTCCGTGTCCGTGGTCGTGGCCCATGGGCGCCTCTCGTCGGGATGGAGGGGTGGGGTGGGGATCGGGGCCCTGATCCGGCCCGGCGGGTCGGTCCGCCGGCGTTCCGGGCCGGCGTCGAATCTACCGGCGCCCGTCGGCGACGGCCACCGATCCGAGCAGTCGATAACGAGTCTCGATCCCTGCAACGACGCCGATCGGGGCCCACCGGGCGGACGAGGAGGCGCGGGTCGGCCCCGCCTGGGAGCCGCCCCCACCGCGCATGGTTCAGTGAGGCATGACCGACTCGACCGAGACCTCCTCCGCCTCCCTCGGGGAACCCGCCCGCGCCTCCTCGTCCCTCGTCGCCGTGACGGGTGCGACGGGCGCCGTGGGCGGCATCGTGGCCGCGCACCTGTCCGAGCGGGGCGTCCCGCTGCGGCTCGTCGTGCGCGACGCCACCCGGGCACCCCGACTCGACGGGGCCGAGGCCGAGGTCGCCGTCGCCACGTACGGCGACCGGGCGGCCTCCGTCGAGGCCCTGCGCGGGGTCGAGACGCTGTTCATGGTGTCGGCGGCCGAGGCCCCCGACCGCGTCGACCAGCACCGCGCCTTCGTCGACGCCGCCGTCGAGGCGGGCGTGCGGCACGTGGTCTACACGTCGTTCGCCGGTGCGTCGGCCGAGTCGGTGTTCACGCTCGGGCGGGACCACTTCGCGACCGAGCAGCACATCCGCGAGTCGGGGCTGGCCTTCACGTTCCTGCGGGACAACTTCTACCTGGACTTCATCCCGCTGTTCGCGGACGAGCAGGGCGTGATCCGCGGCCCGGCCGGTGACGGGCGCGTGGCGGCGGTGGCCCGGGCCGACGTCGCGGCGGTGGCGGCCGTCGTGCTGCTCGACCACGAGTCGCACGCCGGGGCGACCTACGACCTCACCGGGTCGGAGGCGTTCACCCTGACCGAGGCGGCTGCACGCCTCACCGCGCTCGGCGGACGGTCGTTCACCTTCGTGGACGAGACGGTCGACGAGGCCTACGAGTCCCGCCGCGGCTTCGAGCCGGAGCCCTTCCAGGCGGACGCCTGGGTCAGCACCTACACGTCCATGGCCTCGGGCGAGGTGGCGCAGGTGACGTCGTCCGTGCGCGACCTGACCGGACGCGACCCGTTGACGCTCGAGGTGCTCTTCGCCGGAGGCGTCCAGCACTGACCCGGCCCGGGAGGCCGCCCGGTCGTCGGCCCGGCTGGCGGCCCGGCTGGCGGCCCGGCCGGCTCAGGGCACGCGTCGCGACGACAGCACGCCGCTGACGCCGAGCACGACGACCGCCGCGGCGACGCCGATCATCGGGATCTGCCAGTTGCCGCTGACGTCGTGCAGTCCACCGATCGCGAGCGGCCCGAGCGCGGCGATCGCGTAACCGCCGCCCTGCACCAGGGCCGACAGTCGTCGTGCCTCGACGTCGGTCGACGCCATGCGCACGATGACGATGAAGATGATCGTGATGCCGCCGCCCTGCGCGGCCCCACCGAAGATCGACCAGAGCAGCCAGTGCTCGGGGGCGAAGAGCAGGCCCAGCGGCATGGCCGACCAGAAGACGGCGATCAGCCCGATGACGACCGCCGGCCGCACGCGCAGGGCGAGGAACGGCACCCCCAGCGCACCCACGACCGCGAGGATCTGGAAGACCGACGAACTCGCGCCGGCCGCCTCGCGGGTGAGGCCGACCTCGTCGCGCAGCAGCGTGGGCATCCAGGCCGTGAGCCCGTAGTAGCCGAACGCCTGCCCCGAGAAGGCGAGCGTCAGGCCCCAGGTCGTCCACCGACGCAGCAGCGGGGTCGCGCTGCGTCGGCGCTCGCGCGCGTCGACCTCGGCCTCGCCGTGCTCGACGACGTCGATGCCGCCCGTGAAGACGTCGGTCGCCGAGGAGGCGCGGTGCCGGTCGTCGACGTCGGCCTGCGACCCCGGCACCACGGCCACGCTGCCGCCCCGCACCGCGACGCGGGGGCCGACGGCGATCGACCAGACGACGGCGGCCAGGACGGCGAGCAGCCCCCAGGTGACGAGGGCGAGGGGCCAGCCGACGACCGAGGCGATCGGGGCCGTCGCGAGCGAGGTGATCATGGACCCGACGTTGAGGGCCGAGGTGTAGATGCCGGTGACGAAGCCGGCCCGCTCGGGGCTGAAGTCACGACGGATGACGACGGGCAGCACGACGTTGCCGATCGTGATGGCGACGCCGATCACGATCGTGCCCACGTAGAGCCACACCGTGCCGCCGGCCGTGCGCAGCAGCGTGCCGAGGAGCACGCCGGCGAGCCCCAGCGTGACGGCGCGCTCGGCGCCGATCCGGCCGATCAGGGCCGAGGCGAACGGGCTCGCCACGGCGAAGCAGAGCACGGGGATGCTGGTGAGCAGCCCGGCGACGACCGCCGTGAGGCCGAGGTCGGCGCTCATCTGGTCGAGCACGGGGGCCGGGGCCACGATCGGCCCGCGCATGTTGAGGGCGATCAGCACGATCGCGAGGGTGAGCAACCAGGCGGCGGGCGACCGCACCGCGGCCGCGGCCCGGGTCACGCGGCGCCGCGCAGCAGGGAGACGCCCAACAGGTCGGCCACCTCGTCGACGTCCGCCGCCACGGCGACCGCGCCGACGTGCTCCTCGGGCTCGCCGTAGCCCCAGCCGACGAGGATGGTGGGCACGCCGTGCACGGCCGCACCCTCGACGTCGTGGTGGCGGTCGCCGAGCAGGACGGGCCGCGAGAGGTCGGCCCCGCGGGCCCGCAGGCGCTTCAGGGCCTCTTCGACGACGTCGGCCTTGGTGTTGCGCACCTCGTCGTCGGACGCGCCGGTGATGACGTCGAGGTAGCGGTCGAGGCCGTGGGCCCGGAGGATGGCCGTGGCCGGGGTCTCGGGCTTCGAGGTCGCGGTCGAGGTGGGGATGCCGGCCGCGTGCACGGCCGCCATGAGGTCGGGCACCCCCGGGAAGACCTCGCCCTCGAGGGCGCCGTGGGCCAGGTAGTGCGCGCGGTAGAGCCGCATGGCGTCGACGAGGCGCTCGCCGTCGAGGCCGAGGCGCACCTCGAAGCTCTGCGGCAGGGGCGGGCCGACCCAGGCCATGAGGTCGGCGGGGGAGGGCACCGGCAGGCCGAGTTCGCCGATCGTGTGGGCGAGGCTGGCGGTGATCGCGGGCGCCGAGTCGGCGATGGTGCCGTCGAGGTCGTAGAGGACGGCCGTGTAGGGGAGAGTCATCACCCCCAGCTTACGGATCGGGGGTCAGCAGGGGACCGCTCGGAGCGGCCAGGTCGCGACGGCCGACACGGCGTCCCGGATCGCCGTCGCGTTCGCACCCGCACTCGTCGTGCTCGTCTTCGCGGTCGCGGTCGCGGTCGCGTGCGGGGTCGGGCTCCGTCGCGTCGCGTCGAACGGGCGCTGGGGGGCGTCGGGCCTGCTCGCGAGGGACCGGAAGACGGGGGTCGCCTCGCGTTCGGCGGCCAGGGTGTCGAAGATCGGTGAGGTCACGGGTTGCTCCTGCGGTCGATGGGGGTCGTAGCAGAAATATAACCCTGAAATGTGAGTATCACAAGGGTTCGTCTCACTGCGCCCGCGTGGGCCCGCACCTGCGCGGCCCCGCACCCTCGTGGGCCGGCGTCAGAAGAGGCGGGAGTGCGAGTCGTCCAGCCCGCGCATGGCGTCGTAGTCGAGCAGGAGGGTGCGGATGCCCCGGTCGTGGGCCAGCGTGCGGGCCTGCGGTTTGATCTCTTGCGCGGCGAACACCCCGGTCACGGGGGCGAGGTGTGGGTCGCGGTTCATCAGCTCGAGGTACCTCGTGAGCTGCTCGACCCCGTCGATGTCGCCTCGCCGCTTCAGTTCGACGGCCACCGCGGCGCCCTTCGCGTCGCGGGCCAGGATGTCGACCGGCCCGATGGCGGTCATGTACTCGCGGCGGACGAGGGTGTGGCCCTCGCCGAGCAGCTCGATCTGTTCGGCCAGCAACTTCTGCAGGTCGGCCTCGACGCCGTCCTTGGTCAACCCCGGGTCGACGCCCATCTCGTGGGACGAGTCGTGCAGCACCTCGTGGATCGACACCACCAGGAGGTCGGCCGTCTTGGCCTGGGTCACCTTCCACAGCTCGACGACGCCGGCCTCGCGTTGGTCGTCGTCGGGTTCGACCGTGCGGATGGTGCAGGGCGGGCTCATCCAGTTCAGGGGCTTGTAGCTGCCGCCGTCGGAGTGGACGAGCAGGCTGCCGTCGCTCTTGACCATCAGGAGGCGCGTGGCCAGGGGCAGGTGGGCGGACAGTCGACCGGCGTAGTCGACCGAGCAACGGGCAATGACGAGGCGCACCCGACGATCCTACGGGGCGGCGCGAACGCGGCATGGGCCCCTCGTTGACAAGTATGCATATGTGAAATACATTCATGACAGATGGTCGGCAGGACGGCCACCGAGACGCCTCCAGGAGGAACGATGCCCCACCCGATGCCCGCCACGACCCGGCCGCTGCGGACGACGACCCACGACACGGCCGAGCTGCTGCTCGTCGACCTGGCGACGGCGCGCTACGCGCCCGGCGACTCCCTCGACGTCGACACCATCGTGCGCGAGCACCGGGTCACCCCCGGCGAGGTGCACCTCGCCCTCTTCGAGCTGAGGCGCATGAAGGTCGTGGTGCGCGCCCCGTTCAGCGGTGCCCACGTCGTCGTCTGGCACCGGCGGTTCAACGAGGTGCTGCTGCGCGACCTGGTCCGCATGGTCTCCGTGGCGTCGACGACGGCGACGTCGCTCGAGGACGTCCCCGAGCCCGCCGTGCGCCGACCGGCCTGCACGGCCCACGGGCTGGCCCTGCCCGCGGACGTCGCCCACTTCCTCGACCTCGTCCGGGCGATCGTGCAGGTGCTCTCGCCGGCGGCCCGTCAGCACGTGCGCGACGACCTGCTGCTGCCGCTCGAGATCCTCTGCAGCGCGAGGGCCGTCGCGGTGCACGACATGCGGCCCGCCCTCGGCGAGACCGTCCGCGGCGCGATCGTCGACCTGATGGAGGCCGCCGCGCACTACGGCGACTGGACACAGCTGCCCGGTCTCGCGTCCGACTACGTCACGGCCCTGGGCGTCGACGAACCGCCCGTGCGACCCGTCGACTGACGCCGCACCGACCGTCACCGCTCACCCGGAGGCCGTCCGGCCCCGTCGGCTAGGCTGCGGCAGCATGAGCCGGGCAGAGGGCGACGTCGCCGCGAGGCCGACCCTTGCGTCGGTGGCGCGGGTCGCCGGGGTGAGCGCGAGCACCGCCTCCTTGGCCTTCAGCGGGACCGGCCCCGTCTCGGACGAGACCCGCGCGCGGGTGCTCGCCGCCGCCGACGAACTCGGCTACGCCGGGCCCGACCCCCGCGCGAGGTCGCTGCGGCGTGGGCGTTCCGGCATCGTCGGCGCCGTCCTCGAGTCCACCCTCAGCACGGCCTTCCGCGACCCGATCAACGTGGCCATGCTCGACGGCATCGCCGACGTCACGGGGCCGGCCGACAACTCGCTGCTGCTGCTGACCGAGACCGCGGGCGAGCGCTCCCGCCTGCTGGACGCCCCGGTGGACGCCGTCGTGCTGTTCGGCTGCAGCACCCGCCTCGACCAGTCCGTGTCGATCATGCGTCGGCGCGGCATCCCGGTGGTCTCGATCGAGGCCCCGCCGACCGAGGGCGTGCTCGACATCGCCGAGGACAACGTGGGCTCGTCCCGCCTCTTGGCGCAGCACCTGCACGACCTCGGCCACCGACGGGTCGCCGTCGTCGCGCTCGAGCTCGGCCCCGGCCGGTCGAGCGGCGACGGGGACGACGAGCTCACCGACGCGCGCGTGGCCCGGGGCACCTCCTGGCCGACCCTCGAGCGGCTGCGCGGCACCCGCGAGGTCTTCCCGGGCGTGGGCGGCCTGGCCACCCGCGGCAGCTGGACGAGCGAGGGGCACCGCGCCGGCCTGCGCCTGCTCGACGTGCCCGAGGCCGAGCGGCCGACGGCGATCGTCGCCCAGAGCGACCTGCTCGCGTCGGGCGTCATCGCGGCGGCGGACGACCTGGGGCTGTCGGTGCCGGGCGACCTGAGCGTCGTCGGCTACGACGGCGTGCGCCTCGACGACCCGCGCGCCGCCGACCTCACGACGGTCGTCCAGCCCGCCGTCGAGAAGGGCCGCGCGGCCGGTCGCGCAGTGCTCGCACTCCTCGCCGGCGACCCCGTCGAGGGCACGACGTTCACGAGCGTCTTCCGGCCGGGGTCGACCACGGGTCCGCCCGCGCGCTGACGCCCGACCCCCGACGCCTCCTCGCCGACGCCGACCCACGACCCCCGGGTTCAGCCGGCGCCGACGACCATCCAGCGGTCCGACCGCGCCCGGATGCCCAGCGTCACGGCGCGGATGCCGATGTACCCCAGGCCGAAGGCCAGCCACAGGGCGACCGTGCCCCGCGCGTCCGGCCCGACCCGCGCCTCCAGCGGGATCAGGATCGCGAGGTAGACGACCGTGTTGACCACGCCGGCGAGGGCGAGGTAGCGGGCGTCGCCGGCGCCGAGGAGCACGCCGTCGAGCACGAAGACGAAGCCGGCCAGCGGGATGCCCACGGCCATCGCCAGCACGACCCGGGGCAGCAGGTCGCGCACCGCGTCGTCGCCGCTGAAGACGGGTGCGAGCAGCGGCGAGACCGCGGCCAGCAGCACGCCGAGCAGCAGACCGCCGCCGACCCCGAACAGCATCAGCCGGCGGGTGACGGCGCGCACCGCCTCGCGATCGCCCTGACCGAGCGCGTGGCCGACGAGGGCCTGGCCGGCGATGGCCAGCGCGTCGAGGGCGAACGCCAGCGTGCTGAACAGGGTGAGTGCGACCTGGATCGTCGCGAGCCCGGTCACCCCCGAGGAGGCGGCGGCCCAGACGGTCGCGATCATCGCGATCCGCAGGGACGCGTTGCGCACGAGCAGCCACGCGCCGGAGCGTGCCGTGCGACCGACGCCGGCCAGCCCCGGACGCAGCGGAGCCCCGACGGCCCGAGCGGCACGGACGGCGATCACCACGTACACGGCGGCCATGCCCCACTGCGCGACGACGGTCCCCGCCGCCGAGCCGGCGATGCCCCAGCCGAAGCCGTAGAGGAAGAGCGCGTTCAGGCCCGCGTTCGCCGCGAAGCCGACCGTGGCCACGACCAGTGGCGTCCTGGTGTCCTGCAGGCCGCGCAGCAGTCCGGTCGCCGCGATCACGAGCAGCATGCCGGGCAGGCCGAGCATCGACACGGTCAGGTAGGTCGCCGCGGCGTCGACGACGGCCGGGTCGGTGCCGAACAGGCCGACGAGGGGGCGGGCGACGAGTGCCCCGACCCCGGCAAGCACCACCCCGACCAGCAGCGCGAACCAGAGCCCGTCGACGCCGGCGCGGATCGCTCCGGGCCGGTCACCCGCGCCGAGCCGTCGGGCCACGGTCGGCGTCGTGGCGTAGGCCAGGAAGATCAGCAGGCCGAGGGCGGTCTGCAGCACGACGCTCGCGATGCCGAGCCCGGCGAGGGGCACCGTGCCCAGGTGCCCGACCATCGCGGTGTCGGTCAGCAGGAAGAGCGGTTCGGCGATCAGCGCGCCGAGCGCCGGCGCCGCGAGGGCGACGATGCGTCGGTCCCAGGGCGAACGGAGGCGCGAGGCCGTCACCGGGGACGGCTCGCCGCGGCGGCGTCCCACCGTCAGTCGGTGCCCCGGGCCCGACCCACGGCCGACATGAGGTGGTAGACGACGATGGCCGCGACCGTGCCGAGGATGATGCCGCCGAAGCTCGCGCCCCCGAGCGCCAGGGTGAAGTCGGCGATGCCCATGATGAGCGCGACGCCGGCGGTCAGCTGGTTCTTCGGGCGGCTGAAGTCGACCCTGTTCTCGACCCAGATGCGGATGCCGATCACGCCGATGAGCCCGTAGAGCGCCGTCGTGACGCCGCCGAGCACCCCCGGCGGGATGGTGAAGATGACGGCGCCGATCTTGGGCGACAGCCCGAGCAGGATCGCCACGACGCCGGCGACCCAGTACGCGGCCGTCGAGAAGATGCGGGTGGCGCTCATCACGCCGATGTTCTCGCCGTAGGTGGTCGTCGCCGAACCGCCGCCGAGGCCGGCGAGCACCGTGCTGAGGCCGTCGGCGAAGAGTGCCCGGCCGGTCAGCGGGTCGAGGTTGCGCTTCGTGAGCTGGCCGACGCCCTTGACGTGGCCGACGTTCTCGGCGATCAGGGCGAGCACGACGGGCAGGAAGCCGAGGTAGATCGGCAGCTGTCCGAGGTCGAAGGCGGGGGCCGTGAAGGTCGGCAGGCCCACCCACGGCGCGGCCGCGACGGCGCTGTAGTCGACGGCGCCCGCGATCACGGCGGCGACGTAGCCGACGACGACGCCGACGAAGATCGACAGGCGGCCGAGCAGGCCCTTGAAGAGCACGGCGCTCAGCACGACCGCGGCGAGCGTGATCAGGGCGATGCCCGGCGAGAGCGCGAAGTTGTCGCGGGCGGCCGGGGCCAGGTTGAAGCCGATGAGGGCGACGATCGAGCCGCTGACCACCGGGGGCAGCAGGGCGTCGATCCAGCGGGTGCCCGCGAGGTTCACGACCAGGCCGATCACCGCGAGCAGGGCGCCGACGACGATGATGCCGCTGAGCGCGAGGGGGATGCCGCCCACGTCGGTGGCGGCCGCGATCGGGGCGAGGAAGGCGAACGACGAGCCCAGGTAGCTGGGCAGGCGGTTCTTCGTCATGATGAGGAAGAGCAGGGTGCCGATGCCGGAGAAGAACAGCGTCGTACTCGGCGGGAACCCGGTGATGATCGGCACGAGGAAGGTCGCGCCGAACATCGCGACGACGTGCTGGCCGCCGAGGCCGATGGTGCGCGGCCAGCTGAGCCGCTCCTCCGGGGCCACGATCTCGGTCGGGTCGACCGTCTTGCCGTCGCCGTGCAGTGCCCAGGGGAGTGCCATGTCGAGAACTGTACTGGGGGTGCCGTTTCCTCCGTGTTTCCTGGGACGGCCTCGTCAGCCCGGGCCGCAGCGGGTCCGGCCCGGCCCGCCGTCGGGGGCCTCACCTAGGCTGACGGGCATGACCAGCGACGCACTGAGCAGCGGAATACAGACCGACGAACTCGACCCGGCGGTCCGCCCGCAGGACGACCTCTTCCGGCACGTCAACGGCGCGTGGATCGACCGCACCGAGATCCCCGACGACAAGGCGCGCTACGGCTCCTTCTACCTGCTCGCCGAGGAGGCCGAGAAGGCCGTCCGCGAGATCGTGGTCGAGTCCCAGTCCGCCGAACCCGGCACCGAGGCCCGCAAGGTCGGCGACCTCTTCACCAGCTTCACCGACGAGGAGCGCATCGAGGCGCTCGGCGCCGCACCCCTCGAACCGCTCCTGGCCGAGGTCGAGACGGTCACCGACGTGACCTCGTTCACGCGCCTCCTGGGCTCGCTCGAGAAGCAGGGCATGCCGAGCTTCGTCCAGCTCTTCGTCGACAACGACCCGGGCGACCCCGAGCGGTACGTCGTCTTCGTCGAGCAGGGCGGCCTCGGCCTGCCCGACGAGTCCTACTACCGCGACGAGAAGTTCGAGTCGGTGCGGACCGCCTACCGGGCGTTCGTCGAGCAGATGCTCGGGCTCGCCGGCCTCGACGACGCCTCGGCCCGCGCCGACCGCGTGGTCGGGCTCGAGACCGCCCTCGCCACGCACCACTGGAGCAACGTCGCCACCCGCGACAGCGACAAGACCTACAACCTGCTGCCCTGGGCCGAGTTCGACGCGCTCGCCGAGGGTGTCGACCTCACGGCCTGGCGGGACGCCGTGGGCGGCCCGGCCGGCGTCTTCGACGAGCTCGTCGTGCGCGAGCCGTCGTTCGTGACCGGACTGGCCTCGCTGCTGACCGACGACCGCCTCGACGCCTGGAGCGACTGGCTGCGCTGGCAGATCGTCCGCTCCATGGCCGCCTACCTGTCGACGCCCTTCGTCGAGGCGAACTTCGGCTTCTACGGTCGCACCCTCACCGGCACCCCCGTGCAGCGCGCCCGCTGGAAGCGCGGAGTCTCGTTGGTCGAGGGCGCCCTCGGCGAGGCCGTCGGCCGCATCTACGTCGAGCGGCACTTCGCGCCCGAGGCCAAGACCGCGATGGACGTCCTCGTCGGGCACCTGGTCGAGGCCTACCGACAGAGCATCACGGGCCTCGAGTGGATGACCGACGAGACCCGAGCCCGGGCCCTCGACAAGCTCGAGAAGTTCACGCCCAAGATCGGTTTCCCCGAGAAATGGCGCGACTACTCGGCCTTGTCGATCGACCCCGCCGACCTCGTCGGCAACGTGCGGGCCACCGCCGCCTTCGGCTTCGACCGCGAGCTGGGCAAGATCGGCCAGCCGCTCGACCGCGACGAGTGGTTCATGACGCCGCAGACCATCAACGCGTACTACAACCCGGGCATGAACGAGATCGTGTTCCCCGCGGCGATCCTGCAGTTCCCGTTCTTCGACGAGACGCGCGACGCCGCCGCCAACTACGGAGCCATCGGCGCCGTCATCGGCCACGAGATCGGCCACGGCTTCGACGACCAGGGCTCGAAGTACGACGGCGACGGCAAGCTGACCGACTGGTGGACCCCCGCCGACCGCGAGGCGTTCGAGGAGCTGACCTCGTCGCTCATCGCGCAGTACGACGCCCTCGCCCCGAAGCAGGTGCCCGACCACCACGTCAACGGCGCCCTCACCATCGGCGAGAACATCGGCGACCTCGGCGGGCTCTCGATCGCCTGGAAGGCCTACCTCATCTCGCTCGACGGCAGCGAGCCGCCCGTGATCGACGGCCTGACCGGCGCCGAGCGGTTCTTCCTGAGCTGGGCCCAGGCCTGGCAGATCAAGCTGCGCGACGAAGAGGCGATCCGTCTCGTCTCGATCGACCCGCACTCGCCGAACGAGTTCCGGTGCAACCAGATCGTGCGCAACATCGACGAGTTCTACGAGACGTTCGGCGTCACCGAGAGCGACGCGCTGTGGCTGCCGGCCGAGGAGCGCGTCACCATTTGGTAGGTCAGGTGCCCGGCCGTCGGGCCCGACGGGAGAACGGCGACGGCGCCGACCACGAGCCGCGCCACGGTGGCGGGCGCGCGCTCGAGTCGTTCTCGACGTCCTTCGCCGCCCTGGGCGACCTGGCGCTCGCGGGTGGGCAGGTCTCGGCCTCGGTCAGGGACCTCGACGCGGGGGCCGACCTGCTGAGCGTCGACGAGCACGTGGCGCTGCCGGTGGGCCAGCTCGGTTCCGTCCTGCTCCTGGTCGAGGTCTCGGCCCGCATCGAGGACGGCACGCTCCGCCCCCTCGACGAACTCGACCGGCCGGGCGACCCCGGCGACCAGGGGCCCGGTGGCCTCTGGCCCTACCTCCGCCGGACGAGCCTCCCGGTGACCGACGCGGCGACGCTCGTCGGGGCCTTCCGCGACGGGGCGGCGATCGACGCGCTCATCGGCCGGGTGGGCCTGGCCGCCGTGCGGGCGCGAGGTGAGTCGCTCGGTCTCACGAAGACGGCCCTCCTCGACGTCACCCGGTCGTCCCGCGGCCCCGACGACGCGCCTGCGCTCGCCGTGGGCACGGCTCACGAACTCGGCGGCCTCATGGTGTCCCTCGCCCGCGGCGAAGTCGTCGACCGGGCCGTGTCGAACCGGGTGCTTGGCTGGCTGTCGCTGGGCGCCGACACGTCGCTCGTCGCGGCGCCGTTCGGTCTCGATCCGCTCGGGCACCGGCGGCTCGACCACGACCTGCAGATCGTCCATACGACCGGTGGCGACCCGGGCGTGCGCTCCGAGCTCGGGGTGCTCCGCGGGCCGCGCCGCAGCGTCGCGTACTGCGTGATCGTCACGTTCGACGACCTGACGCTCGCCCACCGCCTCCGGGCGCTCGAGGCCCTGCGGGCCGTGGGCACCGACGCCCTCGAGTACGTGCACTGAGCCGGGTGCCGCATCGAGCCGGCTGCCGCGCCGAGCCGAGCGCCGCACCGAGCCGCGGCCCGGCCTTGCCCCCGCGCCGACTCAGTCGACCAGGTCGAGCCCCCGGAGGCGCTCGAGCGTCGCGACACCGGCCGGCGGGCACCGGCCCGCGTCGGCCGAGGTGACCCAGTGGACCGCGCCGACCTCGGCGGCGGGCGCCGGCTCGGGGCTCGTCGCCGAGAGCTCGGCCGCGAAGACCGTCATGGCGACCTGCCGACCCTCGGGCTCGCCGTGCGCCTGCGTCACGACGGTGAAGAGCTCGGCCACGGTCGTCGGGTCGAGTTCGACGCCGACCTCTTCGCGCGACTCCCGGACCAGCGCCTCGGCCGCGGTCTCGCCGGCCTCGAGCTTGCCGCCGGGCAGGTACAGCACGTCACGGCCGCGGGCGGTCACCATCAGCATCCGACGGTCACGGACGAGGGCGAGTGCGCTGACGACGATGGTGTCCATCAGGCCATCCTCGGGCACGACGACGTCGGCCCGGTGCGCCGGCGTCCGGGGGCGATCAGCCCGCCGAGGCCTGACGCTCGTCGTCGACCGCGCGCAACGGCGACGACGAGGAGGCGCGGCGCCCGTCGGTCACGCCGAAGAGCGCCTCGAGGCCGTCGCGGAACTCGTCGCCCCGGCCCTCTCGGGCCAGCTCGCGCGCCCGGACGGAGGGGGTGTGCAGCAGCACGCCGGCGAGGTGTCGCAGGGCCGATTCGGTGCGGTCGGACGAGTCCCCGCGCGACCGCGCGCGCTCGATCTCGGCGTCGAGCAGGTCGAAGACGTGCTTGCGCAGCGCGACGACGGACGGCGTGAGCGACTGTTCGGCGGCGACGGCCTGGAACTCGGCGGCCGCGGACGAGACGAGGGCGCGGGCGTCGTCGGCCGCGCTGAGCTGGGGCAGCGGCGCGTGCAGGCTGATGGTCTCGAGGTCGAGCAGCTCGACGCCCTCGACGCCGGCGACGAGCGGGTCGACGTTGCGGGGCAGCCCGAGGTCGATCACGAGGCGGCGGCCGCCGGGGAGGACGACGTCGCGGGTGACGACCGGCTCGGTGGTCGAGGTGCAGGTGATCAGCACGTCGCTCCAGGCGACGGCGGTGGCGAGGTCGTCGTACGGCGTCGCGGCGTGCTTGAGGCCGAACCACTCGGCGCGGCCCGAACCCGAGTAGACGGCGAGCTGGTCGGCGCCACGGTCGCGGAGAGCCGCGACGGTGGTGGCCGCGTACTGGCCGGTGCCCACGATGAGGACGCGCGCCTCGGACCAGTCGGTCACCCGTGAGGACGCCAGCTCGAGCGCGAGGCGCACGAGTGACCGGCCCGCGCCTCCGACGTTGGTCTGGTTCTTGATGCCCCGGGAGGTCTGCGACGCCTTCTGGAAGAGGCGCTCGAGGTCGCGCGAGGTGGTGCCGTCGTGGCGGGCGCGCTCGAGCGAACGGCGCACCTGGCCCGAGATCTCGTCCTCGCCGACGACGACGGACTCGAGGCCCGAGCTGACGGCGAACAGGTGCTCGACGACCTCGTCGCCCGTGATGACCCGGACGCTGTCGCGCAGGTCGTCGGGCTCGACGCCGCTGGCGGTGCTCATGGTCTCGATCGTGGCCTCGACGGCCAGGGCGCTGCCGGCGGTGAGGGGCTCGTCGACGTCGAGGTAGGCCTCGAACCGGTTGCAGGTCGCGAGCACGACCGCGCCGCTGACGAAGTCGCTGCCGTCGACCAGGGTGCCCGCCGCCGAGGGTGCGCCGATGCTCAGCCTCTCGAGGAGGTCGAAGCTGGCGTTCTGGTGGGACGCCGTGAGGCAGATGAGCACTGAGTGATCCTAACTCTGATCGGCGTTTTCGGCTGGGCGTTGACTCGACGTCGAGTGGCCGGGAATGCCACACGACGGTTGCAGCTTGCAACAACGGAGCCCGGGGCCGCATTCCGGCCGCCGGCCCGCACCGCATCGAACCAAGGAGACACCATGACCTCGACCACCAGCATCCAGTGGCAGCTCGTCGCCCGCCCGCACGGCGAGCCCACCCCCGACGACGTCGCCCGCGTCGAGGTGACCCTGCCCGAGCTCGGCGACGGCGAGGTCCGCGTGCAGAACGAGTTCCTGTCGGTCGACCCCTACATGCGCGGTCGCATGAACGACGTGAAGTCGTACGTCCCGCCCTTCGCCCTCGGCGAGACCATGACCGGCGGGGCCGTCGGCCGCGTCGTCGAGTCGCGTTCGGACGACCTGCCGGTCGGCACCGTCGTGCTGCACGAGCAGGGCTGGCGCGACGTGGCCCAGGGAGGCGCGGCCACGTTCCGTGCCGTGCAGCCCGTCGACGGCGTCCCCCTGTCGGCGTACCTGGGCGTGCTCGGCCTCACCGGCCTGACGGCGTACGTCGGCCTCACCGAGATCGCCGGCATCCGCGAGGGCGACGTCGTCTTCGTGTCGGGTGCCGCCGGGGCCGTCGGCACCATGGTCGGCCAGATCGCCCGCCTCAAGGGAGCCTCGCGCGTGATCGGCAGCGCCGGTTCGGCCGAGAAGGTCGAGCTGTTGACCTCGAAGTACGGCTTCGACGCCGCGTTCAACTACAAGGACGGTGACGTCTCCGAGCTGCTCGCCGAGGCCGCTCCCGACGGCATCGACCTCTACTTCGACAACGTCGGCGGCGACCACCTGTCGGCCGCCCTCGCCTCGTTCCGCACCGGCGGTCGTGCCGCACTCTGCGGCTCGATCGCGAACTACAACTCCACGGGCGCCCCGGTCGGCATCACGGGCATGACCAACATGGTCACCCGCGGTCTGACGATGAAGGGCTTCACGTTGGGCGACTACCGCCACCTCGCACCCGCGTTCCAGGCCGAGATGGGCCCCTGGCTCTCCGCCGGCGACGTCGTGTACGACGAGACCGTCGTCGAGGGCGTCGACAACGCGTTCGACGCCTTCACCGGGCTGATGCGCGGCGACAACGTCGGGAAGATGGTCGTCGCGGTCTCCTGACCCGCGCCTCCTCGTCCGCTCGCGCGTTCGAGGCGATCCGACCGGGACGGTCCCGCCGTGGCGGGGCCGGCCGCGGGTCGCCTCGACGCGACGTCCAGCGGGCGATGGGACAATCGACCACGTGACCCAGACCTCCGCCCTGCCCGAGCAGCACCCGCTGGCCGCCGGCCTCACGACGCGTTCACCGCTGGTCCGTGCCCTGCGCGGCGACCGGCCCGAGACGCTGCCGGTGTGGTTCATGCGCCAGGCGGGGCGCTCGCTTCCCGAGTACCGCGAGCTGCGCGTCGGCACCGCCATGCTCGACGCCTGCCTCACGCCCGACCTGGCGAGCGAGATCACGCTGCAGCCGGTCCGCCGTCACGGCGTCGACGCGGGCATCTTCTTCAGCGACATCGTCGTGCCGATCAAGCTGGCCGGCGTCTCGGTCGACATCGTCCCGGGTCGTGGTCCGGTGCTCGAGACGCCGATCCGCACGGCGGCCGACGTCGCGGCCCTGCGGCCGATCGACCCGGAGGCGCTGGCCCCGATCGCCGCGGGCGTCGCCCAGACCGTCGCGCAGCTGGGCAGCACGCCGCTGATCGGGTTCGCCGGCGCCCCCTTCACCCTCGCCGCCTACCTCGTCGAGGGCGGGCCGTCGAAGGACCACATCCGCGCCCGTGCCCTCATGCACGGCGATCCCGAGACCTGGGACGCCCTGCTCACCTGGGCCGCGGACGTGACCGGTGCCTTCCTGCGGGCGCAGGTGCTCGCGGGGGCGAGCGCCGCCCAGTTGTTCGACTCGTGGGTCGGGTCGCTCTCGCTGGCCGACTACACCGCGCACGTCGCCCGCCACTCGGCCCGTGCCCTCTCGCACGTCGCCGACCTCGACGTGCCCCGCATCCACTTCGGAGTGGGCAGCGGCGAGGTGCTGGCCGCCATGCGCGACGTCGGCACCGACGCCGTCGGGGTCGACTGGCGCATCCCGCTCGACGAGGCCTCGCGTCGCCTCGGTGGCTCCACCCCGGTGCAGGGCAACATCGACCCCGCCATGCTCCAGGCGCCGTGGGCCGTGCTCGAGGCGCACGTCCGCGACGTGGTCGAGCGTGGTCGGGCGGCCCCGGCGCACGTGCTCAACCTCGGCCACGGCGTCAGCCCCGACACCGACCCCGACGTGCTCACCCGCATCGTCGAGCTCGCGCACACGCTGTGACCCCGCCCGTCGTCACCCCGAGCGGCGTCGTCGACGTCGCCGTGGTGGGCGGCGGCATGGGCGGCATCGTGCTCGCCCGTGACCTGGCCGCCGCCGGGTTGGGCGTCGTGCTGTTCGAGGCATCCGACCGACTGGGCGGCGAGGTCTCGCGACACGTGGTCGCCGGCATCGCACTCGACGCCGGGGCCGAGAGCTTCGCGACCCGGGGCGGCACGGTCGCCGGTTTCGCCACCGAACTCGGCCTCGGCGACGACATCGTCCTGCCCGATCCCCGCGGGGCCTGGCTGCACGAAGCCGACGGCGAGTCCTTCCCCATCCCGCGAACGGGGCTGCTCGGCATCCCCGGCGACCCGTCCGCCGCCGACGTGCGAGCCGTCGTCGGCGAGGCCGGCGTGACCCGCGCGCTCGCGGACGCCGACCTGCCCGCCGAGATCGGGGCCGAAGAAACCACCCTGGGGGGTCTCGTCCGGGCGCGCATGGGTGACGAGGTCGTCGACCGGCTCGTCAGTCCCATCGTCTCGGGCGTCCACTCGCTCCACCCCGACCTGCTCGCCGTCGACCGCGTGGCCCCCGGGCTGCGCTCGGCCCTCCAGCGCGAAGGCAGCCTCGCCGCCGCCGTGCTCGGACTGCGCGCCCTCGCCCCGGCCGGCTCGGCGGTGGCGGGAATCCGCGGCGGCCTCGCCCGGCTGGTCGACCCGATCGTCGCCGACCTCCAGCGGCACGGCGTCGACGTCCGCCTCGGCACCCGCGTCCGCTCGATCGACGAGACCGGCGTCGAGACCGCGGGCGGTGAGCACGTCCGGGCGAGACAGGTCGTGCTGGCCGTCGGGGACCACGACGCGGTGGCCCTGACGACCCGCGCCTCCTCGGTGCCGCCCGGAGCGATCACCCTCGCGACCCTCGTCGTCGACCGGTCGGAGCTCGACGCGGCGCCCCGGGGCACGGGCGTCCTCGTCGCCCCCGGCTCGACCGGACTCCGGGCCAAGGCCCTCACCCACGCGACCGTCAAGTGGAGCTGGCTGGCCGAGCTCGCCGGGGGACGCCACGTGCTCCGGCTCAGCTTCGACTCGCCCGTCGTCGACCGCGACACACCCGACGCCGAGGTGCGCGACGCGGCGCTCGCCGACGCCTCGACCCTGCTCGGCGTCGACCTCGCCGCGCGCCACCTGGTCGGCTTCGGCCGGGCCACCTGGGACGCCCCGCGCCGGGCCGAGGCGGCGGTCGTCACCGAGCCCGTGGTCGAGGTCGTCCAGGCAGGAGGCGCGGTGGCGGGACGGGGGCTGGCCGCGATCATCGCCCACTCGCGTCGTCAGGCCGCCACCCTCGTGGCGGCGCTGTCGGCGCCCCCGTCCCGCGACTGAGGCCCCGGGGTCGGGCCGCTTCGGTCCGGCGCGGGCGTCGGGCACCCGCCTCGGGCTACATTGGAGGGACGTGTGCGGCACATGCCGTCGCGCGTACGACCACGAATGGAGTCCCCCGTGCGAGGCAAACTGATCTTCGTCGCCGGAGCCGCTGTCGGATTCGTGCTGGGCGCCCGCGCCGGCCACGACCGGTACGAGCAGATCACCGAGAGGGCGTCCAAGGTCTGGAACAGCCGGGCCGTGCAGCGCCAGGTCGCCAAGGGCCAGGACTTCGCCGGTGCCAAGACGGCCGACGGCGTGGACGCCGTCGTCACCGGCATCACCCGGGGCATCTCCAAGGCCTTCGGCGGCGGCCGAAAGAAATGACCGACTCGACGCGCAGCGACAAGGTGCGGCACAAGACCAGGCCGCGGTCGCTCTTCGCCCTGGTGCAGGACGTCCCGACGCTGGTCACCGACCTGGTCAAGGGCGAGTTGGCCCTGCTCAAGTACGAGGTCATCGGCACGCTCAAGGCCTTCGGCATCGGTGCCGGCTTCCTGGTCGGGGCCCTGGTCTTCGTCTTCGCGATGCTCGGCGTCCTCCTGACCGGCATCGTCCTGCTGCTCGCCATCTGGCTTCCCGGCTGGGCGTCGGCCCTCATCGTCGCCGGCGTGCTGTTGCTCGTCGCCGCCCTGCTCGCGTTCCTCGGGTACAAGGCGATCAAGAAGGGGCTCCCGGCGGTCCCCGAGAAGACCATCGCGAGCCTCAAGGCCGACCTCAAGGCCGTCAAGGGCGTGGGGTCGATCCCCGGCGCCCGCCTCGACGAGCGCTGACGCGCCTCCTCGACACCCCCACCCTTCCCGTTCCCGACAGGAGCACCGTGAGCGACAGCAGCGACATCCAGGCCCACATCGACCGCACGCGCGCCGAGCTCGCCGCGACCCTCAACGAACTCGAGGACAAGCTGAACGTGCCCAAGCAGTTGGGCATCGCCGGGCACCGCGCCAAGGCCTCGTTCGACCGCGACAAGACCCCGTGGCTCGCCGCCGCCGGGGCGGGTGCGCTGGCCGTCGCGGGCGTCGTCGTCGCGGTCGTCAAGCGCCGCTGACCGCTCGCCCGGCTCGCCGGTCGGCTCGACCGCCGGCGGGCACCGGGTGCCGTTCGCTCGACCGGGAGCAACCTGGTTGGGCTCCCAGCGTGCCGAGAGGGAGAATGGCTGCATGAGTTCCAGCGCCGACGCGGCAGCGCCCGTACTGCCGACGTCCGATTCATCCGCCGCACCCGTCCAGACCGAGTCCGACGACGCCGCGGCGAGCACACCGCCACCCGTCGAACGCCTCGGCTACACGCTCTGGGCCGTGCTGCGACGCGACCCGCAGAACCCCTACGCCCCCGAGCTCGACGACGTCCCGCAGCTCGACGCGGTCGTCGACGCCCTGGCGGGTCTCGGCGTGACCGTCCGTGGCTTCTACGACGTCAGCGCCCTGCGGGCCGACGCCGACATCATGATCTGGCTGCACGGCGAGGTGCCCGAGGCCGTCCAGTCGGCCTACCGGCAGCTGTTGCGCACCGACGTGCTGGGCGGCCTGCTGCCCACCTGGAACGCCATGGGCATGCACCGCGAGGCCGAGTTCTCGCGCAACCACAGCCCGGCCTTCATGCGGGGCAAGGCACCCGAGACCTGGTTGACGGTGTACCCGTTCGTGCGCAGCTACGAGTGGTACCTGCTGCCCGAGGCCGAGCGCCGTCAGATGCTCGCCGAGCACGGCAAGCAGGGCTCCGAGCACCGCGCGGTGCTGACGAACACCGTCGCCAGCTTCTCGCTCGGCGACTACGAGTGGATCCTCGCCCTCGAGGCTCCCGAGCTCGTCCAACTGGTCGACCTCATGCGCGACCTGCGCTACACCGAGGCCCGCCGCCACGTCCGCGAAGAGATCCCGTTCTTCACGGGCCGACGCATCCCCACCACCGACATCATCGAGGTCTTGTCGTGACCGACACCAGCAACATCACCAACGGGCAGCTCGTCCGCAACGCCACCCCCGCCGCGGCCTCCGGCCCCGAGCACGTCTCCGAGCCGACCGACTACGACGCCATCCTGCTGGCCGGCTTCGGCGGGCCCGAGGGGCAGGACGACGTCATCCCGTTCCTGCGCAACGTCACGCGCGGGCGGGGCATCCCCGAAGAGCGGCTCGAAGAGGTCGCGACGCACTACCGCCACTTCGGCGGCGTCAGCCCGATCAACGAGCACAACCGCGAGCTCAAGGCCGCCCTCGAGGCCGAGCTCGAGCGTCGCGGCATCGACCTGCCGGTCATCTGGGGCAACCGCAACTGGCAGCCCTACATGGCCGACGCCGTGCGCGAGGCCGACGAGCGCGGGTTCCGCAAGCTCATCGCGGTCGCGACCAGCGCCTACTCGTCCTACAGCTCGTGCCGCCAGTACCGCGAGGACTTCGCCATGGCGCTCGACGCCACCGGCCTCGAGGGCACCATGCAGATCGACAAGGTCCGCCAGTTCTTCGACCACCCCGGTTTCGTCCAGCCGTTCATCGACGGCGTGCGCGACGCGCTCGTCGCGGCTCGCGCCGAGAACGAGGGGCTCGACCTCGCGACCGAGGTCCAGGTGCTCTTCGCGACGCACTCGATCCCGTCGACCGACGCGGCCAAGAGCGGCCCCCAGGCGCGCGGCTTCGACGCCGACGGCGCCTACGCCGCCCAGCACAAGGCCGTCGCCGAGGTCGTCATGGCCGCGGCCGAGGCCGCCCTCGACCTCGACCTGCCCGAAGGGGGCGGCACCACCGTCCCCTGGCAGCTCGTCTACCAGTCGCGCAGCGGCCCGCCCTCGATGCCGTGGCTCGAGCCCGACATCAACGACGCCATCGACGACCTGGCCGGCGGTCCGACCCGCGCCGTCGTCATCGTGCCGCTCGGGTTCGTCAGCGACCACATGGAGGTCATGTGGGACCTCGACAACGAGGCGATGGAGACCAGCGAGAAGAACGGTTTCTGGGCGACGCGCACCCCGACGCCGGGCATCGACCCGAACTACGTCACCGGGCTCGTCGACCTCGTGCTCGAGCGTCGTGACGGCGTCCCCGCCGAGGACCGCCCCCACGTGACCGACCTCGGGCCCTGGTACGACGTCTGCCGTCCCGGCTGCTGCGAGAACGTGCGACTGGGCTTCAAGCCCGCCTTGTCCGGCCTGGTCCCCTGACCCCGTGGCGACCATCCGCATCGGAACTCGGGGCAGCGCGCTGGCCGTCGCCCAGTCGACCACCGTCGCCGACCGCATCGCGGCCGCGACCGGCCACGACGTCGAACTCGTCCGCATCAAGACCGAGGGGGACCGCTCGCAGGGCACCGGCGAGTCGCTGGCGTCGCTCGGGGGCACCGGCGTGTTCGCCAGCGCCCTGCGCGAGGCGCTCCTCGCGGACGAGTGCGACGCCCTCGTGCACTCGCTCAAAGACCTCCCCACCGCCACGCACCCCGGTCTCGTCATCGGGGCGACGCCCGGTCGGGCGGATGCCCGCGACGCCCTCTGCGCGCGCGACGGGCTGACCCTCGAAGGACTGCCCCAGGGTGCCCGCGTCGGCACGGGATCGCCGCGTCGTGCTGCCCAGCTGCTCTCGCGACGTCCCGACCTCGAGGTCGTCGACATCCGCGGCAACGTCGACACGCGGCTCGGTCGCGTCGGCGTCGACCTCGACGCCGTCCTGCTCAGCGCGGCGGGTCTCGGCCGCCTGGGACGCCTCGACGCCGCGACCGAACTGCTGGGGCTCGGCTTCTGGCCCAGTGCGCCCGGCCAGGGCTCGCTCGCCGTCGAGGTCCGCGAAGGCGACCCCGACGAAGCACTCGCCCGCGGACTGGCCGCCATCGAGGACGAAGAAACCCGCCTCGTGGTGACGGCCGAGCGGGCCGTGCTGGCCGGGCTCGAGGCCGGTTGCGCGGCACCCGTCGGTGCCAGTGCCGTCGTCGACGCCGGGTTGCTGCTGCTCAGCGCGACCGTCTACAGCCCCGACGGCGGCCGTCGCCTCAGCTCGTCGCACGCCGTCTCCCTCGACGACGGTCCCCTCGTCGCGCGCCTCGCCGACGTCCACGAGGTCGCCGGCCGTGTCGTCGACGAGCTGCTCGACTCCGGTGCGGCCGAGTTCGCCCCGTTGGGCGGCGGACCGGCCGGCGGTGACCCCCTGGGCAGCGCCACGTGACCGCCGACAAGCCGCTCAAGGGCGTGCGCGTCCTGGTGCCGCGCGGTGGCAAGTGGGGCGACGGGGTCGCGGCCTCGCTCCGGTCGCGCGGTGCCGCCCCGGTGATCGCCCCCCTCATCAACTTCGCCCCGGCCGAGACGCCCGAGCTGCTCGCCGCGGCCCTGGCCCGCCTCGAGTCCGGCGTCTACGAGTGGCTCGTCGTCACGAGTGCCACCACGGTCGACGTCCTGGTCGGCAACGGCATCCGGCCCCCTGCCTCGACCCGGGTCGCCGCGGTCGGCGAGACCACCGCCGCCGCCCTGAGCCTGGCGGGCATCCGCGTCGACTTCGTCCCCGAGGGCGACAACTCGGCCCGCGGACTCGTGAAGGAGTGGCCGGCCGACGAGGTCACCGGTCGCGTGCTCGTCCCGCAGTCCGACCTCGCCGAGCCGACACTCGTCGCCGGACTGTCGGCCCGCGGGTTCGACGCCGAGTTCGTCTCGGCGTACCGCACGGTGGGCGTTCCCGTCTCGGCCGAGGTGCGCGACGGCGTCGCCGACGGCTCGATCGGCGTCCTCCTCGTGACCTCGGGCAGCGTCGCCCGCCAGATCGCCGCCCAGCTGGCGCCCCTGCCCCCGCAGACCCTCGTCGCGTGCATCGGCCCGCGCACCGCCTTCGACGCCCGTGCCGCGGGGCTGCCCGTGCACCTGATCGCCGAGACCCGATCGGCGGCCGCCCTCGTCGAGGCCGTGGTGGACCACGCCCTCGACGGCCCGTCCGCCGGAACGCCCCCCACCGAGAAGGACTGATGTCCGAATTCCCCCGAGTGCGGCCCCGCCGCCTCCGCGCCACCCCCGCCCTGCGTCGTCTGACCGCCGAGACGCGCCTGCACCCCGCCGACCTCGTCCTGCCGATGTTCGTCCGCGAGGGCATCGACGAGCCCACCCCGATCTCGTCCATGCCGGGCGTCGTCCACCACAGCCTGTCGAGCCTGCCCCGGGCCGTCGAGCAGGCAGCGGAGGCCGGTGTGGGCGGCGTCATGCTCTTCGGGGTGCCCCTCGAGAAGGACGCCGTCGGGTCGGGCGCGACCGACCCCGAGGGCATCCTCAACGTGGCCACCCGCGTGGCCGTCGACGCCGCCCAGGGCGCGCTGGTCGTGCAGACCGACCTCTGCCTCGACGAGTTCACCGACCACGGCCACTGCGGCGTCCTCGCCGCCGACGGCTCGGTCGACAACGACGCCACCCTGGTCCGCTACGACGAGATGGCGGTCGTCCAGGCCGAGGCCGGGTCCCAGCTGATCGGCATGAGCGGCATGATGGACGGTCAGATCGGCTCGGTCCGCGACGCCCTCGACGCGGCCGGCTTCGGCGGCACGGCACTGCTCGCCTACGCCGCCAAGTACGCGTCGGCCTTCTACGGCCCCTTCCGCGAGGCCGTCCAGTCGACGCTGGTCGGAGACCGCCGCACGTACCAGATGGACGCCGCCAACGGGCGCGAGGGCCTGCGCGAGGTCGACCTCGACATCGCCGAGGGTGCCGACGTCGTCATGGTCAAGCCGGCGATGAGCTACCTCGACGTCCTCGCCGAGACGGCCGCGACGAGCACCGTCCCGGTGTGGGCGTACCAGATCAGTGGTGAGTACGCGATGATCCACGCGGCCGCCGCGAACGGCTGGATCGACCTCGACGCGGCCTCGTACGAGAGCGTCCTGTCGATCAAGCGGGCGGGTGCGGACGCGATCCTGACGTACTGGGCCACCGAACTGGCCACGCGCCTCCAGAAGGAGCGGTTCTGATGACCGAGCAGAGCAACGACACCTACTTCACCCGGGCCAAGCGGTCCATCCCGGGCGGCGTCAACTCGCCCGTCCGTGCGTACGGCTCCGTCGGCGGGACGCCACGGTTCCTCGTGGGTGCCAAGGGCGCCTACGTCACCGACGCCGAGGGACGCGACTACGTCGACCTCGTCGCCTCGTGGGGTCCGGCGATCCTCGGGCACACCCACCCCGAGGTGCTCGAGGCCGTCCAGCAGGCGGCCGCGCGCGGTCTGTCGTTCGGGGCGTCGACGCCCGCCGAGACCGAACTCGCCGAGCTGGTCCGCGAACGCGTCGCCGTCGGCGACCAGCGACCGATCGGCAAGCTGCGCATGGTGTCCACCGGCACCGAGGCGACCATGACGGCCATCCGCCTCGCCCGCGGCTACACCGGTCGCGACCTGCTCGTGAAGTTCGCCGGGCACTACCACGGGCACTCCGACTCGCTGCTGGCGGAGGCCGGCTCGGGCGTCGCGACCCTGTCGATGCCCGGTTCGGCCGGCATCACGGCCGAGACCGCCGCCCAGACGCTCGTCCTTCCCTACAACGACCTCGACGCCGTGCGTGCGGCCTTCGACGAGCACGGCCCGCGCATCGCCGCCGTCATCGTCGAGGCCGCCGCCGCCAACATGGGCGTGCTCGCGCCGCAGCGGGGCTTCAACCGCAGCCTGTCCGAGATCACGCGACGCCACGGCTCGCTGCTGATCGTCGACGAGGTGCTCACCGGCTTCCGCGTGGGACGCGCGGGCTGGTGGGGTCTCGAGGCCGCTCGGGTCGTCCCGGACGGCGCTGGCTGGGAGCCCGACCTCATCACGTTCGGCAAGGTCATCGGCGGGGGCATGCCGCTCGCCGCCCTGGGCGGTCGCGCCGAGGTGATGGACTTCCTCGCCCCACTGGGGCCGGTCTACCAGGCGGGCACGCTCAGCGGCAACCCGGTGGCCGTCGCCGCCGGCATCGCCACGCTCAGGCTCGCCACGCCCGAGGTCTACGCCCGGCTCGACACCGTCGCCGACCAGTTGTCGGCCGGCGTCTCGGCCGCCCTGTCCGCCGAGGGCGTCGAGCACAGCGTCCAGCGCGCCGGGTCGCTCTTCTCGTTCGCCTTCACGCCGACGGCACCGAACGACTACGACGACGTCCGCGCCCAGCAGTCCTGGCGCTACCCGCCGTTCTTCCACGCCATGCTCGACGCCGGGGTCAACCTGCCCCCGTCGGTGTTCGAGGCGTGGTTCGTCACGGCGGCCCACGACGACGACGTGGTGTCGCGCATCCTCGACGCCGTGCCCGCCGCGGCCAAGGCTGCCGCAGCAGCCGAGGCGCCGCACTAGCCACCCCGCCGGCCCACCGGAGCCCGGCCGGCTCTTCGGCCCCGCTGGGCCCGGCCCGGCTGGGCCCGGCCCGGCGTGCCGGGACGGCCGGAGGTCAGCGGCGGCGGGCGCGGGCCGACCAGCGGCCGCCGGCCCGATCGACCACGAGCGGGTGGTCGAACGCGCCCGACACGAGCTCGGACGTCAGCACGTCGTCGGCCCGTCCGGTGGCGAAGACCCGGCCGTCGCGCAGCAGCAGGGCGTGCGACGTGCTGCTCGGCAGGTCCTCGAGGTGATGGGTCACCGTCACGGAGGACATCGCGCGGTGGGTCGTGCGCAGCTCGTCGACGGTGTCGAGCAGGTGTTCCCGCGCCGCGACGTCGAGTCCGGTCGCCGGTTCGTCGAGCAGCAGCAGGGCCGGCTGCGACACCAGGGCGCGGGCGATCAGCGCCCGACCGCGTTCGCCCTGGGACAGCACGCTCCATCGTGCCGAGAGGCGGGACGAGAGACCGACGCTCGCGACGAGGTCGACGACCCGCGCCTCCTGCTCGTCGGTGGGCACCCAGCGGGGCACCGGGTCGCTGCTGCCCGTGAAGCCGGTCAGCACGACCTCGCGAACGGTGGCGTCGCCGACCATGCGATGGCGCGGATCGACGTGGCCGATGTGGCGACGCAGCTCGCTCAGTTCGACCCGCCCGAGGCGGCGGCCGAGGACGTCGACCGTGCCCGCGGTCGGGTGGCCGAGCGCACCGCACAACGTCAGCAGCGTCGTCTTGCCGGCTCCGTTGGGGCCGATCAGCGCCCAGTGCTGGCCGGAGTCGACGCGCAACGACACGTCGTGCAGCAGATCACGACCGCCCCGGGTCACCCGTGCAGCGACGACGTCGAGCACGGGCGGCACCGGGGCGGCCACGGAGGGGGCGACGGTCACGCGCGGTAGATGCCCGCCTCGCGCACCTGGTCGAACAGGCCCTGCAGGCGTGCGGGCTGCTCGCGCACGACGGCAGCGGCCGCCGCGGCGTCGTCCGCCTTCACGGCGTCGCGGAACGCCACGGTGAAGGCGTGCGCCTGCGGGAAGTCGAAGATGCCGTTGGCCGACGGACGACGCAGGAGCAGCAGGAGGCGCGGGCCGGTGTTCGACCACAGTCGCGTCAGGGACTCGCTGTCGGCCGCGGCCAGAAGGATCTCGTTGGCCCGCACGAGGCCCGCGATGTCTTCTTCCTTCTTCGCCTTGAAGGCCTTGGCCCGGGTGTCGAGGAGGCCGACGACCTCGGCACGCTGAGCCTTGTCGAGCTTGGGCACGGCCCGCTCGACGAAGAGGGACCAGACGGCGTAACCGACGTCGACGGTGTCGACGAACTCGCCGTAGGACGGGTCGACGATGCGCGTGTAGCGGTTGGCCTCGATGTCGACCAGTGCCTGGTCGGCGAGCTTGGCGATCGCCTCGCGGACGGGCGTGCGGGAGACGCCCAGCCAGGCCACGAGCTGGTCGTCGTTCAGGCGCTCACCGAACTCGAGGGTGCCGTCGATGATCGCGGCGAACATCTTGTCGTAGACGACGTCGCGCAACAGGCGGCGAGGGGCGGGCGTCTGGTCGTCGTTCTGGGGGATCGGCATCGGGGGCCTCCGTCGTGTCTGCGGTCAGGTGCCGACGGTCGACGGCGCTCGGCACCGCGGTCGGTCGGTTCGTCGACCCGGCCCTGAACCGGTCGCCGACATGTCGAGCATAAACCCGAGGGCTGAGTACGTATGGGTGATCCGGAGTTCTAGATGTGCGATCCGCCGACGCGCACGACCGTCCGCCCCCGGGTCCGGCCCGCCAGGATCGCCTCGCCGGCGCCCACCACGTCGGCCAGGGCGACCTCGCCGGTCATCGAGTCGAGGAGGTCGAGGTCGAGGTCTCGTGCCAGTCGGTCCCAGGCGCGCTGGCGCAGGTCGAGCGGTGCCTCCACCGAGTTCACGCCGGCCAGGGTCACGCCCCGCAGGATGAACGGCAGCACCGTCGTCGGCAGGTCGGCGCCCTGGGCGAGCCCGCAGGCCGTGACGGTGCCACCCCAGCGGGTCTGGGCCAGGACGGTCGCGAGGGTGTGGCTCCCGACCGAGTCGACGCCGCCGGCCCAGCGGGCCCGCTGCATCGGCTTCCCCGCACCGGACAGTTCGTCGCGGTCGACCAGGGCCGCGGCCCCGAGCGAGCGGAGGTAGTCGCCCTGCTCGGCGAGGCGACCCGAGGAGGCGCTGACCGAGTACCCGAGGCGGCTCAACACCGCGATCGCCACCGACCCGACGCCTCCGGCCGCACCGGTCACCACGACGTCGCCGTCGTCGGGTCCGACGTCGCGTTCGAGCCGGAGGACGCTCAGCATCGCCGTGAAACCCGCCGTGCCGATGGCGGCCGCGCGCCGCCCGTCGATGCCCGGGGGGAGCAGGACGGTGCTGCCCGGGTCGACCACGACGCGTTCGGCGAAGCCGCCCGCCTTCGTCTCGCCGTGGCCCGCACCGTTGACCAGCACCTCGTCGCCCGGCGCGAAACGTGACGACCCCGAGGACGCCACGACGCCGACCAAGTCGATGCCGGGCACGAGAGGATCGACCCGGGCGACCCCGGGGTCACCGCGAAGGGCGAGACCGTCCTTGTAGTTGATGCCGGACCAGGTGACGTCGACGACGACGTCACCTGGCCCGGCGACCGGCTCGTCGAGCTCTCGGAGCTCGGCGGCCCTGCCCTTCTCGACCACGATCGCACGCATGCGACCGAGGTTACGCGGGTGCGGTCAGACGCGATCGACGGGGCCGGACGCTCCCGCCTTGCCCCCGAGGAACCCGCCCAGCGCACTGACGAGGTCGAGCCCCGTCGTGGCCTTCACGACGTCCTGCAGCTGCGTCATGTTGTTGGCGACCGACTTGGTCAGCTCGTTGGCACCGTCGGTCGACACCACCGTCAGGGCGTCGATGTTGCCCATCGGCGCCGCCATCTCGCGGGCGATCTCGGGCAGGCGCGAGATGACCTGCGAGGCGAGTGCCGCCTGGCCGAACTTGCCCTGCGCCTCGGCCAGCGCGTCCACGGCCTCGGCCTCGGCGAGACCCTTGGCCTTGATCGCCGCGGCCTCGGCGCGACCGGCGGCCTCGACGGCCGCGGCCTCGTTCTCGGCCGCGTTGCGGGCGGCGTCGGCGAGCTGGGTGCGGCGGAACGCCTCGGCCTCGACGGCGGCGTTGGCCGCGTCGCGCTCGGCCTCGGCGTTCTGCACGGACGCGTAGGCCGCGGCCTCGGCGGGCTGGCGCACCTCGATGTTGAGTCGCTCCTGGTTGACCTTGGCCTGCTCGGCCACGGCGATGCTCTCTTGTTCGGCGACCAGCTTGTCTTGCATGGCCCGGGCGAGCTCACCGGCGGCGGCGGCCTCGGCCTGGGCGCGGTCGGTCTCGGCCTTGATCTGGGCCTGGCGGACGTCGAGCTGCAGCTGACGCTCGGCCGTCTGCTGCGTGTTGCCGATGCGGGCCAGGGCGGCGATGCGCTCGGCCTCGGCCTCGGCCACGTCGGCGTTCTGCTTGGCGACGGCCGCCTCGGCACGACCGCGGTCGGCGAGGTAGGTGCTGCCCGGCGTCTCGATCTCGCGGATGTTCATGGTCTCGATCTGGAGGCCGAGCTCGGCGAGCTCGCCCTTCGTCTCGTTCACGGCGTCGGCCGCGAGGCGCGAGAAGTTCTTGACCAGGTCGTCGACCGGCTGGCCGCCGATGAGACCGCGGATCGACCCCTCGAGCGACTGCTGCACGATGACCGGGAGCTGCTGCTGCTGCAGCAGGTAGCGCTGGGCGGCGCGGCGCACCCCGTCTTCGGTGCCGGTCACCTTGAAGTTGACCGTGGCCTTCACGGCGGTGCGGATGTAGTTGGCGTCGATCGCCTGCACCTCGACCGGGGTCTGGTATTGCTCGAGCGACAGCTTGAAGCCCTCTTGGAAGATCGGCCAGACGAAGGTGCGGCCACCGATGATGACCTTCTGCGGGCTGGAGATGCCGCCGCCCTCGGACCGTTCGGCGCCACGGCCGACCACGATCAGGGCCTCGTTCGGCGGGACGCGTCGGACGCGGCTGGCGACGAACGACAGCAGGGCGAGCACGATGACGACGGCGACGACGATGGCGACGACGCTGACGTTGGAGGAGATGAAGTCCACGGGGCTTCCTTTCAGTTGGTCTGGGGATCACGTGACGCGGAGGTCTCGCCGGCGTCGAGCGCCTCGACCTGCACGCGCGGGCCGTTCTCGGCCACGACGCGGACGCGGACGCCGCGCTCGATGCGCGCGTCGCTGGTCGCGAGCCGCCGCTCGAGCTCGCGGACGTCGTCGAGTCGGACCTCGCCGCCGGCCGGGCCGGTGGCCTCGGTCGTGACGCCGACGAACCCGACGGGCGACCAGTGCCCCCCGCTCTCGCGGCGCGTCACGCGGCGGACGACGAGCTGGATCAGCACGAGGGCGACGAGGGCCATGCCGACGGCGACGGCGTAGGTCCACCCCGCGGCGAGGTCGGTCTGCGACGTGACGACCCCGGCGAGCCCGAAGATGGCCAGGGCCGCGCCCAGGGCGACGCCCGAGACGAGCCCGTCGCCGACGTCGACGACGTCGAGCAGGTCGCCCACGACGATGCTGACGAGCAGGAGCAGGAGTCCGATCGCCCCCACCACGATGAACGTGATCATGCGTCGAGCCTGTCAGACTCCGGCCGGGCGCACATCGCCTGTGCGACGGACCCCGCGCCACCGCCCACCGGCCACCGCGCACCGGCCACCGCGCACCGGCCACCGCGCACCGGCCACCGCCCACCGGCGGCCGCCCCTCAGCCGAAGAGGATCGCGGCCTCGTCGTAGCGGTGCTGCGGGACGACCTTGAGGCTGTCGAGGGCCTCCTCGAACGAGACGTGGACGATCTCGGTGCCCCGCAGGGCGACCATGCGCCCCCAACGACCCTCGACCACCGCGTCGCTCGCCGCCATGCCGAGCCGCGTGGCGAGCACGCGGTCGTAGGACGTGGGCGTACCGCCGCGTTGGATGTGCCCCAACGTCGTGGCGCGGGTCTCGATGCCCGTGCGCTCCTCGATGACGGGGGCGAGTCGCTCGCCGATCCCGCCGAGGCGCGGGCGGCCGAAGGCGTCCAGGCCGCGCTCGGAGTGCACGTCGCTCTCGTGGTCGGGCACGAAGCCCTCGGCGACGACCACCAGCGGTGCCCGACCCCGGTCGTAGGCCGACTGCACCCACTCGACGATCTGGTCCATGCTGGTCGCCTGCTCGGGGATGAGGATCGCGTGGGCACCGGCGGCCATGCCCGAGTGCAGGGCGATCCAGCCCACGTGCCGGCCCATGACCTCGGCGACCATGCAGCGGCTGTGCGAGTCGCCGGTGGTGCGCAGGCGGTCCATGGCGTCGGTGGCGATCTGGACCGCGGTGTCGAAGCCGAAGGTGTAGTCGGTCGCCCCGAGGTCGTTGTCGACGGTCTTGGGCACGCCGACGATCTTGAGCCCCGCGTCCGTCAGGCGCTTGGCCGCGGCCAGGGTGCCCTCGCCGCCGATCGCGATCATGGCGTCGATGCCGAAGCGCTCCATGTTCTCGGCGATGCGGTCGACACCGCCGTCGCCCTCGAACGGGTTCGTGCGGCTCGTCCCGAGGATCGTGCCGCCCTGTTTCGCGATGCCCTGGATCTCTTTGCGGGTGAGGGGCATCACGTCGCCGTCGACGACGCCTCGCCAGCCGTCGCGGAAGCCGACGAACTCTTGTCCGTGGATCTGCGTGCCCTTGAGCACGGCACCGCGGATGACCGCGTTGAGACCGGGGCAGTCGCCACCGCTGGTGAGGATTCCGATTCGCATCGAGGGGCTCCATCGCATCGAAGGGCCCGATCGACGGGCCGAGGTCGAGACCCATCATGGACCACGAGGAGGCGCGGCACCTGTCCACGGGCCCGGTCACCGCCCTGCCGGTCGCGCAGGCGGCCGTACTACCCTCGCCTGCATGAGCAACGAGCAGCCGGGGCGTCCGCCGTCGCCGTGGGCCCGGTTCGCCCGGCCCGCGCCGACCGAGCCCGACCGGGGCGAGTTCCCGTTCGGTCCGCCTCGCCCGGTGCACCCCGAGGCGGGCGTGGCCGATCGCGGTTGGCCGCTCGACCCCTCCGGCGCACCGTCGATGCCCGCCACGCGACGGCAGCAGCCGTTCTTCCCCCAGCCCGCGGCGTCGCAGCCCCCCTCGTCGCAGCCCGTCGGCCAGCAGGCCGCCGGCCAGCAGCCCGTCGCCCAGCAGGCCGCCGCGCCGACGTGGGACTCCGACGGTCGTCAGGTCTGGGCGCCGCCGCCCGGTCCCGTGCCCGAGACCGGCTCCGCGCCCGACGCCCGACCCGAGAACGCAGGCCTCGGCTCGTACTTCTTCCCCGCCGACGACGACTGGTCGTCCGCGCCGCCCCGCACCGACGACGAGGGCCGCGGTCTCGCGATCGCGTCGATCGTCTTCGGCGTCTTCTTCGCGCCCCTCGGCCTGGTGTTCGGCATCGTGGCGGCGCGACGCGCCCGAGCCGCCGGCCGCCCGGCCACCCTCGCGTTGACCGGCATGGTCGTCGCCTCGATCGTCATCGTCCTGAGCCTCGTGTACGCCATCGCGGCACTCGACTACTACTCGCAACTCGCGACGACCTGTGCCCAGCTCGGGCCCGGCGACTACGTGAACGGCGACGGTCGGACCGTCACCTGCGGGTGACCGGGGCGGGCACGGACCATCACAGGACGCGAACCGCCGGGGGCGCGGGCCGTCGAGGACGACCCGCGCCGCGCCTCCTCGGCTAGAGCGAGACGGTGCCGGTGTCGGCGACGTTCTTCGGGTGTCCGCCGGTCACGGCGGCCTTGGCGTACTTGAACAGGGTGACGGCCTTGGGCTCGTTGCTGACCCAGTACTCGGCCGTGTCGACGTCGACCTCGAGCAGTGCGACGGTCGGGTCCTCGCGGCCCTTGTCGAACCAGGCCTCGGCCCCGGTCGTCCACAGTTCGTCGATCAGCCCGGAGTCCTTGACGATCGAGGCCTTGCCCGCGAGCGACAGGTAGCCCTTGCCGGTCTCGACGGCGACGTTCACCTGCGGGTGCGCCTTGACGTCGTCGACCTTGGGGGAGGGGTCGCGCGTGAAGAAGTACACCTTGCCGTCGAAGTCGCGATCGACGATCGCGAGGGGCCGGCTCACGAGGTGGCCGTGGCTGCTCTGCGTGGTGAGGATGCCGATGCGGCCCGCGTCGAGGACCTCGCCGATCTTCTTGATGTCGTTGGTCTCAGTCATGCCGGGGACCCTACGCCGGAGCCTCGACCGAGGTCACAGCACCGCGGGTCCGCCGCCGGTCAGGGACGAGGAGGCGCGGTGCCGGTCGCAGGTCACGTCGCCTCGTGCACCGCACCCGTCGCAGGCGACCAGTTGCCGTCGGCACTGCACCTCGACGCAGTTCTGCATGCGACTGGTCGCGGTGCCGCAGACCTCGCAGCGACCGATCACGGCCGCGTGGTCGCTGAACTCGACCGACCCGCGACCGTCGAAGACGTAGAGCGAACCGTCCCACAGGCCGTCGTCGCCGAAGCGCTCGCCGTAGCGCACGACACCCCCGTCGAGTTGGTAGACCCGCGAGAACCCACGCGACGTCATGAGGGACGACAGCACCTCGCAGCGCACGCCGCCCGTGCAGTAGGTGACGACGGGCTCGTCCTTGAGGTGGTCGTAGCGCCCGCTGTCGAGTTCGGCCACGAAGTCGCGGGTCGTGGCCACGTCGGGCACCACGGCGCCTCGGAACCGACCGATGCGTGACTCGTACTCGTTGCGCCCGTCGAAGAAGGTGACCTGCTCACGGTCGACGAGTTCGTGGAGTTCGTCGGGGGACAGCCGCTCACCGGTGCCCACCACGCCGGACCCGTCGACCTGCAGTTCGTCGGGCGCGCCGAACGTCACGATCTCGTCGCGCACCTTGACCGACAGGCGGGGGAAGTCGTCGCCGGTGCCCTCGCTCCACTTGACGTCGAGCTCGGCCAGGGCCGGGTGCTGCCGGGTCTTCTTGAGCCAGCGCTTGACGTCGGGCAGGTCGCCTCCGAGCGTGCCGTTGAGGCCCTGGTGGGACACGAGGACGCGCCCGCGCAGGTGCAGGGACTCGGCGAGGTCGCGCTGCCACAGACGCATCGCCTCGGGATCGCCGAGCGGTGTGAAGGCATAGAACAACACGATCTTCGGGGTCGCCACCAGGAGATCCTAGGGGCAGGCCGGTCGGGGAGCGTCGTACGCCTGAGGCATGCATGCCTTATGCTGGTACCCGGAATTCCAGACACCGACGAAAGGCGACGATGCCCGTCCCGACCCCCGCCCGTCCGGTCATCCCTCGGCGCCTGCAGAAGGACGCCGTCTTCGAGTACCTGGTCGCGGCGATCCTCGACGGCACGCTGCGACCGGGCGAGCGTCTGCGAGACGCCGACTGCGAGACGTGGCTCGGTGTCTCGCGGACGCCGATCCGGGTCGCCATCGCGAAGCTCGAGCAGGTGCGACTGGCCGAGATCTCGGCCCGGAGGGCGACGAGCGTCGTGGTCCCTCGCCGCGAGGTCGCCGTCGACCTCCTGGCGGTCGGGTGCGCCCTGCTCGCGGCCGTCGTGGCGTCGGCGGGTCACGACGAACGAACCGGGCTCGATCGACGCCTGTCGGGCCTCGTCGACGACTGCCGCGCCCGTTCCTCCTCGGCGGACGGTTCCGTCGAGGAGGTCGACGCGGTCGGCGACTCCTGGGCGGCGGTGTGGTCGGCCGTCGACGACAACGTGTTCGGCCGCCTCGCCGTCCGACACGCGCGTCGTCTGACGCTGCCCCTGCGCCATCACCTCCGAGAGCTGTCCGCCGACGATCTCGACGTCGTCGCCGACGTGTTCGTCGAGGTTCGTCGGTCACTCGGCGGCGGGCTGGTCGACGCCGCGGCCGAGGCGTGCGAACGGGTCACCTCGAGGCTCGACCTTCCCGACGTCGCCCGGGACGGGGCGTCCGATCCGCGCGGGGCGTCCGCCGTCGTCGAGGGCCGTCGCGTCCTCCCCCGGGGTGACGACGTCGCGAGGGCCGGCGCCCGCGCGACCCTCGTCCGCCCACGCCTCAGCGACGACGTCTACCGGATGATCCTCGTCGCGATCCTGGACGGCACCCTGACGCCCGGCGAGAGGCTCGCCGACGACGAACTCACCACCTGGCTGGGCGTCTCGCGGACTCCCGTCCGTTCCGCTCTCGAGCGGCTCGACGAGAGGGGCCTCGTCGACATGGCTCCGAACCGCTACACGCGGGTCGCTCGCCCCGAGCTCGCCGACGTCGTCGCCGCCCGCGACCTGTACGCCCGGCTCGTGTCGTGGTCGGCCGGTCGACACTCGACGGGCGGCAGTGCCGACCCGGCCGAGATCGCGGCGGTGACGAGCCGACTGCTCCCCCTCGCGACGAGGTCCGAAGGGGCCCCGGCGCCCCTGTCGACCCTGACCTGCCTGGGTGCCACGATCAGGCGACTCGCCTCGGTCGAACGATCACCTGCCCTTACCCGCGAACTCGACATCCTCGAGCCCCGTCTGGCCCATGGGTTGATCTCGTGTGGATTCGGACTGCCACCGAGCTCGTGGCGGACGTTCTCGGATGCCGTGCGGGTGTCGCCCGGTGCGACGGGTGGCGGCTGGGGCCCGGCAGCGGCCGCTCTGATCCGTTCGCTCAGCCCGCAGGGGGGCTGAGCGCCTCGAGGTCGTCGTCGGCGAACGCCCGACGGAGGTCGTCGAGCATCGAGTCGTCGACGACGACGATCGATTGCCCGTCGGGTGACGTGCCGGTGCCCGAGACGGGCATCGTGAAGGACGTCACGTCGGACGGTCGGAGCTGTCTCAACGAGAGGCCGAGGCCGATCATGTCGCTCGTGGTCCACGAGCTGTCCACCCCGATGTGACCGGCAGTGGTCTCGACGAACGCCGAGACGCGCGCCGGATCGGTCAGGGTGCGCGTGCTGACCAGGCGGTCGGTGATGCCGGCCACCAGGGCTCGTTGATTGCGCATGCGCTGGAAGTCGCCGTCGGCGAAGGCGTAGCGCTCGCGCACGTACTCGAGAGCGCTCGGACCGTCGAGGGTGACGGCTCCCTCGGCGAAGACGCGATCTCCTCGACGGAACTCGACGTCGTTCTGCACGGTCACGGCACCCAACGTCGCGACGATCGATTCGACGCCGCCGAAGTCGACGACGGCGGCGTGGTCGATGCGTGCGCCCGTCAACGCCTCGATCGTCCGGGTCTGGAGTGGGACGCCGCCCCAGGCCAGGGCGGCGTTGACCTTGGCCTGGCCGTGGCCCGGCACCTCGACCCAGGTGTCGCGGGGGATCGACACGAGCTCGACGGAGTGACGGTCCGCGGCGATGTGGGCGACCATGATCGTGTCCGCCCGTCGAGGCCCGGAGCCCGCGAGGTCGCGTTCGTCGACGGGCTCGCGGCTGTCCGACCCGAGGAGCAGCAGGTTGACGGAGCCGTCGGTGGCGGGGGCGGGACGGCCCGCGTAGTCGGTCAGGGTGCCGACGTCGTCGAGGGCGTCCTCGGCCGACCGGATCGTGGTGAGACCGAAGATCGCCAGTGCCCCGACCCCCGTGATCACGACGCCGACCAGCACGAGCAGGCTCGTCATGGCGAGACGGTGGCGTCGGAAGAACGAGCGGCGTCGTCTGCGGGCACGGTGGTCGGTCATGGTGGCTCCGCTTCGGGGGTCTGGTCGGCGGTCGGGTCCGGGGAACGCGTGCCGCGTCTCGCTCAGTACGCGCCGGAGGGCCGGACGACGGCGCCGATCGTCTGCACGAGCAGCCGCGCATCGGTCGTCGGCGTCCAGCCGTGGACGTAGCCGAGGTCGAGGTCGAGCCCGGCGTCCCAGTCGAGGTCGGAGCGGCCCCCCACCTGCCACGGGCCGGTCAGCCCCGGCAGCACCGAAAGGCGCTGGCGGGCGCGGCTGCAGTACTGGGCGACCTCTCGCGGCAGGGCCGGGCGCGGCCCGACCAGGCTCATCTCGCCCCGAAGCACGTTCACCAGCTGCGGCAGCTCGTCGAGCGAGTGCCTGCGGAGCACGCGGCCAACCCGGGTCACACGCGGATCGACGCGGAGCTTGAAGAGCGGCCCGTCGGCGTCGTTCGCCTCGGGCATGATCGCGACGGCCCGATCGGAGTCGGCCATCGATCGGAACTTCAGCATCTCGAAGGTCCGGCCGTCGAGCCCACAGCGTTCTTGGCGGTAGAGGACCGGGCCGCGGCTGTCGAGTCGCACCGCCAGGGCGACGAGGGCGAGCGCAGGAGCGAGGGTGGTCAGAGCGGCGACGGCCCCGACGACGTCGATCGCCCGCTTGGCCCGACGGGCGGTGGCCCGCCGGACCGGGGGAGCGGCCGGGGCGACGTCGGGACCATGGGCATCGCCCTGGTGGTGGCGGTTCGGTCGGCCGGGCGCGGAGGAGGTGACGCGGGCACCTGCGGGTGCGGACAGGGGTCTCGTGGTGATCGTCATCGGGTCTGCTCGGTGTCTCTCGTCTCGTGCACGGGCGGCGGATGGCCGACGCATAAAATATCACACAGACATGAGCCATGACGCAAGAGGGGTTGTCGGCGGGAGCGTCTACCATCGCGACATGGATCAGCTCGAGCGCACGGGGGCCGCTCCCGCCGCGGACGACCGACGGCTCGGGACGGTCTACTCGTCGGCACGCCCGGTGGACGTCCGGGCCACCCTGCGACCCCTGGGTCGCGGCTCGGGCGATCCCTCGTTCCGGGTCGACGGCGACCGGACGTGGCTCGCCCTGCGCACCCCGGCGGGCGAGGCGACGCTCTGCGTGTCGGCGAGCCGCGCCTCCTCGTCCGTCCGCGCCGACGCGTGGGGGCCGGGAGCCGCCTGGGCGATCGAGCACGTGCCCGAGCTGCTGGGCCGCGGCGACGACTGGTCGGGGCTCGACGTCACGACGAACGAGTTCCTGGCCGACGCCCGTCGGCGGCAACCGGGGCTCCGGCTGACCCGCACCAACCTCGTGCTGCAGGCCGTCGTCCCGGCGATCCTCGAGCAGAAGGTCACGAGCGTCGAGGCCTGGCGTGCGTGGCGGCAGCTCGTGCGTCGACACGGCACGCCGGCACCGGGTCCGGCACCCGAGGGGCTCGTCGTGCCGCCGGACGCCCAGGGCTGGCGCCGCATCCCCAGCTGGGAGTGGCACCGGGCCGGCGTCGGGCCGCAGCGATCGGCGACCGTCATGAGGGTCTGTGCGGTGGCGCCCGCACTAGAGCGCACGCTCGCCGTCGGTCGGGGTGGCGACGAGGTCGCGACGCGCCTCCGGTCGATCCCCGGCGTGGGCGTCTGGACCGCCGCCGAGACGACGCAACGTGCGCACGGCGACCCCGACAGCCCCAGCGTGGGCGACTACCACCTACCCGCCGTGGTCGGATGGGCGCTCATCGGCCGTCCCGTGGACGACGACGGCATGCTCGAGCTGCTCGAGCCGTGGCGCGGCCACCGTGAACGCGTCATGCGGTTGATCACGGGCAGCGGCTTCTCGAAGCCGAGGTTCGGCCCGCGCATGACCATCCAGGACCACCGCTTCCACTGACGCGGCCGGCACGGCCGGCACGGCCGAGACGGCCGAGATGACCGAGGTGGCCGCGACGACCGCGCGTCCGCGTCGGGACGCAGAGGAGGCGCGGGTCAGGCCTGGGCGTCGGGCGACGCGTCCGTGCCGATCGCCTCGAGCACGCGACCCGAGAACGCCCGGACGACCTCGGCGTCCGTCTCGAGCACGTCCGTGAAGTACCTCTTGATGGCGGCCGTGTGCCCCCGGGTCGCCGCGAGCATGGCCCGGCGGCCGTCGGGCGTCAGCTCGACCCAGGTGCCCCGCGCGTCGGACGCGCACTCGGTGCGGCGCACCAGCCCCCGGCGCTCCATGCGGGTGACCTGGTGGCTGACCCGGCTCTTCTCCCAGCCGATCTGCTCGGCGATGTCCCGCACGCGCGAGCGTCGGTCGCTGCTCCGGCCCAGGCCGACGAGGATCTCGTACTCGGGGGCGGACACGCCCGAATCGCTCTGCAGACGGAGCTCGAGGGCCCGGTCGAGGCGCCGTCTCATGGCGTAGAAGGAGTCCCAGACGACCCACTCCTCGTCGGTGAGTTCGTCGGCCATTCGCCCAGTGTAGGGACGGTGGCGCGGCATATCCTCGACCCATGTCCGATGTGCACGCCGACGAAGTCACGCAGCAGACCGTCGAGACAGCCCGCCGCTGGTGGGACGCCGCGCGTGCCGTCCCGGTGCAGGGTCCGGCCGCCCGTCTGACCGAGGTGCTGCGCGACCCCCGCGGCCTGGACTTCGCCCGCGACTTCGCCGACCGCGTCGTCCGCCCCGGGGACGACCGGGCGGGCGCATCGGCCCTCGAGTCGCTCAGTCGACGCACGCCGGCCCTGCTGCCCTGGCACCTCCGGGCGGCCATCTCGTTCGGTGGGGGCTTCGGCCCGATCGCACCCAAGCCGATCATGCCGGTCGCGCGGCGGACGCTGCGCCACATGGTCGGGCACCTGCTCGTCGACGCGCCACCCGAGAAGCTCGCGCAGGCCCTCACGGGTCTGCGCGGCGACGGTGTCCGGCTCGACGTCACCGCCTGGGGGCCCACGGTGTCGGGGCCGACCCAGGCCGAGCGCCGGGTCGCCGCGGTCCGGGCCCTGATCGAGCGGCCCGACGTCGAGCGCGTCACGACGACCGTCCGCGAGCTCGTCGGCCCGACCTCGCCCTGGGCCTTCGACGAGACGAGCGACCTCGCCGAGTCGAGGCTCCGGCCCCTGGTCGAGCTGGCGGCGTCGACGGGCACGCTCCTCACCCTCGGCGTCGACCGGCACGCCGACGTCGACCTCACGATCGACGTCTTCACGCGACTGCTCGACCGACCCGGGCTCGAGGCGGTGACGGCGGGCATCGTCGTCCAGTCGTACGTCCCCGAGGCGCTCGACTCGCTGCGGTTGCTCACCGACTGGGCCCGTGACCGCGTCGACCGGGGCGGCGCGCCGATCTCGGTCCGGCTGGTGAAGGGCGGGTCGCGACTCGACGAGATCGTCGACGCCCGCCTGCACGACTGGCCCGTCGTCACCTTCGAGGCCAAGCACGAGACCGACGCGAGCCACCTCCGGCTGGTCGAGTTCGCGCTGAGGCCCGAGAACGCCGCGGTCGCCCGGGTCGGCCTCGCCGGGCACGACGTCTTCGACCTGGCCCATGCCGTCACGGTCGCCCGTCGCCACGGCACCGACCACCTGCTCGACGGCGAGATGTGGCTGGGGGCCGCACCCGGGCTCGCCGAGGTCGTCCGCTCCGAGCTCGGGTCACTCGTCCTCCTGGTGCCGGTGACCGTCTCCGGCGAGTTCGACTCCGCCGTGCGACACCTGGTGGGCCGGCTCGACGCGCTCGCCGACCCCGAGGGATTCCTCTCGAGCGCCCTCGACGTCGACCACGAGGCGGCGTTCACGCGAGAGGCTCGCCGGCACGACCGCGCCGTGGCGGCCGTCGGCGATCTGCCCTCCGTGCCCCGGCGCCGTCGAGACCGGTCGGGCCCGCTCGACGAGGGCCCCGACCACGTCGTCGACTTCGTGGCCGAGGCCGACACCGATCCCTCGCTCGACGGCAACCGGAGGTGGGCCCGAGGCGTGCTCGGGCGCGCCCGTCGGTCGGTCGCCGGCATCGAGACCGCCGACGCGGCCCCCTCCCTCGGGCCCACCTCTTCGGAAGGCGGTGCCCTCGACGACGACTCCCTCGTGGCGATGGTGACCCGCGCCTCCTCGGCCGGCGAGGCCTGGGGCGGCCAAGACCCCGAGACCCGCGCCGAGCTGCTCGACCTGGCGGGCCGCGAGCTCGCCCTGCGGCGTTCGCGCCTGGTCGAGGTGTCCGTCAGCGAGTCCGGTTCGACCCTGTCCGAGGCCGACCACGAGGTCGGTGCGGCCGTCGACTCGGCCCACCGTCTGGCCGTCCTGACCCGAGGGCTCGCGGCGGTCGACACGGCCGAGCACCTGCCCCCGCGGCTGACGGTCGTCGTGCCCGACCTCGTCACGCCCGTCGCCGGAACGGTCGAAGGAGTGCTCGCGGCGTTCGGCGCCGGCAGCGCGGTCGTCGTCTTGTTGCCCCGGAGCCGGCGGCGGGCGGTCGCCGTCGTCGCGGAGGCGCTCTGGGCGGTCGGCGTCCCGGACTCGCTCCTGGCCCTCGTCGTCGCGGACGACCCCGACAACGAACGCGCCCTGCTGACGCACCCGCTGGTCGACCGGGTGGTCGCGCACGGGGCGGTCGAGACGGCCGTCGGCCTCCGTGAAGCGCGCCCCGACCTCGACCTCGCCGTGCGGACCCGGGGGGTCACCTCGCTCGTCGTCACCCCGTCGGCCGACCTCGAGCTCGCCGCCGCCGACGTCGTCGCCAGCGTCGTCGACCACGCCGGCCGTGGTCACGGAGCCCTCGACCTGGTGCTGGCCGTCGGGTCCGTCGGTCACGGTGAGGCCTTCCGTCGCCTGCTGCGCGAGGCCTTCGAGGCGGTCGTCGTGGGTCCGGCCGACGACGTCGCCACCGTGATGGGCCCGCTCGCCTCCACCCCGACCGGGTCCGAGCTCGACGTCCTGACCGTGCTCGGCCCCGGCGAGTCGTGGCTGCTCGAGCCGCGTCCCCTCGACGAGACCGGGGCCCTCTGCTCGCCGGGCGTGCGCGACGGCGTCGACGCCCGCGGTCCCTTCGCCTCCCGCTCGCACGAGGTCCCCGTCGTCGGCCTCGTCCCGGTCGAGACCCTGGCCGAGGCGATCGCGGTGCAGAACGCCGAGAACGGCGGTGACGTGGCGGGTCTGCACTCCCTCGACGTCGACGAGATCGACGAGTGGCTGCACACCGTGCGGGCCGGAGACCTCGTCGTCGGCGGTCCGACGACGGGCGCCCGGGTCCGGCGCAGGCCCCCCGGCGGGTGGGGTCGACGGGCGATCGGTCGGGGTCTCAAGCCCGGCGGCCCGAACGCCCTGATCGGCCAGGGGGCCTGGCGCCACCGTCCCCACGAGCCGCGCCCCTCCCTGCGCCTGCACGACGTCTCCGAGGGGGTCACCCGTCTCGTCGACGCGGCCCGACCCACCCTGTCGTTCGAGCAGTTCGACTCGCTGCGGACGGCCGTCGAGAGCGACCAGCGCGCCTGGCAGTCCGAGTTCGGCCTGGCCCGTGACGTCACCGGCCTCGTCGTCCAGCGCAACGTGCTCCGCTACCGTCCGCACCCCGTCACGCTGCGACTCTCCGCGGGGGCCGATCCGACGGCTCTCGTCCGGCTCGTCGCCGCCGGGGCACGGGCGGGGTCGACCCTGACCATCAGTTCGGCCGTGCCGCTGCCGGCGGGTCTCGTGCACCTGTGGCGCGCCTCCTCGTCGCCGGTGCGGGTGCGCGACGTCGTCGTCGAGAGCGACGAGGCGTTCGTCGCGCGGGCGGCCGCGGGGGCGCTGCAGGGCCCCACGGCCGAGGTGGCCGGCCCGGACGTGCTCGACCTGCTGGCCGAGGCAGCCGGGGGCGAGCGGGCCTCCACCGAGGAGGCGCGGGTCGACGACTCGAGACCGGATCCGTCACCCGAGGCGGTCGCGGCCTACCGCGGCCTGCGCATCCGGACGATCGGCGGAGACCCCACCGCGCTGGCCCGGGCCCTGCGGGGCAGCCCCGACGTCACGATCTCGTCGGGCGAGGTGACCGAGGAGGGGCGGATCGAACTGCTGACGTTCCTGCGAGAGCAGTCGGTCTCGCTGACGGCACACCGGTACGGACGCCTCGACCCGACGCTGGCCGACCTGCGACTCTGACCGGCCTGCGGGTCGGGCCGGCCTGCGGCATCGAGCTGCGAGTCGGGACGGCCCGCGACACCGGCCCGCGACACAAACCGACCTGCGAGCCGGCCGACCTGAGCCTCCGACCGCAGGGCCGTGCCTCAGGCCGAGCGGCGGCTGATGAGCTTCGAGAGCACGATCGCGCTGCGGGTGTGGTCGACGTTCGGGGCGTTGCGTACGCGTTCGAGGGCCTCCTCGAGCGACGGGATGTCGCGGCTGCGCATGTGGACGATGGCGTCGGCGCTGCCGGTCACCGTGCCGGCGTCGACGACCTCGGGCACCGTTCCGAGGATGCGCTGCAGTTCTTGGGGCGAGACGGTGCCACGGCAGAACAGCTCGACGTAGGCCTCGGTGCCGAGCCCGTCGACGGCGGGGTCGACCTGGACGGTGAACCCCTTGATGACCCCGTCGGCGACGAGGCGGTCGACGCGGCGCTTCACCGCCGAGGCGCTGAGGCCGACCGAGGCGCCGATGTCGCCGTACCCTGCGCGGGCGTTCTGGCGCAGGAGGTCGATGATGCCGTAGTCGAGATTGTCCACCGCGGCATCGTACGCCCGAATGCTGCACCAGAGCTGACAAATACGCAAGAAAAGTGCGTGAGAGCTCGGCCTCGTGCGCGCCCACGATGTGACACTGATCCGGTGAGCCTGACGATCGAACCCACCGACCTGCCCGATGCGACCGCCGTGGGGGCCTCGTCCCGCGTGGCCAGCCACCGCACCATCTTGATGTGTCGGCCCGAGCACTTCACCGTCAGCTACAAGATCAACCCGTGGATGGACCCCACCACGCCGACCAACACCTCGCTGGCGCTGGCCCAATGGCAGACCCTCTACGACACCTACGTCGGCCTCGGATTCGACGTCGAGCTTATCGACCCCGAACCGGGTCTGCCGGACATGGTCTACGCGGCCAACGGCGGCTTCGTCCTCGACGGCGTCGCCTACGGCGCGCGCTTCACCTACCCCGAGCGCCAGGCCGAGGGCCCGGCCTACATGCGGTGGTTCGCCTCGGCGGGCTTCGAGGTCGCCGAGCCCTCCGAGACCAACGAGGGCGAAGGGGACTTCCTGCTGGTCGGCGACGTCATCCTGGCCGGCACGGGCTTCCGCAGCGACTCGAGCTCGCACGACGAGATCGGCCGCGTCTTCGGGCGCGAGGTCGTCAGCCTCACGCTCGTCAACCCGAGCTTCTACCACCTCGACACCGCCATCGCCGTGCTCGACCCCGAGCCGGTGGACGGCCGCCACACCATCGCGTACCTCGAGAGCGCCTTCGACGACGCGTCGCTCGCGATCCTGCGGCAGCGCTTCCCCGACGCGATCCTCGTCAGCGAGGAGGACGCCGCCATCCTCGGCCTGAACTCGTACTCGGACGGCCACAACGTCGTGATCGCCGCCCGGGCGACCGGCTTCGAACGTCAGCTGCGCGAGCGCGGCTACAACCCGATCGGCGTCGACCTCTCCGAGCTGCTGCTCGGCGGCGGCGGCGTCAAGTGCTGCACCCTCGAGCTGCGTCGCTGAGGGTCGAGCCTGACCACCAGGCCTGACCGTCGAGCCTGACCACCAGGCCTGGCCGTCAGGCCGGCGGTCGCGCGAAGAGGTAGACGACGCTCCGACCGGTGCGGTGCTCCTGTCGGATCTCGTACCCCTGGTCGCGGAGCTGCCGCAGGTCGGCCTCGCTGAGGACGTCGACGGAGAGCCGCGCGATCCAGAGGCGGTCGACCGACGACAGCCGGTCGGCCAGTTCGACGGCGTCGTCCTCGTCGTCGAGACGCAGGGTGACGTCCGAGTACGAGCCCGAGGGCAGGCCCGAGCGGACGTAGGCCACGTCGTCGAGCTCGGCGAATCGATCCGGGTAGGCGTACATGGCCTGGCGGGGTCGCGTCGACACGGTGCCGGTCGCGTCGAGCAGGAACGCGTCACCCGGGCGCGCCTGGCTCTCGATGTAGCTCGAGAGCTGCGAGAGGTCGCTGCCGCCGCCCTTGCCGGTCGGCAGTCGCTGCAGCACGTACGACGGCACCGAGGCCGCCACCAGCAGGGCGACGAGGGCGATGCTGATCCAGCGCCGGCGGAAGCCGGTGACGGCCACGGCCAGCAGCAGGCACATGCCGGGTGCCGAGAAGGTCACCAGCCTCGACGTGTACACGGGCGACAGGACGAGTCCCAGTGCGAGCAGCAGTCCGGCGGGCAACGCGACCCAGAGCGCGCCGAGCAACACCACGCTGCCGGGCGTCCGCGAGCGGTCGCGGAGACGGGTGCCGAGCAGGATGAGCAGGACCGCCGAGACCACGGCGAAGGCCAGGCCCGTGACGAACCACGGTTCGACCAGGACCGTCCACCAGGTGACGTCGGCTCCCGTCGACGGATCGGCCACCCCCAGGAGGCGCGAGCGCTCGGCGAGGACCGTCCCGATGACCGGCGAGGTCACGAACAACGCCGCCCCGGTCGAGACGGACCAGCCGAGGAGGCGGTGGCGGGCTCCGCGACGCCGGCGCTGTGCCGGCGCCAGCAGCAGGAACACGCCGTGCACCACGATGATCAGGCCGAGGGGGACGAAGGTCGCGATCGACCCGGCGAGGACCGCGCCGTACCCGATCCACCAGCGTCGGCGGTGACGCCGGGAGGCCACGAGCAGCAGCACGGTCACCCAGACGGCCAGGGCGACCGACAGGGCGTAGGGCCGGGCCTCGGCGGCCTCGAGCGTGAAGCGGGGCAGCACCGCGAAGACCGCGGCGGCCAGCAGCGCGGTGCGACGGGTCGTCAGCATCCGCGTCAGGACGAGCACCCCGGCCGCCCCGGCCCCGACGAAGACGGCCGACGGGAACCTCGTGGCCACCTCGGCCTCGCCGAAGGCGCCGACCCAGAAGTGCATGAAGAGGTAGTAGACCGTGTGCACCGCGTCGCGCTGGTGGACGAACGCCAGCAACTCGCCGAGGGGGAGGCGCGCCACCTGCAGCGTCGTCGCCTCGTCGCTCCAGTACGAGGGCACCCAGCTGAACGCGGCCCCGAGCAGCAGGGCCGCGAGTCCGGCGACGAGCGGGTCGAGCCACCGGCTGCGGAGGGAGACGACCGCGGGGTCGTGGCCGATGCTCACGAGACGGTCCCACCAGTGGCGATGCCGCGGTGCCCACCACCGGCCATGCCGTTAAACGAGTCAGGCCCCGCCTGAGCGGGGCCTTCTGTGGCTGGACACGGCATCGATCCGTGGACCTTTCGATTTTCAGTCGAACGCTCTACCAACTGAGCTACCCAGCCGTGAGGGCCCGAAGCCCCCAGACGATGAACTCGCCTTGGCGACCCTGACCGGACTTGAACCGGCGACCTCCGCCGTGACAGGGCGGCGCGCTAACCAACTGCGCTACAGGGCCAAACTTGCTGCTGTGACACAGCGTACTCGATGTTCTGTTGTGATTGGTGCAGGTGATGCCTCGGTGCTGTCTTGCAGTGGTGCTGGTGACCCCAACGGGATTCGAACCCGTGCTGCCGCCGTGAAAGGGCGGTGTCCTAGGCCACTAAACGATGGGGCCGTGTCCGAGGACGTCATAGCAACCGATCACAGAGCATACGGATGATCGCGGGGAAAAGCAAAACGAGGGCGACGGCGGGTGCTGCGCGCGCCTCCTCGTCCCCTGTCGTGGTCGGGCGACACGCTCGCCACTCCGTCTCGGCTGCCCCGCGTTCACCGACTCGACGGCTAGTTTCAAGTCGTTCTTGAGAGTTCGGGGTCGACCGTCGGTCGACCGCCCGGCGGCGTCGCGTCCGCGGCGCTGTACGGGACCGGGCGTCGGCGATACCGTGTCCTGCACGGCGACCCCGGCGCGACCGGCCGGGCTCGATGCCGTCACGACGAATCGGAACCACTCGATGACCTCCACCCGCCGCACCGGGCGCCCGCGCCTCGTGAGCCTCACCTCGGGCCCGCTCGCTCCGTCGTCGCGCCTGGCCCGCATCGTCGTGACCGTGGCGGCCGCGTCCCTGCTGCTCACCGCCGGCGTCGTCGGACTGCCCGCGTCGTCGGCCACGGCCGCGTCCTACCCGTCGTGGGAGGACGTCCAGAAGGCCCGGGGCGACGAGACCGCGAAGCAGGCCGAGATCACCAACCTCGAGGGCATCCTCACCCAGATGCAGGCCGATCTCGACGCCGCGAACACCGAGGCCGAGAAGCGCGGTGACGAGCTGCAGAAGGCCCAGTCCGCCTACGACGACGCCCAGTACAAGACCGCCCAGCTGCAGTCGCAGGCCGACTCCGCCGACCAGGTGGCCGCGGCCAGCGAAGAGCGGGCGGGTCAACTCGCCGCGCAGCTCGGTCGCTCCGGTGGCACGAACGGCGTCAGCGGCACCCTGATCGCCGACCCGGGTGAGGCCGGGCAGCTGCTCTACAAGCTCGGTGCGATGAGCAAGCTCACCGAGCAGGCCGACGGCATCTACGCGCAGGCCACGCAGGACCGCAACACCGCACAGGGGCTCAGCGACCAGGCCGCCGTCGCCGAGGCCGCCCTCGCCGTGCTGGCCGACGAGGCACAGCAGGCCCTCGCCGACGCGAACGACGCCGCCCAGGCCGCGAGCGACGCCCTCGCCGCACAGCAGGAGAACCAGGCGCGGCTCCAGGCCCAGCTCGAGACCCTGAAGACCAACGTCGACCACACCGAGGCCGAGTACCAGAAGGGCGTCGAGGAGTCACGTGCCGCCGCTGCCGCCGCGGCGGCGGCGACCAACGGCACGGCCCTCGGGGTCGTCTCGCCCCAGGGCTGGACGCGCCCCGCCGGCGGCAACATCTCGAGCGGCTTCGGCATGCGCGTCAACCCCGTGACGCACGCGTACATCCTTCACGCCGGCACCGACCTCGCCGCAGGCTGCAACACGCCCATCTACGCCGCCACCGCGGGCGTCGTCAGCTACGCCGGCTGGTACGGCGGCTACGGCAACTTCGTGCTGATCGACCACGGCAACGGCGTCACGACCGGGTACGGCCACCAGCCGAACGGCGGCATCATGGTCAGCGTCGGGCAGGCGGTCGGCACCGGCCAGCAGATCGGGCACGTCGGCTCGACCGGCAACTCGACCGGCTGCCACCTGCACTTCGAGACCCGCGTCGGCGGCGTCGCGCAGAACCCGCAGCCGTTCATGGCGGACCGCGGCATCCGCCTCTAGGCGCCGTCCCCGCGTTCCGGCACGACGAAGGGCCCGACACCACGTGGTGTCGGGCCCTTCGTCGTACCGGGGTGCGGGGAGGTCAGTGCCCCTCGTCGGCCAGCTTCGTGATGCCGGCCTCGACGATGGCCTCGGCCTCGGCGGCGTCGCCCCAGCCCTCGGTCTTGACCCACTTGCCGGGCTCGAGGTCCTTGTAGTGCTCGAAGAAGTGCTCGATCTCCTTGCGGAGGTACTCGGGCACGTCGGTGACGTCCTGGATGTGCTCCCAGCGCGGGTCCTTCGCGGGGACGGCGATGACCTTGGCGTCGCTGCCGCCGTCGTCGGTCATGTTGAAGACGCCGACCGGGCGCACCTTGACCCCGACGCCCGGGAAGAGCGGGTAGTCGAGCAGCACGAGCACGTCGACGGGGTCGCCGTCGAGGCCGAGCGTGTTCTCGAAGAAGCCGTAGTCGGTCGGGTAGACGAACCCGGTGAACAGGACGCGGTCGAGGTAGACGCGACCGGTCTCGTGGTCGACCTCGTACTTGTTGCGGCTGCCTTTGGGGATCTCGATCACGGCGTCGTACGCGGCCATGGGTGTGCTCCTTGCGATGCGTCGTTGGGGGGTCCGACCCGACGGGTCGGCGGTGTCGCTAACGTTACAAGATGCCCGACAGACCCCGCCTGACCCCCGCGACGGCCGACGTCCGACGAGCCGTGCGCGCCTCCTTGTCCGGTCACGACGAGGGCGACCTCGTGCTCGTGGCCCTCAGCGGCGGGCCCGACTCCCTCGCGCTCGCCGCGGGGCTCGCGTTCGAGGCGCCGCGTGCGGGGCTGCGCGCCGGGGCGGTCGTCGTCGACCACGACCTGCAGGGCGACTCTCGCACCGTCGCGGCGCGCGCGGCCGAGCAGGCTCGCGGCCTCGGGCTCGACCCCGTCGTCGTCGTCCGGGTCTCGGTGGGCACCGAGGGCGGTCCCGAGGCGGCGGCCCGCACGGCCCGCTACGACGCGCTGTCGTCCGTCGCCGCCGAGCAGGGTGCCCGCACCGTGCTGCTCGGCCACACCCGCGACGACCAGGCCGAGACGGTGCTGCTCGGCCTCACCCGGGGCAGCGGTGCGACGAGCCTGAGCGGCATGGAGGCGCGCTCGGGCCTGTACGCCCGCCCCCTGTTGGCCGTCGGTCGCTCGACCACGGCGGCGGCCTGCACCGACGCCGGCCTCGAGGCCTGGGCCGATCCGCACAACGACGACCCGACCTTCACGCGGGTGCGACTGCGGCGGACCGTCCTGCCGATGCTCGAGCGCGAGCTGGGCCCGGGCATCACCGAGGCGCTCGCGCGGACGGCGGACGCGCTGCGCGAGGACTCGTCCGCCCTCGACCACTTCGCCGACGAACTGGCCGAGGAGCTGGCCGACCACGCCGAGGCGGGCATCTCGCTCGACGTCCGGGGGCTCGCCGCGAACCCGGCGGCCCTGCGTCAGCGACTGATCCGGCTCGCGGTGCAGAGCGAGTTCGGCGTCTCGCTGAGCCGCGTCCAGACCCTCGAGGTGGCCCGGCTGGTGACCGACTGGCACGGGCAGGGGGCGGTGTCGCTGCCGGGCATTACAGTGGAACGCACCGGAGGCGCGCTGCACTTCTCGGCGACCGGCGCCTCCTGAGATCCCCCTCGGCACCCCACGACCCCAGGAGCACGACACCACCATGGAACTCAGCGACATCGAGGCCGACCTGACCAGCGTGCTCTACACCGAAGAGCAGATCCACGCCAAGATCGCCGAGGTCGCCCGGCAGGTCGAGGTCGACTACGCCGGCCGCGAGCCGCTGCTGGTGGGCGTCCTCAAGGGCGCGGTCATGGTCATGGCCGACTTCTCGCGCGAGCTCAAGCTGGCCTCGGCGATGGACTGGATGGCCGTCTCGTCGTACGGCTCCGGCACCAAGTCGTCGGGCGTCGTGCGCATCCTCAAAGACCTCGACAGCGACCTGCACGGCCGCGACGTCATCATCGTCGAGGACATCATCGACTCGGGCCTCACGCTGTCGTGGCTGCTCGAGAACCTGCAGAAGCGCGGCGCGGCGTCGGTCGAGATCTTCGCGCTCTTCCGCAAGCCGGCCGCCGCCAAGGTCGCCGTCGACGTCAAGTACGTCGGCTTCGAGATCCCGAACGACTTCGTCATCGGCTACGGCCTCGACTACGACGAGAAGTACCGCAACCTCCGCGGTGTCGGGGTGCTCGCCCCGCACGTCTACAGCTAGCGGTCCGCTCCCGGGCGGGGCCGATCAAGCCCTCGGCGAACACCCATCCAGGGCATAGCAGCCCCGATGTACCCTTTTGCTCACGTTCTTCCTGCAGAAAGGTGTCGGGCGTCGCCCGTACTGACATGGACTTCAAGAAACTCTTCCGCGGTCCGATCATCTACATCGTGATCGCGGTCATCGGCATCGGCATCGGGTGGAGCCTCATCAGCGGGGCGGGCACGACGCAGATCTCGACCCAGAAGGGCCTCGAGGCGATCCAGGCCGACCAGGTCAAGTCGGCGACGATCTTCAGCAACGAGCAGCGCGTCGACCTCGTCCTGAAGGACGGCGACAAGGCCGAGCAGTTCTACTACGCGACGCCGCGCGGTTCCGAGGTCGTCGACGCCGTCACCGACGCGAACCTCGAGAACTTCGACGACACCGTCACGCAGACCAGTTGGTTCATGTCGCTGCTCAGCATCCTGCTGCCGTTCTTGATCATCGGCGTCATCTTCTGGTTCTTGCTCTCGTCCATGCAGGGCGGCGGCAGCAAGGTCATGCAGTTCGGCAAGTCCAAGGCCAAGCTCGCCTCGAAAGAGACCCCGCAGGTCATGTTCACCGACGTCGCCGGGGCCGACGAGGCCATCGAAGAGCTCGAAGAGATCAAGGAGTTCCTGAAGGAGCCCGCCAAGTTCCAGGCCGTCGGCGCCCGCATCCCGAAGGGCGTGCTGCTCTACGGCCCTCCCGGCACCGGCAAGACCCTGCTCGCCCGCGCCGTCGCCGGTGAGGCCGGCGTCCCCTTCTTCTCGATCTCGGGGTCCGACTTCGTCGAGATGTTCGTCGGCGTCGGCGCCAGCCGCGTCCGTGACCTCTTCGAGCAGGCCAAGCAGAACAGCCCCGCGATCATCTTCGTCGACGAGATCGACGCCGTCGGTCGTCACCGCGGCGCCGGCATCGGCGGCGGCAACGACGAGCGCGAGCAGACCCTCAACCAGCTGCTGGTCGAGATGGACGGCTTCGACGTCAAGACCAACGTCATCCTGATCGCGGCGACCAACCGTCCCGACGTGCTCGACCCGGCCCTGCTGCGCCCCGGCCGCTTCGACCGCCAGATCGGCGTCGACGCTCCGGGTCTCGACGGCCGCAGGCAGATCCTCGAGGTGCACGGCAAGGGCAAGCCCCTCGCCGCCTCGGTCAACCTCGAGGTGCTGGCCCGCAAGACCCCCGGGTTCACGGGTGCCGACCTGGCCAACGTCCTCAACGAGGCCGCCCTGCTCACCGCCCGCTCCAACGCGCAGCTGATCGACAACCGTGCCCTCGACGAGGCGGTCGACCGCGTCATGGCCGGCCCGCAGCGCCGCAGCCGCATCATGAACGACCACGAGAAGCTCATCACCGCGTACCACGAGGGTGGCCACGCCCTCGCCGCCGCGGCCATGCGCCACACCGACCCCGTGACCAAGATCACGATCCTGCCCCGCGGTCGGGCCCTGGGCTACACGATGGTCCTGCCCCTCGAGGACAAGTACTCGGTCACCCGCAACGAGCTGCTCGACCAGCTCACGTACGCCATGGGCGGCCGTGTCGCCGAAGAGCTCGTCTTCCACGACCCGACCACCGGTGCCTCGAACGACATCGAGAAGGCCACGGCGACCGCCCGCAAGATGGTCACCGAGTACGGCATGAGCAACAAGGTGGGCTCGGTCAAGCTGGGCCAGGCCTCCGGCGAGATGATGATGGGCCGCGACGGAAGCTCGCGCGACTACTCGGAGAACATCGCCGAGACGGTCGACGCCGAGGTCCGCGTGCTGCTCGAGCAGGCGCACGACGAGGCGTGGGAAGTCATCAACGACAACCGCGACGTGCTCGACTTCCTCGCCCGCGAGTTGCTCGAGAAAGAGACCCTCGACCACGACGAGCTCGCCGAGATCTTCAAGGACGTCCGCAAGCTGCCCGAGCGCCCGCAGTGGCTCTCGAGCGACAAGCGTCCGGTGTCCGACCGCCCGGCGATCCCGATGCCGACGAAGTCGCCCGTCGATGCCGAAGCCGTCGACGGGGGCGTCGACTCCGAGCCGACGACCAAGCCGGCCCGCACGCGCCCGCCCCGCACGACGCCCGGCATCGCCACGGCCTGACGCACGATCGGCCCGACCGGCTGCGCCCAGGCGCAGCCGGTCGATAGCCTGAGGGCTCGTCCCCAGCACCGAACGGAGGTACCGCTTCGTGACCGACCCGTCTCGCGGCACCCCCGCCACGTCCGCTGACGACGGACGTCTGCCCGCTGCGGCTCACGAGGGCGGCGCCGTACCGTCGAAGCGACCTCGCGGTCGGGAGCGCTACCCGGCCGACGTCGTCGTCGACGCGCCCCCGGCCTCCGCCCGGGCAGCCGCCGACGAGCTCGCCGTGGGCCCGATCACGCAGGGACGTCTCGTCCTGGCACAGAACGAGACCGCGGCCGTCCGTCCCCCGGCCCAGCTGCCGCCCGTCACGCACACGCCGGCGACCACGTCCGCGACGAGCCTCCCCGCCGAGGCGCCGGCCCCCGCCCCCGCGGTCCGCTCCGGACGTCGGCTGGTGGCCGGCGGTCGGTTCGAGGGGCCGCTGCACGAGCGGTCGTTCGACGACGCCGACCCCGTGCTCGAGGCGCGGCCACGACCCGATCGGCAGCGCGCCGGTTCGCACGCGGCACCCGCGGTGCGTGACCGGGTCGCGACCGGCCCGGGGTCGCACGCCGCGCCTCCTGCACCGGTTCTCCGCCGGTCGCGCGACCGATCCGGTGCTCGCCGGCCCGGCCCGCAGGTGATGGGCGTGCTCAACGTCACGCCCGACTCGTTCAGCGACGGCGGTCGTCACCTCGACCTCGACGCCGCCCTGGCCCATGCCCGCGCCCTCGTCGCGCAGGGGGCCGACATCGTCGACGTGGGCGGCGAATCGACCCGACCCGGTGCCTCTCGGGTCGAGCCCGCCGACGAGCTGCGCCGGGTGCTGCCGGTCGTGCGAGAACTCGCGGCCGAGGGGGTGCGCGTCAGCATCGACACGATGAACGCGTCGACCGCCGCCGCCGCGCTCGAGGCCGGTGCCGAGATCGTCAACGACGTGTCGGGGGGCCTCGCCGACGTCGACATGGCCCGGGTCGCCGCCGAGAGCGGCCGCACCTTCGTGGTCATGCACTGGCGAGGTCGACTCGACGGCTCGGGCCAGGCACCCGCCGCCGCGTCACGCGACTACGACGGCGACGTCGTCGGCACCGTCGCCGACGAGCTCGCCGCGCGGGTCGACGACCTGGTCGCCCGCGGCGTCGACCCGTCCGCGATCGTGCTCGACCCCGGGCTGGGGTTCTCCAAGGACGCCACCCAGAACTGGCAGCTGCTCGCCCACCTCGACGTGGTCGGCCGGCTCGGCCTACCCGTGCTCGTCGCCGCGTCGCGCAAGCGGTTCCTGGCCGACCTCCTGCCCGAGGGGGCGCCGCCCACCGACCGCGACCCCGCGACCGCCGTGATCAGCGTGCTGGCGGCCCAGGCCGACGTCTGGGGCGTGCGCGTCCACGACGTCGCCGGCACCCGCGTCGCCCTCGACGTGTTGCAGGCCTGGACCGAGGCCGCGGTGGCTCCCCGCCGACCGGCGAGGCACGCGTGACCGGCGTCGAGAGCGGGCCCGACGGCCTGCCCGCGCGCGAGCCCGAGTCGGTCCCCGAGCACGAGCCCGAGTCGGTCCCCGAGCACGAGACGGTCGGCGGGCCCGTGCCGGTCCTCCGCGCGACCGGCCTCGACGTGCTGCGCCTCAGCGGCGTCCGCGCGACCGGCCACCACGGCGTCTTCGACCACGAGCGCCGTGACGGGCAGGAGTTCGTCGTCGACGTCGTCGTGCACCTCGACACCTCCCCGGCGGCGTCCGGGGACGACCTCGGCGAGACCGTGCACTACGGCGTCCTCGCCGAAGAACTCGTGGCCGCCGTCGAGCGCGACCCGGTCGACCTGATCGAGACCCTCGCCGAGCGCCTCGCCGGCGTCGTGCTCGCGCACCGTGCGGCGGTATCCACCGAGGTGACCGTGCACAAGCCGGGCGCCCCGATCACCGTGCCCTTCGGCGACGTGTCGATCACCATCAGCCGGGAGCGCGCGTGAGCGGCCCGAGCACGGCTGGCTCGAGCACGGCCGGCCCGAGCACGAGCGGCCCGAGCACCGGTGCGTCGAGCACGGCCGCGCCGCGCGTCCGGCGTGCGGTGATCGCCCTCGGCTCGAACCTCGGCGACCGCGACACCCTGCTGCGCGAGGCCGTCCGGGCCGTCGACGCGACCCCCGGCATCACGGTCGTCGCGGCCTCCGCGCCCGTGTCGTCGACCGCCGTCACGCTCGACGGCCTCGATCCGGGCAAGCCGACCTACCTCAACGCCGTGCTGCTCGCCGACGTCACGCTCCACGACGACGCCCTGCTCGACGCGCTCCAGGCGATCGAGGCCACGCACGGGCGCACCCGCGAGGTGCGCTGGGGCGACCGGACCCTCGACCTCGACGTCGTCGCCCTCGACGACGAGCGCATCGACACCGAGCGCCTGCAGGTGCCGCACCCCCGCGCCGCCGAGCGCGCGTTCGTGCTCGAGCCCTGGCTCGAGCTGGACCCGGAGGCGCGGCTCGCCGGAGCCGGGCGGGTCGCCGACCTGGCGTCCCGGCTCACCGAGCGCACCCGTCCCGTGCCGGGAGCGACCTCGCTGTTCGACCCCGCGTCCGAGCCCCCGCTGCTCGACCACGGGTCCGCGCACGACCCGACCACCGACCCCAGCCCAGGAGCCCCGTGAAGCACACCCGCCCCTCCACCCTGGTCGGCCTGATCATCGTGGCCGTGGCCGCCGGCTTCGTCCTCGACTCGGTGTTGGTCGCCATGCGTCAGCCGTCGATCGTGCTGCCCTTCGCGCTCGGCCTCGTGCTGCTCGGCATCGGCGGCGTCGTCGTCTCGATGGCCGTGCCCGTGCACCGGGTCGCGACCGGGTCGAGCAAGGAACGCGTCGACCCCTACTACGCGACCCGCGTGCTGCTGCTGGCCAAGGCGAGCAGCCTGGCCGGTGCCCTGTTCGGCGGCTTCGCCGGGGGAGTCCTGCTGTTCGTCCTGTCCCGTGGCGTGGGGGTCGCTGTAGGCTCGCTCGTGCCCGCGATCGTCGCCGTCGTCGGCGGTGCGGGGCTGCTGGTGGCCGGCATCGTCGCCGAGCGCATGTGCACCGTCCCGCCCGCCGACGACGAGCACGGCCAGGGCTCGGGCACACAGGCGGTCTGACCGCCTGCGGTCCCACCACCGCCGACCGACCGCTGCCGACCGGAAGAGACGCCGACATGGACCGACTCGACATCCCCGACGCCGAGTGGAACCGCGTCTCGCCCAAGTACGTCTGGCCCGAGCTGATCGGCTACCTCGTCACCGGCCTCATCGTGGCCGGGGCCACCGTCCCGCTCTGGCTGATCGGCCAGTGGTGGACCTACGCGATGACCGCCGTCGTGGTGGTCGTCACCGTCGTGGTCGCCGCCCTGACCCCCCGTCGCGTCCGGGCGATCGGCTACCAGCTGCGCGAGGACGACCTGCTGCTGCGCAAGGGCATCCTGTACCTGCGCGTCGTGGCCGTGCCCTACGGGCGCATGCAGCTCATCGACATCAACCGGGGCCCGGTCGTCCGGGCACTCGGCCTCAGCGACCTGAAGTTCGTCACCGCGGCCGCGGCGTCGGCCGTGACGATCCCGGGCGTCCCCGCCGACGAGGCCGAGCGGTTGCGCGACCGCCTCGTCGAGCTGGCCGAATCGCGTCGGGCCGGCCTGTGAGCGACCCCCGCACCGGGGCGGACGGCGGCGGGGGCCGACCCGCGCCTCCGGACGTCGCCGCGCTCACCGACGGCGAGTGGCACCGCCTGCACCCGGCCACCCCGCTGCTCAAGGGCGGCATCGCCCTGGCCGCGGTGCTCGTCATCCTGTTCAACAACGCGCGCGAGTACGTGGTCGAACTGTTCGTGCCCGGCGGCCGGCGAGGTGACGAGGGCGACCCGTTCGGGTACGTCGTCGACAAGGGCTGGCTGGGCCTGCTGCTGCTCGCCGTGGTCGTCGTGATCGCCCTGTTCGTGGGCGGGTTCTGGTTGTCGTGGCGCATGCACACCTTCCGGGTGGGCGAGGACGTCGTCGAGGTCCGCAGCGGCATCGTGTTCCGTACGAACCGGCGGGCGCGGCTCGACCGCATCCAGGGCATCAACATCCAGCGTCCCCTGCTGGCCCGCGTCTTCGGCGCCGCCAAGCTCGAGGTCACCCAGGCCGGGCAGGACGCCAACGTCGCCCTCGCCTACCTGCGGTCGGCGTCGGCGGACGACCTGCGCCGCGAGATCCTGCGGCGCGCGGGCGGCGCGCAGCAGACGCACGCCCCGGCCCCGAGCGCGCCCGGTGCACCGGTCGATGCGCGAGGCGCGGGCACGGGCGATGCGACCGACCCGGCCGCCGTCGCCGGGACCTCGACCCCCGGTCGGACCGGCGCCCCCGCCCCGCACCGGCAGGGCTTCGGCGGTCTGGTCGAGCAGCGCGCCCACGAGTTCCTCGCACCCGAGCTCGACCCCGACGAGGCACCGCCCCGGTCGGTCGTGGCCCTCTCGCCCGGTCGCCTCATCGGTTCGACCGTCCTGAGCGGTTACACGCTGTTCCTCCTGGCAGCCGTCGTGGCGATCGTGATCAGCGTGGTCACGACGGGCGAGTGGTTCCTGCTCTTCGTGCTGCTGCCGGCCGTGCTCGGCTCGGGCGGGTTCTACGTCAACCGCATCACGAAGTCGCTGCGCTACACGATCGCCGGCACGCGCGACGGGGTCCGCATCGGCTACGGCCTCTTCTCGACCTCGAACGAGACGCTGCCGCCCGGCCGCATCCACTCGATCAAGGTCAGTCAACCGCTGCTCTGGCGCCCGTTCGGCTGGTGGGACGTCAAGATCAACCGCGCCTCGCGTTCGAGCACCAAGGGCGCCGCCGGGCAGGAGAACACGACGATCCTGCCGGTCGGCGACGAGGACGACGTCCGCCGCGTCCTCGAACTCGTCCTGCCCGAGCTGGTCGGCGTGGCCGCCGTGGGCGTCGCCGCCGAGGAGGCGCGGGCCGGGTCGCCCGCACCGGCGGACGCCCCCGAGGCGGTCGCCTCCGCGGCGGTCCCGGTGGCCGATGGCTCCGCGACCGGCGAGGCCGCGCCTCCTGCCCTCGGGGGTGAGGGGGTCGCCGACGAGACGTCCGTGACCGGCGCCGCCGCGCCTCCTGCCGTCCGTGACGCCGTCGAGGCGACGACCGAGCACACCCTGTCGCTCGTCGAAGGCGGGCTGAGGTCGAGCGGCACGGACGGCGGTTTCACCGTGTCTCCGCGCCGGGCCGCCGTGCTGCGCTGGTTCTCGTGGCGGCGCAACGGATTCCGCTCGGCGCCGGGTGCGCTGTTGCTGCGCAAGGGCGCGATCTGGCGCCAGCTCGTCATCGTGCCGCTGCCCCGGGTGCAGAGCGTCGGCCTGGTGCAGGGTCCGTTGCGCCGCCGGCTGCGGCTCGCGACCGTGCACCTGCACACGGTCCAGGGGCCGATCGTCGCCGAGATCGGCGCGCTCGACCAGGACGACGCCCTCGGCTTCTTCACGACCGCCGGTCGCGAGGCCGTCGCCGCCGCCCACGCCGACCGCACCCACCGCTGGAGCGAGGAGACCCCGTGACCGACCCGTCGACCGGCGGCCCCTCCCTCGGCGGCTCGTCCCTCGGTGGCCCGCGCGACGCACCGCGCGACCCCCGGCCGACCGCGCGCGGCTCCGACCGCCGCAGCGGCCGCCTCGGCGTCGGCATCGTCGGCGCCGGCCGGGTCGGGCCCGTGCTGGGTGCCGCGCTCGCCGCCGCCGGTCACGCGATCGTCGGCATCTCGGCCGTGTCCGAGCGCAGCCGCGACCGGGCCGAGGCGATCCTGCCGGGCGTGCCCCTGTTGACCGTGCCCGAGATCGTCGAGCGCAGCGAGCTCGTCCTGCTCGCCGTCCCCGACGACCAGCTGGCCGACCTCGTGCAGGGCCTGGCCGCGACGGGCACCTGGCAGCCCGGCCAGCTCGTCGTGCACACCTCGCCCCGGCACGGGCTCGAGGTGCTCCGGCCCGCCCTCTCGTCGGGGGCGATCCCCCTGGCGATCCACCCGGCCCTCGCCTTCACCGGCACGACCATCGACCTCGTCCGACTGCGCGACGCCTGGTGCGCCGTCACCGCGCCGACCCCCGTCCAGCCGATCGGCCAGGCGCTCGTCGTCGAGATGGGGGCCGAGCCCGTCATCGTGGCCGAGGCCGACCGGCCGCGTTACGCCGAGGCCATCGCGACGGCCACCGAGTTCTCGGCCGCGATCGTCACGCAGTCGGTCGGACTGCTCACTGAGCTGGGCCTGCCCGAGCCGGGGCGGCTGCTCGCGCCGCTGATGCGGTCGGCCATGGACGCCGCCCTCGGCGAGGCCGGGGGCGCGGCCGGCCCCGGTACCATCGACATGGCCTCGTTCGACGACGGCCCCACCGCGTTCGGTGACCCGCGCGCCTGACCCGGCCCGCGCCTCCCGCCCCCCTCCACCACCCCAGGAGCACCTGACACATGACCGCCGCGCCCGACCCGACCACCACCCCCGACGACGAGGCGGCCACCGCCGCGCGCGAGGCGTCGGAGCAGAAGCAGGTGCGGCTCGACAAGCGCGCCCGCCTGCTCGAGGCCGGCGTCGAGGCGTACCCGGTCGGCGTGCCGATCACCGACACGATCGGTGCGGTCCGCGCCCGGTACGCCGAGCTCGAGACCGACAGCCGCTCGGGTGACGTCGTCGGGCTGGCCGGTCGCGTCGTGCACGCCCGCAACACGGGCAAGCTCTGCTTCGCCGCGCTCCAGGCGGGCGACGGCAGCCGCATCCAGGCCATGGTCTCGCTCGCCGAGGTCGGCGAGCAGCGCCTCGCCGACTGGAAAGAGCTCGTCGACCTGGGCGACCACGTCTTCGTGAAGGGCGAGGTCATCTCGTCCCGTCGCGGCGAGCTGTCGATCATGGTCGGCGAGTGGTCGATCGCGGCCAAGGCGATCCTGCCGCTGCCGAACCTGCACTCCGAGCTCAGCGAGGAGACGCGCGTGCGTCAGCGCTACCTCGACCTGATCGTGCGCGACCAGGCCCGCGCCACCGTCCGCGCCCGGGCCGCCGCGGTCTCGTCGCTGCGCCGCACCTTCGACTCGTACGAGTACCTCGAGGTCGAGACGCCCATGCTGCAGACCATGCACGGCGGCGCCGCGGCCCGACCGTTCCAGACGCACAGCAACGCCTTCGACACCGAGCTGTACCTGCGCATCGCGCCCGAGTTGTTCCTCAAGAGGGCCGTCGTCGGCGGCATCGACCGCGTCTTCGAGATCAACCGCAACTTCCGCAACGAGGGCGCCGACTCGACGCACTCGCCCGAGTTCGCGATGGTCGAGGCGTACCAGGCCTACGGCGACTACGACCAGATGGCCCGCCTCACGCAAGAGCTCGTGCAGAACGCCGCCATGGCCGTCTCCGGCTCGCACCTCGTCACCCTCGCCGACGGCACCGAGTACGACCTCGGCGGCGAGTGGGCCCGCGTGCCGATGTACGAGTCGCTCAGCGAGGCCGTTGCGAAGTCGTGGGACAAGCCCACTCAGCCTCCGATCATCACCCCGTCGACCACCGTCGCCGACCTGCAGGCGCTCGCCGCCACCGTCGACCTGGTCGTGCCGCACGAGACCCACGGCAAGCTCGTCGAAGAGCTCTGGGAGCACTTCGTCAAGCCGTCGCTCGACCGCCCGACCTTCGTGGTCGACTTCCCGGTCGACACGAGCCCGCTCGTCCGCCAGCACCGCTCGAAGCCCGGCGTCGTCGAGAAGTGGGACCTCTACGTCCGCGGCTTCGAGCTCGCCACCGCGTACTCCGAGCTGGTCGACCCGGTGATCCAGCGCGAGCGCTTCGTCGAGCAGGCCGCCCTCTCGGCCCGCGGCGACGCCGAGGCCATGCGCCTCGACGACGACTTCCTCACCGCACTCGAGCACGGCATGCCGCCGAGCGGCGGCATGGGCATGGGCATCGACCGCCTCCTGATGGCGATCACGGGCCTCGGCATCCGCGAGACGATCCTCTTCCCGCTGGTCAAGTAGCGCCCGCGCCCGCGCTCGCGTTCGCGCGGGGGTGCGGACGCTCGCGCGTCGGGTGCAGGAGGCGCGGTGCCGGTCGGGCACCGCGCCTCCGTCGTCTCGGCGTCGAGAGGTGCACGTGGTTTTCCCCGGGAGGGCGACGTACCCTGGTCGGGTGCCTGAGTCCCTTGCCGGAGCCATCGTCTTCTCCGTGACGCCCACCATCCTCGTGGGCCTCATCTTCTGGTTCATCGTCCGGGCACTGCTGCGCTCCGACCGCACCGAGCGGGCCGCCTACGCCAAGGTCGAGGCCGAAGAGCGCGCCCGGGCCGAGGCGGAAGAGCGCGCCGAGTCGCGTGAGCTGTCCGGCCGCGCCGGCGCTACCGGCACCTCGGGCCTGTCCGACCGGTCGGACCTGTCCGACCGCTCGGGCCGCCGCGCGGTCTAGTCCGGCCTCTCCCGCCACCGGGTGGGTCGCCGAGGGGTGCGCCGGTGACGGGCGCGCCGGTGACGCGGGCGTCCTCAGGTCACGGCACCGCGCCTCCTGGGCTCGCGGTGCCGTTCGTCGTACCCCGACAGATCGGCCGCCGAGTTTCCGGTGAGCGACCTGGGAATGTGTACCCCCGGCGTGATAGCCACCGCCTATACCCGTTCCGGGCTGCTGTCAAACGTCGTTCGCCTTCGTACCCCGTCGACGTCGAAACTCTGGACGTGCGCTCGGAGTAGTCCCGTCAGGGCCTGCACCAGCTTTTTTCCGCACGCCCCCGCACGCCAGACTCGAAGTACGCCGACGAGCTTCACGAACTAATCGACGCGACACCAGGTCAGTACTCGAGCAGGGAGAGAACGATGACGACCACTTCCGTCACCACGCGCAACACCACCACAGCCACCGACGACACCGAGGTCGAGGTCCTGTCGCAGGTCCGAGGGGCCTCCACCGACCAGGTCGGCGACTACCTCCGCCACATCGGCCGCATGCCGCTGCTCGACGCAGCGGAAGAGACCGAGATCGCCCGCCGCATCGAGGTCGGCCTGTTCGCCGGCGAGAAGCTCAAAGAGCTGCAGGCCGCCGACGCGGTCAAGAAGAACCGCACCAAGGCCCACGCCGAGATGCTCCGCGACCTCCGCTGGCTGCAGCACGACGGCGAGCGTGCGAAGGACCGCATGATCACCGCGAACCTCCGCCTCGTCGTCAGCATCGCCAAGCGCTACACGCAGCGCGGCCTGCCCTTCATGGACGTCATCCAGGAGGGCAACCTCGGCCTCGTCCGTGCCGTCGAGAAGTTCGACTACACGCAGGGCTACAAGTTCTCGACCTACGCCACGTGGTGGATCCGTCAGGCCATCGCCCGCGGCCTCGCCGACAAGGCGCGCGCCATCCGCATCCCGGTGCACACGGTCGAGCGCATCAACCGCATCTCGCGGGCCGAGCGTGACCTGACCGTCGACCTGGGCCGTGCGCCCACCGTCGACGAGGTGGCCGAAGAAGTCGCCATGGACGTCGCCGACCTCATCGAGCTGAAGTCCCGTTCGCACGAGCCGGTGTCGATCCACACCGTCGTCGGCGATGCCGAAGACAGCGAACTGGGCGACTTCATCGAGGACGAAGAGACCCCGTCGCCCACGCAGGCCACCGAGAGCTCGCTGCTCAACCGCGACATGCACGCCCTCGTGGCGACGTTGCCCGAAGACGAGGCGCGCGTCATCCGCATGCGCTTCGGCCTCGACGACGACCAGCCGATGACCCTCGACGAGATCTCCAAGCGCGTCCACTCGTCGCGCCAGGCCGTCTCGCGCGTCGAGAGCCGTGCCCGCCTCCGCATGTTCGCGAAGGCCGTGAGCCAGGACCTCCAGCTCTACCTGCAGTAGGTCGTATGCGGTCACGCCGCACGCTGCACCACGCGAGGGCCGTCGCCCGGGTCACCCCGGGCGGCGGCCCTTCATCGTGCCCGGGGGTCGCGTCGTGTCTCGTGCCGTGCCGTGGCGCCCCGCACCGAGCCTCCTCGGAGCCGCGAGTGGGCAGAACATGCTCTTCGGGGTTCGCCGAGCAGCATCTTCTGCCCACTCGTCGCCGATCGGTCTCGTCAGCCGGAGGCCTCTTCCGCCGAGTGGGCAGATCTTGCCCTTCGCGGGGTCGGGAGCAGCATCTTCTGCCCGTTCGGGCCGTGCGGCGTCTGGTCCCCAGAGGCGACGCGCTCGCACGGATCCCGAAGCGACGACATCAGGAGGTGCGGGTCGCGTTCCGGCGGGCACTCTCGACGAGTGCCGCGCATCGTCGTCCCCCTCCCGCTCGCCGATCGCCCCTTCGCCGTCGACGAGGCCCACCGTGCGGGTCTCAGGGTCGGGCGTCTCCGGGGTGCCGACCTCGAGGCTCCGCACCGCGGCGTCCGGCGCCTCGTCGGCCGGGGCTCCGAACCGCACGACCCGGACGACCCGCACGACCCGCACGACCCGCAGACCGCCCTGCTGGCGAGTGCCCGGGCGTTGCTTCCGGTGATGCTCGACGACTGGCGTTTCTCCCGGGTGACGGCTCTGGGCCTGTGGGGTCTTCCCGTGCCGTGGTGGGTCCGCGACGGCAGAGAACCACTCCACGTCACCTCGATCGAGGGGCGTGGCCCGCGACGGCCTGGTGTCGCCACGCATCGGGCAGGGGCGGCCGCCTCCCGGGCCGACCCGACGGACCGTCGTGCAGGACTCGGTCCGTCCGACCGGCCCCCGATGTCGCGGGTCGACGGTCTGCCGGTCGACGAGCCGGTCACGGCGTGGGTGGAGTGCAGGTCGCTGCTGTCGCTCACCGACCTCGTCCGGGCCGGAGATGCGTTGGCCGGCTGCTGGTCCCCCCACGTGGCTGCTCGGGAACGACCGGTCGCGCAACTCGAGCGTGCGCTCCACGACGCCCGGGGTCGGCGTGGCGTCGCCCGTGTCCGAGAGGCCTTCGCACTCGTCCGACCCGGGGTCGAGTCGCCGAAGGAGACCGAGCTCCGCCTGCTCCTGACCCGGGCGGGACTCCCGGAGCCCGAGATCAACGTGCGCACGTACGACGACCGTGGGCGCTACCTCGGCAAGCCCGACCTCCGGTACGCGTGGTGCGGGGTGGCCGTCGAGTACGAGGGTGACGAGCACCGCCGCGACCCCGGGCGCTTCCGACAGGACATCCTGCGCCGCGAGAGGTTCGCCGATGCCGGTTGGCGCACCGTCCGGTGCACGGACGACGATCTCCACGGGCGACGGGCCGACGAACTCGTCGCCCGCGTGCGTCGCCTGCTGTCGTGACTCGGCCGAGTGGGCAGAAGATGCGCTTCGTTTCCGTCCGAAGAGCATCTTCTGCCCACTCGACCGGCAGGGATCGGGAGAAACGACCGTCGACAGGGGAGGCGCGGGGCGGTACCGTGAGCGGACCAGGGCCACGAGGTGGCCGGGCCACGAGAGACTCCACGAGAGGGGTGATGAGCATGACTGCCGTCAACGCATGCCACGCGTACCCCACTCATCCCGAGACCCTCCGCCCGTAGCGACAGCCGCGCGACGCTCGTCGCGCCCGCCGGGCCGGTCTCACGCCTCCCCTGGAGCACCGCTTGTCCTTCTCCGACGATTTCGTCGTCCCCACCTTCTCCACCGTCGACCCCGACTCCGACGCCGACCAGCGCTGGTCCACCTGGCCGGCCGCCACCCCCACCGAACGCGGGCCCCGGCCCTGGCCCGCCTGGGTCGTCACCTCCGCGGCCGCGATCGACACCGAGCTCGGCGTCGTCAAGACCGGCAAGGAGGCCGACGTCCACCTGATCGACCGAGCCGTGCCGACGGACGTCGTGCTGGGCGCCGGTGACGGAGCCCGCGCCTCCTTGCTGGCCGCGAAGCGGTACCGCGGGCCCGAGCAGAGCGACTTCCACCGTTCGTCGGAGTACCGGGAGGGCCGACGGGTCCGCAACACCCGCGACGGCCGGGCGATGGCTCGCGGCTCGGCGCACGGCCGCCGCGTGCAGGCCGGGCTCTGGGCCGCGGCCGAGTTCGACGCGCTCTGCCGCATGCACTCCCTCGGCGTCGCCGTGCCGTACCCGGTGCAGATCAGCGGCACCGAGATCCTGATGGAGTTCATCGGGCACGGGGTCGAAGCCGCCCCACGCCTCGCCCAGGTCAAGGACGACGGCGCCACCCTCTGGCCGTTGTTCGAGCAGGTGCACGAGATCGTGATCGGCTTCGCTCGGGCCGGCTTCGCACACGGGGACCTCTCGCCGTACAACCTGCTCGTGCACGACGGGCGCGTGGTCGCCATCGACGTGCCCCAGCTGGTCGACGTCGCGAGCAACCCGACCGGCGTCGAGCTGCTCGAACGCGACTGCCGCAACGTCTGCTCCTGGTTCGCCCGGCGCGGGTTCGTCCGCGACCCCGAGCAGGTCTTCGCCGAGGCGCTGGGCGAGGTGTACTAGGCCGGGGCCGGGCCGAACCCGCCCGCGTTCGTGACGACTGCCCCGGGCCGCACGACGGCGGCAGAGCGCAGGAGGCGCGGCGCGCGATCATCGCGCACCGCGCCTCCTCAAGGTGAGTGCGTCGGCGCCCGGGGCTGATGCCCCCGGGCGGCGGCCGCGTCAGTGCAGGGGGCTGATGCCGGTGACGGCGGTGTCGTCGTCGTGGGCGACGCCGGCGAGGCCGCCGGCGCGTTCGGCTCGCTCGCGGAAGCGGGCCCGGACGTCGGTGGGAACGAGCTCGAGCAGCTGGTCCTCACGCAACGGCAGGTCGAGCAGGCTGAGCTTCAGGCGGCCCTTGCGACCGTGTCGGTCGGCGTCGAGTCGGATGACCTGGCCGGCGTCGCGCCGCAGCACGAGCCTGATGACGCAGCCCTCGCTGACGTCGGCGACCACGCGCCCGTCGACCTCGAGCGCGGCCGAGTGCGTGCCGTCGCCGATCTCGAAGCGCAACTTCTCTCGCGGGCCGAGGACGACCGAGCGGTCGATGCCCGACATCGGCGCCACCGGGGTGACCACGACGGCCGCGATCGCGGGGGACAGGATCGGCCCGCCCGCGGCGTAGTTGTAGGCGGTCGACCCGGCGGGGGTCGCCGCGACGATCGCGTCGGCCTTGTAGTAGCCGTAGGGCGTCTCGTCGAGGACGAGGTCGGCCGAGACCACGCCCTCACCCGGACGGCGGGCCACCGAGACGTCGTTGAAGGCCAGGTAGGTGTTCTCGAAGCCGGATGCCGAGTGCGTGACCTCGAGGGCGTGGTGCGCCTCGAGCGAGAACTGCTTCTGGCCGACGCGGTCGAGCGCCTCGGGCAGTTCGTGCGGCTCGACCTCGACCAGGAAGCCCACGTTGCCGTAGTTGACGCCCAGCACGGGCACGGGACGCTCGGCGACGAGCCGCATGGCGCCGAGCATCGTGCCGTCGCCGCCGAGGGCCACCACGACGGTGACGCGCTCGCGGAAGGTGCGCTCGTCGACCAGCTCGACGCCGTCGCCGACCCGTGCCGCGTCGGAGGTCATGGCGACCAGGTGAGCCTGTGAGCGGGTCGTCCAGCCGCGGATGATCTCGACGCTGTCGAGCACCGACTTCGTGGGGTGCGGAACGAGGCCGACCGTGAACTTGCCCATGGACGCGAGGCTAGCCGCCACCCCTGTCAGCGCGCCCCGTCAGCCCGCCTGCGCACTGCTCTATGCCCCCAGCGAACAGGGGCAGATTAAGCCGCGGGGCCTGGTTACTCTCTCTGTAAACCGGTGCCGAACCCTGCGGGCGCCAGATGCACATTCGGTGGCGACAACCACCCCGCCACCTAGGGAGCAAAGAAGATGTTCGAGAGATTCACCGACCGTGCCCGTCGCGTCGTCGTCCTCGCCCAAGAAGAGGCGAAGATGCTGAACCACAACTACATCGGCACCGAGCACATCCTGCTCGGTCTGATCCACGAGGGCGAAGGCGTCGCCGCCAAGGCCCTCGAGTCGCTGGGCATCTCGCTCGACGCCGTGCGCGAGCAGGTGCAAGACATCATCGGCCAGGGCCAGCAGCAGCCGACCGGCCACATCCCCTTCACGCCTCGTGCGAAGAAGGTCCTCGAGCTGAGCCTGCGCGAGGCGCTGCAGCTCGGCCACAACTACATCGGCACCGAGCACATCCTGCTCGGCCTCATCCGCGAGGGTGAAGGAGTCGCCGCCCAGGTGCTCGTGAAGCTCGGCGCCGACCTCAACCGGGTCCGCCAGCAGGTCATCCAGCTCCTCTCCGGCTACCAGGGGAAAGAGGCGGTGGCCGTGGGCGGCGAACAGACCCAGGGCGCGCAGGGCGGCAGCCAGGTGCTCGACCAGTTCGGTCGCAACCTGACGCAGGCCGCGCGCGACAACAAGCTCGACCCGGTCATCGGGCGCGAGAAAGAGATGGAGCGGGTCATGCAGATCCTCTCCCGTCGCTCGAAGAACAACCCCGTCCTGATCGGTGAGCCCGGCGTCGGCAAGACCGCCGTCGTCGAGGGCCTGGCCCAGGCGATCGTCAAGGGCGAGGTCCCCGAGACGCTGAAGGACAAGCAGCTCTACTCGCTCGACCTCGGTTCGCTCATCGCCGGCAGCCGCTACCGCGGTGACTTCGAGGAGCGCCTGAAGAAGGTCACGAAAGAGATCCGCACGCGCGGCGACATCATCGTCTTCATCGACGAGATCCACACCCTCGTGGGTGCGGGTGCCGCCGAGGGTGCCATCGACGCCGCGTCGATCCTCAAGCCGCTGCTCGCCCGTGGCGAGCTGCAGACGATCGGTGCGACCACGCTCGACGAGTACCGCAAGCACTTCGAGAAGGACGCCGCCCTCGAGCGCCGCTTCCAGCCCGTGCAGGTCAACGAGCCCTCGCTGCCCCACGCGATCAACATCCTCAAGGGGCTGCGCGACAAGTACGAGGCCTTCCACAAGGTGTCCATCACCGACGGCGCCATCGTCGCGGCGGCGAACCTCGCCGACCGCTACGTCAGCGACCGCTTCCTGCCCGACAAGGCCATCGACCTGATCGACGAGGCCGGCGCCCGCCTGCGTCTGTCGATCCTGTCCGCACCGCCCGAGCTGCGCGAGTTCGACGAGCGCATCGCCGGCGTCCGCGGCCAGAAAGAGGGCGCGATCGAGGACCAGGACTTCGAGAAGGCCGCCTCGCTGCGCGACGAGGAGAAGAAGCTGCTCGGTGAGCGCCTCCGTCTCGAGAAGACGTGGCGTTCGGGCGAGGCCGGAGCCGGCGGAACCGTCGACGAGGGCATCATCGCCGAGGTCCTGGCCCAGGCCACGGGCATCCCGGTCTTCAAGCTCACCGAAGAAGAGACCTCGCGCCTCGTCTTCATGGAGAAGGCCCTGCACCAGCGCGTCATCGGACAAGAGCAGGCCATCGCGGCCCTCTCGAAGACCATCCGCCGCACGCGTGCCGGCCTGAAGGACCCCAAGCGTCCCTCCGGGTCGTTCATCTTCGCCGGGCCCACCGGTGTCGGCAAGACCGAGCTGGCCAAGGCGCTCGCCGAGTTCCTGTTCGACGACGAGGGCGCGCTGATCTCGCTCGACATGTCCGAGTACGGCGAGAAGCACACCGTCTCGCGTCTGTTCGGTGCCCCTCCCGGGTTCGTCGGCTTCGAAGAGGGCGGGCAGCTGACCGAGAAGGTCCGCCGCAAGCCGTTCTCCGTGGTGCTGTTCGACGAGATCGAGAAGGCCCACCCCGACATCTTCAACTCGCTGTTGCAGGTGCTCGAAGAGGGTCGTCTCACCGACGGTCAGGGTCGTGTCGTCGACTTCAAGAACACGGTCATCATCATGACGACCAACCTCGGCACGAAGGACATCACCGGCGGCCCCGTCGGCTTCCAGATCGAGGGCGACACGGCGACCTCCTACGAGCGCATGCGTTCGAAGGTCACCGAAGAGCTCAAGAAGCACTTCAAGCCCGAGTTCCTGAACCGCGTCGACGAGACGATCGTGTTCCCGCAGCTCAACCAAGAAGAGCTTCTGCAGATCGTCGACCTGTTCGTCAAGCGCCTGTCCGACCGTCTGCTCGACCGCGACATGACGGCCGTGCTCTCGCAGTCCGCGAAGGAGCGTCTCATCGAGATCGGGTTCGACCCGTCGCTCGGTGCCCGGCCGCTGCGTCGTGCGATCCAGCACGAGGTCGAGGACCGCCTGTCCGAGCGCATCCTGCAGGGTGAGCTCAACGCGGGCGACCACGTCCAGGTCGACTTCGTCGACGGAGAGTTCACCTTCGCCACCTCGCGTCAGCCGGGTCGCGAAGAGGTCCTCGTGGGCGACGCCCCCGAGCTCGAGAGCTAGGCGCGACGGCAACACCGGCACGACAGCACTACCGAAGGAGGCGCGGGTCGCCTTCGACGCCCGGGGCGGTCTTCCACTGTGGAGGCCGCCCTTCGGCGTACCCGGGGCCGGGTCGCGAACGCGTCGCTAGGCTGGGCGGCGGCCCGCGCCTCCTCGGGTCGTGGTCTTCGAGGGAGTCCCATGTCAGACGCGGCAGACGCGCCCACCGGTGCCGACGGACTCGGCGGTGCCGACGGACTCGGCGGTGCCGACGGACTCGGCGGTGCCGACGGACTCGGCGGTGCCGACGCGCTCGGGGGTGCCGACCGGCACGGCATCACGGTGCGGAACGCGGTCGTGAGCGACGTGCCGCACATCCAGCGACTGTGCGAGCCGTTCGTGCAGAAGCGCATCCTGCTCGGCAAGGATCTCGTGACGTTGTACGGCGACGTCCAGGAGTTCCAGATCGCCGTCGGGCCCGACGGGGTGCCGATCGGCTGCGGCGCGCTGCACGTCATGTGGGACGACCTGGCCGAGGTGCGCACGCTCGCCCTCGACGCCGCATGGATTCGCAAGGGGGTCGGCCACCGCCTCCTCGAGTCGCTCGAAGGGGCGGCCCGTCGGCTCGAGATCGGCCGACTGTTCTGCCTGACGTTCGAGGTCGACTTCTTCGAGAAGCACGGCTACCTCAACGTCGGTGACGAGGGACTCGTGCCGCCGGACGTCTACGGCGAGCTCGTGCGCTCGACCGACGAAGGTGTGGCGGAGTTCCTCGACCTGGCGCGGGTGAAGCCGAACACGCTCGGCAACTCGCGGATGCTGAAGGCGCTGCCCGCGCTGTAGTCGTCGTAGCCCGAGCCCACGATCACCGTGGCCGGTCGAGTGGTGCCGAATCGTCCCTCGACGCGCTGGGAAGGACGATTCGGGACCACTCGACCCGCGCCTCCTGGGCTCGCGGGCTTCTCGCTAGCCGAGGGCCTTGAGGAGGTCTTCCGGGTTGGCGGCCATGGTGTGCGGGCCGGCGATGTCGAAGAAGACCTGCTCGATGACGTCGAGGTGGGCCTCGAGGAAGGCGCGCAACGAGAGCGCGTCGTAGAGCATGACCTGGCGGTTCGGGTCGTCGGGGACCATCGCGGCGTAGGTGTCGTCCGACGAGAAGAGCAGCAGGATGCGCTTGTCGGTGTTCTCGCGGCCGAAGACGCGGACCTGGTCGCCTTCGTCGGGGAGGGCTCCGTCGTCGGGGCCGCCGGTGGAGGGTGCGGCGTCGGCGGTGGCGCTCGTGGCGCTCGCGTCGCTCGGCAGGACGAGCTTCGGGACGACGACCACGTCGTGCCGCAGGGCGAAGGCGACGGCGGCGGCGTCCTGGGCGGCGAGGGCCAGCTCGAGCGACTCGGAGCGGAAGGTGCCGTTGCGGTCGTCCGGGTCGACGGGCTCGCGGGGGTCGACGGGCTCGGAGGAGGGGGTGGCTGCGTTCACGGGTGGGTCACTGTCAGTTCAGGATCATCTGGGCGGTGTCGGCGGAGGTGATGTCGCCGACCGAGACGGCGAGGCGGTAGGTCGCGCCGCCGGCGGTGACGGGTTCGCGCGAGGTCGACTCGCAGGTGTCGGCGGAGGAGCGCGTGCGGTCCCAGGCGATGGGGGGAGTGCTGAGGGTCTGGCCGGCGGTGAGCGTGACGACCTGGTTGGTGCCGTTGACCTGGCAGTCCTTCGACGACCAGTACTGCTCTTCGCCGCTCGAGATGACGAGGGTCTGCTGGGCCGAGCCGAGGTCGATCGAGCAGTCGGAGCGGCCCGAGTTGGTGATCGACATCGAGATCTGCGGCAGCTCGGTGGCGGCGTAGCTCGTCTTGTCGGTGACGGGCTTCAGCTCGATGCTGCGGGTCGAGCAGGCCGGGGCGTCGGAGGCGCCCTCGGTCGAGGTGTCGGCCGGGTCGGCGGTGGCGTCGGCCGCGGGGGCGGTCTCGGTGGGGGCCGGTTCGCTGGGGGCGGTGTCGGCCGGGGGCGCGGAGGTCGTCGCGGCGGCACCGGGTTCTGCCGAGCCGGACCCGGGGCGGACGACGATCAACACGATGATGACCACGACCGCGATAAGACCGAGCGCGAGCACCGCGCGACGACGCCAGTAGACCGAGGGCGGTTGCGGCCCGACCGGGTTCTTGAACGTCGACATGGGCACAGGTTAAGGGCCGGTCAGGGGGTTGGCCGGGACCACCACGGCGTGTGGGCTGAGAATCCGCGTGGAGCGGGGTGCAGGTGCCTGGTGAGGCCGCCGACCCGGGTGTACCCCGCTGCGGGAGATGTCGGGTGGGGGCGGGTGCTCGGGTGCTCGGGTGGTCGGGACGTGGGGCCGAGTGGGCAGAAGATGCTGCTCGTGTGCGGCGGAGGAGCATCTTCTGCCCACTCGGGCCCTCATCTCGTGCGGGCCGGGCCGGTGGGTGCGGCTCTGGTTCCGGAGGCGCGGGTCGAGTGGTCGGAGATCGTCCGTCGGGTGCGTCGGAAGGACGGTTCGGGACCACTCGACGGGCTGGTGCTCGTGTGCGGGCGTGCAGGTGTGCAGGCGTCGCGGCCGTCGAGTGGGCAGAAGGTGCTCGTCGGGTTGGTGGGAGCAGCACCTTCTGCCCACTCGCACCCGGTGTCGGACGTGCGGACCGTACGTCCGCCGGCCGGGCCGGCCCCGGCCCGGCCCGTGGCCCGGGTCAGGAATCACGGGACGCGTCAGCACACCCGAGTCGGCCTCGGGTCACGAGGCGCGGGTGGGGCCGAGAGACGCGGGTGTCTCGGGTAAGGAGGCGCGGGTCGGGTCGGCTCAGAAGGCCCGGTCGAGCTCGCGGTCGCGTTCGGAGCCTGCGGCGCTGAATGCCCGGCGGAGCGCTTCGCGCAGGTTGCCCGATTCGGCGTCGACGAGCTGGGTGAAGCCGAGGCGTCGTGCTTCGGAGGCGCGTTGTTTGGGGGAGGACACGGGGCGGATCTCGCCGGCGAGGCTGATCTCGCCGACGGCGGCCATGGTCTGGGGGAAGGGTTTCTCGCGGCTGGCGCTGGCGAGGGCGAGGGCGATGGCGAGGTCGGCGCCGGGTTCGGTGATCTTGATGCCGCCGACGGTGCTGACGTAGACGTCGGCGTCGCCGAGGCGGATGCCGGCGCGGCGTTCGAGCACGGCGAGCAGCATGGCGACGCGGGAGGAGTCGACGCCGTTGACGACGCGGCGGGGTTGGGGTGTCGAGCTGGCGACGATGAGCGCCTGGACCTCGACGGGCAGGGCCCGGCGGCCTTCCATGGCGACGGTGATGCAGGTGCCGCTGACGGGGGTGCCGTTGCGGGACATGAAGAGGCCGCTGGGGTCGGCGACCTCGGCGATGCCGTCGCCGGTCATCTCGAAGCAGCCGACCTCGTCGGTGGGGCCGAAGCGGTTCTTGTGGGCGCGGATGAAGCGGAGCGCGGTCTGCCGGTCGCCTTCGAACTGGCAGACGACGTCGACGAGGTGTTCGAGCAGGCGGGGGCCGGCGATGGTGCCGTCCTTGGTGACGTGGCCGACGAGCAGGACGGGCAGGTTGCGGTCTTTGCTGACGCGGATGAGGGTCGAGGCGACTTCGCGCACCTGCGAGGTGCCGCCGGCGATGCCGTCGATGGTGGACGAGGAGACGGTCTGCACCGAGTCGACGATGACGAGTTGGGGGTCGACCTGGTCGATCTGGCCGAGGATGACCGAGAGGTCGACCTCGGCGGCGAGGAAGAGGTTGTCGTGCATGGCGCCGGTGCGTTGGGCGCGGAGGCGGACCTGCGAGGCGCTCTCTTCGGCGGTGACGTAGAGGACGCGGGCGCCGGTGGCGGCGGCGCGGGAGGCGACCTCGAGCAGCAGGGTCGACTTGCCGACGCCGGGTTCGCCGCTGAGCAGGATGGCGGCGCCGGGGACGATGCCTCCGCCGAGGACGCGGTCGAACTCCGCGATGCCGCTGGGCCAGTAGGCGACGCTGTTGGCTTCGACCTGGGTGATGGGTCGTGCGACGCGGTCGCCTTCGACGCGGACCGAGGCGGTGCCGCGGGCGCTGACGAGGGCCGAGGTGACGTCGACGACGGTGCCCCACTTCTGGCACTCGCCGCAGCGCCCGGCCCACTTGAGCGACGTCCACCCGCACTCGGTGCAGCGGAACGGGGGAGTGGTGGTGCGAGCCATGCCGTCAGCCTAGGAGGCGCCCCCGACATCGGCGGAGGCGTCCTTCGGGGACGTGGTCGCGCCTCCTGCGGTATCCGTCGTCGGGGTGTCGCTGCTGGTGCCGGCAGTCGGGGCCGCGGCTGCCGCGGCCGTGTGGGCCGCGACGGCTTCGGCCTCGCGGGCTTCGTGCGCGGTGGCGGCTTCATCGGCGGCGATGCGGGCGAGGCGG
>NZ_JACYUH010000006.1:0-123632 GCF_014841655.1 Frigoribacterium sp. CFBP 8759
GGGGGGGGGCTGTGTCGCGATGCACCCGGTTTCGAACGATGCACCCGGTTGCAACCGGGTGTTCGGTTCGAAACCAGGTGCAGCGGCAGGCATCACAGGTCGGCGTGGGCTCGCGTTGACAGGAGGGTGCGGCTCGTCTACTGTCGTGGAATCGGTTCCATGGAATCGATTCCACGCCGGGCGCACACCCTGCGACCCACACCACTACGACGAGGTAGAGCCCGATGAACACCGTGACGATCAGGGACGTGGCGCAGCGCGCCGGCGTCTCGGCGGCGACGGCCTCGCGCGTGCTGTCGGGCAACCCGGCCACCTCCGCCGAGTCCCGGGCCCAGGTCGAACGGGCCGTGCGCGAGCTCGACTTCCGGCCGAACGCCCAGGCCCGTGCGCTGCGCTCGACCCGCTCCGACACGGTCGGCCTGCTCGTGTCCGACGTCCGCAACCCGTTCTTCGCCGACCTCGCCCACACCATCGAGCAGTCGCTGCTCGAGCTCGGCTACGTCACCCTCCTCGGCAACGCCAACGAGAACCGCGAGCAGCAGGACCGCTACCTCGACACCCTCATCTCGCGCCGCGTCGACGGCGTCATCGTCGCCCCGCAGGGCACCGACTCCGCCAGCATCGACTCGCTGCTCGCCCGTGAGGTGCCGACGGTGTTCGTCGACCGCACGATCCCCGGCGTCGACGTGCCGAGCGTGACGACCGACAGCGTCCCCGGCATCCGGGCCGCCGTGCAGCACCTCGTCGACCTCGGTCACGAGCGCGTCGGGTACGTCGCGGGCCCGCAGAGCGTCTCCACCGGGCGCGAGCGACTCGAGGCCTGGACCGCAGCGGCCGCCGAACTCGGCCTCAGCACCGACCCCGACCTGGTCTACGTCGGCGACTTCCAGTCCGCCAGTGGCTCGGCCGCCGTGCACGCCCTGTTCGAGCTCGACGAGCCGCCGACCGCCCTGCTCGCGGCCGACAGCCTCATGGCCGTCGGCGCCATCGCCATGCTCAACCGGCTCGGCATGCGCATGGGCACCGACGTCTCGGTCGTCGCGTTCGACGACATCGAGTGGTTCTCGCTGCTCGACCCGGCCCTCACCGTCATCGCGCACAGCGTCGAGGAGATGGGCCGCATCGCCGTCCACCTGCTGCACGAGGTCATCGACGGGCGCACGCCCGACTCGGTCGTGCTGCCCAGCGAACTGATCGTCCGCGAGTCGACGACCCGCGCCTCCTCGTCCCCGACGGACCCCACAGACCCGACCGACCCCACCCCACCCCGACCCCTCGGCAGGAACTGACCCATGCCCCATTCGATCGACGACGATCGCCCCCTGCTCACGCTCGAGAACGTCAGCAAGTCGTTCGGCCCCGTGCGGGTCATCGACGACGTCACCGTGCACGTCCGGCCCGGCCGGGTGCAGGTGCTGCTCGGTGAGAACGGCGCCGGCAAGTCGACCTTGATCAAGATGATGTCGGGCGTGTACCAGCCCGACGCCGGCCGTGTGCTGGTCGACGGCGAGGCCGTCCACCTGCCGAACACGCACGCCGCCGAGAAGCTCGGCATCGCGACGATCCACCAAGAGCTCAACCTCGTCGCGTCGCTCAGCGTCGCCGAGAACGTGATGATGGGGCGGTTCCCGACCCGGTTCGGCCTGGTCGACCGTCGCGAGCTGAAGAAGCGCGCCCGCGCGGCCCTCGACCTGATCGGGCTCGACGTCGACGTCGACCAGAAGGTCGGCGAGCTCGGCATCGCCCGCCAGCAGCTGGTCGAGATCGCCAAGGCGCTGAGCATCGACGCGCGCATCCTGATCCTCGACGAGCCGACCGCGGCGCTGACCCGACACGAGACCGAGATCCTGTTCCGCGTCGTCGAGCAGCTGCGCGCCCGCGGCGTCGGCATGCTGTTCATCAGCCACCACCTCGACGAGATCGCCGAGATCGGCGACACCGTGGCCGTCCTGCGCGACGGTGCGTTCGTCGCCGAGGTGCCCGCGTCGACCGGCGAGGACGAGCTCGTCCGCCTTATGGTCGGTCGCGACATCGCCCACCAGTACCCGCGCACCCCCGGCAGCGAGAGCGACTCCCCCGTCGTCCTCGAGGTGCGGCGCCTGACGGGGTCGGTCTTCCGCGACGTCTCGTTCGAGGTGCGGGCGGGCGAGGTGCTCGGCATCGCCGGGCTCGTCGGTGCCGGTCGCACCGAGGTCGTCCGCGCGATCGCGGGGGTCGACAAGTACGACTCCGGCAGCGTGACCGTGCGCGGCAAGCGCCTCAAGAAGGGCGACGTCGCCGGGGCCATCGCCGCGGGCGTCGGCCACGTGCCCGAGGACCGCAAGGCGCAGGGGCTCGTGCTGGGCGCCTCCGTCAACGACAACCTCGGCTACGCGACGCTCGCGAGCAGCGCGAAGGCCGGCCTGGTCGACTTCGCCGGCCAGCGCGCGAAGGCCGACGAGGTCGCCTCGACCCTGCGCATCCGCATGCGCGACATCGACCAGGAGATCGGCTCGCTGTCCGGCGGCAACCAGCAGAAGGCCGTGTTCGGCCGCTGGATCATCGCCGGCTCGACCGTGCTGCTGCTCGACGAGCCGACCCGCGGCGTCGACGTCGGCGCGAAGGTCGAGATCTACGAGCTGGTGAACCGCATCACCGACGCAGGAGGCGCGGTCGTGATGGTCAGCAGCGAACTGCCCGAGGTGATGGGCATGAGCGACCGCATCCTCGTGATGCGCGACGGAGTCGTCGCCGGCGAGGTCGCCGCGGCCGACGCCACCCAGGACACGCTGATGACGCTCGCGGCACGCGACGTCCCCCCGACGAACTGACCCGAGAAGCACGGACCCGAGGACGACACCCATGACCACCACCACCGTGAAGGCGCAGCGACGCTCCTTCGACATCAAGACCTTCCTGGCCGCGAACGGGGCCCTCGTCGGGCTCGTCGTGCTGTGCCTGGCCCTCTTCATCGCGACGCCGGACTTCCTGACCGGCCGCAACCTGCTGAACATCGGCATCCAGGTGTCGACCGTCGCCGTGCTGGCGTTCGGCATGACCTTCGTCATTGTCGCGGGCGGCATCGACCTCTCGGTCGGCTCGGTCGCCGCGCTGTCGGCGATGGTCTCGGGCTGGTTCTTCGCCACGGCGGGGCTGCCCGGCGGCCTGGCGCTCGCCCTCGGGCTCGGCACGGGCCTCGTGGCCGGCCTGGTCAACGGGTTCGCCAGCGCGTACGGCAAGCTGCCGTCGTTCATCGCGACGCTCGCCATGCTCAGCGTGGCGCGCGGCCTGACCCTCGTCGTGTCGGACGGTCGCCCGATCGCGACTCCCCCGGCCGTGTCGTTCCTCGGAGGCAACATCGGCCCGGTGCCCGTGCCGATCATCGTGCTCGTGCTGGCCGCGATCGTCGCGTCGTTCATCCTCAACCGCACCGTCATCGGCCGCTCGATGTACGCCGTCGGCGGCAACGCCGAGGCCGCGCGCCTCTCGGGCCTGCCGGTCAAGCGCATCGTCGTCACCGTCTTCGGCCTGGCCGGGCTGTTCGCGGCCCTCGCCGGTCTCCTGCTCGCCGGACGCCTCGACTCGGCCCAGCCGCAGGCGGCCTCGGGCTACGAGCTCGACGCCATCGCCGCGGTCGTCATCGGCGGCGCCAGCCTGGCCGGCGGCGTCGGCCGCATCTCGGGCACCATCATCGGCGCCCTCGTGCTCGTCGTCATCCGCAACGGCCTGAACCTGCTGAACGTCACGTCGTTCTGGCAGCAGGTCGTCATCGGCCTCGTCATCGCCCTCGCCGTGGGCGTCGACGTGCTGCGGCGCAAGACGCGCAGCAGCTGAATCCCTCCACCCAACCCAACCCGAAGGACACACGATGAAGTTGACCTCGTTCCGCAAGGCCGCCACCGTCACGGCGATCGCCGCCCTGGTCGCGACCGGCACCGCCGGCTGCAACCGCACCCCCGCCGGAGAGGCGGACCGCCCCACGGTGGTCCTGTCGCTCAGCACCCTGAACAACCCGTTCTTCGTCGAGCTGCGCGACGGCGCCACCGCCGAGGCGAAGAAGCAGAACGTCGACCTCGAGATCGTCGACGCCCAGAACGACTCGGCCACCCAGGCCAACCAGCTGGCGACCGCGGCCTCGACCGCCGACGCCGTCATCCTGAACGCCGTCGACAGCGACGCCGCGGGCCCTGCCGCCAAAGCGCTCAACGAGGCCGACGTGCCCATCGTCGCCGTCGACCGCGCGGTGAACGGTGCCGACGTCGCCTCGTTCGTGGCGAGCGACAACGTCGCCGGTGGCGAGCAGGCCGCCAAGGCCCTCGCCGAGGCGATCGGCGAGAAGGGCGAGGTCATCGTGCTCCAGGGCGTCGCGGGCACCTCGGCCAGCCGCGACCGCGGTGAGGGCTTCACAAAGGGCATCGCCGCGTTCCCGAACATCACCGTCGTCGCGCAGCAGACCGCGAACTTCGACCGCGCCACCGCGCTCGACGTGACCACCAACCTGCTGCAGGCGCACCCGAACGCCGTGGGCGTCTTCGCCGAGAACGACGAGATGGGCCTCGGAGCGATCCAGGCGCTCGGCTCGCGCGCCGGCACCGACGTCCAGGTGGCAGCGTTCGACGGCACCGAGGACGGCCTCAAGGCCATCGAGGCCGGTACGCTCTCGAGCACGATCGCGCAGCAGCCCGCCGAGCTCGGCGCCCTCGCGGTCGACCAGGCCGTCAAGGCCGTCAACGGTGGCAGCGGCGACGAGGGCCCCTCGGACCAGGCCGTCGAGGTCATCACCGTCACGAAGGAGAACGTGGGTGACTTCACCGAATGAGTGGTCCTGATGTGAGCGGTCCAGGCGTCGTCGGGACTGCAGGAGGCGCGGGTGCGGTCGGCGCGGATGGTCCGGTTCCGGCCGGTTCGGCCGGCACGGTCGTCGTGGTCGGGTCGATCAACGTCGACCAGGTCGTGACCGTCGACCGCCTGCCCCTGCCCGGCGAGACGCTCATCGGCTCGTCGATGACCCTCTCCCCCGGCGGCAAGGGCGCGAACCAGGCCGTCGCCGCCGCCCGCCGCGGCGCCCGCACCGTGATGATCGGTGCGGTCGGCGACGACGGACGGGCCGACGACGCCCTGCCCCACCTCCGCTCGAGCGGTGTCGACGTCAGCGGCGTCGACACCGTCCCCGGGCCCACCGGCCTGGCGATCGTCAGCGTCGGAGCCGACAGCGAGAACACGATCGTCGTCGTCCCCGGGGCGAACGGTGCCGTCTCGGCGTCGTTCGTCGGCGGGCACGTAGGCGCGCTGGCCGATGCCGCGGTGGTCGTCCTGCAGGGAGAGATCCCCGTGGACGGCATCGCCGCCGCCGTGCAGCACGCCGGAGGGCGCGTGGTGTTCAACCTCGCCCCGGTGATCGACGTGCCGGCGGACGTGGTGAAGGCCGCGGATCCGTTGGTCGTCAACGAGCACGAGGGTCGGCTGCTGCTGGCCGCGTGGGCTGGTTCTGGTTCTGCCTCGGCGTCGGACGAGGAGGCGCGGGTCGACGACGAGTCGGTCGTCGCCTCCCTGCGCGCTCAGGGAGTCACCTCGGTCGTCATGACCCGCGGTGCCGCCGGCGCGATCGTCTCCGACGCGTCGGGCACCGTGCTGGTGGCCTCGCCTCGCGTCGCGGCCGTCGACTCCTCCGGAGCCGGGGACGCCTTCGTCGGCGCCCTCGCCGCCGGACTGGCCGCTGGTGCGTCGCTCCTCGAGGCCGCTCGGGACGCCGTGCGCGTCGGGGCGTTCTCGGTGACGGGCGTCGGCACGCAGGCGTCGTACCCGACGCTCGATGACGAGCTGCCTGCGGCGGCTGCCGCCCCGACGGAGGGGTCGGCGGATGCCGACTCAGCGGACGGAGTGACCTCGTGAAGCGGGGTGGCCTGCTCAACGCCCAGCTGAACCACGCGGTGAGCGGACTCGGCCACGGCGACCTCGTGGTCGTCGCCGACTGCGGACTCCCCCTGCCTGCCGGAGTCCCCGTGGTCGACCTCGCCGTCGTCCACGGCCTGCCGGCCTTCGCCGACGTGCTGGACGCCCTCACCGCCGACGTGGTCTTCGAGGCCTGCACGGCCGCGGACGAGAGCCACGACTCCCCCGCGGGTGCGCAGATCACGTCCCGGTTCGACGACGTCGCCTACGTCTCGCACGACGAGCTCAAGCGGCTGTCGGGTGGAGCGCGCCTCCTCGTCCGGACGGGCGAGGCGACCCCGTACGCCAACGTCGTGCTGCGCTGCGGCGTCCCCTTCTGAGGCACCTGCTCCCCCCTCGAACCCCGTTTACGAAGACGAACCCCGATCCCTGGTGGTTCTTCTTCGGAAACGGGGTTCTTCGGCTTCCGGGCCGACCCGCGCGTGGTGCGACCTCCCGGCCGCCCTCTCACCGGCCGTGATCGAGCCCAGGAGGCGCGGTGCCGGTCCCCGATACCGTCCTGACCAGGCTCTTCGCAGGCCCCCCTTCGGGGGTTACGAGAAGCTGAACGCAGGCTGCGTCGGTATCGGTCGAATGGGCCGAAAGTCAAATCCCTTGTGCACAGGCAGAAGTCAAATCGGATGTCTCAACCCCCGGTTTAGACAATTTTCTCCACACGTCTGTGGAATCGAGAAACCCCTGATCAAAGCCGGGTAAGCGAACTGAAGTATCTCGTTGTCCACAGCGTGATCCACAGTTCTCCCCAGGGTTGTCCGGCGTTGCTCACCTGTTCTCCCCAGAGTTATCCACAGGTGCATTTGCTGTGGAGAACTCGGTGTCCATAAGGTGTACCCGCGCTCGTCAGGGGTGGGTCACGGCGGTTCGGCAGGGGGATGTCGGGGGTCTGTCGTACAACTGCCTTGAGCGTCTTCGGTGCTGCCCCGCACCCACCCGATTCTCGCTGGAGGACCCATGTCGATCGCCCATCTCGGTCTCGCTCCCGATGCGTCGAACGCCCGCGATCGCGACCGTGGTGGCCCCGTCAACATGGACCGCGTCCCGCCGCACGACCTGCTCGCCGAGCAGAGCGCGCTCGGCGGCATGCTGCTCAGCAAGGACGCCGTGGCCGACGTCATCGAGACGGTCCGCGGCATGGACTTCTACGTGCCCAAGCACGAGGTCATCTACGACGCGATCCTGGGGCTGTACTCGCACGGCGAGCCCACCGACGTCATCACGGTCAGCGACGAGCTGATGAAGTCCGCCGACTTGTCGCGTGCCGGGGGAGCGGAGTACCTCCACACCCTCACCGGCGTCGTGCCCACCGCGGCGAACGCGGGGTACTACGCGTCGATCGTCGCCGAGAAGGCGGTGCTGCGCCGTCTGGTCGAGGCCGGCACGCGCATCGTGCAGATGGGGTACGCGAGCGAGGGCGAGGTCGTCGACCTGGTCAACAACGCGCAGGCCGAGGTCTACAACGTGGCCGGTGGCGTCCAGACCGAGGACTACGTGCCGTTGAACGAGGCGGTGACGGTCGCGATCGACGAGATCGAGGCGGCCAAGGGTCGCGACGGTCAGATGACGGGCGTGCCGACGGGGTTCGCGCAGCTCGACGCGCTGACGAACGGGTTCCACCCGGGTCAGCTCATCATCGTGGCGGCGCGACCGGCGCTGGGTAAGTCGACGTTGGCCCTCGACCTGGCGCGGGCGGCGTCGATCAAGCACGGGCAGGCGTCGGTGTTCTTCTCACTCGAGATGGGGCGCAGCGAGATCGCGATGCGTCTGATGTCGGCCGAGTCGAGCGTGCCGCTGCAGAACATGCGCAAAGGAACGGTCGACGCGCGGGACTGGACGAACATCGCGCAGGTGCGCGGCCGGATCAACGACGCGCCGCTCTTCATCGACGACTCGCCCAACATGACGTTGGTCGAGATCCGGGCGAAGTGCCGTCGCCTGAAGCAGCAGCACAACCTGAAGCTCGTGGTGATCGACTACCTGCAGCTGATGACGTCGGGCAAGCGGGTCGAGAGCCGTCAGCAAGAGGTGTCGGAGTTCTCGCGTGCCTTGAAGCTGATGGCGAAAGAGCTGCAGGTGCCGGTGATCGCGCTGTCGCAGCTGAACCGTGGTCCCGAGCAGCGCGCCGACAAGAAGCCCGCGATCAGCGACCTGCGAGAGTCCGGTTCGCTCGAGCAGGACGCCGACATGGTCATCCTGCTGCACCGCGAGTCCGCCTACGAGAAAGACAACCCCCGCCAGGGCGAGGCCGACTTCATCGTCGCCAAGCACCGCAACGGCCCGACCGACACCATCACCGTGGCGTTCCACGGCATGTTCTCGCGGTTCGTGGACATGCCCAGCTAGCGAACCGCCTCGCGGACGTCGGGCTCGGGCACGCACTGCAGCCCCGAACTCGTGTTCGCCGCGAGTTCGAGGGCGTGGGCCCACGCGGGGTTCACCTGCGGCCTCCGCGAACCGGAGTACGTGAAGAGCAGCAGCACGGCCGGTTGCAACCAGATGGTTTGTCGGCCCTTGCTTACGGGCGGGTCGTCAGCTCAGGGCCAGCTTCGTCACCAGGTTCAGGGTGGTGGCGATCAGGACGGTGCGGAACAAGTACGACACCAGGGCGATGAGGCCGGCCGTGCACCAGGTTGCCAGGGGGCCCAGCGTCGGTGCACCGGCCAGCCCCACGCCCACGCCGACGGCGACTCCGATGGCGACGTAGAGGCCCGTCCGTCGGGGGGACAGGATGCGGTCGTCCATCGGTACTCCTCGGTTCTCGGGCCGGTTCGGGTCCGGTCCGGGGTCGGGGTCGGGGTCGGGTTCGGTCGGGGTCGGGATCGGGTTCGGTCGGATCAGCCGGCCGACGGCACGGCGTCGGGGTGCAGCACGACCTTCGTCCAGCCCTCGTCGCGGGCGTCGAAGTGCGCGTACGCCTGGGGCGCCTCCTCGAGGGGCAGCTCGTGGCTGACGATCCACGACGGCTTCGCCTTCCCCCCGGCGATCAGATCGCGCAGGGCCCGGTTGTACTTCTTGACCGGGCACTGACCCGTGCCCATGGTCTGCCCACGGAACCAGAACTGGCCGTAGTCGAACGGGATGACGCCCTGCTTCGCCAGCTCGTCGGACGCACCCGGGTCCTGCGGCACGTAGACGCCGACGACGCCGAGGTCACCCGTGAACCGCACCGACTGCACGAGACGGTTCAGGGTCAGGTTGGGCTGCTCCGCGCCGTCGGGGTCGTGGGCCTGGTAGCCGACGCACTCGCAGCCGTTGTCGGCCCCGAGCCCCATCGTCAGGTCGAGGACGGCCTCGACCGGGTCGACGGACGAGTCGTCGATCGGGATCGCCCCGATCTCCTCGATCGCCGCGAGCCGGTCGGGGTGCCGGTCGACGACCATCACCTTGCTCGCCCCCTTGAGGATCGCCGAGTAGGCGGCCATCGCGCCGACCGGCCCCGCCCCGTAAACGACGGTCTGGTCGCCCGGCTTCACGCGGGCCATCTCGGTCGCGTGGTACCCGGTGGGGAAGATGTCGGCGAGCATGACGTAGTCGGTCTGCCGTTCTTCGGCGTCCTCGCCGAGGCGCAGGCAGTTGAAGTCGCCCCACGGCACGCGCAGCAGGTCGGCCTGCCCGCCGGGCCACGGACCCATGTCGGCGAACCCGAAGGCGGCGCCGGCCCAGGCCAGTTCGGGCTGCGCGGTGAGGCAGTAGTTGGTCAGGCCGCGTTCGCAGTTCTTGCAGTGGCCACAGGCCACGTTGAACGGCAGCACGACCCAGTCGCCGACCTTCACCTTGTCGACGCCCGAACCGACCTCGATCACCTGGCCCAGGTTCTCGTGGCCGAACCAGCGGCCGGTCTCGAAGTCGGTGCGGCCTTCGTACATGTGCAGGTCGGATCCGCAGATGTTGGTGCTGGTGATGCGGACGAGAACGTCGGTGGGCAGCTCGATGCGGGCGTCGGGGACGTCGCTCACCGACACCTTCCTCGGCCCTTCGTATACGACTGCTCTCATGATCTCTTCCCTTTCTTCGGTGGTGGGGCGACGGAGGCGCGGTGTCGGGTGGTGGGGGAGGCGCGCGTCGGGTGCCGGGGAGGCGCGCCTCCTCGGGTGGGTGGGTCGCGCCTCCTCGGGGTGGCGGGCACGGTGTCAGGTGCCGGGGCGGAAGACGGCGCGGACGCAGCCGTCGTCCTTGGACTTGAACATCTCGTAGCCCTCGGGCCCCTGCTCGAGCGGGAGGACGTGGGTCGCGAGGTGCTCGGTGTGGAGCTCGCCGGCCGCGATGCGGTCGAGGATCATCGGGATGTAGCGGTGGCCGTGCTGCTGGGCCCCGCGCAGGGTGAGGCCCTTGTTCATGACGGCTCCGAGCGGGAACTTGTCGACCAGCCCGCCGAAGACGCCGAGGCTGAAGACGCTGCCGCCCTTGCGGCAGGCGTAGATCGCCTCGCGCAGCGCGGTGGGCCGGTCGGTCTGCAGCCGCAGCTGTTGTTTGACCTGGTCGTAGAGGTGTTGCGCGCCGGTGCCGTCGGCTTCCATGCCGACCGCCTCGATGCAGACGTCGGGGCCGCGGCCGCCGGTGCGCTCCTTGAGTTCGGCGAGGACGTCGTCCTGCGCGAAGTCGAGGATCTCGGCACCGACGTGCTGCCGCACCTGGTCGAGCCGTTCGGGCAGCTGGTCGATGACGACGACCTGCTCGGCCCCGAGCAGCATGGCGGCGCGGGCGGCCATCTGGCCGACGCCGCCGGCACCCCAGACGGCGACGGTGTCGCCGGGCGTGATGCCGGCGAGGTCAGCGCCGGTCCAGCCGGTGGGGGCGGCGTCCGAGGCGAACAGGGCTGCTTCGTCCGAGACGCCGTCGGGGACGGGGAAGGCGCCGTGGTCGCCGTAGGGCACGCGGATGTACTCGGCGTGGCTGCCGGCGTAGCCGCCGAGGGCGTGGCTGTAGGCGAAGCATCCGCCGATGGGGGAGCCCCAGAGGGTCTCGGTGAGGGCGGGGTTGGGGTTGCCGTTGTCGCACAACGAGTACAGCTCGTGGTTGCAGTACCAGCACCGGCCGCAGGCGACGAACGAGCAGACCACGACGCGCTCGCCGACCTTGCGCTTGCGGACGCCCGACCCGACCTCGACGATCTCGCCCATGAACTCGTGGCCGAGGACGTCGCCCGACCGCATGGTGGGGATGTACCCGCCGAGCAGGTGCAGGTCGGACCCGCACGTCGTGCTGAGGTGGACCTTGACGATGACGTCCTGGTCGTTGAGGATCGTCGGGTCGTCGACGGTCTCGACCGAGGTCTCGTTGACGCCGGTCCAGGTGAGGGCCCTCACAGCAGTCCCTCCTCGTCGGCACGGTCGGTGGCCTCGTCGACGACGGCACCGGTGGGGGTGGCCTTGCGCTCGTCGTGGGGAGTGGGGTCGACCCGCAGGACCTCGCCGGCCTCGATGACCTGCTTCGCCCGTCGGAGCGCCACGCGGATCTCCTTGGCCGCCTCGGCGGCGTCGTCCTCGGACGAGGCGGGTTCGCGGAGGCGGGCGCGCAGTTCGGTGCCCTTGTCGGCGGGGGCGGGCCGCGCCTCCACCTCGACGGTGTCCCGGAGGTCGTCGAAGAAGGGCGGGGTGTCGTCGGCACCGAGCACGTCCTGCGGCTGGGCGAGGATCGTGACGGCCTGCCACCGGGAGCGGGACTCCTGGGGGGAGCCGGCGCCCTCGTCTGGGCGGCGGCGGTGTCGTCGTCCGACGACGGCGGCTGCGGCGGTCGCCACGGCGGCGACGCCGACGCCGGCCCCGGCGCCCGCCAGGCGGCCGGCCATCAGGCGGCCCTCCTCGTCGGGGGAGCGGGGGTGTCCCGCTGCGGATCGGTGGTGTTCATCTCGACCTCCTCGGTTCGCGCGAGTGCGCAGTTCTCTGGATGGGTGAGCGGGCGACCGGTCCCTGGATCTGCCCCCCGGCCGCCCGTTCGACCCCAGTGTGCGCACCGCGCGGCCCGTGCCGCGAGACGAATTTCTGCCCCTTGACACCGCCCGGGCGTCAGTTGTTACGTGGATCGGATGGGGTCCGGGAGGAGGCGCGGGGTGGGTCGGCGGATCGGCCCGGCTAGCCGATGCTCACGAGTGCAGGAGGGGCGGTGAGGGTCGTCGTCGAGAGGTGTCGGAGTTCGCGCGCGGGCTGAGGGCGGTGGTGACGGCGGTGCCGGTGATGGTGCTATGCATGTGCACGCACCTGTGCCGGTGATCGCGCTGTCGCAGCTGAACCGTGGCCTCGAGCAGCGTGCCGACAAGAAGCCGGTGATCAGCGACCTGCGAGAGTCCGGGTCGCTCGAGCAGGACGCCGACATGGTCATCCTGTTGCACCGCGAGTCCGCCTACGAGAAGGACAACGCCCGTCAGGGCGAGGCCGACTTCATCGTCGCCAAGCACCGCAACGGTCCCACGACACCATCACCGTGGCGTTCGACGGCATGTTCTCGCGCTTGGTCGACATGCCTAGCTAGGTTTCGCTTTTTGTCGTTTGCGATCTAGTTAGTTCAAATGCAGTCCAGAAAAACCCCTCATCGCGAAACGACAATCGCACTTGCACTCGGACCGAGGCGCCGCTAGGACAGACCATCTACGGGCTCAGCGGCACCATAGTAAACTTGTGAACGGCCGGGGATGTGCGCGCGTGACGCTGGAGCCGGCCATGATCCGGGGCTCTGCAGATTTTTGTAGAACCTATAAGACCCATTAGTGATGGCAAACTTTACTGAGGCACACCGCGGGCCACAACCAAAGGATTCCAGGCCAGCTTCCGCTCGTAATATTGATTGAATTAGACGGTGGCTTGAAACCGATCCCGAACGATCAGAGCTGGCGACTGAAGATTGCATCGACCACCTGAATGGCTTTGCGGAGCGCGGCCAGGGCGCTGGAACTACCGCGGCGCGCACTTGCTCCAGCACGTAAGGCCATTAGGGTCGAGAAAGCCTAGGTAAGAGCAATGTCAGGTTCTGTTCCAGTCTCGGGGGTTCACAGTGATGGCAATTCATGACCCATCTACCGATCGCACGTCTATGGCGGGTCTCGATGTGGAGCTGCGGGCTTCTCTGGCGCGCAGGCTCCAGAGCACATTGTTCGGCTGGATCGCGAGGAGGGCATGACAGGAGTGCGGAACCGCGGCGCTGGTTGGGGCATTTGGGACCTCCATGTTCATAGCCCAAGTTCAATCGTCCAAAATTACGGGGGCGATGACGACGCGACGTGGGCACGATACCTCGACGCGCTTGAGGCACTGCCCGAAGACATCCGAGTCATCGGGCTTAATGATTATTGGTTCCTGGACGGATACAAGCGAGTTCGCGATGCGAAGCTGTCCGGTCGTCTCGCAAATTTGGACGCAATCTTTCCCATCCTCGAAATGCGTATCGATCAGTTCGGCGGGACAGAGGGGAAACTTAAACGGGTTAATCTTCACGTGATATTTGATCCAGACCTCGACCCTATGGTTATCCAGCAGCAGTTCCTCGACAGATTGCACGGTAGTTTTTCTCTCACTGACACAACGAGCGGTGCCGACTGGAATGGAGCAGTCACACGGGAATCCATGGCGGATCTCGGACACAAGATCAAGGCATCTGTCCCTCCCCAAGAACTGAATCACTACGGCACTGATCTTGAAGAGGGCTTCAACAATCTGAATCTGCCTCTCGAGACGATTACAAAGGTGCTGGAGTCTTCTTATCTCCAGGGAAAAGCGCTCATTGGTCTGGGCAAGACTGAATGGGCCGCCATTAAGTGGAACGAGCAGGCGATCGCGTCAAAACGAAACACGATCTCAACCGCAAAGTTCCTCTTCACGGCTTTCGAAGACCCCAGCGATTGGCGCGCTCAGGTAGATAAGCTGAAAGATCAGAATGTCAACAATTGATTGCTTGATTGCAGTGACGCTCACACCTGGGCAGACGCCTCAGACAAGGATCGCCTCGGAGCATGCTCGACGTGGATGAACACCACCCCCACCTTCGCGGGCCTCATTCACGCCCTTGACGAATTCGATCAGCGAGTCTTCGTGGGTCTGGAACCTCCCGCACTAGGGCGTGTCCGTAAAGCACCCGAGCAAGTTATCGAAAGCATTCACATCACCTCGAGTGATTCGTCGAAATTTAATGCCTTCGACTACGAGCTCCCTCTAAACTCGGGATTCATAGCCATTGTTGGAAACAAGGGGCAGGGCAAGTCTGCACTCCTCGACTGCATCGCCTTGGCTGGCAACTCCTCAAGAAACAGCGAGTTTGCCTTTCTGAACCCAACACGTTTCCTAAGCGCAAGTAACAAGTCGGCCAAGGAATACTCATCTAATATAACTTGGCACACCGGTAATAATCGCAGCGTGGCTCTGACAGCTAAGTACGACTCTGCGGTCCCCGTTCTGGTCGAGTACTTGCCGCAGAAGTATGTCGAGCAGGTATGCACCACAGATCCCCTCTCTACTGAAAGTCACGACTTCGAGGACGAGCTCCGGGAAGTTCTCTTCACGCACATTCCCGAACAAGACAGAGCAGGAGAGACGTCCTTCGACGGTCTCATCGCCCGGAAAACCGAGGGAGCTCGGGACCACGTCGCAAGGCTGCGCGCCGCACTGCGCCGGACAGCAGAAAAGTACTCCGAGCTATCCGACTTCATCTCCGAAAACAATCCATCCGAAATAGACGGACGTATCAAGCTCAGAGTGATAGACGTCAGCACGGCTGAGAAGACCCTTGCTACGGATCGAGATGCCCTTTCCAGTCTTGATGCCACTAGCGCGGATGACCAAGGCATTGGTGCACTTCGTCAGGACTCAGAACAAATAGCTGCCAGGAGCCTGGAGGTACGCGCCGAACTTGCTCGGCTGCAACTGGTTGTCGGGGACATCGTCCGTCGAATCGGGGATGCTGAGGGCCTTCTGAGACAAGCTCGGAGCGTGAGAGCCGATGCAACCCGCATCAATGAGGCTGCGAGGGAGTTGTTTGTTTTTGACGACGACGCACCCGCAGCCGAATTCGTCACAATTGCAGTTGACGAAGCGCTTGCGGACCGATGGCGGGCTTCGCGGGAAGAGCTTGCTGCGAATGCGCGCGCACAAATCGCGGACTTGGAACTGCAAACCGTCGATCTAGCTGCGAGGAGCGCTGAACTGGCCAATTCCCTCGCTTCGGTCGACAGCACGAGGGAACTAGCCCGCCAGCGCGTCCTCCAGGGTGAAGAACGCCTCCGCCTTCTTAGGGGAGACCTTGAACAGCAAGATTCGCTCCTGTACCTTCAGGCGCTCCTAGAGCAGGCCAAGGCTGCTCCTCAGCGACTCATTGAAATGCAGGCTGAGCTGCTAAATATTTCTCAACAGATTCACGAGGCACTTCTCACGGAGCTCGCCGCCGTCCTGGACTTGTATGGCCCAGCATCACAGTTCATCTCGAACTCGCAGGTCGTCCAGAACGCCGGTCTGCAATTCAAAGCTGAGCTTGAATTCACTTCAGGCGTGCAACGACTTGGAAGTCTTCTGGACGGGCGTCGCAGTCCTGAACTTGGCGCGTGGATCGCGGAACTCCCACGGCGCGTTTCGGCCATGAGCTGGACCGACATGGTTACTGAGCTTTCCGTCATCGTGCGAAGACTCGGGACCGACCGCGGGTCCGAGACAGGAACACTTCGGCACGCCGGCAGCGGCCTACGCAGCGGCACGTCTCTTACCAGCTTCTTGGTCGATCTTCTCGACCTGTCGTGGCTGGAAGTCCGATTTGGTCTCACCGGCGATGGCCTACCCCTCGCTCAACTGTCACCTGGACAAAGAGGGCTCGTTCTTGCCCTCTTTTATCTGATCGTGGATCGCCGCACAACTCCGCTTCTTCTTGATCAACCCGAGGAGAATCTCGACAACGCGACCATCCACTCTCTTCTTGTCCCAGCCATTCGCGAAGCATCCGGTCGCCGACAAACCATCATTGTGACTCACAATGCCAATCTCGCAGTCGTCGGAGACGCCGATCAGATCGTTCACGCCACCGTCGCTGAAGGAGTCTTCTCCGTGACAAGTGGCTGCATCTCCGAGTTGGACGTGGCGCGATCAGCGATCGATGTCTTGGAAGGCACAAAACCAGCCTTTGACAGCCGACGACATAAATACGATGCATTCCCGAACTTGGGCGCTGCTGCATCCTGATACTTCCCGCTTAGAGAACCTGACCGCTGTCTTGAAGAGCCATCACCGTGGCTCTAGGGCGGTGCTAGAGGTCCTGCGACCACCGTTGGAGGCAAGGCGGCCTGCAGAATCAAACTTCTGTGACGATGCCTCACTTGTGCCGACTCGGCAGTCCTTCGAGGTGGCCCAAGCAGGCAACAGGGGGCGGGAGCGCATGGTGGGCCTCGAGACCGGCGGTGCGGTCGAGCTCGTAGCGTCCCTCACCGGGGACCATCACGACCGTGCCGTCGGCGTCCACCGTCACACCCTCGGGCGCCTCCAGACGGGTGGCCGCGGGGCGAGCGGCACGAGCGGGTCACCCGCGGTGGCCACGACGGGCAGGATGCGTACGCCATGAGATGCGTGACATGTCGGCTTGATCTACGGTGGGCGTAGCTCGTGCTGGGCGGGCTCTGATCGGAGGAAAGGCGTCGATGTCCGAGAACGAATTCCGCCGGGTCGGGTGACTGGGCCGTGTCACGCTACGAATTGCAGTGGGCGGTCGTCCTGAACTGCTCCGTCATCGCTCTCTTCGCGGGAGTCCACGCTGTCGACCCCGAGGGGTCGGTCTTCTGGGGGCTGCTCTTCGTCGGCCTCATGATCGGGCAGATCGTCCAGGCGACACGGCCAGAGCGTCCCGCGAAAGCCGCGCAGTCCGAGGTGGACGAGGCGGCGGCGAGCAGCGAGTGAGTGCTACGAGAACACAGGCCGTGCCCGCTCCCTAGGCTGAGCAACACCTGTCGCCCACGCCTACTCTGGTCTGCATGACCGATCTGCCTGCCCGCACCCGTTTCGCCACCGTCGACGCCGAGCGCTCGGTCGCCTTCGCCGAGGCCGACCTCGAGGCTCCGGGGGCGTGGCAGGTCGTCGTGCGCATCCGCTACACGGGCGTGTGCGCCACCGACACCCACGGGTGGGCGTCCGGCGGGCTCATCCCCGCCGCCGTGTTCGGCCACGAGTGGACCGGAACCGTCGTCGCCGCCGGCAGCCGGGTCACGGCCGTCGCCGTGGGGGACCGCGTCGTCGCCAGCGTCGGCCCGCCCTGCGGCACCTGCGCCATGTGCCGCGCCGGACACCCCGACCACTGCGACACCGCCTTCGCCGAGGCCAACGGCATCTCGCCCGACGCCCCCACCCACGGAGCCTTCGCCCAGCACGTCACCGTCCACGAACGCCGCGTCCAACGCGCCCTCGACGGCCTCACCGACGAACAGCTCGGCCTCGTCGAACCCACCGCCGTCACCTTCCACGCCGTCCGCCGCGCGGGCCAGCGCCTCGGCGACGTCGTCGTGGTGCAGGGCGCCGGTCCCATCGGGCTGCTCACCGCCCAGCACGCCCGCCACGCCGGCGCCGGAGCCGTCGTCATCGTCGAGCCCATGGAGGCGCGGCGCGAGACCGCCCGCCGCCTCGGCTTCACCGACGTCCACGCTCCCGGCGAGGGTTTCACGGCGCGGGTGCTCGAGCTGACCGACGGACTCGGGGCGGACGTCCTCTACGAGTGCACCGGCGCCTCCTCGCTGTTCCAGTCGAGCGCCGAGCTGGTCCGCCGCGGCGGCACGCTCGCGCTGCTGGGCTACCCGATGACCACCTCGGAGGTCTCGTACGGCGACTGGCAGAGCCGCGAGCTGACGGTCATCGGCAGCCTCGCCTACACGCACTCCGACTTCGTCGGCGCGATGCGCGCACTCGCCGACGGTTCGGTCGAAGCGGGGCCGCTCATCACGGGGACGGTCGGCCTCGACGAGCTGCCGGCCCTGCTCGTCGAGCTCGACGGCGGCGAGACGCAGCACGCGAAGGTGCTCGTCGCCCCCAACGGCTAGACCGCCGTCGGGACCGACACGAGGAGGCGCGGTGCGCGACGATCGCGCACCGCGCCTCCTGCGATCGGTCCGGGCTCCGCCCGCTACGTCACCGCTTGATGATCGGGTCCACCTGCTTCTTCATGCCGTCGACCATGCACGTGCCGAGCGTGGAGCCCATGCTCGACCACTGGTCGCGGGCGTCGTTGAGGTACGACCCCGACCCGAAGGCGTCGATCGAGTCGACCACCCACTGGACGCCCTGACTGCCGGCGACGCTCTTCTCGGCCTTGAGCTTCGGGTAGGCGAAGTTGATGGCCTTGTTCGCCAGGGCCGCCCCGCCCTTCGTCCCGAACTTCGCGGCGATGCTGCTCTCGGTCAGCTTCGGCCCGTGCGCCCAGCTCGAGATGCAGTCGGCGTACATGGCCGGGATCCCGGTGGTCGCCGTGACGATCGCGGTCACCCGGTCGTACTCGTCGAGACCCTTGCCCGAGACGCCGACGGCCTTCAGCCCCGTCGACACGAGCGACATCGCCGTCCCGAGCACCTTGAGCAGCGTCGCCTCCATCAACATGATGCCGGTGAGCACCACGGCCCCCAGGGCGATCGTCCGCTGGGCGACGCTCGACAGGCCGTTCACGATCTTCTCGCCGACGCTCGGCGTGTGGACGTCGGCCGTGACCGACCGGTCGCCCGTCATGACGACCCAGGACGTCTCGTTCTCGGTCTGGTCGGTGCCCGACCAGCTGTTCAGGTGGCCACCCGCCGGCACGTCGGCCTGCATCTGCACCACCGTTCCGAGGACGTACTTCGACGGGTCGTTGTCGCAGTTCGGACCGTTGGCGGCCGCCACCCGGGCGCCCAGCGAGAGCGTCGCGCACTTGGTCCGCAGGAAGATGCCGACCACGGGGGAGGAGCCGTCGGTGGGGATCGTCACCGTCTGCGGGCCCACCGGCAGGTCGTACCCGAGCGAGCCGTAGTCGGTCAACCCGATCGTGACGGTGCTGCCGGGGCGACCCCACAACGGCGGGCAGCCGCCGTCGTGCGCGATGATGTCGGCCCAACCACCGTCGTCGAGGTCGGAGAGGTCACCGAAGCGGTTGCCCGTGCGGAGCACGTTGTCGTACCGCCCGTCGGGCTTCTGGACGTGGACGTAGACGGCCAGGGGGACGCAGTACTCGATCCGGACGTCGGACATCGGGGTCCCGATGACCGATCCGTCGCGGCTCAGCATCGTGTAGAGGCGGCCGTCGGCTGCCCGGACTCCCTGGGGCCACCGCACCGTGTCCTCGGACGTCGGCCGGCCGACCGAGGCGATCGCCCGGACGGAGGACGGCGTCGGGGTCGTCGACCGGAGGACGACCGTCTCACCCCAGACCCCGGAGTTGTTCGGGCAGACGACCCGGCTCGAGTACTTGGCCGAGTAGTCGAACGACGTCTGCGTCGTGCCACCCTGCGGGTAGCTGAACTGGATCGGGCGGCACGTGTCCGACCAGTAGTCGGCGGCGATCGACACGCGGTCTGCGGGGGCGAACTCCATGTAGAGGACCGGGCCCCGTGACGAGCCGTCGGTCCCCGCGTCGGCGACGGCCTCGAGGCCGTCGACCAGTGACCACCGGATCTCGGCGACCGTGGTCGCCGGTGCGACGTAGTCCGTGTTGCGGTTCACCTGCAGCGACCCGTACTCGACCTTGTCGGCCCGCTCGGCGCGGACGATGGCTGTCCCGATGAACCAGTCCGTCTGGGTGACGACGGACTTGAAGCCCTTCGTCACCGCCCGGTCCACCGACGGGCCACGGCTGCCGCAACGCAGCTCGTCGATCGAGGTCGAGTCGCCGTCGGCCACGTTGGTGAAGGTCGTCGGCGTGTAGGCCGGCACCGTCTTGTCGGCGCTGATCGGCAACGCCGTGCTCGTCGTGACGGCGACGCAGCGCACGACGCCGTAGTTCACGCCGATGACGAGCTGCGCCTCCGCGGGGGTCGGCACGACGAAGGTGCGCGTCGCGGTGCCCGCGGCACCCGACCGTCCACCGGCCGGGGCGTCACCAAGGGTCGTGAGGGCGAGCGGGTCCTCGCCGGTGCGCTTCACCGGACCGAAGTCGCTCGTGCGCCAGTCGAGGAGGTAGGTGCCGTCGTCGGGCGTCGCCCTGACCGTCACCGTCGAGCCGGGCACGTAGCCCGCCGTGCCGTCGCCCGTCGTGCAGGTGCCGTCGTAGGGCTTCAGGTAGCGGCTCTCGCCGGGGCGCTCCGACGCGATGATCGCCTGCGTGCCACCGTCGCCGGGACGGATGTCGACGACGCTGCACTCGGCCGCCTTGAACGTGGCACTGACCTTCTGGTCGCCGGTGACGGTGGTCGTGTAGAAGCCACGACCGAGCTCGTCCGCCGTCGCCCCGTCGACCGTGTCGACGACGTAGGGTGTGCCGCCGTTGCGGCGGGCCTGGCCGACCGTCGTCACGGGCGTGATGGCCAGGTCGACGACCGTGCCCACCGCGTAGCGCGGTTCGCCGTTCGCGAGCTGCTCGAGCTCGTCGGCGGTCGGCGTGCGGGGGTCGGTGCAGTTGGGTTTCGTCAGGGCCTTGACCGTGCCCTTGGCGTAGTACCGCTCGGTGTAGGCGAAGGCCGGGTCGGTCTTCGCCACGATGTCGCCCCGCGGCGTGACCTGGAGCGTGTGGCAGACCGGTGCGTACCGGGTCGTGAACGAGAGGGACTGGAACGCCGTCACCGTGAAGCGGTACTCGTCGCTGGTCGCGACCCCCCGGCCGTCGAGGTACCACCCGGCGAACCGATAGGGGGCGGCGACGGGCTCGTGACGAGCCGTCACCGACGCACCCGTGACGAACCCGGCACGGTCGCCCCGTCGGCAGGCGGTCGACGGGTCGCCCGTCACCGTGCTCTGGTAGGCCGTGATCACGATGCAGTCCTTCGGCGTGACCGACGAGACCACGGAGGCGCTGGGCGCGTCGTCCGCGGAGGTGAAGCGCACCGACACGTCGAGCTTCGTCGACAGCGACGAGCTGGTGGGCAGCGGGACGGTCAGGGTGCAGCGACCCACCGACACGTCGGCCGAGCAGGTCGCGGAGCCGAGGCGCACCTCGACCGACCCCTTCGGCGCCAGCGAGCTGCCGGTGCCCACCTTCCAGCCGAACGTGACGGGGGTGCCCGAGACGACGGCCGACAGGTCGGGGGAGCTCGACCAGTCGAGCGTCGTCTGACGGGCCGAACCCGTGACGGTCACGCCGTCGACGGCGCCCTCGTGGTCCGCGTCGCCCGAGTATCGGATGTCGAGCGTGTTGCGCCCCGTGACGATCGTCTCGGCGGGCAGGGCGCAGAGGCCACCCGCGGCCGGAACGGTGCAGCTGAGGCCGGACGGCGAGGCCGTGACGGTGATGGTGCCCGACGGGTTCGGGGCGACGTCCGGGGTGACGTTCGACACCGACGGCGACACCGTCAGCGGTCGCCCGCTCGCGAAGACCGTGCCGGGCAGGTCGAGCCGGACGGTCGTGCGGGCCTTCAGCACCGAGACGGTCGTCGAGGCCGAGGTGGGCCCGTAGAGCACGCCGTCACCGGCCACCGAGACACTGGCGGTGAGGTCCGCGGCGCTGAGCACCTCGGTCGTCACGCGTCCGGTCAGGTAGGGCGACGTGGCCGGGAAGGTGGCCCGCTCGAGCAGCAGCGTCGACTCCACGCCGCCGATGGTGACGGTGGCCGGGGCGAGCATGAGCGGGGTCAGCGAGCGGTCGGCCGGACGGAGGCGCACCTCGAAGGTCGCACGGGTGCCGACCTGCATGCGACCGGTCGCGGCGATCTCGAGCGCCGCGGGGGCGGGCGCCGTCGTCAGTGTGACCGGAGTGCTCGACGCGGTCCAGGGGCGCGAGCCGTACGAGACCGACGCGACCAGGTCGACCCGTCCGCCGAACGGGCGAGTGACGTCGAGCGTGCCGGACAGGACCGTACCCACGGGGGACAGCGTCACGGTGCCGAGCCGGGTCCGGCTGTCACCGGCGACCACGGCCACCGTGGCCTCGGTCCCGGCCGGGATGCCGAAGCCTCCGCCGGGAAGGGCGCTCGCGGTGACGGTCACCGGGACGGCGACCCCGGCGACGTGGGGGCCGTCGCCGACGGTCAGGGCGAGCTGCGGGGCGGGCGGTGCCGACCAGGTCGTGACGGCCGGCGCGGACGTGATCGGCTCGACGCCCACCACCGAGGCGAAGCGTGCGACGGCCGTGTACCGCCACGCGCCGGGCTGCCGCTCGACGACGTCGAGGGTGCCCGTCAGGCCGCCGGCGAGGTCGACCCGGTCGACGAGCTCGGCCGTGCCACCGGGCAGGGCCCGGTAGACCGAGAGGCTGTCCACCGCGTAGGCGGGGGCGCCGCCGATGGTCGCGGTGAGCCGGATGGTCGAGTCCAGGGTGGCGGTCGTCGGTGCCGTGAGGGTCACCGTCGGGTCGAGGACGGGAGCGGTGGGCTGCGCGACCACGTAGGTCACCCCGAGCCAGGTCTGGTCGCCGGCGTACTCGATCCGGTACGAGTGGATGCCCTCGAGCACGGCCACCGGGACGTGGGCGGTGCCGTCGGCGGCGACGGTGCCGCGCCCGACGACCTGGTCCTCGCTCGTCACCGTGATCGCACCGGTCGGCGCGGGCAGACCGCGGACGGGCACGTAGGAGGAGTCGAGGTGGGCCGTCCCGGCGGCGGGGTCACCCGACCAGGTCCAGGGCTGGTGTTGCGGCCAGCGCTTCGAGACGACCTGCGAGTCGGAGTCCTTCGACGAGCGGGCCGAGCCCGCGAGGCCGCTGTACTCGGCCCGCCAGTCGTACGTCCCGGCGACCGTGGCCCCGGTGTAGCTCAGGTACGCCTGCCCGTTCGTGACGTCGACGCTGCGGACGACGCGCCCGTCGAGGGAGAAGGTCACCGCGCCTCCGGTGACCTTCGAGCCGTCGGCGGTGCGCACGTCGGCGACGAGTCCGACGGCGTCGCCGACCACGGGCGAGGGCGTCTGCAGCGTCAGGTCGGTGACGGTGTCGGCGAGGGCGACGTCGACGCCCGAGAACTCGGACCCGGTGCCGTAGTGGCTGTCGGTGTCGGGCACCTCGAAGATGAAGTCGTGGTGGCCGGCCTTGAGCTTGCCCGTGAGGTCGACGACGACGGTCGCCTTCCCGTCGACGACCGAGAACGGGGTCGACGCGACGGGGCCGGAGCGCTGGTCGATCATCTCGAGCACGAAGCCGTCGCCGTCGGCGTCGCTGGTGAACGAGAAGGTCACGGTGTGCTCGTCACCGAACGTGATCGAGTCCGACGGCGAGTGGACCGCCCGGTAGTCGTAGTCGAGACGGGCGCGCTGGAAGTCGGCGGTGACGGTCTGCTCGCTGCCGGCGTAGGTCGCGTCGGCCGGGACGTACACGAAGCGCAGGTCGACCGAGGTGCTCCCGAGCTCCTTGGTCGGGAGGAAGAAGGGGAAGGCCGAGTCGGCCAGGTCGAAGTCCGTGACCTCCACGTCCTCGGTCGCGGGGTCGTGGTCGTCGCGGAAGACCTCGACGGTGCCGGTGGGTTCGTCGGTCGTGCCCTCGGCCGCGACGTCGATCGCGAACTCCTGGTCCTCGCCGAGCGTGGCCACGCCCAGCTGCAGCACGTCGACGGTGGTGGCGATCGGGGCCGGGGCGGCCCGGGCGACCGACGGGGCCGGCGCGGGTGCCGGTGCCGGCGCGGCGGCCGGTGCAGGAGGCGCGGCCGGGGTGGGGACCGTCGGTGCGGCAGCAGGCGCGGGTGCGGGGGCGGGTGCCGCGGTGTCGGCGGGGCTCGTCGCCGCGGCGGCGGGTCCCGACGTCGGCTGCGGGGTGACGGCAGGAGCCGTGGTCGGCAGGTCGGCCGGACCGGTCGACGAGGTGACGGGGGCCTCGGCCGCGGAGGCGCTGACGGCGGGCATGAACGGCACCATCAGGGCGACGATCGTGACGACGGCGATCGGGCTCGCCTTCGTCCACGGGTGACGCAGGACGCCGGTCAGGTGCCCGGGGACCCGGGGACCGCCGCGTCGGTCGACGCGAACGTCGTCGAGGGGGAGCAGGACGGCTAAGGAGCTGGCCACGACGACGAGGAACAGGGCGACGAGGCCGACGAGGGCGAGCGTGCCGAGTGAGGTCTGCGCCGTCGTGGTGGTGGGGGCCGCGAGGACCACCTCCCCGAGGGCGGTCAGGGCGGTCGACACCGCACCGACCGCGACGACGAGACCCACCACGGCTGCGGTGCGGGTCCGGAGCGTGGTGACCGCCCGGCGCAGCAGCGACCGCAGCGAGCCCGGGTGCGACAGGGACGCCGGCAGGGCCGTGATCGTCAGGCCCACCGCGACGAGCACCGGCGCGAAGGGGATCGCGAGGAGCAGCGTGCGGCGGATCGTCCGACGCGGGGCGGACCGCAGTCGCAGCACCCCCGCCGTGATCAGGGCGCCCAGGCTGAGGGGCAGGGCGACGAGCGTCCCGACCAGGACGGCGAGCACGAGCAGCAGCTCGACCGCGAGGAGGCGCGGCAGCGACCGGAGCGCGTGCGTCAGGCCCCGACGGAGGGTGCGTCGACCCCCGGCGGTCGACTGCGAGATCGTCGACGAGACCGCCAGGACGGCCGTGACGACGGTGAGTGCGGCGACGCCGTACTGGACGGCCCGCACCACGAACGACGTCGTGACCAGGACCGAACCCGAGGCCTGGGTGACGTCGCCGGTGATCAGACCGACGACGAGCAGGGCGAGCAGTTCGAGCACGACGGCCGCGGTGACGACGACCAGGGCGAGGACGACTGCCCGGAGCAGGAGGCGGGGGCGGAGGACCGCGCGGGCACGGGTGCCGAGCGGGCGCAGGCGGGCAGGGAAGGATGAAGCCATGGCGGGGGTGTCCTCGACGGTCGAGCGCCTCGGGAGCGCGCCAGACGGAGACGACGGGTGAGCCCGGCACCACCTCCACACGGTGGTTCATCTGGATACCGAACAGTATCGAGATGGTCGAGGGCGCGACAATCGGCCTGGTACCCCCAGTAAGGAGGGGGTCAGTCGTTGTCGGGCACGCAGGCGTAGTCGTCGCCGAAGGCTTCGGTGACGCGGCGGATGGCCTCGGGGGTGCCCCACTGCTCGACGTGCTCGCAGGTGTGGTCCGCCCGGGACGCGTACATGCCGAAGGCCCCGACGTCGACGTAGCCGTAGTCGTAGCGATGCGAGGGGCGTCCGCCGGCGCCGGGCTCGTCGGGCAGGTCGATGACGAAACCGTCGGGGAAGCGCAGCTCGACCCCGTGCGGTGCGCAGGCCGGGAGGGTCTCCGTCGTGAGGTCCTCCACGATCACCGGCTCGTAGCTGGTGCAGTACGGGAGGCGCGCGTCGGACCCCGACAGCACGAGCGGCACGTCCGGGTCGGCTCGCACCGCGAGCACCAGCAGCACCGACACCACGAGCAGCGCGGTGACGATGCCGGCCAGGACCTTCATGAGGTGAACCTACCGCCGGATCGACGTGGGGCGATCGCGAATGGAGCGGTGTTCCTGGGCATCACGTCAATCGACTGGCATCGACCGGCGCGAGCGTCCTAGCGTTTTCCGAACGATCAGAACCGAGATGAAGGAGCAGTGCTTCTCATGACGAACTGGCTCCGCGCCCTCGCCCCGCTCGCCCTGACGGCGATCGCCCTGGTCGTCTTCTTCACGGCCGACCGCACCGTCGGGATGCTGATGATCGTGGCCGCCCTCGCCTCGGCGTTCCTCGCCGGCAAAAGCATCCGCGGCCGCCCGTCCAGGCGCCCCGAGCGTGACGTCGACCCCGCCGAGGTCCGCGCCTACCGCGAAGCCCACCCGGGCAGCACCATCAGCGATGCCGTCAGCGCCGTCGGGGGCCCTGCTCGACGCTGACCATCAATTACATGATGAGTCCTCAATAATGTGGACTGCGCCGACAGCACTCGGCCGCCAAGCTCGATGCATGACGCATTCTCATGAACCAAAGGCGCGTCCCGGTCCGGGCGACCTGAGCAGGCGCAATCTGCTCGTGTTCGGCGGTGCCGCGACGGTTGGCCTTGCCGCCCTCGAGGCGGGAGGGCTGGGCGGAGCCGCACCCGCCCACGCGGCCGTGACCTGGTACTACCCCTTCACGGCTGCTGTCCAAGAAGGTGACGGGTTCGGCATGCGGACCCATCCGATCTACGGCACCCAACGCATGCACAATGGCATCGACTTCCAGCCGGGAGCCGGAGCAGCCATCTATTCGGTCGCCGCCGGCACCGTGGTGGCCGCGGGCCGCAACGGTGGGTACGGCAACCAGGTTCAGATCAGTCACGCCGATGGCTACACCTCGGCCTACGCCCACATGCAGGACGACAGCATCAGGGTGGCAGTCGGGCAGTCGGTCAGCGCCGGCACCTTGGTCGGTCGCGTCGGCAGCACCGGCGACTCCACGGGTGCCCACCTCCACTTCGAGATCATGTCCGGCGGCCAGTTCGTCGATCCTTCCTTGTACGTGGACGCCACTCGACCGAACCCCGGCGCCCCCGTGACCTCCGAAATCCCCCTCGACGACAGGAACGACTCCATGCGCATTCTCCGACGCCCCTCCGACGGCAACACCTACGTGGTCGGTGCCCGCTTCATCAAGCACCTGCAGACTTCGTCCGAGGTCGACAACAACGTCAAGCTCTGGGGCGGCGTGGTCCGCCCGACGAGCGATGCTGCCTTCAAGCAGATCACCGACGGCCTCGGCATCCCCTCCGCCAACGTGCCCGCGGGCGGCGGAGGTCTCTGGGCCGCCTGACCCACCGACATCGCCCGCGTGCGGACGCCGGGCAGTGAGCCAAGGAGGCGCTGGTCACGTGACCAGCGCCTCCGTCGGTGTCGGCACCCCGCCCGCCGGCACGACCCCGACGCCGTCTCGACGCCGGATCACTCGTCAAAGTGAGATTTACTCTTAGGCTCAGCCTGTGCCCCTGAATTTTGTCGCCATCGACTTCGAGACCGCGAACTTCGATCGAGCGTCCGTTTGTGCCGTCGGCTTAACGAAAGTCGTCGACGGGGTGGTCGCCGACACCGACTCCTGGTTCGTCGACCCGCCGACCGGGCTGGACTTCACGAACACGTACCTGCACGGCATCGGCCCGTCTCACGTCGACGGCGCACCCTCGTGGGAAGAGACGCTCGCCAGAATCGGTCGCATGACGGCGGACGTCCCGCTGGTCGCTTACAGCCCGTTCGACAAGGGTGTCTACAACGCCGCCAACAACCTCACCGGTGTCGTACCCGGTGGGTTCCAGTTCCTCGACGCGCTGGCCATCGTCCGTCGTCACTGCCAGTTGCCCAGCCACCGCCTTCCTCTCGTCGTGGAGCATTTCGGCCTTCCTGACTTCAACCATCACGAAGCCGGTGCCGACTCTCTGGCTTGTGCCCTGATCACCCTCCGCGTGGCCGAAGAACGGGGTGCGAGCAGCATCGAGGAGTTGTGGGCGTCGGTCCCCACCAAGGACAAAGCGCGATCGACACGCATTCGCACGTACAGCAAGAAGGCCGAGCTTCCGCAGCCCAGCCTGGAGGCCGACCCCGGTCATCCTCTGTTCGGCGAGGTGGTCTGTTTCTCCGGTGACCTCGACAGCTACACACGCAGCAAAGCGCAGGAGATCGTCGCCTCGTTCGGAGCGACCGTGGCCGGCAACGTCACCAAGAAAGTCACCCTCGTGGTCATGGGAGGCTTCGACCCGACAACCCTGCGGGCCGGGGCCACCCTCAGTTCCAAGATCGAGCGCGCCAGAGAGCTCGCTGCAAACGGTCAAGCCATCGAGATCGTCACCGAACAGACCTTCCTCGAGATCCTGGCGGCCTGAGGTCGTGGGGTTCTACCTTCGCAAGACCGTCAAGGCGGGCCCGTTCCGCGTCACCGCCAGCAGATCCGGGGTGGGCGTCAGCGCCGGTATGCCGGGGTTCAGGGCAGGGACCGGGCCGCGGGGTAACTACGTCTCGATCAATGCCGCTGGTCTGACTTACCGGACCACGCGTTCCCGGCCGCACGGTGCCACGCGGGCCGCGCCTCCTTCCGTCTTGGCCACGGGACATGACGTCGAGATGCAGGACGTCACCGGGGCCACCATCCACGAGCTCGAGCCGACGAACCGCGGCGACATCGTCGAGCAGCTCAATGGCGCGGCCGGGTATCGGTCGTGGACGTGGCCCGCCTTCGTCGTGCTCTTCGCCGTGGGGATCGTGATCGCTCCGTGGGGCCTGCTGCTCTCCGCTGCCGCCGTCGTGCTGCTCGTCTGGCTGCTGCTCCGCGACGCGGCGAAGCGGAAGGTCGTCGTCTTCTACGACGTCGAGGGGCCGGATGAACGATGGTTCGACTCGTTGCTCGACTCGGCGAACGTCGCTGCTGCCTCCCAGAAGGTGTGGCGGGTCGTGGAGTCGGGCCAGGTCGTCACCACCCGTCAACACAAGACCAACGCCGGGGCGGGGAACCTGGTGAGTCGCCTCCCGGCGACCGTCACGTTCGAGGCGCCTCGGCACCTGGCCACCAACATCGTCGTGCCGACCATCACGGCGGGCGACACGAGCCTGCACTTCTTGCCGGACCGCATCCTCGTGAAGGAGGGGCGTCACTACGCCGACGTCGCCTACGGGGGTCTCATGAGCGGAGCCACGAGCACCCGCTTCATCGAAGCCCTGTCGTCGGTGCCGACGGACGCCCAGAAGGTCGACCGGACGTGGCAGTACGTCAACGTCAAAGGCGGGCCGGACCGGCGGTATCGGGACAACCCGGAACGGGCGGTGATGCTCTACGGCCAGTGGGAGATCTCGTCACCCGGGGGCCTCTACTGGAAAGTGCAGACGTCGGCCGTGTCGGCGACGAACCGGTTGCACGAGTCACTGATGGCTGCACCCCGGTACTGACACGGGTGCCGGCCAGCCGGCCCGCGCCTCCCGCGCCAGGCGTTACGCCTCGACGTCGAAGACGACGACCCGGGCGGACGCGTCGCCGAGGTAGCTCGCGACCGGCTGGTGCGAGGGGTGCGGCAGGTAGCCGTCGCGGGCCGCGGCGTCACGGAAGCGCACCACGAGCATCCAGTCGAAGCCGGCCTCGAGCTGCTCGGGGCTGACGCTCTCGCCACTCGACACCGACAGCACGCCGTCGATGCCGGTCAGGTGCTCGGTCGACAGCCGCGTCGCCTGATCGGCCACGTCGGCCGGGGCCCCCTCGGCCCACTCCACCAACACCACGTGCACGATCTCGTCCATGTCCGCCATCCGCGCATCCCCTCGTCGTCGCCGCTCGCCGCGGCAGGTCACCCGATCCTGACACGGGCGTCGCCCCGGCGGTCGGCCCGGGCGACCACCGCACCACGCGGGAACGCAGGAGGCGCGGGTCACGCGACCCGCGCCTCCTGCGTTCCCGTCGTCGCGGCCTAGCGGCGGACGGCGTCGATCTTCAGCATGCGCGCGATGACCGAGTCGAGCTGGCTGTCGTCGAAGATCTTCTTCCAGTCGTCACGGACGATCGACTCGCGGCCGTAGTCCATGGCGATGTGGCAGGCGTCGCTGAACGGGTTCGAGCCGCGCAGGCCGTTCGTCAGCGCGATCCAGGTGTGGCCGTAGAGCATGGCGCGAGCGGCCTCGTAGGGGACCCCGACTCCGTCGACGGTCTCCTCGAGCGCCTCCTTGAGGAACGCCCCGATCATGCAGGCCATCGTCTCGACCAGGGTCGGCTCGAGCACGGCCAGCTGCTTGACCGTCACGTAGTGCACGGCGATGACGGGTGCGTAGATCGTCGAGATGACCTGCGTCATGAGCTCACGGACGGGGGAGTCCTCGGCCACGCCCTCGAGCGCGGCGACGACCTCCTGCGGGGCGGCCACGCCACCGAAGGTGTCGGCCCACTCCTCCTTCGTGGTGCGCTCGAGGAACACGCTGGGGTGGCAGGGGTGCGCCACCGCGTAGTGGATGTCCTCGCGCACGGCGAGCAGGCCGGCGTAGGCGGCGGCCGGGTCGAGGGTGAGGATGACGGCGCCGGTCTTCATCGCCGGGACGACCTGCTCGGAGACCTTGCCGAGCACGACGTCGGGCACGGCCAGGATGACCACGTCGGCGTCCGCCACGGCCACGTCGGTCGCGGTGACCGTGCGGCCGAGCGACTCGATCAGCTCGACGCCGGCGGGCGACGCCTCGCTGTAGAGGGTCGTGTACGCGCTCTTGGCGAGGTTGTTCGAGACGCGCTGGCCCATCTTGCCGCCGGCGCCGATGACGGCGACGGTGACGTCGGACGAGCCCTGGCCGTCGGCGTACGTGACGGTGCTCTCGGGGGCGGTCGTGTCGAGGGTGTCAGTCATTGTTCTTGCTCCTTAGTTCAGAGATGGTTCGTGTCGTCCACTCGGCTTCGAGCCGGGTGGTGGTCTCGGGGTCGCCCTGCCAGGGCAGCCAGTGCTCGACGACCTGGTTGACGCGCGTGGCGCCTCCGTCGCGGGCGTCGAGCGCGGCACGGATGCCGTCGTAGTCGAGCCGGCCCTCGCCGAGCGGCGTGCTGGTCAGGGCGAAACCCACCCAGCCGTCCTTCCGCGAGAAGGCGAAGTCCTTCACGTGCCAGTTGGCGACGAACGGTAGGCAGCGCGCGGTCACGTCGGCCGGGTGCTCCAGGTTCGCGACGGTGTTGGCCGGGTCGAGCACGATGCCGAGCCGCGGGCTGGCGACCGCCCGCACGACGGCCACGAGCTCGGTCGAACCGACCTGCTCGTAGGTCTCGAGGGCGAGGGTGACCCCCGCCTCCTCGTACTCGGGTAGCACCTCGCGCAGCCGACGCTCGGTCTCGGCCGCGTCGGGACGGTCGTCGCCCGCCGTCCACATGCTGCGGACCAAGGAGGCGCGCAACGCGACGGCGAGGCGCAGCCACGTCCGCAGGACGGTCGGCCTGGTGCCCCGGGTGCCGAGTTCGAGCGTCAGCCCGAGCTCGTCGGCGAGGTCGCGCAGCGCGGCGAGCCGCTCGTCGGTGTAGCCGGTCAGGGCCTCGTGGTCGCAGATCTGGAACAGCCGGACGCCCTGCGCGGCCGTGTCGCGCAGCATGTCGTCGAGCGTCATCGGCTGCGGGACGAGGTCGCTGCCCCGCCAGAAGTACGCGTAGGTGCTGAGGCCGATCACGAGGCCACCCCGTCCCGGCGTGCGGCGTCGGGGGCCGGCGTCTCGTGGAGTGCGGCTGCCTCATCGAGCGCGAGTGCGAGCGCCTCGTCGAGCGCGAGCGCCTCGTCGAGGATGCGCTCCACCGCGGAGGCGTCGTGGGCGAAGCGACCGAGGAACAGCCCACGGACCTGGCCGCCCAGACCGGTCAGCAGCCCCGGACCGGCGCTGCCGCCGTAGATCACCCGGCTGCCGGCGCGATCGGGCAGCCCGGCGAGGTGGTCCTCGACGGCCGCGACCACCGCGGTGATGTGGCCCGCGGACGCCGGCACCGGTGCGCCGATCGCCCAGAGCGGCTCGTACGCGACGACGAGGGCGCCCGGGAGGCCGGCCTCGTCGGCCGCCGCGAGGGCGAGGTCGATCTGCTGCGTCACCTCGAGCGCGGCGAGGGCGGGCGACGTCTCGTCGGCCTCGCCCACGCAGAGCAGCGGGGTGATGCCGTGGCGCAGCGCCGCCGCCGTCTTGGCCGCGACGACCGCGTCGTCCTCGTGGAAGAGCGTCCGCCGTTCGGCGTGGCCGATCTCGGCGAGGGTGCAGCCGATCTCGGCCAGCTCGGCGCCGCTGACTTCACCCGTGAAGGCGCCCGAGTCGTCGGTCGCGAGGTCCTGGGCACCGAGGCGGACCGAGGTGCCGGCCAGCGCCTCCTGCACGGGGACGAGCGACGGGAACGTCGGCACGACGAACAGGTCGACGACGCCCCGCCGGACGGCCGGGTGGCGCCGCGCGATCTCGGCCACCTCGGTGCTCCACGCGAGGGTCCTCGCGTGCGAGAAGTACATCTTGAGGCTCACCCCGATCGTGAAGCGGGCCGAGGAGGGCCGGACGGGGGCGGTCACCGGATCGCTCACGCCGCGTCGATGCCGACGGGCTCGCCCGACCCGTCGTAGCCGCAGATGGCCGCGACCTTCTCGGCCGAGGCGCTCGAGGTGTCGAAGCGGTAGGTGAGGAACTCCTTCGCCAGGCGGCGCATGAGCTCGACGCCGATCACGCGCTGGCCCATGCAGAGCACCTGGGCGTCGTTCGAGAGGACGGCGCGTTCGACCGAGAACGTGTCGTGCGCGGTCACCGCCCGGATGCCGGGCACCTTGTTGGCCGCGATGGCGACGCCGAGCCCGGTGCCGCAGATCAGGATCGCGCGGTCGGCGCGGCCGTCGGCGACCATGCGGGCCGCCTCGACGGCGACGTGCGGGTAGGCGGTGTGGCCGTCGGCGGCGACCCCGACGTCGGCGACGCTCGCCACGCCGTCGTTCGCCTCGAGGTCCTTCTTGAGGACCTCTTTGTAGTCGTACCCGGCGTCGTCCGATCCGACGACGATGCGCAGCTGGTCAGCCATGGTGGTGCCTTTCGTGGAGGGTCTGGGGGGAGGGATCACGCGGCGGGCTGCGGCGCGAGGACGCGTCCGACGGCCCTCGTGATGAGCCCGAGCGAGGTGGCGCCGGCGTCGGGCGTGCCGAGGCTCTTCTCGGCGTGCGGCCGGGCGCGGCCCATCTTGGGCAGGAGGTCGGCCGTCGCCGCGGCCGCCGTCACGGCGACCTCGGCCGCGGTGGCCCAGGCCGTGGCGAGGTCGGCCCCGTCGTCGACCGCCGCGCTGAGGGCCGCGTCGAAGGGGACGAGCACGTCGACCATGGTCTTGTCGCCGACCGTGGCGCCGAACTCGAGGATCGCCTCGGTCGCGGCGGAGACGCCGCGGGACACGGAGGCGCGGTCCGGGGCCACCTCGTCGCCGACGGCCGCACCGAGGCTCGCGAGGGCGGCACCCCAGAGGGCCCCGGAGGTGCCCCCGGCCCGGTCGGACCAGGCGTCGCCGGCGAGGTCGAGGACGGTGCCCGCCCCCGCGCCGGCGAGCACGGCCTCGCGGGCGGCGGCGACGGCGGCGTGGACCCCGCGCTGCATGCCGATGCCGTGGTCGCCGTCCCCGGCGACGGCGTCGATGCGTCCGAGCTCGTCGACGTTCTCCTCGACCGTGGCCTGCACCGCCTCGAGGGCGCTCAGCACCAGCTGGGCGGCCTGCCGGGACGCCGGGGTCGCGGGCGGGATCGCGATGGCGACCCGCGCCTCCTGCTCGGCGTCGTCCGCCCGCGACGCGACGTCGACGGAGCCCTTCTTGTAGGCGGGTGCGTCGACCGGTGCCGCCCAGAGGCGCTCGAGCTCGTCGTCGAGCCAGAACAGGGTCAGCGAGACGCCGGCCATGTCGAAGCTCGTGACGAGCTCGCCGACCTCGGGCTCGACGACCTCGACGCCCGCCTCGCGCAGCAGGGCGTCGACCCGGGCGTAGACGACGAAGAGTTCTTCGTACTTGACCGAGCCGAGTCCGTTGAGCAGGACGGCCACCTTGCGTCCGCGTGCCTCGTCGACCCCGTCGGGCAGTTCGTCGCTCGCGAGCAACGCCTCGACGAGCAGCTCGGCGAGGCCGTCCGCCGTGGGGACGTCGGTCTCGCCGATGCCGGGCTCGCCGTGGATGCCCATGCCGACGGCCATGCGGCCCTCGGGCACGGTGAAGAGCGGTTCGTCGGCCCCGGGCAGCGAGCAGCCCGAGAACGCCACGCCGACGCTGCGGGTGCGTTCGTTCGCCTTGACGGCGACGCGGACGACGTCGTCGAGGTCGGCGCCCTCCTCGGCGGCGGCCGCGGCGGACTTGAAGACGGTGAGGTCGCCGGCGATGCCGCGACGCTTGTGCTTGTCGGCGATCGACGCGCTCGAGATGTCGTCGGTGACGGCGACCGTCCGGGTCTCGATGCCCTCGTCGATCAGCTTCTGCTGGGCCTTGTCGAAGTTGAGGACGTCGCCGGCGTAGTTGCCGTAGCTCAGCAGGACGCCCCCGCCGTTCTGGGCCGACTTCGCGACCGACCTGACCTGCTGCCACGAGGGCGAGGCGAAGAGGTTGCCGAGGGCGGCGCCGTGGGCGAGCCCTTGCCCGACGAGTCCGCCGAAGGCCGGGTAGTGACCCGAGCCACCGCCGACGACGAGCGCGACGCTGCCGGGGGTCGAGCGGGTCGCCCGGACCACGCCGCCGTGCACCCGTCGCACCCAGCGCTGGTTGGCGGCCACGAAGCCGTCGATCATCTCGTCGGCGAAGTCGCCCGGATCGTTGAAGAGGCGTGTCATGAGAACTCCAGGAGGCGGTGGTCCGGTCGACGGCGCGACGGCACGGCGACGGGGTGCGGAGGGGGCGGGGCCCGGGTCGGTGATCGTCCGGGCCCCGCGGGGGGAGGGGGGTGAGCGTCGGTCAGTCGAGCCCGGCGGTCGCCGCCAGGTCGGCCTGCTCGCGGGGGCTGAGGGTGCCCTCGGGCTTCTTCATCCGGCTGAGCGCGATCATCAGCGCGGCCGACAGCAGCATGAAGAACCCGACGATGAACATCGGCACCCGGTAGTCGCCGGTGACGTCGGTGACCAGGCCCGTGATGTACGGAGCGCTGAAGCCGGCGAGGTTGCCGACCGTGTTGATCAGCGCGATGCCCGCGGCCGCCGCGGCCCCGGTCAGGAACTGCGTGGGCAGGGTCCAGAAGTTGGGCAGGGCCGCGAAGATCGCCATGGCGGTGACCGCGATCACCGCGATGGTGAGGGCGGGGGACTGTGCGTAGAGCGCCAGCGGGATGCTCAGACCGCCCACGACGGCGGGGATGACGATGTGCCAGGTCTTGAGGCCGCGACGCGAGGCGTCACGCGACCAGAAGTACAGGGCGATGGCCGCGGGGACGTAGGGGATGGCCGTGATGAAGCCGCGCTGGGTGACGGTGAACTCGGTGCCGAACTGCTCCTGGAAGCCGCCGATGATGGTGGGCAGGAAGAACGCGAGCGCGTACAGGCCGTAGATGAAGCCGAAGTAGATGAACGAGAGCATCCAGACGCGGCCGTTCTTGAAGACGACGCCGAGGCCCGGGTGCTTGCCGGTGGTCGAGACGGCACCCGTCTTCGTCGAGGCCTCCTTCACCAGGGCCTGGGTCAGCCAGACCTGCTCTTCCTTCGTGAGCCACTTGGCGTCGGCGGGCTTGTCCTTGAGGTAGAACCAGGCGACGATCCCGACGACGATCGCGGGGATGGCGACGCCCATGAACATGAAGCGCCAGCCCTCGAGGCCGAAGAAGACGCCGTCGTGGCTGATCAACCAGCCGGCGAGCGGGGCACCGATGACGGTGGTGAGGGGCTGCGCCAGGTAGAAGAGGGCGAGGATCTTGCTGCGGTGGGCGGCCGGCACCCACAGGCTCAGGAAGAGGATCGCGCCGGGGAAGAAGCCGGCCTCCATGACGCCGAGCAGGAAGCGCAGCGCGACGAGCTGCTCGAAGTTCTGCACCCAGGTGAAGAGCAACGCCACGATGCCCCAGGTCACCATGATGCGGGCGAGCCACTTGCGGGCACCGAACTTGTGCAGGGCGAGGTTCGACGGCACCTCCAACAGGATGTAGCCGATGAAGAACACGCCGGAGGCGAAGCCGAACTGGGCGGCCGACAGGGCGAGGTCGGACTCCATGCCGTTCGGCGCCGCGAAGCCGATGGCGGTGCGGTCGAGGTAGTTGATGAAGAACATCAACGCCACGAACGGGACGAGCCGGACGGCGACTTTCTTGATCGCGGACTTCTCGACCGCGCTCTGTGGCGCGCTCGTTCGGGTGGTGGTGTCCACATCGACTCCTTCGGATCTAACGACGTTGTTGGATGACGCCTTCGACCGGTGCCGGTGGCGCGCAGGGACCATCGTGCCTTTTTCGCCGATATCTGTCAACCGGTTGACCAATTGAGCGACGGGACGAGGCGGAGCGAGTGCCCCGAGAGGTGGACCCGTGGGCCCCGCGAGCTGGACCGGTGGGCCCCGCTGACTAAGCTCGCACCGTGCCGGCATACCCAGAGAGCGACCCCACGAGCCTCGATCTCGAGCTCGAGATGGTCCCGCGCGGCACCGCGGTCAGCGAGGTCGTCAAGCAGCTCGTGGCCCTCCTGACGGCCGGCGAACTGACCCCCGGGTCGCGCCTCCCCCCCGAGCGGCAGCTCGCCGAACGCCTCGGCGTCGGGCGATCGGCCGTCCGCGAGGCCCTGGCCGCCCTCGAGATCCTCGGCATCGTCACGGTGCGTCCGGGCTCGGGCACCTACCTGCGCGACCAGACCTCGGAGTTGCTGCCGACCACCCTCAGCTGGGGTCTCATGCTGAACGCGGCACGCACGCGCGAGCTCATCGAGGTCCGGGGCGGGCTCGAGATCCAGGCTGCCGCCTACGCCGCCGAGCGGGCCACGGACGCCGACGTCGACGCCCTGCGGGGGTACATCGAGGTGATGGCCGACTCGCTCGAGGACCTCGACGCGTTCCTCCAGGCCGACATCCGGTTCCACCTGCAGATCGCCGTCAGCGCCGACAACGTCGTGCTCAAGGACCTCCTGCAGAGCACCCGGTCGCTGCTGCGCCTCTGGGTCGAACGCGGGCTCACCGAGAAGGACCAGGCCGAGGCCGCGTACCGCGAACACCGGGCCGTCTTCCGCGCGATCGAGGCACGCGATCCCGACGCCGCGCTCGCCGCGATGCGCGACCACATGGCCACCGCCGCCGACCGGGTCCGGAGCGCCACGGTCGTCTAGGTCGTCGCCCCCGACGGGCGGGGCGACGTCGTCGCCTCCGCTCGAGCGTCGGTCGGCACCGGCGTCACCGCACGAGGACGCAGGAGGCGCGGGTCACGCGACCCGCGCCTCCTGCGTTCCCTGCCGCTCGGATGGCCGTCAGGCGCGACGGCGCAGGGCGCGGTGGGCCAGGCCCGCCAGGGCGCCGCCGACCAGGGGTGCCACGACGAAGACCCAGACCTGGGCCAGGGCGTCGGGGCCGCCGTAGAGGGCGGCCGCCAGCGAGCGGGCGGGGTTCACCGACGTGTTGCTCACGGGGATGCTGATCAGGTGGATCAGCGTCAGGGTCAGGCCGATCGCCAAGGGCGCCAGGGCCTTGTACTCACCCTTGGCAGTTACCGACAGGATCACGCCCACGAACACGGCCGTCAGCACGATCTCGGTGACGAGGACGGCTCCGAGGCCGAAACCGCCGGGCGACGACGCGCCGAAGCCGTTCGAGGCGAAGCCCGAGTCCCGGGCCGCGGCGAAGTAGCCGGCGGGGCCGTCGGCGGCGACGAGCGCCACGACGCTGGCTCCGGCGGCGGCCCCGACGAGCTGCGCGACGACGTAGCCGGGCACGCTCGCCCACGGGGTCCGACGGGCCAGGGCGAAGCCGACCGTCACGGCCGGGTTGAAGTGGCCGCCCGAGATGTGGCCGACGGCGTAGATGCCGGCCATCACGCTCAGGCCGAACGCCAGGGCCACGCCGAGGAAGCCGACCCCGAGCGCGTTGCCGTCGTCCGGGAACGACGACGCGAACACGGCAGTGCCCACGCCTCCGACGACGAGGAGGAACGCCCCGAACGCCTCGGAGGCGTACCGCGCGAGGGGCGCGTAGGTCTCGGCGTGTTGCGTGCGCTGTTCTTTCGTGGACCGGCTGGCGGGTGTGGTGCGAGGCATGGGGGACTCCCTGGTGTCGGGTGGGGTCGGGTCGGGTGGGTTGGGACGGGGTCGGGTTGGGAGGGGGCCCGGTTCGGAGGGGCCGGCGGCTAGTCGGACGACGAGGTGAGGTTCTTCACCGTGTCGACGGGGACCGGCGGGACGCCCCGCCTGACGCCCTTCAGGCCGACGGCGACGAGCACCGCGGTGACGACCGCGAAGACCGCGAACGTGATGAGCGCGGCGGCCCAGAGGGGCAGGGCCAGGGCCAGCAGGGCGACGGCGGTGCCGGCCAGGAGGATCACGGTCACGATCGCCAGGACGGCCCCGACGGCGAGAAACACGACGCCCGATCGCGCGTCCCGAGCCCGACCGGCGACCTCGTCGCGGGCCGACCTCAGTTCGGCGCGCACGGCCTTGATGATGGGCTCGATCGCCCGGCTGCCGAGCTGGTCGCGGAACCTGCCGGCGAAGCCCGAGTCGGCCTGCTTGTCGTCGTCGCTCATGGTGGTCGTCCTTCTCTCGGCGCGGCCACTCGTCGGTGGCCGGGGATCGCGGTGCCGCAGTGCGGACGCGCTGTGTCTCGGTGACACACCATTCGGACGCGAGCGGCAGCCCACCCGTCATCGACCTCCAGCGAGCTTGCAGACTCGGGTCGACGGGCACTCGCGAAGCGGCCAGGCGGGGGACAGCGCGGGCCCGTCCGGCGGGCGGCGGGCGGCGGGCGGCGGACGGCGTCGGGCGGCGAGCGGCAGCGGGCGGCGTCGGGCGGCGGGCGTGCGGCGTGCGGCAAGATGGCCTGGTGGCTCGACGCGAACCTCCCGTCATCCGCATCGTCGCGTCGACCAGCGCCGCGGTGCGCCAGGCCGACGGGCCCGACCGGTTCGCGCGCACCGACGCCGCCGTCGACCGGCTGCGCGAGGGCGGACGCTCCCGCGAGGACGCCCTCTACCTGCTGTCGTCCTACTGGACCGGCGAGCACGGCCGACAGCTGCCGAGCCCACGCACGCTGATGATCACCCTGGTGGTGACGCTGGTCGTCTGCATCGGTGCGGTCGTCGCCTTCGGCTCGACCGGCATCGCCTGGATCGCCGCCGTCTTCTTCGGCGGGGGACTGCTCGTGCGGGGGATCGTCGAGCTGTGGCGTCTCCACCGAAACTGGTACGGCTCGCGCGAGCGGCGTACCGCCGTCCGCTCCCTCGTGGGCGTCGCCCTCGACGTCGTCGGCGTCTACCGCGACGGCTACCGCCTCCCCCGGGAGGCGCGCGCGGCCGACCGGCGCCAGGCCCGGTTCACGACGTCGAGGCCGTCACCACGACGACGGTGACCGGACGGCCCCGTGGTCGTCGCCCGGCTCGGCCAGGCGCCGACCGGCGTCGTCAGTCGACCAGGATGCGGAGGGCTTCGACGAGTGCGCGGTTGCCGGCGCGGAGAGCCGCGACCTCGGCCTCGAGGGCGGTGAGGCGGCTGTCGGCGGGTACGGCGGGTGCGGGTGTGGGTGTGGGTGCGGGCACGGATGCCGGCTCGGGCTGCGGGTCGGATCGGATCTCGGGCGTCGGCTCGGGCTCGGGCTCGGGGGCCGGGTCGGACGCCGCCCAGGGGTCCTGCTCGGGCTCGGGCTCGGGCTCCGGCTCCGGCTGCGGGTCAGGCTGCGGGTCGGACTCCGGGTCGGACGCGGCCTCGGTCTGCGGAACGGCCTCGGCCTGCGGCACGGACCCTGTCTGTGCGTCGGGCTCGGGCTCGCTCGCGGGCTCCGGAAGTGCGGCGGGCTGCGGAGCGTCGATCGCTTCGTCGTCCTCGGGGGACTCGACCCGCGCCTCCTTGGTGGTCTTGACGACCTGCGAGAACTTCGGGCGGGGCTTGCGCTTCGGCTTGGCGGACTCGGGCGAGGCCTCGTCGACCCAGTCGCTGAGGGTCTGCCGCGGGACGTTGAACTCCTCCGCGACGACGGTGAGGACGTTGCGGTCGGTGGGGTTCGTCATCCGCCGCTGCAGCACGCGGGCCGTCGCGGCCTCTCGTGTCTCGTCGTCGTACCACTCGTCGAAAGGCATGCTCCGAGTCTAGGGACGCGCGAGTCCCTCTCCCGTCCGACTCGAGGGGTGGTCCACGCATGACCGATTGACAGGACATACGGACATGGCTAGCCTCGTCCTGTCGCCGTTGCAGGGCGACGACCCGCACCGACGCGGGAAGCTGTAACCACAACCAATGGAGGAATCGTGGTCACCGACACATCGGGCAGTTCGCCCCGAGTAGCTCTTCCCGCCCTGGTCTCGGGCCCGCACACCAAGCGTCTCGGCACCGTCGCGGTCATCGCCACCTTCGGTGGCCTGCTCTTCGGGTACGACACGGGCGTGATCAACGGCGCGCTCGACTCGATGGAGGAGAGCCTCGGGCTCACGCCGGCCAGCGAGGGCATCATGGTCTCGGCCATCCTCATCGGGGCCGCGGTCGGGGCGTTCTTCATCGGGCGCATCTCGGACGCCTTCGGGCGGAAGCCGACCATCAACACCCTGGCCATCCTGTTCTTCTTCGCCGCGCTCGCCTGCGTGCTCGCCCCCACGTGGGAGTTCCTCACCGGGGCGCGGTTCTTCCTCGGCATCGCGGTCGGCGGGGCCTCGGTCACCGTTCCGGTGTTCCTCGCCGAACTCGCCCCCACCGAGCAACGCGGCGGACTCGTCAGTCGCAACGAGCTCATGATCGTCTCGGGGCAGCTCGCCGCCTTCACCATCAACGCCGTCATCGGCAGCGTCTGGGGCGAGCACGACAACGTGTGGCGCTACATGCTCTCCGTCGCGGTGCTGCCCGCCATCGCCCTCTTCATCGGCATGTTCCGTGTCCCCGAGAGCCCTCGCTGGCTCATCGCCAAGGGCCGCGACGACGACGCGCTCGCCGTGCTCAAGCAGATCCGTGCCGACGACCGCGCGGTGGCCGAGATGGCCGAGGTGCGCCTCCTGGCCGACGAGGAGAAAGAGGCCAAGAGCGCCCGCCTCGCCGACCTCATCGCCGAGCCCTGGCTCCGCAAGATCCTGTTCATCGGCATCGGCCTGGCCGTCGCTCAGCAGCTGACCGGCATCAACTCGATCATGTACTACGGCACCCAGGTGCTGCAGCAGTCCGGTTTCTCGCAGAGCGGGGCCCTGATCGCCAACGTCGGGGCAGGCGTCATCGCCGTCGTCGCGATGCTCGTCGCCCTCCGCATCATCAACAAGGTCGGACGGCGCACCATGCTCATGGCCGGCTTCGCCGGCGTCACGATCTTCCACCTGCTGATCGGCCTGTCGTCGCTGCTGATCCCCGAGGGGCTCGGCCGCGCGATCGTCGTCCTGATCTTCGTCATCGGCTTCGTCGGGACCATGCAGGGCACCATCGGCCCTCTCGTCTGGCTGATGCTCAGCGAGATCTTCCCCCTCAAGCTGCGGGGCGTCGGGATGGGGCTCACGGTGCTCATCCTCTGGGTGACCAACTTCGCCGTCAGCCTGCTCTTCCCGATCCTCGTCGCCGGCATCGGCATCTCGACGACGTTCTTCATCTTCGCCGTGCTCAACGCCGGGTCGTTCCTCTTCGCCGTGAAGAAGGTGCCCGAGACGAACGGGCGGTCGCTCGAGCAGCTCGAAGAGGACTTCAGCACCGGTGCCATCTACGTCGTGAAGAACGGCAAGAAGTGACCGCGACCGCACGCCACGCTCCCGAGAGGACGACCACGTCATGACCGACCACACCGACAACGACACCGCTCCGTACGACGTCCTCACCATGGGCCGCGTGGGCGTCGACATCTACCCGCAGCAGTCCGGCGTCCCGCTCGAAGAGGTCGAGACCTTCAGCAAATCCGTCGGCGGCAGCGCGACCAACGTCGCCATCGCCGCCGCCCGTCACGGCCGGCGGTCCGCGGTGGTCACCCGCACCGGCGACGATCCCTTCGGTCGCTACATCGTCCGAGAGCTCGAGCGGCTCGGCGTCTCGACCCGGCTCGTCTCGACCGTCGACGGGCTCAACACCCCCGTCACGTTCTGCGAGATCTTCCCGCCCGACGACTTCCCGCTGTACTTCTACCGGCAGCCGAAGGCACCCGACCTCATGATCACCGCGGGCTCGCTCGACCTCGCCGCCGTCGAGAAGGCCACGGTCTTCTGGGCCACGGTCACCGGCCTCAGCGAAGAACCGAGCAGACAGGCGCATCACGTGGCCTGGCAGGCCCGGGGTCGTCGGCCCCTGACCATCCTCGACCTGGACTACCGACCCATGTTCTGGAAGAGCCCGGAGGTCGCCACCCGAGAGGTCGGGCGCGCTCTCGAGCACGTCACCGTCGCCGTCGGCAACCGCGAAGAGTGCGAGATCGCCGTCGGCGAGACCGAGCCCGAGCGGGCGGCCGACGCCCTCCTCGACCGGGGCGTCGAACTCGCCGTCGTCAAGCAGGGCCCCAAGGGCGTCCTCGCCAAGACGCGTGACGAGCGGATCGAGGTGCCGGCGCACCTCGTCCAGGTCATCAACGGCCTGGGGTCGGGCGACGGGTTCGGGGGCGCCCTCTGCCACGGCCTGATCGAGGGGTGGTCGCTCGATCGCACCCTGCGTTTCGCGAACGCGGCCGGCGGCATCGTCGCCACCCGGTTCGAGTGCTCCACCGCCATGCCCACCACCGCCGAGGTCGAGGCCGTCCTCCAGGAGGCGCACCATGTCTGATCGCACCGCCCCGGTCCTCGACTTCGAGCGCCTCCGAACCCTCCGGGCCGCCGAGCCGCACCGGGTGGCCGAGATCCTCGCCGCCCGGACGCGACCCGCACCACTGGGTGCGGACGGACGCCTCTTCATCGTCGCGGCGGATCACCCCGCCCGGGGTGCCCTCGGCGTCCGAGGCGACTCGAGCGCCATGGCCGACCGGTACGACCTCCTCCGTCGCCTGGTCGTCGCCCTCGGCCGACCCGGCGTCGACGGGGTGCTCGGCACTCCCGACATCCTCGAGGACCTCGCCCTGCTCGGCGCGCTCGACGGCAAGGTCGTCGTCGGCAGCATGAACCGCGGTGGTCTCCAGGGCGCCACGTTCGAACTGGACGATCGGTTCACCGCGTACTCGGCCGCGTCGATCGCCGACTCCCGGTTCGACTTCGCCAAGCTGCTCGTGCGCGTCGCCCTCGACGACCCCGGCACGGCCTCCACGCTGGCCGCGACGGCACGCGCGGTGACAGAGTCGGCCAGGCTGCGCCTCCCGATCATGCTCGAGCCCTTCATGAGTTCGTGGGTCGACGGACGGGTGACGAACGACCTGACGGCCGACGCCGTCATCAAGTCGGTCGCCATCGCGTCGGGCCTCGGCGAATCCTCCGCCTACAGCTGGCTCAAGCTGCCCGTCGTCGACGACATGGAACGCGTCATGGCGGCGACGACCCTGCCCACCCTGCTGCTGGGCGGTGACCCCGCCGTCGACCCGGCCGACACCTACGCCCGCTGGGCCGCGGCCCTCGCGCTCCCGGGCGTCCGTGGGCTCGTCGTCGGGCGCACCCTGCTCTACCCGAGCGACGACGACGTCGTCGCAGCCGTGGACCACGCGGCCGGGCTCGTCCACCCACCCTCGACCACGAACGGATTGGCAGAACGATGACCAGCACCACCAGCACGCACACCGGCACCACCGCCACCGATCGCCCCCTGGTCGCGCACTGGATCGACAACGTCGAGGTGCCCGGCACGAGCGGCCGCACCGCGCCCGTCTACGACCCGGCCCTCGGCGTCGCGACGAAGGACGTCTCGCTCGCCGACGCCTCCGAGATCGAGGCCGCCGTCGCCTCGGCCCACCGCGCGTTCCCCGCCTGGCGCGACCTCTCGATCACGAAGCGCCAGCAGATCATGTTCCGTTTCCGTGAGCTGCTCAACGAGCGCAAGGGCGAGCTCGCCGAGATCCTCACGAGCGAGCACGGCAAGGTGTTGAGCGACGCCCTCGGCGAGATCACCCGCGGCCTCGAGGTCGTCGAGCTGGCGACCGGGTTCCCCCACCTGATCAAGGGCGAGTTCTCGCAGCAGGTGTCCACCGGGGTCGACGTCTACTCGACCAAGGCGCCGCTCGGCGTGGTCGGCATCGTCAGCCCCTTCAACTTCCCGGCCATGGTGCCGATGTGGTTCTTCCCGATCGCCATCGCCGTCGGCAACACCGTCGTCCTGAAGCCGTCCGAGAAAGACCCGTCGAGCGCCATGTTCCTCGCCCGCCTCTTCGCCGAGGCCGGCCTGCCCGAGGGCGTCTTCAACGTCCTCCACGGCGACAAGGAGGCCGTCGACGGTCTGCTCGAGCACCCCGACGTCAAGAGCATCTCGTTCGTCGGGTCGACGCCCATCGCCCAGTACATCTACGAGACCGCCGCCAAGCACGGCAAGCGCGTCCAGGCCCTCGGCGGAGCCAAGAACCACATGCTCGTCCTGCCCGACGCCGACCTCGACCTCGTCGCCGACAGTGCGATCAACGCCGGGTTCGGCTCGGCCGGTGAGCGCTGCATGGCCATCAGCGTGGTGGTCGCGGTCGAACCGGTGGCCGACGAGCTGATCGAGAAGATCACCTCGCGCATGGCCGGCCTCACCGTCGGAGACGGTCGCCGCAGCTGCGACATGGGTCCCCTCGTCACCGAACAGCACCGTGACAAGGTCGCGAGCTACATCGACATCGCCCTCGACGACGGAGCCGACGTCGTCGTCGACGGTCGGGGCGTCGAGGTCGACGGCGAGGCCGACGGCTTCTGGCTCGGGCCCACCCTGATCGACAAGGTGCCGCTCACGAGCCGCGTCTACACCGAAGAGATCTTCGGGCCGGTGCTGTCGATCGTGCGCGTCGCGTCCTACGACGAGGGCGTCGCCCTCATCAACGCCGGTGCCTACGGCAACGGAACGGCGATCTTCACCAACGACGGAGGCGCGGCGCGGCGTTTCCAGGCCGAGATCGAGGTCGGGATGATCGGCATCAACGTGCCCATCCCGGTGCCCGTCGCCTACTACTCGTTCGGCGGCTTCAAGGACAGCATCTTCGGTTCGGACAAGGCCTACGGCCTGCAGGGCTTCGAGTTCTTCACCCGCGAGAAGGCCATCACGTCCCGGTGGCTCGACCCCAGCCACGGCGGCGTCGACCTGGGCTTCCCCCAGAACTGACGGCACACCCGATCTGTCCCCAGGCAGTACCCCGCGGCCCCCGGGCCGCTCCGCTCGATGATGAGGTGGACGACATGAACGACGAACCCCGCTGGTTCTTCCCCCGCGGCGACCTGACCCGCGACGGCTGGCAGACCGTCGTCGACGGCGACCTCGCCGGCTGGCAGCACACCGGCCTGCGCATCGGCGAGCTCCGAGACGGCGTCTCGTCGACCCTCGCCGCCGGCGGGGTCGAGCGCATGGTGGTGCCGTTGGCCGGTGACGTCGTGATCGAGTGGAGTGACGACCGAGGTGGGTCGGGCACCGTCGAGCTCGCCGGGCGGGCGTCCGTCTTCGACGGGCCGGCCGACGTCGCCTACCTGGGCGTTCGGACGGAGGCGGTGGTCACCGGGCACGGTCGGGTCGCGGTCGCCGAGGCACCGGCCGACCAGGTGCTCGACGTGCAGGTGCTCCGTCGCGACGACATCCCCGTCGAGATCCGCGGTGCCGGCCGGGCGACCCGTCAGGTGCACAACTTCGGCACCCCGGACGGGCTGCACGCTCAGAAGCTCATCGTCTGCGAGGTCGTGACCCCCGCCGAGAACTGGTCGTCCTACCCGCCGCACAAGCACGACGAGGCCGTTCCCGGCACCGAGTCCCGCCTCGAAGAGATCTACTACTTCGAATCCGCCGTCGGTCGCGGCCTCGATGCCCCCGAGCAGGCCGACCCGTTCGGCATGTTCGCCACGTACGGCTCACCTGCGGGGCCGATCGACGTGAACGAGCTGGTCCGCACGGGCGACGTCGCCCTCGTCCCGCACGGGTACCACGGCCCCGCCGTCGCCGCCCCGGGCTACGACCTCTACTACCTCAACGTCATGGCTGGGCCTGACCCCGAGCGCGCCTGGCTGATCACCGACGACCCCGCCCACGGGTGGGTCCGTGCCGGCTGGGAGTCCCAGGCACCCGACCCCCGGCTGCCCTACCTCCCCACCGCTCCCTCGAAAGGACCGCGTCGATGACGACGAAGAGACTCACCGTCGGCCAGGCACTCGTCGAGTTCCTCGCCAACCAGTGGACCGTCGACGGCGACGTGCGAGAGCGCACGATCCCGGGCATGTTCGGCATCTTCGGCCACGGCAACGTGGCCGGGGTCGGCCAGGCGCTCAAGCAGTACCACGTGGACCGTCCGGGGCTCATGCCGTACCTGCAGGCCCGCAACGAACAGGCGATGGTCCACCAGGCCGTGGGCTACGCACGCATGCACCGGAGGCGCGCGACCTACGCCAGCACCGCCTCCGTCGGTCCCGGTGCCGCCAACATGCTCACCGCGGCCGCGCTCGCGACGACGAACCGGCTGCCGGCCCTGCTGTTGCCGAGCGACACCTTCGCCACCCGGGTCAGCGACCCGGTGCTGCAGCAGATCGAGCTGCCCCACGACACGTCCTTGCAGGTGACCGACGCGTTCCGGCCGCTGTCGCGGTTCTTCGACCGCGTCGACCGGCCCGAGCAGCTCTTCTCGGTCGCGCTCGCCGCGATGCGCGTGCTGACCGACCCGGCCGAGACCGGCGCGGTCACGATCGCCCTGCCCGAGGACGTCCAGGCCGAGTGGTTGGACGTGCCCGACGAGTTCCTGCAACCCCGCGAGTGGCACGTCAGGCGCCCCGTCCCCGAGCGTGGACCGCTCGAACGCGCCGTCGCCGCGATCAAGGCCGCGAAGCGCCCCGTCGTCGTCGCCGGCGGCGGAGTCCTCTACTCGGGCGCCGAGCAACAGCTCGACGCCTTCGCCCGGGCGACCGGCATCCCCGTCGGCACGACGCAGGCCGGCGGAGGGTCCCTCGCCTGGGACCACCCGCAGTACCTCGGGGGCATCGGTGCCACCGGCACGACGGCCGCGAACCGCATCGCCGCCGAGGCGGACCTCGTCATCGGCATCGGCACGCGGTACAGCGACTTCACCACCGCCTCCCGGACGGCCTTCCAGGACTCCGACGTGCGGTTCGTCAACGTCAACGTCACGTCGTTCGACGCCTACAAGCACGGCTCCCAGCTACCCGTCGTCGCCGACGCCCGCGAGACGCTCGACGCCCTCGCCGAGGCGCTCGCGGGGCATCGGGTACCCGACGAGCACTCCGCTCGCGTGGCCACCGAGAAGGCGAGGTGGGACGTCCTCGTCGACGAGGCGTTCCAGCCGTCTGGGCTGGCCCTGCCCGGCCAGCCCGAGATCATCGGCGCCGTCCAGGCGGCCAGCGACCCCACCGACGTCGTGGTCCAGGCGGCCGGGTCGTTGCCCGGCGACCTGCACAAGCTGTGGCGGGTGCGCGACGCGCTCGGCTACCACGTCGAGTACGCGTTCTCGTGCATGGGCTACGAGATCGCCGGTGGTCTCGGCGTCAAGAGGGGTGCACCCGACCGCGACGTCATCGTCATGGTCGGTGACGGCTCGTACCTCATGCTGCACACCGAACTGGTCACCGCCGTCGCCGAGGGCATCAAGATCATCGTGGTGCTCGTCCAGAACCACGGCTACGCCTCGATCGGCCACCTCTCCGAGACCGTCGGGGCCGAACGCTTCGGCACGCTCTACCGCAAGCTCGATCCCGACTCCCTCGATTTCCAGGGCACCGAGGTGCTGCCCGTCGACCTCGCGATGAACGCCCGCAGCTACGGGCTCGACGTCGTCGAGGTGGAACCGACGCCGAACGCGGTCGCCGACCTCTCCGCAGCCCTCGCCGCGGCCAAGGCGTCGTCGACGAGCACGCTCATCCACGTGAACAGCGATCCGCTCGTGTACGCCCCGGACGGCGAGGGCTGGTGGGACGTGCCGGTCGCGCAGGTCTCGACCCTCGACGGCACCACGGCCGCCCTGGCCGACTACCGCGAGCAGCGGGCCGCGCAGCGCCCGCTGCTCGGCTGACACCGCCACACCTCACCCGCACCCTCTCGAAAGGCACCGCCGCCATGACCGACACCGTCACCGACCCCGACGCCACGCCCACCGGTCCGGGCGGGCGCGGTCTCCGCATCGGGACCGCACCCGACTCGTGGGGCGTCTGGTTCCCCGAGCACCCCGGTCAGATCCCCTGGCCGCGGTTCCTCGACGAGGTGCAGCAGGCGGGCTACCACTGGATCGAACTGGGCCCCTACGGGTACCTGCCGACCGACCCCCACCAGCTCGAGGACGAGCTCGGTCGGCGCGACCTCAAGCTTTCCGCGGGGACGGTCTTCACCGGGTTCCACAAGGGCGACGACCAGTGGCGACGCGCGTGGGACCAAGCGCTCGCCGTCGCCGGCCTCGCCTCGGAGCTCGGTGCTGAGCACCTCGTCGTCATCCCCGACCTCTGGCGCAGCGACGCCACGAGCGAGGTCCTCGAGGCCCGTACCCTCACCGACGAGCAGTGGGCGGCGCTCGGCGCCGGCCACGACAAGCTCGGCAAGGCGCTCCTCGAAGAATTCGGCGTCAAGCAGCAGTTCCACACCCACGCGGACAGCCACGTCGGCACCTACCGAGAGACCGAGCGGTTCCTGGCCGAGACCGACGTGCGCTACACGAACCTGTGCCTCGACACCGGGCACTTCGCCTACTACGGCGGTGACTCCGTGCGGCTCGTCGAGGAGTACCCCGACCGCATCGGTTACCTGCACCTCAAGCAGGTCGATTCCGACCTGCGGTTCACCGTGCTCAAGAACGACGTGCCCTTCGGGGACGCGGTCGCGCAGGGGGTCATGGTCGAACCGCCCCGAGGCGTGCCCGAGCTGGCCCCGGTGCTCGACGCGGTCAGCCGCATCGACCCCGAGATCTTCGCCATCGTCGAGCAGGACATGTTCCCGGTCGAATCGATCGACCTGCCCCTCGGGATCGCGACCCGCACGCGTGAGCACATCATGAGCTGCTCGCCTCGCTCCCGTCTCGTCTGACGACCCGCCGCTGACACCCCCGCCCCGAAGGAGAACACCCGTGACCACCACAACCCCCGACCTCCGCGTCGCCGTCGTCGGTGCCGGCATGATGGGCGCTGACCACGTCGCCCGCATCACGTCCACCATCAGCGGGGCCACCGTCGTCGCGGTCGTCGACCCCGACACCGCTCGTGCCGACGCCGCGGCGGCGACCGCCCCCGGCGCGATCACCGCGGCCGACTTCGACGAGGCGCTCGCCGCCACCGAGATCGACGCCGTCATCATCGCCACCCCGGGCTTCCTCCACGAAGCCGTCCTCCTCCCCGCACTCGACCGCGGGCTGGCGATCCTCTGCGAGAAGCCCCTCACCACGGACGAGGCCGCCTCGCTCCGCGTGCTCGAGGCCGAGCAGAAGCTCGACCGGCCGCACATCCAGGTCGGCTTCATGCGTCGCTTCGACCAGGGGTACCGAGACCTCCGGGCCCTCGTCGCGTCCGGCGAGCACGGTGCCCTGCTCGCGCTGCACTGCGCCCACCGCAACGCCACGACCCCGCCGAGCTACTCAGAAGAGATGCTCATCCTCGACTCCGTCATCCACGAGATCGACGCCGTCCCCTTCATCGCCGGTGAGCCGATCGTCGCGGTCGAGGTCAAGAAGCCTCGCCGCAACTCGCTCGCGCCCGAGGGGCTCCGAGAGCCGCAGTTCGTGATCCTCGAGACCGAGTCGGGCACGATGGCGATCGTCGAGATCAACGTCAACGTCCAGTTCGGCTACCAGGTCACCACGGACGCCGTCTTCGAGAGCGGCGTCGCCTCCATCGGGCGCGAGACCGGGCTCCAGCTCACCACGGCCGCCCGGTCGGCCGTGGCCGTGCCGCCGACGTTCAAGGAGCGCTTCGGCGCCGCCTACGACACGCAGGTGCAGCGCTGGGTCGACGCCGCGCACCGCGGCACCATCGACGGTCCGAGCGCCTGGGACGGCTACCTGGCGAGCGTCGTCGCCACCGCCGGCGTCGAGGCCCAGAAGACCGGTCGGCGCGTCGAGGTCGACTACGCGATGCCCAAGCCGTCGTTCTACGACCTGCCCGGCGTCGTCTCGCCGGGGGAGTGACCGATGGTGAAGATCGCCCTCGACCCCACCCCGCTGCACCACAGCCACTCGCTGCTCGAACTGCCCGCCAAGGTCGCCGAACTGGGCTACGACCACCTGCAGTTGACCCCGCACCGCGACTTCATCCCGTTCTTCCGGCACCCGAAGGCCGACGACGAACTCGTCGACGCCTTCGCGGCGGCCTGCAAGGAGGCGCGGGTCGAGATCGCGTCCGTCCTGCCCGTCCTGCGCTGGTCCGGTCCCGACGAGGAGTCCCGTCGGGCCGCCGTCAAGCACTGGAAGCGCGTGATCGAGATCACCGCCCGCCTCGGCGTCGAGGTGATCAACACCGAGTTCAGTGGTCGTCCCGAGCTGTCCGAAGAATCCGAGCGTCAGTTCTACTGGTCGATGGAAGAGTTGCTGCCCGTCCTCGAACGCGAGGGCATCCGCGTGTTCATCGACCCGCACCCGGACGACTTCGTCGAGGACGGACTCGAGGCCCTCCGGGTCATCCGCGGCCTCAACACGAAGCAGGTCGGTCTCGCCTTCGTCGCGTGCCACACCTTCCACTACGGCGGCGACATGGCCGGGATCATGGCCGCCGCAGGGCAGTCACTCGGCCTCGTCCACATCGCCGACACGTTCGACCACCGCCGCTCGCACGGGCTGAGGTACATCAGCAATCCGCCCGGCAACGCGGCCCGCGTCCACCAGCACCTGAAGATCGGGGACGGTGACGTCGACTGGGACGGCTTCTTCGGCGGCCTGCAGGGGCTGGGCTTCTTCGATCGCGACGACACGATCGCCGTCTCGAGCGTCTTCGCCGAGGACGAAGCCGTCGACGGCGTCAGTCGCTACCAACGAGAGCAGATCCTGGCGCGCATCGACGCCGCGTCACGCGTCTGAGCAGTCGACCCGTCCGGCCCCTGCGGCACCCCGCGGCACCTCACCATCCCCGACCACACCCGACGAAAGAAGAACCCATGCCCCTCGTCCGCATCGACCTCCTGCCCGGTCGCAGCCCCGATCAGATCACCGCGATCGCCGACGCCGTCCACGACGCGATCGTCGACGTCTACGGCATCCCGCCTCGCGACCGCTTCCAGGTGATCAACGAACTGCCGGCCGGTCGCATCATCGCCCAGGACGCCGGGCTCGGCTTCGAACGCTCCGGTGGAGTCGTGATGATCCAGATCTTCACCCAGCGGGGACGCACCGACGACGCGAAACAGGCCCTGTACGCCCGCATCGCCTCAGGCCTCGAGGCCGTGGGCGTGGCCGGCGAGGACGTCTTCATCGGCTACGTCGAGAACGGCCCGCAGGACTGGTCGTTCGGCTTCGGGGTGGCCCAGTACGTGACGGGTGAACTGACGGTGCCCTCGGCCGCGGGACAGGCCGGCTGAGCGGCAGGGTCCCGGACCGCGCACCCGATGACGCCCGCCGTCGGGTGCGCGGCGCGCGGTGCCCGGCGGCTACTTGTCGACGAGGGTGATCGAGAACGAGTAGAGGTCGGGGCGGTAGCAGTGGTGCCCGACCTCGACGGCCCGACCCGACGCGTCGTAAGCCGTGCGGGTCATGGTCAGCACGGCCCCGCGCGGCTCGATCTCGAGCAGCTGGGCCTCGTCGGCGTGGGCGGCCCGGGCCCCGATCCGCTGCTTCGCCACCCGGATCGTGACGCCGAGGGCCCGGAGCAGTTGGTACAGGCCCTGGGCGGCGAGGTCGGCGTCCGAGAACGGAGCGAGGTCGAGGGGCAGGTAGTTCTCGAGCACCGCGACGGGGACACCGTCCGCCAGGCGGAGGCGCCGTACGTGGCTGACCCGGTCGCCGACCTCGATGCCGAGAGCCAGAGCGGTCTTCTCGTCGGCCGTGACGACCTGGTGGGCGAGCAGGCGTGTCGTCGGGGCCTTGCCGCTGTCGGTCAGGTCTTCGAACAGGCTGGTCAGCTCGACGTTGCGGGTCACGGGTCCGTGGACGACCTGGGTGCCGATCCCGCGCCTCCGGACGACGAGCCCCTTGTCGACCAGCTCCTGGATGGCTCGCCGGACGGTGGGCCTCGACAGGCCGAGACGTTCGCCGAGTCCGACCTCGTTCTCGAGTCGAGCGCCCGCCGGCAGCTGGCCCCCGAGGATCGCCGCCTCGAGCCGCGTGGACATCTGGAACCACAACGGGATGGGGCTGCTGCGGTCGAGGTCGGCGAAGAGGTCGGCCGGAAGCTGCGCGTCGGTCATGTGGTCCCCTCAGCCGAACGTATGTCGTGACAACCTTACGGGCGGCACGGGCCGGTGGCCATCTCGGCGCCGGGTCGATGCCTCGGCCGGTCCGTGGACGGGTCAGTCCCCGGTGAGCGCGGCCGCGTAGGCGCGGACGGAGCGGTGGTAGCGGGGGAGGGTCGGCTCGACGGCCTCGATCGCGACCCGCAGGGCCTCGTCGGAGCGGCCGGCGCTGTGCAGGGCGAGCGCGAGGAAGACCCTCGGCGCGGCTCCGGTGGCGGGGTGCTCGGGAGCGTCGCGCAGCATGGCGATGGCCTCGTCGACCCGGCCGAGGTTGCGCAGCGTCGAGGCGTGCTGCACGACCATCTGCGCAGCCCGGGTCGGGTCGACGGCGTCGAGGCCGGCCACGGTCGCCGCGGCGTAGTGCACGTGGGCCTCGGCCTCACGGCCCCCGGAGTCGTGCGCACCCCCGAGTTCGAACTCGCCCAGCGCGGGGTGCGGAGCGTCGGCGGCGAGAGCCGTCATGCGCTCGATGCGCTGCTCGTCGTCGACGGTCTCGTCGGCCCAGAGGGCGGCGACGCGGTCTTCCCAGGCCTCGGTGCTCATGCGCCCACGGTAGCGGGCTCCCCGATCGAGGCGACCCGCGCCTCCTGGTGTCGGAGCGCGGGCTCCGGGGTCGGAGCCGCGGGCGCCGGGCCCCGGCCCCGGGCCTCAGGCCCGCCGTGCGCGGCCGGACCGCGCCAGCTGCACGGCCACCGCCGCGACGGCCGTCGCGACCAGGACGAGAGCGCCCGCGAGGGTGCCGGCGAAGAACGTGAACGACTTGGCCGTGTGGACGTCGGTCGGCAGTCCCCGGGTCGAGGCGACGACCACGACGCCGGCGACGAGGGCTGCGATGAGCGAGCCCCAGAAGGCGAGGCGGATCCGCCGGGTCGAGACGGTGGCCGGTCTGCTGCTCGGCGGCGCCGGCGGAGTGCGCCGGAGGTACCGGGCGGCGGCGATCGCCAGCACGACGAGCCCGCCGAGCGACGAGGCGTACTGCGCCCACTGCGTCCCGACCAGTGGCCCCCACCGTTCGGCCAGGGCCGGGACCAGCGTGCTGCCGAACCGGTCCGGGTGCGTGAACGCGTCCCAGAGCACGTGGGTGACGACGCCGAGGACGAGGGCGAGGAGGGCCCACGGCACCGACCGGACGAGCCCGGTCCGCGAGCCGGCCCCGGGCACGCGTCCGGCCTCGCGCCCGTCCCACGACGCGGGCAGGCGCGATCCGATCGACGTCGGCAGCAGGGCCCGCGCCGCCGGCCGCAGCAGCAGGAGCCAGACGAGGTACAGCAGCACCGCGACGGGCACCGAGAACAGCAGCAGGCTCGGGAAGCCGTGGGTCTGCTCGTAGGTCACGCCGACGGGGAAGAACAGCGGCACGTCCGGCGCCATGGAGCCGACCGCGACCGCCCCGAACGGCAGGGGCGTGCGGACGAACGGCAGGGCGACGACGGCATGGCTGGGGGTGAACGGCACATCTCATCGTCGCGACCGGGGGCGAGTGTCGGCATCCACCCGTGGGTTGACACCGTGAGGCCTCGGGGGTGATCCGGCCCGATCGCGGATCCGTCGATCCCCGGTCCTGCGGGCTGGCCGCCACGAGGTCGCCGACCGCTCGCAGCAGCCGGGTCGCCGCCGTCTCGACGAAGGAGCCGCCGCCGCAGACGGTGTCGCGAATCCGGGATACCGAGGACCGTGATACGAGGGTGGTTCCGAGGGATCACCCCAGTAGGGCCGGGCGTGAAACAAAGCGTATTATCCATGTAACCTGTCCGAAACCGATTCCGGGATACAAAGTGAGGACTTCGTGCAACTGACCTCGTCGCCAGTCGCCACTCAACCCTCACCTGCCGTGGAGTCGCTCATGACTGCTGTATCCCGCACCACCGCACCCCCGTCTTCGTCCGGCGCGTCCGTCGCCTCCGTCCTCGACTCGATCGGGTTCACCCGTGCCCAGTTCTGGATCTTCCTGCTGATCCTCGCCGGGGAGTTCTTCAACACCCTCGAGCAGAACTCGGTCGGTGCCATGGGCAGCCACCTGAAGGACTCGCTGCAGATCGGCGACGTCCAGCTCACCGGCATCAACACGGCGACCGTCATCGGCGGCCTGATCGGGCGGCTGCTCGCCGGGTACCTGGCCGACAAGTACGGTCGACGCTTCTCGCTCGGCCTGAACCTGCTGATCTACACGCTGGGCGGTCTGCTCAGCGCGGTCGCCATGAACTACGAGTGGCTGCTCGTCAGCCGACTGATCGTCGGCATTGGCATCGGCGGCGAGTTCATGATCGGCATCGTCATGTTGTCCGAGATGGTGGCCACGAAGTTCCGGGGCACGGCCATCGGCATGATCAACGTCGGTGCGGGCGGCCTGGGCAACTTCATCTCATACGGACTGTTCCTGCTGCTGCTCGGCCCGCTCGAGGTCAGCCTCGGTGGTCCCGACGTCGTCTGGCGCTGGACCTTCGTCATCCTGGCCGTGCCCGCCCTGTTGGTCGTCCTCTACCGGCGGCGACTGCCCGAGACCCCGCGGTTCCTGCTCTCGAAGGGTCGCGTCGACGAGGCCAACCGCTCACTCGCCATCCTCGCGTCGAACTCGTTGCGCCCGACCGATGCGAAGCCGCCCGTGCAGCTGTCGCCGGACGACCTGCCACCCATGCCCGTCCACGCCAACCCCGCCGCCGTGTTCCACCGGTTCGTCCTGCGCCGCACCGTCGCCCTCGGGGTCGCGTCCTGGATGGCCTTCGGATCGCAGGTGACCCTGAACTTCCTGATGCCCACCCTGCTGGTCGAGCGTGGGTACAGCGTCACCCAGAGCCTGCTCTACACGATGATCATGAACATCGGCTCGCTCCTCGGCGCCACCACGGCCGCCCTCATCGCGGGCCGGGTCGGCCGCCGGACGGCGGTCACCACGGCCGGGGTGCTCGGCTGCGTCACCGCCCTCGCCTTCGCGGCGCTCGGCAACGGCACCGGGGCCATCCTGGTGCTGGGTGCCCTGTTCCAGTACTTCACCATGGTCACGAACACGACCCTCGCGACGTGGACCGCAGAGGTCTTCCCGACCGCGATCCGCGCCTCCGGGGCCTCGATCGTCAACGGCATCGGAAACATCGCCGGGGCGATCATGCCGTTCCTCGCCGTGGCGCTCTACGGTTCGTACGCCTTCGCCGGGGTCTTCGGCCTCGCGGCCGCCATGTACGCCGTCCTGGTGGTCGCCGCCCGCTTCGCTCCCGAGACCCGGGGGCGCTCGCTCGAGGACGTCAACGAGAACGCCCTGATGGCCCCGGCCCCCGCACCGACCCCGGTCGCGACCCGCGCGACCGACTGACCCCCCGACGGTGTCGCGGGTCGCCGACACCACCAGAACCGAACACCACCATCCCAGGAGGAACCCCATGGACCAGCTCAACGTCGCCGCCACGGCGAACGGCCTGAACTACCTGCCCGAGTACGTCGCCGACGTGGGCGGACTCTTCGCCGCCGCCGGCCTCGAGGTCACCGCCACGGCACGCGACCCGTGGACCGGAGTGCTCGACGACCTCGAGTCGGGCGCGGCCGACGTGGCGTTGGGCGGTCTGTGGGTGCCCGGCATGTACGCCGGCATGGACCGTCGCGTCACGGTCGTGGGACAGCTGAACCACCGCTTCCCCATGACGATCGTCGCCCGGGACGCCACGGGTCCGGTCGGTCTCGACTGGCTCGCCGGGAAGGTCGCCCTCGCCCCGGGGGCCGGCGGCAGCGCACCGTACGAGTTCACGGCGGGCCTCATCCGCGAGGCCGGTCTCGATCCGGCGGCCACCCGCTGGGTACGTGACCTGTCGACCGCCATGATGATCGAGCTCTACCGGGGCGGTCTCGGCGACGCCATCGTGCTCGACCTCCTGTCGGCGTCCGAGTTGGTCGCGGCCGGCCACGGCACGATCGTCTTCAGTCACCTCGCCGAGGGCGGCGTCATGCCGAACAGCGTCTACTACGTGCGCACCGACCGTGTCGACGAGATCGCGGACAAGGTCGAGCGCTTCGTCGGCGCCGTCGAGCAGGGCATGCGGAAGATCACGTCGGGCGACGCGGATGCCGAGATCAGCGCCGTCCTCGCCGCCCGCTGGCCCGAGAAGGACGCCGCGCTGCTCCGCTCGGCCGTCGAGCAGATGGCCGAGGGAGGCGTCTGGGACACGACCGAGATCGACGCCGCCGCCTCGGACCGCTGGATGCGCATCCTCGTCGACGGCGGCCTGATCGGACGCGCACCCACCCTGGACGAGCTCACCGGCGGCCACGCGGTCCGCACGGTGGGCGCCGCGTCGTGACGCTCGTCCTCGCCTCGACCGAGATCGCCGACCTGCTGTCCGGGGTCGACGCGTTCGCCGCCGTCGAGGCGGTGCACGCCGACCTCGGCACCGGGGCCATGGCGCAACCGGCCCCGGTGACGTTGGCCGGGTCGGACGACACGGTGTTCCTGCCCATGGCCGTGCGCTCGGATCGACTCGGCCTGGCCGCCGTCAAGCTGATGGCCGACGTCCCCGGCAACACCGCCCGGGGTCTGCCGTCCCAGCGCTCGACGATCGTCGTCTCGTCCGTCGAGACCGGTGAGTGCGTGGCCGTGCTGGACGGGGCCATGGTCACGCGGGTCAGGACGGCCGCCGCGTCCGCCGTCGCCACCCGGCACCTGGCACGTCCCGACTCACGCGTGCTCGGACTGGTGGGGGCCGGGAACCTGGCCGTCGAGCACGTCCGCGCGTTGCGGGCGGCCCGGGTCGCCCCGCAGTTGGACCACGTCGTGGTGTGGTCCCGCTCGTCGTCGACCGTCGACCGCTTCGTGGCCGCCGTGGGCGACTTCGCTCCCGGGCTCGCGGTGACGGTGGTGGACGACGTCCGGACCGTCGTCGAGTCCTCCGACGTGCTCTGCACCCTGACGCCCTCGGTCGAACCGATCGTCCGAGGTGCCTGGTTGCACGCGGGGCAGCACGTCAACGCCGTCGGGGCCCGACCGAGGCCGACCCACCGAGAGTTGGACGGCGCGGCCATGGCCCGGGGCACCCTCGTGGTCGACGGCGCCGCGACCGCCCGGGCCAAGTCCGGCGACCTGCTCGAAGCCCTCCGTGAGGGCGCCCTGCCGACCGACACGCGCCTCCGTGAGCTCGGCGAGATCGTGGCGGGCATCGCACCCGGACGGGTGTCCGCGCACGAGGTGACCGTGTTCGACTCGGTCGGACTCGCGGCGCAGGATCTGGCGGTGGCAGGTGCCGTCATCGACCTCGCCCGGGCCCGCGGGGTGGGTGACGAGCATCGCCTCGCACCCGTCGCGGTGTCGGCGTGACGGGCGGTGTCGGCGTGACGGGCGGTGCCGGGGTGGCCGGCGGTGCCGGCGGGCTCCGCATCGCCGTCGTCAACTGCAACACGACCGAGTCGATGACCGAGACGGCCGTCGCCCGTGCGCGACTCGCCGTCGGGCCCGGCACGACCGTCGTCGGCATCACGCCGAGCTGGGGCGTGGCCTCGGCCGAGGGGTGGTACGACAGCTTCGTCAGCGCGGCGGCCGTGCTGGACACCCTGGGCAGCTTGCCGGGCGACGTCGACGGGGTCGTCCTGGCCGGGTTCGGTGAACACGGCCGCGAGGGCGCCCGTGAACTGCTCGACATCCCCGTGGTCGACATCACCGAGGCCGCGGCGCACGTCGCCATGCTGCTCGGGCGGCGGTTCGGCGTGGTGACGACGGTGCGTCGCGCGGTCGGCCAGATCGCCGACAGCCTCACCACGGCGGGGCTGATGGAGCACTGCGTCGCGATCGAGGACACCGGCCTCGGCGTCCTCGAGCTCGAGGCAGACCCCGTGGCCACCGCCGAGGCCTTCGTCGCCGCGGGACTGCGCGCCGTCGCCCGCGGAGCGGAGGTGGTCTGCCTCGGCTGCGCGGGCATGGCCGGACTCGAGGAGCACGTCGGGGAGCGCCTCCCCGTTCCGGTCGTCGACGGCGTCGCGGCCGCCGCGTCGCTCGTCGAGACGCTCGCCCGGCAGAGGCTGACGACGAGCAAGATCGACAGCTACGCCACCCCGCTGGCCAAGGCGCGCAGCTGGCCCGGTCCGTCCCGGGCGGCGGCTCGTGTTGAATGAGGTGATCCCCCTCCGAACGGACCACGTCATGACCGCCGTCACCCCCGAGTCCTCCCTCGCCGAGCAGACCTACCGGACGCTCCGACGGCGGATCATCCTCGGTGACTACACCCAGGGCGCCCGGCTGGTCGAGGCGACCCTCGCGGCCGAGCTCAACGTGTCGCGCCTGCCCATCCGCGAGGCGTTGCCGCAGCTCGAGAACGAGGGTTTCGTCCGCACCCTGCCTCGACGGTCGTCCCGCGTCGTCGAGTGGACCGAGGCGGACATCACCGAACTGTTCGACGCCCGCCTGAGCCTCGAGACCCTCGCCGCCCGGCTGGCGGCCCGCGCGGCGGCGGGCGGTGCCTCGCTCGAACCCCTGCGGAAGGCGATCGCCGACGAGCACCGGGCGCTCGACGGCAACGACTGGCTCGAGGTCGCCGAGACGTCCACGGTCGTGCACGAGGTCGTCGTCCAGATCGGCGGCAGTGCCCTGTTGAACTCGCTGATGCGGGCCGTGACCGGTCGGATGACGTGGCTGTTCTACCTGACCTCGGCCCGTGACCAGCGTCAGCAGTCCGACGAGCACCACGAGATGCTCGAGGCCATCGGCGCCGGCAACGAGCGGCTCGCCGAGTCCATCGCCTTCACCCACATCGAGAAGGGGCGGGCACCGTCCCTGGGCCTGCTGACGCAGGCGACGACCGCCGAGGGCGACACCGGCGGCGGGCGGCTCACCCGGCCCTGAGGCGTGCTCGAGGCGGGCCGACGTCCGTCACCGACCCGCGCCTCCTGGTTCTCGGTCAGGCAGGGGTGGCGGTCACCGCCGCGGCACCGGTCCGCGTCGCGAGGACGTCGCGGACGGTCGTCCAGCGTGCGGGACCGTAGCGGTCTCCGTCGACGTGCCGCAGCTGTGCGTCGCCGCTGAACATGTTGACGAAGTACTGCATGCCCTGCCAGGCGGGGAAGGTGTCGTCGCCCTTCGACGTGCGACGCATGACGGCCGCCATCGCCGACAGGGTGCCGGTCGTGCCGGCCCACTGCGGCTTGAAGGACGTGCCGGTGAGCTCGCTCATCGTGCGGGCGACCTGGCGTGCCGTGACCCGGTCGCCGGCGACCTCCACGACGCGCGGCGCCTCGGGGTCGAGCGCGACCCGGGCGACGACGTGGGCGACGTCGTCCTTGGTCGTGAAGTCGAGCACCTGGTCGGCCGACGACCAGAACAGCACCCGCTTGCGGTCGAAGAGGACCAGGGGTGCGTCCCCGGTCAACAGGTCGGTGAACATGCCGTTCAGCACCGACGTCGCCCGGATCGGGGCCGCGTCGACGTCGGCCGCGAACTCGCGACGCAGTTCGAAGTTGCGGTTGCTGCCCGGCGGGATGCTGCGGTAGTCGGCCGAGTAGTCGGAGGGCACGAACCGGGGCACGCCCGCCGCGACGGCGGCCTTCAGGAGGGCGCGCTGCGCGTCGACGATCACGGCGCGGGTGCCGCTGACGGCGGACACGACGACGTCGGCGCCGCGGGCGGCGTCGGTCAGGGCGGGCACGTCCGTGTAGGAGGCGCGGGTCACCTCGACCCGGTCGTCGTCACCGAACAGCGTGGTCGCGCCGGTGTTGCCGGGGCGGGTCAGGACGCGCAGGCGCACGTCGTCCGTGGTGTCGCGGAGCAGTTCGCGGGCGATGCGCTGGCCGAGGTCGCCGGTCGCGCCGGCGAGGAGGACGGTGGTGGTCATGGGGGAGTGGCTCGTTCCGTCGGAGGGTCAGAGGCCAGTCTGCGCGCTCGACGGCGGTGCGGTGCGGTGCGGTGCGGCTGGTGGGGTCGGGTGCTGCGGATCGGCCGACACCGGGATGTGGGCACGACGCCAGGATGTGGGCACGACGCCAGGACAAGGGCTGGCGCTGTGCTCACATCCTGGCGTGGTGCGTGGTGCGTGGTGCGCAGAGGGAGGGGTCCTGGGGACGCGACCCGCGCCTCCTGCGGCCCGGCGGTGCGGGCCGTGCGCACCCTCATCATCCGGAGGGGAGCACGATGGCGGGGACCCGTGGCACCCGTGCACGGGCGAACGGAGAGAGCCGCATGAGCACCACCGACCCCGACGACTTCGTCACCCGCGCCGCACGACGGGCCCGTGAACTCATCGACACCTCCGACGTCGTGCCGCCCGTGGCCCGCGGTGCCCTGCACGACCTCGCGGGCCGGGCCGAGACCGTGGTGCGCGACGTCACCGACCGGGCCGGGTCGTCGGCCCACGACCTGGTCGACCGCGCCGAGGTGATCGCCGACCGGGCCGAGAAGACCGTGCGCGACGTCGCCGAGACCGTCACGATCGCCGCGATGGAGGCCACCGACCAGGCCCACCAGCGCTACCGGCGCCGCGCCCGCGTCACCAACGCCGTCGGCGCCACCGTCATCACCGGGCTCGTGGTCGCGCTGGTGGCGAGCAGGCGTCGGGGATAGCAGGCGTCGGCACCGGCGCCGCCGCCGAGCGGCCAGCCCGCCACCCCGCCACGAAGTCGACATCCCGCCACGCAAAAAGGTAGCGGGGTATGTACTTCGTGGCGGGCAGACCCTGAAGCGGTGCGGAGCGGTGTCCGACGGCGGGCGGGTGGCCAGGCCGCGGGGCTCAGGGACGCGCCGGCACCGACGTCGGCACGAGCGTCGTCGCGACCACGGTCACGTCGTCGCTGCGGTCGCGCTCGAGGGCGAGCCGCTCGACGACCTCGACGATGCGCGCCGGCTCGGGCGTCGCGGCGAGCAGTCGCTCGAGGTCGTGCAGCGCCTCGAGTTCGACGGGGAACAGGTCGAGCACGCCGTCGCTGACACAGACGAACACGTCGCCGTCGTCGAGCTGTGAGCGGTGCCGGTGCCAACCGGTGCCCACCCCGATGGGCAGGTCGGCCGAGTTCAGGCGGTCGACGGCCCCCGAGGCCCGACGGATGAAGGCCAGGCCGTGCCCCGCGTCGGCCCAGAGCACGCCGCCGTCGGCGTCGATGCGCGCATGGAACGACGTCGTGAACTGCGTCTCGGTGTCGTACGCGCTCGTCGTCAACCCCACGGAGGCGCGGTGGAAGGCCTCGGCCGGGTCACCGTCGTCGACGCTGCTGCGGATCACCGAGCGCACCGCCGCCGCGATCATGCCCGCGCCGACGCCCTTGCCCATGACGTCGCCGACGGTCACGGCGATGCCGGTCGAGGTCGGGTACCAGTCGAAGAAGTCGCCGCCGACCTCGCGGGCCGGCACGCAGGCCCCGAACACCGCGAAGGCGTCGGGCAGGGTCGAGGCGTCCGGCGGCAGCAGCGACTGCTGCACCACGGCGGCCCGGTTGAGCTCGCGCTCGAGGGCGTGCTGCTGGGCCCGCGCCCGCTCGAGTCGGGCCTTCGCCTGCCGGGCGAGTTCGTTGACCGCCGCGGCGACGGTCGCGTAGACGACCAGGGCGAACGCCAGCCGGATCAACTCGCTCGGGCCCCGACCGTCCGCGGTGAACAGGTACGGCAGCAGCAGGGTGACGGACGTTCCGACCAGGGGCAGCAGGACGTTGCGCCGACCGGGCCAGGACGCGACCCAGACGACCGCGAGCAGCACGATCGGCAGGAAGACCGATCGCTGGTCACCCGTGCCGTAGCGCAGCAGCCCCACGGCGACGAAGTCGGCCGCGGGCACCAGCAGCTCCCATCGCCGGAGCCGGGTGTGGCGGGCCATCGTGGCGGCGAACGCCAGGGCCGCGACGGCGACCGCCACGCCGAGCCACATCGTGACCGCGTCGGTGACGATCAGCCAGGGCAGGGTGGCGCTGAGCACCGCGGCCAGCGCGATCAGCAGGGCGATGAACGACTGGCGGAACAGCGGCACCTTCTCGACGGGCACGCGTCGCAGGGCCGTGTTGAGTGCCCGCCCGATCGCGTCGGCGCCCTCCGTCACGCGTCCCATGCCGGTCCCCTCGCCCCTGGATCGCCCGTCGACCACAGGTGTCGTCTTGTCTCGTCTCCCGACGACGCTACAGGGTGCCGCCGACGGGCCGCGGACCCGGGGAGGCGCGGTGTGGGCGGAACCGGCACCGTGCCTCCTGGGGGCGAGGCGTCGTCCACAGGCGACGCCTGTCTCACTCGGTCCGGTCGGACCCCTGGGCATCCTGGGCGGAGGAGGAGGAGGAGGAGGAGGAGGAGGAGGAGGCGGCGGCGGCGGCGGCGGTGGTGGCCGCGGCCTCCGACTCGCGGGCTGGGGCCGCCGCCTCGGGGGCCGTGGCCTCCGGCACCGACGCGACCCGCGCCTCCTGGGCGTGGGCGCCGAAGCGCAGCACGTCGGCGCCGTACGACGCGAACAGCCGGGCGAGGTCGTCGACCCGTGCCCGGGACAGCTTCTTCGTCGGACGCGAGGTCAGTTCGCGGACGACGCCCGCCAGCTGGGACCGGTGCGACACGATCACCGTGGCCGCACCTCCGTCGGTGGCGTCGCGCTCGGTCGCGAAGACCGTCGCGTCGCGGTGCGAGTAGAAGACGCAGGTGTCGAACCAGAGCCGGACGCCGGTCTCGGCCTGCACCCGGTCGGACAGCCGCTGCGCCTGGCGCCGCACCTGCGACGCGGGGGCCTCGCGGCCGAGGTGGGTGCGCACGGTCAGCACGGTGGGCGAGTCCTTGACGACCTGCAGCGCGAACGGCGGCGTCATCGTGCTCTCGTCGAACAGGCCCGCGAAGGCCGGGAACACGCTGCTCGGGGTCAGGCCGTCGAAGACGATGCCGTTCCAGCCCTTGTTCTCGATCACCATCACGCCGGTCTCGGCGAGCAGGACGTGGTCGACCTGCGCGACGAACCGCGAGGAGGCGCCGGTCGCCACGGGAACGAAGACCACGTTGGTCAGCAACACCGCGTCCACGCCCAGCTGTCGGCAGGTGTCGGCGATGTCGTCGCGCGAGGTGGCCTCCCACTTGAGGCCGGACGCCACGAGGTCGCGCGCCTGCTTCGCCTCGGTGAGGGCGGCCTGACGCTCGGCGCCCAGGGCGTCGCGCTCGCGGGCGTGGTCGGCGGCGGCCTTAGCGAGGGCGTCGTCGTGGGCCGCGGCGAGGGCCTCGTGCTGCTCGCGGGCGGCCCGGGCCTGCTCGTCGGCGGCCGCCTTCGCGGCGGCCAGGGCCCGCTTCGCCCGCGCCCGCAGCACGACGGCCACGACGATCAGGGCGACGAGCAGAACGGCGGCGATGATCCACGGGACGAGGCTCTGGTCGAACGGCATGCCTCCAGCAGAACACGGGGTGCGGGCGGCGCGAGGGTGCCTCGCCGGGCCCCGCCCGGTCGGGGGGTCAGGCGGGCAGGGCCCCGAGCAGCAGTCCGCCGGCCGCCGCCAGCGCGACGACGGCCCACGGCGGGGTCCGCCACACCACCAGCAGCACGAAGCAGACGAGCGCCAGGCAGAACGGCGCCACCCCGGTGATCGCGGTCGTGACGACGGGGTCGTAGAGGGCGGCGACCAGCAGGCCCACGACCGCCGCGTTGGCCCCGCGCATCAGGGCCCGGACCGGTGCCCGGCTCCCCAGGGCGTTCCAGAACGGCAGCACCCCGACGAGCAGGAGGAACCCAGGCGCGAAGATGGCGACGGTCGCGAGCGCGGCCCCGAGCGCGCCTCCCGGCCCGATGTCGGCCACGGTGCCGAGGTAGGTCGCGAAGGTGAACAGCGGGCCCGGGACGGCCTGGGCTGCGGCATAACCCGTCAAGAAGGTGTCGTCGTCGACGAAACCCGGCTCGACCAGGCCGGCGTGCAACAGCGGCAGGACGACGTGCCCTCCGCCGAAGACCAGGGCGCCGGCCCGGTAGAAGACGTCGACGAGCGCGATCGACCCCGACCCCGTCGCGGCGGCGACGGCGGGAAGGCCGACCAACAGGGAGGCGAAGGCCACGAGGCAGGCGACGCCCGCGGCCCGCGAGACGGGGAACCGGAGGGGCTCGGGATGGACGGCGGGCACCGCCGCTCCGGCCGTCGGGTCGGACCTCCGACAGAAGGCGAGCCCGGCCAGCACCCCCAGCGCGATCGCCGAGAGCTGCCCGGCCGGGCCGGCCAGCGCCAGCGCGAGGACGGCCGCGGTCACCGCGATGCTCGCCCGCGTCGGGTCCGGTGCCAGCGCGCGGGACATGCCGATCACGGCATGGGCGACGATCGCGACCGCGCCGATCCCCAGCCCCGTGACGATCGCCGAGCCCACCGGACCCTCGAACAGGCCGACGCCGGTGGCGATGACGAACATGATGAGTGCCGACGGCAGGGTGAACGCCACGAAGGCGACGAGCGCTCCGACGGGACCCGCCCGGAGCAGGCCGAGCCCGAACCCGACCTGGCTCGACGCCGGGCCGGGCAGGAACTGCGCGATCGCGACGAGGTCGCCGTACGCGGTGTCGCCGAGCCAGCGTCGTCTGCTCACGGCCTCGGCCCGGAAGTACCCGAGGTGCGCGACCGGCCCGCCGAACGACGTGACCCCGAGCACCGAGAACGCCGCCAGCACCTCACGGACCCGGGCCGGGCCGGGGCTCGACGGCTTCTCGGGTCGGGCCGTCGGATCGGGTGCGCGCTCGGTCACGAGGTCATCGTGGCAGGTGACCGCCCCGCGCGGTACCGCGGCCACCGAAGAGGAGGCGCGGGTCGTCACCCCGGGAGGCCGCGACCCCGCCAGGTCCCCAGCTCGGCGACCTCGCGCCAGCCGAGGCTCTCGTAGAGGCGGCGACCGTCGACGCTCGCGAAGAGCAGACCCGTCGTCGCTCCCCGGTCGGCGGCCCCGTGTTCGAGGCCGGCCATGACGCGGCTGCCCAGCCCGCGCCTCCGGAAGTCGGGTTCGGTCGCGATGCGGTCGAAGACGACGTCCTCGCCGACGACCGCCGCCTGGCCGCGGGCGGCGACGACGCCGTCGACCTCGACCCGGACGTGCACGACCCGACCGTCGCCGTCGCCGTCGACGATCACGCCCGCGGGCAGCGGCCGCGCCGACACCTGGCTCGTCATCATCCGCTCGGCGTGCGTCACGGCGTCGAGCCGGGCCAGGGTCGCGCGGGCGACGTCGTCGAGGGGGCCGATCACCGACAGCCAGACGTCGGGCGCGGTCGTCTCGTCGACGAGGCGGGTGAGCTCGTCCGGGGTCGGCCGGCCCACGATCCGTTCGACGGCGCGGGTCGCGGCGGCGACGTCGACCCGCCAGGCGTCGCCGTCGCGGTGACGGGCGGCGCCACGCGAGAGCGCCCAGCCCTCGACCCACCGGTCGACGAGCGGGATGAGGCCGTCGGTCGTCTCGATCACCCCTCGAGCGTAGGCCGGGTCGGCGACCACGAGGGGCGGCGAGAGGGCGGCGGGCACGTGGCACGTGGCGAGTGACGGGGGTGGTGGGTAGCGTCGTCGCCACGAACCACCCACGCACCACCAGAGGAGCACCTCATGACCTCGACCGGCACCGACCAGCCGCGCCCCCTCCCCGACGACGTCCGGCCGCCCGCCGTGGGCGCCCCGCTCGACGAGTTGTACCGGCATCTCCACCGACACCCCGAGTTGTCGTTCCACGAGGACGCGACGGCCGCGATCGTCGCGGCCGAGCTCACCGCCCTCGGCTTCGAGGTGCACACCGGCGTCGGGGGCACGGGTGTGGTCGGCGTGTTGCGCCGCGGGGACGGCCCGACCGTGCTGCTGCGCGCCGACATGGACGGACTGCCCGTCGCCGAGGCCACCGGCCTGGACTACGCCAGCACGGCCCGAGGCACCGACCCCGACGGGCGCGACGTGCCGGTGATGCACGCCTGCGGTCACGACGTGCACGTGACCTGCCTCGTCGGTGCCGCACGCCGACTGGCGACCGGCGACACCTGGTCGGGCACCCTCGAGGTGCTCTTCCAGCCCGCCGAAGAGCTCGGTGCCGGCGCCCGCGCGCTCGTCGCCGACGGGCTGCTCGACCGCGTCCCCACCCCCGACGTCGTCCTCGGCCAGCACGTCGCGCCGTTCCCGGCCGGTCTCGTCGCCCTGCAGTCCGGCCCCGCCTTCGCCGCGCAGGACGGCATCCGCATCACGTTCCACGGCCGGGGCGGCCACGGATCACGCCCCGACACGACGGTGGACCCGATCGTCATGGCCGCGGCCGCGGTGCTGCGATTGCAGACGATCGTCTCGCGCGAGACCGCTGCCGCTGATCGGCTCGTCATCACCGTCGGGTCGATCCACGCGGGCACCAAGAACAACGTGATCCCCGACACCGCCGAGATCCTGATCAGCATGCGGTCGTTCGACGAGCACGTCCGAGAGCGGGCGCTCGCCGCCGTCACGCGAATCGCCGAGGGCGAGGCCGCGGCGGCCGGCGCACCGCAGCCGCCCACCGTCGAGCACTACGAGAGCTTTCCGGCCGTCGTGAACGACCCGTCCGCGGCGGACCGCACCCGCGCCTCCTTGGTGCGTCGTTTCGGCGAGCAGCAGGTCATCGCTCCCGGGCCGGTGACGGGCAGCGAGGACGTCGGCATCCTCGCCACCGCGGCCGGTGCGCCGTGCAGCTTCTGGCTGCTCGGGGGTGCCGACCCCGCGTCGTTCGCCGAGGCGACGTCGGCCGCGGACGTGCCGCGGATCGTGGCTCAGCTGCCGTCGAACCACTCGCCCCTCTATGCGCCGGTCGTCGAGCCGACCCTGACGAACGGCGTGGACGCACTCGTCGCGGCGGCCCACGAGTGGCTGGCGGATCACGGTGCGTCAGGAGGCGCAGGGCACTGAGCGCACGGCCGCGCGCCTCGGTACGTCGTGAGGTCTCGTCGACGAGCTCAGGGCGGCCTCAGGGCGTCGCGTCGTCGTACACGGCGATCAGTCGGTCGAGGAAGCCCTGCACGACCGCCCGCTCGGCCTCGTCCATGCCGTCGACGAGGTGCTCGATGCCGTCGATCATCGGCAGCACCTGCTCGTAGGCCCGGTCGGCCGAGGCTTGCTCGGCCGTGACGATCAGCTTGCGGCCGTCGGAGGGGTGTCGCTCGCGCCGCACGTGACCGGCCGACTCGAGGCGGTTCAACACGAGGGTCATCGCGGCCGTCGACACCTCGACGCGGCGCGCCAGCTCGCTCGGGGTCGCCGGGCCGGTCGTGATCAGGTGGTCCATGGCGTCGAGCCCGGCCCGGTCGACGCCGAGACGCTCGGCCAGGTGCCGCTCGAAGCGCTGCTGCCGGACGGCCACCTGCTGCACGCGGGCACGGATGTCGTCGGCGGGCAGCTCGCGACCGTCACGCCGGGCCCGGGTGCGGTCGTCGCGATCGGGGCGGTCGCGGGGGTCGATGTCGGTCACCACTCAACGATAGCCGTGTAGATTGCCAATATCGTTGATAATCAATCCAGGGAGCAATTAGTGACCATCCCCACCACGCGCACCCGCGTCCTCGTCTCGGGTGCCAGCATCGCGGGGCCTGCCCTCGCCTACTGGCTCGACCGATACGGCTTCGAGACGACGATCGTCGAACGGGCCCCCGAGCTGCGGACCGGCGGGCAGAACGTCGACGTCCGCGGTGCGGGCCGCGAGGTCGTGCGCCGCATGGGCCTCGAGGACGACGTCCGCGCCGCCACCACGGGTGAGGTCGGCACCCGGTTCGTCGGGCCGACGGGCCGCACGGTCGCCGAGTTCCCGGCCGGCACCTCGGACTCCGGAGGCGCGACCGCCGAACTCGAGATCCTGCGGGGGGACCTCGCGCGGCTCCTCGTCGGGCGCACCACGAGCGACGGCCGGGGTCGTGGCACCACGTACCGCTTCGGCGACCGCATCACCGGCATCCGGGAGGACGGCGGGGTCGGGGTCGGCGGCGGGGTGGGGGCCGCCGGCGCCGCCGCTGATGCCGCCACGGGAGGCGACCCGACGACCACCGCGGCCTCCGCGCTCGCCGGCACCGCGCCTCCCGGATCCGGCTCGCGGCGCGTCGTCGTCTCGTTCGAGCACGCTCCCGACGAACGCTTCGACCTCGTGGTCGCCGCCGACGGCATCGGCTCGTCGACGCGGCGCCTGGTGTTCGGCGACGAGCCGACGATCCGGTCGCTGGGGCTCGAGACCTCGTACGCGACGATCCCGCGCACGGCCGCAGACGACGACTGGTGGCGCTGGTACAACGCCGCCGGGGGGCGCTCGATCACCCTGCGGCCCGACCCACACGGCACGATCCGCGCCGCGATGTCGTTCGTCACCGACCGCGCCCGAGAGCGGGGCGGGGCCGAGCGCCGCACCGTCGCGGAGCAGCGGGCCCGACTGCACGAGATCTTCGACGACGCGGGCTGGGAGGCCCGACGCGTGGTCGACGGCTTCGACCACGCGGACGACCTCTACTTCGAGTCGATCGGGCAGGTGCAGGCGCCGCGCTGGTCGTCGGGCCGGGTCGTTCTGCTCGGCGACGCCGCGTACTGCGCCTCGCCGGTGAGCGGCATGGGCACGAGCCTGTCGCTGGCCGGGGCGTACGTGCTGGCCGGCGAGCTCGCCTCGCACCGACACCACCGCGACGCCTTCGCCGGGTACGAGCGGCTGATGCGGCCCTACGTCGAGCAGGCGCAGCAGCTGCCGCCGGGGGTGCCGCGGGTCGCCAACCCGAGGTCCCGCGCGGGCGTCGCGGTGTTCCACGCCGGGGTGCGGCTCGCGTCGACCCGGGTCGCGGGTCGGCTCGGCGCACGCTTCTCCACCCCGCCGGCCGACGCGCTCGACCTGCCCGACTACGCACACCTCGAGCCCTGAGGCCCTGACGCTCCCGTCGAGTGGTCCCGGATCGTCCTCCACCCCGCCGGGAAGGACGATCTGGGACCACTCGACCGAGCAGTCGGGACGAGGAGGCGCGGTGCAGGCGTCCGACGGAGGGCCCGGACACGAGCGGCGCGGCCCGGACGTGCAGGACGGGCGGGCCCGGGGGAGGCGGGCGTCCGGAGACGCCCGCTCACACCGGACCCGCCCGTCCTGGCAGGAGGTCGGCCGGCCGGCCTAGCGGGCCGAGGCGGTCTCGCCGACGCGCGTGCCGTCGGCGTCCGTCGGAGCATCGGCGGAGCCGTCGCCGGCACCGCCGTCGCGGCCGCCGGCCCGGCGGGCACGGGCCCGCACGAACAGGCTCGACGCGTAGACCAGCACGAGCGAGGCGAGGATCGCGACGATGACGGCGATCTGACCGCCGGCCAGGCTGATCTGGCCGAACAGGATGCCGACGACGCCGTAGTCCGAGTCGGAGAACGTCGAGTTCGACAGTCCGATGTCGCCGAGCACCGGCAGCAGGAACAGCGGCAGGAACGTGATCGCGAGACCGTTGGCGAAGGCACCGAGCACGGCACCGCGTCGACCGCCCGCGGCGTTGCCGATGACGCCCGAGGCGGCTCCGGTCATGAAGTGCGCGACGACGCCGGGGATCACGATGGCGGTGCCGGCGAAGATCATCACCGACATGCCGACGATGCCGCCGACGAAGCTCGCGAGGAACCCGATCAGCACGGCGTTCGGGGCGAACGTGAAGGTGATCGGGACGTCGAGTGCGGGGATCGCGTTCTTGACCAGGCGCTCGCTGATGCCCTTGAACGCGGGCACGATCTCGGCCAGCACGACGCGCACGCCGGCGAGGATCACGAAGACGCCCGCCGAGAAGGTCGCGGCCTGCATGACGACGTAGACGATGTAGTTCTGGCCGTCGCTCAGCTCGGTCTCGACGAAGGCCGACCCGGCGAACAGGGCGACGATCACGTAGATCACGGCCATCGACAGGGCCACGATCACCGTGGTGTCGCGCAGGAACCCGAGCCCCTTCGGGAACGTGATGTCTTCCGTGGACTTCGACCGGGTGCCCTTGCCGCGGGTCAGCGTCGCGACCAGGCCGCTCAGGGCGACGCCGGCACCGCCGGTGTGGCCGAGGGCGACGTCGTTCGAGCCGGTGACCTTGCGCATGAAGGGCTGCACGATCGCCGGCGACAGCGTCGTGACGAGACCCTGCAGCAGCGCACCCCAGAGCACGACGCCCCAGACCGGGAACCCGGCGACGCCGAGGATCACGGCGATCATCGCCGCCATGTAGAAGGCGACGTGGCCCGAGAGGTAGATGTACTTGAAGTGCGTCGTCGCGGCCAGCAGCACGTTGACGATGAACCCGAAGAAGAAGATCAGCGCGGCGGCCGAGCCGTAGTCGAGCAGCACCTGGCCGACGATGGCCTCGTTGTTCGGCACGACGCCCTGGACGTCGAACGCCTCCTGGAACATGGCGCCGAACGGGTCGAGCGAGGCGACGACCACGCCGGCTCCGGCGGCCAGCACGAGGAACCCGACGAGGGTGCGCACGGTGCCCTTGAGCACGTCGCTGAACGCCTTACGCTGCAGCAGCAGCCCGACGAGCGAGATCAGCGCGACGATGATCGCGGGCTGGCGGAAGACGTCCAGCAGGACGGAGAGCACGCCCTCCATCAGTTGGCCCCGGCGTCGGGCACGGTCACGCCCTTGCGCACGGCGGTCTCGCGCACCTTGGTGCGCAGCTCGGCCAGGTCGATGATGCTGTCGAGCACCACGACGTCGCCGAGGCCGCCGACCGAGTCGGCCAGGTCGGCGCCGACGAAGATCACGTCGGCGGCACCCGGGCCGACCGAGCCGAGGTCGGCGTGGTCGACGTCGACCCCGGTGATGCCCTGCTCTTTGAGGACCTTCTCGATGTTCATGTGGACCATGAAGCTCGAACCGAGGCCCGAGCTGCAGACGGCGAGGAATTTCATGCGTTCTGTCCGATCTTGGTGAGGACCGCCAGGATGTCGGCGGGGGTGGAGGAGGCGAGCAGCTCGGCGCGGAGCGTCTCGTCGGAGAGCAGGGTGGCGAGGGCCATCATCGTGTCGAGGTGGCTCTGGGGGTCGGTCGCGGCGAGGCAGAAGAAGAGGTCGATCGGGTGCGCCGCGTCGTCGTTCAACAGCACCGTCTCGCCGACGCGCAGGCTCGAGAGCCCGGTGCGCTCGACGCCGTTCTCGGGCCGGCTGTGCGCGAGGGCGATGCCGAAGCCCAGGTCGATGTAGGTGCCGCCCGCGGCGATCGAGTCGGTCATGGCCGCGACGTAGTGGCTGCTGATGGCGCCGTTGTCGAGCAGGGGCTGAGCGACGCGTTCGACGGCGTCGCGCCAGCCGTCGACGCGGTCGGCGAAGAGGATGGTCTCGGGGGTGAGGAGGTCGGTCAGCACTGTCGTTCCTGGTGGGGGTCGGTGACGTCGGCGTCGGGACGGGCGTCGGTTGCGGTGGTGGGGAGGGGGTTCAGGAGGCGCGGCTCGGCGGGCGAGGCGCGCCCGGTCGGTCAGCCGTGCAGGCCGAAGAAGATCTCGCTGTTCTGCGGGGTGAAGTGGCTGGTCCCGTACGCGACGGCCCGCTCGTCGCCGTCGAACACGGTCGACGCGATCTTCAGCAGGGTCGTCCCGAGGGGGACGTCGAGTTCGTCGGCGTGGAGGGTGCTGGCCCCGTCGAGCGAGACGAGCAGGTCCTGTCGGGCGAGCGTGACGCCGTGCTCGCGGTCGAGGTGCCCGTAGAGCGAGCCGTCGGTGAAGTCGACGGTCGCCGTCTCAGGGAAGAGCGCGTGCGGCAACCAGGTCACGACGAGGTGGTGCAGCGAGCCGTTGACGAAGCGCAGGCGGGTCAGCTCGACGACCTCGTCGGCCGAGTTGATGTCGAGGTGGCTCGCCACCGTCTCGCCGGCCCGGACGACCTTCTGGTCGAGCACGCGGGTGCTGACCGCGAAGCCCTCGCCCGTCTGCTGCGCGTGGAAGCCCTTGACCTCGTCGGCGAAGCGCTCGCGGTAGTGCAGGCGGTACTGCGGCTCGGTGACGAAGGTGCCCCGGCCGTGCTCGCGCACCAGGTGGCCGTCCGCGATGAGGCCGTCGACCGCGTGCCGCAGCGTGATGCGGCTGACGCCGTACTCGTCGCAGAGGACGGGCTCGGCGGGCAGCTGCGACCCGGGCTCGAGCTTCTGGATGCGGGACAGCAGGTGCTCGCGCACGGCCACGTACTTGCTCGTGCCGCTCGTGGTGCTCATCTGGTGCCTCCGCGCCGTTGCTGAAGTGGGTGGTGCCCGCCCGACGACGCCAGGTCGTCGAGTCGTCAGGTCGTCAAGTCGTCATGATGACTTCGACGAGGGTACGTCTCGCCGACCACCGGTGCAAGTCGATAGTCGTCTTGATTCATCATGACGTCCTGATGACCGACGCTACGGTCGTCGGAGACCCAGCCCGCCCCTCCCCGAACCGGAGCCCCCCACGTGACCCATGCTCTCAATCAGGCCACTCTCGACGCCGCCGCCGCCGTCACCACCGCCCGCCTGCTCGCCCTCGACGCCGTCGAGCGCGCCGGGTCCGGCCACCCGGGGACGGCGGCCGCGCTGGCCCCCGTCGCGCACCTCCTCTTCCAGAAGCACCTGCGGCACGACCCGCAGGCACCCGACTGGGCCGGCCGCGACCGGTTCGTGCTGAGCTGCGGGCACGCGAGCGTCCTGCTCTACACGCAGCTGTTCCTCACCGGCTACGACGTGTCGCTCGACGACCTCAAGGCGTTCCGGTCGTTCGGGTCGCGCACCCCCGGCCACCCCGAGCTCGGCCACACCCCCGGCGTCGAGACCACGACCGGGCCGCTCGGGCAGGGCCTCGCCACGGCCGTCGGCATGGCGATGGCGATGCTGCACGAGCGTGCCGTCAACGACCCCGACGCCGCCCCGGGCGAGTCCGTCTTCGACCGCCGCGTCTTCGTGCTCGCGTCCGACGGCGACCTGCAGGAGGGCCTCTCGTACGAGGCCGGTGCGCTCGCCGGACGTCACCGCCTCGGCAACCTGACGGTGGTCTACGACGACAACGACATCCAGATCGAGGGCGACACGAGCCTCACCTCGAGCGAGAACGTCGGCGCCCGGTTCGCCGCGCAGGGCTGGCGCGTCGACCACGTCGGACTCGCCCCGGACGGCGACGTCGACGTCGAGGCCCTCGACGAGGTGCTCTCGACGACCGACCGCCGGGGCGACCGCCCGCACCTCGTGGTGCTCAAGTCGCAGATCGCCTGGCCCGCGCCGAACGCCCGCAACACCTCGGCCTCGCACGGCGCCCCGCTCGGTGCCGACGAGGTCGCCGCGACCCGGGTCGAGCTCGGCGTCGACTCCGAGCCCTTCACCGTGGACGACGCCGTGCTCGCCCACACCCGGTCCGTGCTCGAGCGGGGCCGGGCCGCCCGCGAGGCCTGGCAGGTCGCCGCCGACGCCTGGGAGGCCGCCCACCCCGCGGCCGCCGCCGAGCTGCACCGCTCGCGGTCGCGCACCCTGCCCGCGGACCTCGGGTCGCGCCTCCCCGTCTTCTCCCCCGGCGACACGCTCGCCACCCGCGACGCGTCGGGCACGGTCATCCAGGCGCTCGCCGAGGCGCTGCCCGAGCTGTGGGGTGGTTCGGCCGACCTCGCCGAGCCCAACCGCACGGCGATCGCAGGAGGCGCGTCGTACCTCCCCGAGGAAGCCCCCGGCACCGGCCGCGCCGGTCGCAACGTCCACTGGGGCGTGCGCGAGGGGGCGATGGCCTCGGCCATGAACGGCATCGCGCTGATCGAGGGCTCGCGGTTCTTCGCCGGCACGTTCCTCGTGTTCAGCGACTACCAGCGCCCGGCGATCCGGCTGGCGGCGCTCATGCAGCTGCCGGTCACCTACCTCTGGTCGCACGACTCGGTCGCCCTCGGCGCCGACGGGCCGACCCACCAGCCGATCGAGCACCTGGCGAGCCTGCGCGCGATGCCCGGGTTCTCGGTCGTGCGCCCGGCCGACGGTGCCGAGACCGCCGCCGCCTGGCTGGCGATCCTCGAGAAGGACGGCCCGGCCGGTCTGGTCCTGGCCCGACAGCCGCTGCCGGTCGCGGCGACGCCCGCCGACGTGGTGCGTGCGGGTGTGCGCCGCGGGGCCTACGTGGTGCAGGACGGTAGTGCTGCGGCTGCGGGCACCGGCACGACCGATGCCGGCGCGCCCGACGTGGTCGTCGTCGCCACGGGCAGCGAGGTCGCCCTCGTGCTCGAGGCCGTCGCGCGGATCGACGACCTCGCCGTGCGCGTCGTGTCGATGCCCTGCCGCGAGTGGTTCGACGCCCAGCCCGCCGAGTACCGCGAGCAGGTGCTGCCCCGCGCGGTGACGGCCCGGGTCGTGGTCGAGGCGGCCGCGAGCTTCGGCTGGGAGGGCGTCGCCGGCCCCGACGGCGTGGTCGTCGGCATCGACGAGTTCGGCCTGTCGGCCCCCGCGGCCGACGCGCTGCGCGAGCGCGGCATGACGACCGACCGCGTCGTCGCCGCCGTTCGCGGGGCTGCCGCCCGGGCTGCTGCCGCCCGGGCGGCGACCTCCGTCGCTTCCTGACCCGCGCCTCCTCGTCCTGGCCCGCGAGTGGGCAGAAGGTGCTGCTCGGCTCGCGCTGAAGAGCATCTTCTGCCCACTCGGCGGGGCGGCAGGGGTCGCTGCCGGGCCCGAGCCCGGGACCGGCCTACGGCTGGCTGGGCGAGGTGACCGTCACGGCTCCGCTGGCGATCTGGTCGCGCAGGGCGTCGAGCTCGTCCGACAGCTCGGGGCTGACCGACGACGCCAGGTCGTGGAACGGCGCGAGGCCGACGCCGCCGTTGTCGAGCGTGCCGACGTAGGGCTCGTTGGTGAACGAGTCGTCGGTCGACGAGACGGCGATCTGCTGGACGGCCTTCTCGGTGTCCTTGATGACGCTGGTCAGCACGATCGGCCGGTACTCGGCGGGCAGCGTGTCGTAGCCGTCGTTGTCGACCCAGATCACGTCGACGCCGCCCGTGGCGAGCGCGGCCGACGCCGCCCCCTCGCCGACCTGCCCAGCCACCGGCATGATCACGTCGGCACCCTGGTCGATCAGCGCCTGGGCGAGCTGCTTGCCCTTGTTGACGTCCTCGAAGTCGCCGGTGAACGAGCCGTCCTGCGCCTCCTTCGACCAGCCGAGCAGCTGCACGCTCGTGCCGTGCGCGGCGTTGTAGGCGTCGACGCCGTCCGCGAAGCCGTCCATGAACAGGGTGACCGGGGGCTGGTTGCCGCCGCCGAAGGTCGCGACCTTGCCCGTCTTGCTCACGCCCGCCGCGAGGTAGCCGGCGAGGTACGAGGCCTGCGCCGTGTCGAACAGGATCGGCTTGACGTTGGGGGCGTCGACGGTCTCGTCGACGATGGCGAAGTCGATGTCGGGGTTGGCCGCCGCCTGCTCCTCGGTGGCGGGGGCGAGCTCGTAGCCGACCGTCAGCACGAAGCCGCAGCCCGAGTCGACGGCCTGCGCGACGTTCGGGGCCAGGTCGTTCTCGGTCGTCGAGACGAGCACGCGGGCCTGGATGCCGTCCTCCTTCTCGGCCTTCTGCAGGCCGGCCCAGCTCGACTGGTTGAACGAGCGGTCGTCGAGCCCGCCCGAGTTCGTCACCATCCGGGCGCAGTCCTCGCCCGCGGCGGAGGTGCCCGAGGCGGCCGTGTCGGACGGGGCGCTGGCACAGCCGGCCAGCAGCGCGAGACCGGCGAGGCCGCCGGCGACCCCGAGGAGGCGCGGGCGGCGGAGTCGGGACGACGAGCGGCTCCCGGCGCGGGCGGCCCCGAGGCGGGTGCTGCCGAGGCGGGTGCTCGGGCGGGGTGCGGGTGCCGCGGGTGCTGCGGCTGCTGAGGAGCGAGCGGACGCGGCGGGGTGCGCGGGTGCGGCGGGGCGTGCGGACGCGGCGGGGTGCGCGGGTGCGGCGGAGCGCGAGGGGTGGACGGACATGAGGCGGGACCTCCGGGAACGGGTGTGCTGTGGGGGTGCCGGCGGTGCGGGCCGGGCGGGTGGACACAGTCAACTGCCTGCGGGCCTCCGTGCCAAGCGTGTGACGGGGGCGGGCTCCGTCGGCGGCCCGACCCGCGCCTCCTGTGTTCGCCCGTCCGGCCCGCGCCGCGCCTCCTGCTCTCGCCGCCACGAAGTAAACATGCCGCCACTTTTTCTCGTGGCGGGGTGTTTAGTTCGTGGCGGGCTGGCGGCTACGGCGGACTGGCGGGCTCCGTCGGCGGCCCGACCTGCGCCTCCTGCGTTCGCCCGTCCGGCCCGCGCCGCGCCTCCTGCGTTCCTCGCCAGGAGATGGACACAGCGCCAGGACTAGTCATGGCGTCGTGACCACTTCCTGGCGCCGTGCGGCGGGCTGCGCCACACCTCCCTGCCCTCGCCGCCACGAAGTAAACATGCCGCCACTTTTTCTCGTGGCGGGGTGTTTAGTTCGTGGCGGGCTGGCGGGCTGGCGGGCTGGCGGGCTGGCGGGCTGGCGGGCGCCCGGCCCGGCGGCGGCGCCGCCGCCTCAGCGGACCTCGACCCGGGCGTCGAGCCCGAGCCGCTCGAGGAAGGCCTCGTCGTGGCTGACGATCACGAGCGCCCCGCGGTAGCCGCGCAACGCCTGGAGCAGGTGGTCGGTGCTCGCCATGTCGAGGTCGTTCGTCGGCTCGTCGAGCACCAGCAGTTCGGGCGGCGGGTCGGCGAGCAGCAGCCCGGCCAGCGCGACCCGGAACCGTTCACCGCCCGAGAGCGTCCCGCCGAGCCGGTCCACGATGTCTCCCCGGATGAGGAACCGCGCGAGACGGTTACGCACCTCGCGCGGAGGAACGTCCGGTGCAGCCCTCCGGACGTTCTCGAGCACCGTGAGTCCGTCGTCGAGCGAGTCCTTCTTCTGCCCGAAGTGGGCGACCCGACCGGTGAGCGCCACGGCGTGCGTGTCGGGCAGCGGATGCGGCCGCGCGTCCGGCGCACCGACGAGCTGCTCGAGCAGCGTCGTCTTGCCCGCCCCGTTGTCGCCGACGACGGCGATGCGCTCCACCCCCTGGACGACCACGGTGCGTCCCCGCACCGTCAGCTCGGCGAGGCGCCGGGACGCCGGGACCGCCGGGTCCGGCAGGTCGACCACGATCGTGTCGTCACGACGCAGACGTCGTTCGGCGGTGTCGACCGCGACCCGCGCCTCCTGCTCGGACGACGCGTGCGCCTTGCGCAGCGCGCCCGCCGTCGCCTCGGCCTGGCCGCGCAGCTGGTTCGCCATGATCTTCGGCATCGACTCGCCGGCCTTGGCTCCCGCCTTGGCCCGCCGCGCGATGGTCGTCTCGGCCTCGATGCGCTGCCTCCGCTCGGCCTTGAACACCTGCTCGGCGGCCCGGACGTCGCGCTCGGCCGCGGCCTGCAGCACCGCGAGCTGGTGCTCGTAGGCCGACCAGGTCCCGCCGAACACGGTCATCGAGCCGTCGCGCAGCTCGGCGATCTCGTCGACGTGCTCGAGCAGCTCGCGGTCGTGACTGACGACGACGAGCGTCCCCCGCCAGCGGTCGACCACGTCGAGCAGCAGGCCGCGCGATCGTCGGTCGAGGTCGTTCGAGGGCTCGTCGAACACTGCGATCGGCCGACCCCGCAAGCGCACGCCGGCGATGGCGACGAGCACGGCCTGCCCTCCGGACAGCGTCGACACCGGGCGGTCGAGGACGGTGCCGGTGCCTGTGCTGCTGGTCCCGGTGCTGGTGCGGCCACCGCCGTCGAGGTGGCCCAGCCCGACGTCGGCGAGGGCCGCGGCGGCGCGCGACTCGACGTCCCAGTCGTCGGCGAGCAGCTCGAACTGCCGTTCGGTCGCGTCCCCGGCGAGGATCGTCCGCAAGGCGAGGAGGCGCGGGCCGACCCCCAGCAGGTCGGCCACGGTGTCGTCGGCGCGGGACCGCAGCCGTTGCGGCAGCAGGTCGACCTCGCCGGTGGTCGTGAGACGTCCGCCGGTGGGGACGAGGTCGCCGGTGACGAGCCGGACGAGCGTGGACTTGCCCGCGCCGTTCGCGCCGACGAGGCCGGTGCGGCCACGGCCGAACGCGGTCGACAGGTGGTCGATGACCCCCGAGCCGTCGGGCCAGGAGAACGAGAGGTCGGACAGGACGATGGAGGGTGCGGTGATGGTGGGCACGAGGGCTCCCGGTGGATGGTGTCGGAGCACGACGACCACCCGTCCCTCGCCGGCGACGGAGGTCTGCTGCGGCGGGGGAGCGACCCGGCAGGAGGCGCGGCGCCTCGAGCGAGGCGGCGCCCGGTTCACGGGGCGGGCGGGTGTGGCGTCAGTGCGAGGGCGACTGCTGCGCGAGGGGCGCAGTACCGGTGATGAGACGCAACGCTCTGCCTTCTGTGCGGTGGGCCCCCGTGTCCGCGAGGGCGGTCGACCGGCCGGTGTGTCGGCCGCACCGGTGCCTGCTCTCGCGACGGGGTACCCCGCCACGGTAGGTCGTGCCCACGCCGGTCCGCAAGGGGCGGGTGCCGGGCGACCCGCGCCTCCTGCGCTCGCCGCCAGGAGATGGACACGGCGCCAGGAGATGGACATGGCGCCAGAACTAGTCATGGCGTCGTGCCCACATCCTGGCGTCGTGCGACGGGCCGACGGGTGCGGCGGCGTCCAGGCGGGCGGGGCACACTGTCGGCATGTACCGAGGCCTGCCGACCATCTCGTTGCCCGAACCCGAGCGTCCGCCGTTCGTCGATCGGCTGCGACGGGCGCTCGACCTGGCCGCCGCCGAGGAGAGCGGGCGCCTGCGGGTCGTCCACTCGTGGGTCGGCGACGAGGTGCCGGGCACGACCCTGCGCCGCGTCGGCTGGCAGACGCGCGTCCTGACGGTCACGGGCCCTCGGCGTGCACCCGTGGACGTCTGGTTCGACGCCGACGACGGTGACGTCAGCGTGATCGGCGACGTCTCGGTGCCCGACTGGTCCCTGCACGACGCCGAGGCCGAGTCGGCCTGCCTCGCGGCGTCCGGCCAGTTGCTCCACGACCTCGCCGCCGGGCGCCTGCCCCGCGGTCGCCGCTCGGACTTCGTCCGGTCGAGCACCGTGCTCGCCCTGCTCGGTGCGGGGGCCGTCGTCGGCGCGGTCGTCGTCGACGTGCTGCGCGCCCGTGGTCGCGGCCGCTCGCTCTGACACCCCGCGCCTCCCGACGTGGCGACTCGCGCCTCCTGACCTGGCGACCCAGGCCCCTTGGCCCGGCGACCCGCGCCTCCTGACCTCGCGATCGGCGCCTCCCGGCCTCGCGATCCGCGCCTCCTCGGGGTGTCCCGCACCGCGGGCGCCGCCAGCGTGCGCGCAGGACGAACGCCTAGCGGGCGTGCCGCTCGAAGAACGCCGTCGACGGCGGCAGCAGCATCAGCAGGCAGGCGATCAGCGCGCAGATCACGGACGCCCACTCGAGCACCCCGCCGCCGCTCGCCCCGCTCACGCCGCCCAGCACCTGCAGGATCGTCAGCACGAGCAGCACGGTGCGTGCCCAGCGGCGCCCGTCGCGCATCGACCGCACGACCGCGAGCTGCACCAGGGCGACCACGATCGCGAACACGCCGCCGGCGATGTCGGCTCCGCGCGGATCGGCGAGGGCCCCGCCGGACGTCGAGACCCGCGCCGGCCCGCCGAACAGCATCAGCAGGACGGCACCGACGACGCCCAGGGCGACGACGGCGATCCACAGGGCGTACGCCGCCGAGATCGTGCGGGGGGCGGGTGGGGCGGCGTCGCGCATCGGGCCTCCTCGATCGGCGGGCGGGGCCTCCAGGGTAGGCCCGGCCACCGTCGGTGGTGCGGCGTACCCTCGACGCCACGAACCCCGAAGAGCACGAACGACCAGGAGCGACGGCCGGGCGCCGTCCGCCGCCCCACGACGAGCGCAGGAGGCGCGGCGCATGGACCGAGAACCCGAACGACGACCGCAGGGTCGCGACCACCGCGTCGACGCGGCCCGCTACCGGGTCGACGGCGACGTGCCGAGCGACGACGCGCCTCGCGACACCCGCACGGCCGCCGAGATGCGGGCCTGGGCCCGCACCGCCATCGACCAGGCGATCGCCCGTGGCGAGTTCGACGACCTGCCGCTCGCCGGCAAGCCGCTGCCCGGCCTGGCCGGCGGCACGGTCGACCCCGACTGGTGGCTCCGCGGTCTGATCGAGCGCGAGGGGCTCACCGGGCTCGCCCCTCCGGCCCTGTCGCTGCGCGCCGAGAGCACGGGTCTGCACGCCGAGCTCGACCGGCTGCGTTCCGAGGCCGCCGTGCGGTCGCACCTCGAGGACTTCAACGCGCGCATCGTCGAGGCCAGGCGCCAGCTGTCCGGCGGACCCCCGGTCGTGACGCCCACGCGGGACGTCGACGGCGAGGTCCTGCTCTGGCACGAGAGGCGGCAGGCGCGCCGGGCCGCCGAGGCCGCCGCCGTGCCGCCACCACCCCCGAGCTGGCGCGAACGGCGGGCCCTGCGACGCGAGCTCAAGCGGCGCCGAGGCGACCCGGGACCGTCGTCCGGGCCGGGTGAGCCGCCGTCATCCGACGAGTGATCACCGCCTGGCCTCGTGACCTGTTCGTGATCTTTTTCCGACGAGAACTACACCTCGAGGATGATGCGCGCTAGGGTCGAGTGTTCGCACCACCCCCAGACGAGAGGACCGCACGCGTGACGAAGCCCGCCTCCCCGACCTCTCCGGATCAGGGTGGCGCGACGGCAGGTCACGTCGAAAGTGCTGATCAGCGTCAGGCTGGTCCGACCGGCGTCCGTCCGCTCGGAGAGCGTTCGGCCCGCCTCGCCCTCGAGCGTCGCGAACGCCGTGCCCGACGGGACGTCCTCCCCACCTCGCACCGTGAGTCCTTCGTCGAGTGCCCCGCCCTCGTCGGTGCTGCCGAGGCCTCGGTCGCCCCGCGCGTCCGACCCCGACGCGCCGACGCGCCGGTTCAGACCGGCCCCCTGCTCGGTCTCGAAGAGTCCGCCGCCTCGGCCAGCGCCGCCGCTCGTCCCGAGGACGCGGCCCGCGCCTCCTCGTCCACCGGCCACCCGGCACCTGTCCGTCCGTCGCGCCGCGCTCGCCGTGCCGCGGCCGTGGTCGCACGTCCCGCGTCGCCGACCCGTGCGGCCGCCGGCCGCCCCGGTGCGGCGCGCAGCGTCGGCACCGCCGTCAAGAAGCTCTCCATCGTCACCGCGATCGTCGGTTTCGCCGCCAGCGGCGTCCTCCCCTTGCTCGCGACCACCGGCGACGAGGCCCAGGCCGTCGCCGCGGGTGCGACGGCGCGGTCGTCGCTCGGTTCGCAGACGCTGTCGGTCGACACCGCCTCGCTGACGGACGAGTCCGACGAGACCGCCCGCGACGCCTACTCGGCCACGTCGATGGTCGACGTCGTGACGCAGAACCTGCAGAACCGCAAGGCCGCGGCGAACACGACCTACGAGGGGCCGACCACGGCCGACTACCTCGCGAACCCGCTCTACCCCGAACTCGACCGCGACCAGGTGCTCGCGGTCGCGCTGCAGTACATCGGCACGCCGTACGTGCACGGCGGCGAAGACCCCTCGAAGTTCGACTGCTCGGGCCTCATCACGTTCGTCTACGCGCAGTTCGGCATCGAGCTGACCCACTACGTGCCGACGCAGAACACCGAGGGCCGGACCATCCCCGAGTCCGAGGCGGTCCCCGGCGACCTCGTCGTGTTCGACAACCTGGCCCACGACGGCATCTACGCCGGCAACGGCATGATCCTCGACGCCCCGAAGCCCGGCGGCTTCGTCGACGTCCGCCCGATCTGGAACCAGGCGCACCACTTCGTCCGCATCGACGGCTGAGCCGTCCCTCGGGCTCGGCTGCGTCTGCCGCTCTGACGTCCTGATCTGACGACCCGCGCCTCCGGGTCTCCGCCGTCCGCCCGGCCCCCGGGCAGCCTGCTGCCGTGCTGCCGTGCTGCCGTGCTGCCGTGCCGCCAGCCGCGAGCCGCCAGCCGCGGTGCCGCGTGCCCGTGCGCGTGCTGCGGACCCGCTACCCGAGGCGGCCGGTGAGACGGCCGTGGAACGCCTCGCTGCGATCGTCCAGCCCGACGAACGTCGCCGTCACGCCGTGTGCGCGGAACTTCTCGTCGACCGAGTCGAGGGCGGCGACGCTCGACGCGTCCCACACCTGGGCGCGGGACAGGTCGACGGTGACCGTCGCAGGGTCGTCTCCGTAGGAGAAGTGCTCGACGAGGTCGTTGCTGCTGCCGAAGAACAGCGGGCCGACGACGTCGTACCGCACCGTCTCGGGGGCCGGGGGTCCGTCGACGACGGCACCCGCGCCTCCTGCGCTCGGGGTGACCCCGACCGTGTCGCTGGCGGTGCCCAAGGTGCCGGTGTCGGAGGTGACGGTGGCGCCCGCGGGGGCCGACGTCACGTGCCGCTCGACCGTGATCACGTGGGCCACGCGGCGCGCGAACAGCACCATCGCGAGGAGCACGCCGACCGCGACGCCGAGGGCGAGGTTGTTCGTCGCGACGACCACGGCGACCGTGACCACCATGACCAGTGTCTCGGGCACGGGCATGCGGCGGAGGGTCGACGGCTTCAGCGAGTGCCAGTCGACGGTGGTGATCGCGACGATCATCATGACCGCGGCCAGCGCCACCATCGGGATCGTCGACATCACCGCGCTCAGCCCGGTCACCAGCAACAGCAGGAAGAGCCCCGCCGCGATGGTCGACACCCGCGTGCGGGCCCGCCCGATCTTCACGTTGACGACCGTCTGGCCGATCATGGCGCAGCCGGCGATGCCGCCGTAGAAACCCGCCGCGATGTTCGCGACGCCCAGCGCCCAGGACTCCTTGCCCTTGTGCGACGGGGTCTCGGTGAGGTCGTCGACGAGCTTCGCGGTCAGCAGGGTCTCCATCAGGCCGACGAAGGCGACGCTGAGGGCGGTCGGCCAGATGATCTGCAACGTCTCGAGGGTGAACGGGGCGAGCCACGGGGTCAGGCCGGGCAGGCCGCCACCCATCGGGCCCTCGTCGCCGACGGTGTGCACGTCGAGGCGGGCGGCCACGGCGATGACCGTCACGACGACGATGGCGACGAGCGGCGCGGGTACGGCCTTCGTCACCTTCGGCAGCAGCACGACGATCGCGATGGTCAGGGCGAACAGCGGGTAGACGACCCACGGCTGGTCGATGATGTGCGGCACCTGCGCCACGAAGATCAGCACTCCCAGCGCGTTGACGAAGCCGATCATGACCGAGCGGGGGATGAACCGCATCAGCCGGGCGAGGCCGGCGAGCCCGAACGCGAGCTGCACGAGCCCGGCCAGCACGACCGTGGGCAGCACGTAGTCGGTGCCGTGCTCGCGGACCAGTGGCGCGATGACGAGGGCGACCGAGCCCGCGGCGGCGGTCACCATCGCCGGCCGGCCGCCGAGGACCGACATGACGAGCGCGAGCACGATCGACGCGACGAGGCTGACCATCGGGTCGACCCCGGCGATCACCGAGAACGAGATGACCTCGGGCACGAGCGCGAGCGTCGTGACGACGCCGGCCAGGGCCTCGCGGGTCAGGAGGCGCGGGTTGCGCAACACGGACAGCACCGTGTCGGTGGGGCGGACGGGGAGGACCGACCGCGCGGCGGGTTCAGGGCGCGCGCGGTCGGAGTCGTGGGCAGTGGTCACGGAGGACTCCTGGGGTGTGCGGAAGAATGGGGAGTCGGCGACACTGCCGTACGATACAACCCTACCCTTACGTGAGGGTAGAGATGAAACGAGATCCCATGCCCGACGAGACCGCCACGATGCAGATCGGCGAGCTGGCCGAGCGCACCGAGATGTCGCTGCGCACGATCCGCCACTACGACGAGGTCGGTCTGCTGACGCCGTCGGGCCGCAGCGAGGGCGGATTCCGGCTCTACACGCACGACGACTACCTGCGGCTCATGGTGATCCGACGCATGAAGCCGCTCGGGTTCAGCCTCGACGAGATGGCCGAACTGCTGCGGGTCGTCGACGCACTCGACGGCGGGGCGGGTGACGAGGCCGCCGCGGTCGACGACGACGGCGGGGCGGGCGACGCGGCCGCCGCGGTCGGCGGCGCCGGGGCGGGCGACGAGGGTGACGGGCGCGGTCAGGCGACCCGCGCCTCCTTGGCGGCGTTCATCGACGAGACCGTCGAGCGTCGCGCGAAGCTCGAGCGTCAGCTCGCGATGGCGGACGAGTTCCTCGAGCTGCTGCGCGCCCGCCTGGGCTAGACACCGCCGGCCCGGCCCGGCGCGGCCCGGCCCGGTCGCTCGGCTCAAGCCGCCACGAAGTAAACACGCCGCCACTCGATGATGTGGCGGCGTGTTTATCTCGTGGCGCGGTCCCGAGGCGGGCCGGCCGACCGTGCGTTAGCTGCGGGCCCACTCGGGGCGGCGGTCGACGAGCATCTCGGCGTACGACGGGTACCACTCACCGGCCGGGGGGCCGTCGTTGCAGGTGCCGTCGCTGATGCCCGGCGTCTTGACCCAGAGCAGGGCGTCGAGGCGGCCGTCGTCGGACACCACGCGGGGGTCCTGGCCGAGGCCGACGTCCTCGGGGTTGCACCACGTCCCCTTCCAGCCGCGGCCGTTGCGGGACACGTCGATCACGTAGCGGCTGCCGCCCGTCATCGCCGCGACCTCCTCGGCGTAGGGCTGCTCGTCGCCCACGGGGTAGAAGCCCGCGACGTTGGTGAAGAAGCCGCGGGCCTGGGCGACGCCCGCGGCCTCGAGCCGCTCGGCCATCACCTCGGGCGGCACCCAGTGCGAGTTGCCGCCGTCGAGGTAGGCGGGCACGCCGGCCGCCGCGAAGTCGGCGACGGCCTGCTTCAGCAGGGGGAGGCGCGTGTCGGCCAGCTGCGGACACCGGCTGAGGATGCCGAGCGAGTCGGGTTCGACGATGACGACGGCCCGGTGCCCGGCGAGGGTGGCCGCGATGGTCGCGTTCCAGGCGGGGTAGCGCTCGACGGACAAGCCGCCGGCCGAGTAGTTGCCGCAGTCCCGGTCGGGGATCGCGTAGGTGACGAACACGGGCGTCGCCCCCTGGTCCTCGGCGGCGGCCAGGTAGTCGGTGATCACCTTCACGAGCTGGGCGTCGTCGTAGCCGTCCCCGATCCACATCGCGACGGGGCGCTTCGCGATGAGGGCCGCGGCCCGCGCGGCGTCCGTCTCGCCGTCGGCGCTCAGCGTGGCCTCGGCCCGGATCGCCAGCGAGTTCGGCTCGAGCGCGATGCCCCCGTGGAACACCGTGCCGGACGGAGCCGAGCGGATCGTCTCGGGCGTCACCCGGGTCGCCTGCGACGACGGGGTCGGCGTCGGCGTGGCCGGTGCGCCCGTCGGCGTCGGACGGGTGGCGTCGCCCGACGAGCACGCGGTCAGCAGGACGACGGCGGCCGCGGCGATCAGGCCGAGGGTGGTGCGCGCCGGTCGGGACGATGCCATCTGCGCCTCTCTCGGCGCACTCGGGGAGCTGCCCCGACGGTGGTGGAAGGGACAGTCGACCACGGATGCCGGCCGACGCACAGGGGCCGAAAGGGGGACACGGCCGTACCTCGCGGGCGCCGGGTCGGCGCCGCGTCGACGTCTCGTCCCCAGCCCGGCGACCGCCCCGAGGAGGCGCGGTGCGGGGCGAGCGCGCCGCTTCCGTCCCGGAGCGCCTCGGTAGTGTGGGTGCTCCGCGAGGCCCGAGCGCGGACGCCCCTGCACCACCGCACGCGACGCGTGCACCAGACAGACAGAGAGCCATGTCCCACTCCGTCCGCCCCGTTCCCCTCTCGCGCCCCCTCCGCCGCCGGACGTCGGCAGCCACCGTCGCCCTCGTGCTGGCCGTGCTCGCCACGCTCCTCGTCCCCGACCGCGCGATCGCCGCCGCCCCGACCTGGCAGGCCGTCCTCGCCGCCCGCGACGACGAGTCCGCCAAGAAGAAGGCGCTCGCCGACCTGCAGACGGCGCTCGACGCGGCCTCGGCCCGTGCCGAGGCCGCCCGCACCTCGGCGGACGAGGCCGGTCGCGTGCTGGGCGAGGCCCAGGCCGCCGTCGACGAGGCGACCGCACGGCACGAGCGGCTCGAGACGCGCCGGGCCGAGGCCCGCGAGACCGCCGACTCCTCACGACGGGTCGTCGGCCAGGCCGCTGCCCTGCTGGCCCGCCCCGGCAGCGGGGGCATGGTGGGCGACCTGCTCGCGGCCGGCGACGGCGCCCAAGAGGTGCTCAAGGGGCTGAGTCTGTCGAGCAAGCTGGGCGAGAACGTCGGTCGCCTCCGCGAGCGGGCCCAGGCCGCCGACAACCTCGCGACCTCGCTGGCCGACCAGGCCGCCGTGGCGCTCGCCGAACGCGACCGGCTCGCGGCCGACGCGCAGACCGCACTCGACGAGGCGGCCGCGGCCAGCGTGACGGCCGAGGCCGACCTCGCGGCCGTCGACGACGAGAAGGCCACCCTCGCCGCCCAGGTCGCCCTGCTCGAGGACGACCGCATGACGCTCGAGCAGGCCTACGCGCAGGCACAGGCGGCCGCGGCTGCGGCCGCCGCCGCCGCTGCGCGTCCCGCCCCCGCCGCGGGTGGTGGCACGGGCCCCGTCGCGCCGGGCACGGGCGGTCCCGGCCCGGGCGTCACCGTGCCCGACCCGGGCACCGGGTGGGTCGCCGCCATCCGCGCGTTCGGCTCGTACCAGGCCTACGGCTACCGCATCCACCCGATCACGGGCGAGTACAAGCTGCACGCCGGAGCCGACTTCGGGGCCTCCTGCGGCACGCCGATCTACTCGGTCTCGGCCGGACGCGTCAGCTACGCCGGGCCGTCGAGCGGCTACGGCAACCTGATCGTCGTGGACCACGGCGGCGGGGTCAGCAGCGCCTACGCCCACATGGAACGCAACGGCATCTACGTCTCGGTCGGCCAGCAGGTCGCGGCCGGCCAGAACATCGCCGGCGTCGGCACCTCGGGCGGCTCGACCGGCTGCCACCTGCACCTCGAGGTGCGGCAGGGCGGCGTCCCGACCGACCCCGTGGTCTTCCTCGCGTCGAAGGGCGTCCGCTGACGACCCGGGTTCAGCTCGAGTACTGGTAGCGGCACTGCGCGATCAGGACGTCCGTCTCGGTCACCTTGTAGACCAGCCTGTGCTCGTCGGTGATGCGGCGAGACCAGAATCCGTGGAAGCCGTGCTTCAGGGCCTCGGGCTTGCCGATGCCTTCGTTCCCGTTGCGTTCGATGTCGCGGATCAGGGTGTTGATGCGCTTCAGCACCTTCCGGTCTTGCGTCTGCCAGTACACGTAGTCGTCCCAGGCGTCGTCGTCGAAGACGATCCTCATCCGTGCAGTTCTCGCTCGCTCCCGCCACCCTCGCTCAGACGCTCGATCGCGCCGAGCAGGCGCCGCGCGTTGGCCGGGCTGCGCAAGAGGTAGGCCGCCTCTTTCAACGACTCGTAGTCGTCGAGTGCGACGAGCACGACGGGATCGTGCCCGGCGCGGGTGATGACGACCTCTTCGCGATCGTCGATGACCGCGTCGAGCGTCGCTGCGTAGTTCGCCCGCGACTCGGAATAGGTGAGTGTCTTCATCGTGCCTCCTGAGTACAGGAAATTGTACGTCCAAGAGGTCCGTGTCACAAGACGGCGACGAGACTTCGCGCGCCTCGTCCATCGGTTCGTCAGATCGACGCGGCTTCGGCCCGGATCTCGTCGACGACGGTGCGGACGGCCGGCCGGGCCGCCCGGTCGGGTCGCATCAGCGCCTCGAGGTGGCGCCCGGCGCGGACGTTCTCGAGCGTCGCGAGGTGGAACCGACCGGGCGCCCGCGAGGCCGACGTGTGGCGTGGGACGAGGGCGACCCCGTGACCGGCCGCCACGAGGTTCTCGATCAGGGGCAGGTGCACCGTGCGGTGGACGACCTCGGGTGCGACGCCCGATTGCAGGGCCATCGCCACCAGCACGCGGTCGATCGGGTAGCCCTCGGGCACGCCGATCCAGGGCTCGCGGATGACGTCGTCGACGGCCACCCGACTGCGGTCGGCCAGTCGGTGGCCGAGGGGGAGGGCGACTTCGAGCGGTTCGCGCAGCAGCGACACGACGGTCGTCGACGCTCGGCCCGGCGGCAGCACGCCGTCCGACCGGTGGGCGAGCACCACGTCGAAGTCCGCCGTCAGCGGGGCGAACTCGTCCTCGGAGACGTCGCGGTCGGCCACGTCGAGCTCGATGCCCGGGTGCGACCGCATGCGGTGCAGCACTCCGGGCAGCAGGAGCTCGGCCGCCGAGGCGAAGACGGACACCCGCACGACGCCACCCGTGCCTCCGCGGACGGCGTCGAACGCCGCCTCGGCCTCGGCGACCGCGGTCGCGACCCCGACCGACGCCCGGGCCAGAGCCCGACCCTCCTCCGTGAGCACGACGCCCCGGCCGACGCGACGGACGAGCTCGACCCCGAGCTGACGCTGCACCGTCTTCAGCTGCTGCGACACGGCGCTGGGCGAGCGGTGCGTGGCGGTCGCGACGGCGGTGACGCTGCCGCGGTCGGCGAGTTCCCGCAGCAGGTCGAGATGGGACAGGTCCATGAAGGCAGCCTACAAAGTGCAGGCGGGGATCTGCGCTAGTCCTGAACGGTCGGGCACGCCACGATGGAGACGTGACCGTCCGTGACCGCCTCCTCGCCCTCGTCGTCGCCGTCTGCTGGGGCATCAACTTCCCCGTGACCGCGATCGCCCTCGAGCACTTCCCGCCGTTCCTGCTCGTGGCGTTGCGCTTCACGTTGCTCGCGGTGCCGACCGTGCTGCTGGTGCCGCGTCCGGCGATCCCGTGGTCGCGCCTCCTGCTCGTGGGGGCCACCCTCGGCATGCTGCAGTTCGCCTTCCTCTACCTCGGCATCGCGGCGGGCATGCCCTCGGGTCTCGCCTCGCTCGTCCTGCAGGCGTCGGCGCCGTTCACGGTCGTGATCGCCGGCTTCTGGCTGCGAGAGCGCATCACCCGCCGACAGGCGATCGGCATCGGCATCGCGGTGGTGGGGCTCGTCGTCATCGCGGGGCACCGGTCGCAGGTCGCCGCGTTGCTCCCCGTCGTGCTGACGCTGTGCGGCGCGCTCGGCTGGGCGATCGGCAACGTGGCCGTCCGACGGGCCGCGCCGCCCAACCCGATGCACCTGACGCTGTGGATGTCGATCGTCGCGCCGGTGCCGATGCTCGCCCTGTCGTTCGTCGTCGAGGGCCCCGAGCGCATCGGTGAGAGCCTCGGCACGGTCTTCACGCTCGAGGCGCTGCCGTCGGTGCTCTGCCTGCTCTACCTCGTGCTGATCGCCTCGGTCGTGGGCTACGGCATCTGGACGCGCCTGCTCTCGGTCTACCCCTCGGCGACCGTCGCACCGTTCTCGATGCTCGTGCCCGTGGTCGGCGTGCTGGCCTCGTGGCTGGCGTTCGGCGAGGTGCCCGACCTGGTCGAGCTCGTCGCCGGCATCGCGGTGGTCGGCGGCGTGCTCTACGCCAGCCGGGTGCCGAGAGCCCGCGCCGCGGACGGCGACCCCGAGGAGGCGCGGGTCGCCCCGCCCGAGCCGGTGCCCGTCCCCGAGACCGACACCGCGCCTCCCGGGTCGTCCCTCAGGCGGTGACGGGCTTCTTCATCTGCACGGCGGTCGTCTCGTAGCCGAGCGATTCGTAGAGGTGGCGGGCGACCTCGTTGTAGCCGAACACATTCAGGCCGAGGGTCTCGGCGCCGTGACGGGCGGCGGCCTGCTCGGCGAGGAGCATCGTCGCCCGACCGAGTCCGGCGCCGCGGTGGGCCTCGTCGATCTCGACGTCGAAGACCCACCAGTCCGACGAGCCGGGCACGCGGGGTGCGATCCAGAGGATGCCGACGGGCTCACCCGGTCGGGCGTCGTCGATGACGTCGTAGACGAGGTGGCCCTCGGCCGGTGCCCCGTCGGGGAAGGCCTCGCCGAACGAGCGTCGGGCGGCCTCGGCGGCCTGCTCGGGGGTCTCGCCGGCGAGCACGCGGGACTTCTCGTACTCGGCGGTCGAGCGTCGCATCCAGGGCACGAGGCGGGAGGTGGGCATGGGCACGAGGCTGAGCGTCATGCCCGCACGCTAGCGCGCCGTGACCATGCGGGGCACGCGACGTCACGAGCCGCAGGCGGACCGGTCGGTCGTACCCCGAAACGCTTCGCCACGCGTACCCCGGCGACGGTCGGAGGGCGCAGGTCGCCCCGGTAACGTGTGCAGCGGCCGGCGGGGGGCGGCCGTGCGGTGCCTCGCAGGGGCACCGTCTCGACCCGCAGGAGAGACCCACCCGATGCCCCAGCAGAAACGCGCCCAGGCGACCCGCGCCGCCATCATCCGAGGGGCCGCCGTCGTCTTCGACGAGCACGGCTACAGCGAGGCCTCGCTCGACCTCGTCGCCGAGACCGCCACGGTGACCAAGGGTGCGCTCTACTTCCACTTCCGCTCGAAGGCCGACCTCGCGAACGCGGTCATCGCCGAGCAGCACGCGCTCTCGCGCGCCTACGCCGACCGGGTGTCCGAGACCGCGGGCAGCGGTGCCGAGGCGCTCATGCTCTCGTGCGCGTCGCTCGCCACGCAGCTCACCACCGAGGTGCTCGTGACGGCGGGCATCCGTCTGACCACCCAGTCGCCGAGCCGCGACCTCCGGGTCGAGCACCCGTACCTCGACTGGCAGGCCCAGATCTCGGGGCTCGTCGAGCGCGCGGTCGCCGAGGGCGACTTCCGGGCCGACACCGACGTCGAGAGCGTCGCCCGGTTCGTCGTCGGGTCGTACGCCGGCGTGCACATCGTGTCGCAGGCCCTGACCGGCCGCGCCGACCTCTTCGACCGGCTGCGTGACATGTGGGCGTTCGTGCTGCCGACCGTCGTGGCCCCCGGGCACGAAGGCCTGACCAGCTCGTTGCCCCCGCTGATCAGGCCGTCGGATGTTTCCCCGTCCCCCGACGTGTCCTCTGTGGACCCAGTTTAGATACTGGCCGACCGGTTTCCCAGTCCCTCGAGGAGGGGGCGGGTCAGGACGGTGGCCGCGGCGGGGTGAGCTCGGCCAGCACCCGCCGGATCTCCGCGTTGTCCACGGCCAGGGCCGCCGTGTCGATCGCGGAGAGCAGTTCGCCGTCGTCGTGCGGCACGGTGAGCTGCCGCTGCCACTCGGCCTCGTAGAGGGCGTCGCGGTAGCCGGAGGACTCACGGCACCGGGCGTCGGCCGTCGCGATCTCGATCTCGTCGTCGGTCGGCGACGTGCTCGAGTCGAGCGTCTCGAACCGGTCGGCCATCTCGAGGGTCGGCATGCCCGACGGGTCGGAGGCCACGTCGCCCACCCGGGCGTCTTGCATGCACCCGCGCCAGTCGTCCCAGGTCGCCGTCACCGTGGGGTCGTCACGGGCCCCCTCGAACGCGGCGTTGTTCAGGCGGACGAGCGACTGGGTGCGGTTCGAGTAGTCGTCCAGTGACGGCACCGTCCCGCGGGCGCGCTGCACGCAGGTGTCGAACCGGGCGGACCTCTCGTCCGTCCAGGGTTGCGACGAGAACTCGGACCAGGCGGCCGCCCCCGCGTCGATGACCGACAGGGCGTGGTAGCCGCGGGTCTCGGCCGTCGCCAGGTCGAAGGCCCGGAGGCGCAGCGAGCCGTTCATCGACAGCTCACCCGCCCGGTCGCCCGCCGCCACGTCCCGCCACGGCACCACGAAGTCGTCGTGACCGGCCGCGACCATGCACTGCTGGGCGACGAGCAGGAGGGCGTAGGACGACGAGGTCTCGCCGACCGGCACGTACCGGTCGAGCGGCATCGTCCACGCGTCGACGTCCTTCTCGGGGAGGTCGGGCAGGGCGTAGGCCGCATTGGCCGGGATGCCGTAGGCGACGACGCCGGCGACCACCGCGACCACGGCTGCGAGCGTCACCCGCTTCGCGCGTCGCTGTCGAGTCGAGACGCCGCCGGGCGGGACGTCGCGGGTCGGGACGTTCTTCTCGTCGGTCATCGCGTGGCCCCCTCGTCGTCGCGGGCCGGGCTCACCAGGTCGTTCTCGTAGGCGAAGACGACGATCTGCACGCGGTTGCGCATGCCGAGCTTCTGCAGCACGGCGCGCACGTGGCTCTTGACCGTCGCCTCGCTCAGCCACGCGCTCTCGGCGATCTCGGCGTTGCTCAGGCCCCGTGCCACGAGCAGGAAGATCTCGCGCTCGCGGGGCGAGAGCACCTCGAGCGGTTCGGTCCGCCGTTTCGGCGACGGGGTCGGCACGGCGAACGCGTGCACGACGTCGAGGGCGGCGGCCGTGGTCGGGACGGGCTCGCCGGCCGCCGCCGCGCGGATCGTCGTCAGCACCTCGTCGGGCGTGGCGTCCTTCGTGAGGAACGCGTAGGCCCCGGCCTTCAATGCGCTGAACACGGCCTCGTCACGCTGGATCGTGGTCAGGGCGACGACGCGCGGGGCCGAGTCGGGGTCGGTGCCGGCCGCCGCCACGATGCGCGTGGTGGCCTCGAGGCCGTTCATCACGGGCATGCGCAGGTCCATCAGAACGACGTCGGGCCGCTCACGCTCGACCAGGGCGACCCCGGCCGCCCCGTCGACGGCCGTGCCCACGCAGACCAGGTCGGCTTGCGCCTCGATCAGCATCTGCAGCCCGGAGGCGAACAGCGGCTGGTCGTCGACGACGACCACCCTCACGAGGGCAGGAGGCGCGGTGCGCGTCGTCGCGGTCGTCACGTCGGTCATGCGGGTTGCTCCGTCCAGGACTGCAGGAGTCCGATCGGTTCGGGAGTCGGCAGGAAGGCGGTGACGACGAAGACGCCGTCGTCGCCGAGCTCGGCCGTCAGCCAGCCACCGGCGAGCCGGGCCCGTTCGGTCATGCTGGCGATGCCGGTGCCCCGGCCGGTGCCGCGGCGGGCGGCGACGAGCGGGTCGTCGCCCGAGGACGTCACCAGCAGGGCGAGGCCGGGCCCCCGCCAGTCGAGGGCGACGTCGACCGTGCTCGACGAGCCGGAGTGCTTGAGGGCGTTGGTCAGGCTCTCCTGCACGATGCGGAAGACCGCGAGCTCTTGCGAGGGCAACAGTTCGGAGGCGTCGCCGAGGTGCCGCAGGGTGACGGTCATGCCCACGTCGCGCATCGTCGTCGCGAGTCGGTCGAGGTCGGCGAGGGTCTCGCGGGGCGTCACGTCGTCGGCGTCCTGCTGGATGCGCTCGACCAGGTGCCGCACGTCGACCAACGAGGTGCGGCCGACGTCGGCGATCGTGCGCAGCGCCTGCTCGACGACCTCGGGACGGGTCGCCGACAACGCGAGGGCGCCCTGCGCCTGCGACACGATCACCGCCAGCGAGTGGGCGAGGGCGTCGTGCACGTCACGGGAGATCCGGGCACGGTCGTGGGCGAGGCGCAGCTCGAAGTCCGTCTCGTGGAAGCGCGTCTCGGTGCGCTCGAGCACCTGCCCGATGCGGCGGACCCGCAGCACGCTCGAGAGGAAGATGCCGACCGCCCAGGCCGCGGCCGCGGCACCGAAGAGCGAGGCCGCCAGGGTGATCACGTCGGTCTTCGTGCCCTGGCCGCCGCCCACCCACGACGACCACACGTACGGTCGCGCGAGGGTGGGCACGGCCATCGCGATCGCGGCGAGTCCAGACGCGAGGCCGGCGGCGGCGAGGGCGACCAGCCGCACGGCGACCGAGCGGGCGAACGCCGCGAAGAACGCCACGAACGCGAGGGCGAGGTACGTCGGCCAGGTGGTGTCCGTCGGGGGCTGCACCCAGCCGGCGAGCTGCAGGGCCGGGATCGTCACCATCAGGCCGATCGACGTCCACGGCATCCAGACCGCGAGGCCGACGGCCAGGCCGAAGAGCCCGAACAGGACGACGTTCTCGACGATCGCGCCCCGGCCGGCCTCGGCGATCGTCCACAGCAGCACGAAGACCGCGGCGCCGACGGGGGCCGCGAGGCGCGGCACCCAGGTGCGCAGGTCGTCGGGGATGGTGTCCATGTCGACGACCGTAAGGCGTCGTCGACCGGCCGCGCGCGCCTCCTGCGGGGTTTTCATCCTTGAGGACGAACGCGCCCGGGGTGGGGACGAGCCGTCGGGCCCCGGGGACGCGGCGACGGCGCGCCCCCGGGTGGGGACGCGCCGTCGGCGTGGTGGTGCCGGGAGGGACTAGAGCGTGATCAGACCGTCGGTCTTGGTCGTCGCGGCGGCGAGGCGGGCCTCGACGTTGCTCCAGTTCACGATGTTCCAGAAGGCCTTGACGTAGTCGGCGCGCACGTTCTGGTAGTCGAGGTAGTAGGCGTGCTCCCACACGTCGAGCATCAGCAGGGGGACGAGGCCGAACGGCACGTTGCCCTGCTGGTCGAAGAGCTGGAAGACGCTGAGGCGCTGGCCGAGCACGTCGTACGCGAGCACGGACCAACCCGAGCCCTGCACGCCGAGCGCGGTGGCGGTGAAGTGGGCCTTGAACTTCTCGAGGTCGCCGAAGTCGCGGCCGATGGCCTCGAGCAGGTCGCCGGTGGGCTCGCTGGTCTCGGGGGTGAGGTTCGTCCAGAAGATCGAGTGGTTGACGTGGCCACCGAGGTTGAAGGCGAGGTCCTTCTCGAGCTTGTTGACGTTCGCCAGGTCACCCGTCGAGCGGGCCTCGGCGAGGGCGGCGTTGGCCGTGTTCGCGCCGGTGACGTACGTGTTGTGGTGCTTGGAGTGGTGCAGCTCCATGATCTTCGCGCTGATGTGCGGCGCCAGAGCGGAGTAGTCGTAGGGCAGATCGGGCAGGGTGTACTCAGCCATGTGGGGTCCTTTCGAATTGACCTGCATCCACCGTACGACCTCCACCCATGCCGGGGTCAACGTTCTCCCAGCGCGGACGCAGCCTCGGGGCCCGGCGCCGTCGGGGGTCGTGCGTAGGCTGACGGGCGTACGACGCACCCGCGAACGACCCCGCTCCACCCCGAGGAGGCGCACCATGGCAGGATTCACCGGCTTCGGCAGGCGACGCGCGGCCGACCCGCGACTGCCCCCGGGGCAGTACCTCGAGAGCGGGTTCCCGGTCCTGTCGGCCGGCCCCACGCCGAACATCAAGCGGTGGGAGCTCCAGGTCGCCACCGAGACCGGGCAGCGCTCCCTCACCTGGGCCGACTTCCAGGCCCTGCCGCACGAGGCGATCGAGACCGACATCCACTGCGTCACGAGCTGGTCGAAGCTCGGCACCCACTGGCGGGGCGTCTCGCTCGACACCCTCTTCGACGGCCTCGAGACCACGCACGAGTTCGCGATGGCGACCAGCCACGGCGGGTACACGACCAACCTGCCGCTCGGCGAGCTGCTCGGGGGCAAGGCCTGGGTGGTCGACACCTACGAGGGCCAGCCGTTGCACGCCGAGCACGGCGGGCCCGCGCGCCTCTTCGTGCCCGGGCTCTACTTCTGGAAGAGCGCCAAGTGGCTGCAGGGCATCCAGACCATGGCCACCGACCGCCGCGGCTTCTGGGAGAGCATGGGCTACCACCCGCACGGCGACCCGTGGAAGGAAGAACGGTACGCGTGAGCGACCACGTTCCCGACCCCGGGGTCGGCGGCGTCGCCGGGCTCGACCCCGCGGGTGATCCGTACGCCTGGCTGCCCGCCACGATCGTGTCGTCGGTCGCGCAGACGCCGCGGGCCCGGTCGCTCACCCTCGCGGTGCCCGGCCTTCGGCCCGCGCGAGCCGGCCAGCACGTCGACCTGCGGCTGACCGCGGACGACGGGTACACGGCCGTGCGGTCGTACTCGCTGAGCGACGTCAGGGCCTCCGGTGGCCCCGACGGCGCGCGGGGCGCAGGAGGCGCGGGCCCGGTCCCGCAGATCGAGGTCACCGTCGAGCGCCTGGACGACGGCGAGGTCTCGCCCTACCTGGTCGACGCGGCCGAACCCGGCGATCCGATCGAGGTGCGCGGCCCGATCGGCGGCTGGTTCGTCTGGCCGCCGACCGAGTTCGAGCCCGACTCGGCCGTCCACGCGGTGCTGCCCGAGCCCGAGGGGGCGACCCCGCCGACGGCGGCCCCCGTGCAGTTGATCGGTGGGGGGTCGGGCGTCGCACCGCTGATGGCGATGGTGCGGGCCCGAGGCCGGGACGCACCCCCGTTGCGTCTGCTCGCCTCGGTGCGCGACCCGGGTTCGCGGTGGTACGTCGGCGAGTTGGACGAGGCCGCGCGCGCCTCCTCGGCTCGCGACGCGACGGGGCCTCGAGCGCCCCTCGTGGTCGACTGGGTCTTCAGCCGAACGGCTCCCGAGGGGCACGCGCGACCGGCGGGCCGACTCACCCGCGACGAACTCGAGCGGCTCGTGCTGCCCGCGTCCGAGCATCCGTTGGTCTACGTCTGCGGGGCGAACTCGTTCGTGGCGGTCGTCGCCGGCTGGCTGGTCGAGCTCGGGCACGCGCCGACCCGCGTCCGGACCGAGCGCTTCGGCGGCGTCTGAGGCCGCCTGCCGTCCGGCGGAGGCACCAGCCCCCACCCGAACGCCGGGAGTCAGGCGGGCGTGCCCTTCTCGGGCGCCGTGGTGCGGAAGTCGCCGCGCGTGACGTGCTGCTGCCAGAGCAACTCGGCCAGCGCCTCAGGGCTCTTGTCGATGCTCTCGGGCTCGATGCCGCCGGGGATGATCAGCTGACCGACGTGGATGCCCTCGCCGGCGAGCTCGTCGTGGAGCAGCTGCGCGTAGGCGGTCAGCCCGGCGAAGGCGATGGAGGTGCCCGTCACCTTCGCGCCGGGCGTGACGGCCGAGCCGCCGTTGACGAAGAGGATGGTCCCGCCGCCGTCGGGCAGGAACCGCATGCCGGGCAGCACCTGGTGCACGGCCGCGACCGGTCCGTAGATCGAGAACTCGACCGGACCGACCAGGTCGGCGGGCATGGTCTCGAGCACGGGACGCATGAAGTCCTTCTGCGGCAGCGGGCTGTACTGCATGACCTGGATCGGTCCGAGCTGCTCGGTCGCCTGCTCGAGCGCGGCGGCGATGCTCGCCGGGTCGCGCACGTCGGCGGTGAAGCCCTGGGCCGTGACGCCGTCGGCCTCGAGTTCGGCCGCGAGGGCGTCGAGCCTGCCCTGGTGGCGGGAGATGAGGGCCACGCTGAAGCCCTCCGCGCCGAATCGTCGGGCCACGGCAGCGCCGAGCCCCTTGCCTGCACCGATGATCGCGAGTGTCGTCATGGGACCCATCCAACCGAGGAGGCGCGGGGCGGCACCCAGCCGGAGGGGTACGCGGGCCGCGTGACCGCGTGACCGCGTGACCGCGTGACCGCGTGGCCGCGTGGCCGCGTGGCCGCGTGGCCGGGTCGCCGAATCGACCGGCCAGGGCCGGCGCTCAGCAGGGGGCTGCGAGCATGGACGCGTCCCCGTCGGCCCCTCATCAGGAGCAGCTCGTGTCGCCTCGCACCCTCTTCCGCTCGTTCGCCGTCGCCGAGGTGGTGACCTGGTCGCTGCTCATCGCCGGCATGATCCTCAAGTACGCCGTGGGGGTCGGCGACTGGCCGGTCAGCGTGGCCGGGCCGATCCACGGCTTCGTGTTCCTCGCGTACCTCGTCGCGGGCGTCGTCGTCGCGGTGAACCAGCGCTGGTCGGGCGGGGTGACCCTGGCCGCCCTCGCCAGCGCCGTCGTGCCGTTCGCCTCGTTGCCCGTCGAGCGCTGGATCGACCGCCGCGGCCTCCTCGCCGGCGCCTGGCGCCGCACGGCGACCGACGACCCGCGCGACCGACGCCCCCTCGACCGCCTGTTGCGCTGGATGCTCGGGCACCTCGTCCTCGCCCTCGTGCTGCTGGTCGTCGCCGTGGTCGTCGTCTTCGTGGTGCTGCTGATCGCGGGGCCACCCGTGCAGGTGGGCTGACCGCCCGACCGCACCGCGCCTCCTGGGCTGTGCCGCCCGGGCTGCACCTCCCGCACCGCGCCTCCTGGGCTGTGCCGCCCGGGCTGCACCTTCCGCACCGCGCCTCCCTGGCTGTGCCGCCCCTCCCTCGCCGCCCCTTCCCTGACAATCCTCTTAGCAACTAAGAGATCGACCGGCGGGCACGACTAGCGTCCCCCTCATGAGCACCGACACGAGCACCCGATCCCCTGCCGAGACCGCGACGTCGCGTGACGTCGTCCGCCAGATCGTCGTGGTCGTGACCGCGGTCCTCGCGATCGTGCTGGCCGCCTACGGATCGGGCGCGTTCGGCGGCGTCTCGGTGTCCGACGCGGCAGGCGGGGCCCTCAGCGCGACGGCCACGACGGTCGCCCCGGCGACCACGGCCTTCAGCATCTGGAGCGTCATTTACCTCGGCCTCGTCGCCTACGCGATCTACCAGGCCCTGCCCGGTCAGCGCGCCGTGACCCGACACCGTCGGCTCGGCTACTGGGTCGCGGCCTCGCTGCTGCTCAACGCCGCCTGGCTGTTCGCCGCCGTGCAGCTCGGCAGCGTCTGGCTGGGCGCCGTCGTGATCGTCGCGCTGCTGCTGGTGCTCGCGCGCATCTTCGTCATCCTGTTCCACACTGCGTCGAGCGGGTGGGTCGACGCGGTCGTCACCGACGGCACCCTCGGCCTCTACCTCGGCTGGGTCAGCGTCGCGACGGTCGCCAACGTCGCCGCCGGCCTGGTCGACGCGGGCTTCGACGGATTCGGCTTCGCGGCCGGGTTCTGGTCGTCGGTGGTGCTCGCCGTGGCCGCCCTCGTCGGCGTCGTGTTGGCCTTCGCCGGGCGCGGCCGCCTCGCTCCCGCCCTGTCGCTCTCGTGGGGACTCGCCTGGATCGCGGTCGGCCGCCTGACCGGCGAACCCGAGAACGTCGTCGCCGGGGTGGCCGCGATCGTCGCCGCCGCCGTCGTGCTGGTCGTCACGATCGCCGTGCGGGTCGCCCGCGGTCGCGTCGGCGCCACCGCCTCGCTGCAGCGCTGAGCCCCGGCCGCCCCGCCCGCACCGCCCCGCCCCGCACGGCACCGCCCCGCCTCGGGCTCCGGGCACGCCGGCACGAAGTAAACGACCCGCCACAGGATTGCGTGGCGGGACGTTTACTTCGTGGCGGAGTGCTCGGTCACGCGTGCCACCGCACCGCACCGCCCCGCACTGCACCGCACCGCACCGCACCGCACCGCGAGATGGTCACGGCGCCAGGAGAAAACCTGGCGCGGTGACCATCTCGCGGTGTCGTGCGGGATGAACAGCGTGGGGGAGGCGCGGTGCCCGCAGGAGGCGCGCCGCGCCTCCTGGTCAGCGGCCGCCGGTGATCTTCCGGTCGCGCTGGGCGACCCCTGCCGTGCCGTAGGGGTAGTCGTCGACCCGGGGTGCGCTCGCCGAGGTGAGCCTGGCGACCTCGTCGTCGGTGAGGGCCGCGGCCAGGGCCGACGAACCCAGGTTGTCGTCCAGCTGCTCGACCGTGCGGGCGCCGAGGATCACCGAGGTGACCGCGGGCTGACGCAGCAACCAGGCCAGCGCGACCTGCGAGGCCGAGGCGTCGTGTGCCGAGGCGATCGAGGTGACCGCGTCGAGGACGGTCCAGGTGCGCTCGTCCGCGTTGCGCGCCTCCCAGGCCTCCATGCCGCGTTTCGGGTCCTCGCCGAGGCGGGTGGCACCGGTGGGCGCCTGGTCGCGGACGTACTTGCCGCTCAACCAGCCGCCGGCCAGCGGCGACCAGGGCAGCAGGCCGATGCCGGCGTCGAGCGAGGCCGGGACGACCTCGTGCTCGATGTCGCGGACGAGCAGGTTGTACTGCGGCTGCAGCGTGACGGGCGGGGCGAACCCGAGGGCCTCGGCCCGGCCGACGGCCTTGGTCACCTGCCACCCGAGGTAGTTCGAGAAGCCGTAGTAGCCGATCTTGCCCGCGCTGATCGCGTCGTCGAGGAACCTCAGCGTCTCGTCGATCGGGGTGAGGTGGTCCCAGGCGTGCATCTGGTAGAGGTCGACGTGCTCCACGCCGAGCCGGGTCAGCGAGGCGTCGAGGGCCTTCGCGAGGTGACGACGCGACAGCCCGACGTCGTTGGGCCCGTCGCCCGTGGGGAAGCGTCCCTTGGTCGCGAGCACCACCTGGTCGGCGTCCGTGGGGTGGCTCGCCAGCCACCGGCCGATGATGGTCTCGCTGGTGCCGGCGCTGTAGACGTCGGCGGTGTCGACGAGCGTGCCGCCTCCGGCCACGAAGGCGTCGAGGATGGCGTGCGAGGTCGGTTCGTCGGCTTCGGCGCCGAAGGTCATGGTGCCGAGGGTCAGCTCCGACACCGAGGCTCCACTGTTTCCGAGGGTTCTGTAGTCCATGACCCGACGCTACGCGGACTGCGACCGCACCCGACCGGGCGGTGCCCTGCCCCAGGATGCGGCGCGCGTCCAGTTCGTCTGTTGGATACTCTCGGGTAGGTCACTCGACACCGACGTCGGGAGGACCACCCGGGACCAACCACCCCGGATCACCGTCCCACCCGAGGGGAACGACCGTGACGTCCACACCGCAGGCGGCCTCACCAGTCGCCGGATCAGCTGCACTCCGCACCACGCCCACGAACACCGCGCCGACGGACACCGCGCCCACGGACACCACGCCGACCGACGCCACCACCGATCCGACCGCGGCGCCCCCCAGGGCGCAGACCTTCGAGGCGCTCGTCGACCCGCGGGTCCGCAGCGTCTCGACCACGGATCGCGAGGTCGCGCACGCGCTGATCCGCAAGAACTACAAGATCACGCGACTCGAAGGCGAGGGCCCCGAGCCGTTCACCTACAGTCGCGCCGTGTCCGGCGACACGCGCTTCGCCCTCTGTCGCTTCGAGTACCGGCGGGGACGCCTGCTGTCCGAGAGCGATCCGACCGGGTTCCTCGTCGCCGGCGGCGTGATGGCCGGCCGGTTGTCGCTGCGGACCCGCGACCACGAGCTCAGGGTCGAGCCGGGCGCACCGTTCTCGTTCCCGTCGCACGACGCCAAGGTCATGCTGTCGTACGACCTCGTGCTCGGGCAGGTGATGCTCGACCGCACCGCCGTCGAACGCGAGCTGGAGGCCATGCGGCTCACCGCCCCCGGGGGGCTCCGGTCGACCGCGGCCGAGGCGGTCTCGCCCTCGCTCGGCCGCTACTGGTCCGACCTCGTCCGGCACGTGCACGAGCACGTCATCCGCAACGACGCCGCCATGGCCAGTCAGCTGGTGCGGGGCTCGGCGTTCCGGTCGCTCGTGGCCGCCTACCTCGAGGCCTTCGAGACGAACGTGGTCGGCGTCGGCGGTGCCGACGGCCTCACGCCCCTCCCGTCGACCGTGCGTCGGGCTCGCGACTACATCGAGCAGCACGCGCACGACGACATCGGCGTCGTCGAGATCGCCGAGGCGGCTCGGGTGACCCCCCGCGCCCTGCAGCTGGCGTTCCGTCGCCACCTCGACTCGACGCCCATGGCCGAACTGCGGCGGGCGCGGCTGCGCGGCGCGCACGGGGACCTCGTCATGGCCGATCCGACCCTCGGCCACACCGTCGCGGGCGTGGCGCTCAGCTGGGGTTTCGCCCACGCGGGCCGCTTCGCGGCCCCGTACACGGCCGAGTTCGGGCGGTCACCCCGCGACACCCTCGAAGGGTGACGGGTGACTTTTTGCCACCGCTTCGCAAGCTGAGCTTTCATTTCGTTTTTCGGACATTGCCGGGTTTGCCCGAGGAGCGGAGAGCCGCAGAATGAAGTGGCCTCGCGGTGAAAGGTTCAGGACCGCGAGTCACAGCGCACGAGATCGACGTCGGGTTTCTCTCGTGTCGCCGGGGTGCGGAGGGAGTCGGGTTCCTTCCGCACCCCTTTCTCGTCTCCGGAGGAGGCGTCCGTCGGGGACGCGGCCCGCGCCTCCTGCGTTCTCGACGAGCGCGGCGCGAACGCGCAGCGCGAACGCACGGCGCGAACGCGGCGCAAGCGCGGGGCGAACGCGCGCAGCGGTCAGTCGCGGGCGGAGACGTCCGTGTGCACGAAGCCCTGGAAGGACCGGCTGGCGGTCGGGCCGCGCTGGCCCTGGTAGCGCGAGCCGTACTGGGACGAGCCGTACGGGTGCTCGGCGGGTGAGCTGAGCTTGAAGAAGCAGAGCTGGCCGATCTTCATGCCGGGCCAGAGCTTGATCGGCAGGGTGGCGACGTTCGACAGCTCGAGCGTGACGTGCCCGCCGAAGCCGGGGTCGATGAAGCCCGCGGTCGAGTGGGTCAGCAGGCCGAGGCGCCCGAGCGAGCTCTTGCCCTCGAGGCGGGCCGCGACGTCGTCGGGCAGGGTGACGAACTCGTAGGTGTTGCCCAGCACGAACTCGCCCGGGTGCAGGATGAACGGCTCGTCGGCCTTCGCCTCGACCAGGCGGGTCAGCTCGGGCTGGTCCGCGGCCGGGTCGATGAACGGGTACTTGTGGTTGTCGAAGAGCCGGAACAACCGGTCGAGCCGCACGTCGATGCTCGACGGCTGGATCAGCGTCGGGTCGTAGGGGTCGAGGCCGATTCGGCCGGCGTCGAGTTCGAGCTTGATGTCGCGGTCGGAGAGCAGCACGCGACAAGACTAGTCAGCGCGTGCGGGGCCACGGGGGGAGGATGGACGCATGCGTGCCATCACCGTCCCCGTGCCCGGAGGGCCCTCCGCCCTCGTCGTCTCCGAGGTCGCCGAGCCGGTGCCCGGCCCCCGCGAGGTCGTGATCGACGTCGCCGCCGCGGGCGTCAACCGCGCCGACGTCAACCAGCGGGAGGGGCACTACCCGTCGCCCGCCGGGGCGCCCGGCTGGCCCGGGCTCGAGGTCAGCGGCACCGTCGTCGCGACCGGCGAGCACGTCACCGCCGCGGCCGTCGGCGACTACGTCGTGGCCCTGCTGCCGGGCGGTGGTTACGCCGACCGCGTGCAGGTGGACGAGGGCCTGGTGCTGCCCCTGCCGCGCGGCGTCGACCTCGTCGAGGCGGCGGGCCTGCCCGAGGCCGTCGCGACCGTCTGGTCGAACGTCTTCATGAGCGCCGGGCTGAAGCCGGGCGAGACCCTGCTCGTGCACGGCGGCGCCAGCGGCGTCGGCTCGATCGCGATCCAGATGGCCGTGGCGCTCGGCTCGACCGTCTACGCCACCGCCGGGACGGCCGACAAGACGTCGTTCTGCGAACAGCTCGGCGCCGCGCGCGGCATCGACTACAAGACCGAGGACTTCGTCGCGGTCGTCGACGAGCTGACCGAGGGCCGCGGCGTCGACGTCGTTCTCGACCTGGTCGGTGGCGACTACATCGCCCGCGACGTCGAGGCGCTCGCCGTGAACGGCCGGATCATGGTGATCGCCGTGCAGGGCGGCCCGTCGGCCACGATCGACCTGTCGCGCCTGATGGCCAAGCGCGGTCGGGTCTGGGCCACCACGCTGCGCGCCCGCCCCCTCGACGAACGCCGCGCGATCATGGCCGAGGTGCGCGAGCACGTCTGGCCGCTGGTCGAGGCCGGGTCGGTGCGACCGGTGCTCGACAGCGTCTACCCGCTCGAGTTCGTCGCCACGGCCCACAAGCGCATGGAGTCCGGCGGGCACAGCGGCAAGATCCTCCTCGCCGTCCGCTGAGGCCGAGCCGGACCGAGGAGGCGCGGGTCGCGGAGCCGAGGAGGCGCGGGTCGTGGAGCCGAGGAGGCGCGGGTCGTCAGGCCACGCGGCTGTCGGCCCCCTTGCGCACGGCCGAGGCGCCGGTGATCTCGACGAGCACGGGCACCGTCTCGCCCAGCACGCGGTCGAGCCCGCGGGCGACGTCGGACGCCGCCGCGACCACGGGCGCCGGGGACGACCCCGCGGTCAGCCGCACCCGCACCTTGAGGGCGGGCCGACCCGCGACCGTCCACGCCGAGACGCCCACCGAGGCCACGTCGCGGCGGTCGCGGAGCGCGTCCGTGATCGCGGTGTCGGCGAACGAGCTCGACACGGCGACCGAGCCGGCCGGGTCGTCCTGGACGACGACGCTGTCGGTGCGACCGTGCCCGTGGGCGGGGATCGCGACGACGAAGACGATGACGAGCAACAGGCAGAGCAGGGCGAGGGCCACCGGCAGCCAGCTGCCGCCCGTCGCACCGGACGGGTCGATCGGCGTCGCCGCCACGGCGTCGTCGAGGGCCGACGACGCGGGTGACAGCAGGTCGCGCAGGACGCCGCCGCCGGGCAGGGCGACGATCACGAGGAACGCTCCGACGGCCAGGGCGACGAGGCCGACGACGAACAGGAGGAGGCGGTTCGCGAACCGGTTGCTCGAGGTCATGCGCCGACCCTCCCCGTGTCGGTCGTGCGGACGCGAGCCCTGAGCTCGGGCCGGTAGGCGACCGACTCGAGTTCGGAACGGGTGGCGGCCCCGACCGACTGCTCGTCGACCGCGAGGCCGGACGCGGGCGTCAGGTCGATCTGGGCCCGACGACGGGACACCCACGCCGAGACCTGCTGGTCCGAGAGGCGCCCCGAGACACGGGCGGCCCGGGCGAGCGAGGACGCGATGACCCGGTCGTCGACGACCACCGCCACGCGGTCGTCGTCGACGGTGTGGCGTCCGCGACGGCCGGGCGTCACGGCGAGGCCGATCAGGACGAGGCCCACGACCGCCGCGACGACGCCGGCGCCGAGCACGAGGCCCGAGGTGCCGCCGCCGTCGACCGACGACGTCAGCGTCGCGAGGACGTCGACCGGGGAGAAGAGCAGGGCCCGTCGACCGAGCGCGGCGTAGACGGCCTCCACCCCGACGTACCCGACGACGAGCGTGAGCAACACGAGCACGACGATCGCGCTGCCCGAGCGCGAGGAGTGCTGCTCGCGTCGGAGGACACGGCGGTGGAGGCCGGGGTCGATCCCGCTCACGAGGTGCGCCCCGTCCGGTCGGTGCGGCTGCCGCTGACGGTGACGTCGACGCGGGACACGGTGCGTCCCGCGAGTTCGGAGAGCCGACGGGTCAGGGTGGACTGGAGGTCGCGGACGACGGCGAGGACCCCGCCCTCGGGCATGGTCACGGCCTCGGAGAGCATCGGGACGCGGACCGGCGTCGAGACGCGCAGCGCGAGCTGGCCGGCGTCGTCCTCGGCCAGGACGCGGACGTCGGCCCGACGCACGTGGAGGGTCTCGGCGACGACGGCCACCGCCACCTTCTGCAGCACCTTGGCGGGGATGCCGACGTGCCCCGCGACGACGCGTCCCGTCTCGGCGAGATCCGTGCCGGCGGTGGTCATGACGACGAGCGCCGTCCGCGCAGGGCGTCCAGCAGCCCGGCCACGTCGGTCCTGCCCGAGACGATGCGCCCGACGAGCGCGCCGACGGCGATGAAGACCGCGACGAGCACGAAGCCCCAGAACCCGAAGGCCAGGGCCGAGACGGCGAGCACGGCGCCGACGGCCATGCCCGTGGTGGTGGCGGTCACGAGACGCGGCTCTCGCTGGTGGAGTCGACGTCGTCGTCACCGGGGATGTTGACGTCGACGATCGCGACGTTCACCTCGGCGACCTCCATGCCGACGAGCTGCTCGATCGCACCGGCCACCGCGGCACGCACCTGTCCGGCCACCGTGTGCAGGGGGGCCGGGTACCCGACGACGATCGTGACGTCGGCGGCGACCTGGGTCTCGCCGACCTCGACGCGCACGCCCTGACCGAGGTCGGTCGTGCCGATCACGTCCCGCAGGGCGCCGAACGCCCGCGCGGTGCCGCCACCGAGGGCGAAGACGCCGGGCACTCCACGGGCGGCGATTCCGGCGATCGTGGCGACGACGCCGTCGGCGACGACCGTCCTGCCGGGCACCCCGACGGTGCCTCTCGGGACGGTGCTCGTCGGGGTGTCGTCGGTGGTGGCCATCGGTGTCTCCTTCTGATCGGACGATGTGCGACGGGTCGGCGTCGCCCTTCGGTCTTACCGGACGCGCCGCCGACGGGTCCGGTCACGGTCTCCCGCGCGCACCGATTCCGGTGTATCCAGGGATGAGACGCCTTCCGTGGCCCGAACGTCACGGAATGCGTCACCATTCATCCACGGGTCGTGACTCATCCACGGGTCGTGACCCGCGCCTCCTCGTCCTGGGGGCCCGGGCGGACGCAGCAGCAGAGGAGGCGGACATGGCGGCGGACCTGACCGAGGCCACCGACGCCGTGCTCGCGTCGCGTGCCGCCGAGGGTGACGAGCGGGCCTTCGAGGTGTTGCTCCGACGCCATCTGGGGCTGATGACGGCGTACGCCACCCGACTCACCGGTTCACGAGCCGATGCGACCGACGCGGTGCAGGAGGCGTCCATCACGATCTGGCGCGAACTCCCGACGCTGCAGACGCCCGCGGCGGTCAAGGGCTGGATGATGCGCATCGTGTCGCGCAAGGCCTTCGACCTGATCCGGTCGCGCCGCCTCACCGACGACGTCGACGACCTCGAGCTGCCGGCGGCGACGCCCACGACCGATCCGGAACGCCGGGCGTCCTCGAACGACGCCATGGAGGCGCTGCGTGCGGCGCTCGCGCGGCTCCCGGCCAGCCAACGGCAGGTGTGGGCGCTGCGCGAGGTCGGTGGCGAGTCGTACACCGAGATCGCCGAACGGACCGGCACCACCGTGACCGCGGTCCGGGGGCAACTGGCCCGGGCACGAGAGACCCTGACCCGCGAGATGGAGGCCTGGCGATGAGTGACCGTCCTCACGGCACCGACCACGCCCACGAAGACCCGACCCCGCCCGACGTGCCCGTCGCCCTGGGCGAGTCCGTCGACCCGGGTGCTTCCGTCGAGCCGGGTGCGCCCGTCGACCCGGCTGCGCCCGTCGACCCGGGTGCGCCGGGCGACGCCGGCCCGTCGCCCGACGAGCTCGTCGACGGTGCCGAGGACGGAGTCTCGCCCGAGCGTCTCGTCGACTACCTCGACGCCGGCCGGCAGCCCTACGACCCCGAGATCGAGGAGTCGCCCGAGGCCCGGGCCCAGCTCGCCGCCCTCGAACGCCTCAGGGCGATGGGGGCCCGACTGCTCGAGTCCGACGCCGCGGCGAGCCCCGCACCGGACCCGAGCTGGATCTCGGGCGTGATGGACCGCGTGCGCCTCGAGTCGCGGGCCGGGAGGCAGATCCCGCTCGCCTCGATCGACGAGCGTTCCACCCTGCACATCACCGAGGGCGCCGTGAGGTCACTCATCCGCGAGGCGGGCGACGGCGTCGACGGAGCCATGGTCATCTCGTGCACGATCCGCGGCGACGTCAGCGTGCCCGGGGCGCTCGTCCGGGTCGAGGTCGTCGTCAGCGGCCTCTTCGGCGAACCGCTGCCCGCGCTCGCCGAGGCGGTCAAGTCGGCGGTGTCGTCGAGCCTGTCCCGCCAGACCGAACTGACCCTCGAGAGCGTCGACGTGGTCGTCGACGACGTCCACCTGCAGAGCGAAGGAGGCGCGGCGTGAGCGACGACGACGGCCTGCGGGCCCCGATCAGTCCGGCCGACCTGTCCCTGCTCGCCGCCGAGCTCGGCGAGATCGCGGCATCGGTCGACGGCGTCGTGCACGTCCGGGCCCGGCCCGGATTCGGCAGCGTCGTCCGCTCGGCCCTCCAGGGGTTGAGCGCCGTCGTCGGTGGCGGAGGGGTCGTGGGCTCGACCGTGCAGAGCGACGCCTCGATCGCCGGAGCCACGTCGGCCGACCCGGGCGTCCCCGCCTCCGACATCCCCGACGCCGAGCGCGCCGACCCGGCCTCCGCCGAGGCCGCCGCCCCCGGTCGACCCGTGCCCCTCGTCGGCATCGCCGTGGCCGACCTCGAGACCCGCATCACCCTCGACATCGCGGTCGACGAGAGCGGCTCCGGGCCGCTCATGGCCCGTGCGGTCGCCCAGGCGCTGCTCGACCGCGTGAGCGGGGAGCCCGTTCCCCCGGCATCGGTCGACCTGCGCATCGTCTCGGTCGCGACCGGGGCCTGAGCGCGCCTCCTGTAGGTGGGGTGGTGCGCGGAGTCGCACCGCCTGCCGGACGTCGCACCGCCTGCTGGACGTCGCACCGCGGAACGCGGCGGTGCGACGTCCGCTCGGCGGTGCCACGCGCTCGGCAGGGCGGAGGGAGCACGGGAGGCGCGGGCCGCTATAGTGGTCTGACGCGCCTCCGAGGCGCCGCGCGAGTGTAGTTCAATGGTAGAACTTCAGCTTCCCAAGCTGATAGCGCGGGTTCGATTCCCGTCACTCGCTCTCTTCTTCTCTGAGGTGACGTGACGGCCGGGCTGACGGCCTGGTCACCACCGCCGTCACGTCTCTTCCCACGTCATCGGGGTACGGGCTCGTGGGGCGTTCGGCCGACGGCGGCCGGGAGCGCCGCCCCCGTACGATGGTCGTCGCCGCTACCGGGGGGAAGCCATGACCGACGATGCCACGACGACCGTCTCGTTGCTGCACCCGATGCTCGACACGCACGGGCCCGGCTGGGTCGAGTCGCGGTCGAGCAAGCCCGTCGTCGGGGTGTCCAGTGGCCTCTCGGCCCTCTTCGTCGACTGTGCCGGGCCGGGCACCCGCGTCGCCCTCGTCACCGATCCCGCATCGCGGCTCACGTACTCGCTGTTCCACCTGCTCGACGTGCTCGGCGGGGTCTGGCTGACCCGCGCCTCCGACGGTTCGCTGCGTCGGGCGGTCACGCTCGAGCCGGTGCGCTCACCGGCCCACGGCCTCGGGGTGACCGAGGACGGCTACCCGCTGCCGCAGGACGAGGCGCCGTCGTCGGTCCGGCTCGACGAGGGACGCACCGTCGACCCCGACGCCGTCCCGTGGACGCAGCTCGCCGTCGTCACCCACCACCGGGCGCGGGCCGAGGCCCGACTCGGTGGCACGCTCGAACGACTCGTCGAGTCACTCGCTCCCGGCACGCGCACCCTGTGGGGGACGACCGAGCCGGCCACCACGGTCTGGGACCGGGACTTCTTCACGGCCGCCGCGCGCAGCCGCATGCCGTCCGAGACGCGGTTCCACGTGGCCGGCGGTGACGCCTCCGGGCCGAGGTATCGGGGCTGGGTGCGCATCGCGCGCAGCGACGACGGGGTGATCGAGGAGACCCGCATCGTCGTGACCGGAGCCGTCGCGCCGGGCGTCGTCGCGGACGCCCTCGCCGACGTGGCCGGTCGACAGCAGGTCCTGCTCGCCACGGCGTGGTCGATGTCCGGCCGGGCCGACGGGACCGTGTCCGCCCACGACCGGGTCGCACCGCAACCGCTCGCCGCCGTCGTCGGGGCGCGGAGCGTCCGGGGCATGCAACTGGACGTCGAGGGTCTCGTCCGCCGGGTGGGTGGACGGGTGCTCGGGTCGTCGCGGACGCCGTCGGTGCTCGTGTCGTTCCACGAGGGGCTGGCCGGTGACGCCGAGGTCGGTGCTGGTGCTGGTGCTGTCGACGGTGCCGCGGCCGCAGCCCGTTGGCACCGCTTCGCCGATGCTGTCGAGGCCGTCGGCGCCGACGAGATCCTCGCCGCGATGACCCCGCCGGGGGTGCACCGTGCCTCGTGAGTACACCGTGGTGACGCCCGAGCCCGTGACCGCCGTCGATGGTGCCCGCGCAGCCGCCGAGATCGACCCGTACCTCGGGCTGGGCAAGCTCTGGAACGGCGGCGGGCTGCAGATCGCGACCGACGACGGGCTCGTGCTGGCGATCGTGCGCAGCACCTACGTCGAGGACCCGGCCGACGCCTCCGTCCTGCTCGGGGTCGACGTCGAGGCGGCCAGCTGGCTGACCGAGGCGTACGCGCCGGGGACCGACCCGGTGTCCGATGCGGTCGTGCAGGCGCTCGTCCGCAACACCGGGGGGCGCGTCGTGGTCGAGGCGGTCCCGGGTGGGCCGAGGCCCGCGACGGCTGCGCCCGCGACGACCGACGAAGGGGCACGCTCATGAGTTCGTGGTCGATCTCGCCCAGCGGGGTGCAGTCGGTCCTGGCCGAGGTCCAGGTCTCGGCCGGCGACCTCGGCACCGCGGCCGGAGGCCTGGAGACCGGTCACGAAGAGCTGAGCGGCGGTGTCGGCGACCTCCTCGTCGGCGTGGCCAACGCGGTGCTCGGGCTGATCGAGTCCGAGGCGACGACCCTCACGTCGGTGGTCAACCGCATCGAGTCGTGCGGCACCGGTGCCGCCGAGGCGACCATCGCCTACGTCGCCGGCGACGAGGAGATGGCGGCGAACGCCCAGTCCGCCGCCGTGACGGCGGCCGCCGAGGCACCCGCGCTGGCGAGCGAGCAGAGCGCCGCCGGCATTCCGCCCGTCTCCACCCCGAGGGTGCCGCGATGAGCCCCTCGCTGATCGTCCCCGGTGCGATCCCCGGCGTCACCATCGACCCGGCGGCGATCTCGACGTCCGCCGCCACCTTCCGCAGCACGGCGACCGCCATCGCCGAGAAGGGTGCGGGCGTCGTCACCTCCTGGTCCGGGCTGTCGGGCGTCTACGCGGCGCCCGAGGCCGAGCAGTTGTTCGTCGCCATGGACCCGGTCGGCACGAGCACGCAGACCCTCGGTGACACGTTCGGCCAGGTCGCGACGTTGCTCGACGACCTCGCCACGGCCGTCGCCGCGCCCGTCGCCCGGCTCAAGGAGCTCGTCACCGAGGCCGAGGCCTTCACCGCCGAGGTGTCCGGCGGCGTCACCTACAGCACCGAGAGCTACAACTCGTACATCTCGAGCGGCGCCGACGAGACCACGGTCGAGTGGTACGACCACATCCCCTCGCGCAACCGCAACGACGAGTTGCTCGGCGAGGTCAACGCCGAGGTCGCCAAGATCGACGCCGCCCGAGCCGAGTGCGAGAACGGCATCAACGCGTTGCGCACCGACCCGATGTGCTTCCCCGAGCAGGTCGGCCTGTCGGCCGAGCAGCTCGACTCGATGAAGGACCTGCCCTACGGCGCCCCGGGCGACCCGCACAAGACCTGTTCCGAGTCGATGGGCACGGGTCTCGGCATGTTCATCGCCGAGGCGGCCTACGGCGCCGGTGCCCTGGTCGGCTGGGACATCCAGGGCGGCACGGGCGTCACCAAGGAGTTCGGCCTCAAGGCCTGGGGCGGCCTGCTCCAGGGGCTCGGGGCCATCGCGATCACGAGTCCGGCGACGATCGCGCTGGCGTACGCACCTCCCGGCACGGTGCCGGCGGCCGCCCAGCCGGCCGTCGACTGGTACCGCACCACGATCGAGGGCGTCACGCAGGGCATCGTGGGCACGCCCGAGATGTACGACGAGGACCCGGTCGCGGCCGGCACCTACGCCACCCTCGGCGTGGCCTCGTTCTTCGTCCCGGTCGGAGGCGCAGCCGTCGGCGGGACGAAGGCGGCGACGGGCCTCGCACGGCTCGGTGGCGCCGCGGAACGAGCTGCGCTCCGTGCCCCCGAAGGTTCCCTGTCGCGGATCGGCCTGACGCACGCGGGTCACGCCCTGAACGCCATGTCGGAGACCACGCGTCTCCTGACCGGAGGGCACGGCTCGGCCGGTCGCGGGCCGGACGCCGCGCCTTCGCGCTTCGACGAGCAACTCACCCGCCTCGACGACGTCGTCGGCGTCCGCGCCGACGGCCTCGCGCCACCGCCCACGCGCGTCGACGGCCCCGACACGACGCCCGGCCCGGTCCGTGGTGACGACGCGTCCGCCCCGCCCGTCCGCGACGACGCGTCCGCCCCGCCCGTCCGTGACGACGCGTCCGCCCCGCCGGTCCGTGACGAGACGTCGGCCCCGCCCGTCCGCGACGACGCGTCGGCCCCGCCGGTCCGTGACGACGCGTCCGCCCCGCCGGTCCGTGACGACGCGTCGGCCCCGCCGGTCCGTGAGGACGCAGGAGGCGCGGGTCACGCCGACGACGCCCCCGCGGCCGACCAGCCCGGTCACGCCGACGGCGATGCCGGAACGGGTGGCTCGGGCGGCGACGCCCCCGGCTCGAATGGCACGACCACACCGAGCGCCGTGGATCGAAGCGGAATGACTCGGGAGCAACTCGCGAACTACCTGGACGTTGTCGACCCCGACGCCGGCGCGGTGTTCCGCGAGAAGGGAACGTGGCCGGCCGATCAGCAGGTGCCGAAGGACGCCAGCGTCCTCGGGGCGGACGGCAAGGTCAACTGGAAAGACGAGGCGCCCCGCGACGGATTCACGTTGAACGAGGACGGCGACCCCATCAAGACGCCCGACCCCGACATCCCCCTCGGCACGCGACTTGATCGAGAGGGCCCAGAGACGGGGCGGTTCACCTCTCCGCTCAACGCGGACGGTACGCACGCCGCCCATGGAACTCGAGCGCTGCCCTGGGTTGAAGACGATTTGCACACGTACGAGGTCGTCGGCGACCTCAAGAACATCCGGGCCGCGTATGACGCGTCGACCAACACGAAGCTGAAAATGCAGATCGATGTCACGATGAAGCTCTTCAATCCGGACTGGAACAACATCCGCGTTTTCGCGGGCGAGATCGACAAGGCTTTCGGCGAAGTCGGCGGTGGTACCCAGTACCAGCTGCCGTTCGGAGCCGATGTCATGGTCGAGCTCGGTCTGCTCAAGAGAGTCCCGAACTAGGAGCGAGATGACCACCATCGATGAGACACGCGCGGCATTGAAAGCGGAAGGGCTCGACCGTCTCAAATATGTCATCGGCTCTGACGGTACGAACGAGATCGACTGCCTCGTCCTGTGCCGTAGAGACGAGGGGTGGGTGTCGTTCTCTCGGGACGAACGTGCCGCAGTCATGGAGGAAAGCGTCCGAACGTACTCCAGCGAGCCCGAAGCTTTGGACGACTTTCTCGAGCTCATGCGGTTGAAAGGCCTACTTGCCACGTTGCAGCGAGAACGAGATGCGGAACGTCTCGGTCGGCCCACGGACGCGTGATGGTGTGGCCGGTCGAGCGACGTCGGTCGCCATCGCGTCGCGAAGCGTGATGGACGTGGACGGATTGCGAGCAGAAGTGGAAGCGGCCGGGTTCGGGCACCTCGGTTTCCTCATCGGCAACACGTCGCTGCCCGTCTCCGGCGCGCACGTGATCGGGCAGATCGACGGGGTGTGGGTGACGTTCTTGCGCGACGAACGAGGTCTCGTGGAAGAGCTGACTCTCGTCGAGCATCCGGATGAGCGCTCTGCCGTGACGGAGTTCATGTCGCAGCTGCGGAACCTCGCCCGTTTGGACGAGCTGCGGGCCGTCCTCGAGGCTGAGAGTCTCCTTCGCTTGGACCACGTCATCGATGGTGACTACACGAGAGGATCAACCGCCTCCTCGAGGAGATCCATGACTGATGACGACTCGAACACTCTCGCCTCGTTGCCGAACCGCGTCAACCAACTCGGGCTCGGGCATCTGAACTTTCTGATCGGTGACGGGGAGACACAGCGTCCATACGCACTCGTCATCGCCCAGGGCGAAGGTGGCTGGAGCACCTTCGTCAGGGATGAAAGAGGGCTGACCAGGGTCAAGGGCGTCCGGACGTATCCGGACGAGCGGTCGGCAGTCGAGGGGTTCCTCGTTCTGCTCGACGGCATCGCGCTCGTCGAGCGGCTTCGTTCCGAGGCCGCGGCTGAGAAGGACGTCTAGCCGGTGCTCGAGGGCTGATGAGTAGGACCGACGTGGGCGGACTGAGAGCAGAAGTGGAAGCGGCCGGGCTCGGGCACCTCCGTTTCCTCATCGGGAACACGTCCCTGCCCGTCTCCGGCGCGCACGTGATCGGGCAGATCGACGGGCTGTGGGTGACCTTCTTGCGCGACGAACGAGGGGTCGTGGAAGAGCGGACACTCGTCGAGCATCCGGATGAACGCTCTGCCGTGACGGAGTTCATGTCGCAGCTGCGGAACCTCGCCCGGTTGAAGGAGTTGGAGGCCCTCCTCAACAAGGGCCTGGAGCCCCATGACTGAGCGTGCCCGGCGAGAAGGAGCGGACGTCGTGCAGCCATGTCACGAGACCCTGGCCGTCCTCGAGGAAGAGGATCGGTGACCGCCGAGGGGCCCCAGAGGATGACGACACTCCAAGAAACGGTCGCGACGATCGAGGCCGAGGGGCTCGACAGGTTCGCCTACGTGATCGGTGATGATCACGCCGGCTCGGCGGACGCCCTGGTCCTGACCCGACGGGACGGCGTCTGGACGTCCTTCTCGACCAATGAACGTGCCGGTGTCGAGGAGACCAGCGTTCGCACGTACGAGGAACTCTCCGACGCTCTGGACGACTTCCTGCGTCTCATGAGGCTGAGGGCCGACGAGGACGCACTCATGTCGCGCATCAGGGAGAAGAACAGGCTCGCCCACGAGACGTGGCAGGCGTCACGAGACGACCGACCGGGGAAGGCCTGACATGGCGACGATCGAATCGGTGCGCGTCGTCATGGCGGCAGAGGGACTCGATGACCTGGCGCACGTCCTCGTCGGTGACCACGCGAACAGGACGGACTGCCTCGTCGTCACCCGACGCGACGATGCCTGGGTGACCTTTTCCACCGACGAGCGTGCTGCGGTCGTCGACGAGAGCATGCGCACCTACCCGAGCGAGTCCGAGGCCCTGGAGGACTTCCTCGTCCTGCTCCGGCTGAAGAAGCTCCTCCGCGACCTGCAACGGGAACGCGACCTCGAGCGCGTTGAGGGGGCGGCGATGAGCCTCGCGTCGTTGCCTGCGCAGATGGAGGCGGAGGACGTGAACCGCATTCGTGTCGCTCTCGGTGACGATTACCTCAGGCGCCCGGACTGTCTCGCCGTGGCGCGACGTGACGGCGTGTGGAGCACTTTCTACGTCGACGAACGAGCTGCCGTGGAGGAACGGAGCCTGCACACGTTCCCCGACGAGGTCTCGGCCGTGGCCGACTTCCTCGACCGTCTGAGGTCCCAGCATCGCAAGCTCGAGACCCAGGACGAACTCCGTGACCGACGCCGACGAGCAGGAGAACCGTCATGACGATGGTCGCGCGCACCCTGGCCGACCTCCGAACCCAGGTGGACGCCCGTGGACTCGGCCACCTGAACGCCGTCATCGGGGACGCGACGACGGGGAAGCCCTTCGCGCTCGTCCTCGCTCGACGGGACGAGGTGTGGAGCACCTACTTCCTCGACGAGCGAGGCCTCGTCGAGGAGCAGAGCATCCGCACCTACGACGACGTCGAGGCAGCCGCAGCCGACTTCCTCCGGTTGCTGGGCAACCTGGCCCGCATCGAAGAGATCGGCGCCGAGCTGGCCGCCCGACGGCAGGCACAGCGTCCTCAGTGATCTCTCGGCAGCGTTCAAGCTTGGTTTGAGGTACGAAACGCTGGTCAGAGGCACATTCGTGTCGTCAACGAGCCGGGGCCACGGGGTCCCGGGTCACACCGATCAACCGAAAGGGGACTCTTCATCATGGCCATGTCTTTCGATCCTTTCACCGAGCTCGACCGTCTCACCGGCGCCCTCACGGGCCTGCGGCAGGGGCCCAGGGTCATGCCGGTCGACCTCTACCGCGACGGCGACCGCTACGTGCTCAACGCCGACATGCCGGGCATCGATCCGGGGTCGGTCGACGTCGACGTCGACGGTCAGCTGCTGACCATCCGGGCCAACCGCACGCCCGACACCCGTGACGGCGTCAAGTGGCTGGCACAGGAGCGGCCGCACGGCTCGTACCTCCGCCAGTTCAGCGTGGGCGAGGGCATCGATTCGAGCCGCATCACGGCCCACTACGACAACGGCGTGTTGTCACTCGTCATCCCGGTCAGCGAGAGGGCGAAGCCGCGCAAGATCGAGGTCGTCTCGGGCCAGGCGCACGAGACCGTCGATGCGATCGACGCGTCGCCGGCCCGCGACACGACGAGCTGACCCTCAGGCGGTCTGGCCGTCGATCCCGGCCACGCCGTCGGCCCCACCACCCCGTCACGATCCGTCGTGGCGGGGTGGTCCCCGTTCCGGCGACGCCGGCGCCCGACCGCTCCGCCGTCGGTCGCGGGCGCGCACGTACTCGGCCGCGGGCGCACGAGTACTGTGCGGTGCCCAGGTCGGCCGTGTCACCCGGCACCTGACCGTTGCCTCCGCACGTGGGCGAAGCCGACCCGCGCCTCCTACCGTTCACGGCAGGGCACGACGCCGACACGGCGTCGCCCGACAATTCTGAACACCGTCAGCAAGGAGTGCACCATGGCACAGGCCATCGAGACCATCGACGTCAACGTCCCCGTCAGCGTCGCCTACAACCAGTGGACCCAGTTCGAGTCGTTCCCGAAGTTCCTCGACGAGGTCGAGTCCATCACCCAGACCACCCCCACCCTCACGGTGTGGAAGGTGAAGGTCGGACCGGTCGAGAAGACCTTCGAGGCCGAGATCACCGAGCAGCACCCCGACGAGCGCGTCGCCTGGAACAGCACGGGCGGCGAGGTCGACCACGCCGGCGTCATCACGTTCCACAAGCTGAGCGACGACGTGACGCGCCTCACGGTGCAGATCGACTGGACCCCCGAGGGCTTCCTCGAGAAGGTCGGCAACACGCTCGGCGCCGACAACCACGCCATCAAGAAGGACCTCAAGAACTTCAAGGAGTTCATCGAGCGCGAGGGCAACGTCGACGGCGCCTGGCGCGGAGACGTCCAGGCCTGAGCCCCGGCTCCACCCGACGAGGCCCCCGGTCGGCTCCTGTTCGCAGGACGCCCACCGGGGGCCTCGTCCGTGTCAGCCGCCGAAGCCGAACGAGTGCAGCCCGTGCTCCTCGCTCAGTCGGCGGCTCCACTCGGCACCGCGGACGCTCGTCCCCTGCTCGTCGATGGGCGGGCTGAACACCGCCGCACCCAGCCGGTTCGGCGCCGACAGGACGATCGCCCCCGAGACGCTCGACTTCGCGGGCACCCCGACGCCGCGCATCCAGCGGCCCGACCCGTCGTAGACCCCGCAGGTCGCCATGACCGACACCACGTCGCGGGCGACGCGGGCGTCCACGACCTGCTCGCCCGTCACCGGGTTGCGGCCGCCGAACGCGAGCGTCGCGCCCATCACGGCCAGCGCCTCGCTGTCGACCAGTACCGAGCAGGCCCGGGCGTAGAGCGCGACCGCGTCGTCGGCCGTGTGCTCCAGGCTGCCCTCGGACCGCATCAGGTGGGCCAGCGCGTGGTTGCGGTCGCCGTGCAGCTGCTCGGACTCGCTGACCTCGCGGTCGTAGTCGAGCTCGCGCCCCGCGAAGGCCCCGAGCCCCGCCAGGATGCGCGTCGTGCGGGCGTCGCAGGTGTCGCCGTCGACCAGGGCGGCCGTGAGCAGGGCTCCGGCGTTGACCATCGGGTTCGGCGGTCGGCCGGTGCCGCCCTCGAGCTTGATCGCGTCGAACGCCTCGCCGGTCGGCTCGATGCCGACCGCGTCGAGGGCCGCTCCGCCGGTGTCGGCGAGGGCGAGCGCGAAGAGGAACGGCTTCACCGCCGACTGGATCGAGAACGCGTGGCCCGAGTCGCCGGACGCGACCACCTCGCCGGTGGACCGCACCACGGCGACCCCGAAAAGCTCGGGGTCGGCCTCGGCGAGCTGGGGGATGCTGTCGTCCACCGCGCCTCCTCGGGTCGGGAGGACGGAGGCGCGCAGGGCCTCCAGGGACGCGGCGTCGGACGACGGGATGGGGGACGGCATCGTTCCACCCTGACAGGCCGGGGCCCGTGCGTCCGGGCCTGCAGGAGGCAACGGGGGCCCGGGGTGGGGTACAAGGATCACGCCGGGCCCTCGGAGTCAACCCCTCCCGTTGTCAGGTCGCGTGTCTAACGTGCACCTCGTCGGGTCGCATCGGGGCGGCCCGCGAGAAGGGGCGACCATGCTGAACGACGGTGGGGGACGCCGGTCGGGCACGGCCTGGCCGGGACGGGGCCCGCTCGCCAGTGCCCTCGACCTGAGGCTCGACGTGATCGGCCGTGGCCGCTGGCGCATCGTCGACGTGCGGCGGTCGGAGCGCGGAGCCCCGGTGGTCATCGGATCGGTCGCCCAGACCGAGGCGGGCTACGAACTCACCCTCGCCGCGACCCCCGGTCGCCGCCTCTGGTGCACCGACCTCTCGAGCGCCCTCGACACCGTCGTGCGGGCCTCCTGGAACCGTCGCTGACCCGAGGAGGCGCGGCTCCGATCGGTCGGGACCGCCGCCGACCAGAGGAGGCGCGGCTCCCGTCGGTCAGGACGCCCGGCGCACCAGCGCGGCCGGCCGCCACCAGGTGACGCTCCGCCAGGCCCACTCGACCGGGCCGTAGACGAACCGGGCGAGCCAGAGGCGGCTCAGCACGGACTGCACGGCGATCAGGACGACGCTGATCGCCAGCCCCGGGACGACGCTCGTCAGGTGCCCGAAGTCGATCACGAGGGCGAGACCTGCCACGACGATCGCCGCGACGACGTAGTTGGTCAGTGCCATGCGGCCCAGCGGCTCGAACACGGCGGCGACGACGCGGCGGGCGGGGGTGCGCCAGAGCAGGGCGAGGGCGGTGGCGTAGGCGACGGCCATGACCAGCCCGGCGATGCCGCCTGGCGTCGAGAAGCGCGGGTCGCCCGGGGTCGTGGCCTGCCAGAGCAGGGCCGGCACCGTGAGCACCGCGGCCGCGGCGAAGACCAGGCCGACGCCGCGCCCGGCGGACTCGAGCACCCGGGGCAGCCCGTACGCGGCGGCGCCGGCACCGAGCAGCATGAGGCCGGGAGTCGAGGCGAGGCCGCCACCGGTCAGGGCGTAGGCCGCGACGGTCAGCGCGGCACCGAGGGTCAGGGTCGCCCAGCGTGGGGCGAAGACGACTATCGGCAGCACGACGAGGCCGACGACGCCGTACTCGAGCAGCACGTTGCCGGGGTAGACGAGCATGAGCAGCCCCCCGATCGCGACGAGCCCGATCAGCCGGCGCACCATGACGAGTCCGGGCCGGGGAGCGCGCGCCCGGGCACCGGCGAGCACGAACCAGAGGCTCATGCCGAAGAGGAACACGAAGATCGGCACGAACCGGGTCTGCACCGTGAGGTACAGCAGGTCACGCGCCGGGTCGTCGACCGGGCCGGCGTTCTCGATCGCCAGGTCGATGCCGAGGCGGGTGATGTCGAGCGTGTTGACCAGCAGGATGCCGAACAGCGCGAAGCCGCGCAGCGAGTCGACGAACCTCCAGCGGGTGCCGGTGGTGGGTGGGGAGTCGACGGCGGGCGCAGCGGAGGTCATGTGCCCAGCCAAGCCGACCCGCGCCTCCCGGTCGTCCCCCGCGGTGATGGTGCGCCTCCGCCTGAAGTATCAGATGTGGGTCAGACGAGCGCCCACTCGGCGCGGAACTCGTCGCAGGTGAGCCGGTCGAGGTCCGCCTCGATCTCGACCTTGGACTCGTCGGCGCCGGTGAGGCCCTGGGGCGGCAGACGGTGGATCTCGCGACCGGTCGAGCGCTCGCGGACCACGACGTCGAAGCCCGGCCACTCGCCCTCGACCGAGCCGAGGAAGAACCCGACGACGACCGAGACGAGCCAGCGCCCGGCGACGAGCGGCCGCGGCCGCCGGGTCGTGACGATCTCGGCCTGCCACACCGAGGAGGCGCGGGGCACGTCGTCGGGACCGGTCACCGGGGGCATGCCCCGAGGCTAACGGCGGGACCGTGCGGGCCGCCTCCGTCGCCCGGGTGACCCGGTGCCGTCGGGTGGGTCAGGAGGCGCGGCTCGTCACGGCCACGCGGGCGGGCGTGAACGAGACGCGCACCGACGACCCCGGCTCGCGCCGTTCGTCGGCCCGGTGGTCCAGCACGAGCAGCGTCTCGCGGTCCACGCGCACGCGGGTGCGGCACACGGCCCCCAGGAACGACACCGACTCGACGACGCCCGCGAGCCCGCCCTGCGCGACGAACGACACGTCCTCGGGGCGCACGTACGCCCAGACCGGTCCCTCGGCCGGCGTCCCCACGACCGGCACCTCGGGGCAGCCCGCCAGCCGCACGAGCCCGCCGATGACCTCGCCGGAGACCCGGTTGCTCGTCCCGACGAACTCGGCCACAAACGCCGTCGCGGGGGCCGAGTAGAGCTCTTCGGGCGTGCCCACCTGCTCGATCGACCCGGCGCGCATGACGGCGACGCGGTCGGCGACGGCGAGGGCCTCCTCCTGGTCGTGGGTGACGAAGAGCGTGGTGATCGACAGCTCGCGCTGGATGCGCCGGATCTCGTCCCGCAGTTGCACCCGCACCTTGGCGTCGAGGGCGCTGAGCGGCTCGTCGAGCAGCAGCACGCGGGGTCGCGTGACCAGCGCCCGGGCCAGCGCGACGCGCTGCTGTTGGCCGCCAGAGAGCTGGTGGGCGTAGCGCTCGCCGAGGTCGCCGAGCCCGACCAGGTCGAGCATCTCGCCCGCTCGGGTGGCGCGGGCGGCCTTGTCGACCCGACGCATGCGCAGCCCGAACTCCACGTTCTGCCGCACGGTCAGGTGCGGGAACAGCGAGTACGCCTGGAACACCATGCCGACGTCGCGGCGGTGCGTCGGCACGCCGACCACGTCGCGGCCGTCGATCGTGATGCTGCCGCCCGTGACGTCCTCGAGCCCGGCGAGGCTGCGCAGCGCGGTGGTCTTGCCGCAGCCCGAGGGGCCGAGCACGGCGACGAGCTCGCCGGGCTGCAGCTCGAGGTCGAGCCCGGTCAGCGCCCGGTGCCCGGCGAACTGCTTCGTCACGTCGTGGAACGCGACGGCGGCGCCCGCGCCCGCACCGGCGGCGGTCGGACTCGTGACGGAGGGGCGGGGGAGCGTGGCGGTCACGAGAGGGCCTTCCGGGTGGGGATCGGGCGGGCGGCCCCGAGGGCTCCGACCCGCCCGATCACGAGCAGCAGCACGAAGGCGAAGGCCAACGAGATCAGGGCGAGGACGACGGCGGCATAGGGGTCGGATCGGGACACCTGCACCAGGGCGGTCTGAAGGTTCACGCGGTTGAGCAGCGAGGCGATGGTGAACTCGCCGAGCACCACGGCCACGGTGATGAACGCCGCCGCGAGCAGTCCCCGGCGGAGGCTCGGCACGACGACGAGGGCCATCGTGCGAGGCCAGCTCGAGCCGAGCGTGCGCGCGGCCTCGGTCAGCGTGTGGAGGTCGGTGGCCGCGAGGTCGGACTGCACCGCACGGTAGGCGTAGGGCAGCACCGTGACGCCGTACGCGAGCGCGAGCGTCCAGGCGCCCGAACCGGCCACCCGCGAGACGACCGAGTAGACCGGTGCCAGCCCGACCACGAGCACGATCGCGGGCACCGTGATCGGCACGAGGCAGACGAACTCGAGGGGCCGGACGAGGCGCGGGTGGCGCAGGTGCACGAGCACCATCGCCGGCACCAGCAGCACGAGCACGAGCAGGGCCGAGACGACGGCGAGCAGCAGCGAGTTCGTGACCCCCTCGACGAGGTTGCGGTACATCCGCTCGTTCTCGGGGTCGACGATCGCCAGCCAGTGGTTCAGGTCGTGACCCGTGCCGTCGGCGCTGCGCAGCGAGAACGCGACCATCGCCGCGATCGGCACCGCGAAGAGGGCCCCCACGACGACCAGGGCGGTGCGGCGCGCCACCGTGCCCGCGCCTCCTGCGCTCGTCGACCGCGGAGCGCTCGTCGTGCGCGTCGTGCGCGTCGGCTCCGTCGTCCGGGCGCTCATCGCTGCCACCGCTCGGTGCGGCGCTGCAGCAGCGAGTAACCCGTCATCAGCACGGCCATGACGACGACCATGCCGAGCGCGAGCGCGCCGGCGACGTTCTCGCGGCCGAGCACCGTCTCGCTGATCAGTGCGGCGCGGATCTGCAGCGGCACGATCTGGGCGCCCTGGCTGATCAGGGCGGCGGCGGTCGCGTACGACGAGAAGGCGTTGGCGAAGAGCAGCAGCAGGCTGCCGACGAACGCCGGGGCGAGCACCGGGACGACCACGCGGACGAGGTGCTGCCACCGGGTGCCGCCGAGCGTGGCCACGGCCTCGCTCCACTGCGGGCGGAGGCCGCTGACGGCGGGCATGAAGGTGATCACCATGAGGGGCACCTGGAAGTACAGGTAGGGCAGCAGCAGCCCGGGCACCTGGTAGAACCAGACCCCGTCCGCGTAGAGGTCGATGCCGGCGACGTCGATCAGCAGCCGCGTGACGACGCCCTGGATGCCGATCGTCGCGATGAAGGCGAACGCCAGCATGACGCCGCCGAACTGGGCGAGCACGCTCGACGCGGCGTCGATGGCGTTGCGGACGGCTCCGTCGGGGCGCAGCGAGGTGAGGCCCCAGCAGACGACGGCACCGACGACGGCCCCGGCCACGGCGGTGACGGCCGAGACGGCGGCCGAACTGGCGAAGGCCCGGACGATCAGCGGGTCGCCGAGCGCGGCCAGGTTGTCGAGGGTGAGGGCACCGTCGCCGTCGACGAAGCCCGTCCCGAGCGCGAGCAGGCACGGCACGATCAAGAAGGCGAGCACCCAGACGGCGAACGGGGTCAGCCCCCACCAGGCCGCCGGACGGCGCCGACCCCGTGAGGGGCCGACGCCGTCGGAGGACGAGGAGGCGCGGGTCGGCAGGCCGCCGCCGTCCCCCTCGTGCGCCGACCGCACGTCGGCGGTCGTGTCCGCCGCGCGGGTCGACGTCGTCACCATCAGCCGATCGCCGTGGCCCAGGTGTCGGCCAGGACCTTCGACGCGGCCTCGGTCTGCTCCGCCGTGAACTGGACGGTGTCGGCGGGCTGCTCGCCGACCTTCTCGAGGGCGTCCTGGTCGACGGTGCCGGCCTCGGTCATCGCCGCGAGGCGCACGGGGTAGGCGCCGGCCGCTAGGTAGAGGTTCTGCGCGTCGTCGCCCATGACGTACTCCTGCCACAGGCGGGCCGCGGCGGGGTGCGGGGCGTCGACGTTGATGGCCTGGTTGTAGTAACTGCCGAGGGCGGTTCCGGGCAGGACGGCCGTCTTCCAGTCGCGTCCACCGGCGTCGGCCGCGGCGGCCAGGTTGTTGTAGCTCCAGTCGAAGACGACCGGGGTCTCGCCCGAGGCGATCGTCGCCGGGGTCGGGTCGGTGGGCAGGAAGTTGCCGGCGTCGGCCAGCTGCGAGAACCAGTCGACGCCCGTGCTGACGTCGTCGGCGCTGCCGCCGGACTGCAGCGCGGCCCACTCGACGGCCGCAGCGGCGGCACCGGCCTGGGTCGGGTCGCCGTTGATCGCGACCTTGCCCTCGTAGTCCGAGCCGAGCAGGTCGTCGAGGCTCTCGGGGGCCGGCACGGCGTCGGCGTCGTAGCCGACCGACATCAGGCCGGTGTAGTCGTAGACCCATCTGCCGTCGGCGTCCTTGTGGTCGTCGGCGATGTCGTCCCAGGTCGACACCTCGTACGGCGCGAACTGGTCGAGGTTGGCGAGCGTCACGGCCGAGCCGAGGTCGAACACGTCGGGGGCCGTGTCCTGCCCCTTCAGGTTCTGGGCGGCGGTGATCTCCTCGGCGCTCGAGACGTCGGGGCTGTCCGAGTTGACGGTGATGTCGTACTTCTCCTCGAACCCGTCGATGATCTTCCCGTAGTTCGCCCAGGTGTCGGGCAGGGCGATCACGTTGAGCTCGCCCTCGGCCTGTGCGGCGCTGACCAGGGCGTCCATGCCGCCGAAGTCCTCGGCGCTGGTGGCGGTGGCGGCGTCGGTGCCGTTCGCCGCGCCTCCCGAGCTGTCGGCGTCGGCGCTCGCCGAGCAGCCGGTGAGGGCGAGGGCGGCGATGCCGAGGGTGGCGGCCGAGACGAGCAGGCGCTTGTCGATCATGCGGTGGAGTCCTTCGGGTGCGGGGCCGGGGTTCGCCGGGGACGGCGACGGGGGACCGGACGGCCCGCTGGGCACGCTAAGGAGGCGCGACGACGTCCCGGGGGAGGCCGCGTGAACGAGGGGCGAACAGGTGGTGGCGGGGTGGGCGGCCGAGGTCGTCGCCCCGCTGGTGGTCGGCGACGAGTGGGCAGAAGATGCTGCTCGTCACCGCGGGAGGAGCATCTTCTGCCCACTCGACGAGCGGNCGGGCGGCGGCGACGGCCGAGAGGGCGACCTCGGCCACGGCGGCGACGAGGGAGTCGTCGTACCTCGCGGCGGGGTCGTTGCGCGTGGTGAGCACCGAGATCACCACGGGGCCGCCCGACGGGGGGACGACGATCGCGACGTCGTTGCGGATGCCGCCCGCGCCTCCTGACTTGTCGGCGAC
>NZ_JACYUH010000007.1:0-5636 GCF_014841655.1 Frigoribacterium sp. CFBP 8759
GTGCGTTTGGTCCTTGAGAACTCAACAGCGTGCACATTGTCAAATGCCAAATTATACCCTGGCATTGCTTGTGGCTTCATCTTTGGTGGGGTTGTGAGTGGTGTTTAGGTTTCTTTGAGATTGATGGACAACAACAATCGTCAGATTGTTTTGTTCTTTAGTCAGCATCAAATTCAGCAGTCATGGCCTATTCCGGTTGTGCTGTTTTTTCTTTTACGGAGAGTTTGATCCTGGCTCAGGACGAACGCTGGCGGCGTGCTTAACACATGCAAGTCGAACGATGAACTGGAGCTTGCTCCAGGGATTAGTGGCGAACGGGTGAGTAACACGTGAGTAACCTGCCCTTGACTCTGGGATAAGCGCTAGAAATGGCGTCTAATACCGGATACGAGCTTCAGCCGCATGGCTAGGAGTTGGAAAGAATTTTGGTCAAGGATGGACTCGCGGCCTATCAGCTAGTTGGTGAGGTAATGGCTCACCAAGGCGACGACGGGTAGCCGGCCTGAGAGGGTGACCGGCCACACTGGGACTGAGACACGGCCCAGACTCCTACGGGAGGCAGCAGTGGGGAATATTGCACAATGGGCGAAAGCCTGATGCAGCAACGCCGCGTGAGGGATGACGGCCTTCGGGTTGTAAACCTCTTTTAGTAGGGAAGAAGCGAAAGTGACGGTACCTGCAGAAAAAGCACCGGCTAACTACGTGCCAGCAGCCGCGGTAATACGTAGGGTGCAAGCGTTGTCCGGAATTATTGGGCGTAAAGAGCTCGTAGGCGGTTTGTCGCGTCTGCTGTGAAATCTGGGGGCTCAACCCCCAGCCTGCAGTGGGTACGGGCAGACTAGAGTGCGGTAGGGGAGATTGGAATTCCTGGTGTAGCGGTGGAATGCGCAGATATCAGGAGGAACACCGATGGCGAAGGCAGATCTCTGGGCCGTAACTGACGCTGAGGAGCGAAAGCATGGGGAGCGAACAGGATTAGATACCCTGGTAGTCCATGCCGTAAACGTTGGGAACTAGATGTGGGGGCCATTCCACGGTCTCCGTGTCGCAGCTAACGCATTAAGTTCCCCGCCTGGGGAGTACGGCCGCAAGGCTAAAACTCAAAGGAATTGACGGGGGCCCGCACAAGCGGCGGAGCATGCGGATTAATTCGATGCAACGCGAAGAACCTTACCAAGGCTTGACATATACCGGAAACGTCCAGAGATGGTCGCCCCGCAAGGTCGGTATACAGGTGGTGCATGGTTGTCGTCAGCTCGTGTCGTGAGATGTTGGGTTAAGTCCCGCAACGAGCGCAACCCTCGTTCTATGTTGCCAGCACGTTATGGTGGGAACTCATAGGAGACTGCCGGGGTCAACTCGGAGGAAGGTGGGGATGACGTCAAATCATCATGCCCCTTATGTCTTGGGCTTCACGCATGCTACAATGGCCGGTACAAAGGGCTGCGATACCGTAAGGTGGAGCGAATCCCAAAAAGCCGGTCTCAGTTCGGATTGAGGTCTGCAACTCGACCTCATGAAGTCGGAGTCGCTAGTAATCGCAGATCAGCAACGCTGCGGTGAATACGTTCCCGGGCCTTGTACACACCGCCCGTCAAGTCATGAAAGTCGGTAACACCCGAAGCCAGTGGCCTAACCCTTGTGGATGGAGCTGTCGAAGGTGGGATCGGTGATTAGGACTAAGTCGTAACAAGGTAGCCGTACCGGAAGGTGCGGCTGGATCACCTCCTTTCTAAGGAGCATGTACTCGCCCCGCGGTATACACGGGGGTCAACGAGTCAAGTCGGTTTCGAAGCGAATGTCTTCGGCCGGCGCTCATGGGTGGAACATTGACAATGGCTCTTCGCGGAGAGCATCAGCGCTAGTACGGCACCTTCGGGTGTCTGGAAGGTGAGGGTGTTCGAGGTGGGGGGCGTGCACGCTGTTGGGTCCTGAGGGACCAAGCACCCATGCTTTTGAGTGTGGGGGTTTTTCCTCTGGGCCATGAAAGTCCTGCATCAATCGCAGGGTGATCATGGTGCCGCCCGTATTTTGAGAACTACACAGTGGACGCGAGCATCTTAGTCGCAAGCAGGGCCGGCCTTCGGGTTGGTTGTTGTTTGTGATACTAAGTGCAATTTCTTAGACCAATCCGCCCTTTGGGTGTGGTTGGCGAATGAGATAACACTGAGCTGTCAGTCTTTGGCTGGCAGCAACTTTGTGGTCAAGTTTCTAAGAGCAAACGGTGGATGCCTTGGCATCTGGAGCCGAAGAAGGACGTAGAAATCTGCGATAAGCCTCGGGGAGCTGATAATCGAGCCCTGATCCGAGGATTTCCGAATGGGGAAACCCCGCCAGGCGTTATGTCTGGTGACTCCCGCCTGAATATATAGGGCGGGTAGAGGGAACGTGGGGAAGTGAAACATCTCAGTACCCACAGGAAGAGAAAACAACAGTGATTCCGTCAGTAGTGGCGAGCGAAATCGGAAGAGGCTAAACCGGTCATGTGTGATAGACGGCGGTCGTTGCATGGTCGGGGTTGTGGGACCCGTTGTCCTGTTCTGCCGGACAGGAACAGTTACAGCGCAGTATAGGCGAACAGCTTTGAATGGCTGGTCATAGAGGGTGCGAACCCCGTAGCCGAAATGCTGGCGCTGGCTGAATGGGGATCCCAAGTAGCTCGGGGCCCGAGAAATCCCGTGTGAATCTGTCAGGACCACCTGATAAGCCTAAATACTCCCAGATGACCGATAGCGGACAAGTACCGTGAGGGAAAGGTGAAAAGTACCCCGGGAGGGGAGTGAAATAGTACCTGAAACCGTTTGCTTACAAACCGTTGGAGCCTCCTTGTAGGGGTGACAGCGTGCCTTTTGAAGAATGAGCCTGCGAGTTAGCGATATGTGGCGAGGTTAACCCGTGTGGGGTAGCCGTAGCGAAAGCGAGTCTTAATAGGGCGATCCAGTCGCATGTCCTAGACCCGAAGCGAAGTGATCTATCCATGGCCAGGTTGAAGCGACGGTAAGACGTCGTGGAGGACCGAACCCACTTAGGTTGAAAACTGAGGGGATGAGCTGTGGATAGGGGTGAAAGGCCAATCAAACTTCGTGATAGCTGGTTCTCTCCGAAATGCATTTAGGTGCAGCGTTGCGTGTTTCTTGCCGGAGGTAGAGCTACTGGATGGCCGATGGGGCCCAAAAGCTTACTGACGTCAGCCAAACTCCGAATGCCGGTAAGTGAGAGCGCAGCAGTGAGACGGTGGGGGATAAGCTTCATCGTCGAGAGGGAAACAACCCAGACTACCAACTAAGGTCCCTAAGCGTGTGCTAAGTGGGAAAGGATGTGGAGTTGCATAGACAACCAGGAGGTTGGCTTAGAAGCAGCCACCCTTGAAAGAGTGCGTAATAGCTCACTGGTCAAGTGATTCCGCGCCGACAATGTAACGGGGCTCAAGCACACCACCGAAGTTGTAGATTTCGTATTATAGACAAGCCTTCGTGGTTCAGTCGTACGGAGTGGTAGGAGAGCGTCGTGTGGCCAGTGAAGCGGCGGTGTAAACCAGCCGTGGAGGCCACACGAGTGAGAATGCAGGCATGAGTAGCGAAAGACGGGTGAGAAACCCGTCCTCCGAAAGACCAAGGGTTCCAGGGCCAGGTTAATCCGCCCTGGGTAAGTCGGGACCTAAGGCGAGGCCGACAGGCGTAGTCGATGGACAACGGGTTGATATTCCCGTACCGGCGAAGAACCGCCCAAGCTAATCCAGTGGTGCTAAGAGTCCTAACCCGGCTGAGTGGATCCCTTCGGGGTGATGCCGGCCGGTCTAACGCTCGACCCCATGCTGGTGCGGTTAACGTATTAACAGGTGTGACGCAGGAAGGTAGCTGAGCCAGGCGATGGTATCCGTAAGGTGAACCTGGTGTAAGGATGTAGGGCTGACGATAGGCAAATCCGTCGTCAATGCGCCTGAGATCCGATGCGTACCCCGATTGGGGGAAATCAGTGATCCTATGCTGCCGAGAAAAGCATCGACGTGAGGTTCAAGCCGCCCGTACCCCAAACCGACTCAGGTGGTCAGGTAGAGAATACCAAGGAGATCGAGAGAATCGTGGTTAAGGAACTCGGCAAAATGCCCCCGTAACTTCGGGAGAAGGGGGGCCGGAACCGTGATGGGATTTACTCCCGGAGCGGGAAAGGCCGCAGAGACCAGTGGGAAGCGACTGTTTACTAAAAACACAGGTCCGTGCCAAGTCGCAAGACGATGTATACGGACTGACGCCTGCCCGGTGCTGGAAGGTTAAGAGGAAGGGTTAGCGCAAGCGAAGCTCAGAATTTAAGCCCCAGTAAACGGCGGTGGTAACTATAACCATCCTAAGGTAGCGAAATTCCTTGTCGGGTAAGTTCCGACCTGCACGAATGGCGTAACGACTTCCCAGCTGTCTCAACCGCGAACTCGGCGAAATTGCACTACGAGTAAAGATGCTCGTTACGCGCAGCAGGACGGAAAGACCCCGTGACCTTTACTACAGCTTGGTATTGGTGTTCGGAGTGGCTTGTGTAGGATAGGTGGGAGACTGTGAAGCTTGGACGCTAGTTCAGGTGGAGTCATTGTTGAAATACCACTCTGGTCACTTTGGATATCTAACTACGAACCGTGATCCGGTTCTGGGACAGTGCCTGGTGGGTAGTTTAACTGGGGCGGTTGCCTCCCAAAAAGTAACGGAGGCGCCCAAAGGTTCCCTCAACCTGGTTGGCAATCAGGTGTCGAGTGTAAGTGCACAAGGGAGCTTGACTGTGAGACTGACAAGTCGAGCAGGGACGAAAGTCGGGACTAGTGATCCGGCAGTGGCTTGTGGAAGCGCTGTCGCTCAACGGATAAAAGGTACCTCGGGGATAACAGGCTGATCTTGCCCAAGAGTCCATATCGACGGCATGGTTTGGCACCTCGATGTCGGCTCGTCGCATCCTGGGGCTGGAGTAGGTCCCAAGGGTTGGGCTGTTCGCCCATTAAAGCGGTACGCGAGCTGGGTTTAGAACGTCGTGAGACAGTTCGGTCCCTATCCGCTGCGCGCGTAGGAAATTTGAGAAGATCTATCCCTAGTACGAGAGGACCGGGATGGACGAACCTCTGGTGTGTCAGTTGTCCTGCCAAGGGCACCGCTGATTAGCTACGTTCGGAACGGATAACCGCTGAAAGCATCTAAGCGGGAAGCCGGCTTCGAGATGAGATTTCCATACCCTTAGGGGTGAGAGGCTCCCAGCTAGACTACTGGGTTGATAGGCCGGATGTGGAAGTGGGGACTAACGACCCATGGAGCTGACCGGTACTAATAAGCCGATAACTTGACAACACTCCCTCCCTGTAGAGGTGGGGGAAAGCTGCTTGCGTCCACTATGTGGTTCCCGAAATACGGTCGGGAACAACTCAACAGACAAGTCGCCACACCTGTAACGGATGGGGCGCATGGTCTGAAACAGACTTCACCACCAGTGATGGTGTGTGGTAAATGTTTCGGCGGCCATAGCGAGAGGGAAACGCCCGGTCACATTCCGAACCCGGAAGCTAAGACTCTCAGCGCCGATGGTACTGCAAGGGGGACCTTGTGGGAGAGTAGGACACCGCCGGACTCCTTTTAGTGCGAACAGCACACGAAACACCAGAA
>NZ_JACYUH010000008.1:0-729 GCF_014841655.1 Frigoribacterium sp. CFBP 8759
CACTTGGTCCGAGGCTGTGAAGCAACTCGAGGACTTGGAAGTTGGTCCCACTTGAGGGCCGGGGAAGCTTTGCTCCGCCCGCACCTTTGGGGTGACAAGTGATTACTTTACACAGGGACGGGGCCCCACCCCCAAATGTTCATGCATCCCGGGCGTGTCGCAGCCCGCGCCTTTCACATCCAGTCCCGTTCTACTCAGGGGAACCCCCGCGGTGACGCGCTGCTTAGGCAAGGCGGACGCTTGACGGGTTCGCCCGAGCAGCCCCGGGGAACTTGGACACCGATCGGGATCGGCGCCCGAGGGTGGGGTATTTCCTTGGATCGTCCTGGCACCTCGACCATCCCCGACGATCAACGGAATGATGGGCGAACCGGGCGCCGGCATGGCCGGCGGAGTTCCTCCGCCAGTGGCAACGGCGACTCACCTGCCTGCCGCCCCCTGTCGATCCATGAGCCTCGTGGCCACGCACACACGTCGTGGCCATGAGCAACATGTGAGGCGTCTGCCGGGTGCCTCTCGGCGAAGCGCTGAAGAAGGACAAGGCAGACGAAGGCCGTGCTCGTCAGCTCACACCTCAGCAGTCGCGTCGTGGACTCCTGGAAACCTAGGGACTTACAGACCTACAGACCTACAGACCTACAGACCTACAGACCTACAGACCTGGAGTCCTGGAGTCCTGGAGTCCTGGAGTCCTGGAGTCCTGGAGTCCTGGAGTCCTGGAGTCCTGGA
>NZ_JACYUH010000009.1:0-554 GCF_014841655.1 Frigoribacterium sp. CFBP 8759
GGAGTCCTGGAGTCCTGGAGTCCTGGAGTCCTGGAGTCCTGGAGTCCTGGAGTCCTGGAGTCCTGGAGTCAATGCTTACTCGAGATCCGCTTTCGACAGAGAGAAATGAACTCTGCTCGGCCGAGAACTACTCGAGCTCGAACGACGACCCAGGTGGCGCGACGCCGGCGCCTGTGGAACACGACCGCGGGCTCGAGCAGCACGGAGCCGCTTGCTGGAAGTCGATGGTCGTCCAGACGGATGCTCATGCCGAGCGCCTGACGACTGCACCCGGGTCGAAGTCGCGAGCGTACAGCCCTCAGGATCACGTGCCTTGAGCTCTCTCCGACGCCAACACCATGGGGTCGCCCCTTCCACGACTGCCCGCTGCAGGCCACCCCGGTCGCAGCTCGACCGGTGGCAGCCGGCGGTGCGGAGGGGCTCACGCGGTGAATCATCGCCCTCGATAAATTGTCGTTGGACGCCGCACCGCCGATCGCCGTGGCCGGGGTTGGTGGGTGGGTCAGCGTTAAACGCAGAAAGGCCCCTTCCGAAGAAGGGGCCTTTCTGGTGTT
>NZ_JACYUH010000010.1:0-284 GCF_014841655.1 Frigoribacterium sp. CFBP 8759
ACGCGGCGGTGGAGGTCACGGCGGGGTAACGAAGTAGATGCGTTCCAATCCTTTTCGGGCCCGGTGGCGAACCCAGTACATCCCCACCGGGACCAACTGACAAGGAGCTTCACCATGAACGCTTTCACTCGCAAGAACATCACCAAGACCACCCTCGGCCTCGTCGCCTCGGGCGCCCTGATCTTCTCCCTCGCCGCGTGCTCGATGGACTCCGGCACCTCGACCGACACGTCCTCCTCGTCGAGCTCGTCGTCCTCCGAGCCCAGCGCCGCCTCGACGCCCGC
>NZ_JACYUH010000011.1:0-277 GCF_014841655.1 Frigoribacterium sp. CFBP 8759
AAGCAATGCCAGGGTATAATTTGGCATTTGACAATGTGCACGCTGTTGAGTTCTCAAGGACCAAACGCACCAGGGACCCAGCCTTGAAAGACCTTTGCCCTGAGCAGTTCTGTAACCTTATGCACTGACCGACGATGCCGAGACCGTGCCGACGTCCCTTGCGGAACGAGCCGTAACTCTACATCATCTTGATCAGTGTTCGCAACTCACTTGGTCCGAGGCTGTGAAGCAACTCGAGGACTTGGAAGTTGGTCCCACTTGAGGGCCGGGGAAGCTT
>NZ_JACYUH010000012.1:0-275 GCF_014841655.1 Frigoribacterium sp. CFBP 8759
TCGACGCCCGCCGCGTCGATCGCCGACCTCAGCAACGGCGTCGACACCCAGGTCGCCGTCGACCAGTCCTTCGTCGACGCGATCACCTCGCTCGGCCTGACCCCCGGCGTCGTCGGCACCGCGACCTTCACCGACGGCACGTTCGCCTTCCCGATCACGGGCGGAAACGTCGACTACTACGGCCCCGACAGCGACGTGCGACCCTACGTCCAGGGCGAGATCGACCACGACGGCTCCGGCCTGTCGCTGACCTCGGCCGACGGCACCGTCGTCGA